>JANQSA010000023.1 GCA_028284285.1 Croceivirga sp.
TGGAGGAAAGTTAAAAAGATAAAATGAAATCCATAACCTTGTTCATACTTCTAGATAGCTGATGGTCTCTAAACCTTTTGGATACATCTCTTCTTTCCAACTATGATTTGAAACCCCTTTCAGTACGTACCAGCAAAAAATTTTCTGCGAAGTAGAAAAAAGTATCAGAAATCATCGGATCCACATTTATTCAGTGATTATAAAAACAATACCTTATCTTAAAGCTTGGAAAGTCAAAATATACTAATATACCTACATCCCTCGTTTAGGCAGGATATGTAGCGTAGGCGTATAAGCAGGTAGTATTTCAGAGGGCTTTTGGTAGGGAAATGGGTCGATCATAATAAGGTCAACATAGAACTTATGGCATCCCGGATAACCAGGAACAAACGATAGCGTTATGAACTTGGGTTCAGTGGATTCCAAGTCCTGTGCCCTCACCACTCCGCCAACAGAAGACGTTCACTCCATCTCATTTGCAATGTTCCTTTCATTTTCAACTTGCAGGTCCAGTTTGTGTTGTGTCAATCACTGGACCCTGCAGGAAGGGAAAGTCGTTTATTTTGAGTAAGGTCTTTGATCAACCAGACGTTTTTCCTTTGGGACACCCACTAGATCCTGAAACTATGGGAATATGGATGTGGATTGTGCCTGAAAAGTTTCGGGTAATGAGACCAATTTTTTTATCCCTTCATCTTTTTTGTCTTTGACTCTAAAGCAGGATGGATGTCAAGCACAGCTATTTTATGCATGGGTGCTTTGTATGCCGTAATCGAAAGAAAAAGGAAACATTCTGATCCTTCTACAACGCCCTAACAACTGTATTTGTGATTACGACTTTTGATTTACACCAGTCGCAACGCCTCCTTGTGATTCAATTATCTTATCTTACTGTGAACCAAGCTACACGTTTAGTTCTTTACCATGAATGCAAATTGTACACGGCTAGATGTTGTGCACATCAGTAAAACTCCTTCCATCCTCGTTATTTACCTGCTTACCTATTTATCAATCTACCTACCGGTCGTACGGCTTGTCCAAGGGTCCCCATTTGTTCACCGAAGTTAAGTCCTATTGGGCAGGGTTAATATCCGGATGGGTAACCATCCTGGTGTCCCTGTGCTGTCTGCCTTGGGAAGTCAGGTTGGCGTTGTGTTCTACATCAGCGCCTCCCACCTCTGCAACCGTACGTGGGCTGAGTTTCAGTCTATCTCAACCTGACTTGATGGTTTTTCTCAGGGTACCCCGGTTTTCCTCCCGCTCCAAAATGGACTCCCAAGTAAAAAAAAAAAATGGCTTGGGTGCTGTACTCCGGGATCATGATACATGACCGTTTGGCGGTAGCCATTGAGGCGCCTTTCACATGCATTCGGCCGATCCTGTTGAGCTGCACCCTTCGCAATTGAGCCTTCGGGCTGCAAGTAAGGGTGATTAGCAGACACACTTC
>JANQSA010000029.1 GCA_028284285.1 Croceivirga sp.
CTTTTCACCTTTTTCTCTTTACATAACTTGGGCTATGTAACTCGAAAGAGCTTTCAATTGGGCAAAAAATCCAAGATTTTCGCTTCAATCCAAAAAGTCTAAATGAGTTCACGCCGAATTTTGCTGCAAATATACCGTATTATTTTCTACCGAAATCTGCCGGGATTTCTCCCCAGGCTTTAGTTTCCCATTTCACAATAGGGGTACGGTAGGAATTCTTTTTTAGCCATAATTCCGCTCGCTCTATCAGTGCAAACAAAGTCTGGTTGGCCGCTGTTTTTTTAAGCTTTGTATTACACTTTTCTTTACGAACCCAGCTTATTGCTGTTCTTGAATCAGAATAGATGATTCGGTCGCTTTTTTTCTGTTTCAAAAAAGCTAATCCGTGAACTATTGCCAAAAACTCTCCAATGTTATTCGTGCCTTCCGGAAATGGGCCTTGTTTAAAAAGAGTCTTTTTTGTTTTGGTATCTACGCCCTGATACTCCATTACGCCGGGATTACCGCTGGAAGCAGCATCAACAGCAATGGAATGATAGTTGGGTTCTCCATATTTTAAGCGCTCCTGCGGAGTTAATCCTTCCTGGCCCTTCTTTTTTCCCTTATAATCTTGGTAATTACCGTTGTATGCTTTTTTTGCTTCTTGGAAATTGGAAAACGCTTTGTACTGCGCACCTTTACTTCCTTTGATTTGGGCCAGGCAATCTTCCCAGTTGTCATAAATACCAGGCCGCTTGCCTTTCCAAACAACATAGAACTTTTGTTTTTTAGCCATGATCCTGGAGTAGTTGTTCAATTACTTTGGGATAATGATCATATTCCAGTTGATGCACTTTGCGGGCAATAGTTTCCACAGTATCCGCTTCTTCCAACGGGATTTTGGCCTGAAAAAGAATGGCGCCTTCATCATAATGTTGGTTTACATAGTGAATGGTAATTCCGGTTTCCTTTTCCTTACTTGCTTTAACGGCACTATGTACATAGCTACCATACATGCCTTTGCCTCCATATTTGGGCAATAAGGCGGGATGTATATTGATAATTTTACTATCAAAAGCCACCACCCATTCTTCCGGGATTTTCCATAAAAAGCCGGCTAAAATGATTAGTTCCGGATTAAGGGATTGCAGCAATTTAAGAACGATATCCGATTGGGAGAAGGCCGTTTTATTAAAACACAACAGGGGAACCCGCAGGCGCTCACATCGCTCTATCACCTTAGCTTTGGCATTATTGGTGAGTACACAGGCAACTCTGACTTTTTGATGTCCTTGGAAGTGATGTATGATGTTTTCTACATTGGATCCGGAACCCGAAGCCAACAAAACAATGTCCTTCATATGAGGATATTTAACTTGGGGCAAAAGTAAGTCTATGATGGTTAAAGCAGTAATTTACAGCACATTTTATCGACAAATGGTGTATTTAATCCAAAGTTTTTTATTTTTGCCCACGTTTAAATTTAAAAACTAATACACTATGTCAGACATTGCATCAAGAGTTAAGGCTATTATCGTTGATAAATTGGGTGTTGATGAGAATGAGGTAGTACCTGAAGCAAGCTTTACCAACGATTTAGGTGCCGATTCTTTGGATACTGTTGAGTTGATCATGGAGTTTGAAAAAGAATTTGACATTCAAATCCCTGATGACCAAGCTGAAAATATTGCCACAGTAGGTCAGGCTATAAGCTATATAGAAGAAGCAAAGTAATAAATGATATTTTATTGACGGTTTAGAATTATCCATGTGGTACAGTACCACATGGATAATTTTTTTAATTTCAGGCTAAATAGAAATCGCAGTTCTATGCAATTAAATCGAGTTGTAGTTACCGGCTTGGGTGCATTGACCCCAATTGGCAATACTTTAAATGCCTATTGGGACGGCCTTAAGAACGGTAAAAGTGGTGCCGCTCCCATTACTTATTTTGACACAGAGAAGTTTAAAACAAAATTTGCTTGCGAGTTGAAAGGGTATAATGCGCAGGACTACTTTGATAGGAAAGAAGCCAGAAAGTTAGATCGTTTTACTCAATATGCACTGATTTCTTCGGATGAAGCAATTGCTGATGCCGGATTGGATTTGGAAAAGATCGACAAATTTAGGGTCGGTGTGGTTTGGGGAGCAGGAATCGGAGGTTTGGAGACTTTTCAGGACGAAGTGATAGGTTTTGCCAAAGGAGATGGCACACCCCGCTTCAATCCTTTTTTTATCCCAAAAATGATTGCAGATATCGCTCCGGGAAACATCTCCATTAAGCATGGTTTTATGGGCCCCAATTATACTACGGTATCTGCTTGTGCCTCTTCTGCGAATGCATTGATAGATGCGTTAAATTATATTAGGCTGGGACATTGCGATGTTGTGGTTACCGGCGGTAGCGAGGCGGCTGTTACCATTGCAGGAATGGGAGGTTTTAATGCTATGCACGCACTGTCAACAAGAAATGATAGTCCGGAAACTGCTTCCAGGCCATTTGATGCAACCCGCGATGGTTTTGTCTTAGGTGAAGGCGCCGGGGCATTGATTCTCGAAGAATATGAACATGCCAGGCAAAGGGGTGCAAAAATATACGCCGAAGTTATAGGGGGAGGCTTATCCAGCGATGCTTACCATATGACCGCTCCACACCCTGAAGGGATTGGGGTAATACGGGTTATGGAAAATTGTTTAAGAAATGCAGGATTGCAACCTCAGGATGTAGACGCTATTAACACTCACGGTACTTCTACCCCATTGGGAGATGTGGCAGAACTAAAAGCCATTTCCATGGTTTTTGGTGACCACGCCCCTAAAATGAATATCAATTCTACCAAATCTATGACAGGACACCTCCTGGGGGCTGCCGGTGCTATAGAAGCTATTGCCTCTATTCTGGCTATGGAACATAATACAGTGCCACCAACCATTAATCATAGCGTAGTGGACGAAGAAATAGACCCAACCCTTAATTTGACTCTTAACCAAGCTCAGGAAAGAGAGGTTAACGTAGCCATGAGCAATACGTTTGGTTTTGGAGGACATAACGCATGCCTCCTTTTTAAAAAAATAAGCTAGTACAAAATACGAATGAAATTTACCCCCAAAATATTCAATTCCCATCCCAAAACGGATGGGGTTTTTTTTGGTGGGATTAAAAGAATACTTGGTTTTAAGCCTAAAGACCTCAGCATATATAAGAAAGCCTTTTTGCACCGCTCTTTGAATAAAAGAGATGGATTGGGAAACCCAATGAACTATGAACGACTGGAGTTCTTGGGGGATGCCTTGCTGGGGACAGTGATCTCCAAACACCTGTATCAAGAGGTTCCTGGGGGTGATGAGGGGTATTTAACAAAAATGCGCTCTAAAATAGTGAGCAGAAAGCATTTGAATGAACTGGGAAAGGATTTGAATTTGCTAAAATTAGTGGAGAGCCGTATCCCGAAATCACATTTTGGGGAAAATATATATGGCAACGTATTCGAAGCTTTGATTGGAGCTATTTATCTCGATAAAGGATATGATCAGTGCGAGCGGTTTATCTACGAAAGGGTTATTGACCCTTATGTAGATATTGAACAATTGGAAGGCAAGGTCATTAGCTATAAAAGCCTGGTTATTGAGTGGTGTCAAAAACAAAAAAAAGAGTTCCATTACGAGGTTTACGAAGACACCGGTAATGATGAGCTCAAACATTTTGCAGTAAAGTTGACTATAGACAACCGGATAATGGCAAAAGCGAGAGCTACTTCTAAAAAGAAAGCGGAGGAGAAAGCTTCCAAAAGGGCCTATTATGCACTTCAAGATAAAATTGAGTCCAACTAGCTTTAAGAAAAAGTAAACTCAAACGTTTTCGTAGATCGTTTTTAAAGTAAAGAAATAAGGTGACTAGGTTGGTTTAGGGATTAATTTTATCTTTAGCATTCGCAAAGTTTTAATGGCTATAAAATATAAGATAATCGAAGAATCTTTAATAGATTCTTTTGAACTGGTTGCCATTCATACTGATTTGGAAAGTTATGCTTTGGCATATCAGCTGAACAAAACCGCTAATCTTAAGTTGGCCAGGACTTCTAAGGACTTAGAACTGGAAAAAGGATCTTTTCCCATTTTTGAATGGGAAGATGAAACTGCAGAACAACAATGGCAATTATTAAGCAATAGTGCTCAATACGAGGATTCCGAGCGATCTATGGGATTGTTCCCGCATACTACAGCATTGCGGAACTGCTATTTAGTTGACGAAAGAAAAGAGGTCGACTATTTTTTAAAGGTAAGCCCGGGGAATGCCAGGCTGACCAAAAACGTGGTAAAAGCTGTAAAGCTTATTCCTCAATTAACAATGGTGTACACAGTAGATCCGGAGACCATAAAATCAACGCAAAACCTAATTTTTTATTGATGCCCAGAAAGAAAAAAACCAAAATAGTGGCTACTCTTGGTCCCGCAACCAGCAGGAAAGAAGTGTTGCGTGATATGATTTTAGCAGGAGTGGATGTATTCCGAATAAACTTTTCCCATGCAAATTATGATGATGTAGTGGAGCGAATTAAGATCATTCGTGAGCTTAATGAAGAATTGGAAGGGAATACCGCAATTTTAGCGGATCTACAGGGGCCAAAATTGAGAGTAGGTGTAATGGGGGGTGAAGTGGTAGTTGCACCAGGTGATGAAATAATGTTTGTGACCGGAGAACCTTTTGAGGGGAACTCTGAAAAGGTGTACATGAACTATACAAATTTTCCTAAAGATGTAAAGCCCGGGGAAAAAATATTACTGGATGATGGAAAACTCATTTTTGAAGTGGTACACACCAACGGGGAAAATGAGGTCAAAGCGAAAGTCATTCAAGGGGGCCCGCTAAAGTCAAAAAAAGGGGTCAACCTACCTAACACCAATATTTCGCTTCCGGCACTTACCGAAAAGGATATAAAAGACGCCATTTTTGCAATTAAACAACAAGTAGATTGGATTGCTCTCTCTTTTGTGCGTTTTAGCGAAGATCTGATTGATTTACAGAATTTGATAAAGGAACATTCGAATTACAAAATTCCTATTGTCGCTAAAATAGAAAAACCGGAGGCGGTTGATAACATTGATAAAATTGTGGCCTATTCCGACGGCTTAATGGTGGCCCGGGGTGATCTGGGTGTGGAGGTTCCTGCCCATGAGGTCCCGCTTATTCAAAAACGCCTGGTGTTAAGAGCAAAAAAAGCCAGGATCCCGGTCATTATTGCTACACAAATGATGGAAAGCATGATTACCAGTCTTACTCCCACCCGCGCTGAAGTAAATGATGTAGCCAATTCCGTAATGGATGGTGCAGATGCGGTTATGTTGTCCGGTGAAACCTCCGTAGGAAATTACCCTGTGCAGGTAATAGAGAAAATGACAAGTATCCTAAAAAGTGTGGAAGGTTCAAACTTAATACGTGTCCCCCAGAATCCTCCGCACATTAGAACAAAACGGTATATCACCAAATCCGTGTGTTACCACGCTGCTCTTATGGCCAATGAAATACAGGCTAAGGCTATTTCTACTTTAACCAACAGTGGGTATACGGCCTTTCAGATCTCGGCATGGCGTCCAAGTGCCCATATTCTGGTTTTTACATCCAACAGAAGGATCTTGAACCAATTGAGTTTGCTTTGGGGAGTTAAAGCATTTTATTATGACCGATATGTATCAACAGATGAAACCATTGAAGATGTAAACCAGATAGCATGTAAAAAAGGGTTCCTGGATGTGGGAGATATGCTCATCAGCCTGGCCGCAATGCCTATCAAAGACAAAGGCATGGTGAATACTCTTAGAGTAACGGAAATAGAGACCTGTAGCTTTTAAGCTACCTCTCTTTCAAAAGCTACAAAATTAACTACCTTACCATTACGGTCTTTAACAGGTCCTCCCTTTATCCAACATTTGTAAGGGGTGCCATCCTTCCTGTAGTTTACTACTATTGCTTCAAACGGTAGATTTGATCGGACAGCTCGCCCTATCTTGGAGACCTCATTTCTATCTGTTCCCTTACCTTGAAATATTTTAGGATTTTTTCCAACAATCTCTTCAGGGTGGTAACCATTCATCTGGAAGATGTTTTTTGTAGCATGCACAATGTTTAATCTTGCATCTGTTACCACTACAATGTGATCGTTCTGCAGAATTTCTTTCTCAAAAAAAACAGTGTCTTGCCAACCTTGGTTTTTGGCCAAAATCTTTAGGTGCTTAATTTCTTCAAGGCCTTTACAAAATCTCCCAAACTGTTCTGCAAACAAATCCCAGGCCTCTAAGGGAAGACTTTTAAAGGTCTGCTTGGAGAGAAATTTTTGGGCAGCTAAATCGTAATGTTTTATTTCTTCCACAGTTCAATACTAGAAAAAGAACTAAACTCATTAAAATTTATAACAACAATTAACATTTCTGTCCAAAAATAGATAAGAAAACCAAGTAGATTGTTTTGTAAGACTAAACAAAAAAATCGGACTAATCCGGTTAAAACACACGGTATATCTTCTAATACGCTGCAATGAAACTGGAATTCTATGACAAAAAATGGGGAGCACTACTGGGACTTTCCACCGACATTAAAAGCGATACCAATCGCTTCCCAGTTGTTTCCAATACCATACAGTTTTTGTGGAATAGAAATGAAGAACCCGTACATTTTGAGACAGATGGATTGGACATCAGGCTACTTCCTAATCAATTAGTAACAGTAACCTATCTTCAAAAGATTTCTTTTACTTCTTCCAAACTTCCTATTACAGCTTTGGTTTTTAACCGGGAGTTTTACTGTATTGCAGATCATGACAGTGAGGTTTCCTGTAACGGGATATTGTTTTTTGGTACACAGGACCTGCCTATAATATCTATTCCCGAAGACCAAAAAAAGCGGTTTGATCTGTTATACGACGTCTTTGTGGAAGAGTTTTCTACTCCGGATAAAATACAGGGAGATATGTTACAGATGTTGCTCAAGCGATTAATTATAATGAGTACCCGTCTGGCTAAAGAACAATTGATTGTTAAAACACTGAACAATGAACAAATTGAAGTGATACGAAAGTTCAATTTTTTGGTCGATATTCATTACAAGAGCAAACGCAAAGTGAGTGATTATGCAGAAATGCTTTACAAATCACCCAAAACACTTTCCAACTTGTTTTCCACCTACAATCAAAAATCCCCTCAGCAAATCATCCTGGAACGGTTAGCGTTAGAGGCCAAAAGGCTTATTCATTTCACGGACAAGCAGAACCAGGAGATTTCGTACGAACTGGGGTTCAATGACCCTGCTCATTTTAGTCGTTTCTTCAAGAAAATGACCCAAATGACCCCTTCGGAATACCGGGAGATCCCTCCTTTGAGTACTTAAGGGAAATTATGGTAAGTAGTCGGGAAATCCCTCCTAACACCTCCCCCTTTTCTCGCCACATATTTGCACTGTATTTAGAAGTCAAGCGAAATGAATGCAGTACAGAGATCCTTCCTATATCTAACTACCCTCTTTGAAAGTTACGGAAGGCGGGTGATGGAAACCGCTACAGTCAAAGCACCTTGCGATAAAGAAAACCATCATGAGCTCTATTGTAATGCGGAAAAACCTTTTGTAACAAATTTTTAATCAAAACAATACTATTGAAATTTAAAATCATGAGCACATTTAACGTACCCAAAAGAGAAGAAGTAAGTCCAAAAAATCAAGGCATTTTTGACAATTTGGAGAAAGCTGTAGGCTTTGTTCCCAATCTTTACGCCACCTATGCATACTCGGAAAACGCATTGGAAAACTACTTGACCTTTGCCAATGCCAAAACCTCCTTGACTGCCAAACAAAAGGAAGTAGTAAACCTCGCGGTGAGTCAGGTAAACAATTGTCTGTATTGTTTGTCCGCTCATACTGCCATCGGAAAAATGAATGGTTTTACGGACGCACAAATTCTTGAATTACGTGCGGGGAAAGCATCTTTTGATAACAAATTGGACGCATTGGCTGGACTGGCCCGAAATATAACCGAAAATCGAGGTGCCACTGATGCTGTTGTATTAGACAACTTCTTTGCTGCTGGTTGGACCAAAGAAAACCTCATTGACACCATTGTGTTGGTTGGGGATAAAACAATTTCCAATTACATCCACAGTACTACTCAAATACCGGTAGATTTTCCCGTGGCACATCCTTTGGAAGTTGCGACTGAAGCATAAAATAGAAAGCAATAACAACAAATAAATATCTTAAAATGAAAAAAGTAATTTTAACTCTGGTTTTCGCTATTGGCGCTGTTATCACAAGCAGCGCACAGGACAAAATGACCGACGCTTCGGTAAAAACCATTAGGTTGGAGCAAACACCTGGCGAGTTTACGCAAAAGACCCTCACCCTTCCCGAAGGGACGTATATTTTTGAAATTGCCAATAACAACATAGACCACAATGTGGGGTTTGTTTTGGTAAAAAAGGGGAAAGATATCAGTAAGCCCGAGAATCATATTCAAACGGCCTATGTTACGGCTCCGGTAGGGACTAATGAAACCCAGACTTCAAAACCAACAGTGCTTACTAAAGGAGAGTATGTTTATTTCTGTCCTTTAAATCCTACCAGTACGGATAATACACTAGTTGTCCAATAGTGGTAGTAAACAAAACAGTACTTAGTAGTCCCGTCTTCCAAACCAAGACGGGACTTATTGTTTTAATTTGACATTTAGAAATAAGTTGGACGCTACTTGCTTCCCCAAATGAATAGGCCAATCATTTTTATGTAAATGACTTTCGGTAATAGCGCTTTCATATAACAAATACAACCCTCCTGCTATTTTTTCCGTCTCAGCTTTTGAGATAAATGCAAAAGAATCCTTTACCAAGTTACTTAATACCGATAACAGCTCTTTTTTTTGATGCTGTATTACTGCAAAAACTTTCCTGTGGTCAGGCGAAAGTTCAGCCAGTATTCTTTGGGCCCAACAGCCGTAAAAATCGCCTTTTCTATAGAGGTCCCGAAGTACGTCAAAAATACCGAGTAACTTTTGTGTTGAGCTGCTGCTTTTATTAAGGAAGGTCTGTAATTCTTCCATAAAAGCTTCATGCCTAAACTTCAAATGGGCAATACAAATGTCTTCTTTAGATTTGAAGTGGTGATACAATGTGGCTTTGGCAATACCGGCCTTTTCAATAATTGCGTTAACACCTGTGGCATGGTAGCCATTTACGTAGAACAAGTCGCTTGCGGTGGTAACAATATGTTGATGAATATTATCCTTCACTGTCTAAAATTAGGAATAACAATGAAGAACTCGTATTTCCGGGCGAAGATTATGTGGTAAAAGTAACATTAACTTAAACTGTATTGCGGGCAACCCATACTACAAGCCATGACGTCTATGTATTAAATTGGAAACCGATGATAGAAAAATCCACCCCTCAAATGTTTAAAATAGTTTTATGGACAGGAACTTTGCTCTTGTTACTAATGGCAATTTTTCATGGAAGCGGATTTGCTTTTGTGATGGACAAAATGAACCAATCCAATGCCTCCCCCTTTTTAAAAGAGATTATGCCTGTTCTGTTCTTATTGCCTTCTGTTCATTTGGTTTGCCTTGCATCTCTTGGCGGGATTTCCATTTTTTTAGGTGATAGGTCCCGTCCCGTTTTGGTATTGGTCATTATTTTTTCGGGGATAAATATGGTTTTTGCGCTATATCTTGGTGCTTACATCCCCTCAATACTACTACTACTCGCAATAGGGTGTTTTCTGCTGGCAATACGATATGTCAAATCCAGGCGAGAAGAAAAATGAAGTATTTTTCGGGATATGCGTTAGTGGAATAGCATATTTTAATCCTTTTTTATGATTTCGAAGCGATCACAAAACTATTTTGATCACTAGTTTAGCGGCTTCAATTTAGGTGTCGTGATTATCGACTTCATTATTACTATACTTTGGAGTTTGTCTCCTTTTGGTGAAGCCAAGGTGGGTATTCCCTATGGAATGCTCAATGGATTGAATATATACCTGGTTTTTCTTGTTGGCTTTTCGGCCAATGCACTGGTTTTCCCTATGATGATGTTTTTTTTGGAGAATGTAAATCGGTATTTGATCAGATGGCGATTTTATAAAAAATCAGCGGTTTTCGTAGCCAGGCGTGCAAAATTGGGTACCGGGGATAAAATTCAAAAATTCGGGGTATTTGGCCTTATGTTCTTTGTAATGATTCCCTTGCCGGGTACTGGGGTCTATGCCGGGAGTATAGCGGCCTACTTGTTTAAAATGGATAAGCAAAAAGCCTTCCTTGCCAATACGATTGGGATCTTCCTTTCTTCTATATTCATTTGGACAATTACCCTTCTTTCGATCAATGATACCGTGTAAGTAGATTATGAGGTAGTTTGAAGGTCTTAAAAATCAAATTTTAGCTGTACGTAGACGGTTTCCTTTTCTTTTTTGGAGGCTTCGGCCTTTTTTTCAGTATTCAAATTAGCCAAAGAAATCCCTAACAGACGAACGGAATTTTGTAGTTCAGCTTGAAACAGTAATTCCTTGGCCACTTCAAAAATCAGATCTTTGTTGGAAACAAAATAAGGTAGGGTTTTACTTCTGGTCTGTAATGTGAAATCACTGTACTTTATTTTTAGCGTAAGTGTTTTCCCTGCAATTTTCCCTTTTACCAGTCGTCGTTCCAGTTCGGCCGCAATATTTTCCAATTTGCCCAGCATAAATATCTCACTGCTTAGATTTTCGCTAAAGGTCCGTTCTGCCCCTACAGATTTTGGGATGCGGTGTGGCTTCACTTCGCTTAAATGAATGCCTCGTACTACCTCGTAATAATACACTCCATTTTTGCCAAAATGCCTGTTGAGAAATTCCAAGGACTTTTCTTTTAAATCTTTTCCGGTGAAAATCCCCAGGGTATACATTTTTTCAGCAGTCACCTTCCCAACACCGTAAAACTTTCTAATTTCCAGATGCTCCAGGAAGGAAATGACCTCCTCCGGATTTATGGTTTTTTGCCCATTGGGCTTATTATAATCACTGGCCACTTTGGCCAAAAATTTGTTGATAGAAATCCCGGCAGATGCTGTCAATCCGGTTTGGGACACAATGTTTTTTCGAATTTCCCTGGCAATTAGTGTTGCGCTGGGATTGCCCTTTTTATTATGGGTAACGTCAAGGTAGGCTTCATCCAGGGACAACGGTTCCACCAGATCCGTATACTCGTAAAGAATATCCCTGATTTGAAGGGAAACTTCTTTGTATCGATCAAATCTTGGTTTTACAAAAATGAGATCAGGACACTTTTGTTTGGCTAAAAAACCGCTCATTGCACTATGCACCCCAAACGTCCGGGCTTCATAGCTTGCAGCCGAAACTACACCTCTTTTTGAACCGCCACCCACTGCCACAGGTTTTCCTTTTAGTTCCGGATGGTCATGTTGTTCCACTGAGGCATAAAAGGCATCCATATCTACATGGATTATCTTTCGTAAAGGGAAATCAAAGCCCATACTCAAATTTAGGGTATATTTAGATGGATGGATAAGAACCGGAAAAATGCCATTATCATAGGGGCAACTGGGCTTGTAGGCCGTAAGTTAATGCACCTCCTATTGGAAGACGACCGCTATAAAAGCATTACGGTACTATCACGAAGGAAATTGGAGATAACACATCCAAAACTACACACGGCAATAGGAGACCTGCTTCAACTTAAGGATTTTACCGGTGAATTCTATGGCGATGAGGTTTTTTGTTGTATTGGAACTACTGCCGCAAAGACCCCTGACAGGAACAGGTATCGGGAAATAGACCATGGGATTCCCCTAAAAGCCGCCAGACTTTGTAAGCAAAACGGTATAGGAACATTTATTGTAGTCTCTGCTATGGGGGCGGATGCTAGTAGTTCCATTTTCTACAATAGAACGAAAGGGGAAATGGAACAGGACGTGGTGGCAGTAGGCGTTCAAAAAACGCATATTGTGCAACCCGCCTTAATAGGGGGCAAAAGAAATGAGAAAAGGCCGGGAGAATACTTTTTTAAAAAGGTATTGAGCGTTTTGGACTTTTTAATGATCGGTCCTTTGGCACAGTATAAGATCATTCTGCCGGAGACCATTGCCAGGGCTATGGTTTGGTTGGCCAACCACTCCTATGAGGATATAAGGGTCTCCTCTGCCACTTTAAAAACTTTGGGAGAAAATGGAACATCTTGAAATTGAACGCAAGTTTTTGGTAAGGTCGGACGTATACAGGGACGCGGCTACGTCGCAAATACGAATAGTTCAAGGGTTTTTGAATACCCATCCTGAGCGTACAGTCCGGGTTAGAATTATGGGAGATACCGCTTTCCTAACCGTAAAAGGGATTGGAAATGATTCGGGGACAACCCGATTTGAATGGGAAACCGAAATTCCAATTTCAGAGGCCACCAATCTAATTGACTTATGCGAACCGGTAATCCTGGAAAAGTTGCGTTTTGTAGTTCCCGTGGGGAAGCATGTTTTTGAAGTAGATGAGTTTTTAGGGGAGAACAGGGGATTGGTAATTGCCGAAATTGAGCTACAACACGAAGATGAGCCATTTAAAAGGCCGCAATGGCTGGGGGAGGAAGTGACCGGAAATAGTAGGTATTACAATTCACAATTAAGTTTAAAACCATACAACCAATGGAAAGACAAATGCTAGTTGTATTCCTGGCAGGGGTGATGCTCATAGGATGTAAGCAAACTCAACAAAAGCAACCTGTTAAGGAAATAGAGGAACCAAAAATAAGTAAGGCGGAACTGAAGAGGGAGCTTACAGATAAGGGCTTTCAGATTTTTGATTATGTAGACGAAAAAACTCAGGATACCGTGCTTATGCAACAGTATTTTTTGGCTTTTCTTAAAAGCGGGCCCAATCGCTCACACTCCAAAGAGGAGGCGGATAGTTTACAACTTCTCCACCTGGCCCACCTTACTAAAATGTACGAGGCGGGCTATGCTGATATTTCCGGTCCGTTTGGGGATGATGGGGATATCCGGGGGATTACCATTTACAACGTGCCCACTCTTCAAATGGCAGACAGTTTGGCCAATATGGATCCTGCAGTCCAAGCGGGCCGATTGGTTATTGAAGTACACCCCTGGTGGGCCGCGAAGGGATTTTCATTACGGTAGAATAGTTTTTACATTCACTAAGGCATAAGGGGAATGCAACTCCGGACATGAAGATCCGAATGATCCTAAAATAGTAGCGGTCTATTAGAATTGCGATGGGATCCCCTTACCACCGGACGAAAGATGAGGTTAGAGCGAGGACTTAAATTGTTCCAGAAAACGGACATCATTTTCGCTTAGCATGCGAATATCCGGTATCTGGTACAATAGCATGGCTATCCTGTCTATACCTACCCCAAAAGCAAAACCTGAATACTCTTCGGGATCAATTTTGCAATTCGCCAGGACATTAGGATCAACCATACCGCAACCGCCAATTTCAAGCCATCCGGTACCTTTGGTAATCCGGTAATCAATTTCATTGGTTAGTCCCCAATACACGTCTAACTCTGCACTGGGTTCTGTAAAAGGAAAATAAGAAGGACGTAGTCTGATCTTTGATTTCCCAAACATTTCGGTGGTGAAATACTGCAAGGTTTGTTTCAAATCGGCAAAAGAAACATCCCTGTCTACGTATAGGCCTTCCACCTGATGAAAAAAACAATGGGAACGTGCGGAAATTGCTTCGTTGCGATACACTTTTCCAGGAGATATGGTACGGATTGGAGGTTGATGCTTTTCCATATACCGCACCTGAACAGAAGAAGTATGTGTACGTAACAGTATGTCCGGATGGGTCTGTATAAAGAAGGTGTCTTGCATATCCCGTGCAGGATGATGTTCCGGTAGATTTAAGGCCGAGAAATTGTGCCAGTCGTCCTCAATCTCCGGTCCTTCGGAGACATTGAACCCGATACGGGAAAAGATTTCAATTATTTGGTTTTTAACAATCGCTATCGGATGCCTTGCCCCTAAGGGTAGGGGTTCCCCGGGCCGGGTCAAATCTCCGTATTTTCCCGAGGGCAAAGAATTTGTTTCCAAAGAGTCCTTTAGGTGATTTACTTTTTCGGTAGCCCTGGTCTTCAATTGATTGATAACCTGTCCAAATTCCTTTTTTTGATCGGTAGGCACATTTTTGAACGCTGCAAAGAATTCACTAAGAACCCCCTTTTTACCTAAATACTTTACCCGAAAGCGTTCAATTTCCTCTATTGAGGTCGCGGTGAACTTTTCTACCTCCTCTAAATATTCCTTTATCGTATCAATCATGGTTTTTTGGCAAATCGTAAAGCAAATGTAGCAAATTGTTGTGGCAGATATAGGCATTTACTACCTGTACCGCCACCTCTAAAAAAATGATATAACCAAAGGACCCCTCTTTATAAGGAAATTCCTGTGGACAACCGATGCTTTATCAAAGAGACCTTTCCCCAGCGATATCAATTAAGTTATTCCTATCTGTATTTTTCAACTTGTGAATCCTTGGGTATTGTTTTCCCTGGAAATAAGCGTGATAACTTTGAAGTTGCTATGGGATTAGTCAATGGGTTGATATTCATCTTCTACGTTGACCACCACCCAGTCTAGACAGGTATCGAAATCATCAAACACATGTTCTGTAGGGATCAACTCCGGAATAATATTAATACGCTCCATCATATAGCGGGGTTGGTCCAAAATGTTTACAAAAAGCACGGTTACCCTTTTTCTTTTTAAATCCTGCAATACATCTTCCATAGCATATAATCCGGATTGGTCCATATACTGCATAAGTTCCATACGAATGATTACCGTGGAGGCGGTGTAGGGAATTTGTTCGGCCAACTGCTGAAATTCGCTGGTAGAACCAAAAAAGAGAGGGCCTTTTAAGTGTTTGATAAACACTTCTTCCTTAAACTTTTTAGGAAAACCCTTTTCATCAGGCCAGGCTTTTTCATCCAGGCGTTTAACCTCGGAGCGCTTTGCCGTGAGATCCCCAATTTTTTTCATAAACATTAAAGAGGCAATTACAAGGCCAATGCCTACAGCATATACCAAATTCCAGATGGACGAAAGAACCAAAACGGTTAGCATGATGATTACCTCAGAACTCAGACGAATAGGTCCCAGGTGGATGTCTTTAGGCAGATAGGGTATGGCTCTTAGCCCTTTGTAATCCATAACGCCAATGCCCACTGTTACCAGAATGCCCGCCAATACCGCAGCGGGTATTTGCGAAGCTACTGGCCCTAGGACCAGCAAAATGATCAGTAAGAGTATACCGGAGATCATACCGGATAGTTTTGTCTTTCCTCCGGCATTTATGTTAACCACAGTTCGAATAGTGGCCCCTGCTCCGGGAATACCACCAAAGAAAGCCCCAACAGTGTTTCCGATGCCCTGGCCTACTAATTCTTTATTGGGTTTGTGTTTGGTATTGGTCATATTATCTGCCACTACGGAGGTTAGCAAAGAGTCAATGGCTCCCAAAAGAGCAAGCGTAAGTGATGTAAAGATGTAAGGTGAAATAGCACTGAACTTAAACTGGGTGAAAATCTCCAACTGGGGAATTGGAAGGCCTTCGGGAATCTTTTGGATGGGACGGTAATCCAAACCAAAACCATACGCCAATCCGGAAACTACAATTAACGCTACCAATGTACTGGGGATTGTTTTGGTGATTCTTTTAAAACCATAAATTATGCAAATGGTAATCAAGGTCAAGATGAGTTCGAGCCAATTGATTTGCGCTATTGCTCTTGGAAGAACCTTAAAGGTACCTAAAACGCCGGAAGCTTCTTTGCCAGCTAATGTCCGTGCTTCCTTGAGTTTATCTGCGGCGGTTATCTTGTTGGCGCGCTTTATGGTCTCTTCAAAATCTTCTAACACCAAGATTCCCTCCCCTGCTTCTTCTTCCAGAATGTTTTCCAGAATTTCTTCTTCCGCCAACGGCATGTATTCGTCCACAAAAGCCTCATCCTCTTTTGGGTAATACCCAAGGGCCGGTAAAATTTGAGTTACAAGAATAATTACCCCAATAGCAGTCATAAATCCCGAAACCACTGGATATGGAATATACTTTATATACATACCAAGTCCTAACAGGCCAAGTCCTATCTGCATTACACCTGCCAGAAGGAATACCGCCAGTATAATGGGAAGCGCTTTATTAACATCACCCTCATTAACGGCTAAAATACCCGCAATTATGACCATGCTCACTGCTGTCATGGGGGCCGTAGGTCCTGAGATCTGAGTATTGGTGCCACCAAACAGAGCTGCAAAAAAACTAATAAAAATTGCACCATATAACCCTGCGCTGGGCCCTAGCCCGGAGCTAACACCAAAGGCAAGTGCTAAAGGCAACGCCACAATTCCTGCGGTTATGCCACCAAACAAATCTCCTTTTATATATTTAAACATAAAACGTATTGTTGCCGGGAAGATAAAAAATTTGGGGTTATGGAAACGGCCAATACAAGTTTAACATTGGCTCTCCTTTTTGTGGATTCTGCTCACATCCAATGAATTTTACCGTCTGCAATGTTGTACATAGCACCTACTATTTTTATTTCTCCATACTCCTCCATATCGCGTAATACGGTGCTTCGTTGTTTTATGTTTTCAATAGTCAATGTTACATTTTTTTCAGCCACTGCGTCTACAAATTCAGAATTTTTAGAGGTTCTGGTAGCAGGATCAGAGGGTTCCGGAACGGCATCCACCGCAGCTCGTATTCTGCTTAACAACAGTGTTAGATTTCCCATTTTTGCATCATCGCAGGCACCCTTTACCGCTCCACAACTGGTGTGACCTAAAACCACGATCAGTTTAGTGCCGGCAAGTTTACAAGCAAACTCCATGCTGCCCAAAAGGTCTTCGTTTACAATATTGCCCGCTACCCTAACGCTAAAGACGTCTCCAACTCCCTGGTCAAAGACCAATTCTGCCGATACCCTGGAATCAATACAGCTCAAAATCGTGGCAAAAGGGTATTGTCCGGTAGCCGTTTGCTCCACTTGTTTTATAAAATCCCGCTCGATCATCTTACTGGAAACAAAGCGGTCATTACCCTCTTTAAGTAAAGAAATTGCTGCATCCGGGGTTAAGGCAGCTTGGGTCTCCTTGGTCTGTGTTATCATGTTATGCTGTTACTTTAGATCTCAAATTGAAAAATTCAATATAACTCTCGGGGTTTTCTACTTCCCCATGCCCTGAAATAAGTTTAATATCAATATTACGCTCCTTGGCTTTTCCGGAGAAGTCTTGAAGGATCTCTACAATATCGTTGTCTAAATAACGTGTTTTTCTTACATCTAGCTCCAGGTACGAGCTATTGGGAAGACTATCCAATTCTTTAAGAATGGCCCCTTTATTAAAGAAGGTTACTTCCTCGGCAAGTGTCATTTTAATCCTGTGCTTACCGTTACTTTTATCTTCAATGTGTAAAAAATGGGAGTTTTGATAGCTTTTTATCAGTATAACCACTATTCCTACACCTAGTCCCAGGCCAATGCCTACCAAAAGATCTGTAAACACAATACCTAATACGGTCACGATAAATGGAACAAATTGTTTCCAACCCAATTGATACATGGTTTTAAAAAGGGTTGGTTTGGCCAGTTTATATCCCACAAGAAACAAAATAGCCGCCAGGACAGAGAGGGGAATCATATTCAATAACCTTGGGATGAGGAGTATAGAAATTAATAAGAAAAACCCATGTACAATAGCAGATAGTTTGGTTTGACCTCCGGATTGTATGTTAGCTGAACTGCGTACAATCACCTGTGTAACAGGTAGCCCACCAATGCATCCTGAGATTATATTCCCAGCTCCCTGCGCCAGTAATTCCCTGTTCGTTGGGGTAACTCTTTTATGTGGATCCAGCTTGTCCGTGGCCTCTACACACAATAAGGTTTCCAAACTTGCCACTAAAGCTATGGTAAAAGCGGTGATCCAAATTTCGGGCATGGTTATGGCACCAAAATTTGGGAAGCTAAATTGGTTAAAAAAAGAGGAAGCGTCTTCGGGAACGGGAACGCTTACAAGGTTCTCACCGGCAATAGCAATTGATGTATTGTCCTTTGTGAATACATAAAATAGGATACCTACTACCACTGCTACCAAAGGCCCCTGTACTAATTCAAAAATTTTGGCTTTCTTTTTTAGAACCTTTTCCCATAGAATAAGGATACCCAAACCAACCATCGCTATGATTGTTGATCCCGGGCTAATAAAATTAAATGTGTTGATGATTTCCGAAAAGGTGTTTTCACCGTCTACCTGAAAAAAGGAAAAATCTCCCTCAGGGTCCGCATCGTAACCAAAAAAATGAGGGATTTGTTTTAGGATAATAATAATCCCGATACCCGTAAGCATTCCTTTGATTACGGAAGACGGGAAATAATACCCTATAATACCGGCTTTAAGTATCCCAAAAAGCAACTGGATAATCCCTCCGATGACTACCGCCAGCAAAAAGTTTTGGTAACCTCCAAGCGTTCCAATAGCAGTAAGAACAATAGCAGCGAGTCCGGCGGCTGGCCCGCTAACCCCAATCTGTGAGCCGCTCAATGAACCCACTATGATCCCCCCGACTATGCCTGCTATTAAACCGGAGAAAAGAGGGGCGCCACTGGCCAGGGCAATTCCCAAACATAGGGGTAGCGCCACAAAGAAAACTACAATGCTTGCTGGCAAATCACTCTTTACATGTCTAAACATAAAAACTAAATTTTGACTCCGGCTTTCTGGAGAGCCGATGATAAAATAATAAAGATATCTAATAGTGTAGCACTATTTATCGGGGCGGGGGCAAAAGAATTTCCATATCGCAATCCTGATACAGGAACATGCTCAAATTCATTTCAAAATGGTGCACGGCTATGTTATACGGCTTAGTATCCCGGGAAGTTGGAGCTAACGGGCATTTTTCACCTATTTTTTTTTCTGCCCAACTATGGTGTTCCTCTTCGCACAGTTCAAAAACAACGGATTCTTCTTTTGATAGATCATCGATAATAGTCAAAGGAGCTAGCAAACAAAAAATAAAAAGACACCGTGAAGTGAGTATGAAGAGGTTGGTTGCATTCACCGCGTTGATTTTCACAAATATAACAGTAATACTATCATATTTTTGTTAAGGAATTTTAAAAATCCTTTAAGGGTTTAAGACTTTCCGAGGGAATCCATCCTGTTTGCCCATCCGCAATTTTTATCTTGATCCAGTTATCCAGGGAGTCCAGGATATTTACTTTGGTACCTTCGTGTAATACAAAGACCTTTTCACTTCTTTCATTGGGTTCGGAAGTCACGGCAACTTCCCGATCAAAAATAATGGCAGGCTCTTTCGATTTAAAGTCCTGAAATGCCATATACGCCATAGCAACAGAGAAAAATGAAATGAAGAGTGCCGTTGTACCGGTAATAAAGGCAATTCTTTTTTTGGTGGCAGAATGCAGCAGATAATATATGATGTAACCCAAAACAAAAATACTGATCATTAGTATTGCCAGGACGGCCCATTGATCAAATGTCAAGGCAAGAACAACGGCATTATGCAGTTTTGCCATGGCTGTTTTGGGCATTTCTTCAATAGCATCCAATCGCATATTCTGTGCAAACCTTAAATTATTCAGCGTTTCCTTATCATTGGGTTGCAGCAGTAAGGCTTTTTCATAATAATAAATGCTTGGCCCTATCTCATCTAATTTGTAGTAACAATTCCCTAAATTGAAATAAAGCTCGGCAGAGTGTTTACCATTTTCCAGAATGTTTTCGTAAAAGCCGATAGCCGCTTGGTATTCACCTCGATTATAGGCCTCCGTAGCCTTTTGAAAAGAAAGATCTTCCTGGGCGTATGCTCCTAAGGAGTACAAAAAAACAACTAAGGCCCTCCAAAAAAATGTTCTCATAATTGTTTGTCCAGTTTAGAGATTACCGTACTTGCTTTTTTATAATCCTCTTTCATCTGAACATTTGTAATTGGGCTGTACCTGGCCATCTCACAGCTGGTGAGGAGTTCTATAAATTGAGAAATGGTAGTTTCATCCACATTTTGGTCATTCAGTAACCCTACTATCCGCTCTTTACTAAATTCCGAAGTCTCTATTTTCAACTTTGCCTTCAGGTAATTGTGTAAGGCTTTCTCCAGGGCAACATAAAAACCTTCTTTATTGTTTAATTCTTTTTTTGCGGTGGACAAATATTTTCTTGCCAAACGATTTGCGGTTTTTAATCTGTTGCCTTCAACATTCGCTGCATTTGCGGCTCTTTTTTTCCGATAAAACATTACGAGGGGAATGAAAACAAGAGGTCCAAACAGCAACAAATAAAAAGTTTTTGAGCCGAAAAAATAGGAACTGCTAATGGTACTGAGATCAGATTGGGTTTTGATAAAATGAAATTGATTGCCGGAGGTGATCGGTATTTTCTGTCTGCCCGTTATTCCCGGTGTTGTCTGAAGATTGTCGGCCGGCCCTTCCAATACATTCACGGTTATTTCTTCTGAGCTTAAGGTCTTGTAGCTCGCTGTTTTGGGATTGAAGTAGCTGAAGGAGATACTGGGGATAGGATAGCGTCCCCTGAACGAGGGAACAATGGTATAGTTGTTTGAAATTTTACCCTGCATCCCTGAGGTGGTAGTACGTACATTTTCTTCAAATTCAGGTTCATATACTTCCAAAGCACTAGGCAATTCCGGTTCAGGCAACTGAAAAAGCTTTAGGTTGCCTTTTCCATTTACTTCTACCTTAGCTTGAAGGGATTCGGAGGCATTAAGACTGGTTTTACTAGTAGTAACCGTAAAACTGAATTCTCCTACTGCACCACTAAAATTAGGGGGTTTGCCGGCCTCTGGCAATGGTTGTACATTCAATGAGCGCTTTCCTGCGGAGACGGTCTTGTTGGCTTGGGTATAGATCCGCCCACCAAAAAAGTCCCTTCTATTGGTGGGAACATCTACATAAATTTCCAATGAAAGTGGCTCAATATCCAGTCTCCCTGATTTTTGGGGGTATAGCACCATTCGTTTCAATATTACGCTCCGATACGGTTTCCCCTTAAAAGTGGTATTTTGGGTATTGTATTTGGTTACCGGTATATCCTGACTCCAGAAATTATTGTATTTAGGGCTATCCAAAGGTCTAAAATTGGTAACCGAAATATTGGGGCTAATATATAACTTGTAGACAACGGTTACTGCTTCATTTAAATAGGGGTTTGCTTTGGAAACTTCCGCTACCAAATGCAAACTCTCATCGGCCACATCGTCTGCTGTTTTAGGGGCATTGGGGTTATCTACAGCTGGAGTGATGACTACTCTATTCGGGAGTGTTTTATAGGTTTTTCCTGCTATCTCAATGGTTGCCTGACCTATGGTAAATGTCCCTTGTTGGGTAGGTTTAAGAATGTAGGAATACGACTTTGAAAAAGTGCGTTTTCCGTTGACCCAGGAAGACGAGATAGATTGTGAAGGCCCCATTACCACACGGAAACCATCAAAACTGGGGGGGTTAAAATTGTCGCCATCCTTGTTCATGGCAAACTCAACCCTTAACCGCTCGTTAATTCCCAATTTTTCCTTGCTCAATTTCATTTCAAAGGTCACCTCATCCCCCGTTTGTGAAAAGAGGAGTCCCACTGTTAACAATAGCAGGCCACATATCTTTTTACCATATGGAAAATGGGAAAAAATCACTACCAGTCCTTTTCGTTTTTGATTTTCTTGCCTTTCACCTTCTGGGCATCAATTTTCTCTTGCACTTTTTTCTCCTCGTTTTGCATAGCCTCTAGAAGGTTCTGTATTTGCTGCTTGGACAATTGGTTGGGCCTGGGGCGTTGTTGTTTTTCCGGCTCTTCTCCCTGATTGGGTTGCTTTTTCTGTTCCTGTTTTTCTTCCCCTTCTCCTTTTTTGTTTTCCTCGGGTTTTTCCTGACCTTTATCGCCTTCATCTCCTTTATCCTGGTTCTGATCATCTTTCTGATCCCCCTCTTGGTCTTTATTCTGATCGCCTTCTTTGTTTTGATCCTGGTTTTTCTCTTTATTATCCTTATCCTGATCGTTCTTTTTGTCGTCCTGGTTCTGGTCGTTTTTCTGATCGTTTTGTTGCTTTTTTAACATCTCTTTCGCCAAAGCCAGATTATAACGGGTCTCTTCATCATTTGGGTTGTTTCTCAAGGCCTCTTTGTAGGCTTCAACAGCTTTTTGATATTCCTTATTGTTCATGAAAACATTGCCCATGTTATGATACGCCTTGTGTTTGGTAGGTTTTTCATCAGCCTGTTCTCCGGCTTCCTTAAAACGGGAAAACGCCTCCGCATAGCTTTCCCGGTTGTAATACGCCCTTCCCAGGTTGTAGGGTGCCGTTACATTTTCATTGTTTTTTGCTATGGCCTTTCGGTAATTGCCTTCTGCCTGGATAAAATCGTTTTGGACTAAATCCTGGTTGGCCTCATAGGTCAAATTCCTGGATTGGCGCTCTTTACGTGGAGAGGTATCGGAAGCGTCTTCGCCACCTTGCTGAGCCAGGGAAAGGATCGAAAAAGAAAATAGAATGAGGGATAGCACTTTTTTATTACACATTGTCATGTTCGTTAAAAAGGTTTAACTTCTTTAACCATTTTGTTTTTCTGTCCAAAATGAAAATGTCTAAAAATAGGAAGAAGGCCGCAATTCCCAGAAACCATTGAAATTGATCTTTATACTCTGCAAATTGTTTGGCCTCAAATTCCTTTTTATCCATTTTTGCCAATTCTTCTTTGATGAAATTTACCGCATCTTCGGTATAGGAACCATTGATATATTGTCCATTTCCCATGTTGGCAATCTGCGTGAGTACAGGTTCGTTTAACCTGCTGATGACTACTTCTCCTTCCGAGTTTTTCTTTAAGCTTTCTACTACGCCGTTCCGTTTTATAGGGATAGGCGCTCCTTTTGCCTTACCTACGCCAATAGTATAGATGCTAATGCCATTTTGAATGGCACGTTCTACCGCTTCCGTAGTAGAGCCCTCTGAATGGTCTTCTCCATCGGAAACTATGAACAATACCCTGTTGGTTTGTTCAGCATCATTAAAATAGGTAGCCGCCAGGTCTATTGCAGAATTTATAGCAGTTCCCTGAGAGGACAACATATCTGTATTCATGCTCTGCAAAAACATTTTGGCAGCTCCGTAATCCGTGGTTATTGGTAACTGGGGAAAGGCTTGCCCCGCATACGCTATGATCCCTATTCTGTCGCTTCCAAGCTGATTGATTATTTCGGAGACCAGACGTTTTGCCTTTTCAAGACGGTTTGGTGCAATGTCTTCGGCCAACATGCTTTTTGAAACGTCCACAGCAAAAACGATGTCTACCCCTTCACGCTTCACGGTTTCCAATTTGGTTCCAATTTTTGGGTTTACCAATGCCAAAACAAGAAATGCAATGCCAGTAAGCAGTGTAATCAGTTTTATGGTGGATTTGAAACTGGACCGTTCCGGCGCCAATTTTTTAAGAAGTCGGGTATTGGCAAACTCACGTTGCTTACTTCTTTTCCAAACCTGTAGCATTAAGAACAGCAAGACCATTACCGGGATAATCCCGAGTAAATAGAAATATAATTTTTCATCAAACTGCACCATTGCTTTATATAAAACTTTTAAATAAGGTACTGCGTAGCACCCATTCTAACAATAAAAATATTCCTGCCAAAAACACCAAAGGGCGAAATTTTTCCTCGTATCGGTAATATTTAAACTCCTCTATTTCGGTTTTCTCCAACTTGTTGATCTCGTTGTAGATTTCCTCCAGTTTTTCGTTATCGGTAGCCCTAAAGTATTTTCCACCCGTGACGTCGGCGATATCCTGTAAAAGTTTTTCGTCAATTTCCACCTGGCGCATTCCGTATTGAAAAGAACCATCTGGCTTGTAGCGGACTGGGGTAAGGGCGTTTCCGTTGGTCCCCAGACCAATGGTGTAGGTCTTGATATCGTATTCCACGGCAAGATCCGCTGCTGTCTGTGGTTCGATAAAACCGGAATTGTTTACGCCATCCGTTAAAAGAATAATGACCTTGCTTATAGCTTTACTTTCTTTTAACCGATTCACCGAAGTAGCCAAACCCATGCCTATCGCAGTACCGTCTTCCAATTGACCGTAAATAATATCTTTTAAAGCGCGAAGCACAATAGTTTTATCACTGGTGATAGGTGTTTTGGTATAGCTTTCCCCGGCATAAGCTACCAGTCCTATTCTGTCATTAGGGCGCTTTTTAACAAATTCTGCGGCCACTTCCTTCAAGGCAGCAAGTCGATTTGGCTTCAGGTCCCGGGCCAGCATACTGGAAGACACATCAATGGCCATAACAATATCTATCCCTTTGGTAGTTTTTGTTCGGGTAGAAATATCCTCTGTTTGCGGGCGGGCTAAAGCCGTAATAACCGCAGAAAGGGCTAATAGGCGCAAACCCATAAGAAATGGTTTTAATTTTACTAACCAACCGGATGAAATAAAAGCCCTGGAAGACGAAAGTTTAAGAGAGGCCATTTGCTCCCTTCGGGTAAGGACATACCACAGTATGGCTAGAGGCAACAATAGCAATAGCCAAAAAAATTCCGGATTTGCAAATTCTACATTTTCAAACATCAGACTTGTGTTTTTACATCTACCGAAGCTAAAATGCGCTGCACTATTTGTTCTGCGTAGTTATCCCCGTCGGCCCATGAGATGGTGAGTTTTTGCTTGAATCCATTGCCGCCAAATAGCAATGAGGTATATTTTGTTCGTACGATCTTATCAGAATCGGGAAGCTTCGTCTGATAAGAACCAAACGTTTTTAATCCCTGTATTCCGCTTTTGGTATACGCTTCTTCATTTTTGGCGATAAGGTTTTTAGCGCCGTTGTCTTCAAGCTTGACCAGAAACTGTTCTACGGCTTTTTCGAAATCCAGAGGCTTCCCGTTTTGATAGGTGACCACTGAAACAGAAATGGAGAATACATCCACTTCACTTGTAAAATTAAAAAACTGTGCCGTTTGTATACTATCTGCCGGACTGGGTTGCGGAAGTTCTTTGCGTAAAAGAACCCTTGGAGTTTCCACATCAATTGGCGGGTAGCCATACGAGCTGCCAATCCATTCACTTTCTAATAATCTTTTGGTGGGATGCCGAAGTAAGGTGTCCTTCACATCATCAAATCCGTAATACGCTATAGCCCCACTCATACTTAAAACAATTAAGCCGGCAAGTACTGCTGCAGCGGTCCAGATGCGCTTCCTCCTTTGCTTCTTTTCTAATGTTTTTATATGTTCTTCATCCAATGGCAGGTTGGATTCTTCTGGTTCCGGAAGAGCTTCTTTTGTTTTTATGACCACCAACTCCAGGGATTTTCTATCCGCTTCGGCTACAGCGATAGGAGGTTTGGACTTGGCAAATTTGACCAGATCGGCGGTTTTAAGTACTTTTTTAAACTGTAATAAGGTATCTTCTTCCAGGTTTAACGCTTTGGCATCTTTTAATAGCTCAAGGCGTTGAATAAGCTGATCTGTGGTACTTTCCAAAGCAGATACCTGAACTTCTTCTTCCAGATAGGATCTAACTATACCTGTTAGCTCAGAATAATACTTTTTAAACTCATCCTGGATAAGGTATCGGGAATTTTCCAGTTCTTTTAATTGCAATATGGCCCTGTCATAGGGAGGGAGTAACGCTACTTTTTCCTCTTCGGTCAACGGTTTTTTTCTGAAGAAAAACCAGTAGACCAAACCACCAATTATTGCTAATCCCAGCAGTATCCATAGTAACCATTTCCATACACTGGCAAAGCTGCGATCCACTTTTATAAGGGGTTTTATATCATAAAGCTTTTGCTTTGTAGTATCCACTGCAACGTTAGCCACTTTGATATGAAAAGAATCGGTAAAGAAAGGTTGTTCATTGATAGCGATGCGTTGGGGAGGGATGGTGTAAGCACCGCTGTCAAATTGGGTAAGCGCATAAATACGTTGTAGCGTTATCCGGTCTTTACTTTTGGTCGTATCGGTTTTTAAAACCTCCACCATTTCCAATGGGGAAAAGGTTTGATCTTCCGGAAAATATACCAGGTTGGTGGAATCTGTTTCTACCGTAATCTCGTAGTTAATTTGTTCTCCAATCTTAATACTGGCCGTATCGATGCTCGCTTTTACATGACTGGGAGATTGGGAAAATAAAGCAAATGGCCCCATACAGAACAACAAAGCCGGCAATACGGCATTCCATAACTTGCCTGGCCCGAAACTCCAAAAAACCGAGCGTAGCGCTGTCACGCTATCCTCTTCGTTTAAAATATCCCAACAACTTTTTAACATAACTTTCATCTACCCTGCAACTAATAATGCCATTACCGGATTTAGTAAAAGCTTCATTAAAGTAATCCACGCGTTCCGAATGATACCTCCAATAGTTGTGTCGGACTTCTTTGGAACTGGTATTGACCAACTGCAGTTTACCGGTCTCCGCATCCTGGACCTGAATTAATCCCAGATTGGGAATGTATTCTTCTTTTTCGTCGTATACCCTAATTCCGGTAGCGTCGTGTTTATTGCCAACAATTCGCAGGGTGTCCGCATAATTTTCTGCAATAAAATCCGACAGTACAAAAACAATTGCCCTTTTCTTCATCACATTCATGAGAAATTTTAGGGCTTCCGCAATGTCGGTTTTCAGACTCTTCGGTTCAAATTCCAGGAGCTCACGAATAATCCGTAGCACATGGCTTTTTCCTTTTTTGGGAGGGATAAACAGCTCCACTTCATCTGAAAACAAAATTAAGCCCACCTTATCGTTATTCTGCATGGCAGAGAACGCCAAAGTGGCCGAAATTTCTGTAACCACCTCTTTTTTGAACTGGTTAGCCGTGCCGAAGAGTTCCGATCCGCTAACATCCACCAATAACATCATGGTCAGTTCGCGTTCCTCTTCAAAAACCTTTACAAAAGGCTCGTTGTACCTGGCAGTTACATTCCAGTCTATAGCCCTTACATCATCTCCAAATTGGTACTGTCTTACTTCGCTGAAAGTCATCCCCCTTCCTTTAAAAGTGGAATGGTACTCGCCGCCAAAAAGATGATCAGACAGCCGTCGCGTTTTTATTTCAATCTTTCGTACCTTTTTTAAAAGCTCCTTTGTATCCATGGGGTTCAAAGTTTAAAGTTTCAGGTTCAAAACCAATTTGAACATTGAACAAGAAACATTGAACGGTTAAGGTACTTCTACCTGGTTGACTATTTTGTTAATGATTTCCTCCGAAGTAATGTTTTCCGCTTCTGCCTCGTAGGTAATGCCTATCCTATGCCTTAACACATCGTGTACCACAGCACGCACATCTTCCGGAATTACATATCCCCTTTGTTGGATAAAGGCGTAACACTTGGAAGCAATGGCAAGATTGATACTGCCCCTGGGTGAGGCACCAAAATTGATCAAAGGCTTTAAGTTTTCCAGGTCATATTTTTCCGGATAACGGGTAGCAAAAATAAGATCAAGGATGTATTTCTCAATTTTTTCATCCATGTACACCTCTCTGACCGCTTGTTGAGCGGAGAGAATTTGCTTTAAGGAAACCACAGGTTTTATGGGTTCGGTAGTTCCGTTCAAATTTTGGCGGATGATCAACTGTTCCTCTGTTAACTTGGGGTAGTCAATCACGGTCTTCAGCATAAACCGATCCACCTGGGCTTCCGGAAGGGGGTAAGTACCCTCTTGTTCTACCGGGTTTTGGGTAGCCATTACCAGGAAAGGTTTATCCAGAATAAAAGTTTCGTCCCCAATAGTTACTTGTTTTTCCTGCATAGCCTCCAACAAGGCAGACTGTACTTTTGCAGGAGCTCTGTTAATCTCATCTGCCAGCACAAAATTGGCGAAAATGGGACCCTTCTTTATAGAAAAGTCGTTCTCCTTTATATTGTAAATAAGTGTTCCTATGACATCAGCCGGCAGCAGGTCCGGGGTAAACTGTATACGGCTAAAATTTCCTTTTACCGCTTTGGCTAAAGTATTAATAGCCAGTGTCTTGGCGAGTCCCGGAACACCTTCCAGCAAAATATGCCCCTGCCCCAAGAGACCAATCAACAGGCGATCCACCATCTGTTTTTGACCAACAATGGCTTTGTTCATCTCCTGCTTCAATAAACGAATAAATGTGCTTTCCTGGGCAATTTTTTCATTCACGGCAGCAATGTCAATCGTAGTATTTTCCTCCATAAAAACGTGATTGTCAGGTCTGGTTTGTATCAAGCTGCAAAATGAAAATTTATTTAAAATCGACCTGTTAATTATTGGTTAAAAAAAGCTGCGAACCCCAAGTTTTATGACCCCTTTAAGGGATTTATAGTTATTTTCACATTCATGAGTTTAACTACTTTTTCGTCCAGAATTATTGCGGGAACAATGACCTGGGGAAACTGGGGAAAGGAACTTTCCCGGAATGAATTTACTGATTTGCTGATCCATTGCATGGATAATGGTATAACCGTTTTTGATCACGCAGATATTTACGGCGATTATGGAAATGAAACTGCATTTGGCACTGCTTTTTCAGAGAGTGGGATTCCCAGGGAAGACCTTCAGCTAATTTCAAAATGCGGAATTCAGATGACAAGGGGTAGAGATAATCGCGTAAAGCATTATCAATACGATTCGGAATACATTATTTGGTCTGCGGAGCAATCGCTAAAAAAATTGCAAACGGAATACTTGGATTTTTTTCTGTTGCACAGGCCCAGTCCCTTAATGATTCCTGATGAAGTAGCGCAAGCGGTAGAAACCTTGAAGTCACAGGGCAAAATAAAGCGGTTTGGGGTGTCCAATTTTTCTCCATCGCAAATACGTTTGCTGGAAACCGCTATTCCTGTTGAAGCCAATCAGGTAGCGTTTTCCTTAACACAGACTGAAGCCATGGAGAATGGGGTTTTTGATGATTGTATGGTCCACAATCGTATGGCCATGGCGTGGAGTCCTTTGGGACACTATTTCAAAGAAGAGAGTGCACAAACTGTACGTATAAAGGCGGTAATGGAGGATTTAACGGAAAAGTACAAAGCGGATGAGAGTCAACTTTTACTGGCTTTTATTTTAAAACATCCTGCTTTGGTCTATCCCGTTGTCGGGACAACTAATAAAGAGCGTTTAAACGCGGCTATTGCTGCTACCGAAATTACCTTGGAATTACAGGATTGGTTTATCCTTTTGGAAGCCGCAAAAGGAACCAGAGTACCCTAAAAAAAGATTTGTGAAACGAGCATGAATTTTTTTAATCAAAAACTTCACACGAAACAATGATTAAAACAAATTCATGAGAGAACGAGAGCAACGAGTGCCTGCCTGCCGCTGGCAGTATCGCATCAGTTCTTAAACCTGCCCGATGCAGGCGGGTTTTTAAGTATGTTATTTTCAAATAGTTAAAAATTTTAAACAGATGAAAAAAACAATTCTCATTACTGGAGCTACAAGTGGTATTGGGAAAGCCACTGCAAAATCCTTTGCGGAAGATAGATTTCGACTGGTACTGTGCGGGCGTAGAGAGGCGCTTTTGGAAGCGTTAAAGCAGGAACTTTCCGCAAAAACCGAAATAGCTACTTTGAATTTTGATGTCAGGGATCGGGATGAGGTGTTTCGGGCAATAGCTTCTTTGGAGCCTGAATTTTCAAAGATCGATGTGTTGGTGAACAATGCGGGAAACGCACATGGTTTAGATCCTATACAAAACGGTAGTTTGGAAGATTGGGATGCCATGCTGGATATAAACGTTAAAGGGCTCCTTTACGTATCAAAAGCAGTCCTTCCGGGTATGGTAGAACGTAGATCAGGTCATATCATAAATATTGGTTCGCTGGCAGGAAAAGAGGTGTATCCCAGGGGCAATGTATATTGCGCCAGCAAACATGCCGTAGATGCCATTACCCAGGGAATGCGAATAGATTTAAATGAGTTAGGCATCCGGGTTGGAGCGGTTAACCCGGGTTTAGTGGAAACCGAGTTCAGCAATGTACGGTTCAAAGGAGATGACCAACGTGCCAAAGCGGTATACCAGGGATATGCCCCTCTAAAAGCGGAGGATATTGCAGACATCATCTATTTTGTGGTAACCCGTCCTTATCATGTGAATATTGCGGACCTCTTAGTGCTACCTACGGCTCAAGCTAGTTCCTCAATAGTCAAGAAGGAATCATGATTAACAAACGTCTACTTGTCAAAAACCTTTTGGCCCACAACGATGAGAACAGTTTTTACGATAAGAAAAGGTTTATTTCCATTGGAGAGAAAGAAGGGAAGGCCAAGTTCTTAAAACATGTCTGTGCTCTGGCGAACAGCAACCCTAAAAATAACTCCTTCATTGTCGTAGGGGTAGAAGATGAGGATAACAAGATAGTTGGGGTAGATTTTTTTGACGATAGTAAGATTCAAAATCTGGTCAATGCGTATTTGGACAATCCTCCTTTAATTTCCTATGAAAACATTCCTTTCCCCCATCTTTCTGAAGGAAAAGTGGTTGGTTTGGTTACCATCAAGTCTAATGGCAAAGTCTGTGCATTGCGAAAAAATATCTGGAAGTATTATGGGGGTGCCGTCTTTTTTAGGGAAGGTAGTATAAGCCTTCCTAAAGCTTTTGATATTGAATTGAAAGACATCAATTCGGAAAAAGTAACTACTATTGAACATCATGCGCGAAACAATATTGAGCTAACGCTCGATGGGGTTATAGATTTTATTAACAACAGACATGCCGATTTGACCAGTAACTACAAGGTATTTAAAGAGCAGTTTGTAGTTTGCTGGGCGGGCAACACCAAAAAAGTTGGACAAAAAACCTATTATTCCAGAGTTGATATTGAACTTATAAACGAACAGGTTAAACTGTTTTATTCGACCTTGGATGAAGTCTCCATCCATCATGATGATGACACCTTCTCCACCCTGGAGTACGTACAATTAGGATTGGGAAAAGAGCAGAAGTATTTTCCGCTTGAAGAGGTGACGATAACTTTCCTGGAGAACGGAAACTACCTTATAAACAGCGAATTGGTTTTTGAGCCACCGCAATATGATAGAAAGACCTTGCACCATATTCTTAACGTAAACAACACACTTTTAAATAAGTTGGAGAAGAAGATCACTTTAAAACCTGCTGAAAAAGCTGATCTGAAACACCTGCCGGATACCTACCTCATTTGTTATCTCAATGGGTTTGAGGAGGCCAAGGAGCAAATGGAACGCGCCCGGCCCATATTAAAACAAACGGATAGAAACATCTACCAGTCGTTAAAGCTGTCTCAAAGAATTCTTAGGAAGGTGCGCTACAATTAGGGCCTGTTAACACTACCCCTAAAAGTGGCTTTCCTGCCTGCTCACCAGTGGCGGGTAAACCGGCAGGCAGGTTGACCCTTTTTCCGCATTTCTTCGTTCTTTTTTGGATACGTAGCCCGCTATGTTTACCAAAAAAACGCCTCGAAATCCGAAAAACCCGCCTGCCATACGGGCAGGAATCATCAAAACCCGTCCGAACGGCAAGCCAGCCCGACAAGCGCTTCTGGCGGGGGTGGAAATCCATGATTTCCGTTTAATGTTAACAGGCCCTAATGCCATTTTTTTAACCACAGAAACTGGTAGGGGGACAATTCCAAAAAGCCACTTCTTAATTCACTAACGGTATCTTCGATAAGATCGTGGAATTTTTGATCCCTTAGATAATCGAGTTTTGCCATCCAACTACTGTCTACTACCTGAGGATGTTCATCAAAATTACAGAGGACCAGGATACCAGTACCGGACTCAGCAGTTCTTTCATAAATTAGAATGTGCTCGTTTCCGGTTTGGTGAAGCCTGGTGTTTTCGTTATCCGCAAATACGGGGTTGGCTTTTCTGAGTGTAATCAAACGTTTTATTCGGTTAAAGATTCGGGAATGAACCGAATCCTTTTCACCTAATGTCTTGATTAATTTCCAATCCTGTTGAGGCCGGTTCACCCATCGGTTGTCCGTTTTTTTTACTTCATCTTCCAAAAAGGTATAGTCATTTAATGTCCCTATTTCATCTCCTGCATAGATCAAAGGAATACCTCCAAATGAGAGTACAATGCTGTGTAGCATTAGTATTTTATTCTGGGATTGTTCCAACAATTCCTGGTCGTTGGTTTCCAGCGCTTTTTCCAACCCCAGCAGTGAAGCCGCACTTCCGGTAATGCGGCCATCTCCCGTTTTGGGGTTATACATAAAAAGGAGTCCTTTCGCCGGAGACCACCCTATACGTTGACAGTAATAGTCCAGCAGGAACTTCCTGTGGCCCTGTGGGTTCCAGCCCAACTCTTGTATGTGTTGGTCATCCAGGCCCAGTCCAATATCGTCATGGCATCGGATATAATTGATCCAGGTACATTCCCTGGGTTTTTTGGATTCATTGATCAAACTTTTGTACAGCAAAGCCGTTTTTTTGGTGGCAATGGAATTCCAAAGCAGGGCCATCAGAGAGGCATTGTACGCTATTTCACATTCGTTCCCGGTTCGGATATCTTCACCAAAATATTTTACGATATCCCGGGGGGCCACAATAGCCTCAGCGAGTAAGATAGTGCTCGGCGCTACCACCTGCAAGCACATGCGGTATAGGAAAACGATGATGTGTGCCTCCTCCAGGTTTTGTGAGATCGTACCCATTTTTTTCCATAGGAAAGCCAGCGCATCAAAACGCACCACATCCACTCCGAGATTGGACAGTTCTACCAGGTTGGTCAACATTTCCAAAAAGACCTCCGGGTTCGTATAGTTCAAATCCCATTGGTAATTATTGAAAGCGGTCATTACCCATTTATTCATTTCCGGCACATAGGTATAGTTCCCGGGGGCGGTTTTTGGGAAGACCTCCGGCAGGGTTTTTTCAAATTCCTCCGGGATGGTTCGGTCCGCGTAAGTATAATAGTAATTTTGGTATTTCTTTTCGCCCGCTTTTGCCTTCAGTGCCCATTTATGCTCATCAGAGGTGTGATTCACCACAAAATCCAACATTAGATACATGTTTTTGCTGCGCATTAAAGCAGTAAGGGCATCCAAATCTTTTCGGGTTCCATATTTAGGGTCTATTTCCGTATGGCTGTTTACGGCATACCCTCCGTCGTTTTCGCCCTTTGGCCGTGTGGTAATAGGCATTAAATGCAGAAAATTAATACCTAACTGTTCCAGGTAGGAAATCTTGTTCCGGAGCCCTTTTAGATCTTTACTAAAGTGATCCACATATAATTGCATGCCAACCAATTGTTCCGAACGGTACCAGGCTTCAGTGTTAATTCTTTCGATATCCTGGGTTTTTAAATACCCAGGACGTTTTGAAAACAGCGCTTCAAGAAGCTGTAATAGATCCCGGAAAGCAGTATGGGCATCGGGATAGATCTTAAAAAAGGCCTCCTTGATAAGCGTTAGATTGGTAGCTAAACGCAGTTCAAAAAATGATTTTACGTCTTTATCTCCCTGCTTTGAGGCAAGTAATTTGTGCAAAACTGCCTGATTCATGCTATGATTCTAATTGATTTAGACTGGGAAGTGCATTGATGGCACCGTATTTTGTGGTGGTCCATGCTCCGGCTTTATTCGCCTTCTCCACCATTTTCACCAAGAGGTCCCATTGCGAAAAAACAGTCTTGAAATCATCAAGAAGGGCTATCTGGTATAAAAGACAACCAATAAAGGCATCTCCGGCACCTGTGGTATCAACAGCATGTACTTTAATGCTAGGCACAATTTTAGAGTGCTGGCCATTGCTCACCAAAGTGCCCTCTTTGCCAAGCGTAATTGCGATAATTTTAGCCCCAATGGTATGCAAAGAGCCGCAAGATTCTTCAGGAGTCTCCTTTCCGGTTAAGAGTTGGGCCTCTTCCAGGCTGAACTTGCACAAATGGGATTTTTCAACGAAGGGAAGACATTTTTTTATAAAAGTTGTTTCATCTTCTTTCCACAAGTCTGCTCTGTAATTGGGATCAAAACTAATAAAAGAGTCCTGTGTTAGCGCATCAAAAAGATAATGGCTGTACGCCTCTTCCAAAGGCCCTCCCAATAAAGCAGTAGCAGCGCCAAAGTGCACCAAATTCCGGTTAAAATTCTTTTTTATGGTAGAGTCATATTTGAGCTCTTTGTCTGCCCCCCGACTAAAAACAAAGTCCCGTTCCCCATCCTCTGCCAGAGAAACAAAGGCCAAAGTGGTAAATGTTTTAGAACGCTGGGCGAAGGAGATATCCACATTTTCACGACCAAGTACGTTCAACAGAAAGGTGCCAAAAGGATCCTTACCTACACAACCGATAAATGTACTTTTGCCCCCTAACCTCGAGATGGCCGCAGCAACGTTAGCCGGAGCACCTCCCGCTTTTTTTTTGAATTCTACTGCTTTGGATAAATCATTGCCTTGGTTTTCCGCAACAAAATCAATTAACAACTCGCCAATACAGTATACCTTGTTCATTTTGAATTCTAAATGTTAAGGACAAGGTACACAGAAATTATGTATTGCAGAAGCCCACAAAACTTTACGTTAAATTGCCGTGAGTGCCAGCAATAGTTTCTAATATTGCCAAAAATTTTTATGGGAAAATTTGTAATCGGGGATATTCATTCAAGTTTAAAAGCCTTGGAGCAAGTTTTGGAACGTGCCGCTATTGGAATGGAGGATCACCTTATTTTTTTGGGAGATTATGTAGATGGTTGGAGTCATGCTTTTGAAACAGTGGAATTTCTCATTGCGTTGGGTGAAAGTCATAACTGCACATTTTTGCGTGGAAATCATGACGAACTTTGCCGGGAATGGATGTTGACCGGAGAGGAGAATCCCCAATGGTTGGCCCATGGGGGAGAGGCCACCAAAATATCGTACCTCACTGTGGAGAAGGGGAAGTGGGATCGTCATTTGGAATTTTATTCCTCATTGGAGAACACCTATTTGGATGACGACAAAAGACTGTATTTGCATGCCGGATATACCAATTTAAAGGGAATAGCATATGAATACTTTGAACAACTTTTTTATTGGGACCGCACGCTTTGGGAATTGGCCAAAGCTATAGATCCCTCATTAAGCCCGGGCGATGATGCATTCCCAAAACGCCTGACGCATTATCAGGAGATCTTTATAGGGCACACCCCCTTATCCAAAACAGGGCATGCTGTACCTCAAAAAAAAGCAAACGTTTGGAACCTGGATACCGGTGCCGCTTTTAAAGGAGCTTTGACCATTATGAATGTGGATACCAAAGAATTTTGGCAGAGCGATCCGGTATATACCTTATACCCGGGTGAGCGGGGCAGAAACTAAAAGAGCTGATACATAAGCTGGTTTTTCTGGTGTGCTACCGCCAGGCTAAAATTTGCCAGCTTTATGTTCATCCTGCCATTTTATCAGTTCTTTCCATTTGCCTTCATACGCCATTTTAGCTTGCATGGGCCAGGAGGCAGGATCGTGAATGCGGTAACGATCCCCACCGGAATTCAGTACTTCCTGACACTTGGCAACGGAGACCTCAGATAGGGCTTTCCAGGTCTTGATCCCAAAGTTGTGAAACAGTCCTTCTATTTTGGGACCAATTCCTTCTACAATTTTTAGATCGTCTTGCTTTACACGTTTTCCGAAAGCCGCTTTAGCAGCATTGGCATCAAATGCTATCACGGGAGGTTCCTGGGCTATAGCGGAAACCATATTTTTTTCGGTTTCCGGGGTGCTGTCCAGGTCAGCGACTGCATCAGCGAGCTTTTTATGGCAGGCATCCAGGTCTTTTTGTAGTTGGGCATTGCTGTCCTGAAGTGATTTTACTTCTGCAGTGTTATCTGTTACCTCGTGTTTGCTTTTACCCCAATAGTACCCTATAATAGCACAGACAGCTCCTACTAATAAAGGGATTAACCAGCACCAAATGTTATCAAAATCCATTTTTACAAAGTTTATACGGTTAGCGATTAATTTAAGGTAACTACGGTCCTCCTGTTCTTTGAGCGTCCTTCTTCCGTTTCATTGGAGGCCAAGGGAGCATCAGACCCTTTGGAGGAGCTGACCACCTTCGTTTCCGGGATTCCGTTTCTAATCAGAAAGGCTTTTACAAAATCTGCCCTGTTTTGGGCCAAAGCAATATTGCTGGCGCGTTGGCCTGTATTATCCGTATGGCCTACTACAGAGCAACCGGCACCTTCTACTTTATCCAGGTATCTGGCAATATCCGCTACTTTTTTGCGCTGTTCGGGGCTAAGGATTAACGTAGCCTCTCCGGTTTCAAAATAGAGTACCAAAGGATCTTTAGTGATCTTTTCATAAAGCGCTTTAAGCGATTCCTCGTTTTCAACCCTATCCACCAAAAGGTATTCTACAGGTCCCAGCAACGTATTGGCCCGGGGAACCAGTTCCTTATTGGATTTTCCCGTAGTGTTGGTTTGGACGGATGGGATCCCTGATCCAACAAGATAGTTCTTGACCGAATTAGCACGCGCAAGCCCTAAATTTGGCCAGGCGGTTGAATTCTTTTCCGAGGGCAGGTAAAGCCCCGTAATGGTAACAGCCTTATCGGAATTTTCAAGCAAATAGGTTTTCAAACGTTCAATTCTCTTGTTTACCTCAAATGAAACCGGAATTTTAAAAGCCCCGGAGGCGATATCAAAATTAAAATTATCCTCAGTCTTCAAGGTGAGATCGCTATGCTGAATAGCAAAGGGAAAAGAGGTCGGTTCCGGGGTTTCCCCGGGTTTAATTTCTTGGTCGGTGATCTCAGGCTGTACGGATGTCAAACGACAGTCGCTGCACAACGTAAAGTAAAGAAAAGTACCTATCACTATAGTCAGAATAATGCCTATAAGATAGGATAGGGAATTAGTCATGGCGCCAGGGTATAGTGTTTATAGCACCAAATTATTAAAAAACTATTGGAAAAAGTTAAAATTTTCTAATGAAATTCTTAAAAAAAGGGAAAATCAAAAACCGGACAAAGCGTGGATTTCGTATATCCAATATCTGGTTAAAAGCTATTTCTTACCATTCATACAATTTTCTTTACCGATGGTAAGATACCCGTGAAGATCCAGATAAAAATTCTGGAAATTTGTATGTAGTTATTTAACAGAATGCCCTATTTCTCCCGACAAAGTTCCGGCATTGAAGTAGGGTACACAATATTTAAGTTTGAGTTAGTTAAGTTGGTTTTAAAACCGCTGACCTGCTAGGGTTGGCGGTTTTTTTATAAGTTGAATTGAATTCCCTGTGCTAGCGGAAGTTCTGTAGAGTAATTAATAGTATTGGTCTGTCTTCTCATATAAACCTTCCAAGCGTCGGATCCACTTTCCCGACCACCTCCGGTTTCTTTTTCACCTCCAAATGCGCCTCCTATTTCTGCGCCAGAGGTGCCTATGTTAACATTGGCAATACCACAGTCGCTTCCTGAAGCTGAAAGAAATTTCTCGGCCTCACGTAAATTGTTGGTCATAATTGCGGAAGATAGTCCCTGGACTACACTGTTTTGCAATTCAATAGCATTTTCAACATCCCCGGAATACCGAAGTAAATACAAAATTGGTGCAAAGGTCTCGTCCTGGACAATTTGAAAGGAATTTTCGGCCTCAACTATCGCAGGTTTAACATAGCAGCCACTTTCATATCCTTCCCCCTGAAGTACCCCACCTTCAACCAGAATAGCACCCCCTTCCCGAGTTACTTTTTCAAGCGCTTGTTGATAGGCTTCCACGGCTCCCGTATCGATCAATGGCCCTACATGATTTTGTTCATCCAAAGGATTTCCAATACGCAACTGCTTGTAGGCTGCTATCAAAGCATTTTTTACCTGCTCATATACCGTTTCGTGAACAATTAACCGCCGTGTGGAGGTACAGCGTTGCCCTGCCGTGCCCACAGCGCCAAACACTGCTCCAATAATGGTCATTTTAATATCGGCATCCGGGGTAACAATAATGGCATTATTACCGCCCAGTTCGAGTAAGGATCTTCCCAAACGCCCCGCAACAGCCTGTGCTACTATCTTCCCCATTCGAATAGAACCTGTGGCCGAAAGCAACGGAACGCGATTGTCAGCGGTCATGAACTCACCAACAGTATAGTCCCCATTGATGAGGCAGGAAATTCCCTCAGGGAGCGCATTTTCTTTTAATACCTGCGCTATAATGTTTTGGCAAGCTATACCACACAAGGGTGTTTTTTCAGAAGGTTTCCAAACACAGACGTCACCGCATATCCACGCCAGGGCAGTGTTCCAGGCCCAAACGGCAACGGGGAAGTTAAAAGCCGAAATAATTCCAACGATACCCAAAGGATGATATTGTTCGTACATTCTGTGCAAGGGACGTTCCGAGTGCATGGTAAATCCGTGCAATTGTCTTGAAAGACCCACGGCGAAATCACAGATGTCTATCATTTCCTGAACCTCGCCCAGACCCTCCTGATATGATTTTCCCATTTCATAAGAGACCAGTTTTCCTAAAGGTTCTTTTAGAGTTCGAAGTTTGTCACCAAACTGGCGAACAATCTCACCTCTTCTCGGAGCAGGGATCATCCGCCATTGGACAAAAGCTTTGGAAGCAGTATCTATCACCGCATCATACTCTTCCCGTGTAGTGCTTTTGACCTTTCCAATACTCCTGCCGTCAACAGGAGAATACGATACTATGGTTTCCCCGGAACCGAAGGTATTGGAACCGGTTGAGGTTCCTTCATTGATCGGTTTAACCCCCAGGGTTTTTAAGGCTTCATCAATCCCGAAGTCGTTGGCAGTTTCAATCATTTATAACGTTTTGATTCAATTCTGTTGTAACTCAAACAAAACTACAAAGAATAGGAATTTCCAGGGCAGCTTTAATCAAATATAACGAACAGATAAAAGGCTATACCTACCAGTGCGGGTAACCCCTGGATGTAGAATATTTTCTTGGATACGGTAAGGGCACCATAAATCCCTGCTACCGCCACACAACCTAAAAAGAACACGGCTACATAAACGGACCATAAGGCATCTGTTATAAGCAAGGACCAGAGCAAACCTGCAGATAGAAATCCGTTATATAGACCCTGATTTGCTGCCATGGCCCTGGTAGGTTCGAAAAGGTGTTCCGGAAACTTTTTAAACACTTTTTTGGCCTTTGTGGTCCAGGCAAACATTTCCAACCACAAGAAATAAAGATGTAGCAGGGCCACAATTACGGTAATTATTTTAGCGGTTAGTTCCATTTGAAACTATTCTTCGGCAACAAAACGCGGGTCGGTAGGCATAACAGTGCCGCAATTGTCACAGGTCCGGAGTTCTTTGGAACTATAAAAGTTCCTAAAGTGTTGCAAAAAATCCTTTTCTATATCATGAAGTGTGAAATAGACCTCATGCAAGCGATGGTTGCAATTGTCACAAAACCATAAAAGACCATCTTTTACTGCTAGATCATCCCGTTTTCTTTCAATAACCAAACCAATAGAACCTTCTTTGCGTACGGGAGAGTGGGGAACCCTGGCGGGATGCAGGTACATATCCCCGGGCCCTAACTTCATGGTCTTCTTCTGCCCATCTTCCTGAATATGCACCTCTATATTTCCTTCTAATTGGTAAAAGAGCTCCTCGGTCTCATTGTAATGATAATCTTTACGCGCATTAGGTCCGGCAACGACCATTACAATGTAATCGCCGGCATCTTTGTATAAGTTTTTATTCCCTACAGGGGGTTTTAGGATATCACGGTGTTCCGCTATCCATTGGTTCAGATTAAAAGGTGGAGCTACTGCCATGCTTTTCGTTTAAAGGTACAAAAGCTTTGCAATTTGGTAAAAGAATGTCTTGCAATACCAATTCCGGATCGTAACAGGAAGTAGTTGAGTTTAGCGTTAATTCTGCAGCCGGAAGAAGATTTGAGTGTAGTACGGGTTATCTTCGGCATCATAGGCTATACTTAAAGTGGTGTGGGTAAAGTCGCCTTCAATAGTGCCTTTGTGCGAGGTGCTTTCCAACCATCCTTCCAGTGCAGTTTCCGGGCTGGCATAATCCTTTGCAACGTTTTCCCCTACAAAGTCCGCCCTAAAATCCCTGGAAATTCCGGAGGCTCTTTTGTTAAAACCATCATGACTAAGTATTCCCTGAGAAATCATATATGCGTTGTGATCAGCAGCATAATGATAGGCCTCCATGCTAAAGGTTAAGGCTGATAACCCAATGGACTGACGGTGGTTATTTATCAGATCGTGTAATGCTGTTTCCGCAGTGGAAAGCGTAAGTTCGGTTTTTGTTTTTTCAGCAAGCTCACTTTGTAATACAATTTCCTCTTCGTAAAGAGAATTCGTGTCACATGAGATGCCCAGTGCCATAAAAAGCAGTATAAACGGGGGAATTGATTTCATTTTCTACCAAGTATTTTGGTATTAGTGTCTCATTTCATTTTCATTGCTAAAGCTAGAACCCGAAATGGCCCGTACCTGAGTTTTTCCGTAAGGGAACCTGTTTTTTCGATGAGGTGCAAAATTTGTAGAAATTGAGCGTTTACTTCAAGAAGCTAAATTTATTTCATCGAAAAAAAAGACACTTTATAGAACCTTTTTTGTCCTAAAAGGGGGCCACAAAGGGTATTTTAAGGCAGGATGTTACGGATTTCAAGAAAAGCAAGTATTAGATCCTGGAAGTTTCCCCCGGATCTTCGGTGGGCAACACCTTGCTAAAAACAAACAGTCCAACATCCCTTACGGGCTGGTAAAAAATGGAGTTGGCCTTGGTTTTCGGATCTATAAGCTGGAAAGAAGCCGTCACTTTTTCAAAGAAAATCAGCAGCGCTCCGAGAATGACGGCCACTTTTACCACTCCGAAGACTGCTCCGGCAATTTTGTTCAACCATCCCAGCATGACAAAATTAACGATCTTGGTAAGCAGTTTTCCTGAAAAATGAACCAACAAGACTATGGCGATGAACGTAATAAGAAATGAAGCGATCTTAATATACCGCTCATCCCAATTCATACGTTCGTAAAGATAGTCTCCGGCGATATACGAAAAATGAATGGCCCCGTAAATCCCTGCGATTAAGGCCACCAGGGCCGCAAGTTCCATAAAAAGCCCGTTTTTCAGGCCTCTATACAAGCCCCATACCAAAAGGATTCCAAAAATAACATCCAGGAAATTCATGAATTGCAGTTTGCACAAATATAGAGTTTAGAACCAGGGGAAAGAATAATTTCCCCGGGAACCGTAAGTAAAACAACAAAAGAAAAGGTACCCCAAACGACGGGCAACCGGAAGGCCTGCTTTTTTGAAGTTTGTTTAGGGAAGTTTTTGCGAACAACAATACCTTTGTGGTTATGGCAAGGGATGCTCTTTTAAGGCAGCGATGGAAAGGTTTAGTAGAAAAACTATCTGCTCAGTTTTCGGATGGTGATCCCCTGGACGTTGAGGGAATAATTTATTTGGTTGGCGTACAGGAACTGGGACAGCTCCATCGAAAGTTCAAAAAAGATGAAAAAGTAAATCTGATGCATATTGCTATCTGCCGACTTCTTGAACCCTATGGTTTTTACGAATTTGATTACTTTGACGAAGAAGGTTGGCCCCATTACCGTAGTAGCGAAAAACTACCTACCCTTAAACCGGGGGAACAAAGCGTGTTGATGAAAGAGGCCCTGGTGAGCTATTTTTTGGAAAAGGAATATATTCAATAATGGAGCGGAAAAAACCGTACTACGCCGTTATTTTTACCAGCACGCGGACTTCGGAAGTAGAAGGATATGCGCAAATGGCGGACAAGATGGAAGCTTTAGCCAGAACACAACCTGGTTTTTTGGACTTTGAAAGTGCCCGGGAAGGATTAGGGATTTCCATAAGTTACTGGGATAGTCTGGAAGCTATTGCACAATGGAAAAACAATGCGGAACATCTTTTGGCACAGCACAATGGAAAGAAAATGTGGTATTCGTGGTATAAAATAAGGATATGCCGGGTAGAACGGGAATATGAATTTATAAAGCCCTGATTTTTTTGGTTTGGTTGTGCAATGCCGTAATTTTAAAAGCAAAAAATTGCCTTAGCCCATGAACGCTTCCGTATCCTTCTCTAATGTTGATCGTAAAACTCGCCTAAAAGAACTATCCCGGGAGAAGTTTGATCTAGTAATTATTGGTGGTGGCATTACCGGAGGGGGTATCGCCCTGGATGCCGCATCCCGGGGAATGAAAGTAGCGCTATTGGAAAAAGGGGATTTTGCCTCCGGGACCAGTAGTAAATCTACCAAACTCATTCACGGGGGGCTCCGTTATTTGAAGCAATTTGATTTTTGGTTGGTCAAGGAAGTGGGCTCGGAGCGTGCTATTGTGCATCAATTAGCGCCTCACCTGGTATTACCCGAAAAAATGTTACTTCCCCTTATCGAAGGTGGGTCGTACGGAAAATGGTTAACCAGTATCGGATTAAAAGTATATGATATACTGGCACAGGTCACGGGAGATGACAAGCGAAAAATGTTGGACAAGAAAGAAGCCTTGAAACTGGAACCGCTTTTACCTAAAAAAATATTGAATGGCGCCGGTTATTATGCGGAATATCGTACCGATGATGCGCGCCTGACGATAGAAAATATTAAAAAGAGCCGGGAGTATGGCGCTATGGCTTTTAACTATGCTGAGGTGACGGATTTTCTATATGAGAAAGATCAGGTGGCCGGCGTAATTATGAAGGATGTCCCATCTGGGGATGAAATTACGGTGAATGCAAAATATGTTATTAGTGCAGCAGGGCCATGGGTAGATGAATTGCGTTCGGTGAATAATTCCAAAAAAGGAAAGCGGCTGCATTTAACCAAGGGGGTGCATTTGGTCTTCCCATATGAAAAACTCCCGGTAAAACAGTCGGTCTATTTTGATATCCCGGATGGCCGTATGATGTTCGCCATTCCAAGGGGCAAGATCACCTACATTGGCACTACGGACACCAATTATAATTTGGACAAAGATGATGTTCGTACCGATCTGGCCGATGCCATCTACCTCATTTCAGCGGTAAACAATATGTTCCCTGAGATCAATTTGGAAATGAAGGATATTATTTCCTCTTGGGCCGGACTGCGTCCCTTGATCCACGAAGAGGGGAAATCTGCCTCAGAGCTGTCGCGGAAAGATGAGATTTTTACCTCGGATACGGGTTTGATCAGTATTGCCGGGGGAAAATTAACCGGCTATCGCAAAATGGCAGAGAGGGTGGTGGACCGGATCGCCAAAAAGCTGGAAGAGGACTACGATAAAAAAGTAGAAGGCTGTCATACCGACAAGATTCCACTCTGCGGTAACGATTTTAAAAAGTACAAGCACGTTAAAAAGTACATTACCGAGGTATATGATCGTATACAAGAAGAGGGATTTTCCCAATACGATGCCTGGTACCTGGTTACCAATTATGGAAAGCAAACAGAACACATTCTGGAGGAGTATAAAGGGTTCAAAAACAAAGATGCCCGGCTTCGAATGATCCGCGCAGAATTACAATTTGGAATCGCCCATGAAATGGTACTTAATCCCATGGACTTTTTTATCCGTCGCACCGGCCGATTGTATTTTGATATTGAAAGCATACGCAGCTACTTAAACCCTTTGCTGGAGGACTTTAAAAAAGCCTTTGGCTATGATGAGGCGGCGCTATTGGCCTTTACCGAAAAAATGGAAGAAGAATTGGAGGTGCATTCCAATTTTTCCCTGGAAAGGGAGCATGCATAGAAAATAATTCGTTTCTCTTCCCATAAAGAACGCCTACACTAATCCTATAATGGCTTTTCTCTTTTTTTGGATTAACTAGGGGTTATCCTAACGTTAAGTTCTATTGATTAGAACTGATATTCCTGTTTTTAATAAAAAATATCGCATAATTTAGAATAAATTCTATATTAATAAATGATTTTTATTTTTTGCACAAAAAAACGGTAAAGGAAACACCGGGTGTTAACTTTAAAAAGAGGATATTATGAAGAAAATTGTCGGAGCCATTTTAATTTGTTTAGCCTTTTCCGGTTGTATAAATGCAAAATTGAATTATGAAAACTAGTTTGTTGAGAAAGTACTTTTGGTATACCGTTTTTTTTGTTTTTTCTGTCAATTTATTTGCACAGGATCATTCAGGTTCTATACACTATTCAGTGGTGATTGACAATGACCTTATGGACACTGTTGATACAAAAGGGAAAGATTTGATGTCTGGTATTGTGAACTATGCGAGTCAATTGGAATTTATACTGTATTTCAATAAAGATGAGTCCTCTTTCGGACTTGCAAATTGGATTCCTCTGGATGAAAGTGATATGAATGGGAAAATGGCGGTCATGATTTACGGTGGAAAAAGTGAGTTTTACACCAATCTAAAGTCAAATTATCTAATTGAGCGAAAGGACTTTCTCAACAATTATTTTCTGGTGAAAAAATCGCTTTCAATTAAGTATTGGAAGCTTACTGCGGAGAACAAGAAGATTTCAGGATATACCTGTTTCAAGGCTGTAGGACAACGATATTCTACAGATAGATATTTTAATAGAACGTTGTACGAGGTGTCAGCCTGGTATTGTCCCGAGCTGTCTCTTGGGTTTGGACCATTTGAAGCAGTGGGTCTACCGGGGATAGTTTTAGAGTTTAATTTAAAAGGCTATAGTGTCGTGGCTTCTAAACTGGATTTTACAGCTGATCCAAAGATCACTAAGCCAAACCAAGGAACCTCAGTTACGCAGGAGGAATTTGATACTATGATAGAGAGAATGGCAAAAAACTATTAATTGACATAGGCGCTGTTTGATCAAATTTGAATCGAAGAACCCGTCTTGAGTTCATAAAACTTGCAGCATAAATATGTTTTGGACCTAAATCCCGGTTTAAACGCTCCAATTCATTCTCCGATTTTTTGATCAGTGACCAAACCACTTTTATCATTTCAAGGATAGTCATGTTTAAAATCGCCTACAAGCTATAGTTCCGGGCAAACTTTTCTCCACTAGATAATTAATCCAATTTCTCCGTCAACTTTTCAAAGGTTTTTTTGGGATCCTTGCCCTGGTATAGAATGCCATGTACTGCGGTGATAATAGGGATTTTGGTTTTTTTGTTCACTTTGTCCATTAACAAATAGGCGCTTTTGGCGGCGTAATACCCTTCGGCTACCATGGTCATCTCCATCATGGCACTTTTCACCGTATAGCCCTTGCCTATCATGTTCCCAAACATACGGTTCCTGCTAAAGGTAGAGTAGCCCGTCACCAGCAGATCACCCAGGTAGGCGGAATTGTTTATGTTGCGTTTCATTTTATGGACTCGGTCTATAAATCGCTTCATTTCACGGATGGCATTGCTCATCAGTACACTTTGAAAATTGTCCCCATACCCCAGGCCATGGGCAATACCTGCGGCTATGGCATAAATGTTTTTGAGCATAGCGGCATATTCCGTTCCTATAATATCATCTGAGATTTTGACCTTTATAAAGGGGCTCTTTAAATGCTCCGCCAGTAAGGAAGCTTTGTTTTCATCAGAACAGGCCACGGTTAAATACGAAAGGCGTTCCATAGCCACTTCTTCGGCATGGCAAGGCCCTGTGATGACCCCGATGTTTTCATAGGGGATGTCGTATTTATAATGGAAATGCTCCCCGACAATCAGGCCGGATTCCGGGACAATACCTTTAATGGCAGAGAATAGCAGTTTCCCGTTAAGGGAAACGGTTAGGTTTTCCAATTCCTTTTCCAGAAAGGCAGAAGGAATCACAAAAAGCAGCACATCCGCCTTGGCGACCGCCTCGTTGATGTCATTGGTGAGATGCAGAAGAGCTGTGTTAAGGGAAACAGAGCTTAAATAATTAGGGTTGTGTCCTTCTCTTTTAATGTGTTCAAGGGCATATACACTGCGCATATACCAGTGTACTTCATCAAGATTCTCCGTCAAGAGCTTAACCAGGGCGGTAGCCCAGCTTCCGCCACCTAAAACTGCGATTTTCAAAGTATGTTATTCCAATACGTTGCAAAGCCAAAGGTAGCTAAATTCAGGTTTTAGAAGTTAAGGATGGATTAGCAAACTATTATAAGGGTTAGATCCCCGGATGAAATACACAAAACTTTAACACCGGATTATGACCTTTTGGGCAATGAATGCTTTAAGGGTTACGTTGTCAATGAAAGTACCGCGGAACCTTACTGTTGAATTGATGGTACTATTTGTGAAGTGATAGGCAGCGGAATGCTGTGGAGTTTAAATCGGACATGGCCTTGAATACAAAGTGGCTACCGAATAAAAACAAAATGATACCGGTTACCGGTAAATGAAAAAATGTAAGGAAAAACAGAGTTCATCGACAATATAAATGTTTTTTGGTTGGTTATTTAGTTAGAAATCGCCCTGTTGCATTAAGCGCAGGGCGATTTTTTTATGGAAACAGTTAGCTCACCGCTGAACTTGCATACCTAATCCTTTTTCTTGATTCTTAGTTTTTCTAAGGTAGGCTGAAGGATTTTCTCCAGTTACTTTTTTAAAGACCCTGTTAAAATAGGAAAGGCTTTCAAAGCCGGATTCGTAGAAGGTTTCGTTGATATTTTTTCCTGAAAGCAATAACCGTTTGGCCTGCGTAATTCTGTATTGATTTAGAAAGGTAGTGAATGTGGTTCCGGTTACCTTTTTAAAATATCGGCAAAACGACTCGTTCCCTAAATTCAACAAACCGGCAGCTTCCGTAACACTGATTTTTCTGGTGTAGTTCTCGCTTACAAAAGCATACACAGTTTGCAATCGTAATTGACGGCTTTTAAGTTTATTACTCAAAATGGGGTAGTTGTGCAAGAGGTCGTAATGATCAGGATTTGTTTCCGATAATAGCTTCATAATACGAAGTACCTCCAAAAACCGATCAAAGCTATCCAGCGCATGTAACTGTTTCATTCGCTCACCGATCTTTTCCTTTGTCTCCCCCTTGAACGCAACGCCGTACTGTGATCTTTTTAAGAGTTCCGTTACTCCGGAGAGCTCACTGATATGATCCAAGACATGGGTATCAAAAGTGGGTGTAATATGCAATACTTCTTTGCGATAACTCCCTTTGATCCCATAATCAAAATTTAAATGCGGAATATAGCTGCCAATCAATACCAAATCACTCTGGTGAAAGGTTGAAATGTGTTCCCCAATATGTCGTGTCCCATCTGCACCTTCTATATATACCAATTCATATTCCGGATGAAAATGCCAAAAGAAAAGATCATTCAATTTAGGGTTATGCAGCAATCGAAATGAGCTTTCCTGATCCGATCTGATATTCTCTAACTGAACCTTCATTTGAATAAAAATAGCTGTTACTGCTACTTTTAAAGTATAAAATGTCAATATAGTGAAAATTTTAATCAAAATACGCCTTGAAATCGAGCTGAGACACCAATAGTTTTGAGACGGTTAATTTAAAACTAGAGGTATGAAGCAAGATGTAAACTTAGAGATGGCCAATATGGCTCATGAAGAGATTCCGGGGAATCCTTCAACGGCTACCAGCAGCCAACAAAAGTTGAATGACCGGTCTAATGGAAAACCCCTTCGGGTATTATCCGAAGAGGATTGGCAGTTTTGGATCACCAACGGGTATATTGTCGTAAAAAATGCAGTGCCTAAAGAACAAGCACAACGTACGGCTGATTTTTTATGGGAATTTGATGAAAAAGACCCTAACGATCCCGAGACCTGGTATGTTCCTCCAAGGGCAGTAATGAAAATGAAAGAGTTAACCGGAACCGGAATGGTTGAGGTCTACAATAATCAACATTTGTGGAACAACCGTCAGGCAAAGCGGGTTTATGATGCATTTGTGGATATCTGGGGGACGGAAAAGCTTTGGGTGACCATTGATCGCGCCAATCTCAATTTTCCGAATAGGCCGGGTCATGAAAAAAAAGGATTTATCCATTGGGATTACGATCCCGAAACACGACCGCAAAATGTGCAAGGCGTTCTTGCTCTGGCCGATCAGTTGGATGAAAACATGGGAGGATTTCAGTGTATTCCCTGGCTATATAGAAACTATGATACCTGGAAATTGACCCAACCTGAAGACAGGGACCGTTTTCAACCGGATATTACTGGCTTGGAAGATAAAATCGTAAAGGTACCCCTTGCTGCCGGGGACCTGTTGATCTTTAATAGTACCCAGCCTCATGGCATACGGCCGAACCGATCCAGGAACAAAGTTCGAATGGCTCAGTATATTTCCATGATGCCGGCTGAGGAGAACAATGAAGCATTGCGGAAATGGCGCATTCACTCCTGGAAAAATCGGGTTGCCCCTGAAGGCTATGCCTTTCCCGGAGATCCCCGCAACTGGGAGCGGGACAACTACCCAACAGCTGCACTTACCCCACTGGGAGAAAAGTTGTTGGGGCTGAAGAAATGGTAAGCTATTCCCGTAGGCTCCACACTTCGTAAATGGGTTGCCCTTTACTGCTTAGCCCGGAATGGTGCCAATCGCCATCCTTCAATGCAAAGTCAAACTGAAGACTGGCGCCCACACGCGAATCGTCTCTGGAAAAGAATTCAATGTTTTCGGTGTATTTCCCATTTTTGGCGGTATACGATCCTCCTCCGGTTCCCATAAATTCCTTGGTTTCGGTATTATAGGCAATCCATTGAAAACGGGTTCCGGAAAGTATTTTCATGGTTTTTCGGGGCCCGGAAGTATCCCGTTTGCGCAGTTCCCCATTTCGTTTTCTTCCTGAGATTAGCCAGGCTCCTGATAAGGACCCTGTACCGTCATCAATGCGTTTCCACAAGGTGTTTTCTCCTCGTATACGCAGTTCATTTGCGGTTAATTCGATCTCGAAACTTGTACTGGTGCCCACCCGGTCCGGGTTTTGGGTATCAAATTCAACGGTTTCTGTCAGCTGATTCCCTTGTAAACGCCAACTGCCACCATTGGTGCTTACAAAAGCGCCGGTTTCCGCATCATAAAACGTGGCCGACTGGTGGGTTTCCGAAAAGATGAGCACATTCCTGAGCTCGGTCTTTATTTTTTCATTTTTAACCGTTACTCGCGCCTCCCAGGCCCCTATCAACGATTGGGAATACCCGGTATACAGGGCGGTAAGAAGTAGAACAGTAGTCGCTATAGTTTTCATCTGTCTAAAAATTTTGTAATACACTGAAATTAAAGCTATTCCAAAATTTATTGCAGATGGAACCGCTTCGCTCCTGCCTGTCCGGCAAGGCAGGTTTGCATAAACTTGTTTTAATCATGTTCGGTAGGGTATGCTTAAAAAAGTTTATGCTCATTTTATAGGGATACAATTTATGGATTATGGGGTAAAGCCTCAAAGGCTTTACGCTTTTCTTCAAACCATGCCTGCATTTCAGTAGGATTTTGTAGTAGCACCTGCATCTTTTTCATGGCTTTTAAATGCGCCGGATCTTGTTGTTGGAACATGGCCATACCATGTTTTTTGCTCATTTCTGCAATTTCCTCAAAAGTATTCGCAGTGAATGTCATTTCACAGGCGCCTCCCAATTGTTTGCAGGTCATGGTTTTCATCAGTACATCGTGTTTGGATTCGCAGACTGTTTTGGTATTTGTTGAATGGCATCCCAATGTTCACAGATCTTTCCGTTTTCATCAAAACGAAAAAAATCCATGGTTACATACTCGTCATTTCCCGGCCAGGTCTGGTGGGTATGAAGGGCAACTAAATTACCCTCGGCGATACAGCGCACAAATGCAATGGACTTTTCAGGATATTCCTGTTGCATGCGCTCAAAATAGGCAATACATCCTTCCGGGCCATCCGCTACATCCGGGTTGTGCTGTATGTATTCCTTACCAACGTACTTTTTAACCGCCTCTGAAGGGTTGCCTTCATAGGCCATTTCATAAAAGGCGATCGCGTTTTTCTTGTTGGTTTCCAGATCCATATCAAACAAAAAATGCCATTACTACTTTCATAGATAACAGCATTTCAAAGAATTGTATATATGTTATAAGGTTCTAAGGTACTCCGCCAGTTCCCTTGCCTGTTCCTCCGTCAGATTTTGATTCAGCATTACGGCGTTGTTATATTCTTTAAGCAATGCTTTGGCAATAGGGTCTTCTTTCAACATCCCATCCGGATTTAGAATCATGTTCATAACCCATTCCGGGCTTCGGCGTTCGTATACCCCCTTCATTGCAGGCCCTATCATTCGTTGGTCCACCATGTGGCAGGCCACACAGATGGCATTGAATTGTGCCTCACCCCGGGCCGCCATTTCTTTATCGATCTCCTCCGGGAAAGTCATCTCGGTGATGGGGCCAATCCCTTTGTTATCCAGATCTATGGGAACGCCTTCACTGGCCACTTCCTTTTTTTCTTCTTTCTTTGTGCGGCTTACTTCAAAGCCGTCTTTCTTTTCTTCTTTTTTCCCGCCACAGCTAGCAATAAATGCTCCCAGGGCAACCAGCAGGAGTAGTTTTTTCATCTGTTAGAAATTGATTCTATTTGTTAGTACCACTAATATAGGCAATTCTTGATAGGGAAAGTGAATTAGAAGCTTATCGCCAGATTTAGAAAATTGGTGCGCCAAATCCGCACCAATTAGTTATAACTTTAATGATACCTTTCTGTAATCAAATACCCTCAAATAGGGATTGGATGCTAATCAAAAGAGGCTTACATTTCCACTATTAACTAATCTAGTAATCTATCATGCATAAAATATCTCTTGGTCGTTGGTTGGTTCTGCTATTATTGCTCAGTGGCTGTTCTGTTGTTCAACTGTTTGAATCGTCAAAAATTAAACGTTATAAGAACGTGAAGTATGAAAAACTTAAGCTAAATGAAAGAGATCTAGTGGATATTGAATTGTTTAGTTCAAAAATATCTAAGAAACCGACCATAAAAAGGACGAAGTCGCTTTGGGATCTTAAAGGAGAGGGTCAAGCAGAACTTGTCAAAACCCTAGATAAGAGAAATGGAAAGGAGAAGGAATTTTTAAACGCTTTAAACAATTCCTATATGAAGGCCAACAGCTTAATACGAGATTATACCAATCTAAACCTGAAAATGATATTCTCAATATCTAAACTTAGAAACTATGCGAAACTGGCGGAGGAAAATAAGAAAGATTCAACAAAACCTGTTTTTTCAGATGCCGATAGAATCGCCTATTTGAAATTCGTGGTGAAAAGATTAGAAAGTACACCTTTTAAATTTGTTAGTTGGAATAAGTTCGAAACGGAGTACAAAACCATTAATATAGGTGATGTAACATTTGATCAGAATTTTTCCTTCACTGGAGGAATAAATGCTACAACAACTGATAGTAGTTCTAATACAAGAGTAACTGGGGATGACACAGTTCTTAGTAGCGGAGCGAATGTTTTGAACCCAACTTTATCAGGGACTGCTTCAACGAATACTAAAGAGTTTCAAAAGATAAGTTATCGTTATTTAGCCCTAAATGGAAGCTTGACAGAAGATTCTATTGTTATTGAACAAGAAGGGGTCCGTGAAATTGACCTTGCTGGTAATGTAGTTGTTGATGTTACATTAAAATTTGACGGATATTCTACCGACATAGCTGATTTTAGTTATACAAAAGTCAAGAATGAGATGGGAAAGGTGCCGGCAAAAGTCTCTTTAAAACTTAACACGGTAAAGCTACCATATTATGATAGATTGCAAGATTTATATCTTCTACTGGATTATGAATATGTATATCGCCATGTGACTAATAGAAAAGGACAGAAGACATTTTATGAATGGGATGATAGAATTAAGTATTACGAGGGGAGTAAATCCAATTCTACATTCAAAGTTTTATCGGTAAATGATTATTTACCTGAATTTTATGAATTAGGCGGATATTGGTATGAGCTTTCCGAAAAGTCCGATAAGGAAGAGTATTATCATTTAAAGCTTTATGATGAAGGACGGGAAACGGCTAAGGAGTTGAATACATCTAACTATGTGGAGATGGTCCAATTTCTGGATTGGCTCGCCGAGAGAACTTTGTGGTTAAGAAATCAAATTGATGAAACCAAAGCTGAATTAAGCCGTTCAATAGTTGGGTCTAAAGAAAAAGAATTGCTAGCAAAACTTAAGGAATTGAAGAATACCTACAACAATAGTATACAAATAGACAAATATAAGTTGGTTGTTTACAGGAATACCAAAGACGGAGACGCTAAAAAGATTGATGGCTTTTCCTATGACGATTTTGACAATGTAAGAAGTATTATCAGTCCTTATCCTGTTTTTTATAATAGAACTGAGATTTTGGACTAGGATGCCTTTCTAAACCTTTTCAATAACTTATTACCGAGCTTAAAAAAGTACGAGCAAAGTCATATTGATGCTTAGATCCAAATTAGGGATAATTTAGATTAATTCATAAATAAGTTCATTCCTACATTTAAGAGATGCCTATCAAGAAATACTTCTTTTTGATTTGACAGCTGTTGGGCAAGGCATAGGCTTAGTTCAACTCTTTATTTATAGCAATTCTATTTGAAATACCTTAATCAGATCGCATAAAAACAAAGCTCAAGAAGGCCGGCTAATTTTGGAGAATTGTACCAAATGGCCCCTGTATGAGCTGTCCATTGTATTCTCTTTCCTTTTATTTGAGACTCGACGAGTTATTTTTCTTGAAAGGAGGGGATCTATCCTTCTGAATACTTTAAAACTCCTATTCAGAATCTATGTAGGAACTATCTATCAGATGGTTACGCAGATCATTTTCCGGTGTATTCATATTTGATAAGGCAAACAAAGTAAAGGGATTCCTACTAAAGCGGGAATGCTAACTAGCACTAATTGAACCACTGCTTCTAAGGAATTCTACTTAAAATAAGAAGCAATCCTTAACCGTAGAAAACAGTTATGTTTTTGAATTTCGCTAAGTCTTCTTCTCACCTTTAATGTCGGGATCATCCAATTGTTATTAAGGCAATGGTAATGATATTGGTAAGAATACTTTCTTTCAACAATGGTATTATTTGGGGATTTGTTTAAAACGATGTTTAAAAACTAATGGCCAGATTAATAAAAAAAGTTCGTCCAAAACCATACCAATATTTAGGGGCAAAGGAAGGATCGTTTCGCAGATTGTCCTGCCGGAGTTGTCCAAAATTTCCATTCCTGCTTTGTTCGTAACCTCCAGTTCTGAAGACCTGGTCAAAGGCATTGTTTACACTGGCAAAAAGGCTGATGTATTTTCCGTTTATCAACCAGGATTTTCCCCCGACCAGATTAAGAAGGTAAATATTTTCCAAGGGCTGCTGCCGCAAGACCTGGGATATATTTTCCGGAGTAGCTTCCAGAAAGGGTTGTCCTGTATCCGGGTTAAGAGCAAAGCTGGAGGTCCGGGTAATGGTGGAAATGTTTGCGTAGTTGTGCGCCAAATAATTTGCAGTAACTCCTGTCCACCAGTATTTGGGATCCCTGTATTCAACTCCAAAAGCGAAGGCTGTTTGTGGACCCCGGGCCAGTTTCAGATCTTTAATGGCCGCCCGCCCCAGATCAACATTTCCCTCGGGATTGATCAGGTCTTCCTCAGGGCCGGCGGTATCAAAATTGATGCTAACATTGGGGTTACTGGCGTACTCGTATTGTCCGAGGTTGGCGGCTACAGATAGTGTAACACTGGGAGAGGCCTGGTACTCCAACCCCAATTCAAGGCCTTTGTGTAGAGTGTCCAGGTGAGTAATGACCTCTTGCACAAAATCTGATCCCACTCCTGCATCCACAAAAAAGAAATTGACATCCGTAGTATTTTGGAATCTAGTATAAAGACCGGTCAGTCTACCTGTTATTTTGGACCACCGTATGAAGTAGTTCACATCAATAGTGGACAGCTGTTCCGATTGCAGATCGGGTACCAGTTGATTGTTTTCCCTGGGATTGATAAATACATTCTGCAGCATTGGAGGCCTGTTCAGATACCCGGAATTTATGCTTATCCAGTGCCTTGCTGTTAATTGGTACAACAGTCCCCCTTTAAGGCCATAGTTAAAGAAAGCTACCGCTTCACTACCACCTCGGGAAGTTTCAGGGAAGCGCTCATTTTGGAAAATACCCTGCCGTTGATATTGTATACCCAAAAGCGTCCCTGAAAAGAAACCACTCCATTGCCGATGCTGCCATTGCAATTGTGAAAAAGCGCTCCATTCGGAGGCATCGATAGTATAATGGTAATTGAAAATATCTTCTTCTACTTTATTCAATTCCCCTTCCACATCGTTTTGGGTTGCGGAAAAGGGATCCATATCCTGATGGAATTCGGCGCCTAAAAGGTCTAGGATTTTAGCGTAATTCTGAGATTTTAAGGATCTGTAGTACCCTCCAAATTGTAAACGAAAAACGGTATTCAGTTTTAGGTTAGCTGCCGTTGAGAAGGTCCATTGTGTATCTGAGGCCATATCATCAAACAGCACATATGCGGCTTTGCCTGAATTCTCCGGATTGGAATTGCTGGTATATAGTTGCTCCCAGTTGATCTGTTTGTTTTCCAGAAACCCCTCACGGGCAAGTGCAGCATTGGTAAAATCAGCACCAACGGGATTGTTTATATAAAAGCTTGGTAAATAGCGAAAGTAAGTAGGATCCGGATTAGGAGCATCAAAATAGCCCAGTCTGCTTCGGGCATTTGTGCCCAATTGGTAGGCTAACCCGGTGGTTACTTTAAGGTTGGGGGTGTTATAAAAATGATTGAGCATAAGGATAGGTTCAAACACCCTGCGTTCCCGGGAATTTCGGATTTTACCATTTTGAAGACCCCAATACGGATTATAATGGTTGCCGGCAAGGGTAGACACTTCTTCTGTAATTGCACTGGACCGTCCACGTCTGTTCTTTGCCAATATACTCGTAAAGGCCCAGTTACTTTTTGGGTTTTTTTGATACTCCAGGGCTACAAAAAAGGAATAGGCATCATAAAGGGTACCATCCATATACCCTTCTTTGGCCCATCTCCTCGAGGCAGATAAGGTATAGGTGAATCCACCTGGAGTATCCCCTGAATTGTAGGTGGCCATCACCCTGCCCGTGTAACTTCTGTTGGATAAAGAAGAAGATATTCGTAGGCCGGGACGCATACCTGAAGGCCGCAGGTCTATGTTGGTATTTCCGAGAATCCCCCCGAAACCGTATTCCTGAGCCTCCAGGCCGTTGGTAAATTCCTGGTTCCGGATCACATCGTTTAAACCACCCCAATTGTTCCATTGTGGCCGGCCGTCAAAGAATTTATTCATAAGAATACCATTAAGATATACCTGTCCTTCACGTGAATCGTATCCCCTCACTCTAAAGAAGGCCTGTCCGAAATCGAAGGCAGCCCTGGAAAGAAATAGGTCTTTGGTAGCCTGGAGTAGACCTGTAGCCGTAGAAAGTGTCTCCGTATCATCGGACAAATCTGCCTCTGTAAGTGAAATAAGATTGTCTGTCTTTTCAAGGGTGACATCTCTTTCCAAATAAATGTTTCCCAAGGTAATGTTGTGCCCTTCCAAAAGCAGTTCAAACTTTTGAAATTGATAATCACTGGTTTGTATATTCAACACTTTTGGTCCTTTCATTGTGGTAGTTAAGAGAAAATATCCATTGGCATCCGTTGTGTAAGATTCTTTCACCCCCTGTAAAATAAGAGTTGCATTGGGGATCGGTTTTTTGGTCAATTGGTCCAAAATGGTTCCCGAAACACGGGTAGATTGACACTTGACAGCTATCGCTGAAAAGAAGAGCAGGATGGGAAATAATGAATGACGTATAATGGTTGCTACTATTTTGACAGTACAAAATAAGAATTAAATAGAAAATATTCTATATTTGATTAAAATATTATATTCCTTGGTTAGGTTGAAGTGTTTTTTACTGGCACTATTTCTGTTGCAGCAGCTTGTATGGGCTCAACGTAAAGGGACTTACCATATCCGTACAATTGCTTTTTACAATGTTGAGAATTTGTTCGACACTACAAATGATTCGCTAATTTTTGATGATGAAAGGACACCAAAAGGCAGCTACCGGTGGACAGAAAAGCGATACCGAAAAAAGATCACCCATATTTCAAAAGTGCTTTCCGAGATTGGCTTTCAAATGACAAAGACTTCTCCTGATGTTATTGGATTATGTGAGGTGGAGAACCGCAAAGTGGTGGAAGATCTGATAAACCATGCTTATCTAAAGGAGAGTAAGTATGGGATTCTACATGAAGATTCTCCGGATGAACGGGGAATAGATGTAGCGTTGTTGTATAAAGAAGCCGCATTTTTACCCATTTCGTTTCAAAGTAGACGGTTGGTACTCATTGACGAAGCCGGCTACCGGGATTATACCCGGGATCAATTGGTAGTTGAGGGTTTGTTGGATGAAGAAAAATTGTATTTCATAGTGAATCACTGGCCTTCGCGAAGCGGAGGAGAACTTCGTAGCAGGCCCAATCGTATCGCTGCAGCCCGGCTCAACAAACGTATCATGGATTCTATCCGGCGATTGGATGCAAACGCAAAAATTATTTGTATGGGCGATTTGAACGATGATCCCGAGAGTGCAAGCGTAAAGAAAGTCTTAAAGACCAGGGAAAACCTAAATTATGGGGACAGTTTAAGTCTATTCAATCCCATGGAAAAGCTGTATAGAAAAGGCCTGGGTACTCTGGCCTACAGGGACAAATGGAATTTATTTGACCAGTTTGTCCTGACCCCGAATTTGCTTTCCGGGGAACGCAATCAATTTGTTTTTTGGAAAGCCGCCATTTTTGCCCCGGCTTACTTGATACGTAGGGAAGGGCGATACAAAGGATACCCTTTCAGGACCTATGTAGGCACGACCTATCAGGGAGGGTATGCCGACCATTTTCCGGTGTATTTCTATTTTATCAGGCAGATGAAGTATAACGATTCCCTCGAAAGTGGGAATACCAACTCGCCTTAGTTGAGCCACTGCCCCCAGGGAATTCTACTTAAAATCAGAAGCAATCCTAATCCGTAGAAAATAGCAATGCTTTTAAATTTGGCAGTATCCCCTTCTTTTCGCTTATGCCGGGACCAACCGATGGTAATCAGGGCAATAGCGATGATATTGGTAAACGGATGCTCAACCGCTAACAAGCGGGCTGGGGCATTAAGCCCACCCATCCCAAGGATTTGGATCGCTTTCAGGCCACTGGTAGAAACAAAGAACACGATCAATCCCACTATTAATTGAATATGGCTTAGAATTAATGCGAACAAACTTATTCTCAAGTCCTTTTCAAAACGGAATTCTTTTTTGGAGAGCCACCCTATAAGGGCATTGGCCACCGCTACGAGCAGCACCAATAAAACAATATAGGCTAAGTAGGAGTGAAGGTTTTTCAGGATTTCCATGGTGATTGATTTGCACCCTAAAAGTAGTGATTTTTGAAAATAAAAAACCCTGCCCGCTTTGTCCTTTAAAAGCCCGGGCAGGGTTTTCGAAACCCTATGAGGGTTGTTACTCCCTTTTAATTGAAAATATATCGCAATCCTAATTGCATTTGCCATCTGGAGGATTGCAGGCCATCATCTTCAATCTCCTCAATTCTATCCAATATTTCAGGATCAAAATTGAAAGAAGGATTTGAGTTTGCACCGTCAACAACATTTATAAGACTAACCTCGTTAAAGTTTCCGACAGTTCTTCTTTCCCCCCAATCACTATTTAACAAATTGGTAAAGTTAAAAATGTCAACACTGAATTGTAAGGTATGTTTGGTATTCCCGGTGGTTAAGGAAAAATCTTGCAGAAATCGCAGATCCAAGATATGGCTCCATGGCCCTTGCTCCCCATTTCTTTCAACATACTGCCCTCTTCTACTACTTAAATAATCATCGGATTCAATAAAGCTGTTTAAGGCGGTCCATTGCTGATCGGCTGTTAAATCATCCGAATCTACCAGGTTGATCTCATCCCTGCTGGAAGGAACATAGATCAAGGCGTTGTCCCTGGAATCATCGTTTAAAATAAAATCTCCAAAGGAAGGCGTACCATAGACATAGGTGAACGGTGGCGCTTGTTCACCTGTATAGAACAGGCTTAAGGTTGATTTAATATTATCATTCCATCTCAGTTCATAGGAAACATTAGCAATGATTCGATGTCCTTGATTAAAGTCCGACCTCGTAACGGGGGGATTGGCATTTTTACCATTTACGGTTTGTAAATTTCGCCATTGCGAGCTGTTCTGAGAAGACGTTCCTTCAAAGATGGCATTTGCCTCGCCATAGGAATAGGAGACCTGCCCCGCAAATCCATTTTCAAACGGTTTTCTCAGGGTAAACGAGAAATTGTAAGAGTCGCCTCCTCCGGTATTGGAAGCCAGATACACACCTCCATAAGTTGGGTCTATCCTATCAAAAAAGTTATAGAAGGGTCGGTTATCAGCACCATCCAGGACACCTACAGGGCCTCCTATATTTAGGTTTTCATAAAAAACTTCGGTGATGTTGTCGGTCCAGATGAAATCTGCACTTGCGATAAGTCCCCAAAAAGGAAGCTTTTGATCTATAGCAATGTTAGTTCTAAAACGTTGTGGTAACTTAAACCCGGGAGCAAACAAATCAATATTACCACCAACTTCTCCTGAGCCAGGTGTAATATGGCTGGGTTGGCTATTAACATCAGGATTAAAGACAAGCGCATTAGGATCGGTAAAATCCCTTTCATCACTTGAACCTCCTGTGATACCGTTGTTATTGTACGTTCCACCGGGCCATACTAAAGGCAGGCGTGAGGTGAAAATTCCGAAACCACCTCTGATTTGTGTAGTTCTGTTTCCATTGACGTCCCAGTTAAAACCTACTCTGGGCGAAAACATTACTTTGGTGTCAACTCCCCGGCCTACACGGGCATCTTGAAGGTCTTTGCCAGCAGCTTCCAACAACCCCACTGTCCTTGTGTTGAAATCTTCGTTTTCTGCTCCATCTTCCCATATCGGAATATCAAATCGGGCACCAATAGTGGCCTTAAAATTATCCGTTAGTTGTATTTCATCCTGAACATAAAAGCCCAATTGGAGTAATTCAAATTCTGAAGCTCCAGTTGATTCATCTCCTACATTTGGACCAGCCAAAAGCGAATAGCCTCTATCATAATTGTCTGCAGGTTCTTCATTAAGGAAATTTTCCAGAGCTGTAGCAACCAACGTATCGTTTTCGCCATCCCCATTCGTATCCTCGAAGGTATCAAAATACTGATAGCGTCCAAAATTGTTCGCAAAAAAGAGATTCTTCATCCGACTATATTCGTTGTGAGTACCAATCGTAATGGTATGCGCTCCTTGATATATCTCGAAATTGTTGGTCAATGTAAAGATGTCCTGGTTTAAAAGGTTGGCAGTAGAGAAGCGTTCCGCTCCAAAGTTTATTTCGGAATCTCCACTACCGTCTCTTATAGTTACAGTTGGAAAAGGGTTGCCAAAGGGATCTCTATCATCTCTAACTCTTGTATATCCGAAAACGAAACTATTGGCAAATTTGTTTCCAATTTGGGAGTTTAACTCGATAGAAGTTGAATTGGTGGTAGAAGTAAACAGTTCTGAACCGTTTATAAATGAAATGGAAGTATTGTCAGATTCCCTGGCCTCCAGATTTTCTGCTTTAACGTAATTGTGCCTTACACTGAGTTTGTTCGCCTGGTTAATGTTCCAGTCCACTTTGAGTGTGAGTTTATCACTATCTAATGTTCTGGTGTTGTTGTCAAATCCTCCAATGTCATAATTGTATCTGTCGGAAACAAATTGTCTTAGATTATCCAGGTCTTGTCGGCTTGATCTACCCACGTAGTTACTGAAAAGAAAAGGTTGAGGGGTTTCATCCTCCTGCCGCTCATAGTTAACAAAATAAAAGAGTTTGTCCTCAATTATGGGACCACCTACTCTAATGCCGTACGTCAACGCAGAAAAATCAGCGAGCTTTTGTCTTTCTTCACCATCTCCAACCAATCCGGGAGGTGTTTCACCGGCCAAATCCTGATTTCTCAAAAAACCATATACCGAACCCTGAACTTTGTTGGTACCGGAACGGGTAATGGCACTTATAGCACCACCGGCAAAACCACCGATTCTTACATCAAAAGGAGCCAGTGCCACCTGAAAAGATTCTATGGCATCTACTGAAAATGGATTTACTCCTGTTTGCCCTCCGTTAGTGCCTGATCCTGCCAAACCAAAAACATCGTTATTGATAGCTCCGTCAATATAAATTGCGTTAAGCCTATTGTTTTGTCCTGCCAACGAGATGGAGAATCCATCGTCTCCTTCTCGTATTTGCGCTTGAGGCGTAATTCGGGCAAAATCCGCAATGGATCGGGAAACGGTAGGTAGCGTGTTGATTTCTCGAAGGGTAATATTGGTTTGTGCCCCGGTTTTATCAGAGTCAAAAACTCCACTGTTATCACCTACTAACACCACTTCATCAAGAGCAGTAGCGGACTCTGAAAGATTCGTACTAATCCTGAATGATTGGCCGAGATTTAGGAAAACATCCTGTTTAACAAAATCGTTAAAACCAACGTAAGAGATCTTTACTTCATAGGGACCTCCGGGACGCATCCCGGAAATACGATAAAACCCATCGAAGTCTGTGGCAGCACCGTAGGTAGTTCCGGAGGGAACGTGAATGGCCACAACACTGGCTCCCGGGAGGGGTTCTCCGGAAGCATCGGTTATTTTTCCACCCATTGAGGAGGTGGTAACCCCTTGTGAAAATACAAATGCAGTCACAAATAGGGCTGCAAAAGCCAAGCAGATTTTTTTCATTTTACAGTTTTTAATTGTTCAATTAGCACTGCAAACTTCACGTATATGTATGGGAAACCGATTAAGGTAAGGTTAAATTGAAAAGGTAGGTTTAACAATTATTTAACACTCATAAATAACTGTTTATCAGTTACTTACAATGTATTTTGTGATTGATAAATTGTACTATTTTTGGCTGAATTTTTGTAAAAGTCGTAATGTAGAGGCGTCATGATTGCCAAATTCAGAATTTTCAATTTCCTTCAATATCGTTTTGGCCAATTGTTTCCCCAGTTCTACACCCCATTGATCGTAACTAAAGATATTCCACACTACACCTTGAACAAATATTTTATGTTCGTACAAGGCGATCAGCGCGCCTAAGTTTTTAGGGGACAATCTATCGATAAGAAGGGTAGTAGTGGGTTTGTTCCCCTCGAACAACTTAAAAGGTAGTAGTTGTTGTATGTCCTCTTCAGATAGCCCTGAACCTTGTAGCTCTTGCTGTACTTCTTCTTCCGTTTTACCATTCATAAGGGCTTCCGTCTGGGCAAAAAAATTGGCCATAAGTTTGTTATGGTGGTCCTGGTTGCCGTGTAACGGTTTTTTAAAGCCAATAAAATCGGTTGGGATCAGTTTTGTACCCTGATGGATCAATTGAAAAAAAGCGTGCTGTGAATTGGTGCCGGGTTCCCCCCAAATGATCGTTCCTGTTTCATAACCCACCCTTTCTCCATTTCTGGCCCTGCTTTTACCATTACTCTCCATGATCCCTTGCTGCAGATAGGCGGATAATCGATGAAGATATTGGGTATATGGAATTATAGCTTCCGTCTCCGCTCCAAAGAAATTATTGTACCAAACACTTATCAGGGCAAGTATCACAGGAATATTTACGGACAATTCTGATGTTCTGAAATGGGTATCCATGCTATTCGCCCCTTCCAGAAGTTGTTCATAGTTTTTATATCCAACGGATAGTGCAATGGAAAGCCCAACGGCGCTCCAAAGAGAAAATCGCCCTCCTACCCAGTCCCACATCGGAAAGACGTTGTCTTCGGTAATCCCGAATTCCCTTATCTTTTCCGCGTTTGTGGAAACGGCTATGAAATGCTCTGCAATAGCCGTTTCCGGGGCATGTTGTAAAAACCATTCTTTTATGGTTTGGGCGTTACTTTGTGTCTCCTGGGTAGTAAAGGATTTTGAGACCACAATAAACAAGGTAGTTTCAGGATCTAGTTTTTTTATGATTTCCTGGACATGATCCCCATCCACGTTGCTTACAAAGTGGATATTTAGATGATTCTTGTAGAAACCCAAAGCTTCGGTAGCCATAACCGGCCCCAGATCCGAGCCACCAATACCAATATTTACAATATCCGTAAACGGCTTATCTGAATAGCCTGTTTTCTCTCCGGAGATTACAGCATCGGAAAACCGTTTTATTTTTTCACGAATCTCATAAACCTCCGGAACAACATTTTTACCGGCTACCAAAACAGTCTCTTCTTTCTTTGCCCGTAAGGCGGTATGTAAGACCGCTCTTCCCTCGGTTTCATTGATAAGGTCGCCGGAAAAGTAAGCTTCAATAGCGGCCCCCAGTTTCATTTCTTGAGCCAGTTGCAATAGCAGATCTACCGTTTCCTCAGTAATTCTGTGCTTGGAATAGTCTACTAAAAAATCATCCCATTCAATGGAAAGGGTTTTAGCCCTTTTCGGATCGTTCTGAAAAAATGATTTTAAGTGAAGTTCTTTTATTGCGTTGTGATGTGCAGTTAGTTGCTGCCATGCTGGGGTAGTAGTCGGGTCAGTTTTGGGTAATGCCATCTTCTTGGTTAAGGGTTATAAGATTGTCCTCCGGGGAATTCAGCGGTTCAAAATTCAAACAGTCCAGTTGGAACTTTAAGGGTTCTATATACTCAAAATAAGCGGTTCGCAGTGTATCTGCGATAGGTTCTGCAGAAGGTAATTTTTCCTTAAGCGGATCTACCTGCACCCCGTTTTTCCAAAACCGATAGCAAACGTGAGGCCCTCCTGTATTTCCTGTCATTCCTACCCATCCAATTACATCACCCTGACGAACAAACTCACCGGCTTTTACTTTTTGTGCTTTCATGTGCAAGTACTGCGTGCTATACATGCTATTGTGACGGATCTTAACATATTTTCCGTTCCCTCCCCTTCTTCGGGATTCTGTAACTATGCCATCGGCGGTGGCAATAATAGGAGTACCTATGGGAGCAGCGTAGTCCGTTCCCCGATGCGGGCGGACTTTGTATCCATAATATGCAATACGGCGTTTCAGGTTATATCGGGAAGACAATCGATATCCAAACTTAATTGGGGCTCTTAAAAAGGTGCTTCTTAAATTGTTACCGTCCTGGTCAAAGAAGTCCAGTATGTTTTTTGTTGAATCTGCCACAAAAGGGAAGGCGTAGACCGGTTTCCCCTTGTGTTCAAAAAAGGCAGCTTTAATAGCGCTGCTTCCGGCATAAATAGTGTCGTTAATAAACTTTTCATCGTAGATAATCTTGAATTTATCACCAGCATCCAATTTGAAAAAGTCTATGGTCCATGCGTAGATCTCCGAAAGATTGATGGTAACGCTATAATCCACACCCAGACTATCTAAGGTCATGGAAAGACTATTTTTGATAACTCCGGCAACTTCTCTTTCCAGAAACTTCACATTTTTCTTCCCTTTATAAGCAAGTACGGAATCCCTGAGGTCCACCACAGTGTAATTGATCTTATCATTTTGATAAATAAATACCTGTGCTTTTTGTAAGCTATCTTTGGATTTCAGGATAAGATAGGGTTTGCCTACTTTTATTTTTCTTACGTCAAAAGTATCCCTAAAGTTTTCAGATATCGTTACGATCTTAGGATAGTCCACGTGGTTTTTAAGCATAAGTTCCCCGAAACTATCCCCCCACCTGATGGTATCTTTGACCACATCGTAATTCTCCAAATTAAAGCCATAGTGTGTTACAACGGGCTTTTCTACAGGCGCCGGAATGGATATACTATCGACAACTTTTTTATCCGGTTCGCAAGCCAGAGTTAGCAGTGCTGCCAAAATACTACCCCAATATTTTCGCATGTTATTTTTGATTGTGAAGCGGACTAAATGTATGTTCTACCCAATGTTTACCCCAATTGTCCAACTCCTCTTTGGTATGCAAAGTTGGGAAAAATATTATTTTTTGAAAACTTGGAGGCAAAAAGTCTTTCCAGTTGGTGCCTCCAGTTGCATTAACTGCACCATTTTCCCTGTCCAAATAGCGGTAGGCCGAACCCATGTGTACAAGTGGCCAATTGATATTGGCATTATGATCTAGTTTCTTTAACGCATCAATGAGTTGTGGGTTATTTCTGGAAGCTTCGGGAAGCGCCTTGAATTTGTGATACAACGTACGACCTTTGACTTGTTTTGCAATTCGGATCAATCGGGGGGTGTATCTGTATTCAAACTGTTTCAAGGTCAATGTTTTTTCCCCGCTTTGCAGGTCCGTAGCTCCCTTTTTCCAATAGATATGCTCATACAATTCTTCTACCGTATGCTCCTCTGAAAAATGGGTTCTTTCCGTGTGATGAACAAGATTTTCCATTGGAGTGGCATAAAGCTCAATCATCCGGTACTGTACCGACTGGAATCCACTTGCCGGAAGCAAAGCCATTCTATATCGCAGGAACTGCTCTTTTTCCATGCCTTTTATCATAATGCCAAAGGAGGTAACGAGTGCCTGATAATAGCTGTTTATTCGTGTTGTTCGTTCAATAAAAAAATCAAGATCCTGTGATTTATCATCCACCAGTTGCTTTAATTCATGTAGGATAAGTTTAAAATAGAGCTCTGTGATTTGATGGTACATGATAAAGATCTCCTCATCCGGAAAATAAGTGCGCGGCACCTGAAGGCTTAATAGCGTATCTAAATGAATATAATCCCAATAGGTCAGATAACGTTGATAAAGTAACCCGTCCAAATAGGAGCTTACATCCTGCCCGGAATTCTTAAACTTTTCTTCCAGCTTGTTAATTTGGGACGCAATTCTCTCGTCTTTCTCCATTTACCAGGTTCAATCCATGATTATTTTGAACTGATTTTTAAGACCGTTAAAGCCATCAAGATCTGCTTTTAAAGAGCCCACGGCCAAATCTGCCTTTATACGTATAGGAATCCTGTTTAAATCATTGGAGACCCAAAGGGTTAAACTCTCCTGTTCCTTGAAGATTCTCCCGGACTTTACGTAGGGTTTAAATTTAAGACATTCTACTTTACCAAATTTAGTACGTAGGATTTCTTTTCCCAGATATTTGAGTTTGAATTTATAGATCCCATCATCATCAAAAAGCATGTCCATGTTTAAGGACTGCCCTTTTTCAAAATTCTTATAGTTATACTGCTGCCTTAGGTAATATGCTGCCGAGAGAAGATCCTGGATTTGACCATGAACGGGAATGTTATAATTTTTATCATTTTTGTTGTCCTTTAAAAAGGCAACTTCTTCCTCATAATTGAACCTGATCTCAATATCCTTGGTATAGCCCCCCTCATTGGTTTTTCTTATGAATTTATAGGGTCTGCCGTCGCTTTTTCCAAAATAGCTCTCAAAGGTGTCGTCTACCTTAAAAAAGAGACTCGCAAAACCGGTGGTTTTTCCCTTTCCCACAACATGATAGACCGGAATACTATCCAACTCACCGGAGTTGAGGTGCAGCGTAGCAAAACTTGCATTTAAAAAGCCATAATGCACTCTAAATTTGAGCCATTCCCCAGCTTTAAACGCAGAAGTCTCCTGAGCAGTTCCCCAACAAAGACTCATGAGTGTAAAGAAAAAAACCGTAATACTCTTTGCAGGCATAATTCAGGGCTAAAATTATTAAAACCAGTATTTTTTTTAAAAAGGTTTACAATACCTTAAACAAATGTTGTTCCAAAGTATTGTATAAAAAAAGCCCCGATGTATAAACCAGGGCTTTTTCTAAATAACCAACCAAACTTTAAATTATGAAAAACCAATACTTAAAGTTGTAAGGGAACCACCCCTTACAC
>JANQSA010000048.1 GCA_028284285.1 Croceivirga sp.
GATACTCGGTCTGTTGCTCGTAGCAAGCAGTTGTAATGACGACGACCCTACCGCCCCGCCCATCACCGCGGAGAACACCTTTTCCTGTAAGATCAACGGTGAACTCTTTGTCCCGGAAGACCATGGGGGGTTTCCTGTGATTCAGGATGGTATACGTGTACTTGTCACCGAAGACAACGCGTGGCGTTTTATTTTTGGTGATGGTAATAGGGATATATATATATACATAGTTGATGTTACTTCGACGGGAAATTACGAGTTAGCACTTTCCAATGGCGACGCGTTCTTTACACAGGAATCTGAAAACTTAATGGAAGCCGATTTGGAACAAATAACAGGTTCAACACATATCTCAACAACACAATCAGGTGCTTTCGAGGTACTTGAACTGGAAGTGAACAAACGAGTCATTTTACAATTTGAGGAAATAGTTTTGGAAAGCCTTAACCATCCCGAAGAAACCATTGTACTTACCGAAGGCAAACTGAACATCAACCTCGAAACGTTATTTGAAGAAGAATAGAAAATGTTACCCTACGCTGTTCCCCGCCATAACCGCTAAAGCCTTAACCGCTTGGTAATATCGTATTGTGCTATTTTTCTTATCTTAGGGTAAGACGTCAAACGCCCAAACCCTTACACTGCTATGAAATTATATCCCCTGATACTTGGTCTGTTGCTGGTAGCAAGCAGCTGTAATGACGACGACCCTAGCGCCCCGCCCATCACGGCAGAAAACACCTTTTCCTGTAAGATCAACGGTGAACTCTTTGTCCCGGAAGACCATGGGGGGTTTCCCATTATACAAAGAGGAATTCTCGTGTCTCAATTTGATAATAATTGGGAGCTTAAATTTGGCAATGGCCCAATTGATGTTGATATATATATAGTTGATGTAATTGAAACAGGTGATTATACTTTAGCCAGATCAGATGGGAGGGCTGATTTCTTCAAAAAAACAGAAAACCTTATGGAGGTTGATCTGCAACAGGTCACAGGATCAACCCATGTGTCAACTTCCTCCTCAGGTAGTATTGAAGTACTTGAACTGGAAGTGAACAAACGAGTCATTTTACAATTTGAGGAAATAGTTTTGGAAAACCTCAGCAATCCCGAAGAAACCATTGTACTTACCGAAGGCAAGCTGAATATCAACCTGGATACCCTTTTTGAAGAAGAATAGAAACAATAGCATATCCCTTTAAGAAATCGATAACTACTACAAAAAAGGATAACCTTTTCATAACACTTTTTTATACTACTTTTCTTATCTTCATGTAAGATAATTTGTCCTAAAATCAAACCTGCTGTTATGGAATTCCCTGCCCTGTTGGTTGGCCCGCCAATGCTTGTGAAGTATACTGTTACCGGTCCTTTTGGCTCACCTGTTACCGCAGAAACTACTTTTTCTTTTACCATCTGCAGTCCCTTTTCAGGTTCAGAAAATTGCGGGCTGTGCCCCACAAATTTGGTCAGCCCCTCGGAGGGGCTTTGTAAGGGCACTCCCCACCCTTCGGGCAGTGGAAATAGAGGCATCCTGCAGCAGTCCACCGTACTCCCCGGTTTTGAACCTGATGTAGCCAAACGGGCTACTTCGAAATATAAGGTAGTAGTGCAGCTGTCCCGGAATCCACTTTGTGAATGGCCCCGGAAAACCACCTTAACACACTCCTATAAAAGAAAAATCCCTAAACTCTAAATAGCATACCATGAAAAAAATTACCGTACTCCTGCTGGGCCTCCTGCCCTTGTCCTTATTCGCACAATATACGGCCAGCGCCGATGCGAAGTTCCAACCCCTGAACAAAAGCGCCGTTACTACGGATATCTTATACGATAGGGTGTACCCCATGGCCGAACTCACCGATTTTAACCACAGTGCCGCGGATACCTCACAGGTGAAGCACTTTTATAATGCCTGGGCCGAACTGCAGACGGCGGATTACACCAACCGCTGGAATACCATTACTACGTTGCGGAACCATGTGGGCACCCAATGGGCGCAGGACAAGGTGGCCATAGGAATGATCAATGTGGATTTTGAGGTGATTGATGATGCGGCCATTGAGGACAATCTGTTGGCCTTTTCAGGGCCGGACAGCCTGTTGACAGACGTGCCGGGCAGGCCCCGCAGCCCCTATCTTAAAAGGAATGCCCTGGTGCTAAGCCCTTTACAGCAGAACAGCAACAGCACCACGGTGACCTTTGTAACGGGCAACAACTTCAGGATGCAGGCAGCCAGTCCTACCATTAGCAGCCTGCAGGCCGATTTTGGCAACGGGCAGGGCTACCAGAGCTTGTCGTTGAACGGTTCCAAAACCGTTACCTTTCCCAATACGGGCATGTACTACATTAAGTTTAAGGTAAATTTCTCTAATGGCAGCACCCGCTATACCTATGGGAAGATCCGTATCAACAGCACCCCCTATGTGGCCTCCAAGGCTACGGTGACGGGAAAGGCAAGCAGCTGTACCTGCGCCGGGGGCACCATTTTCTCCTCCCGCCGGTTCCGGGGCTATGATGAACCCCAGGGCTATGAAGGGTCAGGGGAGTTTACGGTCTTTCAAGGAGGCAGTGCCCTGGACCGGCCTGTGATCGTACTGGATGGTTTTGATCCTTTTGAGGGAGAAGCTGATGGTGTAGGTATTCCAGAAATTAACAATTTTCTCATATATTCCGGAGGTAATCTATTAGCTGATTTAACCAATCAAGATTTTGATGTTATTCCCCTAAACTTTACCAAATACCGTACCGATGATGGCCGCACCATCAACGGGGGTACGGACTATATAGAGCGTAATGCCATGGTGCTCATTGACCTGATCACCAAAATGCGGGGCTGTAAAACGGGCAGCAACCCTATCAAGGTCATCGGCTTTAGCATGGGCGGGCTGGTGGCCCGCTATGCGTTGCGCTATATGGAGCAAAACGGCATACCCCATGATACCGACCTGTTTGTATCGGTAGATGCGCCCCATAACGGGGCTACCGTACCTGTGGGCATACAAGAGATTGCCGCTTTCCTGGATGACCTTTTGCCGCTTGGTGTCATTGACGATGATATTGATACCGGGGTAATATCATTGACCAGCCCCGCGGCCAAACAAATGTTGGCGCACCACTATCTGGCGAACTCAAAGACCACCAAGGGCGCACCCAATTTTCATGACCGTTTTTATAACACCTTGAACAGCATGGGGTTTCCACAGCAGACCCGAAACATTTCGGTAGTGGACGGGGTAGCCACGGGCGTGCCCATCAATGTGCCCGGCCAAAAATATTTGGATTTTGAAATGCGAACAGGGTTGTTGTTTTTAATTGGTGGAAGGACCAAGGCAAAATTGAACTACGCTCCCAACCGGGGGTTGACCCGTGATGTGATGAACTTTAAGGTGCAGTTGAAATTGTTGCTCATACGCATAACGCTCTACAAACGCATCAAGCAGGTGGCCACATCTTCAGTTACGGGCAGCTATGAAAACTCACCAGGGGGATTTTACCCTGCTGAAGAATTGATATTTGAATTTTTGGATGGCGAAGATGAGTTTAACCTGACCAGCGATGATTTTCTTGAAGCTGTACTTGGTGACATTGAATTAAAGCTTACTAACTCCAATTTTTCTTTTATTCCCGTAAAAAGCGGATTGGCTTTTTCCGGCAGTAATCAAGATTTGTATGAAGATTTTTCTGAAAGGGACTTGGTTTGCACGGGCGAAACCCCATTTGACACCTATTTTACCGCTACAACCAATGCACAACACATCCAATTGAACAGTAACAGTGCCAATTTTATAGAGCAAGAGATACGAGGTGTGCCCCAACCACCCAATGTCACTATTGCCAATAACAACATCATTAATGGTCCTGAATTGATCTGCAATGGGAATACGGTATACTCCCTGACCAATTGTTCAGCGCCCGGTATAACCTGGTCAGCAAGTGCAAACCTGACCATTGTAGGATCCACAGCCACAACTGTTACTGTTAGGCCGGCTACTACCGGTACAAGTGGGAACGCTACCATTTCCGGTTCCTTCGCGGGCCAAACGGTTGAAAAAGAGATCTATGTGGGTAAGCCCGAAGACCTTAGTTTTGATGGTATACAGGGCAATTCTTTTGTTTCGTCTAATTCAACAGAGCAGTATTATGTGCCGGTAGATAAAATAATAGATCAGGGCTATACCAATTATTATTGGTCCGTATCCCCTGCAAGTACACTGAGAATGGTTAGCAGCCATATGAATAGAAATGATGTTTTTGTTCAGATTTTGGGTACTGGTATGGCAGAGGTAAATTTTCATGCTACCAATCCCTGCGGTTCTACGACATCTACATTGTTTATTACCATTTTTGATGGCGGGGGTTTATTTTTTAGCGCTTATCCGAATCCTGCCGGTACAACCCTGACTATAGAAAAACTGGAAAATGTTGCACTACAAACCCCCGAAACTTTGGGAAGAAGTTTTAAAACATCTTCTGACAGTTTTGAACTCTATAATTTCAATTCGGAACTTGTGATGTCCGGTGAATTAAAAGAGATAACAAATATTGATGTTTCTGCCTTAAAGAAAGGAACCTATATTTTGAGGATACGTACCAATGATCATGTAGAAGCGCAAAAGATAATAATTCAGTAATCGAACTATAAAAAGTGTTTTTTAATAGCATTGCGCCTTACTGCGGGATGTAGTGAAGAGGGATATATCCGTTACCGCCCATAGCCGTACCACCCAAGCTACTGCCCGCAGTAGTCCGGATTTAAACGTAATGAATACCCGGGGAAGAAATACTACGCTACCGATCCATTTTTGTGATCTTTTGAGGGTACATAGTTAGAGGTCATGGTATAGTTTACGTTTTAAACGGAAAAGGTCCTATTGGTTCCTTTTGTTAAGCTATTTTTTATACGCTTTAAGGGAAACTTCATGCTAATCTTCACCAACCTAAATGCCTTTCAACGAATTGTAGGAAATTTACTTGTTTAACAAGAGTAGTATTCTTAGTTTTCCCCACAACAACATGAACCTAATCTTCCTCCCATATTCAATAGCAAAGCAGCCTGCCAGCCCCGTAACCGGAAAAATCAATTCTAAATGGAATGAATTCATTCATAAGTTCCCCGGGTTAGCTGTCGGGGGCAGGCTGTCTTTTTAGCTAATAAATACCCATTGGCGGATAGCGGTCTTTCAGATGCTGACTTTTGTGTAATGGTGTTACCCCTTTTACCCAACCAGGATTTTGCATTGCTTTCTTTCGTACAACATTTCATCACTATCGATGAGTTTTACGCACCAACAAATTCTTATACATCAAAAAGGTGTATCAATAATTCGGGAAAACGAAGTTAAAGCCCATTTGTTTTTATGGTATTTACTGATTAAACGGGGATTCACCCTATTTTAGCCTTCATAATTGTAAAGAATGAATTGATACGGGTAGCACTACCCTAAAACCAACAACACTACGAACAAAATGCTGATATGCCTGTAAAAGGAGTTGTTTTTGACTTTAACGGAACCTTGTTCTTCGATACCCATTTGCACAATGCAGCTTGGGATACTTTTCTGGAAAGACATGGTATGGTCCTCAACACCGAGGAAAAAAATCTAAAAATCCATGGTAAGAACAATTCAGAGATACTCAAGGGCCTTTTTGAGCAGGATCTTAGCAAAAGCGACATTCAGGTTTTGAGCATTGAAAAGGAAGACATTTATCAGGAATTCTGTTTAGGAGGGTCAATGGAATTGGCCCCGGGGGCTGTAGAATTTCTCAGTTTCCTGACAAGAGAAAAGATCCCTTTTACTATTGCGACAGCTTCCGACCTGTATAATCTTGAATTTTATTTTGACCAACTAAAACTGAGCCGGTATTTTGACATCTCCACTATTGTGTATAGCGATGGTACCGTGAAGAGCAAACCCGATCCGGATATTTTCCTGAAGGCCATCAATCTGCTGGATATTGAAGCAGGGCATACCCTGGTTTTTGAAGACTCTTTGTCCGGCATTCGGGCAGCGGAAAGGGCCGGCGTTGGAAAAATCATCATTGTAGCCTCTTCCAATCATGATTACAATGAATGGTCACATCAAAGGATCCAGGATTTTTCTCAGGTGGACAGGTCAATTTTTAAGCCTGTTTAACTTACTTTCCGCTATCCTGAAAACCTTTAGTTCTCCTAATCAAAGGAATCCCTTTGTTTATACCAATAAGCGATTGCTTTAAGGTCGTCTTACTCATTTAAATATACCAAACGCTCCAGCCTCGCCAACTCTTTATCATCCACATACTTGCCAATTTCCTTTCTGAATTTCGCCATGTTGGTATACGGCCGGTATTCTTCAAATTCATGTGCCATGCGGTTCCCAACACCAGGTAAGGCCTTTATGTCCTCTTCTGAAGCCGTGTTTAATTCAACGGGGACAAAAACATAATTTTCATAGCGTGCTACTTCTTGGGCATCCACATATTTTCCAATCTCTCGTCTAAATTGCTTTATGCTGGTATACGGTCTGTATTCTTCAAACTCATGCGCCATGCGTTCCCCAACACCGGGGATCATTTTAAAATCCGCTTCAGCCGTGGTGTTTAAATTAAAGGGTACAAAAATCTTTTGGTACAATGCCTCTTTATTTTCCACATTACCGACCAATGCATCAAAATCGTTCATGCTTAAGAACGGTCTTTTCTCCAAAATCTGAGCCACTATTTCCGAAGGAAGCCCCATTCCTTCCAATTCTTCTTCCGGAACCAGATTGGCATTTACCACGGTTGGGGATGCGGCTTTTTCTAACGCTTCAGTAGCATCGCCTTCAGTACCCGATGCAGTTTGTTCGGTATTGGCTTCTTTGTCTTTTTCGCCATCTTTCGATTCTTTACACGCTATAATCACTATACTCAATAAGGCAGCGCTAAATACCAATTTTGCTAATTTTCTCATAGTTTGTGTTTTATAAGTAATACATAGGAATAACCCAATAATGCTAATACAATCATACTGCCCGGGGCAAGCGTGGGCAGTGCGCCTGATAAGCTTTCCAAAAACAAATTCCAGCCGTTTGCGGTAGGTTGTATCTCTTGTTCAAATTCATAATTAGCACGTAAATGCAAAAAAGTACCATACACACCGCTTAGGGCCGTTAGGCCCATTACCCCTTTAAATACATTCATCATAAAGTGGGTTCTTCGAAAAAAGAGAATGCCTGCGAAAAGAATAGCCAACCCAATGCAAAACATGGGGATCAACTGCTGTACTCCTTCATAGTGTTTCAACAGATACAATTCCAAGGAAGTCCCGATCATCATAAAAAACAAGGCCACAAGAATGATGCGTTTTAAATTCAACCGTTCATTTGTATTCCGTTGTCTTTCCATTAACGGTATAAAAATAAGCAGGGAAGATGGGTTGTGAAAATTACCCAGACCTATTCTAAATAAAAATAACAAAAGCTTGATGTGCACTAATCCGCACATAAAATACAATAAATCCCAACTGAAGAAATGATGGATACATCTATAGATGGAAAGATCAAGGCATAGAATACACCGGACAAATGCATGAGCCACCACAAATCCTCCCCGTTGGTAGCAAGGCAAAGAATTCTTAACAGAATGGCATTTGGGCAAGAAATTCCTAACTTATAATTCCCTTAAACTCCTGTTCACTATTTTTTGGAGTTCGTCTACGTATGGAATTTGAAAATCAGATCTTGTTTTTCTTTAGTGCCATCGGCGCATTTAACGGACTTTTTTTAAGTGCCTATTTCGCTTTTTTTATAAAAAACAAGAATAGGGCTACCTACTTTTTATCAGCACTATTGCTTGTAGTCAGTATAAGGGTGGCGAAATCCGTTTTTTTAACCTTTTACCACGATATTTCCAACGGTTTTATCCAGTTGGGCCTATCCGCCTGTCTGCTCATCGGCCCTTTTTTGTACTTGTACGTTTCGGAGGCCATAAGTGAAAAAAAACAACATGGCCGTACATGGTTATGGCATATTGTACCGGTTGTTTTGGGAATGGTGCTAATCGGCTATTACTTCCCCTACAAAGAATACCGTTATTTATGGCAACGTTCCAGCAATGGCTACCTGTGTTGGCTATTGTTCGGTCAATGGTTGGTGTACATCCTGTTATCCATACGATTGTTAAAAGAGCCCCTTCGCAAACTGTTTTCCCGTACTGCAAAATTGAGTACTAAGGAGATTTGGCTGACCACTATTGTTACCAGTATTTTACTGATTTGGTTGGCCTATTTTACCGCTACCTATACCTCCTACATTGTTGGTGCGCTTTCCTTTTCCTTTGTTTTGTATTTGTCCCTGTTGTTATGGGTACTAAGAAGAAGAGACGCGAGGCCTTTTTTTGAAACTCCTAAAAAATATGGCAATAAGACCATTAGTGATTTGGAGGCCAAAACACTCCTGACCCGGTTGGATGAGCTTATGCACGATAAGGCTTTGTACAAAAGTCCGGATATAAAACTTAGGGATTTGGCTGATGAGCTGAGCGTTTCCACACACCGGCTATCCCAATTATTGAATGATAATCTGGGGAAGTCTTTTACGCAGTACCTTAATGAGTTGAGAACGGAAGAAGCCAAAAAGCTTATTCAAACACATCACCAGTTCACCCTTGAGGCCATAGGTCGGGAAGCGGGGTTCAGCTCAAGATCTACCTTTTACACCGCCTTTAAAAAAATGACAGGAAAAACTCCGGCACAGTTTAAAAGATCGCTTCCCTAGTCCTATTCTTATCTCAAATTATAATCCCGGACATTTTGATGTAGCAGCGATAGTGGATTTCACCTCCATTTTGAGAGATTTACTATACATCAAAAACAAGGTCATGAAAAAATACATGCTTCTTACAGCAGTGATCTGCTGTTGCATAAATACCACACTTGCCCAATCCGGAAACGATACCACTGCCATCGCCCAAATAACAAAAACCCTTACGGACTATATTGAAGGATCTACTAACGGTCAGCCTAATAGGTTGAAGACCGCATTTCATCCTGATCTAAAACTGTATTACGTAAAAGACGGAGCATTAAAAATTTGGAGCGGCAAGGAGTATATTGAAGATACCAAAGAAGGCCAACCCACCGGGGAAACAGGGAAAATCATCGCAATAGACTATGAGAACGATATTGCCGTAGCCAAAGTTCAAATTTCGAATCCAAAGAATACCATTCCTTATGTGGATTATTTTATGTTGATGAAACTGAAGAACCAATGGACCATTATCCACAAAATGTTTACGAAAAGAGTGAATTGAATCCCTATGTGATCATGCGCTCAAAAAAGACACCGCTCATTTTTTCGTTGTTCGCCACCATTTTGTGTAGCTGTACTGAAAAGCTTTTGATCGGGGATAATAAAAACAAACATTTTCAAATGAAGTACATTTTTAGAGTTTCATTAGTAGTAGTGGCTATCGCTACGATCAGCTGTAACGATAAGAATACTCATAACAACAGCAAACGAATAGCGTTAGTTGACGACTATTCGGAAAGGATTGACAGTTTAATTGCAGCTACGCAACCTCATTTTTTTAATGGTGTTATCCTGATCACCAAAGATCAGGACATTGTATACAAAAGAGCATACGGGTACTCCGATTTTGACCACAAAAAGCGCATTGCTTTGGAGGATAAATTCAGAATATTCTCGAACAGTAAGCAAATTACTGCCGTGCTCATCCTAAAAGAGGTTGAAAATGGCACTATTGATTTACACCAACCTATTCGCGATTATCTGCCCGATTTCAAACCCGCCTGGGCGGACGCAGTAACCGTTCATCAGCTACTGAACATGTCATCCGGGGTTACCGCCCTTGAGGAGCCTTTGGCCTTCGCTCCCGGAACAGGTTTTCATTACAGCAACCCTGCATATGGGGTGTTGGGAAAAATCATAGAAAATGTAACGGGCGAAAAATACGCAGACGTTGCCAATGCCCTCTTTGTGGAATTAGGAATGAAAAACACCTATGCCTATGAATTTGGGATATCTGATGCCGGTCTTATCTCCGGCCATTGGATTTCGGATGATGATCTTAGAAGGGCAACTTTTGAGGAATATAACTTCACAGAAGGATCCTGGGAAGAATTCCTTCCGGGAGGCGGGATCATTTCAAATGCTTACGATCTCAACCTTTGGGACAAGGCATTGCACAATGGAGGTATTCTGAAAGCCGAGACATATCGTCTTATGATTACTTCCAATGTTATGGATACTACCGACATCGACAAAGGCTTGAAGTACGGTTATGGTGTGAATATCAATGAAAATGGGCCCATTAAATACATAGGCCATCGCGGGAGAGGAATGGGATTCGTGAACATTAAATTCTATGTCCCCCACAAAAAATTAGATGTCATTGTATTGGAAAATGTATATCGCGACCATGAGGACCCCAGGGTAGTGTACCATTTTGAAACAAAGATCCGAGACATCATTTTGAGTAGCCACCTGGTGAAATAATACCTCCCGCCAACAACATATCCATGGACTCCTCCCGGAAGTACAACAGTTTGACTTCGAAAAACCGAAAGAATTACCCCTATCAAAAAGGAAAAAAACGGTTTGCTATTTCCCGCTCAACAATTGATTCACCCTACTGCGATACGTCGGGCCAATAGGGATCGTGTGATTTTCCAGGAAGATTTGATTTCCCTGAACACGCTTAATCCTATTGGTGGCCACCAGAAAGGATTTATGTATACGAAGGAATTCATCTTGTGGCAGTAGATTTTCCAGGGTGGATATTTTTTCATGACTGATCAGCATTTCCTTGTCAAAAAACACTTTTACATAATTCCCGTAGGCTTCAATGAACAGAATATCTATTATATGAATTTGATGATGCTGTTTGTCCCCTTTTAAAAAAAAGTGATTGCTTTGTGGACTGTCCTTGTAACCCTGGATTGCGGGTTCTTGCTTTTGATCAGTTATCTTATTAACTGCCTGTAGGAACCGGGAAAACGAAAAAGGCTTGAGCAAATAGTCCATGACATCCAATTCGTATCCCTCCAGGGCATACTCTTTGTAGGCCGTTGTCACAATGATTTTGGGAGGATTCGTTACCGTTTTCAACCATTCAAAGCCGGTCATTCTGGGCATGTTGATGTCTAAAAAAATCAAATCCACCCTTTTTCCGGTCAAAATTGTTGAAGCCTCAAAAGCGTTGTAAGCGTTACCTGCTTTTTGTAAATGGGGTAATTCTGCACAATAGCCCTCAATGATACGGTGCGCAATAGGTTCATCATCAATGATGGCGTACGTAATCATTTACCGGTAGATGAATTCAACAATAAGTTCAAATGTACGGTATATACCGTATCCGTTTTTTCAATGGTGAGTTGATGTCGATCGGGATAGCTATGCGCTAAGCGTTTCTTCAAATTCTCCAGTCCAATCCCTGCTTTTGGACGGGAAGCATTGGGCTCATAATTGTTCTCGATAGTGAAAAGGATCTGATTTCCCTGCGTTTTTAAGCTTAAATGGATATAGGCGTTTTCCGTTAATGCCTCAACACCATGCTTAAAGGCATTTTCCAATACAATAATGAAAAGTAGAGGGGCTACCTGAACCGCTTCATCCACTTCATGCTTAAATTGGATATCCACTTTTTTCTGATAGCGGATTTTATGTAATTCAATATAGGTTTCCATATAGCGGACCTCATCCATTAGGCTCACAGATTCTTCCTTGCCCTCATAAATCGTGTAACGCATCATATCCGACAATTTTAGCACTACTTCAGGCGCTTTTTCTGATTTTTCCACCACCAGGCCATATAAATTGTTCAGGGTATTAAAGAAAAAATGAGGATTCACCTGGCTCTTCAATAAGGCTAATTCCGCTTTTCCTTTATCTGCTTGCAATGTCCTTAGCCAACGCCATTGTTCGTACACCCACAAAGCAGCAAAAACCGGGATCGGAATAAACATGAAATTCGCCAGATACAGGCGATGATTTTCTGTGGGATCAGGTACCATATTGAAAAGGAAAAAATTATACGCTATAACCAATCCGTACACAGAAAAAATGGCTACCCTGTACTTTTTGAAAAATTCAGGTAAAACCAGATACGCCACTCCCAACCAGAATAGGATCAAAAGCGGAATGGTAACAGGACTATCCCAAATACCGGTATAATGGGGAATAACCAGCAGTACAGCCAGGAAAATGGTAATGACCCCTCCTTTGATGAAAGCCGTATGATATTTTTGAAAAAAACCATTCATCGCTCAAAAATAGGAATCCCTATAGCCACGCACCATCTTTTTTGACCAACGCCATAGGTTTCGCGTCAAACCCTACATTTTTTGTATTGAATGCCATTGGTCTGTTTCACGTATCTCTATGTTTCGTTTTCCCTTGAGTTCATCAAAAGAATTTCAAGGTATTTCCAGGTGAATTTATGTTTGGATAGCATTACCTAAATACCGCATTATGATACGCAAGATCTTAAAGATTTTAAAGTGGATTGGATTATCGATTACTTCACTACTACTGCTAATCCTTTTGGTAGGATTAGGCTTTCGATTGTTTAGAGATGAACCCGTACCCCCAGGGAAACTTGTGGATATTGGAGGATTCAAACTCCACATTAATAGCACGGGAAAAAGAAACAGTAAACCTACTTTGGTCATTGAAGCAGGAGCAGGAGGACATAGTGAATATTACTATTGGCTGGCGAAAGGCCTTCAGGATAGCCTACGGGTTGTACGTTATGACCGTGCCGGTATAGGCTATAGTGAACAAAGTGATACACCACGAGACCCGGAAACCATAGCGCGTGAACTGCATACCTTATTGAAAAAGACAGGCGAATCACCACCCTATATATTGGCCGGGCACTCCCATGGAGGACATTATATTCGGATATTCAAAAAACTTTATCCTAAGGAAGTGGCCGCCTTGGTTTTCCTGGATTCCGGGCATCCGGATGAACGTGAACGACTACCCTGGCCGCCTTCTCCCAGTTGGTTAAACTCAGTGGTTTACGCCGGGGCCGTTTTAGGGGATTTAGGTATCCTGGATCTATATGTGACCCTATTTGGGAATACTATCATGCGGGCGCCAGGGCTGCCGAAAGAAATTACCGATCGTTACCACGACTACTTTTTAGACGGAAAATATCTTTGGGGTGTTTTGGAAGAGCATAAATGGCATAAGTGCCTGGAAGAAATGTCCAAAAAAGTAATGGAAAAAGACACCTTGCCCATTAGGGTTTTTGCCGGAACACATCTTAATAAACCAGCGCTTCGGAAAATGGGTATGAACCCGGAAAAGATGTCAACCAATCGGCGAAAAATGCAAGAAGAAATGGCTTCTTTTTCTAAAAACGGCAAGGTATTCTTCATGGATGGAGGTCATTTTACAATTTTTATCAAAAAGGAAAATGCGGATATCATTTGCGAAGAAATACTTCAGCTTTTGGGTGAACTAAGGCACTGATTTGAAGACTTTTAAGGGTAACTACAGGCTAATGTTGGGAGTTTCCTATTTTACCTTAAAAGGGATGTTTTCTGACTAAAAATCATGTTTCCGGTATGAGCCGTAATCAAGGTTTGTGGAAAGGAATATTAGGAAAGCAGAGAAGCTGTTTTTTGAATTAAATGTTACCCAATGATTAATTTCTTTTATATCTACCTGTAATGGTGTAGTAAAAAAGCGTGCCTTCCCGCTACTGAGTCCACTAAAGCTGCTGATGAAAACCACTACTCTTTACTTTTTGATGGATTTTTATTGACCAATTTCAAATACTCTTTTGCAAATCTTTGACCTAATTCAATTGTCGACGTTCTATCAAAATGGTGATCATCTTGATTTTTTAGATTTAGAGAGCTGATCAAATACATGTTTTGCGCTATTTCAGGGATTTTTTTCATTTCCGCTCTGATTCCATTGTACTCCTCATTCCATTGTCCCAGTTCGCCGCATAGGAAAGGAAGATGCGGTCGATTCAAATCCTTTCTGATATTTTCAACAAGTAGCCGTAGTTTTTCCAGGTATTCTTCCGGGTTGTTTCTATTGGATTCTCCCTGGTGAAAAAATATGGCTTTTAATTCTGAATCCGGATATTTCTGTAAACAGTTGATAATCCTATTGACAGTGGCTTCATAATATCCCCAGTCACCTCCCTTTTGAAATTTCTCGATGGCAGTACCCCCTCTTGCTTGCACAATAATGCGAATACCATCTTTTTTTGTATTGCTTAAATAGTACTTGCAAAACGAATACGCAGGACTTAGGCGTTGTAGCCCTTTTTTTTCTTTTCGTATGGTACTGTGTAAGTTCAACGGATTTTTTGCAGGAACAAATTCCCCCTCAGCATTCAGCAGATACGCCTTCCTTATAACAGTGGTATCACTTCCCATAGTTGCCCTGCCCGCCATATTGGATTGGCCAATAAATACAAACAAGTCTTTCTTTTGGGATCGCAAAGTGTCGCTTACGATGAGGCACAAAATGAAAAGGCTTATTACCTGGTGTCTGGCCATTTTTACTATTTTCCAATTGCTAAAAGTAGTCGCTCATTAGCTGAGGCCTATCCGTATCAAAGACCGAAACGCTTTTTTCCCAAGGCCATCCCTAAGTGGTAAAGATACAATTTCATCAGGGGTTTTAAGCTTGCCTGAGATACCCCCGTTCTCAATAGTCACCTTAATTTTTCAAACAACGTTTTTTGATGCGCGTGGTCAAGGTAGTATTTCCTGATCTCCTACCCCAACCCAACATCCAGGGTCATCATGATAATGAATCCGCCGATAAAACCCATAGTGGCGATATCGGTATATTTATCCCGTTGGGTTTCCGGGATCACCTCTTCCACTACCACAAAGATCATGGCTCCTGCGGCAAAAGCAAGGGCGTACGGCAAAATAGGTTCAAAGGTCAATACCGCCCAGGCGCCCAGCACTCCGGCAATAGGTTCTACAATGGCAGAGGCCTGCCCATACATCCAGCTTTTTCGTCGGCTTAGACCCTGTCTTCGCATGGGGACAGCGACAGCAAAGCCTTCCGGGAAGTTTTGTAAGCCAATCCCCAGAGCTAGCGCAACAGCACCGCCAATAGTGGCCCCGTCAAAACCGGAAGCGACGCCTCCAAAAAGCACCCCTACCGCCAAGCCTTCCGGAATATTGTGTAAGGTAATGGCCAGTACCAGCAAGGTAGTACGGTGCCAGGGGGTTTTCACCCCTTCCGCTTCACTGGTTTTAAAATTGATATGTACATGGGGCAGCACCTTATCCAGGCCATAGATAAAAAGTGCCCCCAGTAAAAAACCCACAGCGGCGGGAATCACTTTCACAAAGCCCTCTCCCTCGCTCATCGCTATTCCCGGAGCCAACAAACTCCAAAAACTGGCGGCTACCATTACCCCTCCGGTAAACCCCAACATTCCATCCATCCAGGAGCGCTTGGGATTCTTAAACAAAAAAACAAGCCCGGCACCGGCAGCAGTCAACCCCCAGGTAAATAAAGTGGCGTACAGGGCTGCTAAAATAGGGTCTATACTTTCAAAATAATCGATTACGGCTTCCATGGTCTATTCTTTTTTTACGTAAAGATTGGTTGCGATCTGGTTGGAAATCTGCAATTCGCGACCGTCGATTTGAATACGAAGCGAATCATCAAAGTCCTCCTTGTCCAATATGGTGATGGTATGCCCCAGAGCAATCTTATTTTTATCTAAAAACCGCAAAAAGGCGGAAGAGGTATCTTTTACCCCTACACACACCCCTTTGGCATGTACAGGCAATTCGCTTAATAATTGCTTGTCACGTTCCTTGAACTCCCCGGTCTTGGACGGAATAGGATCCCCATGCGGATCGTATTTCGGAAAATCGAGCAAGGCATCCAATTGATCAATCAACTTTTCACTTTTAATATGCTCCAGTTGTTCGGCTACCTCGTGTACCTCATCCCAGGTAAAATCCAGTTTTTTTACTAAAAACACCTCCCAAAGCCGATGTTTCCGAATGATGGCAAGCGCTGTTTTAACCCCCTTTACCGTGAGGGAAACGCCCTGGTACTTCACATAGTTCACCAATTCCTTATCCGCTAATCTTTTGGCCATATCAGTCACAGAAGAGGGTTTGGTCTCCATTTCCTCTGCGATGGCATTGGTAGAAATGAGCTGGGAGGTTGCACCTCCCAGATGAAAAATCGTCTTGATATAATTCTCTTCGGCCCGGGTCAAAAGAAGTGTTTTTTAAAAATACATTTTATTTATCAAAAAGTATTTTTAGATTTGTCTAAAATTTTAATTTGTCTAGACAAAATTATTAAAAATCTCTTTGTGTATTCCACATTTGATTTATTTTTGTTTAGACTTATTATAAATTGATATATATGAGAAATCTATGCTCCCTTCTTTTCTTCCTACCTGTCTTTTTTGGCAATTTCCTTTTGGCACAAACCGCTTCTGTTTCAGGCAAGGTCACGAGCAATGGGGAAGCCATCCCCTTTGCCAGTATCTACATCAAGGAGGGTACCGTGGGTACCAGCGCCGATAAAGAGGGTAATTATGAATTAACGGCACCTCCCGGCACTATCACCCTGGTGGCACAGGCCCAGGGCTACCGCACCCAAAATAAGGAAGTGACCCTGGTGGAAGGGACCGCACAGAAGGTTGATTTTTCACTTTTGGAAGATATATTAGGGCTTGAAGAAGTAGTGGTAAGCGCTACCCGGAACCGTGTGGAACGAAGGAGTGCGCCTGTGGTGGTATCTTCGTTAAAACCCAGATTGTTAACGGCCACACAATCCATTACGGTCGCGGAAGGCCTCAACTTTGCCCCGGGGGTACGCGTAGAAACCAACTGCCAGAACTGTGGGTTCACGCAAGTGCGATTAAATGGCCTGGACGGTGCATATACCCAAATACTCCTTAACAGCCGACCCATATTTACATCACTGCTGGGAGTGTATGGGCTGGAACAGATCCCCACCAACATTATTGAGCGTGTGGAAGTAGTGCGTAGCGGAGGTTCGGCCTTGTATGGTTCCAATGCCATCGCCGGCACCGTTAACATCATCACCAAGGACCCCGTTTTGAACACCTGGGAAATTGGAAGCAACCTGTCCATCATTGATGGAGATGCCGTGGACCGTATTGTTAATTTCAATAGCTCTATAGTGGCAGATGACCTTAAAAGCGGGATTACCCTTTTTGGTACGTATCGTAACCGGGAAGCCTATGACGCTAACGATGATGGGTTTACGGAATTGGTAGAACTCCGCAACACAACGGTAGGCGCTAAAGCTTTTTTCAGACCTACGGATAGAAGTCGGGTTTCGGTAAATCTGAATGCCATACGGGAATACCGTCGCGGTGGTGACCGTTTGGATCTGGCGCCCCAATTCACCGATATTACCGAAGAGCTGGACCACGATACCTTTATTGGCGGAGCGGATTATGAAGTGGACAGTAAAGACAACTCCCAAAAAATTCAAATATACACTTCGGCTTCCTATACCAACAGGGACAGTTACTATGGTGGCTTGGGGGGCGCACGTACCCGGCAGGACAGCCTGTTGGCCAACAATGCCTTTGGAACCACTGAAGACCTGGCCTGGGTTAATGGTATGCAGTTCACCAAAGTATTCAAAAACAAGGATGTGTTAACGGCAGGTGCCGAATACAACTTTAGCACTACCGAAGATCAGATTCCAGGCTATAACCGACTTGTTGACCAAAGCATTAATACCCTAGGGGGGTATGCCCAATACGAATGGAAGCCTTCGGATAGATTTACTGCATTACTGGGAACACGATTGGATAATGTTACTGTAGATGGAGACTATACCATTGGTGGTATTGCCAGGGCATTGGATTTGAGCCAAACGGCACTTTCTCCGCGACTTACCCTGTCCTATCAAATTTCTGAAGAACTTCGTCTGAGAGGAGGCTATGCCCGTGGATTCAGGGCACCGCAGACCTTTAATGAAGACCTGCATATTTCGAGCGTTGGCGGCGAACCCCAGTTTGTGATCTTGTCCGATGATCTGGATACGGAATTCTCCAATGCATTTACAGCTTCTCTAAACTATTCCAAAACGATAGATCTTGTACAGATGGATTTTTTGGTGGAAGGCTTCTACACCATTTTGGAAGACCCCTTTACCTTAGTAAGCACCGGAGCTGTTTTAGAGAATGGTTCTATCCTGGAAGAAGTACGAAACGGGGTAGGCGCACGAGTGTTTGGTTCCAACTTTGAGTTTGGAGTTTCCCCAAATCCCGAATGGCGCTTTCAACTGGGTGGCACCTTGCAACAAACCGAATGGGACGAACCGCAACTCCTTTTTGAAAGCGATGGCACACCCGGGGAAAGCGATATTGTGATCGATGAATTTGTGCGTGTTCCTAACTTCTATGGGTACCTGAACACTACCTGGATTCCAAGCAACGCCTTTAATGTAGACATAACAGGCACGTACACGGGAAGCATGACCGTCCCCCGGGTAATAAGTGACACCGGATTTTTAGAATTGAATGAGGTGAATTCCTTTTTTGACCTCAACATCAAACTGGAAACACATTTCGACTTTAGTGACTCCTTTATGGTTACGGTTTTCGGAGGGGTTACCAACCTGTTTAATAGCTTCCAGGACGATTTTGAAGTAGGCCCCACCAGGGATTCCGACTATATCTATGGCCCGGATGCGCCCAGAGCTTTCTTTTTCGGATTAAAATTTGGCAAACTTCACTAAGAAGCTGACTAAATGTAATGGTTGGTAGCCATAGACTTAAGTGAAGTTCAAAAAACATAAAGTGACTATCTCCCTAACCTTAAAGGTATAATTTATTGTAATAGAACGTATGGAGACACTACTTTTAAAAATTGGGTATGCTATAGTGTTGATAGGAACGTTTATTATTCGCTATCCCCATGAAAAGCGAAATAGATCCAATACCATTAGAGTTGACAAGAAGCATACTTTGGAAAAGATACTCTTAGGCCTGGTATTTCTGGGAATGATGATAATTCCGCTTATTTATATTTTCACATCCTGGTTATCCTTTGCTGATTACGTACTTCCAAATTCACTCCATATATTAGGGCTATTGTTAATTATTCCGACGCTATGGCTCTTTTATAGGTCCCACAAAGATTTAGGAACAAATTGGTCTGTATCACTGGAAATTAAAGATGGACACCAAATTGTTGAAACAGGAGTCTATAAATATGTGCGGCATCCAATGTATACTGCAATTTGGCTTTGGTGCTTTGTCCAGATTTTGCTTTTGAACAACTATATTGCAGGACTCTCGGGTTTGCTTTGTTTTGGCCTCCTCTATTTGCTCCGCGTTAAAAAAGAAGAAAGTATGATGCTTCAAGAGTTTGGACAAGAATATGAGGACTATATGAAAAGAACCAGGCGAATTATCCCGTTTGTACTTTGAATAGAACCTAGATAAATACCATAAGTTGAAATATTCACCCGTGAAAATCTCAAAACAAAAAAACAAAACTCATTTAAACCGAAAGGGTTGTACTTAAAACCCGACACTATTCCATATAGGATGGACATGAGGTATAACAGATGTATTGTTTTAGTTTGCTTTGTAACCCTATTTTTTGCTTTCAATACAACGGCACAGGACAATCATATCAACTGGCTCAGTTTTGAGCAGTTGGAAGACTCGCTTGCTATAAAACCAAAAAAGGTGTTTATCGATTTTTATGCCGACTGGTGCGTCTACTGTAAAAAGATGGACCAGGCCGCTTTCAGGGATGCCAGGGTGATTTCAAAGTTGACTACCGAGTATTACGCGGTAAAGCTGAATGCCGAGACTACCGATACGATCACATTTAGCGGAGCAACTTTTGTTAATAAGCAATTGGGGAAGAAAAGAAATCCCACCCATGAAATTCCGCTGCTTCTGGCTTCCCGGGAGAACTATCCTTTTTCCCTGCCGGCCATGGTGGTCCTTAATGAAAAGTTTGAGGTCACCGATAGATATTTCGAATACCTTTCCCCAAAGCAACTTTACCATGCGCTGGAAGATTAAAGACAAAAAGCTCAAAACACCCCAGGACAGGAGTTTACCACTTGTTTTAAAATAACGTGTATAGTTTTTGTATCTGTAATTACCCTTCTTAATAGCTCTGGTGAGATCTCTATAAATGATCGCTCCACTCCTATCACAATAGTGGAATGCCCTCTGCGAAATGATTACCTTTGACTAATGTCCAACTACGACTATATCATCATAGGTGCCGGGGCATCCGGTTTACTTTTGGCGCATTCCCTGGGTAAAGATGCTTTTTTTAAGGACAGGAAAATTCTACTGCTAGACAAAAGCGACAAACAAAAAAACGATCGTACCTGGTGCTTTTGGGAAAAGGGTGAGGGCCCATTTGATCATGTGCTCTATAAAACCTGGCCTAAAATTCATTTTGCCGGGCAACACCTTAACATTACCCCCAATATTGCTCCCTATAGTTATAAAATGATTAGGGGGATTGATTTTTACAATCACTATTTACAACAACTGCAACACTTTGGCAATATTGATTTTATCCGAGACAGTGTGTCTTCTGTACGGGAAGTGGAACAGGGAAAAATTGCAGTGCAAGGGGAAAAAGCCATTTATACCGGCCAACAGCTCTTCGACAGCCGATTCGACTACAAACTTTTAAAAACCCAGTCACAATATCCGGTATTGCAGCAGCATTTCCTGGGATGGTTTGTAAAGACAGACCAGTCTGTTTTTGATGATACTTCAGCCACTTTTATGGATTTCTCCATCCCCCAAAAAGGGAATACCCGATTTATGTATGTATTGCCTTTTTCCAAATCGGAAGCCCTTGTAGAGTATACGCTTTTCTCCGAGCAACCGTTGGAAAAATCGGAATATGAAAATGCGATCCGGGATTACCTTTCCAATACGTTAGGCGCAAAGGAGTATCAAATTATAGACCGGGAACAGGGTAATATCCCAATGACCTGCTATGATTTTGCAAAAAACAATACGGATCAACACCTTCATATCGGTATAGCCGGAGGATGGGCCAAGGCAAGCACCGGATACACCTTCTACAGCTCTGCAAAAAAAGTCCTGCAGCTGGTAACCCATTTAAAAAAAGGGAAACCGTTAAAAACGTTTGATCCCAAAACGCGGTTTTGGTTCTACGATCTGTTATTGTTAGATATTCTGCATAAAAACAATCACTTAGGCGGTGGAATTTTTGAATCCCTGTTTAAACGCAGAAAACCACAGCTTATCTTTAAATTCCTGGATGAAGAAACTACCTTTTCAGAAGATCTGTATATCATGGCGGCCCCTAAACCCTGGCCCTTTATCAAAGCGTTGCTTCAACGGTTGTTCTAACATAACATCCAATAGTCAAAGAAGTGAGGTGCCAAGACGATAGAGAAAAGGTTCCCTAACCTCTAACTTCCCCCGCTACACCCCATTTTTTGTACACCTTATTTCTTCACGCATTTCAACGATTAGTCCGATTACTCCCTCCATTATTGCTCCGATTATTCCGACCTCTTCTGTTGTTATCGTTATTATCATCCCTCCTAATTGGCCGAGGCGGAGGCGGCACAACTCTTGCCGGAAGAATAACTTTGTATGTGGCCGTCGTGGTCCCTCCCGGGTAGTAACCCCATACTTCAATTTCACCGATTTCGAGTGGCCGGGACTGCGAGTATTCTCTTGCCAAAACCCTCCGTGTCCCGCTACCGGTATTGACAAATCTATAAACATCTACTCGTAGGGATTTCCTTGGACCCAAGTTAACGCCATTAACTATTACGTCCGGCCCATCTATTGAAACGATTTCCATTTCTGCCCTTCCCTGATAATTATTCTTTTTTTCAATTGCTCCTAATCCAATTCCCCCTTTACCCGCATCCAGCAATAACTGCGTCACGTTGTACTCAACACCATCTATTACTTCACGACCTTGGGAAACAACCCCTTGAGAGACCAATAACAATAAAACAAACCAATATCGCATGACTACAACTTTCTATTAAAGGTTAACTTGAATTTTTTGCTCCTGTTCCAATAGCCATGATTTGCTGTGGACACCTTATATTCCTTTTTGAAGACTATAGTATTCTCAATGATTTCAGGAGTAAAATCTACAAATTGTATATCATCAAATTGAAATCTGGTTTTTGCATCGAATTGCTGTTCACATGGATAAATACATTCCATTTCAATTTTCACCAACTCCAGATCCTCATCAAACGTAAAGGTCTGTTCACTGGTAGAATAATCCACGGAAATGATTTCCGTCTCCATAGCGTCTGCTGAAGAGTCTTCCCCACAGGAAAACAATGCTAAAACTGCAATCAATAAAACTATTTTTTTCATTAGTTGTAAGTTTATTTTTATACTTAAAGTAAGTTAATATTTTTTATAAGATCAAGTAAAAGTTTACGTTTACTTAATCTAAATTTTTAACACCCTTAAAATCTCATAAATAAAGAACAGTACTCCTATTCAAAAAGTAGCATTACAAATAGTGCAAAAAAATGGGCATGGGCAATCAGGAAGAGTGTACCCACCTCTTTTTTTTGAACCCGGAATGGGGTTTTGGAACATCGTTGTAATATAGTGACACTTAAGCTGTCGCCCTTAACCAAAGTGTTATTCTACAGTTCTCTTTAAACGGTGCGTTTCATCAGATTTTCCCCAAAGGCAATAAGCCCTTGCTTACGTACGGCATCAACTTCTGTTTTATCCAAAGCGGCAAAGGCTTTTAAAGTATACCCTTCAATAGCTTTTGAAGTTTCTGTAACCGCTGCTGTGCAGTTAAATAGCTCTTTAACAGCCTTGATTTTATCTCCTCTATCTCTTGGTTGAACGGAAAAAAGGTCCAACAACTGTTTTTGTTCCGCCTTTGTACCGTTTTCCAAAGCTTTTAAATACAGGTAGGTCTTCTTGTTCTCAATAATGTCCCCACCAATTTGTTTCCCGAAGGTTTCCGGATCACCAAAAGCATCCAGGTAATCGTCTTGAAGTTGAAAGGCAATTCCCAGATTTCGTCCAAATTCATAAATCAGGTCCTGATTTTTAGGACCTGTTTTAGCAATAATGCCCCCCATCTTAAGCGCCGCCGCAATTAAAATAGACGTCTTCAATTCTATCATCTGCAAGTACTCTGCAACCTGGACATCCTTACGGGTTTCAAAATCCATATCCAATTGCTGTCCTTCGCAAACGCCTATAGCCGTTGTATTGAACAACTGAAATAGCTGATGTAACACTGCACTTTCATAAGACTCCAAAAATTGATAGGAAGCTATGAGCATGGCGTCGCCGGAAAGGATACCGGTGTTTACATCCCATTTTTCATGGACGGTGGGCTTGCCCCGCCGCAAAGGGGCAGCATCCATAATATCATCATGCACCAGGGAAAAATTATGGAATACTTCAATAGCCATGGCGGCATCCAGTGCTTTTTTGTAATCGGTTCCAAAAAGCTCGGTGCTCATCAAGACCAGTACCGGCCGCAGTCGTTTCCCGCCAAGGTTTAAGATATAGGAAATAGGATCATACAAATTACGGGGTTCCCGCTGCCCTTTATTCATTTCCAGATACTTCAAGAACTCCTCACGATAAAATTCCAGGGATTGCATAGCTCAATTTTGGTTAAAAATACATCCATTGTTACAAACCATCCCCTCTTACGTCAAATGAGCAGTCTTTTTTTGAGAAAAATGCAATAGGTTAAAAAACTTTCGTCTCTATAAATGAAACCCGGCTTAAAAAAATGAAATGACCACAGGTAGGGAAAACGATAAGCAACTAACGGATTTTTTTACCGAAGAGTACCAAAACCTGCAGGGGTACGTACGGTCAAGAATAGAAAGTCCTGTGGAAGGTGATGCGGAAGATATTGTACAGGAGGTGGCCTTGAAACTGTTTTCCAGGAAAAACGCCTCCCCAATAGATGATATCGCGGCTTTTGTATATCGCTCCCTTAGGAATAAAATAATTGACGTGATGCGCACAAAAAAAACCAGGAAATATGATGCCGCTGAAATAGAAGACATATGGTCCGAATTTACAGAAAGGGTTTACGGTCCATCCGGTTATTACTATCCGGATCAGCTTAAAAATAAATTAAAAGGGGCCATTGCAACACTTAAGCCCATGTATCGCGATATCATCATGGCGGTGGACTTTGAGGGATATACCTACCGGGAAATCTCGGAGCAGACCGGGATTGCCTCAGGCACATTAATGTCCAGAAGGCACAGGGCCTTATCCGTATTAGCTAAAAAATTGGAAGTGAATAACGTTTAAAACAAAAATTATGGAACCAGAAGCAACTATTAAAAGAAAGGTAGCACGCAACGTAGAATATTACATTAAATCGGCATTTAAGGTTTTCTTTTTTATCCTGTTCATCATTTTGGTTACCCTGTTGGTAGGCTACATCGTTATGTGGCTATGGAATTGGCTCATGCCAGAATTGTTCGGTTTAAAAACCCTTACCTACTGGCAGGCTGTGGGGTTACTTTTTCTGGCCAAAATATTTTTCGGTTTCGGAAGCGGCGGGCCTGGAAAGGGCAATGGAAAACGAAAATTCAGAAAAAAGTTCTCCAAAGAAAAATGCGGGGGATTGCGCAGGGATTTCGACGACTGGAAACTATATGACCGGTTCTGGAAAGAAGAAGGAGAAAATGCTTTTAAGAACTATGTACATAAAATTAAAGGGGATGAAGAAGACGAAAAAACAAGCTGATCTTCGAAAAAATCGGCATCAATTCAGTGGCTTTTACACCATTTCAGGTAAAAAATCCACAACTCGGTCCAATTATATCCTGTTCTTTCGTCATTTCATTGAAAATTTGGAGGAAAATTATGAGTTGGTTAAAAAAATGTAAAACTCTGGAAACTTTTTTGGTTTTTTGCGTTTCCTGTATACATTTGCCGCTTAATTATGAAAGATCAAATTCTCCACAAAGCTACGGATATGTTCCTGGAACTGGGATTCAAGAGCGTTACCATGGATGACCTGGCACAGGAAATGGGTATTTCCAAAAAAACAATTTATTCCCATTTTCCAAATAAAGCTCAATTAGTTGAAGAAAGCACTTTACACTTTTTTGAGCATGTCTCCAAGGGTATCAATCAAATCATTGCTCTGAAAAGAAACCCGATAGAAGAGCTTTACGAGATTAAGAAATTAGTGATGTCCCACCTCAAGGATGAGAAGAGTTCAACACAATACCAATTACAGAAGTACTACCCAAGGATTTTTGACACCTTGAGAAAAAAAGAATTTGAAGTGATGCATGACAGCATGCTGGAAAATATAGAACGTGGTATAGCTACGGGTATTTACAGGGAAAACCTGAACATACAATTTGTGGCCCGTATTTACTTTTCGGGAGTTCTAAGCTTATGTGATCATTACCTTTTTCCAGTGAAGATGTTCACCAGGCCTGTTCTGGAAGACTACTTCCTGGAATACCACCTGAGAGGTATTGTGACACCAAAGGGACGAAAAATATTAAACGAAATCATCAATTCAAACCAAGAATAAATGCGAATAATCATTCTAAGCTTAGCATGTTGTATACCTTTTCTGTTAGGTGCGCAGGAACAAAAAAACAGTTTTAGCCTGGATGAGGCTATTGCGTATGCTCTGGAGCACAACTATCAATCTATAAATGCAAGCAGGGACCTGGTAGATGCGCAAAAACAAAAGTGGGAAACCATTGCTACCGGACTTCCCCAGATAAGTGGTACGGTGAGCTATCAGAATCAAATTATCCAACCGATCAATCAGTTTCCGTCAATTTTGGTTCCGGAGGATTTCTTGCCGCCTGGTGTGATTCAGGATCCTGATACCTTTATACCGATTATATTTGCTCCTCCACAAACCGCTGTAGCCACGGCCACCCTTACGCAGCAGATTTTTGATGGCACTTACATCGTTGGGGTACAGGCCACCAAAGCGTTTCTGGATTATAGTAAAAACAACAAAGAAAAGACGGATTTAGAGGTTCGCAAAGCGATAGTGGAAGCGTATGGCAACGTCCTGCTGGCTCAGGAAAGTGTAGCCATTTTTGAAAAGAACAAGGCCACTTTAGAGAAAAACCTTTTTGAAACCAAGAAGGTGTATGAGAATGGTCTGGGGGATGAGGAAAGTGTGGATCAGTTGCAAATAACGCTTTCTTCTGTAGAGAACCAGTTAAAAAACGCCAGACGCCTGGAAAAAATTACCTTGCAAATGCTCAACCTGATGATGGGAATATCCCTGGATAATCCCACCGTATTGATTGAGAATTTGGATGATCTTACGCAGAGCAAAATTGATTATGGTCTGCTGGACGCTGAACTGAATATGGCAAACAATGTGGATTACAAACTGGTGTACAATCTCAACGAACAGCGGTATTTTGAGTTGAAATTGGCCAAAAGCAGGGCATTACCTACCCTGAATGCATTCATTAATTATGGCGGGAATTCCTTCAGTGATCGTTTCAACTTTTTAAGTCAGGGACAGCAGTGGTTTGAGTTTTCCACCTTCGGTGTGGACCTGAACATTCCCATTTTTAGTTCTTTAGGGAGAACAGCCACTACTCAAAGGGCAAAGATAGCCTATGAAAAAGCGAAAACAGAACTGACCGAAGCTGAAGAACAAATTCGGTTGCAACTGGAAAATGCTAAAAGCGATTATACCCTGGCCATTGAGGAATACCAGACCTCTAAGGATAATCTGGAATTGGCAGAACGTATTGAGAACAAAAACCAGATAAAGTACTCCGAAGGCCTGGCTACCAGCTTTGACCTTAGGCAAGCGCAAACGCAGTTGTACGCTACCCAACAGGAATACTTACAATCCATGGTAGATGTCATTAACCGAAAAACAGCATTGGAAATTATACTAAATCAATAATCAAGAAACAAATCATACAATGAAAAAAATAGTATCACTGCTTTTGTTCGCATTGCTAATCATCTCTTGTGGTGGTGGGGCTTCGGATTCCGTGGAAGCGGTTATCGCGGGCAATGATCTTGAAAAAATACGGGCTAAACGGGCTGAAATAACAGAAGAGCTAAAAGCCGTTGAGGAACAGGTGCAACTCCTGGACGCCGCCATTGCGTCACTGGACAAATCGGCCAATCTTCCCCTGGTCACCACAATGCAAGCCCAATCCGAAAAATTTATGCACTACCTGGAGTTGCAAGGCGATGTTATGACCGACCAAAATGTATTGATCTATCCGGAAATATCCGGCACACTTTACAAGGTCTACGTCAAAGAAGGCCAAAAAGTGGCAAGAGGACAGTTATTAGCCTCGATTGATGATGGCGGATTATCCAGTCAACTGGCGCAATTGAAGACCCAGACGGCTTTAGCCAAAACCACATTTGAACGGCAGAAAAGACTGTGGGATCAAAATATCGGTTCGGAAATCCAGTATTTGCAGGCAAAAGCACAATACGAAGCCCAGGAGGACGCAGTGAGGCAATTGGAAAGCCAGGTGGCTAAGTCAAGCATTCGCGCCCCTTTTTCCGGCATTATTGATGATGTCATTAAAGACCAGGGTACCGTGGTGAGCCCGGGACCGGGATCTGAGGTTTTCCGAATTGTAAACCTTTCCAATATGTATGTGGAGGTAGAAGTACCCGAAGCACATCTTTCCAATGTTACTCCGGGCAAAAGGGTAGAAGTATTTTTTCCCGTACTGGGAACCAGTGTTCAAACCAAGATCCGGCAAACCGGCAATTTTATTAACCCGGGGAATAGGTCATTCAGTGTAGAAATACCGGTTCCCAACAAGGACGGTTCCATAAAACCCAACCTGACGGCGATAGCCAGGATTAATGATTACAGCAATGAAGACGCCATTCTTGTCCCTCAAAGCGTCATATCCGAAAATGCTACCGGAGAACAGTACGTTTATTTGATCAAGGAAAACGGTTCGGCAACTGAAGTAGTTTCCAAAAAGACCATCATAGAATTAGGTAAGACCCAGGGGGATTATGTTGAAGTCCTTTCCGGCTTATCTGAAGGAGATAGTATCATTGTGGAAGGGGCCAGAAGTGTTAGGGACAACCAACAGGTTAAGGTGTTAAATGTTGAAAACACCGCTAAAAATTAAACTATGGAAAAAGCTAAAAAGAACGCCAACAAAGAATTCCGGCTCTCCTCCTGGGCGATACGCAATCCTTCGGTCATTTACGTAATGATCGGTATTTTCCTTTTCATAGGGATTTCGTCTTATTTCTCTATGCCCAGGGAAGAATTCCCGGAAGCCGTTGAGACCAAAATATATGTGAGTACCATTTATCCCGGGAATACCGCGGAAGACATGGAGCGTCTGATCACCGATCCTTTGGAGGAAAGCTTAAAGAACGTGAGCAATTTTGTTGAGATGACCTCTATTTCTCAGGAAGATTATTCCATGGTGGTAGTGGAATTTGATGAAAACATTACCGTGGAAGCGGCCAAGCAAAATGTTAAAGATGAGGTGGATACCGAAAAAGCGAGCGAAGACTGGCCGGTATTCAATGGGGCCAAGGTAGAACCCAATGTCTTTGATCTCAATTTGGCGGAGTCATTCCCTATCTTAAACGTCAACATTACAGGGGATTATCCTGTTGAAAAACTGAAGGAGTACGCGGAATACCTGGAAGATGAGATTGAAAATCTGGATGAAATAAAACAGGTGGACATTCGGGGAGCGCAGGAAAAGGAAGTGGAGGTTGCCGTGGACATTAACAAAATGATGGCGGCCAGGGTAAATTTTGATGACGTGATACAGGCCATCGCTAATGGTAATATGACCATGTCTGCAGGTAATCTGATCACCAGCGGACAGCGGAGGACCATTCGAATTACCGGTGAAATTGAAAAACCTTCTGAACTCTATGATTTCGTGGTAAAGTCAGAGGATGGAACAGTTTATCTGAAAGACATTGCTGAGGTCTCATTTAGCGAGGAAGACAAGACCACCTATGCCCGCGAATTGGGAGAAAGTGTAGTGATGTTAGACATCAAAAAACGTTCCGGTAAAAATGAGGTATTGGCTACCGAAAAGATCAAGGAAATTGTAGCTCAGGCCCAGGAAGACTATCTACCTGAAAACCTGGAAATCAGTTTTGCCAACGACAGTAGTAGTAGGACCCTGAACCAGGTAGATGATCTGGTCAACAATATTATTTTCGGAATCATCCTGGTGGTTACCGTGTTGATGTTCTTTTTGGGTTTCCGAAACGCCTTATTTGTCGGGTTTGCCATTCCCATGTCCATGTTCATGTCTTTTATGATCCTTTCTGCTTTGGGTTATACCTTAAACACCATGATCCTCTTTGGACTCATCATGGGATTAGGGATGTTGGTGGACAATGGGGTTGTTGTGGTGGAAAACGTTTACCGCCTTATGGAACAAGAGGGGATGTCCCGAAAGGAAGCGGCTAAAAAGGGTATTGGTGAAATTGCAATTCCCATTATCATTTCTACTGCTACAACGGTAGCTGCTTTTGTACCGTTAGGTATGTGGCCGGGTATAATGGGAGAATTTATGATTTACTTTCCCATTACACTTTCGGTAGTTCTGGGTTCTTCACTTTTTGTGGCCATTTTTATGAACTCCATGCTGGTATCCCAATTTATGGAGGTTGGCGAAAAGGAACTCACCCGTAAACAATTAATACGCCTGAGCATCATCCTGGGTGGATTTGGTCTGTTTATCTTAGTATTGGGCGGGCCAATACGCGGTTTGGGAACATTAATGATTGTTGTCGCTGGCTTATTCTGGATCTATAAGTACTTCTTAAAGAAATGGGCCTTGTATTTCCAAAAGAACATTCTCACCCGTTTTGAAGACCTTTATGAAAGGCAACTGAAGGGAGCCCTAAGGGGGAACAATGTGTACTGGTATTTTGGAGGCACTGTTTTTTTGCTTATTGCGGCATTTGCATCCTTTGGGGCGTCTGTAGAAAGCCAACGCACTAAAATGGAGTTTTTTCCGGATAACACGCCAAAAGAAATTTACGTCTACATCGAATATCCGCAAGGAACCGATATTGAGAAAACCAATATCATAACCAAAGACATCGAAGAAAGAATATATGCCATTGTTGAAGAGGATCAGTATTTTGAGAATGGCGAGAACCTGTTGTTGGATACCGGGGTTTCCCAGGTAGGGAAAGGAGCGGAAAATCCTTTTACCGAAGCAGGTTCAGCAGCAGAAATGCCGCACCGGGGTAAGATTACCCTTTCCATGCAGGAATTCAAGTTCAGGAAAGGACGGGATAGCGAACAATTACGGTTTCGTATTCAAAATGCCCTGGCAGAAGTCTATCCCGGAGTGACCCTCTCGGTAGAAAAAGATGCGGTTGGCCCTCCCGCAGGGTATCCCGTAAACATAGAACTTATTGGTCAGAATTACGACACCTTGATCAATGTGGCAGAACGGATGCGGAATTATATCAATTCAAAAAGCATCGATGGAATGGAGGGTTTAAAAGTGGATGTGAATAAGAGCAATCCAGGGATGCAGGTAATCGTCGACCGGCAAAAAGCCGGAGAGCTCGGTGTCTCTGTAGGACAGGTAGGCCAACAGCTTAGAAGATCATTGTTTGGCGACAAAGCCGGGGTGTTCAAGAAAGATGGTGAAGATTATGACATTAACGTCCGATTCAATGAGGATCTCAGGTACAACACCAGTGCCCTGTTTGATCAAAATATCATTTTTAGGGATCAGGCCACGGGTAAAATCAAAGAAATCCCAATTTCTGCCGTGGCTACACGAAAAAATACCTCCTCATTTAATGCCATAAAGCACATCAACGGAGAAAGAGTGGTGACGGTGTACTCTGCACTAAAACCAGGAGGGAATGCTAAAATTATAGTTGATCAGATACAAAAGGAAATGGAAAGCTTTAAAGGGCTACCACCCGGGGTAAAAATTGATTACACCGGTGAAATTGAAGAGCAGGACAAACAGCAAGCTTTTCTGGGCAGTGCTTTTATGGCAGGTCTTGGATTGATCATGTTAATTTTAGTGTTTCAGTTTGGCGGAGTATCCAAACCGGCAATTATCATGATGGCCATTTTCTTGAGTTTTATTGGCGTCTTTGGAGGATTGGTTGCCACAGGCTGGCCTTTTGTCATCATGATGACCATGATGGGGATCATAGCACTGGCAGGAATTGTAGTAAATAATGGGGTGGTGCTCCTGGATTATACCCAAATACTCATCGATCGAAAAAAACTGGAATTGGATATTGGAGATGATGAACTATTAACCATGAAGGAGGTAACGGAGGCGATAATTAAAGGGGGGAAAGCAAGGCTTCGCCCGGTAATCCTGACAGCCATCACTACGGTATTGGGATTAATTCCTTTGGCTACCGGTCTCAACATCAATTTTGTAACCTTGTTTGGTCGATTTGATCCTCAGGTGTATGTTGGTGGTGACAATGTCATCTTCTGGGGGCCTTTAGCCTGGACCGTGATCTTTGGTTTGATTGTGGCCACTTTCCTTACCCTGATTATTGTTCCGGTATTGTTCAATATTGTATATCGAATAAAGACCAGGATTAAAGGCAGCCACAAGAAGAAAGAACCGAAAGAGACAAAAATGGACCTCGCTGCCTAAACCTATAAGACGAGACGATATTGAAAAAGCCCTGACATTAACATGTCAGGGCTTTTTGTAAACACTACACTAATAATCTTAGCTAAAGCCGTACAGAAACCATTTCAGATTGGTTCCAGTTTTTTACCGCAACAATTTTGTTATCCTTAAAATCAACTTCTTTTAGAATGTCACCTTCCCAGAAAAACCATTTTCCTTGTCGGCTACCATCGATATACTTTCCGGAAGCGATTTTCTTTCCATTGACATCATACATAAACCATTGCCCGTGTAATTTTCCCTTAAGCAAATAGCCGGTTTGTGCTATTTCCCCATTGTCGTGGAAATAAGTAGCCTGGACCATTTTCCCCACTTGTTCAAATGTCGGTTTATTATCTTGTGAAAACATATAAACCGAAAACATCATCGCCAAAAGTAATATTGCTTTCTTCATAATTTATGGGTTTATTGTTATTATATTAACGTTAAGAACACAAATATACGTATTTCTAAACAATTTATAAACTAAAAATTTACTATTTATTTACATTAAATTTACATAAACCATATAATTATTTGATTTTCAATATATAAGCATTTGTAAGTTTTTGTCGTCAATTTTCAGGAATTGTATGAACGGTAAAAAAAACCGTATGAACGGCCAGGTATCTTTGACTGAATTTAATTGCACTAACCCCTGCGAACATCTTAACTTTGCCCCCATTAAAACACAATTATGTACAGAAGTCATACCTGTGGAGAGCTCGGGATAAAGGATATCGATAGGGAGGTAACCCTAAGTGGTTGGGTACAGAAAGTCCGGGACAAAGGTTTTGTAGTGTGGATAGACCTGCGTGACCGCTATGGCCTTACGCAATTGGTCTTTGATGAGGAACGTACTCCAAAACAGCTGTTGGAGCAGGCCAAAGCTTTAGGGAGGGAAACAGTTGTCCGGGTTTTGGGAACCGTAATTGAACGCGCTTCTAAAAATCCCAATAGGACCACCGGGGAAATTGAAGTTTTGGTCAAAGAACTTAGCATTCTGAACAAGGCGCTCCTTCCCCCTTTTACCATTGAGGATGAAACCGACGGAGGGGATGACCTCCGGATGAAATATCGCTACCTGGATATCAGAAGGACCCCAATTAGGGACAACCTCATCTTCAGGCATACGGTAACCATGGAAGTACGAAACTATCTCTCTGCTCAGGGATTTATTGAAGTGGAAACCCCCTATTTGATTAAATCCACTCCTGAGGGTGCCCGAGATTTTCTGGTGCCCAGTCGAATGAATGAGGGACAGTTCTACGCCCTTCCCCAATCCCCTCAGACCTTCAAACAATTGTTAATGGTAGGGGGCATGGACAAGTATTTCCAAATTGTGAAATGTTTCCGGGATGAAGACCTAAGAGCAGATCGCCAACCGGAGTTTACCCAAATCGATTGCGAAATGGCCTTTGTAGAGCAGGAGGATGTCTTGCAAATGTTTGAAGGGCTCACCAGGCACCTTTTAAAAGCCATCAAAGGAGTGGAAATCGGGCCCTTCCCCAGAATGACCTATGATGAGGCGATGCGACGTTACGGAAATGACAAGCCCGATATCCGCTTTGGGATGGAGTTTGGAGAATTGAACGCTGTTGCACAACACAAAGACTTTAATGTGTTCAATACCGCTGAACTGGTCGTAGGTATAGCGGTTCCCGGGGCTGCTTCCTACACACGAAAAGAAATCGACAAACTCATTGATTGGGCAAAACGCCCACAGGTAGGTGCCAAAGGAATGGTCTATGTAAAATGTAATGAAGATGGGACCTTTAAATCCTCCGTGGATAAGTTTTACGATCAGGAGGACCTGGCACAGTGGGCAAAAATAACAGGAGCGAAAACCGGAGATCTGATTTTAATACTTTCCGGGGAAGCAAATACAACACGTGCACAGCTCAGTACCCTCCGCATGGAGATGGCAGAACGCCTGGGATGGCGAAAACCGGATGAATTTGCTCCTTTGTGGGTGATTGACTTTCCCCTTTTGGAATTGGATGAAGCTACCGGCCATTACCACGCCATGCACCATCCGTTTACTTCACCAAAGCCGGGGCAACTGGAACTCCTGGATACCGATCCGGGGGCCGTTAGGGCCAATGCCTACGATCTGGTGTTGAATGGCAACGAAATTGGCGGAGGTTCCATTCGTATCCATGACAAGGAAACCCAGGCCATCATGTTCAAACACCTTGGTTTTACCCCGGAAGAAGCCCGGGCCCAGTTTGGGTTTTTAATGGATGCCTTTCAATACGGTGCTCCACCTCATGGCGGCATTGCCTTTGGCTTGGACCGATTGGTAGCTATCCTGGGTGGGCAGGAAACCATTCGGGATTTTATCGCTTTTCCCAAAAACAATAGCGGACGGGACGTGATGATTGATGCGCCGGCTACTATTGATGAGGAGCAACTGAAGGAATTGCATCTGAAAGTGGATGCGTAAATCTGAGTACAGATCCTTTTATGCCTAGCAAAACAAATCGCGGTCAAGCATCTCAAAAATGGGCTACTTTTAGTTAGATGAAGAAGTGGCTGAAAATAGCGTTGTTTATTCTTTTGGGGATCCTTCTTACCCTAGGCGGGGTCATTGGCTTTGGGTATTACAACTATTGGGGCCGGTTTACTGCCGACAAAGAAGCGTTTCCGCATAACGTGGAATACATCGACCCCAACAAAGCACTTTATGGCAACGATTTTAAAGCCTGTAATGAAAATAGAATCGCCCAATACTATAATCCTGAACGAGCCAGCTACAGTAAGGGAAAAAATGGGCTAAGGGATTTTATCTTTTCGAATTACAAAAACAAAAACTATAAGGACTCGGGTTATCTGAATATTCGTTTTGTAATTAATTGTAAGGGAGATGCCGGTAGATACATGATCCATGAAAATACCCTGGACCTTGAACCCACAAAGCTAAACAAAGATATGGTCGAGCAGCTCTTTACATTGACGCGACAATTAAAAAAATGGAACCCCGTGCAGTATAAGGAAGAAAAATGGGATGCTTATATGTATATATCATATCGCATAGAAAATGGAGAGATTCGTGAGATATTGCCTTAGTGCTCTTGTCGTGGCTACTATGTTTGCCTGCGGGGAAGAGTATTCAAATCTCAATTCGGAAGAGCGGAGAAGATTATCGGAACAGGTCTTTTCAGCAGGTGCTCATTTGCCTCAAGGGTCTCCAAAAAGTATGACCCGGATTGCTGAGGCAATTGAAATCGATTCTACCTATGCCGAAGCTTTAAGAGAGCATTCCGTAGCCTATTTAAAGCGGGGCATGCCGCACAAGTGGAAACCGTGGTTCGACAAAGCGGTATACCATGACCCACAAACCTGGCAACCCTGGCGCGGTTATCTTTACCTCTGGTTTTACAGGGATTACGAGAAAGCCATTGCAGATTTTAACGCTTCGGACACCCTTACCCCTTACATGGATTATCCCCAGGGGCATAGTGTAGACTATTGGCGGGGAATAGCCTATTTGGGTTTGAAGGATTACAACAATTCCATTGCGTATTTTGATAAACACATTCTTCGGGAGACTGAAGATACCGGAGAAGATTGGGTAGAAATTAATGCGTTTTTATACCGTGGCATTGCCTATATGAACACCGGGAAGGACGATAAGGCGCTTGAGAACTTTGATAAGGTGATCCACTATTTTAAAAAATCGGCTGATGCCAAATATTGGAAGGCAAAAATCATGAAACGTATGGGAGAAAAAGAGAAAGCCTTAGCCCTTGTGCATCAGGCGGAACAGGACTTCAAAGAAGGCTATTTCAACAATCGTCCTTATGTGGAAACACTGTATCAGTTGTATCCTGAAAATTTTGTAGGGTTGAAACAGGCCATTAAAGATTAACTTTAGTATTGTCTTTACTGCTATGCCTGACACAAAACTGCTTTTAAAAGGATTTCTGAAATGGCGATACAAAAATATCTCTAACAAGACTTTTGTGCATCTCCTGAGTGTATTGATCGGTTTTTTAGCCGGTCTTGTTGCTGTAACCTTAAAAAACCTTACCTATTTTATCCAAGCGCTGCTGGAAGCAGGAATTGTTTTTTCTGAAAATCAATTGTATTTCATTTTACCGGTAATCGGGCTTACCCTGGTATACCTCTATGTAAAATATATCCATAAACGTCCCCTGGGTCACGCTATTTCTTCCATCATGTTTTCCTTGTCCAAAAACAAGGGGATGTTAAACATCAAAAAGATATATACTCCCTTGATTGCCGCTCCGTTAACCGTGGGTTTTGGAGGTTCGGTAGGGCTTTTAGGCCCGGCTGTAGAATCGGGCGCAGCGGTGGCTTCCAACCTGAGTAAGTTTTTGCACATGGGTTCAAAGACAAGATCTTTACTTATAGCATGTGCCTCTGCAGGTGCCATTGCTTCCATTTTTCAATCTCCCATTGCCGCTATTGTTTTTGCCGTTGAAGTATTTAGCCTGGATTTAACCATGCTCTCCGTATTACCCTTACTTTTAGCCTCTATTTCCGGAGTACTCACTTCTTATTTTTTCTTAGGCAATGAAAGTTTGTTCAGTTTTTCATTGTCGGAGGGTTTTCGGTTAAAAGACACCTTCTTTTATGCGTTACTGGGTCTGGGTACCGGCATGGCCTCTGTCTATTTTACTAAAATGTATTTTGGCATACATCGTCTTTTTAAACCTTTCAAAAGTCCTAAATACAAATTACTGGTTGGAGGAATTGCCATAGGTATAATGCTCTATTTTATCCCTCCCTTGTATGGAGAGGGTTTTGGTTTTATCAATAAACTTTTGGACGGCGACACCACGGCTGCCTTGGGAACAACGCCATTTGATGGTTATCTGGACAATGTATGGGTGGTTATTGCTTTATTATCCGGAATTACCCTGTTTAAAGCCATTGCCATGACCACCACTTTTGCCGCCGGTGGAGCAGGAGGCGTTTTTATTCCTACCATGGTGATGGGTAGCGCTCTGGGCAACGTAGTGGCAAAGATTATTAATACCCTGGGCTTCGGGTTTCAGGTGAATGAGAGTAATTTTACTTTGATCGGAATGGCAGGATTAATAGCCGGCGTTATCCATGCCCCGTTAACCGCAATTTTCCTTATTGCCGAAATTACCGGAGGCTACCAACTCTTTGTCCCGTTAATGATCACAGCTTCCATCTCCTATCTCATTACCAAAAACGTACTGGACTATACGATCTATACCAAGGACTTGGCGGAACAAGGTGCGCTTTTAACCCATAACAAAGACCAGGCAGTGCTTACCTTAATGCGAATGGATAATATTATTGAAACCGATTTTAAGCCGGTATACCCCGAAATGTCCCTGAGAGAAATGTTATACCAATCGGTTTCAAAATCGACAAGAAATCTTTTCCCGGTACTGGATCAAGAGAAAAAAATGGTCGGTATTATTTTGTTAGATGACATTCGGGAATTTATGTTCGATACCAATCGTTATGATACTATGTTTGTTCGCGACTTCATGCATGCGCCGCCGGAATATATTTTTCAAGAATCCGATTCCATGCAGCAGGTGATGCGAAAATTCCAGGACAGTGGGGCCTGGAATCTTCCCGTCATTAAGGAAGGTAAATATGTTGGTTTTATCTCTAAATCCAAATTGCTCACGGCCTATCGCAGGAAACTTATTGATTATACCCGTTGACCATGAAATTAAAATATATTATTTCCCTTATAGTAGTAGTATCCTTCGTATCCATCATCTATGGCTTTAGCATAAAAACAGACCATGAAGCCCTGGGGCACAGGTATATTGGCCTGGGTACTGTGGGTCTTTTTTTGGTAGCCATGCCGCTGTTCTTAATCAAGGAAAGTAGAGGAAAAAAAATGAAGGATTATATGTTAACCAAAGAAAACATTAAGAAAATGCAAGAGAAAGAGCGGAAAAAGACTGAAAATCAATAATTTTTTATAAAAATTAAAGCCTTGCTAACCTTAGCGGCTTCAAAATGAACTATTTTCGCATTTTAACACTTATTTATTTTTAATGACTGGTACAGTAAAATTTTTCAATGAATCCAAAGGTTACGGCTTTATCACCAATGACGAAACCGGGAGAGACATTTTTGTTCATGTCACTTCATTGAACGGAATGGAATTAAAAGAAGGGAACAAAGTAGAATATCTGGAAGAAGAAGGACGAAAAGGAAAGGTTGCCGCACAAGTACGGCTAATTGACTAAATATATTTTATTTTGAGAGTGTCAAAAACCCCGGCGGCAGACCGGGGTTTTTAGTTCAGATTACGTTTTTGTATAAAAAAGCGTTTAAGCATCTCGGCAGATTCACTTTCCATAACACCTCCTACTACCTCCGTCTTGGGATGTAAGGTGGTCCCCATGACCATAAAGCCACGCTCCAGATCAGGAGCTCCATACACTAATTTTGAAATTTGACTCCAATACAAGGCCCCTGCACACATTTGGCAGGGTTCCAGGGTAACATATAAGGTACAGCCGTGTAAATACTTTCCCCCCAGAAAGTTAGATGCTGCAGTGATAGCCTGCATTTCGGCGTGCGCCGTTACATCATGTAACTTTTCAGTAAGATTATGTGCCCGCCCTATGATTCGGTTATTTACCACCACTACCGCCCCAACGGGAACTTCTCCCATATCAAATGCAGCTTCGGCTTCCAGCAACGCCTTTTTCATAAAGTAGTTATCATCAAAAGGATTCACCATTTAGAACAAATTCATGGGTTCAAAACTACAAATCCATAAGACAAAAAGATATCATATTCGGTATTTTTACAATTCATGAAATCGTTGCTACAACACATAGGATCTCCAAAAGACCTCAAAACGCTGTCGGAGGAACAACTCCCACAACTTGCCAGGGAGCTTAGGCAATTCATTATCAATATTGTAGCTACTAAAGAGGGACATTTGGGGGCTAGTTTAGGGGTAGTAGAGCTTACCCTTGCGCTACATTACACTTTTGATTTCCCAAATGACAAGCTGATCTGGGATGTAGGCCATCAGGCGTATGGACACAAAATATTGACCGGCAGAAAAGATGTTTTTGATTCAAATCGGCAATTAGGAGGAATCAGTGGATTCCCAAAGCGCAATGAAAGTCCTTACGACGATTTTGGCACGGGGCATAGCTCTACCTCCATATCGGCCATCCTGGGAATGGCTATTGCTTCCCATTTAAAAGGGGAAAAGGACCGGGAGCATATTGCGGTTATCGGTGATGCTTCCATAGCCAGTGGAATGGCCTTTGAGGGTTTAAACCACCTCGGGGTAACGGATACCAACGTCCTCATTGTTTTAAATGACAATGCCATTGGTATTGACCCAAGCGTAGGCGCCCTTAAAAAATACCTCACCAACGTAAAAGAAGGAAAGACCAAAGCGGAAAATATTTTCGAATGCCTTAACCTGGAGTACTCAGGGCCCGTAGACGGGCATAACCTCTCCGATTTGCTAAAAGCGCTTAACCACCTTAAAAATAGAAAGGGGCCACGTCTTTTGCATGTCATTACCACCAAGGGAAAAGGATTGCAAAAAGCGGAAGAAAATCAGGTGGTGTATCACGCTCCGGGCAGATTTGATGCCCAAACCGGAGAACGGTTCAGCAAAACCGCCGGGCAGCAACCCCCCAAGTTCCAGGATGTATTTGGATATACCCTGGTGGAATTGGCCAGAGAAAATGAACAGATCGTTGGTATTACCCCGGCCATGCCTACCGGAAGTTCATTAAAATATATGATGCACGCCCTACCACAAAGGGCATTTGATGTAGGTATTGCAGAACAACATGCCGTAACCCTGGCGGCCGGCATGGCCACACAGGGATTAATTCCTTTTTGCACTATCTATTCCACATTTCTGCAGCGCGGGTATGACCAAATTATCCATGATGTGGCACTGCAGAACGTACCGGTGATCTTTTGCCTGGATCGTGCCGGTTTAGTAGGCCAGGATGGGCCGACTCACCACGGGGCTTTTGATCTGGCCTATCTCAGATGTATCCCCAATATGGTAGTGTTTTCCCCAATGAATGAAATGGAGCTTCGCAATATCATGTTCACTGCCCAGCAAGGATTGGAACACCCGATAGCCATCCGGTATCCACGGGGTAGAGGGGTAACACTGCATTGGGAACAACCCTTTTCCAAAATTTCTATTGGAAAAGGCAGGGAACTTAAAAAAGGAACTAGCATTGCCCTCCTCTCCGTAGGGCCTCTTGGAAATGAAGTCATGCCTCTTTTAAAACACCTGGAACACCCTGAGGAGATAGGCCATTATGATATGCGTTTTGTTAAGCCCCTGGACACTGAACTCCTGCACGAGGTTTTTCAACACTACCAACATGTCATTACCTTGGAAGATGGATGCAAAATAGGAGGATTTGGCTCCGCCATTGTGGAATTCGCCAATGCCCATAATTACACTATACCTATCCAACTATTTGCCCTACCCGATGAATTCATTTCTCATGGAACAGTTGAAGAATTGTACGATATTTGTGGGTTAAACTGGAAACACCTAAAGTCCTACATTGAAAGCATCCGATAAACTTATTGGGTTGATTGTACTTTTCCAAAGTCTGCTGGCATTGGGACAAGTCCCTTCAGGCAAAACAGACGATATCCCAAGGGATTCGCTTATTGTAGACACTACCGTTATTAGATGGAAACAGCAAAAAATTAAAATAATTCCCAGAGGGGTACGCAGGATAGTTCCCCAAAGCACCTTAAACAAGGTAAAACCACTTACACAAAAGCCAAGAGGATTTACGCCTCAGATCTTCTGGAAAAAAGAAAACATTTTTGGCCTTAACATCAACGAAGTTGCTTTTGTGAATTGGAACGCCGGAGGAGATAACTCCGTATCCGCATTGGCCAATGTTGCCTTTGTCAGGAATTACAAGTTCCGATACCTTTCGTGGGAAAATGAACTACGTCTGCGATACGGGATTAATGCGCAGGAAGGAAGAGCGCTCAGAAAAACGGAAGATTTGATACGTTTCGCCTCTACTTTTGGGTTTAGAAAGGATACGCTTTCCAATTGGTTTTATTCTGCCAAACTCAAATTTAACACACAGTTCTCCAATGGATTTAACTACCCGGACCGGGACACTCCTATTTCGCGGTTTATGGCACCGGGATATTTATTCTTTGGGGCAGGAACTTCCTATATTCTTCCGAACAACTCTTTTAACACCTATATTTCGCCCTTAACGTTAAAAGCTACCTATGTTTTGGATGAAGACCTATCCAACCGGGGCGCTTTTGGTGTGGAGCCCGGTAAAAATGCTTTTACTGAGTTGGGATTTCTCATTACACAGGAATGGAATAAGGAAATATTTAAAAACGTTACGGTGAACCATCGTATTAATTTGTATACCGATTATTTACGAAGTTTTGGAAATATTGATGTGGATTGGGAACTCAATTTTCTGCTAAAAGTCAACAACTTCATCAGTGCTAATATAGGCACACATATCATCTTTGATGATGACATCAAATTTGATGAAGTTGTGGACTCCGAAGGCGTAGTGATAGATCCCGGTATCCCAAGAATTCAGTTTAAGCAAGTTTTGGGCATAGGACTGGATTACCGCTTCTAAAATTGTCGCCCCAATATTTTATTACTCAGTTGTACCGCAGCGCTATCGGAAAGGCCGGCCACAAAACAGGAAGCCCCCAGCAAAATCTCGTAAACCGATCTTTCCGTGTTTTGGAATTGTTCGGGTAAGGTTCCTACCAAAAGGCGGTCGTAGCTGCTGTCTTTCCCCTTTTTTTGGTTGATTAAAGCTTTGGTATAACTCTCCAGGATATTGGAAATAATCCGGTACCCGGCCAATTCTTTCTCTATCACCTCCGGCGATCGGTAAACCCGCTCAACACTTATTTTAATAATGTCCTTTATTTGAGGGGTGAAAGCACTTTTATCCAATAGCGATGTTGTAAAACTCCCGGTTTGAATCGCTTCCTCATGTTCCATAAAAATATGTGCGGCTTCATTGACCAGAACATTGATGGATAGCGCCCTGAGGTAGGCTAAGCGATCTGAAGTGCTCCCCAGGGCGCGATATTTTTTGGAGTCCAGGCGGTCCCTCACCAAATTTATGAGGTATTCGAGGGCAAAATCTTCCGGGATCAACCCGAGGTTTATACCATCTTCAAAATCAATAATAGTGTAACAGATATCATCAGCTGCCTCAACCAAAAATGTCAATGGATGCCTGTGAAAACGAAGATCGTTACTTTCTTTCTCGATAAGTCCAAGTTCCTGAACGACTTCCGAAAAGAATTCCCGATCTGCCTGAAAAAAACCATACTTCTTATCCGAGATATGCGTGGAGGGTCGCTTTGGAAGGGATCCTTTGGGATATTTTATAAACGCCCCCAGAGTGGCATAGCTTAAACGAAGTCCTCCCGGCATACCCTTTTTAGAGGCTGTTAGTAGTTTAAATCCATTGGCATTGCCTTCAAAATCTATCAGGTCCTGCCATTCTGCTTCTGTCATATCCTCTTTGTACTGCATCCCCTGGCCATTCCTGAAAAACGTGCCAATAGCCTTTTCCCCGCTATGACCAAAAGGAGGATTGCCAATATCATGTGCGAGTGCTGCCGCGGCAACTATGGAGCCAAAATCATTAAACTGATAGGCGTGATCATTACGAAGCCCGGGGTATTTTTCCAGTAGCTGCCTCCCTACAATCCTTCCCAAACTCCTACCTACTACGGACACCTCCAAACTATGGGTTAAACGGGTATGCACAAAATTGGGCCTTGTTCCCATAACAATGGGCAGCGGCATTACTTGTGTTTTGTCCTGCAGGCTGCGGAAGGAGGAGGAAAATATAATGCGGTCGTAATCCACCTCAAATCCGAGGCGGGTCTCATCTTGGGCGGAACGTAATCGTTTTTTGGTATCTCCATAACGTTTTAAGGACAATAACTGCTGCCAATCCATTGCACAAATTTATCTGCGCAAGATACATTTTTAGCAAAGCAATCCGATTGAATTCGAGTCCCTATATCAATATTTGCGCGCCTATCGAATTAACATTAACATAACCATTCCTTAACCTTACTTTCTTTCCTTTGCAGCTTTAAAGAAACGATGTTTAGAATTGTCTTCTTTTTTGCCCTCGTTTTTGGCCAATTGGCGTTTAGTCAGTCTACGGGCTCCATCTATGGAAGTATTACAGATGGTAATGACTCCGGGGAACCCTTGCTTTTCGCCAATGTTAGCTTGAAGGACACCAAAATCACAGCGCAGACCAATTTGCATGGTAATTTTGAGATTACCGGTTTACAACCCGGTGCATATCATCTTGAAATCAATTACTTGGGATATGAACCCAAGAAAGTACGCATTGAAGTGAGATCAGACGAGACTGCCTTTGTTGAAGCGTCATTGCAAGTGATGTCAATGAATACTGAAAGTCTGTTATTAGCGGAAGCCAACACCGCAGCAATCAAAACAGTCGATAAAACGGCAAAAAACTGAGGAAGTACTTCTCTTTTGTTTAAGAATTTCATAGGCCCCATTTCTTCTATTGTAAAGTACCTCACTTTTCATAGAACTCATTTTAAACTTTTTTGATTGAAGCGAAAACCGGTCATTTTTTGTCTGGTTGAAGGTCCGCCTGAATGCCAGCCCGACAGAGCCATTCTGGCGGGGAACGGACAGGCTTTTTTGAGTTACACCCGCCTGCCGAGCGGGCAGGTAGCAGAGTTACAGAAGGAAAAAAAGACAAAAAGCGGGTGAAAAAGGACGATTTTTTAGCCAATTGGAAAAAGTTTAAATGAGTTCATAACTTTATTTTAACATCTCAAAAGAATTATAGTAGCATTTTTGCTTACTTTGAAAATTTAACATGGGGGAGAACATCTATATTTTTATGGTCATTGCGTTGGGAATACTTGCAGTGACGGATTTGGTAGTGGGTGTAAGTAATGACGCAGTGAACTTTCTGAATTCTGCTTTGGGTTCCAAAGCCATTTCCTTCCGTACCATAATGATCGTGGCCAGTATAGGCATAGCCTTTGGAGCGATGTCCTCCAGCGGAATGATGGAAGTGGCACGTAAGGGAATATTCAACCCCGGGGAATTTGTCTTTGCAGAGATCATCATCATTTTTATGGCGGTGATGATAACGGATGTACTCTTACTTGATTTTTTCAATACCCTTGGAATGCCTACATCTACAACGGTATCCATTGTCTTCGAATTACTGGGCGCTGCGGTAGCTATTGCATTAATTAAGGTTGGTGCCAGCGGTGGAGGCATTGAAGCTTTGGGGGGATACATCAATACGGAGAAAGCTACCGAAATCATCCTTGGGATATTGCTCTCCGTTGCCATTGCTTTTACCATTGGTGCGGTTGTTCAACTGTTTTCAAGGATTTTGATCTCCTTTAATTTTCGAACACAACCCAAGTGGGTAGGGTCAGTATTCGGTGGTTTAGCCATTAGCGCGATCATCTACTTCATTTTGGTAAAGGGTTTAAAGAGCGCTGCCATTTTTAGCGGGGCAATGCTCGAATTTGTTGCGGAGAAACCTGAGCTTTTTATTGCCCTCAATTTCATTTTTTGGACTTTGGTTTCCTATATATTGACCTCCGCTTTTAAGATTAACATTTATAAGGTGATCATTACCCTCGGCACCTTTGCGTTAGCCATGGCCTTTGCAGGAAATGATCTGGTGAATTTTATAGGTGTTCCCATTGCGGCATTACAGTCTTTTCAAGCATGGCAGGAATCCGGAATTGCCGCAGAAGCCTACTCCATGCAGGGCTTATCCGCTGCAGTAAGAACCCCAACCTTCTTATTACTGGCTTCCGGTATTATCATGATCCTCACCTTATGGTTCTCTACCAAAGCACGTTACGTTACAGAGACGGAGATTAATCTTGCTAGAGAAGGAGAAGGAGAAGAGCGATTTCGACCTAATTTCTTATCCAGGCAGATTGTAAAGTTTTCCGTTCGCGCCTTTGACAGCATTGGAGAGGTATTTCCAACGGGTTTTAGGAAAAAGATCAACAGCCGTCTTGAGAAACCCATGGTCTATATCCCCAAGGGAAAACAACATGAGCAACCCGCATTTGATATGGTCCGTGCTTCTGTAAACCTCATGGTAGCAAGTGTCCTTATTTCTATTGCTACCTCTATGAAATTACCGCTTTCTACCACCTATGTCACCTTTATGGTGGCAATGGGAACATCTTTGGCCGATAGAGCCTGGGGTGCTGAGAGTGCGGTCTACCGTGTTGCAGGGGTACTAAACGTTATTGGAGGTTGGTTTTTCACTGCTATTTGCGCATTTGTTGCTGCGGCTACCATTGCATATTTAATCCATCAATTTGGTCTGGTAGCTATGGTGCTACTGCTGGTTGTTGCTGCTGTGTTATTGCTAAGGAACTATATGTCCCACAACCGTAAGAACCGGGAGCATAAAGTTGAGGACATACTTAGAAAAGCCGAGAGTAGTTCCATACAAGGCGTAATTGAAGAAAGTGCCACCACCATTGCCAAGGTGGTAAAACGAAGTAATACCATTTACACCGGGGCCATTAATGGTTTGGCCAAGCACAATTTGGATAGCCTTAAGAAGAACACCAAAGGCGTAGATAAGCTATCCAAAGAAATTGAAAATCTAAAAAACAACGTTTTTTATTTTATTAAAAATTTGGATGAAGCCAGTGTTGGCGGAGCCAGTAACTTTTACATTAATTTGCTAAGTCTGCTGCAGGACCTCGCGCAATCGCTGGAATACATCTCCAAACTGAGCCATACGCATGTGATCAATAATCACAAAAAGCTTAAGTACAATCAGATCAAGGAACTAAAGCATCTTGATCAGGAATTGGAACAACTTCTGGGCGATACCTCAACCACTTTTGAGGATCGTTCCTTTAACCGTATTGTGGGCATGCTCAATACAAAAGATCACTATTTGGATATCATTTCCCAAAAGATGGAAAAACAGGTGGCACGTACCCGTACGGAAGAGTCCAGCCCTAAAAACACCACCCTGTACTTCTCCATTTTGACGGAAACAAAAGATATTGTAAAAGCCATAATGAAACTGTTGGAATTATATTATATTGAGCATGATAGTTCTATAGAACCTGCAAAAGTTGTAAAGAAAGAGTTTTAGGATTTTTATATGCTTACCGCCTCTAAACAGTGTTGGGCCATCCTTTTTGCCTTGTGCTTATCCTTGTCTTACGGACAAGAACTCTCCGGGCCGGAACTATTGCAAAAAGCCATCGCTTTTCATGACCCGGAAGGCCAATGGGATAGTTTCCAGGGAAAGCTGGAAGTTATCATGAGATCCCCCAACGCGACTGACAGGATCAGCCGTATTACTATTGACCTACCGGAAAAGGTGTTTCACCTGGAGATAAGTAAGGATAACGACCGGTATAGTTACCATTTTGAAAAAGATACGTGTTCCACTTCTCTAAATGGAAAAACGCAATTGACCGAGGAACAAATCCAACAATTCAGGCTTACCTGTGAGCGGGCTAAGATGATGAAGAATTATTATACCTATTTGTACGGACTTCCCATGAAGCTAAAAGATCCCGGCACTCGTGTTGATCCAAAGCTTCAAAAAAGAGCGTTTAAGGGTAAAGATTATCTGGTATTAAAAGTGAATTATGACCCGGAAGTGGGCAATGACACCTGGTATTTTTACTTTGATCCTGAGACCTATGCCATGGAAGTATATCAATTTTTCCATGACGAAACCAAGAATGATGGCGAATATATCTTGCTAAAGGATTTGGAAGAGATCAACGGGATAAAAATGCCCAAGATCCGGGAATGGTATTACAACAACAATGACACTTATCTTGCAACGGATATCTTGCAACCATGGGGATCCTAAAAAACCATCTACTATCAGCCTTATTCCTGATTTCCCTTGTCGGGGTGTTTGGACAAAACACGCAAAAAGAATGGATGTTGGGTCCTTTCCATAGACCGTCCAATGCACTTCCCATACTTACCAGGGATACTTTAAGTACATTTTTTGATCCTATCCTGAAAAGTTCCGTTCCCTGGGAATCTATGGCCACCTTTAACCCTGCGGCTATAGTACGTTCCGATACTATTTTTGTGCTGTACCGGGCTGAGGAGAAGCTTGGGAAAAAAGAAATTGGAGGTCACCGTTCCCGAATTGGGATGGCCTTTTCCCTGGATGGGATAAGCTACAAGAAAAAAAAGGCCCCTGTTTTCTACCCAACTCCGGATACGCAGCAAAAATATGAATGGCCCGGTGGGGTGGAGGATCCCAGATTGGTGGAGACTAAAGAAGGGACCTATGTGCTTACCTATACGCAATGGAATAGAAAGTTACCCCGATTGGCAATAGCCACTTCCACCAACTTGACGGATTGGGAAAAGCACGGCCCCATATTTGAACAATATCAAAATGGGAAATATCACCAACAAGAAACAAAATCCGGAGCTATACTCACCCAGCTTGACGGCAACAAATTGGTTGCTGCTAAAATAAATGGAAAGTATTGGATGTATTTTGGTGTTCCTCATATTTGGTTGGCCTATTCGGAAGATCTTATCAACTGGATCCCTGTAGAAACCCATGAAGGAAAGCTAGCTCCTGTTTTAAGTCCCCGACCGGGATATTTTGACTCCTGGCTGGTGGAAGCGGGCCCTCCTCCTCTACTCACTGAAAATGGCATTGTAGTACTTTACAATGCGGGGAATAGCCAACAAATAGGGGTAAAAGATCTGGGGAATAGGGTATATACCGGGGGGCAGGCGCTTTTTGATGCCAAAGCACCATGGAAATTAGTGGACCGTTCCCAGCAGCCCTTTATCCGTCCGAAACTGCCCTTTGAAAAATCCGGGCAATACAGTGAAGGGACCACCTTCATTGAAGGCTTAGTATACTTTAAGAGCCACTGGTACTTATATTATGGTACTGCAGACAGCCGGGTTGGCCTGCTTTCCACAAAGCAACTTTGATTTTGGCCCTTATCGGTAAAAATTCATCTCGTCCATATACTTCCAAACCGAATCCGGTAACATCGCACGGATGTTTTTTCCCGCCTTATGCTGTTTTCGAATAAAAGTGGATGAAATTTCCATGATTGGGGCGGTAACAGGGTGTATTTGGGGATGGTCCTGAAATTGATCCGGGACTACCCCGGAGGAAACTCTCGGATAACTGTATATCACATAATTGTTCAGAATTGCTTCATAATTTTTCCACTTGTGAAAACTCTTAAGGTTGTCTTCCCCCATAAGTAAGGCAAACTGAAAATCCTCTCCATATTGCTCCTGTAAATGGAGCAGTGTATTTATAGTATAATTGGGTTGCGGCAAATTGAACTCAATTTTGCTCGCCTTTAATCTGGGGTATTCCTGTATCGCTTCAAAAACCATCTGATACCGATGGTGATTGTCTAATAGTGATTGTTTTTGCTTGAATGGGCTTTTAGGGGTAATCACCAACCAGACTTCATCCAGATCAGAGAACTCTACCATATGGTTAGCAATAATCAGATGGCCCACGTGAATAGGATTAAAAGTGCCAAAATATAATCCTACTTTCTTCATTCCTTTTCATCCGTACTTACGCCAACAAAATCTGTCACAAGTTGATGGGCCTGCTTCAAAGCGGTATCCAGATCATAGTTCTTTATCACCTTATCAAATTGAGGAGCTGTAGCCAACTCCACAGAGGCTTTAGCAATACGCATATTGATCTTATCATCACTTTCGGTACTGCGTTTTTTCAATCGGATCTTGAGTTCATCCACGCTAGGCGGTTTTACAAAAACCGCCAGGGTTTCCCTGGGAAATTTTCTTTTGATCCTGAGTCCCCCGGCCACATCAATATCGAAGATTACATTTTTTCCCGCCGCCCAAAGCCGTTCCACCTCGCTCTTCAAAGTTCCGTAAAAACTATCCCTGTATACCTCTTCCCATTCCAGAAAATCACCCTTTTTTATATGTTGTTTAAACTCTGAAACGGTCATAAAATAGTAATGTACCCCGTCTTTTTCCTTCTCTCTTTTTGGCCGGGACGTTGCGGAGATAGAAAACGCCAGGTTAAGTTCGGGCTGTTCCAAAAGATACCGAACAATGGTTGTTTTACCGCTTCCGGATGGCGCCGAAAAAATGATAAGTTTTCCGCCCTTGCTCATAAAACATTCAATAGCTGCTCCTTTATCTTTTCCAGTTCATCTTTCATCTGAACTACCAATTGCTGCATGGGAGCGAAGTTGGCCTTAGCCCCAATGGTGTTGATCTCACGTCCTATTTCCTGGCAAATGAAGCCCAACTTCTTCCCATTGGAATTTTCCGTTTGCAATGTGCTTTCGAAATAGTCCAGGTGATTCTTCAAACGTACTTTTTCCTCGGTAATGTCGTATTTTTCAAGATAGTAGATCAATTCTTGCTCAAACCGGTTTTCATCTACTTCTACCTTAACCTCTGCCACTGCCTTATCCAGCTTTTCCCGGATGTTTTCCAGGCGTTCGGTATCCAGATCCGTAACCTGCTGCAATAATTCCCGAAGCAATTTCAAACGAAGTTTAAAATCCCGTTCCAGAACCTCACCTTCCTCCTTTCTGAAAAGTTGCAAGGTCCCGATAGCCTGTTGCAATCCGTTTTTTATCGCCAGGTATTCCGCTTCATCAATGTCGTCTTTATCCGTTTTAAGCGTATCCGGCATTCGCAAGGCGAGCTCCAATAACTTTACCCGTTCCCCATTCGCAATATTCCCCAATTGCTCCATGTACTTCTCTACCAAGCCGGTATTGATCTCCGCCGACACCTCTTCTCCGGTAATCTCCACATATAGCCCCAAATCCACTTTTCCCCGAAGCAGGGCCTCCGCGATGAGCTTTCGCATTTCCAGTTCTTTTTCCCGATACCCTTGTGGAATCCGGGCGTTAATGTCCAGGTTTTTACTGTTAAGGGATTTTAGCTCAATGGTGATCTTTTTGGTAGGAAGCTGTATGATTTGCTTCCCGTACCCCGTCATGGATAGAATCATAAAAACGATATGCTTTTGGCAAAGGTAGGGAAATCAGGATTCTGGCTTCTCCCATGAGGAAGTGTCGCGGATTTCTCCTTACGGCTAATCCAACTCCCTCACCCAAATGTTGCGATAACTTACCCTGCTGTTATCGTGATGATCCTGCAATCGAATAGGGGCTTTCCCATGCGGCTCGTTTTTAGGCCAACCGATATACTCTGTAGTTCCCTGGATCTCGAAATGATCCTGGATCAATACCCCATTATGTAAAACGCTTATCGTAGCCGATCTTGTTTTTACTCCCGCAGCATCAAATTCAGGAGCATGGTAAATTATATCATACGAATTCCACTCTCCCGAAGGTTTTGAAGCCATTGCGTAGGGAACGGATTGTTTGTAAATGGCACCAACCTGCCCATTCACATAGGTTTTATTGTCATTGTTGTCCAAAACCTGCACTTCATACCTACTCTGTAAAAACACACCGCTATTGGCCCTGCTTTGCCCGATACCCTGGATTTCCTTTGGCGAACGCCACTCCAGATGAAGCTGTATATTTCCAAAGTTCCGTAGCGTTTGAATATCGCCGGTTCTATCCTTCACGGTCATACTGCCATCGGGATTTAGTAGCCATTTTACTTCCGTGCTATCCACAGCACTGATCCATTCGTCAAAATTCTTCCCGTTAAAAAGGACTATCGCATCACTGGGGATACCCTCCTCATTGATCACCACTTTGGGAGGTACCGGCGTGTAGATTTCAGTCTCTTCAGGTTTGGTCGGAGCAGTACTTTGATCAGTTCCAGGCTGTTTCACGTCCTTATCCTGATCATTTCCGGGCATTTTGCAACTACAAAAGATCAATAACAACAGTACTACGGTGAAAACTACAAATGCTCTCATAGCCCTAATATTTTTCTTAATTGCACTTTGTCTATTTCCGCCCCGGCAAAGTCGTCAAATGCTTTTTCAGTAGCTTCTATGATATGGTTTGCAATAAAGGTTGCCCCTTCCCTGGCGCCCTGTTCCGGGCTTTTTATGCAGCATTCCCATTCCATAACAGCCCAAACATCACAGCCGTATTGTGTTAATTTGGAGAAAATCGTCTTAAAATCGATCTGACCGTCGCCCAGCGATCGATACCTTCCGGCACGATTCCCCCAATCGTTATAGCCTCCGAAGGCTCCCTTTTTTCCTGTGGGGTTAAATTCGGAGTCCTTAACATGAAAGGATTTAATAAACTCATGGTAATGGTCTATGTAGGTAATATAATCCAATTGCTGCAGCACAAAATGACTTGGATCGTACAAAATATTTACCCGTTTGTGATGGCCCGTGGCCTCCAGAAAACGTTCAAAAGTGTCCCCATCATGCAAATCCTCGCCAGGGTGTATTTCATAACACACATCCACACCTTCTTCTTCAAAATGATTGAGGATAGGCATCCAACGTTTGGCCAACTCTTCAAAACCCATTTCTACCAAGCCGGGCGGTCGTTGTGGCCATGGATGTGCCGTATGCCAAAGTAAAGCCCCCGAGAAAGTAGCATGAGCCTTAATTCCCAATCTCCGGCTGGCGGTTGCCGCTTTCTTTACCGTTTCAATGGCCCAGGCCGTTCTCTCTGCAGGTTTTCCTTTCAGGTGGTCCGGCGCAAAATTGTCAAACATAATATCATATGCGGGATGCACTGCTACCAGTTGCCCTTGCAAATGGGTAGATAATTCCGTGATTTCAAGACCGTAGGATTGGATTTTTCCTTTAAGTTCGTCACAATAGTCCTGGCTTTCAGCAGCCAGGTCCAGGTCGATAAGAAATTTTTCCCAGGTGGGAATTTGAATGCCTTTGTACCCCAACCCGGAGGCCCATTCACATAACCCTTCCAGAGTGTTAAAAGGTGGTTGGCTATCCACAAACTGTGCTAAAAAGACGGCAGGTCCCTTGATTGTTTTCATAGGAAAGGATTTGATGGGTTTTTCAGATTTAATACATTATATTTAGTACGGCTTGTATCCCCGGGCTATACTCAGGAATACCCTGTAAATATAGCGATTCAGTAAGAATTAATTCAGCTTTATGGCAAATCCAAATACAGTTTACGATGCTATTGTTGTAGGTACCGGAATAAGTGGAGGCTGGGCAGCGCAGGAACTTTGTAAAAACGGACTAAAAACACTGGTATTAGACCGTGGACGTAGGGTAGAACACGTGAAGGATTACCCCACAATGCATGATGATCCCTGGGATTATCCTTACAAGGGAGAGTTATCCCGTGAGGAAAAGAAAAAGTATTCTAAACAGCTTCGCGTAGGATGGGCTCCTCGCGCAGATGTCAAGCATTTTTTTGTCAACGATTTGGAGCACCCGTACCAGGAAACCAAACGTTTCGACTGGATACGGGGATATCATGTCGGAGGACGCTCGCTAACCTGGGGAAGGCAGAGTTATCGATGGAGTGATATTGATTTTGAGGCCAATGTAAAGGACGGGATTGCCGTGGATTGGCCGGTACGATATGCTGATATTGCTCCCTGGTACGATAAAGTAGAACAATATATTGGGGTGAGCGGAGAGCGTTTGGGATTGCAACAGTTACCAGATGGAATATTCCAACCCCCTATGGAACTAAACTGTGTGGAGTTGGAATTGCAAAAATCGTTGAGGGATCGCTTTGAGGACAACAGGCTGTTGACTATAGGAAGGGTAGCGCATATTACCGAAAACACCACCGACTTTGAAGGAAGGGGCCCTTGCCAATACCGGAATAGGTGCTGGAGGGGTTGTCCTTTTGGTGGGTATTTTAGCAGCAACGCTTCTACTTTGCCTGCGGCAGAGCGCACCGGAAATATGACCTTACGCCCTAACTCCATCGTTCACGAGGTCATTTATGAGGATACCACCAAAAGAGCTACCGGTGTAAAAGTGATTGATACCGAGACCCATGAAGCGTTAACCTTTCACGGAAAAATGGTCTTTCTATGTGCTTCTGCTATGGTCTCCGTCGGGATCTTATTACAATCCAGGTCAGATCGCTTTCCCAACGGGATTGGTAATAATCACGATCAACTTGGACGAAACATTATGGACCACCATTATCAACTAGGTGCCTCCGCTAAGGTGGATGGCCACCTGGATAAATACTATAAAGGGCGTAGGCCTAACGGATTTTACATTCCCAGGTTTGTGAATTTGGATGAGAAAACGAAACGAAAAGAATTCATCAGAGGATTCGGCTATCAGGGCGGAGCAAGCCGGAACAATTGGTCCGAAATGGTAGCTGAAATGGGATACGGGAAATCACTTAAAGAAGCCATTTTACAACCCGGAGGATGGGAAATTGGAATGACCGGATTCGGAGAAATGTTACCTTATGAAGACAACCGGGTAAGGCTTAGTCCGGACAAAAAAGATAAATGGGGTTTACCGCAACTCGACTTTGATGTAGAATTTAAAGAAAATGAATTGCAAATGCGTAAAGCCATTAAAGAAGAAGCTGCAAAAATGTTGACCGAAGCAGGGTTTCGGGAGGTAGCGGTTTATGAAAACGATACCGGTCCCGGTTTGGGCATCCATGAAATGGGAGGGGCGCGAATGGGCCGGAATCCCAGAACCTCCGTGACCAATAAATTTAATCAGGTTCATGACGTTCCTAACATTTATGTTACCGATGGGGCCTTCATGACCTCGGCCAGCTGCGTTAATCCTTCATTAACCTATATGGCCTTTACCGCCAGAGCTGCCAATCATGCCGTAGAGCAATTTAAACTTGGTAAAATTTCTTAATATTGTGCCGCTATGGAAAACGCTTCTGCCCGCAATCTCTGGGGTGATTTCTTAGATGCCCATTTGGAATTTGTCAATTCCCCTGCACCACAGGTTGTTCATTTTTGCGACAATGAAAAAGATGCCAATCAATGTGCAGAATTGGTATGTAAGGATATTAAAAGAGCTACTTCCCATTCTTTATTGGGCTTACAACTAAGAGGGGAATCCTTACCCAAAATAGGGGATTTTAAGATAGTAACCAACTGGAAGGGAGAAGCAAAATGTGTGATACGGACCACTGCGGTAAAAATGCTCCCCTATTTTACCATACACGCGGAACATGCCAGACTGGAAGGGGAAGGCGATAAAAGTCTGGAGTACTGGAAAAAGGTACATTGGGACTACTACACCCGGGAATTGGCCCCTTTTGAAAAAACACCCAAAGAGAGTATGATTGTAGTTTTTGAACGTTTCGAAAAACTATATCAAAGATAACGGCTGTTAAAAAGAAACCCTTTCGGAGGCAATACCACAACTAAAAACTCCTCAATCCAAATCAATCCAGACATTTCCCTGTTGATGAGAGTGCACCGTACTTTCAATGAAGTGCATCCCTCTGACGCCATCTTCCATAGTAGGGAATTCCCCGGCATCATAGACTTCCCCGCGAATAGCTTTTGCCGCGCCGAGGTAAATGTTGGCCATAGCATCAAAAATGCCTTCCGGATGCCCGGGAGGTAGCTTCGTACCGTCCAACGAAAGCTCCGAATTATACGGATGCCCCGGTTTATACACCTGTAAAGGTTGGCCTTCGGTAAAATAATAGAGGAAATTGGGGTTTTCCTGTTCCCAGACAAAACCTCCTTTTTCACCATAAATGCGTATCGCCAAGCCGTTTTCCTCACCAGTCGCTACCTGGCTGGCCCGTATCACGCCCTTAACGTGCTTATCCATCCTAACCAAAACGGTGCCGTCTACATCCATTGGGTTGTCATCATACATATAGTTAAAATCACAGAGCAGGGATCTTACTTTTAGGCCTGTAGTAAATTCCAGCATATTAAAAGCATGAACACCAATGTCTCCCATACAAGAGCTGATCCCAGCCTTTTTCGGATCCAACCGCCAGACCGAAGCTCTTTTGGCCTCGTCGTGAATAATAGGGTTGATCCATCCCTGATAATATCGCGCATCCACCTTATGAATCCTTCCCAGTTCTCCGTTTTTAATCATCTCACGCATTTGTCGTGCCATAGGATAGCCCGTATAGGTATGGGTAAGAGCAAATACCTTCCCGGACTGCCGGTGCGCTTCCTGCAGCATTTTGGCTTCTTCATAGGTCATGGTCATAGGCTTTTCACAAATAACGTGAAAGCCGTTCTCCAATAATTTTTTGGCCATTGGAAAGTGTAAAAAATTGGGGGTTTGTACGGAACACACCTGAATACGTTCCTCCTGAGGAAGCTTTAACTCTTCGGCAATCAACGTTTCAAAATCACTATATACTCTGTTGACGGGAAGATCAATTTGTTTGGCAAAATCCAAACTATCCTGATGTAAAGGGCTAAATACCGCAGCAACTATCTCATAGTTATCATTAATGTACGCGGCCACACGGTGCAACACCCCTATAAGGGAATCCCCACCACCGCCTAAAATTCCAAGTCGTATTTTTTTTGGCATTTTTTGATTGTTTTATTCTTTATACTCTATTTTTTCATTGGTAAACAAAATACCATACAAAATGGCCACTCCCAACGCAAATAACGCCGGGAAGCGCCAAATCCTGGCCCAATTATGTTCGTTTTCTACGATCAGGTTGGCGTCCGTTATTGCTCCAGCGATCCAAAACCCAATTAGCATACCCACCCCATAAGTGGCTAACGTAATCAACCCCTGAGCAGCGCTTTTGTATTTTTCCCCGGCTTTCGTATCGGTATAAATCTGCCCTGATACAAAAAAGAAATCATAGCAGATACCGTGAAGGGCAATACCAATAATCAATAAAAAAGCCAATTCTCCCGCATCGCCATAAGCAAATAGCAAATACCGGACTAACCATGCCAGCATCCCCACAAGAATGGTTTTCTTAAAGCCAAATCTCCTAAAGAAAAAAGGCAGCAATAACATAAATAACACCTCGGAGGCTTGGCCAATGGACATATTTGCGGCAGGATTGGACATTCCTATTTCTCCTAAAAACTGACCCGAATGCTGATAGTAGAACGCAAGGGGTATACAAATTAAAACGGAAGCCAAAAAGAAGATCAGATAATTCCTGTCCTTCAAAAGCTTTAAAGCGTCAAGTCCGATTATATCAGCTATGGATATTCTTTTATTCTTATCCACCCGGGGTGGGGTCTTTGGCAAGGTAAAGCTGAATAACCCCAGTAAGGTTGAGGCACCTGCCACCATTAAAAACGTATTTCGCAATTGCCCCTCCTGAACACCTTGCACACTATCCCAGCCGAAAATACTGATGGTCAGTCCGGCCACAATCCATCCTATTGTTCCAAAAACCCGTACAAAGGCAAATTCCCTGGAAGGGTCTTTCATTTGATTAAAGGAAACGGAGTTTACCAAAGCAAGTGTAGGCATGTAAGCAATCATATATCCAAACACATAGGGTACAAATACGGAAATATCCCCGGCATTGGCCATTTTAAACATCAAAAAGGCCCCTATCAAATGTAAAATGCCTAAAACCCGTTCTGCATTAAAATAGCGGTCTGCAATTAAACCGATAATAAAGGGTGCTATAATAGCACCCCAGGATTGACTGGAATAGGCGGTGGCAATATCTACACCTGTAGCTTTTAAAGAATTGGGCAAGTACAATCCCATGGTTACAAACCAACCTCCCCAAATGAAGAACTCCAAGAACATCATAAATGACAATTGGATTTTGGTAGTAATCTTCATTAAGTAAGGTTGGTTTATCTTTTGTAGAAAATGAAGTCCAAAGCCTGTGGTTCAAAACCGTTTTCCCTAAAATCCATTAAGATCTGACCTCTGTGATGGGTAGAGTGATTGATGATATGAAACAGAATATCTTTTAAATCATTTGTAAAAACTCTCCCCGAGGTAGTTTCATACTCTACCCTTTTATTAAAATTATCGGTGTTCCGAATCACTTCAAAAGTGGCTCTTTGATTTTCGTAATGAATATCCTCCCAGCTTTCAACCTTATGTATTTGCCAAACATCGTATTGTCTGTCTTCGCTAATTAAGCGTTTGTTCCAGATATGATGGGTGTTAAGGATGTGTGAGAATAGTTTACAGCTCTTCCGGGGAACGTCTTTCATTGCCCTTACCTGTGTAATGAGATTCTTATTGCAGTAAAAATTGTAATCAAACAGTTGGTTAAAGAGTGTATCCATCGATTCCGAACTAGTTTCCCCTATATTTTTCCGGCTTTTATTAGTAACTCCCGGGTGGCCCTGATCCCTTCTTCTTCGCTAAGTTCCTGCCCTTCATATTCCACACCAATATATCCTGAATATCCGGCCTTTTGAACAATTTCCAGCATTTTGTAGTAGTCTATCCTGTTTTCATCGCCTTGCTCATCAAAAGCATAGGATTTGGCACTTACCGCTTTCGCATAAGGCATTAACTCTTCTACTCCCTGGTACTTATCGTATTCCTCTAAACATTTGGATTCATAATACGAACCGTCTGACCTTTTAATGCAGAAATTTCCAAAATCGGGCAAGGTGCCACAATTTTCCATCCCTACCTGTTGAATTACATTAGCCAACCATGCCGCGTTTGAGGAGGGCCCACCGTGATTCTCAACAATTACATTGATATTCTTGTCTTTTGCGTACCCTGCCAACTTGGTGAGGCCATCTATGGAAGCTTCGGTCCATTCCTCCTTTTCCCTACTCCCATTTAGGTTAACGCGAATAGAATGGCATCCCATAGCCGCTGCGGCATCCACCCATTTATGATGGTTTTCAACCGCTTCATTCCTTTCGCCTTCATCCTTTGCTGCCAAATCCCCCTGACCATCCACCATAATCAAAAGATTCTCAAGTCCGTGCTTTTGCGCTTCCGCATTGCACCTACTTACAAAATTTTCCATCGCCTGTTCGGAAAAATTATCTTTTTCCAATTCCGGATAGTACAACCCGCTAACATATTCCAATCCGGAAAATCCCCAGTTCTTCGCTTTTTCCGCAAAGGTGTAAGGATCTACACCTTCCTTCCGGATCATTTTGTTCATAGACCATTGCGCCAGGGAAAGTTTAAAAAAGATTTCAGGTTTTGAAGCCTGATCTTGCTGTTCGGTTACCACTTTTTCTTCTTGTTTCTTGTTTTCTTTACAACTAATTCCCAACAAAAGGGCCAACATAGTACCAACCACTAGAAGTTCATGTATTCTCTTTCTGTTTTTCATGATTTTACTGCTGTTTTTAAGGATTAGCAAATTAGCAGTTACTACAACGTTTTAGTATCAAATTCCCAATTTGCAATGGGACTAAATGTAGAAAATTAATTTAATATTTAATACTTTTAGAGATTAAACCATGGGGATTTTAGATGAGTAAATTCTATTACAACGAAGAGCAGGAATCTTATGATGCCATTGTAGTAGGGACAGGTATAAGCGGAGGATGGGCCGCCAAAGAATTGTGTGAAAAAGGATTAAAAACTTTGGTCCTTGAACGAGGCAGAATGGTGAAGCATCGCGATGACTACGTAACGGCCAACATGGATACCTGGGATTTTCCCCATGCCAAGCAACCCACTCAGGAAGATCTTAAAAAACAGGAAAAGCAGAGCAGGACCGGTTATACTACCCGGGCGGATTCCAAACATTGGTTTGTAAATGACCTTGAACACCCGTATAATGAAACCAAACGTTTTGATTGGATGCGGGGGTATCACGTAGGAGGTCGGTCTTTGATGTGGGGGAGGCAGAGTTATCGCTTCAGCGATATGGATTTTGAGGCCAATAAAAAAGAGGGTATTGCAGTAGATTGGCCGGTACGCTATAAGGATATAGCACCCTGGTATGCCCATGTAGAACGTTACATTGGCGTTTCCGGAGAATCTCTGGGACTTCCCCAACTTCCCGATAGCGTTTTTGAACCCATGATGGAGCTTAACTGTCTGGAGCAACATGTTCGGGAAAAAGTAGCGGAACATTTTGACGGACGCGTTATTACCGCCGGCCGTGTGGCCCACATTAACAGCGATAAGCGTTTTGAGGGTAAAGGAAGAATGCGATGTCAATTTAGGAACAGATGTATACGCGGTTGTCCGTTTGGAGCCTATTTTAGCAGTCTTTCTTCTACGTTACCGGCCGCAGAAAGTACCGGTTACATGACGTTGCGGCCGGACGCTATTGTGCATGAGATAATCTATGATCCGGACACCAAAAAAGCCACAGGAGTTAAAGTAATTGACAGGGTGTCCAAAGAAGAATTTGAGTTTAGAGCCAAAGTGATTTTTTTGTGTGCCTCAGCGATTGCCTCTACCGCTATTTTGATGCAATCCAGGTCCGACCGTTTCCCCAATGGTTTGGGGAATGATTCTGACCAATTGGGAAGAAACATTATGGACCATCACCTGGGTGTTGGAGCAGCTGGAAAGTACGACGGATTTGAAGACCGGTACTATAAAGGACGTAAACCTGCTGGAATCTATATCCCTCGCTTCCGAAACCTGGGAGGGAGTTCCGATACGGATAAATTTCTCAGAGGATATGGTTACCAGGGGGGTGCGGCCCGTAGTAACTGGGAAGACGTCATTGCGGAAATGTCGTATGGCAAGGACCTTAAGGAAGCTGTTCTAAAGCCTGGAGGCTGGACCTTTGGTATAGGAGGTTTTGGCGAAGTATTGCCATATGAAGACAACCGAATGACCCTGGATTACGATAAGCCAGATCCATGGGGGCTTCCCACCGTTACTTTTGATGCCGAATTCCATGAAAATGAGTGGAACATGCGGGAGGACATGAAAGAACAGGCTGTTGTCATGTTAACCAAAGCCGGTTTACGGGATGTGAAGCCGTTTGACGATCCCGGCGCTCTGGGATTGGGGATACATGAAATGGGTACGGCAAGGATGGGACGCGATCCCAAAACCTCCGTTTTAAACGCGAACAATCAGGTACATGCCTGTAAAAATGTATATGTGACCGATGGGGCATTTATGACCTCCGCAGCCTGTGTGAACCCTTCGTTAACCTACATGGCATTCACCGCAAGAGCCGCGAATCATGCGGCGGAAGAACTTAAAAAAGGAAATATTTAGAACGCTATGAAACATCCATGACAAAATTTCGCCACCCGTCGGAATGATGATATGGATGTTACATGTGACCATTAAAAAACAATAAAAATCAACACATGAAACGAGCATTAATAAATTTTAGACATTTTTTCCCAAAAGGTAATGTTTAAAATTTTTAATGCGAGAGCGTAGCGTTTGCATACGTTCTCAATTTTATAATTAACATAAAATAATTATAAAGATTTAAACGTATGAAAAGAAGATCAGCACTTAAAAACATGGGGATGATTTTTGGATATGCGGCCGCTACCCCTGTAGTATTAAGCGTTTTACAGTCGTGCAAGGACAAACCTCCCTATGCGGAATGGACACCTTCTTTTTTCGAAAAAGACAAGGGATATGCCCTGGCGCAAATGGTGGATGTTATCCTACCCAAAACGGATACGCCTTCGGCAACAGAAGTCAATGTACATGTATTCATAGATGCGTATGCTCATGCGGTACTTCCCGAGGAGCAACAACAATTCACAAAAATGCTCATGGATGCCTTCATGAGCAAAGTATTGGAAGACTCCGGAAAGGATGATTTGACAGCTCTTGAGGGTGTGGATTTTGAGCCCGCATTGAGCAAATACCTGGCCAAACGAACAGTTGGAGAGGAGGAAGCACAGGAAAAAGCGATTGGAGAATACATGCAGGCGATCATGGAAGGTGAAGAAGCGGAACTGGATACAGAAACGGCCTGTTATGCTTTTGCCGGAAATATCAGGGATATTGCCATTTGGTCCTATAAATCTTCAGAGTACGTGGGAGAAGAAGTACTGGCATATCTCCCTGTACCGGGAGAGTATATTGCCTGTGGGAATGTTCAGGAACTAACCCAGGGAAAAGCCTGGTCCTTATATTAGTAGTATAAAAATAGCCTTGTTTCTAAGGCTATTTTTATTTTGGATATTCAACATAGTTGAAATCGATACAGACTAATCGTATCACGTTTCTTTTTAATCCAAAAAAGCGTAAACCGCCTTACCGAACAAAAACGCCTGACATATCCGAAAAACAAAACACCCCATGAAAACTTCACCAGGGTGCTTTGATCAAATAAACACTATCACTTAAAAGCCGTTTGGTCCATAAAGACCAGCCGTTTTTTTCTAACGGGTCACGAGCCACACATTATACAATCATCATCAGCCTCTCCTTCCTTGGCACGAGCAATCAATGCTGCCATTTCTGTTTCGGTCATGGGTTGGATGTCCACTTCCTGTTGACTTACCGGAATGGTTTCCACTTTTAAGCCTTCGCTGGTTTTGGGAGTTGCTGCGGCTACTTCTGCCTCAGCTGCTACCCCTACGGGCACTTCTTTTTTCTTTGTATTGTCCAGCGTAAATTTAATGGCATCTACCGCCGCCTTTGTTCTGAGATAATACATCCCCGTTTTTAAGCCGCTTTTCCAGGCATAAAAATGCATTGATGTCAATTTAGCATAATTGGCATTCTCCATAAACAAGTTCAACGATTGGCTCTGGTCTATAAAGTATCCCCGCTGTCTACTCATATCTATGATGTCTTTCATGCTCAATTCCCAAACCGTTTTATACAGCTCACGAATCTCCTGTGGAATACTCTCTATATGTTGTATAGAACCATTGGCTCGCATTAATTCCTGTTTTAAGTTCTCATTCCATAGCCCCAGACTTACCAAGTCTTCTAACAGATGCTTATTCACCACAATAAATTCCCCGGACAACACCCTACGGGTATAAATATTGGAGGTATAAGGTTCAAAACATTCATTATTGCCCAGTATCTGGGAGGTAGATGCGGTAGGCATGGGCGCTACCAACAATGAATTGCGTAGTCCATGCTTTTGCACATCCTTACGGAGCTTACCCCAATTCCATCTTCCCGATAACTCTTCGTCTTTAACTCCCCAGAGGTTGTGTTGGAATTCCCCGTTAGCCATAGGGGAACCTTCAAAAGAGGAATAAGAACCATCTACCTTGGCTTCCTCCATGGAAGCGGTAACCGCTGCAAAGTAAAGGGTCTCAAATATCTCCTGGTTTAATTGTTTGGCCTCATCACTGGTAAAGGGCAGCCGTAGCATAATAAAGGTGTCTGCTAAACCTTGCACCCCTAAACCGATTGGCCTGTGGCGCATATTGGAATTTTTAGCCTCAGGGACCGGATAATAATTCCGATCTATTACCCGATTCAGGTTTTTGGTAACCCTTTTGGTTACCTTGAACAACTCCTTATGGTCAAATTCCCCATTTTTCACAAACATAGGTAGTGCAATAGAGGCTAAATTACATACTGCCACTTCCTCCGGTGAGGTATATTCCAAAATTTCCGTACAGAGATTGGAAGACCTAATGGTACCCAGATTTTTCTGGTTGCTTTTCCGGTTAGCCGCATCTTTATACAACATATAAGGTGTTCCGGTCTCGATTTGGGATTCCAAGATTTTCTCCCACAATTCCCGCGCTTTAATTGTTTTGCGGCCTTTGCCTGCTTCCTCGTACTTTGAATACAAGGCTTCAAACTCCTCACTGTGGCATGAGAACAAACCCGGGCATTCGTTAGGGCACATCAGTGTCCATTCCCCGTCAGCTTCAACACGTTTCATAAAAAGATCTGGGATCCACATCGCATAAAACAAATCCCTCGCCCGCATTTCTTCTTTTCCATGGTTCTTCTTTAAATCCAGGAACTCAAAGATGTCTGCATGCCAGGGTTCCACGTAAATTGCAAAACTCCCTTTTCGTTTTCCCCCGCCTTGATCTACATATCTGGCCGTATCATTGAACACCCGCAGCATAGGAACAATTCCATTGGAGGTACCATTTGTTCCCGCAATATATGATCCCGTGGCCCTAATGTTGTGAATAGAAAGTCCGATGCCTCCCGCAGATTGTGAGATCTTTGCAGTTTGTTTCAGGGTATCATAAATCCCATCAATACTGTCTTCCTTCATCGCCAATAAAAAACAAGAGGACATTTGGGGTTTGGGCGTCCCGGAGTTAAAGAGTGTTGGCGTGGCGTGGGTAAAGTATTTTTTAGACATTAATTCGTAGGTCTCTACAGCCGATTCCAGGTCTTCCTGGTGTATTCCTACGGCAACACGCATTAACATATGTTGAGGACGTTCTGCTATCTTCCCATTTATTTTTAGGAGGTAGGAACGTTCCAAGGTTTTAAATCCAAAATAATCGTAGCCAAAATCCCGATTGTAAATGATCGTGGAATCCAGGCGTTCAGCGTTTTCAGAGATCACCTTATACACCTCGGAAGAAAGCATTGGTGCTTTTTTGCCTGTTCTCGGGTTTACGTATTCATACAGATCCTTCATGGTTTCAGAGAAGGATTTTTTAGTGTTTTTATGTAGGTTGGAGACAGAGATACGTGCGGCCAGTTTTGCGTAATCCGGATGCATAGTGGTCATGGTTGCTGCTATTTCAGCGGCAAGATTGTCTAATTCTGAGGTGGTTACCCCGTCATAAAGCCCTTCAATAACCCTCATGGCTACTTTTACCGGATCGACCAAATCGTTGAGGCCGTAACACAATTTTCGTACTCTGGCCGTGATTTTATCAAACATTACCGGCTCTTTTCTACCATCTCTCTTTACTACATACATGATTTGAATAAGATTTTTGATTTACGAGTTACGATTAGTCCAATCCTTTTCAATCTTGGTCCTTTCGTTTATCGCAATTTGTTATCACTTTATTTTCGCGCTTTTATTATTTTCTTTCTTATGGTATTGATTGAGGCCACTGTGATTGACAGTAATTCGTTAGCCTCTGACAATAATCTCTTTATTTCTTGGTGCTCTTTAGTGGAAATAATTAAAAATATTTCCAAGAAATACATGCACTCATCCGCTTCCTCTTCGACAATTTTGAGCTTGTTCAAAAAATCAGCGTCAGATTTGGCTCTACAAGCTGCCCTGTAGTTTGCACCGACAGAACCTGAACATCGTATTAGTTGCCTACAATAAGCATCATATTCCCTTGTTGTGGGAAACTTTGAACACAACTGCCAACAATCTATTGCAAACTTTTGAGTTCTTTTCTTTAGTTCTTCTCTCAAAACTAAAAAACCTCACTTCTAAAATCAGAAATCGTAAATCAGAAATCGTAAATTAGAAATCGGCATCAAAGCTAATTTTTTGTGAGTCTTTATCTTTTTCCTTATTCAAAACACCGGCTTTCTGGTACTCCGAAACCCGTTTTTCAAAAAAGTTGGTTTTTCCTTGTAAGGAAATCATATCCATAAAATCAAAAGGATTGGTGGAATTGTACACTTTGCTACAACCTAATTCCACTAACAACCTATCGGTAACGAACTCAAGATATTGGGTCATTAATTTGGCATTCATCCCAATTAAGCTCACCGGTAATGATTCTGTAATAAATTCCCGTTCTATATTCAGGGCATCTACAATAATTTCGGTGATACGCTCTTGTGGAACTTTGCTTACCAGATGGTTGTTATGAAGGTGCACGGCATAGTCGCAATGCATCCCTTCATCCCTGGAGATTAATTCATTGGAAAATGTAAGTCCTGGCATTAATCCTCTTTTCTTCAACCAGAATATAGAACAGAAGGCTCCGGAAAAGAATATCCCTTCCACGGCAGCAAATGCGATCAACCGCTCTGCAAAACTGGGAGAATCAATCCATCGCAACGCCCAATCCGCCTTCTTTTTAATTGCGGGGAAATTCTCAATGGCCTTAAAAAGAATGTTTTTTTCCTTTTCGTCCTTAACATAGGTATCTATCAAAAGAGAGTAGGTCTCCGAATGGATATTTTCCATCATGATCTGAAAACCATAAAAGAATTTTGCTTCGGAGTACTGTACTTCATTTACAAAGTTTTCTGCCAAATTCTCATTGACAATACCATCAGAAGCTGCAAAAAATGCCAATATGTGTTTAATAAAATACCGCTCGTCATCATTTAGTTTATTATTCCAATCATTTAGATCCTGGTGCAGATCGATCTCCTCAGCAGTCCAAAAACAAGCTTCTTGTTTTTTGTACCACTCCCATAGATCGTGATGTTGGATAGGAAAAATGACAAATCTGTCCTCGTTCTCTTGCAAAATAGGCTCAATAGCAGCTGACATAGTGTTTTTTTATTTAATCAATTAAAAATGAAGGATTGAAATTACCTTGCGGTAGGGACTAACAAAGATTGGAAAATGTGACCTAATTGTAAAGTATGTTTAACCGGAACGTTTGCAAAGTTTTTAACACGACGTGTTGAAATGTGCGCTCGCATGTGATGTTTTCTGGGATTCTAAACCGTGATAGCCTAATTACTGATTTTCAACAAACAAGCAGGAATAAAAAAAGACCAAAAAGTATTTTTAACTACACCCTTTGGCCCTGAAGGCTTACTACCACCAAACCGTACGGCCAATGCCACTACACTTTCCCTTTAGATCTCCAGATAGTTCCCCCGAAAACCGGAAAATCTGAGGGAGGCAAGTAGCATTAACTATTTTGTATATTCACATGCTTACGCATACTGGTCGGCCGTACGATGGTTGGTAAATACTAGTGCTATGGTTTTGAATTCCATACAACAACCTCTTTTTGCTCTGATGCCTCAGCTTTTTCCAAGATTGCGGCAAAGACGAGCATTACCAGAAGTACGATAAACAATATCACACACTTTTTCATTATTGGACGGGTTGGTGAATACGCTTAACTTGACACTTTAAAATTAAGCAGCGATCATCTTTACCGGACTGCTTATGTATAATTGGTTGTAAATCGTGTACAAATGGAAAAACACTTCTTTTTACCATGCGGGCTTATAAGGTTAAAGGCTGAGAGTTGTAAGCAATAGCTTACAGTTGCCGTTTTTAGTGGTATACCGGCTGATTATCACCTATAATTGTCCAGTGACACATAATTCTGTACAAGTTATAGGTAATACCACTACTTTTACCACTACTACAAATTTTAAACTGTATGTTGCAGGCGGTTTTAGTGGATGACGAATCCAAAGCATTGGAAAGTTTAAGCTGGGAATTGACCAACCTCAGTAATGAGGTTAAGGTAGTGGCCTCCTTTACCGATGCACACGAAGCTTTGACTTATTTGGACAGTAATACTCCGGATTGCCTTTTTTTAGATATTGAGATGCCCGTAATGGATGGTTTTCAGTTTATCAAAAACTTAAAAAACAGGAATTTTCCGGTTATTATTACTACCGCTTATAATCAGTATGCGCTCAAAGCATTAAAAAATCAAGCTATTGATTATTTGTTAAAGCCCATAGACAGTGATGATCTTTATGATACCATCACCAAAATCAAAAAATACAATGAAAAAAATCAGACTGCAGAAAAATTAGAGCAAATTTTACTCAATTTCAATTCCAAGTCTTTAGACAAAAAGATCACTATTAATACGGATGGAAAACTCTTGTTTTTGGAAAGCGAGGAAATCCTTTATGCTGAGTCCGATGGAAACTATAGTACCCTCTACCTTGAAGACGGTCATAAAATACTATTGACCAAAAAATTAAAGGAAGTCAACCAAATTCTACCCTCAGACTCGTTTTTCAGAATTCACAACTCCTTCATTGTGAATCTGGGAAAAATAAAGGAATTCTTAAAGACGGATGGTTATGTGGTACTAAAGACCAATCATAAAATTCCGGTTTCCAGACAGAAAAAATCAGATTTTCTGGACTTGTTATAATTTTTATGAATGCCCAAACCCAAATGCTCCCTTTTACATACTCATCTGTGCCTCACCCTAATCTTCTGCCTGTTTTTCTGTATCGTAGGTCCTGTTAATGGTTCCTCTGCCTTTCAAGAACAGGAGTTGGAAAATACCGTTGCGGGTCTTCTGCAACAACAGCCAAAAACGTATCAGGAAATAGACCAAGCGCTAAGGTCTTACAAACGGGATACCTTAGCCCTTAATTTTTTCATTCTAAAAGCTACTGAGGAGGCTTTTGCAGCAGGAAGATCTTACGCTTTAAATCAAATCGGTACCGTCTACCGAAATCTATCCGACTTTGACAAGTCCATAGCCCTGCACCAGGAAGCCCTGGAAGCTGCAGAAACCGAAAATAATACAGAGTTTGTGGTGTATAGCCTCAATATGTTAGGGGTAGCCTTTCGCAGAAAAGATGCTGTAAAGACCGCCCTGGATTATAATCAAAGAGCCCTGGAACTTGCCGAATCCATTGAAGACCCTTCCACACATATCAAGCGAAACATCAATGTAGCGCTTAACAGTATAGGCAATCTTTATCAAACCCTGGGCCAGTATGACCTGGCCATTTCCCAGTTTGAAAGAGCGCTGGAATTGGAAAAAGCATTGGGAAACAAGTTGGGACTCGCTATCAACAACCAAAACATAGGAGATTGCCTGGAACAGCAAGGCCAGCTCGAAGAGGCTATGGAACGTTACAAAACCTCCTTAGCCTTCAATGATGCCATAAACAATGACTTCGGGAGGGTTATCTGTAAAAACAGTATTGCTCGTATCCATTTGAAGCAGGGAAGACCCAATATAGCATTAAATATCCTGGAGCCTTTGTTAGAACCTATAGCTAAGAACGGGGATCCGTTCATTTGGTCCACGATCTTTGCCAATTTGGGATGGGCTAATATGGAGATTGAGAATTATAGGGTTGCCGAGACAATGATGCTAAAAGGGCTGGAAATGGGCAATACTAACAGTATGCCTAGCCGGGTGGTATATGCTCAAAAGCTACTGTCCGATCTGGAAGCCAGAAAAGGGAACCATAAGCAGGCGTTGCAGTACTTTCAGGAAGCCGAGAGATTTGATCAACAACTTAAGGACGACAGAAATGTTCGTTATATCAACGATCTTATTCTTCGATATGAGGCCGAAAAGAAGAACAGTCAGATTTCCGCTCTGGCCCAGGAAAATGAATTGGTAAAACTTCGATTGCGTAAAAACCAGACCACTATTTTGGTAAGTGCCCTGGTCATTGGTCTGATAGGTACTATACTTTTTATCATGTACCGCCAATACCAATCCAACTATGAAAAAAGGGTGATGGGGCTTGAACAGAATATGCTAAGGAGTCAAATGAATCCTCATTTTTTATTCAATTCCCTAAATTCCATAAAGCTGTATATCATCAATAACGATAAAAAAAATGCCGTACACTACCTGAATAAATTCTCCAAGCTGGTGCGAAGGATCCTCGACGGGTCTTCTTTAAAGGAAACTACACTATCAGAAGAACTGGAGACCGTTGAACTTTATCTCAATATAGAAAACATACGTTTTTCCGAAGGTATCTCCTATTCCATAAATGTGGCAGACGATATAGATCCCGGGCAACTTAAAATTCCCTCTTTGGTTCTGCAACCTTTCCTGGAAAACGCCATTTGGCATGGACTTTCTTCAAAGGAAGGAGAAAAAAACCTTTGGCTCGATGTTTCGAGAAAAGATGATATTCACATCGTTATTTCCATAGTTGATAATGGTGTAGGTAGGGCCGCTTCCGAAAAAATAAAAGAGAATAGGGTAATCCAACGAAAATCCGTAGGAATTGATATTACCAAAGAGCGACTGGCCAATTTTGCCAAAGACTATCAATACGGTTTCAGTATAGAAATTATAGACCTTTTTGATGACGAAGGTGCCCCAAAGGGCACAAAAGTGGTGCTGGAAATACCCACTATTTAGGCATGCTATCGGCAAGCCTTTCCAGCTCTGAATACCAGGCTTCGCCAAACTTTCTGATCAACGCTTCCTTGACAAACTTGTAAATGGGCAGTTGCAATTCGTTCCCCAAACTACAGGCGGGGTCGCAAATGGTCCATTTGTGATAATTTACCGCCGTGAACTGCGAATATTCCTTAACCCGAATCGGGTACAGGTGACAAGAAACAGGTTTTTTCCAGGTGGTGGCACCACGATTGTAAGCTTCTTCCAGACCACACTTTGCAATTCCCCCGGAATCAAAAATCACATAGGCACATTCCCGATTATTCACTAAAGGAGTTTCCCATTCCCCATCATCGCCTTTTACAAAACTTCCCTGGGTGATGATCGCTTGCACGCCCTCGGGTCTTAAGAAAGGACGTACCTGTTCAAAAATGGCTGCCAAAATCTCTGTTTCTTCGCTTTCAAGCGGTGCTCCGGACTGCCCTTCTACGCAACAAGCCCCCTTACAGGCAGTAAGGTTACAAACAAAGTCATTTTCTATAATATCCTCAGAAATCAAGGTTTTCCCCAGTTGAATCATAGAGAAGCTTTTATCCTGCAAAGTTACTACGAATACCATCAAATTCTTTGGACAATAAACATCCATTTGGCCAATTCCCGACGTAAATTTGCAGGAATTTTAAAATAGGATAATGAAACTGAACTTTACGGAAATTATCACGGCAACAATGATTCTATTTGCGGTGATAGATATTTTGGGAAGTGTACCGGTCATCATTTCACTACGCAACAAAGTGGGCCATATTCAATCTGAAAAAGCTTCTTTGGTTGCTGCTTTAATTATGGTAGCCTTCTTATTTGTAGGAGAACGCATATTACATTTAATTGGTATTGATGTCAGTTCATTTGCCGTAGCAGGTTCCTTAGTGATTTTCTTCTTAGCTGTTGAGATGATCCTGGGAATACCCCTATTCAGAGATGACGAACCTGAAACAGCTTCCATAGTACCTATTGCCTTTCCTTTGATTGCCGGCGCCGGAACATTAACGGCCCTCTTGTCATTACGGGCAGAGTATCATGTAGAGAATATCATCATCGCCATTTTAATCAATATGGTTTTTGTATATCTGGTGTTAAAATCCTCTAAAAAGATTGAAAAGGTCCTGGGTAAAAACGGGCTGGGAGTAATACGAAAGGTTTTTGGTGTAATTTTGTTGGCTATTGCGGTCAAACTATTTGCCACCAATGCCAGCCAGCTGTTTTAACATTTGCCATGAATAAAAAACTTACTATCTTTTTTGTGATATTGGCTTTGGGATTAGCCATTTACAATATCACATTGGTAGACTTCAAAGATCCTTTTCAAGGAGAAAGCCTCATTGCCTGTATAGGAATAATGGCTTCCTTATGTGCCCTTGTGCTGTTGTTGATCTTTGCAACTTCAAAAAAAATAGAACAAAAATTAAAGGACGATTAGTCCGTGGCCGGTATTCGGTCAATAATCTGTTGCTCTGCGGCAATCCTATCCAACTCCAAAACCTTTTCAAGCATCCTGTCGTGGGTAGATTTAAGCTGTGCCGCCAGATCCGGCGAATAGAGTTGCTCCGCAAGATTCGCTTTTAAATAGGTTTTTATCTTTCGCTCATTGGCGTAAAAATCCATCTTCATATTTCGATTCAGCAAATAGTCTATGAAACGTTCGAAAATAATATCGTCTACCTGGTATTCATCTACAAATTCGTTTTGGGGATAGTTGGCAAACCTACTCCTATCCAATTCCAAAAAACGAAATATAAAATCTGAAAAATATCCCGAGCTATCCAAACTTTCCACACGCTCCTCGTCTAAAGTGCCAATGGGCACAAATACGTCCGGAATAATTCCGCCACCCCCATATACTACTTTTCCTTTTGGGGTTACAAATTTCAGCGAATCGGCCACTTTAATACTGTCTACAGATACCAATTCCCCGCTGTGGTATCTTGCCATAAATTTTTGGTAATAGTCTTCATGCCCATTTTCATAAGGCCTTTGAATAGAACGTCCGGTAGGCGTATAATATCTGGATACCGTTAACCTAACGGCGGATCCATCGCCCAAATCCATTTCTCGTTGTACCAAACCTTTTCCGAAAGATCGGCGTCCTACAATGGTGCCAACGTCATTGTCCTGAAGTGCTCCGGCAATAATCTCACTTGCCGAGGCCGAACGCTCATTGATCAGCACATATACCGGCTTGTTTTCAAAAGATCCACTATTGGTGGCATAGGCCTTACTTATCTTTCCTTTCTTGTTTTTTGTGAACAGTATGAGTTTTCCGGCTTCCAGAAATTCATCCGCCATTTTTTCGGCTATTCCCAAATACCCTCCCGGATTGTCCCGTAAATCAAGCACTAACTTCTCCGCTCCCTTTTTCTCAAGCGACCACAAGGCTTTTTTAAATTCATTAAATGTAGATTCTGCAAAGCGGTTTATTTTTAAGTATCCCAACTTGCCGGACAACATATACTTGGCTTCCACACTCCGTATAGGTACCAAATCCCTTTTCACAACAATATCAAAGATCTTATTCTCTGATTTTCTGAATATCTTTAAACGCACCCTGGTTCCGTTCTTCCCTTTTAACTTGCTTATCAGAAGACTGTTGGGAATTCGCTTTCCAAACAGTGTATCGCCATCGGCCATCAAGATTTTATCCCCTGATTGAATTCCTTTTTTGTCGCTTGGACCATTTTCAATGGCACGTACCACCGTAACCGTATCCCTGAACTTATTGAAGCGTATTCCTATCCCTACAAAATCCCCTTTCATATTCTCTTCTACGGCAGCCATTTGCTCTTTTGATATGTATACGGAATGCGGGTCCAGTTTATCCAGGATATCATTTACCGTGACATCAACAATACTATCCGTATCTATATCATCAACATATTCAAAGTCAATATAATCGATCAAACGGTTGAGTTTGTCCTTTTTAGAGTTGGTAGTGAAGAGTTTTTCCGGACTATCATTAAAATGCAGCTTGCCCCCTATAAAAATACCAAGGGCAATAGCCAAAGCCAACACAGAGGGCCATAAGTACGTATATCTTTTATTCATAGCAATTTATTGGGCCATCTCTTCAATTATAGGAAGGTGTACTAATTCCACCCCGGCGCGTTCCAAAAAAAGCAGCCCCGAATTATCTTTATAAGCTGTCTGATAGACCACACGTATAATACCGGCCTGATGTATTAACTTACTACATTCCCTGCAAGGTGATAAGGTGATATACAAAGTAGCTCCTTCACAGGACTGAGTAGAGGCGGCCACTTTTAGGATGGCATTCGCCTCCGCATGTAAAACATACCATTTGGTATACCCTTCATCATCTTCGCAAAGATTTTCAAACCCGGTAGGCGTACCGTTATATCCATCGGAAATGATCATTCTATCCTTCACAATAATCGCGCCAACCTGCCTACGCCGGCAATACGATAGTTTCCCCCATTCCTGTGCCATACGCAAATAGGCCTTATCGTATTTTTCAAGCTTGGCTCGGTTCATATTTCTAATATACCCGCTTTAAGAATGCCCCACAACCTCTTTTCCATAAAATTAACGCTAAGTGCTAAGAAGGGAACGTTTCCATCAACATAGGTATTGTAATCAATACGATCAAAACAGAGGTGAAAATCACAAAACGCCTACGTTTCACCCTAACCAAATTCAGGAACAGGTACCCAAGGAAAAGTACGGAAAGAATTATCGCCACTTGTGAAAACTCAATCCCGGTGGCAAAACCAAGAAGCGGTAAGAGTTTTTCCTCTTCTTCCGCCATGAGCATATTAAAATAATTGGAGAAACCGAAACCATGGATAAGTCCAAAGAAAGCAGTGGCCCATCCAATAAATTGCATACGGTTTGTTTTTTCCTTTTTAAATGCCTTGTACACATTGATCAAAGCCGTTAAGGCAATAGTAACCGGGATCAGGAATTCTATGAGCCCCACATCCACGGACAAAACGCCGTATACTGATAGTGCCAGGGAACTACAATGGGCAATAGTAAATATAGTGGCAAGAATTATAACCTTTTTCCAGTCTTTGAAAGTAAAGGGAATGGCGAGCGCTGCTAAAAAAAGAATATGATCATACGCGCCAAAATCCAGTACATGATCAAAACCTAATTTAATGTAAAACCAAAAGTCGTTCATTGTTTATGGTTTATGGTTTATGGTTTATGGTTTATGGTTTATGGTTTATGGTTTATGGAAAATGATCACTTCAACTCCTAAATCCATAAAAATATTAATTAATCCCACGTTCTTTTTGAATGGTTTCATAGGCCTTCTGTACTTGTTTAAATTTTTCCTCTGCCCCCTTTTTAATGGCTTCATCCTGGGTAATCACACGATCCGGATGGTACTTTTTCGCCATTTTTCGGTAGGCCTTTTTTACTTCTTCATCAGTAACCGACTTATCGATTTCCAAAATGGTATACGCCTGGTCCGCAGCTTTGAAAAACATGGCTTTGATACTTTCAAAATCATAATTACCAATGCGTAAAAAACCTGCGATTTGGTTTAATTTGTCCAGTTCCGCCTGACTAACCCTTCCGTCGGATTGGGCTATCCCAAATAAGAAATGTAATAACTGTAAGCGCACCTCATACCGGGTACGCTGGTTAAGGTATGTACAGATGCGTTGGGCCGATATTTCCCTTTTTTTGATTACCTCGTTAAAGGTCCTAAAAATGGCGTTGGCCTTTTCCCTGCCATAAGTACCTATAAAATATTGTCGCACATAATCCAACTCGCGTTGGCTTACGGAACCATCCGCTTTTATTACTATGGAACACAGAGAAAGCAGGTTGAGCTCAAAATCTGCAGGGGAAACATTGGGTCGTGTAAAATCGCCAAACACCCGACCTCCACCTCTTCCCTGACCGGAGGATAACCCATCCAAAACACTTCCCAGAAAAAACCCGATAACAGCTCCCACAAAGCCTCGAATAAAAAAACCAATAAATGCGGCTACCCACTTAATCATTTTCTTGTGTTGGAAGCGCAAAGATACTGTTTTGCGCTGCAAAGGAAGCGTGAACAGGGTGTTAAGAACTTGATATCAAAACCAACAAATCCCTTATCTTTGTAATACTAAAATTTTGACTATGTATCCAGAAGAATTGGTAAAACCTATGCGACAAGATCTGGCCAATGCAGGTTTTGAGGAACTATATACTGGCCAAGCTGTTAAAAATGCACTTGATCAGGAAGGAACTACCCTTGTAGTGGTAAACTCTGTTTGCGGTTGTGCGGCAGCCAATGCCAGACCGGCAGCCAAGCTCAGCCTTCAAAATACAAAAAAGCCGGACCATTTGGTAACTGTTTTCGCCGGAGTGGATACCGAAGCGGTAAACACAGCCCGGGAACATATGATTCCTTTTCCTCCGTCTTCACCTAGTATGGCGTTGTTTAAGAATGGGGAATTGGTACATATGATTGAGCGCCATCATATTGAAGGCCGTCCCGCTGAAATGATCGCTGAAAATCTTGTAGAAGCCTTTAACGAGCATTGTTAACCTTTTTAGCATCTTTATGCATTAAAAAATGAACCACCCTAAGGGTGGTTTTTTATTTTTGTTTCATGCAGAAATTGGTATCCTACCCTCTAACCGTCATTTATTTTATATGCTTTGGGTTAACCCTGGTCCTTTTTCATCCCATTCAATGGTTTTGCTTAAAGGCCTTTGGTTATGAGGCACACAAACGCTGTGTGAGTATTCTGAACTGGTGTCTAATGCGATGTACAAATCTCCTGGGAACCCGGTATACCTTTACAAATACGCAGAATATCCCCCTGGGAAAACCCTTGATCATCACCACCAATCACCAAAGCATGTATGATATCCCCCCTATTATCTGGTATATGCGAAAACATCACCCCAAATTTGTCAGTAAAAAGGAATTGGGCAAAGGTATTCCCAGTGTTTCCTTTAATTTAAGACATGGTGGTTCCGCGCTCATCGATCGAAAAGACACGAAACAAGCATTGGAGCAGATCGCTCAACTGGGGCAATACATAGAAAGGCACAACCGAAGTGCTGTCATTTTTCCCGAAGGCACACGTAGTAGGAACGGGCGGCCTAAACCTTTTAAGCCCATGGGTTTAAAAACCTTGTTATGTCATTCTCCTTCGGCCCTGATAGTTCCTATAAGTATCAATAACTCCTGGAAGTTATTGCGCTACGGCAAATTTCCTATGGGGTTGGGCTGTCATCTCCGCTTTCAGGTACATCCGCCCATTCCCAATTCAGGAAACCATGAAGCGATCATTGAGAAAACCGAGGAAATGATCAAAAAAGGGATCCAGGCACCATGACCAACACGGAAATCATTGCAAAAACCGCCGCTTATGTGAAAGAAACCCTGGCAGATGCCGAAGGTGGGCACGACTGGTTTCATATTCAAAGAGTATGGAATACCGCATTGCGCATTGCCAAGGACGAAGAAGTGGATCTACTGGTGGTAAATTTGGCAGCATTGCTTCACGATATTGCCGACGCCAAGTTTTACAATGGAGATGAAGCTATTGGGCCAAAAACCGCAGTTGCTTTGTTGAACTCCCTTGGGGTAGAAAAAGGAACTATCGAACATGTGGAACAGATCATTCGCAATATTTCATTTAAGAACTCCCTGGATAGGGGTCAAAATGAAAAATTCAACTCCAAAGAATTGCAAGTGGTGCGTGATGCAGACCGATTGGACGCGATGGGGGCCATTGGGGTAGCCCGGGCGTTTAACTACGGAGGGTATAGCAACAGAGAGCTGTACAATCCCGAAATCCCTCCACAAATGGATATGGATAAAGCAGCGTATAAAAAATCAAAAAGCCCAACCATAAACCATTTCTACGAAAAGCTGTTATTACTGAAAGATCAAATGCATACTGAGACCGGTAAAAAAATGGCGGCAGACCGCCATCAATTCATGGAGAATTACCTGGAACAGTTTTTTTTGGAATGGAATGGTTGAGAGGTTCCAACACCCCAACACAGAGCTAATCAAAGTCCAAAAATGAAGAAGATACTGCGGCAAGACATTTCCCTGGGTCGCTTTTTCAAGCGTATGACCCCAACTTCTTTTTAAGAAGTGTAATGGCCTATTTGTTAACTTATTAGTTAACATGAATAATGGATAAGACATTTGTGGCCGAAAATCTTGTTTGCCTAGCCCTAAAGCCCGCCTGCCGGCGAGGCAGGGACGGGCAGGGGCAAAGATTTTCTTGAGATTCGATGGTTGCTCAGAATTTTTACTCTCCTGTCTGCTGACAGGCAGGCTTTCAGGGCTGGGGAAAAGAAAAATTCAATCTGAAAGCTTATCCATTATTCACGTTAGTTATTACCCCTATGATCTCCTTTAACCGTATCTTTAGGTAGGAAAATACTTCGCTAATATGTTATCAAAGCAGGAAAAGGTTGCACTTAGAAGTCAATTGTTCCGTCATTTGGATGGGATTGTCACCGCCCCATCTGCCCATGTCTTGAAAGAACACGGAATAACCGATTACCTCTTACAAAAGAAAACGGCTACCCTGGATGAATTGACCGCTACCTTTAAGGCTAATGATGGCTATCTTAATGTGGCCCTGAGGGTACTTTGCTCCCAGGGCTGGCTAAGACAACACATAGATAACCATAAAGACCAGGTGCTGTTTTCCATAAATGATGCCTCAGAATTTGCGTTCCAACATTTTGGCCTGTACAAGGAGGCCGTTGAGCTACTGCAGTTTTCGGAAAAGTACCATTCCAGGAAGTTTAAGGTAGAACCTTTTTTGAAGCTGAAAAAGCTGTACCATCACTACAAGAATAATTTTGGGATCCGCCTTTCTCCAAATGCTGCTGAAAAGGCCCTCCAGGAACAGATATTATATCATATAGAGGGGATACTCCTTGGCCCCACCTTAGTGCTTTTGGGCATGAGCGGAATGTTTCACAAATATTTTATGGAAACACGATTCAAGGCAGAGGAATTCCATGAAAATCCAAAGCATTTTGAACAATTGCTCGACATACTGACGGCACTTGGTTTATTCAATAAATCGAACGATTCTTTTCAATTTACGGAGAAAGGGATGTTCTTCGCAAAAAGGGCAAGTGCCTATGGGGTAACCGTTTCTTACATTCCCACATTGCGAAAACTGGATGATCTGTTGTTTGGAAATCCGAGGATTCTGGAAAAAACTGCCGGAGAACCCCTGGAAAGGCATGTGGATAGAGAAATGAACGTATGGGGAAGCGGAGGGGCCCATGCCACCTACTTTAAGGTCATTGATGAGATTATCATCACCATTTTCAACAAACCCATTGAAGAACAGCCCAAAGGCATATTGGATATGGGCTGTGGCAATGGGGCATTTCTGCAACACCTGTTTTCAGTAATCGAAAGCCAGACACTGCGCGGTAGCCTGCTTGATGAACATCCTTTACTGTTAATTGGGGTAGACTTTAATGAAAAAGCGCTGGAAGTATCAAAAAGAAACCTGATACAGGCCGAGATATGGGCTAAAATTATTTGGGGGGACATTGGTAATCCGGAAGTTTTGGCCGCCGACCTTGATCATAAGTATGGTTTAAAGTTGGATGAACTATTGAATGTTCGGACTTTTTTGGATCATAACCGCATCTGGGAAGCGCCCAAAAACACCCAAAAACTTAGGGTCAGTTCCTCAACCGGCGCCTATGCCACCAAGGGAAAACGGATCAGCAATAATCTGGTTTCCGAATCCTTAAAAGAACATTTTGGAAAATGGGCTCCCTACTTAAAGAAATTTGGGCTGCTCCTCATTGAACTACATACCGTTCCACCGGAACTGGTGGCAGATAATTTGGGCAAAACAGCGGCAACAGCCTATGACGCCACCCATGGGTATTCCGACCAGTATATTCTTGAAATTGAAGAATTCAATGTAGTATTGAAAGAGGCAGGCTTTGAACAGGATCCGGATAATTTCAGAAAATTTCCAGATTCTAATTTGGCCTCGGTATCCGTTAATTTGCTGAAATCAAAATAACTACTGTAGCTGGAACTTCTTTTTAAGATGCCTTTTGACCAGGTGGTTTTTGGATAGTGTAATCGCTTGCCGTAAAGCCGATTTATATTCCCTACCGGATTCCGCCAAAATTTCGGCTTTAATTGCATAGAATAATCCCAGCTTGGAGAAATCGTTTCTTTGGGAAAGGTGCTCTAATTCCACCAGCGCTTTTTCTGCTCCATTCACCTTGGTGAATGCCACTATCCTATTCAAGGCCACCATAGGCGAATAGTGACGTTGCAGGTGCAAATCGTACAGCTTAAGAATGGCTTTCCAATTGGTGTGCACAAAGTCCTTTGCCGTTGAATGATAAAATGAAACCGCGGCCTCTAAATGATATTTTGAAGGAAGCCCGTCTTCAGTACCGGCATTTTCCAAATGGTAGGTGCCTATTTGAATGAGTTCCTGGTTATATTGACTACGATCTTGGTATTCCAGTGTGACCAGCTCACCATTGGAATCCAATCGTGCTTCAAAACGAGAGGCATGAAAACACATCAATGCGATGAGGGCCTCAAGGTTGGCATGTTGACAGTACTTGTTCTTACGCAATAGCAACGCCAAACGCATGGCCTCATAACAAATATCTTTTTTTAGTATCTGTGAGCCCGAGGTGGTGGCGTAGCCTTCTGAAAAGAGCAAATAGATCACGCGAAGTACCACAAATAACCGGGACTGTAATCCCATTTCAACCGGGGCTTTTACCATTTTCACCTCAGACTTGAACTTCTTTTTGGCCCGGGTAAACGCCTTGGCTACGGCTTCTTCATTTTTCAGCAGGGCTTCTGCCAATTCTTTATTGCTAAAGCCCCCAATGAGTTTTAGGCTTAATACAAGCTGATGTTCCTCCGACAGTGAAGGGTCGCAGCAGGCGAAGATCATTTTTAGCTGACTATCGGTAATTTCGGTAGACGTGCTTACCTCCTTATCAAGATTCCCTTTATCAGTAAAAACAGTATCGGAGATATAGGGACTCCTTTTATCCTTTCTTAGCTGGTCTATCATCGCATTCCTGGCCACCTTTACCAACCAGGCGGTAGGCCTATCCGGAACATTTTGATAGCCCCAAACCCGCATTGCCTTTATAAAAGTTTCCTGAACCGCATCCTCTATGGCCTCCAAATGCGCAGTGCCAAATCTATGGGTCAACAGCGCCACTACTTTCCCATATTCATTACGGAAAAGATGTTCCACCGTATGTGCTATATGCTGCGGTTCCATTACTTTTAAAAAGAGGGTGCCCAAAAAGTGTATGAAATGTCATTTTGAGCGCAGTCGAAAAATATCATATCATTGTAAATCAATACTCGTTGTGTATTTTGAATGTGAAATGACCAAGGGCTGTCAGTTCGAGTGATTTTGAGGCACGAAAAATCGTATCGAGAACCCATCTGAAAGATTAAACTCTTGTTTTCGATACAAATTTTACTCATTTCAATCGTAAAATTCACTCAAACTGACGAGTTTTTGCCAAAATGCACAACGGGTATCAATATTTTGGAATTTGTTAGATTCTTCATTTTCATTCAGAATGACACTTTTTGGACACCCTCTTTGCACTACTTCTTTAATGGCTGTCTTCCATAGACAGGATTTCACGTATTTCTACATTGCTGCCCTCGTAATCAAAAATGGGGCATCCTTTGGAAATTTCAACGGCTTCGTCCATATCCTTTGCAGAAACGATTAAATACCCCCCAACGAGTTCGGCTCCTTCGGCAAAGGGACCATTGGTGATTACTTCACCCCTGTTGTGGACCACCCGACCATCCTCTCCCAAGGGGAGCCCATCCAAAAGCTGGCCTTTTTCTTTTAAGTTTCCCATCCAGGTATTCCAGACCTGCATATGGGCTTGTTTTTCCTCCTGGGATAATTTTTGATACGCTTCTTCGCCTCCACGGAATAAATACATAAAATTGCTCATCTTTTTTAATTTTTAGGTTCGCCATCACGAACGGGTTTATAGTATTGAACTTTTTTAGACTTTTTCAATTGGCTAAAAAATCGCTCTCTTTCGCCTGCTTTTTGTCTTTTTTTCCTTCCGTAGCCCTGCTATGCAACTCAAAAAAGCCTTCAATCAGACAAAAAACACCTGATTTTCGCTTCACTCCAAAAAGTCTAAATGAGTTCATTGATTCAGGGTAAAGACGCCAGCCTCCTCTATGATTGGACAACTTTCCTAAAAATATTTAAAATAATTGCATCTGCCCTGTTTTAAATGGCTTGTGTAGATCTGTCCTCAATTTGGGGAAGGTCCTGTTGGCAAAGTAGTTTTGACGGGCCAGTCGTGCCATTTCATGGATGTGTTCTGCTACTTTGCCTTCTCCACTGCTGCGAATCCCAAATCTACTATCGTTAATGCTACCGCCATGGCAATCCTGGATCAGATGCAGTACTTTCTCCGCTTTCTCCGGCATTGCTTTTTTGATCCAATCGGTAAAGAGCTGCCCTATGGCTCCATTTAACCGCACTATGGTGAAGCCAAAGGATACCGCTCCAAAATCTGCTGCGGTTTGGGCAAGTTTCAAGAGTTCATGACTGTTTATCCCTGGGATCATGGGGGCAAGCATGGCATTCACCGGAATTCCATTTTCCGATAGTATTCTTACGGTTTGTAACCTCTTTTTGATAGTAGTGGTCCGGGGTTCTAAAATCCTTCTTGTTTTTTCGGAAAGCGAAGTAATGGAAACATTTACGCCTACCAGTTGCTGTTCGTTCAACTTTTTGAGGATATCGAGATCCCTTAGCACCAAAGCGTTTTTGGTAATGATGCCCACAGGATGCCTGTACTTGTAAAATACCTCCAGGCATTGTCGTGTTATTTCAAATTTCTGCTCGGCAGGCTGGTAACAATCCGTATTTCCGGATAAAACAATTGTGGCGGCTTTCCATGTTTTTTTTCTTAAATGCGATTCTAACAGCCGGGGCGCTTCTTTTTTTACCAGAATCTTGCGCTCAAAGTCCAATCCGGCGCTGTAGCCCCAAAATTCATGGGCGTTTCGCGCATAGCAGTAGACGCATCCGTGCTCGCAACCCTGGTAAGGATTCATGGAATACTCCATTCCCACATCAGGACTCGTTACCTTATTCACTACCGTCTTTGGAAAAACCGGAAGGTATTCGGTGCGACTGGCTTCCGGAGCTTCGCCTTCTATCCGGCAGAACTCTAAAAAATCCTCCCGTATCTCGTACATATGTTGCAAGAAACGATTATGCACATTCTGTTGTGCACCACGGCCTTTGATATATTCTTCCGAAGATTGTTTCATGGATTTATTCCAAATTTATGGAATAAATCCTAATACTATTCTCTTTCCAATAGCATTTCGCCGGAATTTCCGAAAACTAGGCGCAAATCCTGACTGTCAAAACTGAAACCAAACTGTGCAAAGGTTCTGTCCGGTACTATAGCAGCGGTAATGGACTCGTAGAATGCTGTCCCAAAAGTGGTATCTGCCACCTCGGTAGTTGTAAAATCCAATAGGGTGAGGGTAGTATTCTCCAGCTCGTAATTCCCGTCAAATTGATTCACCGAGGTGTTCCCGGAAAAACTACCATTGGCATTAAACACTACTGTGATCCGTTCATCGGAGGGTGATCTTTGGGTCAATACCTGCTCCGAAACCTTAATGGAAACAATACGCCATTCTCCGGAAACAGGATTTTCAGCAGTGTCATCCGTATCATCACATGCTACGAATGCCGACAAAAGAACCACAATCCCCAAGAAATATTGCGTAACACGAAGCATACCCATCCTTATAAAAATTTGACTTCTACCAGTTGCTTTTTACTCCCACGTCTGGCATAAAACAACAATTGTTGATCGTTTTTGTCAATCAACGGTTTGGAAACCATAAGGGGTAACCTTGCTTCCTGGTTATCTATGATCTTTTCAAAATCGATCTTTCCCTTCTCATCCAGGGCAATCACAAAAACATTCCGGTTTCTGCTAAGGCCTTGCCTGAAAACCAGTCGTTCATTATTGATCAATTGTGGATTTTCGGCAGCAGTAGAAATGAAGAAATACGTTTTTCCATTATTGCTATACGCCGTGTAAGAGGCATACGCCCCATCTCCCTGGGTTACTTCGGATTTGTTGATATTCCTGGCCCATACCATATTGCCTTCTGCGTCCAGTTTGGCGCAAACAATATCATTATAGTGAAAACGATCCACCATCATTCGCTGTCCGGCCCCGGTACGATGCATGCTATGGGTTACAAAATACTCCTCGGCATTAAACAGTATCTCATTATCCGGGGTAACATCCACACTTTTAAAGATCAGGTTTTTAACTACCTGATCCTCTTCCCGGCCGAACTTGTCAAACATAAACTCCTCCGAAAAGGCATTGTAACGTTCCCTGGTAATGGTCAGGTTTTGAGGGTCCAATTGAATGTACGCCAACCCATTGTACCGATTGTCCTTGCGATCCGCATAAAACCCTACACATCTAAGTGTTCCGTCCTTTAGGATCGGGTATAGCGCTTCAGGGTATTTTCCTTCTTGTTTAAAACTTTGTGTTTTCGAAGAATTGGAGGAAATCTTTACTACTTCGTATTGAAATTTCCGCTCTTCTGCTTTAAATCGCCTTTTTTTGAAGTAGGCTTTCCCAATGACATACGCAGAAGACAAATCCCTGGAGAGGGCCAGTTGTTCAAAGGCGTAGTTCTTTTCCTCTGCCTCCGCCGAAAAATCATATTCCCAACGTTTCTTGAAGTTGCCATCAAAAAGATGCAGAATATGTTTGCTCTGTTTTCCTTTGGTATGATGCGTACTGACCAAAAAACCGGTCTTTTCCTCGTTGCTCAGAAGGGTAGTGGAAAAGCCGTTGGAAAAATTGCGGTTATAATAGTTCTTTCCATAGGCCCCCTGAACCACTTTGGCTGAGATCGCTAAAATACGTTCCTGCGAAAAGTTAAAATTGGTGGTCGCGCTTTTATGCACCCAATACTCGTATTGTTCCTTGTCGTAATCGTAATTAAAAAAAATGAGGTTGAGCACGCCGTTTTTCACAAACCCTTCCACAAATTGCATGTTACTGAACTTGTAGTTGTATTCATCTATAAGATTCAGGTCCTTATCGTAGCGTTCCAGGAAATATCCTTTTGGTTTTAAAATGAGGCCCTGGAGATAGGCTCTTACCAGAATATATCCGCCATCACCATCTTCGGAGATCGTCAACAAATTGGAATAACGGTGGCGATCATTAAATTTCTCTCCAAAATCATAGGTAAGCGGCATTTTTTGAGCATGGCAAACCAGGGCAGCAAATGCCAACACTAAAAGTAGTCTGTTCTTCATAGTTGGGGCGCGGTTACTGGCTACTTACCAGGAAATTTTGCCTTGCGCTTTTCCAGGAAGGCTTGCGTACCTTCTTTGAAATCTTCGGTTCCGAAACAGCTGCCAAAAGCATCAATTTCAACGGGGTAGCCGTTGTTGTTATAACCCGCATTTACCGCTTTTATTGCATGGGCTATAGCCACACCGGAGTTATTCAGGATTTTGCCCGCTAATTTTTGGCATAAAGGCAGTAATTCCTCCTGGGAAACCACATAATTTACCAAACCATATTGCAGTGCTTTTTGGGCATCTATCATTCCTGCTGTCATGATCATTTCCATAGCGATCCCTTTCCCCACCAGGTGCGGAAGACGTTGTGTACCTCCATAACCCGGGATCACCCCCAGGGAAACTTCCGGCAACCCCATTTTGGCATTGTCACTCGCCACCCTAAAATGGCATCCCATAGCCAGCTCCAACCCTCCTCCCAACGCAAAACCATTAATGGCAGCAATTACCGGGGTAGAGAGATGTTGCACAAAACTGAATAGCAATTCCTGCCCGCTTGCCGAGAGTTTCTTCCCCTGTTCCACATCAAAATGGGCAAATTCAGAGATATCTGCCCCGGCTACAAAGGCCTTTTCCCCACTTCCCGTTATGATAATGACACGAATAGCTTCATCTTCCTCCAGTTCTTTAAAGGCATTATGAAGTTCTTTAATGGTGGTTGTATTAAGGGCATTCAGCTTCTTAGGTCGATCTATGGTGATTACGGCTACTTGATTTTCTTCTTCAATGTAAATGTTATGGTATTCCATGGCTATTATTAGGATTAGTAATTATGAACTTGATTAAAAAGGAAACCTCCTCAGAATGGGTAAAGATCAGGTCTCTTTGGGAAATTTAACGCTAAATACGGTTCCTTTACCCTCTTGAGAGGTAAATGTTATGGTTCCTCCATAGTTTTCCACAATATTCCGTACCATTCCAAGGCCTAATCCCATTCCACTGGTTTTGGTGGTGAATTTAGGTTCAAAGATCTTGTCTTTGAAATCATCCGCAATTCCAATGCCGTTGTCGGCTACCTGGATTTTTACTTTGTCTGCATCGGAGACTACGGAGACCAGGATCCGGGGCGATTTTACATTGATCATCGCCTGGATGGCGTTTTTGACCAAGTTGGTCACTATCCTAATCAATTGCGTACGATCCAACTTTGCAATGATCTCATCTTCTTCAGATATAAAATGGATATACGGTTCATTGAAAATATCCAGGGCCAGTTTGGTAACCGTAACCACATTCAGGGTTTCCTTCTGCTGCGCCGGCATATTGGCAAAGTTAGAGAACGCGGCAGCAATATTTCCCAGGGTGTCTATTTGCTGAACCAACGTCTTTGAGAATTCGTTAACCTTTGCTAGTATACCCGGATCATTGGCATCAAACTTTCGCTCAAAACTCTGCACACTCAAGCGCATGGGAGTTAGCGGATTTTTAATCTCATGCGCCACCTGTTTTGCCATTTCCCTCCAGGCCTGCTCCCGCTCACTTCTCGCCAGCTTTGCCGCACTTTCCTCCAGCTCGTCAATCATTTTGTTGTACGAATCGACCAGTTTGCGAATTTCCTCTGTTGGATTTTCAATATGTATTCTTTCATTCTTTTTCGTCAGATCCGTGAGGTGCAGTTTATCCGCAACGGTTTGCAGGGAACGTGTGATATATTTGGAAATGAAGTAAGCCAAAATAATAGCCGCCAGAAGCATCAGCAAATACACCCCGGCAAGCCGCATCATAAACTCCCGCAGCTCCATATCGTTAAAGGAATTGTCCTCAAAATAGGGCAAATTCATGATGGCTATGGGCTTGAATTTAGGGTCATTGATACAGACGTAGGAGGCCTGGTAGTTTTCCCCTGCCGTACTCTTCTCTTCCACATAGCGCTTGGCCGGACTTGCACTGAGGTTATTGAGTATTTCAGCGTCCAGACAGTTGGAAACCGAATCGGCTTCAAAAGCCGGCTTGGAACTCCGGATAAGCTCCCCTTCTAAATCATAAATATTGAAGTTCACATTTTGGACATCGGCGATCTTGTAGATCTCGTCCATAAAAATGTATTTGAGGTTTTCCGTAGTAGGTTCATAAGTAGTCTCCCGAAGCACATACTCTATACTCTGTAAGATCTGCTCTTCTTTGCGTTCCAATCTGTTTTGGTGATAGTCCTGGGATTGTTCCCGGTATTGGTAAATAGTAACCCCGGCGATCAACACTGAAGCGATGACCACCAACAAGATCATGGTAAAAAAGATCCTGGACCGAAGCGACAACTTTTTCAGCAACAGATTTGGTTTTGGTTTAAAGGTAGCAAGAATCGCTCCAAAACGGTGAAATTCCAAATCTCAAATCACAAAATTCAATCCAGTCCTTTTGGTATTTGGTGCTTGAAATTTGAGATTTCGCCTTATGCATTGGGGTTTTTATCCCGTATCCGCTTGTACAATCGAATGCCCAGCATCAGCAAAATGCCCAAGACCAGTATCCCTACCACACCGTAGATCCAGTTAAACGCATTCTTTAAGACCACCAAAAATGTCACGGCAAAAAGTACCAATGTCGCTACTTCATTCCAAATCCGCATAAAATGCGAGCTGTACTTCATCTCGTCCCGTTGGAGTTGCCGGAACATTTGGTGACATTTAAGGTGATATCCCCATAACAGTACCACAAAACCCAGCTTTACATGCATCCAGGGTTCCGATAACCAACCCGGCATAAGCCATAGGAGCCAAAGGGCAAAACCTGTGCATAGTATTGCGGAAGGCCATGTAATGATAAACCAGAGCCTTTTGGTCATTAGCTTAAGTTGTGTCGTGAGGATCTCCTTTTCCGGAGAAGGCCTTTGACTGGCCTCGATATGATAAATAAACAGGCGGGGGATATAAAACAGGCCTGCAAACCAGGTAACCACAAATATGAGATGCAAGGCTTTTATGTAGAGATACAAAAGTCTTTTCGTTTAGGTATGATAAACCAAAGGTAACGAAAGCAAAAAAGTGCACTACAATTGTACTGCACCAATGCCATTTGCCCAAAGCTTTTTGTTATACCCGGGGATCCTGGTGTTTATAAAAGCTTCTCCCTGCTGTTTCAATCCCATCCATTGTTTATCCAGTTCTGCTTTTCTGTCAATAGACGATTGATTCACCCTGGGAATGGCACTGCTGGTAGCGTTGATCAGGAAAAGGTATTCCGCAGTGAACTTGTTGGGGAAGTTCTCCACATCATCGTACGCCTTTGATTTGCGCTGTACCATATCCTTGTCCCATGCATCCAGTTCTTCCAGCAATCGCTTCCCTTCTTTTTTTAAAGTATCGTCTTTCACTTTTTCCAAAACGGACTTTAACTGCTGTTGTGCGGTGAAAAGTCGGTTCACCATTTGGTGCATTTTCGTAAGCTCTTTTTCCGCCTCATCCATAAAGGCATCATAGGTTTCGTATTGCCCAGGAAGAGTTTCATAGGTAGGCACTTCTTGAATACTTCCCTGGGTTTCCAGGACTTTCCCATCCACTGTTAAACGCAAGGTATATTCTCCGGGAATCGCCTTGTGTCCCCTGTAATTAGCTTCAATATAGGTGTTTGTTACCCCCGGAAGGATAGCGTGGCCCATATCCCAAACAAAGCGGTTCAGTCCTTCTTTTTTATCCAGGGTAGGTGCCGGGGGTGGGCCACCGGCAAAGCGCTTGTACGTTTTATCTTTTTCCGAAGAAAACCGATTGACCAACTTCCCTTTGGCATCCAATATCTCCAATGCTATTGGGATGGAATCGGCCAGTTTGGGTAATTCATAATACAGGACCACACCATTGGCCGGGTTTACCCCGGCGAACGCCTGACTTCCTTTAAAACGCTCTGAATTCCTATTCAAAGCACTGCCCCAATAGCCATTGTACGCAGGTTCCGGTTGATAGAGAAAGGCGGCCTTTTTTGCGTTTTCGTATTGTCCCAAAGCGCCCAGGTCATCCAATATCCAGAAAGACCTTCCGGAGGTGGCCACTATCAAGTCACCCTTGTGTACCATAAGGTCTAAAACGGGTGTTCTGGGTAGATTCAATTGTAAGGGTTCCCATTGCTGGCCATTGTTCCAGGAGATATAGATCCCTTTTTCCGTTCCGGCATACAACAATCCTTTCCGGGTTTTGTCTTCCCGAACTACACGTGTAAATGACCCATTGGGTATTCCTGAGCTTATATTCGTCCAGGTCCGTCCGTAATTATCGGATGTATACAGCGCCGGGGTATGGTCGTTGAACTTATATCTTGTTGTAGCGATATAAACAGTGGCCGGGTCATGTGGTGATACTTCGATAGCATTTACCAAACACTCTTGCAATCCCCTGGGGGTGACGTTCTCCCAACTTTCTCCCCCATTTTTGGTGATATGGACCAGGCCGTCATCACTCCCCGTGTAAAAGACCCCTTTTTCATGGGGCGACTCTATCATGTAGGCGATGGTACCATAATTTTCGGCGCCAACTGCTTCATTGGTATACGGCCCGCCCCCTTCGCCTTGCTTATCATCCTGATCCCGGGTGAGGTCCGGGGAAATTTCTTCCCAGGTAACGCCCTTGTCCCGCGTTCTAAGCACTAGTTGGGCGCAATGGTAAAACGTGCCCGGCTCGTGTTTGGACCAAAGGATAGGAGCATTCCAGTTATAGAGATATTTCATATCACGAGCCGCACGCCCCAGATATTGAATGGGAGCGGCCATTACCTTTGTTGAAGCCCTGGAATGGGTATCTAATAAATTAATGGTCCCTAAATAACTGCCTCCCATGACGTACCTTGGGTTGTCTGGATCAAAGGCCAAAAAAGCGCTTTCCCCACCGGCAGAGTAGCTCCAGTCTTCCCGGCTGATACTCCATCTTCCCATGGAAAGATTGGCTATTTTAACCGAGCTATTGTCTTGCTGTCCCCCGTAAATGTTATACGGAAACAGGTTATCCACGTTGATACGGTAAAACTGTGCTGTGGGCATGATGGCCTGGGTGGACCAACTTTTCCCATGATTAAAACTAATGGCGGCCCCGCCATCATTGGCGATAACCATATTTTTTGAGTTATCCGGATTGATCCATAAATCGTGATAATCCCCATGCGTTCCGGACAGTACCTCCCAGGTTTTGCCTCCATCAATGGAACGCAAAGCAGGGGCGCTGAGGACATACACCACATTTTCGTTGTTGGGGTCGGCAAAAACTTCTATATAATACCAGGCTCTCTGGGTTAACCGATTATCCCCGCTTACCAAAGTCCAACTGTTTCCGGCATTGGTGGAAACAAATAGCCCGCCTTTATCGGCATTGGAATCACTCTCCAGCAGCAAATACACCTTATCCGGGTTGGCCGGGCTTGAGGCAATGGCCATTTTGCCTTTCTCTTTCGGCAGTCCTTTTTCAATTTTTTCCCAGCTCCCTCCTCCATCAACGGATTTGTAAACACCACTTCCTTCTCCTCCACTGATCACCTTATGCGGTTTCCGCTGATGGTGCCACATGGTGGCATAGAGCGTTTCCGGTACATTGGCGTCCATGGAAAGCTCAGAACAACCGGTCAGTTCGTTCACAAAAAGTACATTATTCCACGTTTTTCCACCATCCGTAGATTTAAAAATTCCGCGTTCTGTATTCGGTCCGTAAAGCGCTCCCTGGGCAGCTACATATACGATATCCGGATCTGTGGGATGAATAACGATCCGGGCAATATGTTGAGTAGCATCCAATCCCACCTTTTTCCAGGTCTTTCCGGCATCAATGGATTTGTACACCCCGTCACCGTAAGAGGTCATTACCCCTCGTGGCGCATGCTCCCCCATACCCACATAAACGATATTTGGATTGGAAGCGGAAACCGCAACCGCTCCAACCGATCCCATTTCAAAGAAGCCATCCGATACATTGTTCCAATGCTGACCGGCATCGCTGGTTTTCCACAAGCCTCCTCCGGTCGTCCCCATATAGTAGGTCATGGGATCTCCTACTACACCCGTTGCGCAAACCGAACGCCCTCCTCTAAAAGGGCCAATATTCCGATATTTGAGCGGCTTGAAATACTCTTCTGCCGTTTGCCCGAAAACAACTAGTATCCCGAGTACAAGGAATAACAGGGAACAGTATTTTTTTTTCATCTTAATGGTTTAAAATCGTTATTCATCAACGGATAAATACTCCAACCCAAGCGTATTGAACTCTGCGTTGAAAGCTTTCATCTCTTCATCCACCAAGGCGTCAAAAGCCTTTAATTGGGTATTGATCTTTGTTGTCATTTCATTTTTCACCGCTATATCCTGCTCAGTGGGAGGGAAATCATCCAAACCGACCAGACTGTTCAGGTGCGCCAGTTTGTTGGTCAGGCGGATCGGGAAATTCAAAGGATCCTGATTGCTTTGGTTTTTAGTTTGATAGAGTGCTTTTTCAATTTCACTGAACCCTTCTTTCATTTTTTTTGCCCTTTCCACCAGCGCTGTGGTGGCTTCATCATCTTTGTATTGCCTGGTAAAAGCATCAAGTTTTTTAGTTATCTCCCGAATTTTCTTGATGGATTGATGCGCCTTATCCACGGTTTCGTTAATACTGGAAATGAAGTCGTATTGTTTTTGCATATCGGCTACAGAAACTTCTGCCCTGGGATCCGGCAAAATGGAAAAGCTTTGGGTTTGGGTGTCGCCCCGGACATTCAAAGTCACCTGGTACTCCCCGGGAATCGCTTTGGCACCATTCAAATTGGCCCACCATAAGATCATCCCTTTCAACCTTTCAGCGCCTTTCCCCCGGGTATCCCAAACATGGGTATTACCGCCCTTTTTTACGGTAAGTTTCTTCACTTCCACTCCACTCAGTGCAAGCTTTTTATCCTTGGCATGGGTACTAAAATGGGCCAGCGTATCCCCTGTCCTACTCAGGTAGGTCAATTGAAGGGTATCCTTTTCGGTAAGGTCTTTCACATAAAAATGGGTTACTACCCCATTAGGATGGTTTTGCCCCTCTGTCAGGCTCGGTTTTTTTGCCGCACGCCCTTTTGTCCTGTAGGCATCCTTTGGTGCAAACAGCTTCATTTTAGCCGATTTAACCGCGTCGTCCAACTGGTGAAGTACGGTAAGGTCATCAATGATCCAAACACTTCGGCCCTGGGTGGCTACCACCAAATTATTGTTTTTGAGGGCTAAATCAGTTATCGGAACAATGGGCAGGTTTAACTGGAATTTCTCCCAGCTTACCCCATCGTTAAAGGACACATACATGCCGGTTTCCGTTCCCGCATAGAGCAATCCTTTTTTCTTTGGATCTTCCCGAAGTACGCGGGTAAAATGCTCGCTTTCAATACCATTGGTGATCTTCGCCCAGGTTTTGCCGTAATCCGTGGTCTTGTAGAGATAGGGCGCAAAATCTCCCAATTTGTACCGCGTAGCGGCCACATAACAGGTGCCTTCATCAAAAGCAGAGGGTTCAATACTGTTTATCATACTCCATTCCGGAAGATTGGAAGGGGTAACGTTTTCCCAGGTTTTTCCACCATCCCGGGTAATGTGTACCAGGCCGTCATCACTGCCCACCCATAACAGTCCTTCTTTTAAAGGGCTCTCCTGGGCGGCAAAAATGGTGCAGTAGTATTCCACACCGGTGTTATCCTGGGTGATGGGACCCCCACTACTGACCAGTTTGTCCGGATCGTTACGGGTGAGATCATCGCTTAACCGCTCCCAGCTTTGCCCCTCATTGGTACTTAAATGCACATGGTTGCTAAAGGTGTACAGTTTATTGGGGTCGTGTTTGCTAAAGATGATAGGGAAATTCCATTGAAAGCGGTATTTCATGCCTTCGGCACCATAGCCCATGGGATTATCCGGCCACACGTTGATACCGCGAACCGTTTTGTTTTTATGGTTTACCCGTGTTAAGAATCCGCCGTAGCTCCCGCCGTAGACAATATCGTTGTCTGTAGGGTCCACCGCAATATGAGCGCTTTCTCCTCCTGCCGTGGATTCCCAATCCCCTTCATCTATACTACCCCCGTCCGAGCGGTGGTTAATGCGCAGCGTGGAGTTGTCCTGCTGCGCTACATAGATCCGATACGGAAAGGCATTGTCCGTAGTGACCCGATAAAATTGCGCTGTAGGTTGATTGTAATAGGTACTCCAGGTTTCACCCCCGTCATAGCTTACCTGGGCGCCCCCGTCATCACCAATGATCATCCGTTTACTGTTTTCCGGAGCGATCCACAGGTCATGATGATCCCCATGCGGAGCATTAAAGGTTGTAAACGTTTTTCCCCCATCGGTAGACTTATGATAGCGTACGTTAAGCACATAGACTATATCTTCATCTTCGGTATCCGCATACACCCGGGTGTAGTACCATGCCCGTTGGCGTAGTTTGCGTTCACTGTTCACCTGACTCCAGGTTTTTCCCCCATCATCGGAGCGGTATAACCCGCCTTTTTTCTTGTTTTCTACAATGGCAAACACCCTTTCCGAATTCACCGGGGAAACGGACACCCCGATTATCCCCAGAGTATCTTTTGGAAAACCTTCATTCTTGGAGATCTCCGTCCATGAATTTCCACTATCCGTACTTTTCCAAAGGGCGGATCCCTCACCGCCGCTGCTTAAGGAATAGGGAGTGCGTTGTGCACGCCAGGTGGAGGCATACAGTATCCTTGGATTATTAGGATCAAAGGTCAGATCCACAGCCCCCGCCATATCGTTCACGAACAGGATTTGCTGCCAGGTTTTCCCCCCATCTGTGGTTTTGTATACCCCTCTTTCCCGCGTGGGTGTATAGATATTGCCCAACACAGCGGCATATGCCGTATTGTAATCCGTGGGATGTACGCGAAGCCTGGGGACATGCCTACTCTTTTCCAATCCGGCTTTTTGCCAGGTCTTCCCCCCGTCCTCGGTTTTCCAGACCCCATACCCGCTGGATACGTTGCCGCGAAGCGTTTTTTCACCCCCACCCACATAGATCACATTGGGATCGCTTTGGGCGACTTCTACCGCACCGATACTCCCTCCAAAATAGCCATCGGAAATGTTCTTCCAGCTACGGCCGCCATCCAGTGTTTTCCAGACACCACCACCCGTAGCGCCAAAGTAAAAAAGGTTGGGTTCTCCGGGAACTCCGGTTACCGCCGCCGAACGCCCTCCCCGAAAGGGTCCTATCAAACGATATTCCAGGCTGGAATAAAGCTCAGCCTGATATACCGGTGTGGGAGGAGTGGTTTTTTTGCGCCGTTGGGCATGGGTGGAAACCGTAAAAAAACTAAGGGCCAGCAAGAGGATGCCGACTTTGGAGAAAAACGATGTCATTAGTCGTGTTCTTTTGAATTAGTTAGCTCTTAAAAGTAGTGAAAAAGGGAGAAACCCTTTTGCCTTTAATTTTGTAATTTCTACCCTTTCTTAAAACACATTCAGCTATGGACAAACGCGAATTCCTTAGAAAAAGTGGTATTGGTATTATTGGTGTACTAGCTGCCCCCTCATTGCTCAAAGCGAAATCCCCGGCTCCTGAGGATCGATTGCGGACCGCACATATTGGAGTGGGTAATATGGGCGGTGAAGACCTTCGGGATATTTCTTCTCATCCTCAGGTGGATGTAGTGGCACTTTGTGATGTAGATGCCGTTAATCTATCTGCAGCTCGAAAATTGCATCCAAAGGCGCGTGTATTTTTTGATTATCGTGTAATGCTGAACGAAATGGAAGGCGAAATAGATGCCGTGATCGTCTCTACCCCGGACCATACCCACGCACCGGCTTCCTTGTTGGCTATGAAGTTGAACAAAAATGTCTACTGCCAAAAGCCCTTGACCCATTACGTGGCGGAATCCAGAGCCATGAAAAAAATGGCGGATGAAAAAGGTGTAGTGACGCAAATGGGGATTCAGGTACATTCGTTTTACGATTACAAGTTAGCCACCTTATTAATTCAGGATGGCATTATTGGCAAAGTACATACCGTGCATGCCTGGAGTCCAAAAAACTGGGGCTACAATGGTGCAGAACCGGAAGGAGAAGATCCCGTACCGGCACAATTGGATTGGAATTTATGGTTAGGTACCTCAGCAAAACGCCCCTATAAAGAAGGGTATTACCATCCCGGGAACTGGCGAAAATTAATAGACTACGGCTGTGGTACCCTGGGAGATATGGGGGTCCATATTTTTGATACCCCCTATAATGCCCTGAACCTGGACGTGCCCATGACCATAAAGAACGAATGCCGTGAACCCAACGTATTCGGATATCCTGAAAACAATACGGTCACCTACGAATTCCCCGGGACAGCCTACACGGGAAAGTCCCTTAAATGGATTTGGTACGATGGTCCGGGAATGCCGCCCGCTCATGAGGATTTAGTGCTACCGGGGCAGGCAACAACAACCAAAAAACAAACCACGGCTAAAACGGATATTTCCTTGGATGCCAATATAGCTGCAGACGGACAACTTCCGGACCAGGGGGCCATGTTTGTGGGGACCAAAGGGCGGCTTTTACTGCCGCACTTTATGCAATTACCCAAGAAAATTGTACGAGGGAAATATGTAGATATTTCCAGGGATATTGCTAAACACAATTTGGGCGAACCTGTTCGTAATTATGCCAGCGAAGGGCCCAAGCATTATCATCAATTTGTGGATGCCTGTTTGGGTAAGGGGGAGTGTACCGCACCTTTCTCCTATGCCGCCCGCTTGACAGAAACCATTCTTTTGGGGGTAATCGCCGGGAGATTCCCTAACCAGACCCTACACTGGGATGCGGAAACGGCACAATTTGCAGAAGCGGAGGCGAATCAGTTTTTGGCTGGGGCGTATAGGGAGTTTTGACTAAGGTGGCTTCGAGAACCTCAGCCACCGTCGAGAGCCTCAGCCACCGTCGAGAACCTCAGCCACCATCGAGAACCTCAGCCACCTTCGAGAGCCCCGGCCACCTAGCAATATCCCTTTAATAGGGTTAGGGTCGCTGAGGTGACTGCTGAGGGTCTCGAAGTACTCGACGGTCATTGAGGTACTCGAAATGACCATTACAAGAGAGAAGTCATTATTTTAACCCCAATTCTAAACTTTCATTTCTTTTGTTCACTAACCGAAGATTTTCAAGAAATATATGGTGCTGCCAGCGGAAGTGCGTTTCGCGAAGCGAAAAAGAGCATGCAGCGATAGCAGCAGCCATGGTTTTGGCGAAGCCAAAAATGTCCTAAAAATCTTCTTGATTTTTTGCTTCGTTTTGCATCAAGGCAAAATGAAGAATATTAAAATCAGCCTAGATTTTGACTGCACCCGAAGAGTTAAATTCATTTTGCTAGAGGAATGCACACTTTCATTTCTTTTGTTCGCGCAAAAGAAACGAAACAAAGAAAACGCTCCTTCTCCAGAGGAATTTTTTGCCTTTCGGCAAAAACCGCTCACAAAACTCCGCGCTTTAAAAAGCTGTAATTCGGAGCTTTTGCTTCGCTATTCTGCGGAGAAGGGACATGAATTGCGACCTCGCGAGGAAGAAAAGGGGCGGTTTACTTCAACCCCAACTCCTTTTTCCGTGCTTCCAACAGCTGATACACATCAATTTGTTGTCCTTCTTGAATACTTTCATCCACCGTAAAAAGCACATAGCGCTTACCGCGATTTCTGAAAATAAGGTCTTGCCCTATTTTCAAATCCACCCCACTTTTGGAGTTGGGGGAAAGATTCGGATTCATCACATTAGGAATGATCAAAGGAATGGATTCGTCGCTCGGATTCACCAAAGTAAAACTAATACTTCCTTCATTGGCGGCCATTACTTTTTTGGCATCCATTTCGGTAAAGGCAACGGAAAGACGGGCCGTTTTGCCCGAGGTATTGGTAAAAACTATTTTACTGGTACCTTCCACCATCACCTCTACTTTACCAACGGGCCCCAAACCGAATCCGCGAACAAATTCCCCGGTTTGCTTGTCTACCACCTTAACCTCTAATCCTTTGCTATTGTTGTTCCTAAGTTGAAGTTCATACATCTCGTAATCCGCATAATCCAATTCCAAAGAAGCGTTGGGTGGGATGGCAAGGTTGGACTTTTGGGCCATTAGACCCCCCATTGCGGCCAGGATACTACTAAAAAATACGACTGCTGTTTTTTTCATGATATTTAAATTTAAAATGAATATGCCTACAAATTTGCAGTATCCCATTTCGGTGATCGACTCAAATAAAAAAGAGAGGTCTCAAATCATATGAGACCCGATGTGCAAAGGGATTTCGGTGACTCGGTGGCTTCGAGAACCTCAGCCACCATCGAGAACCTCAGCCACCACGGAAAGTTTTTTCAATCTGGTCACCGAGACGGTGGTTGAGGCCCTCGAAACCACCGCCAAAAATTTATTCGAAGAAGTGTTGCCTGAGGTAATATGCTGAGCTGGTCGAAGTACTTTCGAAGGCAGCACTGGGAATAAATCCCCTTGCGCCAAAACCCCAACTTTTTTATAGGAAAACCACAAATGTTAATGGTGATTTTTTATTATGATAACCAATGGTTATTTTGGAGTATTATTTTCTCCCCCACAAACTAAAATACTGAATACACCGTATGCGGTGCCTGTACCAGGCTAAATAATAGACTTTACAATGAATGAGCGTAAACAAAAGGAAAATCCTTGGGTGTCAGGAGTAATTAAAGGTAGGATTGCCGAGACCATTGTTGAACAGCTTTTTATTTCATTAGACTTTCAGGTTTTTAAGTATGGAATGGAAAATTCTATTCCAGGAATTACCGATTTGTTAAAAGGTGTTCGTGGTGATGTAGCGAAAAACATCCGGCAAATGCCTGATTTTGTTGTGTTCAAAAATGGCGAGGCTTATTTCATAGAAGTGAAGTTTCGAAAAAATGGATGCTTGTCGCTTAAAGAGATTGAGAAATATGGCGAATATCCATTTGAAAATGCCTTGTTTGTTTTGCTTTCTCCAAAACATATCAAATGCATTTCATACAAAGAGTTAAAAGAGGGCAAGGAAATACATGAAAAATGCAGAAATTGGTTGGGCAGCCGGAAAGAATTTGAAACCGATAAAGAGACGATTAAAAAGTACTGCAAATATGCCATCAAGTTTTTTGAAAATGTAGAGTAAATGACCAAAACAGAACAACTTGATCAACTTTTTGAGGAGTGGCTGAATGATATGCCTGATTACCAGGGATTCAAAAAGGACGGAATAAATAATGAAACACTTTTTGAAAAGGCCAAAAGAAGAATTCTTTTCATTACCAAAGAACCAAACGACCCAAAACAAAAAGAAGGAGACTATAGAAATTGGTGGAAAAAGGGTCTTAAATACACTTTTTCGCATCGAATAGCGGAATGGAGTTATGGAATATTAAATGATTTTCCTCCTATCGAGCAAATTCAAAAGGATAAAGAAGGTTATAAAAATGTTATTTTCCAGATAGCATTTATGAATGTCAAGAAAAGTGGAGGTGGGGGTAACTCAAAATATGAAATCATCGAAGAACATCTTATAAAAAATAAACAAAATCTGATTAAGCAGATTGAAATAATCAATCCAGAAATTATTATTCTGGGCCTGACATGGAAGCGTATCAGAAACATGCTTTTTGATACCGTTCAATGGAAATCTAGCGGTTATCATATTCCAATAGGAAAGTTCAACAATGCGAAAGTTATTGATTTCTATCACCCCTCTGCACGCAATGCCGCTGCGGCATCGTATAGTTTATTGGAAAATGTAGTCACATCAAAATCCTTTCAAGAATTGTAAAATAATCCAATGAAAAAACCATCTAAATCCAAATTAATTGCGCAAAAGACCATTTACGCCACATTTAAAATATTGAAAGAAAACGGCGGTCAGATGAGAGGGAAAGAAGTCGTGGATAAAATTCGAGACACCTTAACCTTCAACGACTATGAAAAGCATCGATTTGAAAAGACGGGATATATACGTTGGGAAAGCATATTACATTTCTTCACCATTGATTGTATGAAGGCAGGTTATTTACGCAAACAAAAAGGAATATGGCACCTAACTGATGAGGGAGAGGAGGCCTATACACTGGGACCCGTGAAATTACTGGAAACAGCTACAAAAAAGTACAGAGAGTGGGATGCTAAAAACAAACTGAAAAAAGATGATTTAGACATTGATGATGACCAAGATGACCAATCACAAAAACAAGAGGCCTTATTGGAACAATACGAAACCTCGGCCTTAGATGGAATTCGTGAGTTTTTAATTCAGAAGAATCCTTACGAATTTCAAGATATGGTCGCGGTATTATTAAAGGCTATGGGTTATCATATTGCCTTAGTATCGCCAAAAGGCAGGGATGGTGGAATTGACGTAATTGCCTATACCGATCCTTTGGGTGTTAATTCTCCTAGAATTATAGCGCAGGTTAAACATAAACCAGATACTAAAATATCTCCTGACGACATACAGCGCCTTTCCGGTACTATGAAACGATCTAGCGATGTTGGCATATTTGTAACTTCTGGTGGATTTACTCCATACGCTCAAAATGAAGCCCGTATGGCGGATAAACACATTGAATTGATCCATTTTGAACGTTTCGTAGAATTATGGCAAGAATACTATCCCAATATGACTGACGAAGACAAGAACATGTTGCCCTTACACCCTATTTATTTTTTGGGCAGCAATGAATAATAATTTAAAACATCTTATGGACAGAACAAGTCTGACTTCGGAACAAGAAAAACTTAACGCTTTAAAACAAATGTTGTCTGGGGTGATATACTGAGCCGGCCAAAGTACTTTCGAAGGCAACACTGGGAATAAATCCCCTTCCACCAAAACCCCAAGATTTTTATAGGAAACCCCTAAATACCATTTGTTATTTTTTATTCCGGTTTCCAATAGTTATTTTGGAGCTACCATTAACTCCCCCATTTTTTAATGATATCATAAGGAATGAGTTTCGAACAAACCTTTAAGAATATTGATGATGTGCTTTGGAAAGATGCCGGAGCAGACAGCGAGCTAGATTATATTGGCCAGACCTCATGGATTCTGTTTTTACGATACTTGGATGATTTTGAAAAGGAAAAGGCTGATGAGGCGGGTTTGAAAGGAGAGGACTACCAATTCATTTTAGCTGAAGAATACCGATGGCCCAATTGGGCAATGCCCAAAGGAGCTGACGGCAAATTGGACCACCACAAAGCCATGACAGGACCTGACTTAGTTCAGTTCGTGGACAACAGGTTGTTTCCATATTTGGCCAAATTCAAACAAAAAGCTGACAATCCAAAAACCATTGAATACAAGATTGGAGAAATCTTCTCTGAACTAAAAAACAAAATACAAAGCGGGTATAACTTACGTGAAATAATTGAACATGTGGATGAACTTCAGTTTCGTTCCCAAAAAGAAAAACACGAACTCAGCCATTTATACGAAACCAAAATCAAGAACATGGGCAATGCCGGTCGGAATGGCGGGCAATACTACACCCCACGACCGTTGATTCGGGCAATGATTCATATAATAGACCCCCTGGTAGGTGAAAAGATATATGACGGGGCTGCAGGCAGTTGCGGTTTTTTATGCGAAGCATACGAATACATGTACCATCGTATGAATCGCACCACTTATAACCTGAAAACCCTACAGGAGAATACTTTTTACGGTAAGGAGAAAAAAAACCTCGCCTATGTGATTGGCATTATGAACATGATTCTTCATGGTATTGAGGCCCCAAACCTTATTCATATCAATACGCTTGGTGAGAACATACGCGACATACAGGAAAAAAACCGTTATCATGTGATTTTGGCCAATCCACCATTTGGCGGTAAGGAACGAAAAGAAGTACAGCAAAACTTTGATATCAAAACAGGAGAAACAGCCTCGCTATTTCTCCAGCACTTTATCAAAAGTTTGAAAACAGGTGGCAGGGCAGCTATTGTGATCAAGAACACCTTTTTAAGCAATGTAGATAACGCTTCAATTTCATTAAGAAAGTACTTGTTAGAAAGCTGTAAGCTGCATACCGTTTTAGACTTGCCAGCAGGCACCTTCACAGGTGCAGGAGTTAAGACCGTGGTCTTGTTTTTTACAAAAGGCGAACCCACGAAAAAGATTTGGTACTACCAATTGGATGCAGGCAGAAGTTTAGGGAAAACCAATCCTTTGAACGATACCGATATGGAAGAGTTTGTGGCTTTGGCCACTTCGAGAGCTTTAGTGGCCGACAAAGGTCCAGAAACCGAAAAATCCTGGAATATTGAGGTGTCTGAGGTTCACGAAGACACCTTAGATTTGTCCCCTAAAAACCCCAACACTCCCGAAGAAGCACCATTACGAAGCCCGGAAGAAATTTTAGCAGAAATGCAGACTTTGGATGAAGAGACAAGCTCTATTCTAAACCAAATTAAAGCGTTGATATGAAGAAAGGCGTTGCAATGAGCCTGCCAAAGAGTTGGGGAGTGAAAAAATTGAGTGAAGTCTGTGAACGGTTTATAGTTCCTCAGAGGGATAAACCAAAAGAATTTAATGGAACTGTTCCTTGGTGTAGAATAGAAGACTTTGATGGAAGATATTTATATAAATCAAAAAGTGATAAATGTGTTACTGAAGAATTAATCCAATCAATGCCTCTTCGGGTTTTTCCAGTAAATACTGTAATTGTTTCTTGCTCGGCTGATTTGGGAAGATGTGCGATTATCAAAGAGCCTTTAGTTACTAATCAGACTTTTATAGGTCTTGTCCCAAAAGATGAAATATATCCTGAGTATCTATATTATCTAATGGGTTCAATGGCTGAGTATTTAAATAAAATCGCCACTGGAGCTACAATAAAATATCTTTCGAAAAAAAAGTTTCAAAATTTAGAAGCCCCAATCCCACAACTTTCTGAACAAAAACAAATCGTAGCGACACTGGATGAAGCCTTTGCTGCCATAGACAAAGCCCAAGCCAATATTGAAAAAAATATTGAAAACGCGGCAGCCCTGTTTCAATCAAAACTCAATGAAATTTTTAGCCAAGAAGGTGATGGATGGGAAAAAAAGAATTTGAATGAAATCTGTGAGGTTAAAGATGGCACACATAATTCACCAAAATATGTTGATGAAAAGGATGGGATTCCTTTTGTAACACAAAAAAATATTTTGGATGAAGGTTTGTCATTTGAAAGTGCCAAATTCATTAGTGAAAGCGACCATGAAGGTTTTTACAAAAGGTCTAACGTAGCATATCAAGATATACTATTCGCAATGATTGGAGCAAATAGAGGAATGGCGTGTATTGTAGACGATAAACGAACTTTTAGCATTAAAAATGTTGGTCTAATAAAATCAAATGAAAATTATAGTCCTAAATATTTACTCTACTATTTGAAAAGTCCATTGGCAAAGAAGTACGTAGATGAAAATTCAAGTGGAAGTGCTCAAGGATTTATCGGTCTTGGAAAATTAAGAGCTTTCCCAATTCCATATACCGATATTGAAATGCAAAGGAAAATTGAAAGCCAAATTGAATCTTTAAATGAATTCATTATTTCTACAGTTTCAGCTTATAATCAAAAACTTACCAATTTGGAAGACCTCAAAAAATCTATTTTACAAAAAGCGTTTTCGGGGGAGTTGACTTCGGCAGGCTCAGTCCCTAGACAAAACCCAGTCAGTGTATGAACGAAGCACAAACCAAACACGACTTCATAGAACCTGCTTTACGTAAGGCAGGTTGGGGTATTGTTGAAGGCAGTCGTTTGCGTTTGGAATTTCCGATTACTAAAGGGCGTCTTATTGGTCAAAACAGGCGTGCAAAACCTTTGTTTGCAGATTACGTATTAGAATACAAGAACAGACGTATTGGTATTATAGAAGCCAAAAAAAGAGATGAGTATTACACACAAGGTTTAGGACAAGCTAAAGATTATGCGGAGCGTTTAAACATTCGTTTTACGTATTGTACTAATGGTTTGCAGATTTATGGCGTGGACATGCAAGAGGGTACGGAAGGGGATGTATCCAAATATCCAACACCAGATGAGCTTTGGGAAATGACGTATCCCACACCCAGAGAAGACTATAAAATTGAAATTGCCAATTGGGCAGCACGCTTTTTTGCTATTCCTTTTGAAGACAGAGGAGGAACCTGGCAAGCCAGATACTACCAACAGAATGCAATTGCAAAAGTGTTGGAAGCTGTCGCAGAGAAAAAAGATAGAATTCTTCTCACCTTAGCTACAGGTACAGGAAAAACGGCCATAGCGTTTCAAATTGCCTGGAAACTGTTTCATGCCAAATGGAATTTAAGAAGAGATGGGAGTAGAAGTCCACGAATTTTGTTTTTGGCAGACCGAAATATTTTAGCAGATCAGGCATTCAACTCTTTTAATGCATTTGAAGAAGATGCCTTGGTTCGGATTCGACCTTCAGAGATCAAAAAGAAAGGACGAATCCCTAAAAACGGAAGTATCTTTTTTACCATTTTCCAAACCTTTATGAGCGGACCAAATGATTCGCCATACTTTGGAGAATACCCAGCGGATTTCTTCGATTTCATAATCATTGATGAATGTCATAGAGGTGGTGCAAATGATGAAAGTTCCTGGCGTGCCATTATGGACTATTTTTCGCCTGCTGTTCAATTAGGTTTAACCGCTACCCCAAAACGAGATGTGAATGGTGACACCTACAAATACTTTGGCGACCCCATTTATACGTACGCCTTAAAAGACGGAATCAATGACGGTTTCTTAACGCCCTTCAAAGTCAAAGAAATTGACACCACCATTGACGAATACACCTATACCTCGGACGATGAGGTTGAGGGCCTAATTGAAGAAGGAAGAGAGTACACAGAAGCCGATTTTAATAGAATCATTGAAATTAAAGCGAGAGAAGAATACCGGGTTAAACTTTTCATGGATTTGATAAACCAAAATCAGAAAACCCTGGTTTTCTGCGCTACTCAAATTCATGCAGCGGCCGTTAGAGATTTAATCAATCAATACGCGACGAGTAGAAATACAAACTACTGCCATAGAGTTACCGCAGATGACGGAAAAATTGGGGAGCAACATTTACGAGATTTTCAAGACAATGAAAAGAGCATCCCAACAATTCTAACCACTTCACAGAAATTAAGTACTGGAGTTGATGCACCTGAAATCAGAAACATTGTTTTAATGCGTCCTGTTAACTCGATGGTAGAATTCAAACAAATAGTGGGTAGAGGAACCCGCCTTTTTGATGGTAAAGACTATTTCACAATTTTCGACTTTGTTGATGCTCATAATCACTTTCAAGACCCTGAATGGGATGGTGAACCATTGGAACCATTGCCGCCAAGACCGTATCCTACTGGTGGAAATGAACCCGATGGGTTTGACGAGCCCGACCCTCCACCGTTCCCCGATGATGAGACGCCAACCAGGCAAATGATTAAAGTGACGTTATCTGATAATAAGGTGCGTGAAATAGACTCAATGGTCAAAACTTCTTTTTGGAGTCCATCAGGGAAACCCATTTCTTCACAGGAATTCATTGCGCAACTATTTGGGGATCTACCTGAATTCTTTGTGAGTGAAAGTGAGCTTCGTAAGATTTGGAGTTTACCAAGTACCAGAAAAAAGTTGCTAACCGAATTAAGCGAAAAAGGATATACGAATACGCAATTAGAAGATTTGAGAAAATTAATACATGGGGAAGACAGTGATCTTTTTGATGTGTTGAGTTACGTAGCATATCACAAAGACCTTGTGCCGAGATTGGAGCGGGCAAGTAGAGCAAAAATTCAATTGAACGACTATAACCAAAAGCAACAGGATTTCTTGAATTTTGTTTTGGAGCAGTATGTAAAAGAAGGAGTTAACGAATTGGACGATTCTAAACTTCCTGACTTGTTGGAGTTGAAATACAAAGCAATAGCAGACGCAAAACGCGAATTAGGAGATATAAAATCAATCAGAAATACCTTTATCGGATTTCAGGAACGTTTATATCAAGAAAAAGCGGGTTAGTTCAAATTACCCTTTGATTAGTATTCTTCTAACCCAAAAATCGACTTTACATAATTCCGAATAGGACTACCAAAAAACAAAATCATGATAAAAACAATATTTCCTCTAATACTACTCCTTCTTGTGAGCTGTCAGATCAAAACTTCTGAGCCTCCACAAAATGAAGTAGAACTCACCAAAACCTATATCGACCCCGCCCAAGGCTATTCTCAAGCGGTAGCGGTGGAAGTCCATGGCGTAAAAACCATTTATATTTCCGGGCAAGTAGGCAGTGGCGCGAATTTTGAAGCCCAGTTTAAAGACGCCCTAAACAAATTGTTTAAGACCCTGGAAGCCTCCGGGGCTACCTTTAATGACGTGGTGAAGTACAACACTTATATTGTGAACTATCAACCGGCCTATCTGGATACTTTCCGAAGGGTACGAAAGGAGCTTTTGGGCGATACCGACATGCCTGCCAGTACCCTGGTAGGAGTTCAGGCGCTGGGATTACCGGAATGGGGTGTAGAAATTGAGGCCACTGCCGTTGTGAAGATGGAATAAGTTGTAGGATTTCCTATTGATGTACTCCCGGATTGGCTATTTTTAAGCATGTCTTTTGGATCAGACTATTATCGAGTATATCAGGGGTGGCCGGAACGGCTGGTAAGCCGTTATCCGGATCTGCCTTTTGATTATCATTGTTATTTGCGCATCGCTTTGGACAACACCTTGGATGCGCAATGGGACACCAAGATCCGAAAGCCAGCCTACCAAAATTTATCTGAGGCACAATTAAACACAGTGCTACGGAATTTTAACCTCTATTTTGACGACCGAACCAAATTGCTGGAACACCACCAGAGGTCATTGAACTATAGAAAAGCATGGAAAAGAAAGCAACTCAAATTTGCATTATAGGCGCCGGGATAAGTGGGCTTATCGCTGCCAAAACCCTGGAGCAGGCCGGATATGCGCCTGTAATTGTCGAACAGTCCGAAACCATTGGGGGAAGGGTACAAACCGATATAGAAGAGGATATTTATTTTGACAGAGGATTTCAGGTGTTGCTTACGGCCTATCCCCAGGCGCAAAAACATTTGGATTATAAGGCCTTAGGACTGCACCGATTTAAACCGGGCGCTTTTATTTTTAGCAAGGGGAAAACCCAACGTATCGGGGATCCCCTCAGGGATATCACAGCCTTATGGCCCACCCTGTGGACCTCCGTGGGAACATTGGGCGATAAGATCAAAATCTTTAAGCTCAGTCAATCCTTAAAACGGAAAAGTATTGCCGCTACATTTCTGGAACCGGAAACTACCACACTCGACTATTTAAAAAACTACGGTTTTTCTGACAGGATCATCGCGAATTTTTTCCGGCCTTTCTTCACCGGCATCTTTCTGGAGGAAGAACTGCGCACCTCATCCCGAATGTTTGAGTTTGTCTTTAAAATGTTCGCCGAAGGTGAGGCCGCCATTCCGGCAGCGGGTATCGGAGCGATTCCCGAACAGTTGAGATCAGGGTTAGACAAAACCAAATTCCTGATGGGAAAGCAGGTCAACGAGGTCAACGACAAGGAGCTGATCTTTACCGACGGCAATGCTATTACTGCAGAGCATATCATCACCACTACCCCCCTTGATCCGAAAACCGTTCAATGGAAATCCTGCGACAACCTCTATTTTGAGGTCAAGGAGCAACAGTTCCCAACGGGAATAATTGGCCTCATTGCCTCCGGGGAAGCCCTGATCAATAACCTCCACTATCTTTTTGACACTCAGACAGGAGGTAAAAAAGTGCTCTCCGTTACCGTGGTAAAACCACACGGACTCGAGGAGGCCGCCCTGTCCCAAAAAGCGGCCACTGAATTATCTGCCTACTGTGGGATTACCACCGTTCGACTATTAAAACACTACCGGATCCAACGTGCGCTTCCGGATATCAAAGATCTCAAAATGAACCGATCGGTATCAGAGTATTCCCCTGAGAAAGGGATGTACACCGCAGGCGATTATCTGTTAAACAGTTCCCTAAATGCCGCTATGCGCTCCGGTGAGCAAACTGCGGAAGCGATTTTTAATGAGATAAAACCATAGCCTCCAAAAAAGGATAACACCTTTTAAATTCAAAGGTTTGCCCCGATTTCGAACCAACTCACAACATAGTTTTCTGTATCGGCGTCTTCCTAAGTAGTTTTGATCGATGGGAAAAAAATCTTGGAACCGTTCTCTTTTGCAAATCATAGGGATGCTTCTAACGGGACCACTTTGCCTGGCACAAAACGTTGCTCCCATAGCCGCCGATGATTCGTATACGGCAGGTTTAAATTTTACCCTACAAATGAATGCCGCCAATGGTGTGCTTGCCAATGATAGCGATGCCAATGGCAATGGTACGCTTAGTGTGTTAACCACCCCGCTAAGCGGTCCGGCTAATGGACTTCTTACCTTAAACGCCGATGGAAGCTTTTCCTACGCCCCAAACACCGGATTTACCGGAACGGATACCTTCACGTATCAGGTTTGTGATGATGGAACCCCTCCTACCATAGTTTCTCGTTTTGACTTTGACACTCCTACCATTACGGATGCGACGATTGGGCCGGATGCTACCTCCGTGAATCCCAACGCTGCACAAACCGGTTGTGGTATCCATTTCCCTTCCGGAGCCGGAGGTTCTGCAGGTTTTGATATTGTAGTGCCCAATGCCACAGGCATTTTTGATTTTACCAGTTTTGAGGTGTCCTTTGAATATCAGGACCAGGAAAGCACCGCAGACATCGTGACGGCCGGCAATTTCAGGATCTATCATATTTCCGGAAATACCATGGGGATACGAATTACAGTGATCCGGGGTGATACAGGAGTACAAGAAACCTATACCCAAACCCTGGGGAATTTCCTTAGCGGTAATGTTCCCTACACGGTGGCTTATGATGAAGCTACCGGAAACCTTACCTATACTGCCAATAGCATAACTACCGTATTTCCGGTAGCGCCTCCCAATTCCCCTCTGGACAATAGTTTGGCTACAGATGTTACTATTGGTGAACTTATGGATGGTAGTGGTTCCTCCTTACCCTCGCTTTGTAGTATGGAGTTTGTAGATACCCGTCCGCTCTGTGATGATGCATTGGTAACCATTACGGTCAGGGCTTCGGTAATCACTAACCGAAGGATAACGTATCGGGTAAACCCCAATTGATCTTTCCATCTTACCAAACGGTAATTACTGCCCCATGCTATGCTTGTGCTCCAGTAATTGCTCAAAAGCCACGTAGTTCAGTGCCTTCTCATGTGTAGCTTCCAGAACAACCGGTGGGGCAAGGCCTTCTAAATACGCCTCTTTCCAGCGGGAAACACAAAGGCACCATTTATCTCCGGCCTTTAATCCCGGAAACTGATAATACGGGATAGGCGTAATAAGGTCATTCCCCCGGCTTTTGCTGAATTGCAAAAATTCATCCGTCATGATAGCACAGACCACATGGGTCCCGATGTCCTCCGCTCCGGTTTTGCAGAAACCATCCCGGTAATACCCTGTTTTCGGATCAAAACAGCATGCGGATAGTGCGGTTCCCAAAATGTTTTTTTCCATTTCCTAACAATCTTAGGCAAAAGTACGTCTCCCAACGAAACCAGAACCAGTGAACACGAAACGAATAATTTCCAGGTAGTACAAATGTATGGTGAGGGAATAGCTATTACCCAAAAGAAGGTGTTCTCTTAAGATGTCCTTTCACAGCGCTTACACCTCTCTTTTTCGGAGGCGCTTTTAGCTTTCCTGATCTGAGTAAGGTCCAAAACAACAGGGATAATAGCATGATTTTCTTTTTAGTTAAAGATACGATATTTTGTACAGCTTTTTTTGACTTTAAGAACTCATTTGGACTTTTTGGATTGAAGCGAAAATCAGATGTTTTTTGTCCGATTGAAGGCTTTTTTGAGTTGCACCCGCCTGCCGAGCGGGCAGGTAGCAGGGCTACGGAAGGAAAAAAAGACAGTGCCGAAGGAAAAAGCCAATTATTTGGCTTTTGGATGAGGAGCCAGCTGGCGCGCTGTGTGAAAAAGAGCGATTTCTGCCTGCTTGCCTCGAGGCAGGCAGGTTTTAGCCAATTGAAAAAGTCTAAATGAGTTCTAAATAAACCTTAATACTTTTAAATACATTTACTATATCTCGCAAAAGTAGCTATGGCAGCAGCCTCTAAACATAAAAAACACAAAACCCTTCCGGAATGGCTCCGGAAAGCCAGAAATACATGGACCTACACCGGAAAAGTACGTCCTCCTTTCGCGCTAGCACCTGAAAAAGGCCAACGTTCGGTTTGGGATTTTCCCCGACCACCGGCCGTTGAGCAAGAATCCCGGGAGATCCTGGTCAGGAAAGGTGATATCCTACTTGCTGCAACTACAAAAGCTCTGGCTGTTTTGGAGACGGCAAGCCCTCCTACCTTTTACATTCCCCCTTCTGATATACATCTGAAAAACTTACGAACGTTATCTCAAAAGAATTCCTTCTGCGAGTGGAAAGGGAAGGCCGTATATTGGGCGTTGGCTACAGCCCCTACTCAAACTATTGCCTGGTCCTACCCCAACCCCCTGGAACCTTACGGACTGCTCACAGACTATCTCGCTTTCTATCCCCAACACCTGGAATGTTTTATAGAGGGTGAACGCGTACAACCCCAACCCGGCCCTTTTTATGCAGGTTGGATTACCCGCGATCTGACCGGGCCCTTTAAAGGGGAACCCGGCACCGGACATTGGTAATCCCCATACGAGACCTGTAACAAAACGGACATTTTTTATACCAATTATCCATAGCAGGTCTGCCATTTTTAGTAGCTTTAAAACCTAACGATATAACACACACTACCATGGATATTTTTGGAAAAATAAAGGAAAAGCTCAGCAATGAGTTTATTGATATTGTAGAATGGCTGGACTACACAGATGATACCATTGCCTACAGGTTTGAACGCTACCAAAATGAGATCAAGAATGGGGCAAAATTGATTGTCCGGGAAGGTCAAACGGCAGTTTTTGTGAATGAAGGCCAACTGGCCGATGTCTTTACCCCGGGTACTTATGATCTAACCACTCAAAACCTGCCCATTCTGACCACTTTGAAGGGATGGAAATACGGGTTTAATTCGCCCTTCAAGGCCGAGGTCTATTTTGTGAACACGCATTTGTTCACAGACGAAAAGTGGGGCACCAAAAACCCCGTTACGCTTAGCGACGATCGGTTTGGTTTGGTAGAGATCCGGGCCTTTGGTACCTATGCTTTTCGCATCTCAGACGCGGGGAAGTTCGTTATTGATATTGTAGGTACGGACAATAACTTCACCAATTTTGAAATTAACGAGCACTTAAAAAGTCTCATCGCCACACGATTTACAGATACCGTAGGGGAGGCGAATCTCCCCATAGAATTGTACGCGGCCAATACTTCGGAGCTTTCCGAAACTTGCCGGGAAGTGATGGCCCCCGAGTTTGAATCCGTTGGTATTTCCCTGGAAAAATTCTATATCGAGAACGTTTCCATGCCGGAAGATCTCAAAAAAGAAATTTTTGAGTACAGTCGGTTGGACAAGCTGGATATGCAAAAATTAGCCCAATTCAAAGCCGCCAAAGCCATGGAAGCGGCCGCTAAAAATGAAGGAGGAACGGCAGGAGCCGGGATGGGTATGGGCATGGGCTTTGTTTTGGCACAACAGATGGGTACGATGATGGGAGGTTCTCCCATGAGTGGTCAACCCACTTTTCCCCAGGCAGGCGCAGCAGCCGTTCCCCCGCCAATGCCCGTCCAGGTACAGTATTATTATGCCGTTAACGGGGCACAACAAGGTCCGGTAAGCTTTGAACAATTAAAAGCCTTATTTGCCAACCGCACCATTAACCGGGCGAGTTTGGTCTGGAAACAGGGTATGGCCAATTGGGCTGCCCTGCAGGATGTGGAAGAACTGAAGTCCTTTTTGGGCGGTAGTACGCCACCGCCATTGCCATAAGTTTAAAGTGCAAAAGCTCCCCTCTTCAGTTGAGGAGGGGAATGAATTCCGACCAAAGTGTCGGAAGAAAGGGGAGGTTGCAAATGAACCACCCCTCCGTCTCCCGCTTTGCGGGAGCCACCTCCCCTAAGCTGAGGAGAGGAGCTAAAACTCTAAACGTAGTAGTAATTCTTGGAGGAAACCATCAAAAACACTGAACTCAAAAAAGCCTGCAGCAATTGCGGGGCGGAGATGCGATATCTGCCCGGTACAAGACATATTACCTGTGATTATTGTGGGCATCAGGAAACTATTGAAACGGACGAAAACGGTTTTAAAGAATTAGAACTCTACCCTTACCTCAAGGAAATGGGGGCGCAAAGGCACAGCGAAGGTCTAACGATGTTAACGTGTAGAAACTGTGGTGCTGTCCAACATGTGGAAGAAACCTATAAATCGCTCCATTGCGTGTATTGCAGTACGCCTCTGGTTTTGGAAGACCAATATAAAGAGGATTGGATTGTACCCGGGGCGGTCCTACCCTTCCAAATTGACAAAAAGAAATCACACCAAATATTTCAAAAATGGGTCAAAAGCCTTTGGTTTGCCCCCAATAAGTTAAAAAAAGCGGCGCTCGACCCACAATTCACCAAAGGGCTCTATTTGCCCTATTGGACCTTTGACGCCCAGCTTCAAGCGACCTATTCCGGGCAAAGAGGGGAATATTATTATGAGACCAAGCGGGTTAGGAATGCTAACGGAAAAGTAGTACAACAACGGGTGCGTAAAACACGTTGGTACCCGGCTTCCGGTCAGATTTCGGGTTTTGTGGACGACACCCTGGTGGAAGCTTCCAAACAGAGAAAGGGAAGGGTACCCTCCAAAATAGCACGCTGGAATTTAAAACTATTGCAGCCCTTTAACTCCAGTTTTTTAAGGGGTTTTGTCACTGAGAAATACACCATCCCTTTAAAACAGGGGCATTTGGTAGCCAAAGGAGAAGCGGAGCAAATCGCCAGGAGATGGTGTCGTCGAGATATAGGTGGTGATACCCAACGCCTGACCTCAATGAAGATGCAATTATCCGAGGAAACGTTTAAACACATTCTGTTACCGGTTTATATCAGTGCTTACCGATACAACGGTAAGGAATATAGCTTTTTTGTCAACGGAGAGAATGGGGCTATCTCCGGCACCCGACCTTATAGCGCCTGGAAGATATTTTTGGCAATACTATTGGGTTTGATAGTTATTGGCATTATTGTTTTTCTAAGCCAAGGCTAGTCCGCAAACACCAAACACACCGGATTGGCAATTTTAAACTGATCGGTATATTCCAAAGCACCCTTGTCAACATCACGTTTAAAAACGGTGATATTATCACTTTTTTGATTGGCTACCAACACATAGTTACCGGAAGGATCCAGGGTAAAGTTGCGCGGCCAGTCGCCCCGGACCCCTTCGCGCCCTACCAGACGAAGCTTTCCGGTTTCGGGATCCACAGCAAAGATCACAATGGTATTCTCCCCACGATTGGAGCCATATAAAAAACGCCCGTCCGGCGAAAGATGAATATCCGCACAGGATTTTCCCCCTGTCCAATCGGGGGCCAAAGTGCTCTCTGTTTGTACGGGGAAATAATCTCCTTGATCATTTTGCTGAAAAACCGTCAGGGTAGCGTTTAATTCGTTGATCACATATAAAAAAGACCTATCGGTATTAAAAACAAAATGGCGTGGCCCCGCGCCCTCCGGCAAGTCAATGGAAGCCTGCGCTGCCGGAATCCATCCATAGGGTTGTTGCGTATAGCGCTTTACCGCATCCAGTCCCAAATCCGCAGCAAACAAGCCTTCCTCATTAAAATGGGCCTTATGCACATGCGCCCTTTTAGTGGTATCGTTGATGGTATGGTCAATCAATTGCCGGTCGCCCAAACTTCCGTCCCCTTCCAAATCAAAAACGGCCAGATTTCCCCCACTATAATTGGACACGGCAAGTTGCCCGTCACCCGAAAGTGCGACGTGGCAGGGATGTGCTCCTCCGCTTCCCTTACGGTTCAATTCATGTAACCTGTTCTCTTGTAGCGCGAAGGCTGTTACCCCTCCGCCCAGGGAATCAAAATCGGCCGTTTCCTGTACGGCATAAAGAAATTTCCTGTCCCCGGAAATGGTTAAAAACGATGGATTGGGCAACGTAGCCCTCAGTTCCAATCCATCCAATTCCCCGGTCTCGGTATTAAAGCGTAACGTATAAATTCCCTCACTTGTACCATCGGTATAGGTGCCTATAAATACTGTTTTGGGGCCGGCCGGTTTGGGATTTTCTGTACAACTGATAACAAGAAAGATCGAAAAAAAGAAGAGAAAGCGCCCCATAGTGTTGAAGTAAGAAAAATAAATGTACTCGAAATATGGCAATTTATAAATTCACTACCTTCATCAAAATCAAAAAACGTCAACCATGTTACAAAAGATCCTCGTCCCAATTTCTTTGTGTTTTTTCCTTTTTGCGGTGCAAGCCCAAGAACCTTATTTTCTGCTCGATCCTACATTAAGCCCGGATGGTAGTACTGTTGTCTTTAGCTACGACAGCGATCTATGGAGCGTCCCCTCCAGGGGCGGAACGGCCATGCGGTTAACCGCTATGGAGGGAAACGAAACTCTACCCAGGATCTCCCCGGATGGGCAATGGCTGGCCTTTAGTGGCAGTGGCGACGGAAATACCAATGTGTATATGATGCCCCTTAAGGGTGGGGAAATAGAACAGCTCACTTTTCATGATGGTGCCGATGAGGTGGATAGTTGGTCCTGGGATTCCAAGCACATCTACTTCACGTCAAGTAGGGAAAATCGTTTTTCCGGATTTACGGTATCCCTATCGGGCGGCACTCCCAAAAGGCTTTTTCACCATTATTTTGATAATTCTCATAATGTAACGGCACATCCTAATACGGATGAGATCTTTTTTAATGAAAGCTGGGAAAGTAAATTTTTTACGAATCGCAAACGCTACAAAGGGGCCTATAATCCAAATATAAAGTCCTATAACCTAAAGACAAAGGAGTATACAGAATACACGGAGTACAATGGAAAGGATATGTGGCCTTCCTTTGATGCCAATGGGAAGCTGTTCTTTGTGTCCGATGAAGCCAATGGGGAATATAACCTGTACACCCTTAACAACAACGCCAAAACACAACTGACCCGGTTTGAGAGTTCCATTGGCAGGCCCCAGGTCAGCGCTAATGGCGCCAAAGTAGTCTTCACCAAAGATTACCAGCTTTATCTATACGATGTAGGCTCGGGAGAAGCCCAAAAAGTTGAGATAACCCTGGCCAAGGTCAACTCTCTGAACAAACTTCAGGATTTTAAGGTTGACGGAAATATTACCCATTTTTCGGTCTCCCCGGATAACAAAAAGCTGGCCTTCATCTCTCGTGGCGAATTGTTTGTTTCCGACGTCAAAGGGAAATTCGTCAAACATATCAAAACCAAAAAAACCGAGAGGGTAAAAGAAGTCCACTGGCTTAAGGACAATACCACCCTACTGTACACAAGAACCGACAAAGGATACTCCAATCTTTTTACCATAGCGGCTGATGGCACTCAAATAGAGAAGCAACATACCCAAGACGCCCGAAACAACCTCAACATTTCCCTGGATGATGCGTTGAAAAGAGCGGTTTACATTAGCGGCAGGGATGAACTTCGACTGCTTGACCTAAACAGCTTTAAAAGTGAGGTTTTGGTAAAGGATGAGTTTTGGGCACTTTATGCCCCACAACCCTATTTTTCTCCCGACGGCAACCATGTACTCTACAATGCCTACCGAAATTTTGAACATGATATTTTTACGGTTCAGCTCTCGGATAAAAAAATTACCAATCTAACCGATACGGGAGTCAACGAAACTAATGCGGTCTGGTCCCCGGACGGTAAATACGTTTATTTTTCATCCAACCTTACCCAACCCTCGTATCCCTATGGCATGCGGGAAGGGCACGTTTATCAAATGCTGCTTAACAAATACGAGGACCCCTTTGCTTTAGAGGAATACGACAAATTATTTGAACAGGAGGAAGCTGATGAAAAAGAAGAAAAAGACGCAAAGAAAAAGAAGAAGGAGGATAAAGAAAAGAAAGAAAAACCAAAGGTGACAATTACCGAAGAAGGACTCATGGAGCGTATAAAAAAGATCAGCCCTTCTTTTGGACTTCAAATTGGGATAAAGGTACTTGCCAAGGAAAAGTCCACTCATGTATTGTACTTAAGCAATCATGACGAAGGGGAATTCAAATTATGGAAGACAACGCTCAAACCCTTTGAAGAAAACAAAACAGAGAAAGTGATGGACGAAAAAGTCCGAAACTACTCCCTTGCCTCTGCCGATGGATCCGATTATATCCTTGTAAAAGGGAATATCCATACCCTGGATATTGCGAAAAATGCTGTCGAAAAAATAAGTATAGACCATACGTTCAGGCGGAATCTATCAGATGAATTCCATCAAATGTTTTATGAAGCCTGGGCTGGTTTTGGTGAAAACTTTTACGATGAAAACTTTCACGGAGAAGATTGGTCTGCCCTTAAGGAAAAATATGAAAAGTACTTGCCTCAAATTACAAAACGCTCGCAATTACGACTCTTGTTCAACGATATGCTAGGCGAATTGAATACCTCCCATTTTGGATTTAGCTCAATTGGCAAAGAGGAAAACACCTTCTACAAGACCACCACCTTAGCCCCGGGCATCCAGTTTTCCAATAGCGATCCTTTTATAGTATCCCATATCGTTACAGATGGGCCGGCAGATGTAAAAGGAAAAAATATAAGGGTTGGAGACCGATTGAGAGCGGTAAACGGTGTAAAGATCGATCCGGATCTAAACCGGGAACACTATTTTATACGGCCTTCTTTGGATAAGGAAATGACCTTGACATTTGAAAGGGACGGCGCTTCCCATACCGTCAAAATACATCCCATACGCTCAAATCAACTGAGGGGACTTTTGTATGACGAGTGGGTGGACAAAAATCAAAATTATGTAGATCAAAAAAGCGATAAAAAGGTGGCCTATGTTCATATGAAAAATATGGGAGGGAACGAGCTGGAACGATTTAAGCGTGAAATGGTTTCAGAGGCTGTAAAACGAGACGCCCTGATTTTAGACCTTCGTTATAATACAGGGGGCAATGTACACGATGAAGTCTTGCGGTTTTTGTCTCAGCGACCTTATTTACAATGGAAATATCGCGAGGGAAAACTTACCCCTCAACCGAATTTTGCACCTGCAGCGAAACCCATTATTGTTCTGATCAATGAACAGTCCCTTAGTGATGCAGAGATGACAACTGCCGGCTTCAAGGAATTAGGGCTGGGCACCCTTATCGGTACCGAAACCTATCGTTGGATCGTGTTTACCTCAGGTAGCGGGTTGGTAGACGGTTCATTTTATCGTCTTCCCTCGTGGGGATGTTATACGCTGGATGGGAAAAACCTGGAAAAGGAAGGGGTAAAGCCGGATATTTTTGTTGAGGAGACCTTTAAAGATCGTATTGAGGGTAACCAACCGCAATTGGATAGGGCGCTACAGGAAATCGAAAAACAGCTAGGCGAAAAATAGCATAGGTTAGGGTGAGGATCAAGCCTACCCGGGTTTAACTGCCCGACTAAAATCAGATGGATTTCCCTGTTTGTATCAGATAGCTGACAATACCAACCGACACCGCAAACAATGGATAGCGCTTCCGGCATACTCGTTTTAAGTTGTCTTGGCATTGCTCAGGCTCTTTTCCTGTGTTGTTACCTGTTTACGTTAAAAAAGGGAAACCGGAAGGCTCATGTTTTTTTGGCGCTTCTGATACTGGGACTAACCCTGAGAATTGGGAAATCCATTCTCAACGAATACCTGCAACTCCTCCCCTGGCAGCGAAATCTGGGCATTGCCGGTATCTTATTGGTAGGCCCCAGCCTCTGGTTTTATGGCAAATTGCTATTTCGGCAGGAGGAAGAAACCCCAAAATGGTCCTATCTGCATTTTATCCCTTATGTTCTTTTTTCGGCTTTTTCCGCTATGATTCCGAATCGTTTTGATTTCGCTTCCCTCCTGATCTATTATCTGGTTTTTGGTCATTTATTGTTTTATATCCTACTGTCTGCGGTGCAATGTTACCGTTTTCGACAAAATATCAGGAAACCGCTTTTTAACTGGTACCGAAACCTTGTCATCGGGGTAAGCATTATTTGGGGTTTTTATATCGGAAATGTCTCAGGGGTCATCCCTTTTTATATTGGCGGGGCCATTTGTTATACTTTTTTGGTGTATCTGTTTTCGTTTTTGTTTTTGCGAAAACATACTTTTTCCCTGGAAAAATATCAGCGTTCTTCTATGGATGCCCATACCTCCAGACAATTGATGGAAGCCACTACCGAACTTTTTTCTTCCAGGGAGATCTATCTGGAGCCACAATTGTCCTTACAAGAGGTCTCCACTATTTTAAACACCTCGCCCAGAAAACTCTCCCAGGTGGTCAATGAAAACAAAGGCATGAACTTTTCCGAATTTGTAAACTCTTATCGCATAGAAAAGGCCAAAACCCTTTTGACGGCACCCGAACATAAAAAAGAAAAAATGGCAACCATCGCCTATGACTCCGGTTTCGGCAATGTTACGTCCTTTAATCTGGCGTTTAAATCCTTTACCAACCTCACCCCCTCGGAATTCAGGAAACGAAATGGTAAATAGAGCCGCTTTTCGTTTTAATGATCATGATTTTTAAAGCCTGGTGGATTTTATAGCGCTTTCTTTACGGAAAAGTAAACCATGCGCTATCTCGTCACCCTCTCGTTTTTAAGCCTTTTGGCCTGCCATACCACTACCGAAAAAAAGCCCGTTACTCCTTCCATTCTTCCTTCAAAGCAGATTGTTTTTGAAGGGCTTAATCGTCCCTGGAGCATAGCGTTTCTAAATGAGGATGAGGTGTTGGTAACCGAAAAAAATGGCGATTTAGTGAAGGTACACATACAAACCAAAGCGAGGAACGTCATCAAAGGGTTCCCAAAGGATCTTACTGATAGCATAGGGGCTATTCACATAGGTGACAATTCCGGCATTTTTGAAGTACTACTACATCCCGAATTTGAAAAAAACCGATTGGTATACCTTTCCTATGCCGCTAAGAAAAAGGGAGAAGGTAAAACCACCAAGTTTGTTCAGGCCAAACTGGAAAACGATTCCTTGTCACATCTGAAGCCGATATTGATCGCAGCACCCTACTCCAATATCAACTACCACTATGGGGGTGGAATGGCCATTGGTGGCGACAAAAAGCTCTATCTCACGGTTGGGGAGCGCCTCTTTTGGGAGCATGATGAGCCCCCTTTGCCTATTGCCCAGGATGTAACCGATAAACGCGGAAAAATCCACCGTTTCAATTTGGATGGCAGCATACCTGAAGATAATCCGGAGCTGGGACCGGATGCCGTTCCGAGTATTTACGCCTTGGGTATTCGAAATACACAGGGTATTGCGCTACAACCGGAAACCAATACGCTTTGGTTCTCCGAACACGGCACTATTGAAGGAGATGAACTCAATATACTTGCCGCCGGCGCCAACTATGGTTGGCCTAACCAAACTACAGGGCGCCTGCGCAGCCAGGATTACACACCTCCTAAATTGGAGGGGGTTACCTTCACCCCACCTACCTGGTTTTGGCACCATACCGTGGCGCCAACAGGGTTGTGTTTTTACACCGGCGATGAGTTTCCCTCCTGGAAGAATAACCTATTCGTCCCGGGGCTGTCCAGGGGCAGTCTTTGGCGATTTCATATAGAAGGCGACACCATCAAGAGCGCAGAAGAGTTGTTCCTGGATGATCGGGTACGTTCCCGCAAAGTGGCCCAAAGCCCCGAGGGCAAACTCTATCTTTTGACCGATGAAGAAGAAGGAAAAATCATTAGAATATTGCCTAAACACCAATAAATCCATTTTTATGAAAACAGTTTTGTTCGCCCTTACAAGCCTAATGACCCTTGGTGGCTTTGCCCAATCCGAAGAGGAAGCGATTCGGAAAACCCTCCAAAAATATATCAAAGGCTCCTCGTATAGCAATATGGAGATGATCCAGGCCGCCTTTTACGAGGAAGCTGATCTCTTTTTATCTAAAGAGGGGCAGGAAATCTGGGTGTTGTCGCCCAAGGAATACGCTGCCCTTTTCCAAAACCGGGAACAAGGGGTTTTCAACGGGCGCGAAGGTAAAATACTGGCTATAGATTATGCGAATGACATTGCCACTGCAAAGGCAGAGATCCTGATCCCCACCAGAAAGCTACATTTTGTAGATCTGTTTCTCCTGAAAAAACTATCAGGTGAGTGGAAAATTATTAGCAAAGCGGCTACTGTACTGCAGTAGTATGACATACAACAACACATTGTACTAATAGCTAAAATTGCAGCATCTTGATAAGGTCTTTTAACACGAACGGTCATTTAATTCTTTTGGTCTGGCACCTTCTTGTTACGCTATGCGGTGCCACCAGTCTTTTTTCCCAATCCAAATTGTTACCGAGTGAACAAATTGACGCTTTGTTTTCTACATACTCCTCGGAAACCCCAGGCGTTGCGGTGGGTATAATAAGCAAAGGCAATCTCATTTTTTCCAGGGGATACGGTTCAGCTAATCTTGAATATACTATTCCCATTACTCCCAAAACAATATTTCATGTGGCTTCTGTTTCGAAGCAATTTACGGCCTTTGCCATCTACCTTTTAAAAGATCAAGGCCTGATAAACCTTGGTGATGACATTCGCAAATACATTCCTGAATTGCCCGATTATGGTGCTACGATAAGAATACACCATCTTTTAGCCCATACCAGTGGTCTGAGAGATCAATGGGCACTATTAACCTTAGCAGGTTGGCAGCTAGAAGATATTATTACAACCGAGCAAATCGTAAACCTTATGATTCAACAAAAGGCCTTGAATTTTAAACCAGGTACGGCATTTGGTTATTGTAACACCAGCTACACCCTTCTTGCAGAAATCGTCGAGCGGGTAACCGGTAAAGGTTTTAGTGAGTTTACCTACGAAAACATCTTCATGCCTTTGGAAATGGTAAATACACAGTTTTATGGCGATTTCCATAAGGTTGTAAAGAACCGTGCCTATTCTTATGAATTCAAAGACAAGTCCTACGTTAAAAAGAAGCTTAATTATTCCAACGTTGGCCCTACTAGCCTTTTTACCAATGTTGAAGATTTGGTCAAATGGAGCAACAATTTTGAAAAACCGATAGTAGGCAACAAAAATCTTATTGCGGAATTTAATGAAGTCGCTACACTGGATAATGGCAATCCGGTAATCTTCCGGATCATCAATGAAGATACCTTGTACCACGCCAAAGGACAACTTTTAAGAAATTATAGAGGTATTTTAATGCTTAAACATGGTGGTCATGATGCAGGATTTAGGTCGTTTCTGGCGCGCTTCCCAAAAGAACGCGTCACTGTCATTACCTTAAGTAATGATGAGCACTTCGAGATTTTCGCCAGGGGACTGGAGATTTCAGAATTTTACCTCAAAGATGAGATGACTGGTAGTACACCGGTACCAACCACGTTTTTTGATAACGAAAAAGAGGAAAAACAATATGACGTTGCCTTGAAAACATTTGTTGGTCAATATTCAAGTGAGGAATTATCTACTACCTACACTATACTTGTAGAGGACAATGAACTGGTAATTCATCACAAAAGACTTCCAAATATGACCTTGAAAAGGATAGGCGAAACAGAATTTTCAGGCAACAATTATTTCGATTTCAAGATAGATTTCTTAGTAGACGATACGCAAAAGGTTAACGGGTTTACCATATCAAATTTTGGGGTAAAGAATGTAATCTTCAATAAGATATAGTTAAGGAAAAACCTAGGTATTATGGGGTAATTGTTAGGTTTTTTGCAATGTCCTTTCTCAAATACAACCCAGTAACAATGGTGGCCAGTACATCGGCGATAGGGAAAGCAAGCCAAACGCCCAGTTCTCCCAAAAAATTGGGTAAAATCAAAATAAGGGGTATAAAGAAGAAGCCCTGTCGGGTGAGTGTAAGTAACAAGGCAGGAACGGCCTTGCCCACCGCCTGAAAATAGGCCGCTCCAATAAGTTGTAAGGCAATGATGGGGGTAGCGGCAAAGACCAATCGCATCGCCAAAGGAGCATGTTCCAAAACAAAGGCATTGGTCTTCAATTCTTCCAAAGGCAGATCCAGCCGGTCGCTAAGGAATAAATCGGCAATTTCTCTGGGAAAGACCATTAAAATAACAAATACTACCGTCGCTACCAGGGCGGCATATTTGATTGCAGTGTAGATGGATTCCCTTACTCTGTCATACTGAATAGCTCCATAATTGTACCCGGCAATAGGCAAAAAACCCTGTGTAACTCCAAAAACCGGGAAGAGGGCAAACATCAGCATTCTGCCTATAATAGCATAAACCGCTACCAAAGGTTCCCCACCCAGGTTGAATAAAATATTGTTTAACAATAAATAGATGATACTGGTAACGGCCTGGCGCGACAAGGTAACAAAACCCAGGGCGCTAATTTCCCGTAATATGGGTCGGTGTAACCCAAAGTGAGAAAATCTAATTTTCAACTCGGAATGCCTGGAAAGAAAGAAGTAGATAATATACCCGAGACAGAGGAGGTATCCCGCTGTTGTAGCCCAGGCTGCTCCATGCATCCCCCAATCAAAGACATAGATAAAAAGATAATCCAAAAACAGATTCCCCACTGAGGGAATGATCATCGCGATCATGGCAAATTTGGGTTTCCCCTCGGCGCGGATCACTGTATTTCCCATCATACAGAGCGCCAGAAAAGGCACACCGTACAGTACAATGATATAATAGATCTTAGCCGGTCCAAAAATGCCCCCTTTACCCCCAAAGGCCGGGATAAGGGTATCCACAAATTGAAGCCCTAAGGCCACCATGGTAATGGTTAGCAAAAGGGTTAGCGTAATCTGATTTCCAAACGTTTTTAAGGCTTTCTCCTTATTCCCCGATCCAAGTGCGCGGGAAATGATACTGGATCCGCCAATCCCAATAGCCATCCCCAGGGCAGCAATAAAAAAGGATACCGGTAAAACCACGTTGATGGCCGCTATGGCAATAGAACCGATCCAATTCCCCACAAAAATAGAGTCTACCAAAACATTGATAGACATGACCAGTATCCCTATGGAAGCGGGAACCGCTTGTTTTACAAGCAACTTCCCAATGGGTTCCGTACCCAGTTCCTCGGAGGTTACTTTGGCCATTAGACGGGCAGCATTTCCTTTTCTTCCCAATCCTTTATCCATTGGGCCACCAGGGCCACCCAATCTTCACGATCATTAAGGCATGGGATATGTTTGTATTCCTTTCCCCCGGCTTCTTTGAATTCTTCTTCCCCCTCCATGGCAATTTCTTCCAGGGTCTCCAGGCAGTCCGAAACAAAGGCAGGAGTTACCACAGCTAAACGTGTTTTGCCTTCTTTGGCCAAACGCTCAAACTCATAATCCGTATAGGGCTTCAACCAGGGATCTCCTGCTAAACGCGATTGAAAGGAAGAGCTTACCTTTTCATCCGGTAATCCCAACGCTTTTTTTACCCTTTCCGTAGTATCATAGCACTGGTGTCTATAGCAGGTATGATGTGCCACCGAATTGATTTTACAGCATTGTCCGTCAATCTTGCAATGGAATTTGGTGGGATCGGACTTTCGAATATGCCGCTCCGGGATCCCATGGTAGGAAAACAGGATATGATCGTATTCAAATCCTTCCAGGCCTTCAGCAATACTCCGGGACAATACCTCAATGTACTCCGTATTCCGATAAAAGGCCGGCAGGGTGGTAACCTTCATATCCGGATAATGTTCTTGTTGTTCTTTTAGAGCTTTTACCACAACCGTTTCATAGGAAGACATGGCATAGTGCGGGTATAAGGGTACAAGTAGCACCTCATCCACATCCTGATCCGCCAGTTCCTGCAGGCCTTCCCTAATGTTTCCACTACCGTATCGCATGCCCAGGGCCACAGGTAGGGTTACTTTTTCCCGTACCTTCTGTGCAAATCTGTTCGAAATGATGATAAGTGGGGAGCCTTCTTCCCACCAGATCTTGGCATAGGCCTTTGCCGATCGTTTTGGCCGGGTGTTCAGGATAATTCCCCTAACAATAATATTCCGCAACACCGGATTTACATCTATCACCCTTTCATCCATCAAAAATTCATCCAGATACGGTTTCAGGTCTTTTTTTGAGGGACTATCCGGTGATCCGAGATTAACCAGAAGTACTCCTTTTTTCATAGCTTCATTTTGAGCTGCAAAAATACGCTTTGTGTTGATATTCTGTTTTTATTGCCCCGATTACTTATTTATGGGGGATAGAGATTTTCGATTTGACATAAGAATAGTACCTTTTTACAAAATAATAGTAGCTAATGAACCTCCTATTACTGCAAAATGCGACCGATATCATGACCAAAGAAGCGCTGCTTTACTTGGGGGGCGCCCTGCTGGGAATTATTGTTTTATATGGGTTGATCTCAACCATCCTGCGAAATTTTGGAAAGAATCCTAAGTATTTACTGCCTGAGAAATCCTTTAGAAAAATTGCACTCCCCTTATTGTTGCTCTTTGTATCCTTTTTGATCAGGATGAGGTCCTTACGGGAACTGATTGGTTTACAGGAAGCTGAATTCTGGTTTAAAAAGATCAGTGTGGTACTGTTTATTGTGGCGATGACCTGGATAGTGATTGCCATTTTGAAAATTAGCAAACATATCATCATTCAAAACTATGATGTCACCCAGGCCGATAACCTAAGAGCCCGAAAGATCTACACACAGTTCAACATTTTGGAACGGATCGCCATTTTCATCATCATCATCATTGCACTGGGGTTTGTGTTGATGAGTTTTGAGGAAATTCGTGAAATTGGGATAAGTGTTTTTGCCTCTGCCGGGGTGGCCGGAATAATCATCGGGTTCTCTGCACAAAAGTTCATTGGCACTATTTTGGCGGGCATCCAGATCGCCATTGCCCAGCCCATAAAACTGGATGATGTGGTCATCGTAGAGGGAGAATGGGGCCGTATTGAGGAAATCACCCTGACCTATGTTGTGGTTAAGATCTGGGACAAACGACGTTTGATTGTCCCTACTCCCTATTTTATAGAAAACCCTTTCCAAAACTGGACCAAAACCTCTGCGGATATCCTGGGTACCGTTTTTCTTTACACGGATTACGATGTCCCTTTTAACAAGCTAAGGGAAGAACTGACCCGCATTCTTGAGAATACGCCACTTTGGGATAGGCAAGTAAATGTACTTCAGGTTACGGACTCCAAGGCGGAATATGTAGAGATTCGTGCGTTGATGAGTGCCAAGGACTCTCCAACGGCATGGGATTTGCGGGTACATGTCCGGGAACACCTGATTGCGTATTTACAACAAAATTATCCGCAAAGTATCGCACGAACTAGGGTACTTTTACAGGACAAAAAAGAAAAGAAAATAGAATGATGAAACGCCTTTATGCTCTGCCGCTCCTGGTATTGGGAGTACAGCTCGGTTTTGCCCAAATTAGCTGTAGTCCCGAAGATAAGCAGCGGTTTCACCAAAAAACCGAACAATTAAAAACGCTTCGGGCCAATGCATTTAGCGACACCCTTGTACAGGTGGCAAAAACCTTTTTGGGCACACCTTACGTGGAAAAAACGTTGGAAGTAGGTGAGGTGGAAACGCTGGTGGTCAATCTTCGGGGGTTGGATTGCACCACTTTTGTAGAGAATGCGGTAGCCTTTGCTACACTATTGCGAAGTGGAAAACATGATTTTAAGGATTTTACCGATATTTTAAAGACCATTCGGTATAGAAATGGAAAATTGGAAGGATATCCTTCCCGATTGCACTATTTTACGGACTGGATCCGCAACAACCAACAAAAGGGGATAGTAAAAAATATCACTAATTCCTTGGGGGGAGAAGAAGTGGAGAAGCCTATCAACTTTATGGGTACGCATCGCAAATTGTATCCCTTCCTGAGGGACGATGAGAATTACCGGGCCATTCTGGAAACGGAAGCAGCCCTGGCAAAACAGCCGTTGTGCGTATTACCGCAGGATCAAATAACAGCCGTTGAGGATTCCCTACAAAATGGCGATATCATTGCTTTGGCGACCTCAATAAAAGGATTGGATGTAACCCATACCGGTTTTGCCATTCGAAGGCCTAACGGTCGTATCCATCTTTTGCATGCCTCCATTTCCGGTGAAGTTACCATCACGGAGGAACCCCTGGTAGCCTATCTAAAAAAGATCAAACACAACATTGGGATCATTGTAGCACGACCATTATAGTGCTAAAAGGGATATCAAGATGGAAGCATTGATGGAAGTCTATCAGCAAACCGATCCCAATTTGCTGCTGCTGCTTTTTGGCCTGGGTATTTTAGCCTTTACCATTTCAACCCTTTCCGGCGGCGGCGGTGCGTTGATCATGGTCCCGGTTTTGAATCTACTTTTGGGGGTTGGTCATACCGCCCCCGTACTTAATCTGGGTACTTTTATCGGTCGCCCTTCACGGCTATTCCTGTTTTGGAAACATATTGATTGGAAGGTCTGTCTTTTTTATACGCCAACGTCCATTTTAGGAGCTTTTCTGGGCTCCTGGCTCTTCACACAATTCCGGTTGGAATGGCTACAGATCTTAGTAGGTGTATTCTTGATAAGCACTGTTTTTCAATACCGATTGGGCAAAAAGGAACGTTCGTTTACCATGAAATTAGGGTATTTTCTTCCTCTTGGGGTGTTGGTTTCCGTACTGGGCACCCTTATCGGGGCACTGGGTCCGGTTTTAAACCCGTTTTATTTGAATTATGGATTGGACAAAGAAGATATGATTGCGACAAAAACTGCCAATTCCTTTTTTATGGGATTGTCGCAAATAGGAAGCTATACTTTCTTTGGGCTGCTACAAAACCAATACTGGATATATGGAATCGCACTGGGTGTTGGTGCTACTTTTGGCAACCTACTCGGAAAGCGGTTTTTAAAAGGCATGAAAAGCAGCACTTTCCGCCTTTGGGTGATTACCCTGATGGTTATAAGTGGGTTGCTTTTGATCTATGGGCAGCTCCGGTCTTTTTTTTAATGTATTCCCGGCAAAGGCTCTTAGCAGTTTAATTTTCTTCCCTGTTAAAGCACCACAAGATGCCCCCCAGAAGATGCTTCTTAAAATCGGGCTCATCAAACGAAGACTCCGTATGGCCCCCTCCGGTATAAAAAGCACGTCCCCCATCATATTCGTGATACCAGGCAATAGGGTGGTTTTCGCCGTTAGTGCCCCCCTCATAGGAAGTTTCGTCCAGATTCATAAGTACCGTGACCTTCGGATTCAAATTTTTGAAATTGTACCATTCATCATTTCTAATCCATTTTTGCGGTAAATGTGCGGTAGCCGGATGATCCTTTACGAGAACATCTATTTTAGCCTGTCGCACATTAGGGTCATTGGGATGACCGTCAAAATACGCCCCGACTAAACCGGCATACCAGGGCCAGTCGTACTCGGTATCTGTAGCGGCATGTATGCCCATAAAGCTTCCTCCGTTCTTTATGTATTGTTCAAACGCCCGCTGCTGCCCGTCATCCAAAACATCCATAGTGGTGTTCAAAAAGACAACGAGTTTGTAATTTTTGAGGTTCTCGGTATTGAAATCCTCGGAAGACTCTGTTTGTAACACGATGAATCCATTTTCCCGACCCAGTTCGCGTAAGGTTTTCACCCCTTTTTCAATATTTTGATGCCGGAATCCCACGGTTTTGGTGAAAGCCAGGACCAGCTCCGGAGGAGGCTTTCCCTCCAAAGGTTGCATTTGCGTATCCTGGCAATAGGCATGCAGGAACACGGCTATAAAAAAGAAAAGGCAGAGATAGCGTCTCATGTGATACTCTATTTAGGAAATGGAAGTTACATATTTTTTGGGCGTTGTACCATACTTCTTTTTAAAGGAGGAGATGAAATGACTGGCGGTACTATACCCTACCCTAAGACCTACCTCGTTTACATTGTATTTCCCGGATTCCAACAGCTTACGGGCCATTTCCATTTTATGGTCCAACAAAAATCCATATACGGTATCGCCATAGATCTGTTTAAACCCTTCTTTAAGCTTTTTAAGTGATAATCCTATTTCTTTAGCCAGTTGGTCAAGTGATGGTGGCTCCACCATTTGTTCAATAATGATCTCCTTTGCACGCTTAATCCGTCTTACATTTTCTTCATCGGCCAGAAAAGGACACTGCTCAAGATCGGCATCCCCGGTTTTATTGAAATATAAGGCGATCAATTCCAAAACCTTTCCTTTAAAATACAGTCGGCGAATAGAAGGATGCAAATTATAGTTTATCAATTGGCTCAACACCACGGCCATATTTGGGGTAAGCATTTCCTGTGCGTAGTACTTTTTTTCCCCAAAGCTTTCACTTAGAAATGGAATATGACCGGCATCCTCCGAAAACAAAGCGTGGAATTTTTGGATGGTCATTACTATGGACAAGATCCGGGTCCCGGGCTGTACCCATAGATGTAAGGGCAGGTCTTTTTGTGTGTTATACAGCAATAAAGAGTTTTCATCCGTTACCTGTAAATGGTAGGCGCCCTTGTTGAAAATGAATTGGGCATCCCCTTTAAGCGAAAAATGAAATTGAATATAGTTACGGTCAATATCATGAAAGACCTCCTCCACTACCTCATTGTCATTCTGGATCTTAAGCACATACAATCCGCTCTCCACCAATAGACGTTCATAAGAACCTTGAGCGATACTTTTTATCCGTGGGTCGGTTTTTACATTCATTCTTGTGTTATTTATATTCACTCTAAATAATTCAGTTGTCATCCAGAAGCCAAACAATATAAGGCTTTTCAAAAATACGCCAAAATAGACCTGTTTTACTACTCTTGTGATACAAATAGAACTTCTAGCGTTATTTTTCAAGTTTTATGACACTTAATTTTGCGTCGGGTTTGAGTAAATGAAGTATTATCCTATTTTGAGACATTCTTCTTTTTACAGTATTGGATTGAGCTATAAAAAAGCGGATGCCGAACTTCGGGGAAAATTTAGCCTCGCCGTTCCTCAGATTGATGCATTGCTTCTTGCCGCCAGGACAGAAGGCATTGACGGTGTATTGGTAATTACTACCTGTAATCGGACCGAGCTTTATGGTTTTGCGCAACATCCCTTCCAGCTCATTAAGTTGCTCTGCCAATATGCTCAGGGGTCTGTTGAGGAATTTCAGGAAGTAGCTTACATTTTTAAAAACCATGATGCCATTTCGCACTTGTTTCGAGTAGGCACCGGCTTGGACAGCCAGATATTGGGTGATTTTGAGATCATAAGCCAGCTCAAACAAAGTTTTTACCGCTCCAAAAGGCATCAAATGACCAATCCCTTTTTAGAGCGTTTGTGCAATTCCGTTTTACAGGCCAGTAAGCGGATCAAAAACGAAACGGAATTATCCAGTGGCGCTACTTCCGTAGCTTTCGCATCTGTAAAGTACCTGTTGGACAACATTCCGGACATTAACGAGAAAAATATCTTGTTGTTCGGCACGGGAAAAATCGGAAGAAACACCTGTGAAAATCTAATAAAGCACACCGGAAACCATCATATCACCCTGATCAACCGTACCAAGGAAAAAGCAGAAGAATTTGGCGGCAAACTACAACTCGCCGTAAAGGATTTTGGGGATTTACCCTCCGAAATACGGAAATGCGACGTATTGGTGGTGGCTACAGGGGCGCAATTGCCTACCCTAACCAAGGCTATGGTGCATAACAAAAAGCCACTCTGGATATTGGACCTTTCCATTCCAAAGAATGTACACGACAACGTAAAGGAGTTGGAGAATGTGACTTTGGTGCATCTGGACGAATTATCCCGAATTACCGATGAAGCATTGGCCAAAAGGAGAAGTAATATTCCCCAGGCAGAACGCATCATTGAAACCGTAAAATTCGATTTCTCCAATTGGTTGGAGACCCGGAAATTTGCCCCTGTTATTAAGGCGTTGAAAAAGAAACTGAAAACCATGAAAGAAGAAGAGATTGACTTTCATTCCAAAAAGCTTCAGGATTTCAACCCACAACAGGCCGAAATCGTATCGGAACGCATCATTCAGAAGATTACCAAACAATTTGCCAATCACTTAAAAAAATCCGAAGTGGATGCCGAAGAAAGCCTGTTGCTTATTCAAAAAGTTTTCCAACTCGAACTGGAAACTGAATGAAAGGTCCCATCAGGATAGGCACCCGCGACAGCGAACTGGCGCTTTGGCAGGCGCAAACCGTACAAGCCCAATTGGGGAGTATGGGATTAGACTCCGTATTGGTGCCGGTAAAATCTACCGGTGATGTCATCCTGGACAAACCGCTTTATGAATTGGGGATCACCGGAATTTTTACCAAAACCCTGGATATTGCCCTGATCAAGGAGGAAATTGATATTGCCGTACATTCTATGAAGGACGTTCCCACGGCGCTACCTAAAGGGGTAGTACCTACGGCTGTATTGGAAAGGGCTACAGCGACTGATGTGTTAGTGCATAAAGGATTGGAGTTTTTGAACCACCCTAACGGTATAATGGCCACCGGAAGCCTTAGAAGAAAAGCGCAATGGCTGCACCGGTACCCTAACCATAAGGTAGTAGATCTGAGAGGTAATGTGAATACCCGCTTGATCAAGCTTATTCAAAATGAATGGAACGGCGCCATTTTTGCCAAAGCGGGCCTGGAGCGTATTAAACTATTGCCCAAAGATGCTCTCCCTCTGGATTGGATGATCCCGGCTCCTGCTCAGGGGGCCATGTTGGTAGTAGCGCTGGAAAAAAACATTCCGGTAGTACAAGCCACCCAATCTTTGAATCATTCGGAAAGCGCCGCCGCCGTAGAAATAGAACGTGAGTTCCTTAAAACCCTGGAAGGAGGATGCACTGCACCAATCGGAGCATTGGCCAAAATAGAAAACCGAACGGTTTATTTTAAAGGCGCTTTATTTGCTCTGGATGGAAAACAAAAAGTAGAAGTGGAAAAAGAATGCGACCTAAATAAAACTCAAGGTTTTGGGAAAGACTGTGCCCTTGAGATTTTAGACAACGGGGGAAGCAGTATAATGGATAGCATCCGAAATGGCATCAATTCTCTCCACTAAAATACTTAGCCCTTCCCAAAAGGAATTACTGATTAATTCAGGACTGGCATTGGTCCAGTATGATGCTATACAAATAGAATATCTGGATTTTCAGCTCCCTCAAGACAAATTTGACTATTTGGTTTTTACGAGCCAAAATGGCGTAAAGTCTTTTCTTGCCCAACAGGAGCCTCCGGCATTTGGCGATAAGGAAGTGGGGTACCCCAAAGCCTTTTGTGTTGGTCAAAAAACACAAGTATTACTTGAACAAATGGGATTTGAAATAGTAGAAATGGCAGAAAATGCAGCGGCATTGGGAGAAACTATCACCGCAAACCACAACCACCGGTCCTTTTTGCTGTTCTCCGGAAATCTAAGAAGAGACGAACTACCCACCCTTCTTAAAAAAAATACTGTTCGGTTTTCTGAAGTAATTTCGTATTCCACCCTATTGCGCCCAAAACAATTCTTTCGAGTTTTCAGTGGTATTTTGCTTTTTAGTCCCAGCGGCGTGGAAAGTTATTTTGTGAAGAATGTATCCGGAGAAGCCATTGCTTTCTGTATTGGCTCCACCACTGCTAATGAGGCTAAAAAATATACCGATAAGATTATTATTGCCAATAAACCCACGATAGAAAACGTAATTGTAAAAGCGATTCAGTATTTTGCAGCTTATGATTGAAAATGACTTGTTTTTAAGAGCGTTAAAAGGCGAAACCGTTGATCGCCCTCCGGTCTGGATGATGCGGCAGGCAGGAAGGTATCTGCCGGAATTTCGGCAACTTCGGGAAAAATACGATTTCTTTACCCGTTGTCAGACCCCTGAGCTTGCCTCGGAAATTACGGTACAACCCATACGACGGTTTGAGATGGATGCCGCTATTCTCTTTAGCGATATTCTGGTTATTCCACAAGCTATGAATATTGAAGTACAAATGAAACCCGATTTTGGTCCGTACTTACCCCAACCCATTCGTAGTCAAAAAGATCTGGACGCTGTGGTTGTCCCTGACCCCAAAGAAGCCCTGGGTTATGTTATGGAGGCCATTACCATGACCAAATCACTATTGCAAGATAAAATCCCCTTGATTGGTTTTGCCGGCTCTCCCTGGACTATTCTTTGTTATTGCGTGCAAGGACAGGGAAGCAAAAGCTTTGATCTGGCAAAAGGATTCTGTTTCACACAACCCAAAGCGGCCCATGAATTACTTCAAAAGATCACGGATACCACCATTGCCTATCTCAAGGAAAAGGTACGGGCGGGCTGTAATGCCATACAGCTTTTTGATTCCTGGGGAGGAATGCTGTCGCCGACCGATTACCGCGAATTTTCATTACAGTACATGCAACAAATTACAGTGGCGTTGAAAGACATTGCACCTGTAATTTTGTTTGGAAAAGGCTGTTGGTTTGCCCTTGGTGAAATGGCAAAGACCGGAGCCAGTGCTTTGGGGGTGGATTGGACCTGTTCTCCAAAAAACGCCCGGTATCTTTCCGGGGGACAAATTACACTGCAAGGCAATTTTGACCCTTCCCGATTATTGTCTCCCCCCTCTGAGATCAAAAAAAGGGTACACCAAATGATAGACGAATTCGGAAAGGATCAATATATCGTAAATCTTGGCCATGGGATCTTGCCCAATGTTCCTGTAGAAAATGCAGCCGCTTTCATCCAGGCGGTGAAAGAATATAAACGTGAAACTGTTTAGGCTTTTTAAAACGCTTACTTTTAGCAAGTTTTGGAAATTGGTCAAACTGTGTTTTCCCAACCTCCTTTTCCTCTGGCCTACCTACCGTGCAACCAAAGATTGTATGTCCATTTCCGGCGAGCATTTTCAAAGCAAACATTTCCAAAACGGAAAGGCAAACGCATTTAGACATGGTTTGTGGAACATCCTAATTGCCAAAAGATGCCTCAGGCATTCATCAAACTTTCAAAAAGTACTACAGTGGACCAAAAACATAACGGATTGGCACGAAGAAGCTTTTTTCAGCCATGAGTTGCCCATGAAAATGGATTATCACAATAACCAGGTGGGAAGGGAGCTTTTGGCAATACATAAGGATAAGACGGAAAACCACCTGGTAGAGCAGCTTCTGGAACTGGCCGGTAAAGCGGTTAAAATAGATGAAAAAACAGCTTTGAGTGAGCTGAAAAACCAATTAGTATATATTTCAGATGACGATTAAGAATAAATTTTACCGGTATATCCAGGATTTGCAAGACACCATAACTTCAAAATTGGAAGAAGTGGATACCCTGGCCAACTTCAAGGAAGACCTTTGGGAACGCCCCGAAGGGGGAGGTGGCAGAACCAGAGTGATTCAGAATGGGGCGGTTTTTGAAAAAGGCGGGGTAAATATCTCCGCGGTTCATGGAGAACTCCCCCATAGCATGCAGGCCTATTTTGGGGTAACGGATGCCAATTTTTTTGCCTGTGGGCTAAGCCTGGTGATTCACCCTAAAAATCCCTATGTGCCCACTGTTCATGCCAATTGGCGCTACTTTGAAATGTATGATAAACAAGGGGCTATCGTAGACCAGTGGTTTGGGGGCGGGCAGGATCTAACCCCCTACTATCTTTTTGAAGCGGATGCAACACATTTCCATACCATTTGCAAAAAAGCCTGTGATGCGCATGATACCACATTTTATCCGCAGTACAAGCAAAAATGTGATGACTACTTTTGGAACAGCCACCGCAACGAGGCGCGGGGCATAGGGGGACTCTTCTTTGACTATCTTAAAGCCAGTGAAGGACGAAGTATGCAGGACTGGTACGACTTTGTCACCGAGGTAGGGAATAGTTTTCTGGAAGCTTATATACCTATTGTTATAAAACGTAAAGACTTGGATTTCAATACGTCGAATAGAAATTGGCAGGAAATACGAAGAGGGCGTTATGTGGAATTTAATCTCGTACATGACAAGGGAACCTTATTTGGATTGCGGACCAACGGGCGCATTGAGAGTATTTTGATGAGCCTTCCCCCGCATGTGCAATGGCAATACAACCATCAGCCGGTAAAAGGAAGCGAGGAAGAAAAATTGGTTGAGGTTTTAAAAAATCCGAAAGCTTGGGTTTAATGTGTAGCTTTATCTTATGAAACTAACACTTTACCAAATTGATGCATTTACAGACCGCCTTTTTGGAGGTAACCCCGCAGCTGTTTGTCTATTGGAGAAGGGACTAAGCACAGAATTAATGCAAAACATCGCCCAGGAAAACAATCTGGCCGAAACCGCCTTCGTGGTCCAAAAGAACAGCACTTTTGAAATCCGATGGTTTACTCCGGAAACCGAGGTGGACCTTTGTGGCCATGCTACTCTTGCCGCCGCTTTTGCGATCTTCAACTATCTGGGCTATCCGGAAAAGACCATTCGGTTTCATTCTCCAAGAAGTGGAACACTACTTGTAGAACAGGGTGCTAACGGTTGGATGACTATGGATTTTCCAACTGACGAATTGGTTGCCATTCAAGGACTTAACGAAGTTAATAAAGCCATTGGTTTAACCCCTTTGAGGACCCTTAAAGGGAAAACGGACTATTTATTAATTTACAACTCACAGGAGGAAGTAGAAACCATTACCCCCAACTTTCATTTACTGAACCAATTGGATTGCCGGGGGATCATCGTTTCTGCGCCTGGTAAGGAAGTTGATTTTGTTTCCCGGTTTTTTGCCCCTCAATGCGGTATTCCGGAAGACCCTGTCACGGGCTCGGCCCACACCACTATGGCACCATATTGGGCCAACGTGCTGGGAAAAACAAAAATGACCGCTCGGCAACTCTCCAAACGAGGAGGGTATCTACTTATTGAACATTTAGGGGAACGCGTTAAGATTTCCGGTAAGGCCGTTCCCTATTTAATTGGTGAAATTGAAATTTAATATGTATCCATTACTACGAAACAGAAGGCTTAGAACATCAGTATCCATTAGAAACTTGGTTCGGGAAACGGTACTCACTCCAAATGACTTTTTAGTCCCGCTTTTTGTGGTGGAGGGTAAGGGGATCAAAGAAGAAATCCCATCCATGCCCGATTATTACCGTTTAAGTTTGGACCATTTGGAAAAAGAAATCCATGAACTCTGGAAAATGGGCCTTCGTGCCGTCCTCCTTTTTGTTAAAGTTCCGGAAGATTTAAAAGACAATACCGGCAAAGAGGCCTTAAACCCTGAAGGCCTAATGCAACGCGCCATTAGGACCGTAAAAAATGCTTGTCCGGAAATGCTGGTGATGACTGATGTGGCCCTTGATCCGTATTCCGTTTTCGGCCACGATGGTATCATTGACGATGGAAAAATACGGAATGATGAAACCAGTGCAGTTTTAGCGGAAATGAGTGTTAGCCATGCCCGGGCAGGGGCCGATTTTGTAGCCCCCAGTGATATGATGGACGGACGCATCCTGACCATTCGGGAAGCTTTGGAAGATGAAGGCTTTACGGATACTGGCATTATGAGTTATTCCGCGAAATACGCCAGTTCATTTTACGGCCCGTTCCGGGATGCCCTGGATTCTGCCCCAGTGGTCCATAAAAACATCCCAAAAGACAAAAAGACCTATCAAATGGATCCTGCCAATAGGTTTGAAGCCATCAAAGAAACCCTGATGGACATTGAAGAAGGGGCAGACGTTGTAATGATCAAACCGGGATTGCCGTATTTGGATATTGTACGGGAAATACGAAATGAAGTAGATGTCCCGGTTGCAGTGTACCAGGTTTCCGGGGAATATGCCATGCTAAAAGCTGCGGCTGAAAAGGGATGGTTGGATCACGATACGGTGATGTTGGAACAATTAATGGCGATAAAACGAGCCGGAGCTACAATCATCGCTACCTATTTTGCCAAGGAGGTTATTCCGCTGTTGACATAATTCGTTTTCCACTTGTTTCTTGGTTATCTTTGAGTCTAAACCGACCCTATTATGCTCACCAGAAAGCGTTATACGGTTAGGGACATGTTGGTATGGTCCCGATGGGAAACCGTTTGGTTCCTCTTATTTGCTGCAGGAGTAACCGTATTGTACCATGTTTTTGGCTTTACCTTTTTGGAAGTCCCCTGGACCCCGGTGGCCTTGATAGGTACGGCCGTGGCTTTTATTGTGGGATTTCAAAACAACTCGGCTTACGGGAGAATATGGGAGGCCCGAAAGATATGGGGAGGTGTGGTAAATACTTCCAGGACATGGGGTATGAAAACGAATGACATGGTAACCCGCGAATATTGCGAGGAGGAGGTTTCGGATGAGGAACTATACCAGCATAAAAAAACACTGGTGTACCGGCATATTGCCTGGTTGACCGCTTTACGTCATGGCATGCGTCAAAAACGCAGCTGGGAAGTTTTTGAAAAAACCAAAACCAACAGGGAATGGTTAAGTATTATTGATATCCCGGAAAGAATAACTTCCCTCAAAGATGATTTGCTGGAATACCTTTCTCCGCAGGAATTGGAATATGTGCTCAGCAAAGGTAACAAGGCTACTACTTTACTGTATTTGCAGTCCAACCATTTAAGGGAATTACAAGAAAAGGGGCTGTTGTGGAGTTTTGCCTTTCTGGAACTGCAAAATGTTTTGGAGGAACTTTTTACCCTTCAGGGCAAATCGGAACGGATCAAAAATTTTCCCTATCCCAGACAGTATGCCAGTTTAGCGTACTATTTTGTCCGTGTTTTTTTAGTTTTACTCCCTTTCGGTATAATTCCGGAGTTTGCGGAGATCGGTGACGATATCATAGAAGATTTTCCCAAAGTAGGGGGTAATTTTATTTGGTTAGGTGTCCCATTCTGTGGAGCAGTTTCCTGGGTTTTCTATGTTATGGAACGTATTGCAAGGGCAGGAGAAAACCCTTTTGAAGGTACTTCCAACGATGTGCCTATTTCTACAATTTCCAGAGCCATAGAAATTGATTTGAGGCAGCAGTTAGGAGAGGACAATGTAGATATTCCAAAACAGTTCCCGGAAAAGTATCACATACAAATGTAATTTTGCCGCTTTTAAGTCAGCTTTCAGCTCATGGGTCTTCTTGTGAAAAGGAATGTTACCCATGCCAAAGCGGGAGCGAACATCAATACTTCCTATTTTGCAAAAGATGCGATTAGCATTTTAAACGTAACTCCTCTATCCGGTTTCTCTCAGGAAGTCGAAATCTTGTCATTCTCTTTTTTTGCCTGGTAACGGTCTGCTAACGGTAGACTGCGGGAAAATGAGAACATTGTTTTCCTTATAGCGAACCTTTGCTGCCAATTAAGAGGCTGAGGGGTATTTGGCCAAATCCAGTTTCTCATGATTAATTATTGTCGAGGTTTAATGGAGCTCTTCACATAGAAAGCCCAGATTTTGAAACAGGCTAGCAATCGCCCAAACATCCGGACATTCCGTTTCAACCCGGAAGATGTTATCACAATCTTCCAGGTCAAAATTCCACCGCCCGTTTTTGTTGATTAACTGGTTTAGCGCCCGGGAAAGTCGCCTTACCTCCTTTTCGGTTGCTACGGATGTCTTAAAAATCAAAACCGTCTTCATCTTATCGCTCATAAAACAATGGAGGTGCTATCCCAAGGGAACGCAAATACACGTACCCCTGACCACGATGATGAATTTCATTTTCTATAAAATAGAACAGTGTTGATTGTACGGTTTCAGGGAACTGTCCAAAAGACATGATTTCCTTCTGAAAATCAACTTCCTCCATTTTATCCCACAGCACATTGATTTTTTCTGTGGATTCGTCCCAAAGCTGCAAAAATTTGGCCTTCGTATTCCCAATATCCCGATGCTCGTCCAAGACTTCAGTTTTGCCGGTTACAATTTCACGCAGGCCCGGTTCAGCGATAGCCAACAACTCCTTGACCATCTCTGCAAAAGGTCGCATTCCTCCAATACTAAATTCAAAAAACGCGTTCTCCGGGAATGCCACTATCACCCTTCTTGTTAGGTTGCGATGCCCTTGCCAACTTTCCAAAAGTTGATTGGGAGAAAGTACTTGTTGTCTGTTTTCAACCGTTTTTTCCATGACTTGTTTTTTAATGATTATTGCTACTGAAACCAAAGGTAAATAGAGGTAGTGACAGCCCTTTGTCAGTAGTAAAAATGAAATTGTAAAAAAAAATCAGTTGACATAGGATTGTCACTCATGTAGTTTAATTTGCCTCAGATTGATATGCCTAAATGATACATAAGCGGCCTTTAGACCTTGGTTTGAAATCCTATCTTTGGAATATAGGCCGAATACTAATGGGAATGGATACCGTAAAACGTTTTGACAGGATTGTGGCGATTTTGATCCAGCTACAATCTAAACGCATTGTTAAGGCTCAGGAACTTTCGGAACGTTTTCAGGTAAGCCTTAGAACCATTTACCGAGACATCAGAACACTGGAAGCGGCAGGGGTGCCCATTGCCAGTGAGGCAGGGATCGGCTATTCCATTATGGAAGGGTATCGATTACCTCCGGTAATGTTTACCCGGGAAGAAGCGGGCAGCTTTGTGGCAGCGGAGAAATTGATGCAAAAGTTTACCGATAAGTCTTTGGGAGGGTATCATGAATCGGCCATGATAAAACTAAAATCGGTCTTGCGCGGGGCTGAAAAAGATTGGGTAGAAGCTTTAGAATCACAGGTAAGTATATTACCCTCCCAGGAAATATTTAACGATAAGGTACCTAATGCCCTTGAGGTGTTGTTCGAAAGTATCGCAGAAAAGATACAAGTATTTCTAAGCTATGAATCCATTCAGGCTGATGAACCAATAGACCGAAAAATTGAACCGGTTGGTATTTTTAATGAAAACAATTTTTGGTATGTGCTCGGCTACTGTCATCTAAGGCAGGCCTACCGGCAATTTAGAACGGATAGGATCCATAAGATCCATAGAACGTCAGAAGCCTTCCTTCTTGAACATGCCTCTGTGGAAGAACTTCGAAATGTGGCATCATCACAAAAAACCAAGGTCAGGATCTTGATAGACAGGAAAGTAGCCAAGTTTCTCAAAGGAAGTAGGCAGCGGTACGGTTTCATTAAGGAAATAACAAATCAAAACGAAGTGGAAATGACTTTTATGGTTGATGATATCGATAATCTTTTTGCCCGGTGGTATTTAACCTTTGGGGACTATGCCAGAATAGTGGAGCCGGAACAATTGAGAACCAGGGTAGCCGAACTCTTAATGACACAACAGCAAAGACTAAATGAGTAAAACACATCCAATTCTCCTTTGCCTTTATCTGTGCGTCCAATATAGCCATAGTCAGCTTACCCTTGAACAAAATGAAGCGATAACCTATAAGGCCGATTCCATTATTCATGATGGGATAAGACAAAATGCTTTTCCGGGGGCCCAGCTTTTAGTGGCCCACAAGGATAGTATCGTTTTTCACAAAACATACGGATACCATACCTATGACAGTTTGATCCCCGTCCAACCTCTTGATCTATATGATTTGGCTTCTGTTACCAAAATTTTAGGCCCGTTGCCTGCGCTTATGAAGTTGGTTGGTGATGAAAAACTCGATTTGGACCAGCCTTTTTCCAACTATTGGAAACCATGGCGAAAACATAAGGACAAAAAAGACCTTACCCTCAGGGAGATACTGGCACACCAGGCGGGCCTTACGCCGTACATTGTTTTTTTGAATACGGTTCGTAAGAAAAATGGTGGACTCAAAAAGCGATTCGTCAGGGAACAACCTTCCAAAAGATTTCAAAAACAAGTGTATGATGGGCTTTACATTAAAAATCAATTTGAAAACAAAGTGTTTCGCCATATCAACCGCTCCAAAGTATCCCCTGATAAAAGCTATAAGTATTCGGGACTACTATTTTTGGTTTTCCCAAAACTAATTGAACAATTAACCGGAAAAGACTACGAAGCCTATCTGGCAGAGGAGTTTTACCAACCCATTGGAGCAGTGACCTTGGGCTTTAATCCGGTGAAGAACGGGAAAAATAATCCCATTGTGCCTACCGAAAATGATACGTTGTTTCGGCATACGTTGACCAAAGGCTGGGTACATGATGAAAATGCGGCACTACTCGGCGGGGTGTCCGGCAACGCAGGACTCTTTGGAACGCCAACCGATGTATTAAAAATGATGCAACTCTATCAAAACTTTGGGGAATTTGATGGGAAGAGGCTTTTAAAGCAAGAAACCGTAAAAGAGTTTATCAAAATCCAATATCCTGAAAATGAAAATCGCCGGGGTCTTGGTTTTGACAAACCTTTAATAGGTAATGATACTTTGCCCCTTTCGGAAGCCTATCCGGCTCCAGGGGCAAGTTCTCAAAGTTTTGGCCACGCCGGATTTACCGGAACCTTTGTTTGGGCCGACCCCGAACATGAGCTTATCTTCATATTTTTATCCAATCGGGTATACCCCACCAGGGAAAACCGTGGATTGTATTCGCTCAACATACGTTCTACCCTTCACCAATTGTTCTACAGTGCCCTGATCGATTGAATATCCGATCAACAAACTTATTTTGCTATTTTTATCATAAGCAAATAACCTATGGGTCTCCTTATATTTTATGCTGTTATTTCCATCTTTTTTTCATTTTTGTGTTCCATTTTGGAGGCAGTGCTTTTGAGCATTACCCCAACGTTCATCAATGTAAAGAAACTGGAAGGCAAAGCTTACGCCACGGAATTGGAACATCTAAAAAAGGATGTTGACAAACCCCTTATTGCGATTTTAACATTGAACACTATTGCCCATACCGTTGGGGCAATTTTGGTCGGGGTGCAGGCCAAAGCCGCCTATGCAGAACTATTTGGGACCAGGACCAGAACCCTTTTTGGTCTTGAATTTACGGAGGACCTAATGGTGGGAGTGGTTTCCACCGTGATGACCATTCTAATTCTGGTAGCTTCTGAAATTATCCCAAAGACCATTGGGGCTACCTATTGGAAACAATTGGCCAATTTCACGGCAAAATCCCTTGAAGTATTGGTTTTTATAATGAAATGGACCGGTTTACTCTGGATCTTACAATTGTTCACAAGGCTTATCGGAAAAAAAGGAGCCCACGGGAGTGTCCTAAGCAGAGAAGATTTTACGGCTATGACCGACATTGCCGAAGAAGAAGGCGTATTTGAAGAATCAGAATCCAAAGTAATTCGCAACCTGCTGACCTTTGATGAAATTGAGGCCAAAGACATTATGACGCCCAGGACTGTGATGAAAATAGCTTCCGAAGAAACTACGATCCAGGAGTTTTTTGAAGCCAATCGGCCCTTGCGTTTCTCCCGTATCCCGATATTCAAAGAACGAGCGGACAATATTACCGGATTTATCCTAAAAGATGAGATGTTGGAGGCTATCATCAACAAAGAAGGTGAGAACCCCTTACTTAGCATTAAAAGGGAACTTTTGGTCACCAACCGCAGCACACCTATCCCTAAGTTGTTTGATAAATTAGTCGAGAAAAAAGAGCACATTTCATTAGTAGTGGATGAATATGGTTCCGTAAGTGGGCTGGTAACTATGGAAGATGTGATAGAGACCCTTTTAGGTCTTGAGATCATGGATGAAAGTGATAACGTAGAAGACCTTCAGGTACTGGCCCGAAAAAATTGGGAACTACGTGCCAAACGATTGGGAATAATTGAAGATTCGAAAGAGCTGAAGTAATGGAAACTGCTTACATACAGACTCCTATTGGTGTTGCCCTACTTGAAGGTGATGCAAATGGCCTTGCCGCCATTACCGTTTCTGACACTAAGATACCATCGGGTACAATTCCCCATGTGCTTGAAGATGCCGTTTATCAATTACAGGAATATTTTGAAGGAAAACGGCAAGCATTTGATCTTGTTTTGAATCCGGAAGGTACCCCCTTTCAAAAACAAGTGTGGGAAAAGCTTTTGGAGGTCCCTTTTGGAAAAACCATTTCGTATCTGGAGCTTTCAAAGCAACTGGGGAATGTGAAAGCGATACGTGCCGTTGCAGCAGCTAACGGAAAAAATCCCTTATGGATTGTGATCCCGTGCCATCGTATAATTGGAAGTAATGGAGATCTAACCGGGTATGCCGGCGGCCTGCATCGAAAAAAGTGGTTATTGGAACATGAGAGCCCGGTGAGGCAACAAAGCCTTTTCTAAATTCCGCTCATAAAATAAGACGGGAAAAACGACAGGGATACATTCGCTATAAGCTCACCGGCAGCAGAAATTTGAAGTACTCCCCCACTCGGTTCATTCTCCGTTGGGATAGCATATCCAACAAAAAACATATCCTGACCTGCATCAAAAGTCTGAGTTGTAATCTCTATTGTGGTACCTAGTTCTGCTTCTACCGCTCCGGCTATTCCAAATAAATCAATAATATCATTGTTCTGAGTAGCGAAATCAAAAACAGCAGGCCCAAAGGGATATCGGGAAGGTTGAACGTACCGCAAAGCGTAATACAATTTATCATTCTTCAGCACAGCCCCATACACCGGCCCGGAGGGAAATCCCGAATTGAAATTCAGTGGTGAGCTCTTGATAAATCCCAGGTTCCCGTCAAACAGCTCCAGGGTAGGTGCTGTCCCATTTTTAATCACTGCAAGATTTCCCGAGTCTTCAATTATAAGACTGATGGGTATATTTTGAAAATCAAGGATGGGGCCTCGGGTTTTTGTTTCAATAGCATAAAAAGTAAGCTTATAGTTTCCCAAATTATCTCTATACACTATGTATATCTTATCCCCAAACAACAAGGGCTGTAAGGCGGTATCCACATTGAAATCAATCATACGATCCTGAATGTCCTCTACCTGAAGCCCCACATCTACAATTGAAAAATTCCGCATACCGGCCGGTCCAAAATAGCCAAAAAAGGCGTTGGACAAGGTGTTGGTCCCCCAGGCAATAGAACGGTCTGCTGTTACAGGAAGGAGGTTCGGGTAATTAGCTTCGGCGCCCGTAACCACATCCACCTGAACCAGGGAAAATGAACCGTTTGAAAAGGAGTAAAACGAAATGATATCCCCAACTTCCCGCAGGGTGAGATAATTCAACGGAACCCCGGAGTCCTGTGTTAGATTTACCAACGTCCCGGTCTCCGTACTTCCTTCAAAGGAATATTGATAGATATTTTCAATATCCTCTCCAATGACTATAAAACTGGCTGTGTCCTGTAGCTGTTCCTGATCCGATGAACCGTCGTCATTGGCGCATCCGAAGATGATCATGGCAAAAGCCAAAACAATGTATTTTTTCAAATTCATAGCCTTTTGTGTATCATAAGATACCATTTAATTCCTACAGTTGCCTGAATTTGAATTCATTTTAGTAATTTGAAAATATGCTCAACAACCTACATCTTGAAAACATCCTCTTTCTGGATATTGAAACCGTACCGGAGATATCGAATTTCAATGCCCTGGATGAAGAAAAAAAGAAGTTATGGGAACAGAAATCCGGTTACCAGCGGAAAGACGAATTCTCTGCTGAAGAATTTTATCCCCGCGCAGGGATTTGGGCGGAATTTGGCAAAATCATCGTTATTTCCGTGGGGTATATTGCGCGCAAAGGCACGGCACGAAACTTTAGGGTTACTTCTTTTTCCGGTGCGGAAAATGACTTACTACTTGAGTTTAAAAAGTTGCTTGACGAACATTTCAATCAAGCCAAACACTTGCTCTGTGCCCATAACGGCAAGGAATTTGATTTTCCCTATATCGCCAGGAGAATGCTTATTCATGGTATACCACTCCCCAACAAACTGGATTTATTTGGAAAAAAACCCTGGGAAGTGCCGCATTTAGACACCATGGAACTTTGGAAATTCGGAGACTACAAACACTATACTTCGCTAAGGCTTATGGCTAATGTTCTTGGAGTACCTTCCCCTAAAGAGGATATGGATGGCAGTATGGTACGGGATGTTTTTTATGAGGATGGGGATATGGACCGGATCATTGAATATTGTGAATTGGATGTGGTGACAACGGCTCAGGTTTTACTTAGGCTGCGAGGGGAAAGCCTGTTAGCGGAGAATGAGATCAAAAAAATTTGAGAAAAAATCCCACCACGCTGCAAATAAGACCTCTACCCGGACTAACAGAATCAAAAAAACAATATAGGATATCTCAACTCTTGACAAATTTGGTGCTTCTTATCCCTGTGTAGTCCTGTACCACAAGGATATATAAGCCTGCTGCCAAATCCGACACCTGGATCTTTGAATGGGCGTCACCGCTTCTGATCCTGTTTCCTGAAGTAGTAATTATTGTGTATTGTGCATCGGTGGTCATTTCAGCATCTATTTCCAGTTCGTTGGCTACCGGATTAGGAGAGAGCCTGAGGCTAAGGGTGGTGTTTGTCGGGATCATCTCTTCTACACTCTCCACAGTGTCTGCACCATTAAAAACAAAATGCAAGGCTGTAGAAAAATCAGATACCAGATTTTGGGAGCATACAGCGCGTACCCTGACCTGATAGGCTTCCCCCTTCTGCAGGCCCTTCAACTGAGCCGAAGGTTCCCATGTGGTAAGGGTTGACCAGTTGGGGGTAGTTTCTTTTTTATACTCTACTTCATAAAGCGTTTCGGAAGATGTGCCAGACCATACAACACCCGTTTCTTCTTCATTGGAAGATTTGAGTTGCATTCCGGTTGGAGCCTCCAGTTTACAGTCTGTCAATTCAACTCCGGTGACAATAAGTGAAAAATCCTGGGCTCCGGTAAATAGCTCCCCCTTGTGTGAAATGGTAATGGTGTACTCCCCTCTGGCATCTACTATATCAACGCGCTCAAAAGGATCTACCTGGTTATCCCCTAATACGGCAGGTGAAGCCGCATGAACAGGATTTAACTTCCAGGGAAAATAGGTTTCCCCATTTCTACTCACCCGTATGTCCAGATCATTTACAAGAGCAGTGGTAGAGGCGTTCAGCGTTCCTCTGTTTACTGTTTGACCCTCTGGATCCGTCCAGGAAATCGATGCCGAAAACGGTTCAATCTCATTGGCTTTAACCGTGATTGAAAACGTCTCTCCCGGTAACAGTTTTGTTTCTTCAATTATGCTACTGAACGCTTTATTTCTGATGACTTTTGCTGCCTTTTTGGTGTTAATTACCCCCCATCCCATTTTGTAGTCCGGACCTTTTTCTTTCACATCGTCCGCAGTGTGTAGTGCTAATCCTTTTAATGTGGCCGCACGCATAAAGGCATCATACAAATCCTGATGGTACTCTTGCAATAAAAGTAAGGCTCCTGTTATCCCGGGCGCAGCCATAGATGTACCCAGTGAAGATTTGTAGCTCGTAGCACTGGAGGCACTCGTAGAATAAATGGTTGTGCCATCGCCTGCAATATCCGGTTTTATGCGGCCGTCATCCGTAGGACCATAGCTGCTGTATCCTGATACCTCAGCGGCGGTGAGCAGCCCCTGACCGTTCACTTTGGTATCCGCCCCCGCAACTACCAGTCCATTTTTTGAGGTCCCAAATCCAAGCAGGAGATCAAATCCATCCCGGGTTTTGCCAAAAACGGGCAACTCGTTGTCAAAAGAATTTCGTGCATTGCCCGCCGCTGTAACCATAAGATAATAGGGGGCATTATACATGATCTTGTCCCAATCTTGTGAAACTTTGATATACGCGCCAAAATACCAGTCAGGTACCCGGTCTGTTTTAATACCATACGAATGATTGGATAATAACAAGCCCTCAACCGCAGCCTTGGCAACTTCAATTTTATCTCTGGACCAGTCATGTGTCAGGGCCTCTGCTTCAAAAGCCACGCCCTGCGCTTTGCGCTTAATTCCCTTGGAAACTACTGTACCGGTAACTAAGGCAGCATGATTATCAATTGCACTTCCGTCAACATTTATGACACGGGCACCATACTCCTGATGGGTATTCAAGGCTACTCCTGCGTCCCAAATCCCAACTTTTAAACCTCTTCCGGATAGCCCCAAATCCAAAGCTCCCCCGGTGTAAAGCGCATCTGCACGGGATACTTTGCTGGTAGGGTCCATATAAGTAGCATAATAAAGTAAAGTGCCGTCCTCTCCAATATCATTGATCGCGACGCTTACTCCTTCCGATTCCTTCCGGATGGTTTGCCATTGTTTCCCCTTCCCGGTGCTGGTCATTTTACGTTGCTTTAGTCCATAATCCTTCTCAAATGCCTGGATGAGTGAATGCAGTTCTTTCTCGTTGTTATACGATTGGATCTCTTCCAGTTGTTTGAGTGACTGTGCCCAGGAACTACAGCCCACTAAAAAAAAGATAGCAGTAAGTAAATGTGTGCCTGTTCTCCGGGGGGTCCAAATGTAGTCCATCTTAAAATTGGTAAGATTTATACTACAAATATATCTTTCGCTTCGAAAAACACCGACAAACTGTTTGCTTCTTTCGATAAACGACACAAAAGCTTACAAGCTATTGTGGTGAAAAGTGAAATTCTTGTGGTTTGTAGGATTTTTCTACTATTCTCGTTCGTTGAAACGCATCACCACATATACCGGGAAATGATCACTGTAGCCTCCCAGGTATTTTCTCCCGGCATAGGTCCTGAACGGATTGCCCTTATATCTACCTTTCCATTCCCTGAGAAAACGGGGGGCAAAAATGGCTGCCTTACTAAAGCTGTGAGTTCCCTTTTCATGATTTAAAAAGCTATGCGAAAGAATAATCTGATCGAATAAACTCCATTCTCCTTTATAATTGGCACTTCCGGAAGAGGGAGATAGCAATTTTTTCATGGGGTTTATAAACCATCCGGAATCCATTAAGGTGGTGATGCTTTCGGCATTGGGATCATCATTAAAATCGCCCATAACCATTATATGAAGGTCTTCAGGATGTGCGTTCAGGGATCTTATTTTTCTCAAAACAGTGTCGGCAGCCTCTATTCGTTTGTGCTTGGTTTGCGCAACACCCTCTCGTCTTGATGGCCAATGGTTCACAAATACATGTATTTCCTCTCCGTTTAATTTCCCGTTTACATAGAGAATGTCCCTGGTAAAGTCCCTGTCTCCATTTTCATTCTCAATTAGTAAGGGCAATGTCTCCGCTTCAATTACTTCAAAATGCGCTTTGTTGTAAATAAGTCCTGTATCTATACCGCGTTCATCGGGAGAGTCAAAATGTACGTACTCATAGGGCAAAGTACGGAGATACTTTGTCTCCAATAATTTTTCTATCGCCTCATTGTTTTCCACTTCGGCAATTCCTATTAGTGTAGGCGGGTGAAGTTCCTCTTCTTCCCCTATCCGGGAAATCGCCCTGCTCAATTTCTTGATCTTGGAACGGTATTTTTTATCCTTCCATCTTTTAAACCCTTTTGGCGTAAAATCATCATCCAGGGTATGCGGATCATTGGTGGTATCAAAAAGGTTTTCAAGATTGTAAAAAGCGATAATTACCTCATTTCCCATGTTTACGCTGGCTTTTTTAACTCTTCCTTATCCATAATAAAGCAGACAAAGTACAAAATTGAATCCTAAACAATATGTAGTTTTGTACCTTGCTTAAGGTTATGCTGGAGAAGAAAACAATTGCATACGAAAACGCCGTACTGATTGGCGTGATCAACAAGAAACAGGATGCTGAGAAAGTCACCGAGTATTTGGATGAACTGGAATTTCTTACCTATACGGCTGGAGGCGAAGTGACGAAGCGCTTTGTACAACGTGTGGAGATCCCTAACCCCAAAACGCTAATTGGTACGGGAAAAATGGCTGAGGTACAGGAATATGTGAAGAATCATGATATTGGTTCGGTCATTTTTGATGAAGAACTTACCCCTGCACAGCAAAACAATATTGAAAAGTTATTGCGCTGTAAGATCCTAGATCGCACCAGTTTAATATTGGACATTTTTGCTCAACGCGCCCAAACCAGTTATGCCCGTACCCAGGTAGAACTGGCGCAATATGAATATTTGCTCCCACGGCTTACCGGTCTATGGACCCACCTGGAAAGGCAACGGGGAGGTATTGGAATGCGCGGTCCCGGGGAAACGGAGATTGAGACCGACCGCCGTATTGTAAGGGATCGCATAGCCTTACTAAAAAAGAAATTGGCCAAGATTGACCGGCAGATGGAAACACAAAGAGGGAATCGTGGAGCGCTGGTAAGGGTTGCATTAGTAGGGTACACCAATGTAGGCAAGTCTACTTTAATGAATGTGATCAGTAAAAGTGATGTCTTTGCGGAGAATAAACTTTTTGCTACCCTGGACACCACAGTAAGAAAAGTAGTCGTTGGAAATTTGCCCTTTTTGCTGAGCGATACGGTAGGTTTTATCCGTAAACTTCCCACACAATTAGTAGAAAGTTTTAAAAGTACCTTGGACGAGGTTCGCGAGGCTGATTTATTACTGCATGTAGTTGATATTTCGCACCCCAACTTTGAGGAGCATATTGCTTCCGTGAATCAAATTTTAGACGAAATAGATAGCGCTGATAAAAAAACGATCATGGTCTTTAACAAAATTGACCAATATCAACACGAGACTTTGGATAAAGACGACCTCGTCACCGAAAAAACAAAAGCGCATTTTACGCTGGAAGACTGGAAAAAAACCTGGTTGGCCAAAATGGGCGATAGGGCCCTGTTTATTTCCGCTTTAAACAAAGAAAACCTGGATGATTTTCGCAAAAGGGTGTATACCGCAGTGCGTGAGATTCACGTAACCCGCTTCCCCTACAACAACTTTCTTTATCCGGAGCATTTGGATGAGTACGCTTAGTTCCATTTTTCTGTCAGAAAAAAAGTATAGCCGCCAACACTACATCTTTCGTATCCTTCACATCAAAAAGGTGGTTTTGTTGTGGGATAACGATATCTTTAAACCGTTGTTTTATGGCTCCCCAAGTCATATTACTAACACTGCGAACTATTGACCTTAACCATAAAAAAAGCCCCTTTTTCGGGGGCTTTTTCTTTTAAATCCAATTCTTTTAGAAGGCGTAGCTCAACCCAAGGGTCCAAAATGTTTGCAATTCGTTATCAATAGTGTCAAAGGTAGCAGCGGTATTTCCCAAGGTATTGATTTCATAATTCAAGGCCTCTTGTTTATTGCTTCTAAGCCCAAAATCAAAACCTACACCTATAGCCTTCCATAGCGTATACGCAAAACCATTGGTCCAGGTCCAGTTGTTTAAGTCCTCGTTTTCATAACTTACAAATGCAGAAAGGTTACTTTTAAAGCTTATGTTGCCTATTTGCCGGGTATAGTCTGCCAAGATCTTGGCGCCCAAACTGGAATCGAAAATGGTATCATCATCCGCAAAAACAAAATTGTAGTTCAAGGGATGTACCACTACCACCAGGTTGGTTATTGGGGTCCAGGTAGCGCCCACCCCTAAATCCAGGTAACCGGGATCGTTAAAATTGTTCAACAATGTGGTCCTGTATTCCATTAGTCCGGATATGGCAAATTTTTCACTCAGTTTTCGCCCGTATAAGGAGGAAATGTTAAACACGTCTGTAGTAGGCTGGAAGCTGTCATCATCATCCGGGTCGTCCTTGTCATCTATTCTAACCCAGGTAAGGTTGGTAGTTAGCGCATTTCTCCAAAAGAATTTTTCTTGCTGTAGATTGGCGAAAGCATTTCCGGTGATCCCAATATTACCTGCATTGTTATTTGGTGTTCCCTGGGCGAACCAATTATTAAACTGGGACAGGGTTCCCCCAATGGTCCCAAAGGCCCCTAACTTCCATCCCGGTAAAGCATCTATCTGTGCCTGAATGGCATTTGCCCTTCCCTGAATTGCGGCAATGGAATCCTTTTTCCCCGCCAGTTGCGCCTTTAATTCTTCTTCGGTTTGAGCCGTAGCGAAGCAGACGGTGAATACGGCCGCCATAGCTAAAACGGTTTTTTTCATAGTGTGTAGTGTTTAAAATATATAGCGGCGTAAATGTAAGAAGAGTCCTCTAAGGGCAAAAATATTTTTACTTCCGTTTATAGATCGGAACTGCGGAACAAGCTTCCCCGTACATTACGCTTTTCGCTATTTTTTGAATCCGGGCAGTGGCAAAAAGATAAGCGTTTTGAGGCACCGGTTTGTTAGCGCAACCTTTGATAATAACCGGTTTATCCTGATAAGAAGAGAAGTCGAAATCCTGTAATGCCTCTTGGTAAATTACCGTTTCCAGGGTTTCTAAGTCGCCATAGACCACTTTTTTCGCATGCGGTTCCAATTTCGAAGCTATGAGCATACTCGCCCATCCGGGTACTATGGCGTCTGTAGAGCAGGTGATGGCGACATAGGTATTTTCATATTGGCTCCAATCATGCGCAGCAACACCTTTTCTGAACTCTTTTTCCCGAAGGATCAAACCTTCATATAACCATTCCTTTAAATCAATACCCACTCTTTCCCCTTCCGGATATAATTCTTCCAGGTCAAAAGTGATTAATTTGCTTTGCGCTACTCTATTGATAATTTCCTCCGGCATATTGCTTTACATCTTATGATATCCCTGCTATCTTTCTAAAGAAGTCCCAGTTCCAGCTTGGCCTCCTCACTCATCAAATCCTGGGTCCAGGGCGGATCAAATGTGATCTCTACCTCAACGTCTTTAAGAATATCCAGGGATTTTACTTTTTCCTCCACTTCTACCGGAAGCGTTTCCGCTACAGGACAATTGGGGGAAGTGAGCGTCATCAAAATCTTGACCTTATAATCTTCATTGACAAAAACATCATAGATCAAGCCCAGTTCGTAAATATCTACAGGAATCTCCGGATCATAAATAGTTTTTAAAACCTTTACAATTTTTTCACCCAATTCCGCGGTATCTATAGCTATTGTTTCACTCATTTTTCAATTTAATTGTGTTTGATAGGCCACCGCGTACAATTTCAATTGCTTTATCATGCTTACCAATCCATTTGCGCGTGTAGGCGATAAATGTTCTCTTAGCCCTATTTCATCAATAAATTCCGTATCCGCATCAAGGATATCCTGCGGTTTCTGATGGCTAAACGTACGGATCAATATGGCTATGATCCCTTTGGTAATAATAGCATCACTATCCGCAGTAAAAACCAATTTATCATTTTGCAATTCCGCATGCACCCAAACCTTGCTCTGGCAACCTTTAATGATATTGTCTTCCGTTTTATACTCCTCTTCGATAAGGGGAAGTGCTTTCCCCAATTCGATCATATATTCATACCGCTGCATCCAGTCTTCAAACATTGAAAACTCATCTACAATCTCTTCCTGTATCTCTGCTATGGTCATTTTTCTATTTTGTTCAAAGGTATTACCTGAGATTTTGAACACCAATATTTAAATTGGTACAACTTCTCATCAAAGCAACATGTCCTTTGCTTTTCTAACGGCTGCAACCAGTTTATCTACTTCTTCCCGGGTATTGTAAAAACTAAAACTTGCCCGTACCGTTCCGGGTATTTGATAAAAGTCCATGATAGGCTGAGCACAATGATGTCCTGTACGTACTGCAATTCCCAATTTGTCCAGGATAGTCCCTATATCATACGGATGAATTCCCTTAATATTAAAGGATATTACCGCTGTTTTCTCCCGGGCCGTACCATAGATCTTCAACCCTTCAATTTTCAGAAGTTCCGAAGTAGCATATTCAAGCAATTCATTTTCGTAAGCGACAATCTGATCAAAGCCAATACCGTTCATATAATCCAATGCAGCACCAAAAGCGATCCCCCCACAAACGTTGGGTGTACCCGCTTCAAATTTATGCGGTAAATCTGCATAGGTCGTTTTTTCAAAGGTAACTTCGGCAATCATCTCACCGCCTCCTTGATACGGAGGTAACTTTTTTAACCATTCTTCCTTGCCATACAACATTCCTATTCCCGTAGGGCCACAAATCTTATGGGCGGAGACAGTATAAAAATCCACATCCAGGCTTTGTAAATCCGCTTTAATATGTGGAGCAGCCTGAGCGCCGTCTACCAATACTGAAGCCCCTGCGCTATGGGACGCATCAATGATCTCTTTGATAGGATTAACCGTTCCCAGAGCATTGGATACATGGTTACAAAAAACAAGTTTTACGGTATTGGAAAGCATGTTATGGAACTGCTCCATTACCAATTCCCCTTCCTCATTCATAGGAATTACCCGTAGGACAGCTCCTGTGCGTTCACAAAGCATTTGCCAGGGTACAATATTGGAGTGGTGTTCCATGGCCGAAACCAATACCTCATCCCCGGGTCTGAGAAGGGAAGTAAATCCATTAGCCACTAAATTGATCCCGTGGGTGGTCCCTGAGGTAAAAATAACCTCATGGGGTTTCGCAATGTTGAAATGCTCCTGAATTTTTACCCGTGCGGCTTCATAGGCATCTGTAGCCTCTTGCGAAAGTGCGTGAACCCCACGATGAATGTTGGCGTTGTAATTCTGATAATACGCTACAATGACATCAATGACCTGCTGCGGGGTTTGCGAAGTAGCGGCATTGTCCAAATAGATCAACGGATGACCATTGACCTTTCTATTCAGAATAGGAAAATCCTTTCTTATGGTCGCTATGTTGAACGCTATCTCTATCATCTGTGGAATGTGGAATTCGTGTAGCCAATACCCCTTTTATAATTCAAATCCCAGGTTTACCCCCAGCTTATTGGCGATCAATTTGTTGACTCTGGCTTTTAATTCCGGAATGCGAACACTCTCCAAAACATTATTGGCAAAGGCGTACATCAACAATGCGGCCGCTTCTTTTTTCGGAATACCCCTCGTTTGCAAATAGAACATCGCTTCCTCATCTAATTGCCCAATAGTGCACCCATGTGAACATTTTACATCGTCCGCGAAAATTTCTAATTGCGGTTTGGTGTTTACGGTAGCCTGATCGCTAATCAACACATTGTTGTTTTGTTGAAATGCGTTGGTTTTCTGAGCAATCTGATCCACGATAATTTTTCCATTGAACACCCCGGTGGACTTTTCCCCAAAAATACCTTTGTAATCCTGATGACTTTCACAGTTGGGTTCGGCATGGTGAACCAACGTATGGTGATCCACATGTTGCTTTTCCCCTAAGATGGTTACCCCTTTTAAGGTAGAGTCAATATGTTCTCCCTTCTGGTAAAAATTAAGATTGTTCCTCGTTAACTTTCCTCCAAACGAGAAGGTGTGCACACTAACGTTGCTATTGCCTTTCTGATCAATATAGGTGTTATCAATTAGGGTTGCCGAAGCATTGTCATTTTGCACCTTATAGTAGTCTACCCGGGCATCTCTGGCCGCAAATATCTCGGTAACAGCATTGGTAAATACCTCATTGCTTGTTAAACTCTGGTGCCGCTCAATGATCTGAACTTCCGCATTTTCTTCTACAACGATCAAATTTCTCGGTTGAAGCATCAAAGCCGCTTCGTTCCCGGTAGCTAAATGAAGAATTTGTATCGGTTTCCTTGGTGCTTTGCTTTTGGGTATATAGATGTACGCCCCCTCTTTACTAAAGGCGGTGTTCAAGGTGGTAAGCGATTCTTCCCGGGAAGCTATTTTATTGAAATAGAGTTCAATTACTTGACGGTACATCGGCTTCGTTAATGCAGAACTCATCAGGCAAACATCCACCCCGTCATGTGTAGTCTCGGAAAGATAACTGCTGTATACCCCATCAATGAATACAATTTTGTAGGTGTCAATCTCATGCAGGAAATACCGTTTTACCTCCTTGTATTCCAAGGGGTTGCTCTCTTTGGGAAAAATGCTGAAATCTACTTTCTGTAAATTGTTCAGGGAAGTATATTTCCAGGCTTCCTCCTTCTTGTTGGGGAATCCTTTTCTTTCGAAATTCCGTATAGCTTCTGAACGAATTTCATGGATCGGAGCGTTTATATCCACATTACTTTCAAAGGCTAAAAAAGAAGAAACCAATTTATCTCTTAAATCCATACTACTCAAGGAATTTTTTTAGACCAGTTCTTCTTGTTTAATCCAATCGTACCCTTTTTCTTCCAACTCCAGGGCCAGTTCTTTACTTCCGGATTTTACAATTTTGCCATCAAATAATACATGCACAAAATCCGGCACAATATATTCCAGTAGACGTTGATAATGGGTGATCACCACAATGGCATTATCCTTATTGCGTAATTTGTTTACTCCATTAGCCACAATACGTAAGGCATCTATATCCAGTCCGGAATCTGTTTCATCTAGAATTGCCAATTTGGGTTCCATCATGGCCAATTGGAAAATCTCATTTCTTTTCTTCTCACCTCCTGAAAAGCCTTCATTTAGCGAGCGGGAAAGAAACTTTCGGTCAATCTCCAACATTTCGGATTTTTCCCGGATCAACTTTAACATTTGATTGGCTGGCATATCTTCCAATCCCTTGGCTTTTCGACTCTCATTAATGGCCGTTTTAAGGAAATTGGTGACAGTTACCCCCGGAATTTCCACAGGATATTGGAAAGACATAAATATGCCCCGGTGTGCCCTCTCTTCAGGGGCCAACTCTTCCAAATCCTCTCCTTCCAGAGAAACGCTTCCCTTTTTGACTTCAAACTCTTCTTTGCCGGCAATTACCGCGGCAAGGGTACTTTTCCCAGACCCATTTGGTCCCATTATGGCATGTACCTCTCCGGGATTCACTGTTAAATTTACTCCCTTTAAGATTTTCTTGTCTTCTACATTTGCATGCAAATCCTTGATTTCTAACATCGCAATTCTTTACTAATTATTAAATACTTCGGAGCTTATACCACTTTTCAAAGCCTCCTTTTTATCTGCAAAAACACTTTGTCGTCTTTCTATTCAAACAGGGGTTATCCAACAGAACCTTCCAGGCTAATCTCCAATAGTTTTTGCGCTTCAACCGCAAATTCCATAGGGAGTTTGTTTAAGACCTCTTTACTAAAGCCATTTACAATAAGTGCTATTGCTTTCTCCGTATCTATTCCCCGTTGATTACAGTAAAATATCTGATCTTCACCAATTTTGCTGGTGGTAGCTTCATGCTCTATTTGAGCCGATTTGTTTTTGGCCTCGATGTAAGGAAAGGTATGCGCACCACATTGATTACCCATCAAAAGGGAGTCGCATTGTGAAAAGTTACGTGCATTTCTCGCACGACTGTTTACCTGTACCAGGCCTCGATAACTGTTTTGTGATTTTCCGGCAGAAATCCCTTTTGAAATGATGGTACTTTTAGTGTTCTTACCCAAATGAATCATTTTGGTACCGGTATCTGCTTGCTGATAGTTGTTGGTAACCGCTATAGAGTAAAATTCCCCTATGGAATTATCCCCTTTAAGCACACACGAAGGATACTTCCAGGTAATAGCCGATCCGGTCTCCACCTGTGTCCAGGATATCTTCGCGTTTTTCTCGCAAAGTCCTCTCTTGGTCACGAAATTAAAGACGCCTCCGCTACCGTTCTTATCTCCGGGGTACCAGTTTTGTACCGTAGAATACTTAATTTCCGCATCGTCCAGGGCTATCAACTCTACTACAGCAGCGTGCAGCTGGTTCTCATCACGCATAGGCGCTGTACATCCCTCCAGATAACTTACGTAACTCCCCTCATCTGCAATAACCAGTGTACGTTCAAATTGCCCGGTACCGGCTTGATTGATCCTAAAATAGGTGGAAAGCTCCATAGGGCATCTTACCCCCTTGGGAATATAGCAAAAACTACCGTCGGAAAACACGGCAGAGTTTAACGCTGCGTAAAAATTATCCTTTGGAGGAACTACCGTTCCGATGTATTTCTTCACCAACTCCGGATGGTCCTGGATCGCTTCCGAAATAGAGCAGAAAATAATCCCTTTCTCCGCAAGGGTTTTTTTGAAAGTAGTAGCCACAGAAACCGAATCCATAACAATATCTACTGCCACACCAGCTAGTTTCTTCTGTTCGTCAATAGAAATGCCTAATTTTTTAAAGGTGTCCAAAAGTTCAGGATCTACCTCGTCCAGGCTGTCGTATTTCGGTTTTTTATTAGGTGCTGAATAATAAGATATATCTTGAAAGTTGGGTTTTTGATACGTAACATTAGCCCATTCAGGCTCTTCCATTGCCTTCCATCCCCTAAACGCTTCCAGCCGCCATTCCGTCATCCACTCGGGTTCGTTTTTCTTTTTGGAAATGGCGATGACAATGTCTTCATTCAATCCCTTAGGGAGCGTGTCCGCTTCAATATCTGTGTAAAAACCGTATTCGTACTCTTTGGTTTCGAGTTCTTTTTTTAATTCTTCTTCAGTGTACGCCATGATGCTCTTGTTGTTAAAGTGAAAAACTCTCACCACACCCACAGGTGCGCTGTGCATTGGGATTGTTGAATACAAAACCTTTTCCATTCAATCCTCCGGAATATTCCAGGGTAGTACCTACCAGGTAGAGGAAGCTCTTCTTATCTACTAATATGCGAACTGCATTATCCTCGAACATTTTGTCCCCCTCTTCAATATGATCATCAAATTTTAGCTCATAAGACAATCCACTACATCCACCGCTTTTTACCCCTACCCGTACATAATCTGTAGCCGCATCAAAGCCTTCTTCCCTCATGAGGTGAACTACTTTTTGTTTGGCTGTATCGGAAACTTTGATCATTATAAATTTGGATTTATTCTAAATAGCACACAAATATACATGATGGCAACGGTTTTCGCTACTCTCTAACATTTTTATAACGTATATTCTGATAAACTTTCTTTATGAAAAGGTTGAACAAAATAAATGTGTGGTTCTTAACGACTTTTTTCGAAAAAAAACTTAAAAAATTTTAGGGAATCCAGGCTTGCCGTTTCACCTGGCAGTACCATCGCTTCCCTTACTTCCGTATCATCCGTTTGGAAATCATCACCCCCCTGGGATTATTCCCGCTGCAAGCTAACCGGAGAATGACACTGTAACAAACCGGATCCTTCTTCAGAGCTTAAATTGACCTTCTGTAAGGACACGGTTTTCAATAATTGATCTTACTTTTGCGGAATGCTTGAAGACAAAAATCCTTCCCGAACTTCTTTGGAAGAATTAGGTGAATTTGGCCTTATAAAACACCTTACCAAAGACTTTGCACTGAAGCAAACTTCCTCTGTTAAGGGTGTGGGTGACGATGCTGCTGTGATGGAGTTTGGCCCCCTTAAAACGGTAGTTTCTACCGATATGTTGGTAGAAGGAGTGCATTTTGATTTAAGCTATATGCCATTGAAACATCTTGGGTATAAATCGGTTATTGTGAATCTTTCGGATATCTATGCCATGAATGCACAAGCAACCCAGGTAACGGTTTCCCTGGCAGTCTCTAACCGGTTTCCCCTGGAAGCTTTGGAAGAATTCTATGCCGGAGTGGCGCTGGCCTGTAAAGTTTACGAAGTGGATTTGGTTGGAGGGGATACCACCTCTTCAACAAAAGGAATGCTCATAAGTGTAACCGCCATTGGAACGGCAGATACCGAACAGTTGGTTTATCGTTCCGGGGCAAAAGAAAATGATCTTTTGGTAGTATCCGGGGATTTAGGGGGTGCCTATTTGGGCCTTCAGGTGTTGGAGCGCGAAAAGGAAGTTTTTAAGGTGAATCCAAATAGCCAGCCTGATCTGGAACCTTATGCTTACATTGTTGAGCGCCAATTAAAACCGGAAGCCAGAAAAGATATTATAGATCTCCTGGAAAAACTGGAGGTTCACCCTACGGCAATGATTGATATAAGTGATGGCCTTTCTTCAGAAATTCTGCATTTGTGCGAGCAAAGCGATGTAGGCTGTAATTTGTATGAAGATAAGATACCATTGGATCCCACGGTGATTTCCGCAGCCGAAGAGTTTAAAATGGACAGTACCTTAGTGGCATTAAGTGGTGGTGAAGATTATGAATTGCTGTTCACCATTGAACAAAAAGAATTCCCGAAAATTAAGGGCAATCCTAATCTCACCGTCTTGGGGCATATGACGCACAAGAATGAGGGTGCTCACCTAATCTCCAGGAATGGCTCTAAAATTCCTTTGACAGCGCAAGGCTGGAATTCCTTCGGAAACTAAGCTACCTTTTGCGGAATGTTTACCCGAGCAGCACGTTTTCTATTGCGTTTTTTGTACATATCCTCAAGTGTCCTATTTATTTCCTGCATCTGAGGGGTTAGAACAGAGAGCTTTCCCTGTTCATTGGTACAAACTTGCTTTCCGCAATGAATGCATTTGTATTCCTTGATGTGCTGGGTCACTGTTTTTGATACTACAAAATGATGTCCGAAAAAGTTGCAGAAAATTCCGGTAAGTTTGTGACCATCGGGAGTAAAGGTTTTTTTCATAAGCTGGAGCGGTTTAAATGCACGTTTCGATTTGGGGACCGAATTATGCGTAATTAGTTGGGCTATTAAATGGTGCTTTCGTTAAAATATTCCGTTTGGTTCTTTTTAAAGGCAACGATTCGGATTTCAGCTTTATTTTGGACCTATGCCATTTTTTTCAAATTTTTCGACGAATGACACAAATTCGGCCAAATACATAATAAAATCGATGAACCGTAACCGTTCGTAATATACAAAATTGAGTTATTGCCACAAACATTTTAAAATTAATGAATCGTAAAAAACACCTGTTTGTAGCGGCCTTTGCCCTATTCTCCCTGTTTTTTGGTGCAGGGAACCTCATTTTACCCCCTCAGCTGGGCTTTAAAGCAGGTGTTTCCTGGGGATGGGTGACCTTGGGGTTTGCCCTTTCTGCGGTATTGATCCCCATTTTTGGGATTTGGGCGCACGCTAAACTACAAGGCACCTTATTTGACATTGCCAAAAAGGTTTCTCCCACTTTTAGCCTGTTGTATTGCTATCTGATCTATGCCATTTCACTTTCCCTACCCTCCCCAAGAACCGCATCCGTCACCCACGAAATGGGTATTGCCCCATTATTCAATACCTCTTCATGGCTAACAAGTACGGTGTATTTTGCTCTGGTCTTTGTCTTTGTCATCAACCGGTCCAGGATAATGGACATTATTGGCAAACTCCTTACCCCTGCCATTTTGTTGATTTTGATGGCGATCATTCTCAAAACACTGCTTGGTTATGAATTTACTTTTGGAAACTCCGAGTTTCCACATCCCTTTTCTTATGGGATTTTAGAGGGCTATCAAACTTTTGACGCCATTGGTGCGGTTGTAGTGGGAGGCGTTATTATTATCTCCGTGAATCTTGAATTCAAACATCTGGACTACCCCCAAAAGAAGAGATTGATTGGCCAGGCCGGAATACTGGCAGGTGTGGCGCTACTACTGGTCTACGCCGGCCTAATACTCACCGGTGCACTCATGCACAGTGAATTCACAAAAGAAGCCTCCAGAACTGCCCTTTTAACTGGCATAAGCCTACACACTTTAGGTAGTGCAGCCACGCTATTTCTAAGTATTTTAGTAAGCCTGGCTTGCTTCACCACAGCTGTAGGTATCGTAACGGGTGCTGCAGATTTTATTAAAGGTCGGTTTGCGAATTCGCACTCCGCCTATATTGCCACAGCTGCCCTGGGTTGTGTTCTGGGAGTACTTATCGGGCAATTTAATGTGGGGTATATCATCGCTGTTGCCTTGCCCGCATTAATGTTTATCTACCCGGTGACCATTGTGCTTATTTTACTTAACCTGCTACCCGAAAAGACAGCATCCCCTAAGGTATTTCAATGGGTGGTGGGTGTTACCCTCTTGTTTAGTGTCCCTGATTTTCTGGGAAGTGTTGGGATGAATGCATCCATTTCAGGCTTTACACAATGGATCCCTCTGAGTGAGTTTCATTTGGGATGGGCACTCCCTTCGGCCTTAACTTTCTTTGTTATTTTTCTTTTTAAAAGGACTCAAATTTGACCCAGGTGATTTTTAAGCCAGCTGGCGCGTTCCTGACTTACCACAACAGGTTCGTGATATTGGGGATTTAGTTCCACTACCAATTGACCTGCTTTGCCCGGTTTTATCTTTGAAATAGCGCCTATGTTTATCAAAAGCTGCCGATTTAGCCGAACAAATTGGTCCGGGTCAACCAGGGTTTGTATGTGATTTAGTGAAGTATTGACAGAAAACTGGGAATCATCATATGTTTTCGCAAAAACAATCTTGCTTCTAAAAAAATAGGCGATCTCATCTATATGGAACGGCAACATCTCATTCCCTGACTTTAACAAGAAACGTTCTTTTTTGCCTTTGGCACTATCATTTTGAAAAAATTGTTGCAATTCAGCGCTTTTGGCCATCCACTCTGTTATATACTTGTCCCTGGCTTTAAAAAACTTGACTAATGCCTTGTTGACCGCTTTAGTGGTTAAGGGTTTCAGCAAATAGTCAATTCCCGTGGTCTTAAAAGCCCTAATGGCATATTCATCATAGGCCGTTGTGAAAACTATGGGCACTTCCAGGGCGGTCTTTTCCATAATCTCAAAGGAAATCCCATCAGATAAATGAATGTCCATAAACACCAAATCAGGATGCGCATTTTCTTCCAACCACCTCACCGCTGCTGCTACACTGGGTAAACATGCGTCCACCACAAGCTCAAAACCGGACAAATCCAAAAGGTTTCTCAGATGCTTCTGCGCCTTGGGCTCGTCTTCAACAATAAGTACGCTAGCTTTCATCATTTATGGTAATTAAAGGGATCTTCACGCTGAAACAATCTTCGCTCCTTTCCACCTGTACTTTTGATTCTGTTAAAAGATCATACCTGGTCAAAATATTACGCAATCCACTCTTTGTACTATCCCCGACCTTTTTGGGGTTTAGCGTGTTGGAAAGGGTCAAATAGCCTTCACTGGATAAAAGCTTTAAAACAAGGCTATTCGCTGCATCGATTTGATTGTGTTTGATAACATTTTCCACCAACTCGTGCAACACCAAAGGCGGAATGTGTTTTTCTTTCAGGTGGTGCTGCTCCACCTTATTTTCCAGTTGAAATGCCTCGCCAAAACGCTCTTTCAGCACTTCTAGGTATTGCATTGTTACCTTGTATTCTTCTATTACAGGAATAAGGTGGCCCCTGGAATGTTTCAAAATATGGCGATAGATATCGGAAACATTTTTCAGAAACTTCTTGGCCATTTCGGGATGCTCATCTACCAAGTAGTAAATAGTATTGAAATTATTGAACAAAAAATGGGGGTCCAATTGATTACGAAGAGTATGAAGGTTGGCATTTACGATCTCGGTTTTGTAGGCTTCGTTCTTAAGGATGGCCTGATAATAGGAATCTTTCCAGGTAACCACCCAAAGAACAAGCCCAAAAATCAGGGATAGCACCAAACCTATCAAGATTGCAGAGACCATATGGGGTAATAGAGGTGGTTCGCTACCCAACAGATAGTGGTCAAACCATTTAAAACAATAAAACAAGACAGCATAGACCAGGGTTCCCACCAAAACAGGCACTACAAAAGCCAAAGCATCCTTGACATAAGAGACGTTTTCAAAATTCCATCTTAACAGGCCGTGTTGTGTCAAGCGTATGCTTTCCAAACAAACAAAAGCCATTAGTAGCAGTAGGCTATTCATCAAAACGTTAAACCCGGGGGGTTCTTTGAACTGTGAAAACACCCATATCATCAAAAACAAAATTGATGAAACCACCAAGGCCACAAAGAATCTCGTATACCATTTTAGCCGCTGCTCCTTCATAATGGGTCAAATCAGTTTGTATTTGGATTAAATGTAGCCAATCGCTGTTAGTTAACTTTCTCTTTCTCCCGGTAGAGATGGTTTCTGTATTGCTTCATTGGTAACAAATTAGGGTTCATACTACGTTTTTCGGATTTCATGCGTGTAGTTTTCGGCTTCATGAAATACAGTGATGGTACGCTCCCTTGCACCTGTAACTTTATGGACAAATTGTTTCCTATGATACTTCGTTTATTGCCCGTTTTTCTCTCTGTTCATCTCATAATGGCCCAATCGGATACTATTTTGAAAGACCATATTTTTCAAGTGGACGCATTAGAGGACTCAAGATTTGTAGAATTCATAACGCAGGTCAGCCAGGGCAGTCAATTCATTTTAATTGGAGAACAGCACGGTATTAAAGAAGTTGGGCTATTTACCAATGCTATTTTTAACCTTGTTCATACAAATGGGTACAATACCCTCTGTATTGAGACAGATGCTTTGGCGGCCGAAAAAATTAAAGCGATCGCTGCTTCAGAAACCCCTTTGAAATTGGCCAAAACCCTTGATCAAAAATTTCCTTTCGCCATCCCTTTTTATGATAATGCATCAGATTATGATCTTTTTGTTAATGTGGTTTCTCAAGGAGGGGATATATGGGGTATTGATCAGACCTTTATGGCGCAATTTCGGTTGAACTTCGACCATCTTTTGCACCATACAACCAACCCATCCTTGAAAAAAATGACGGGTGAATTGAAAAACAGGGCGCAACTCGCATTTGAGGAAACCTTTAAAAACAAATCTTTTGGTGATATGTTTATCTATAAATACAGCGATGCACTTCACGACAGTTTGCTGGCCACACGCCCTAACCCGGAAGAAACCGAAATTCTGAACCAATTGAAAAAAAGCAGGGAAATCTACGGGTATTATGTCTCCAAACAATATTACCAGAACAACAACGTCCGAGGGCAATTGATGAAATCCAATTTTAATACGTATTACAAAGAAGCCCTGAAAAGCACCGCGATACCAAAAGTTATTTTTAAGCTCGGCGCCACCCACGGCACAAGAGGGTTAAGCATGACCAAGATATATGACGTTTCCAATTATCTATCCGAACTTGCCGTTTTCAATGATATGCGCTCCTTGCATTTTATGGTGGCAGGAATTACGGGAAAAGCCCTTCAAGGCAATCCTTTTACCGAAAATCCAATTGTGGAATTTGATAACACAAAACAGTTGTCTGAAGAATTACAGGAGGTCGTCCCTGGTTTTGATAAAAAGTATATGGTTGTTCATCTTGAACCTTTACGTGAAAAGTCCTACGGAAATCTTTTTTCTGAAAACCTTAAAAAAGCAATTTTCAATTATGATGTGCTGGTGCTTGTGAATAATGCAGAAGCCTTAGTGCCTTTTCGGATGAATAGTAGCTTAGAGTAAAACTCTATTGTCATCACTGTAAGCGCATCAGTTAGAACTCCTATTAAATCAATCCATTGGGCTTTCCGATATGCGTCGGGACTTCACAAATACTGGTTTTTATTCTTTAATGTCATTTCGAAGGAGCGAAGCAATTGCCTGCCCACCTCCGGTGGGAGAAATCTCATACTTAGATTCTAACATTGGTTCGAAATGACCATAGGATCATTCCTGCCCCCTGCGCTTTTTCTGATAGTAATAAATACCATAGGCAATCCCCACTAATACGATAAAGGGTAGGTAGGTACCAATGACCACTCCAATTTCATAGCCTTTGTCCGGGGCTTCCTGCATCTTTTTTTCAATGTCAGGTTGCTGTAGTAAGAATAATAATGCTTTCATTTCCGAGAATTTTCGATTTCTTACACTCTCCCAATAGTTATCGGGATCGGTTCGAAATGACTCCGGCGACCATCAACAAACAACCTTCAACTATCCACCGCTAACCATTCATCAACTCCTCAATTTCCTCCGCTTCAATAGGGATATTTTGCATAAGATTCTGCGGTGCTCCCGTTTCCTGAATGACCACATCATCTTCCAACCGGATCCCAAAACCTTCTTCGGGAATATAAATTCCCGGTTCTACCGTAAACACCATATTGGGTTGCATTGGGGTTTTTAAGGCGCCATAGTCATGGGTGTCCAATCCAATATGATGGCTGGTCCCATGCATAAAGTATTTCTTGTAAGCGGGCCAATCCGGATTTTCGCTTTGCACCTCTGCCTTATCCAACAGGCCCAATCCTAACAGCTCTGAAGTCATAATCTTGCCTACTTCTTTGTGGTATTCCTTCCAAAGGGTTCCGGGCACCAACATTTGTGTGGCAGCATCCTTTACCCGAAGCACGGCGTCATAAACGGCGCGCTGTCTTTTGGTAAATTTTCCATTTACCGGCAAGGTACGCGTCATATCACTGGAATAATTGGCGTATTCCGCCCCTACATCCATGAGCACCAGATCGCCATCCCGGCATTGCTGGTTGTTTTCAATATAGTGTAATACGTTAGCATTGTTACCGGAGGCAATGATCGGGGTGTAGGCGAATCCTTTGGAACGATTCCTAATAAACTCATGCAGATACTCTGCCTCAACTTCATATTCCCAAACCCCGGGTCGTAAAAAGTTAAGAACCCTACGAAATCCTCTTTCCGTGATAGTACAAGCCTGTTGCATTACTTCCACCTCCTCAGGTTCTTTTACCCCACGTATCTGTTGCAAAATAGGGTTGCTTTTGGCCCATTGATGGGCGGGAAAGTCCTTTTTGCATTTTTCAATAAAACGGTCCTCCCGGGTTTGGGTTTCCACAGCCTGACGATAATGCTCGTTGGTATTGAAGAATACGGTATCTGCTTCCGTCATGAGATCGAAAAAGACTTTATTGAAATCCGATAGCCAATAGACTGTGTCAATTCCTGAAACAGCAGTAGCCTGTTCTTTGGTCAATTTAGCCCCTTCCCAAACAGCAATATGGTCATTGGTTTCCCGTACAAATAAGATCTCGCGATGTTTTTTGTCCATGGCATCAGGAAAGAGCAACAAAATCGTTTCTTCCTGATCCGCACCACTCAGGTAAAAAATATCCCGATGCTGCCGGAAAGGTATGGTGCTGTCTGCGCTTACAGGATAGATATCATTGGAATTAAAGATGGCCAGGCTCTTGGGTTTCATGCCGACCATAAACTTCTTACGGTTCTTTTTAAAGAGGGTGTTGGGAATGAGGTCGTATCGCATTGGTGTAATCGGTTTCCCCAAAAGTAGGCAAATACCCGTGACAAATTCATATCTTCAACGGCCATAATACAACATCAACTAACCCATGAGAATATTCGTTCGATTTTTAGTGTTTCTGTGCTTTGTTTGGAGTTCCGCCCAACCCATTGCTTCTTCAAAAGATCAGGTGCTAAACGCTCTTACGCAAAAAGAGCAAATGGCCAAAACCTCTTTGGTTAAAAGCCTTCCCTTAAAAAATATAGGCCCCTCTGTTATGAGCGGTAGAGTAGTGGATTTGGAAGTGAATCCCAATGATCCTACGGAATTCTATGTCGCCTATGCCTCCGGAGGGCTTTGGCATACTACGGATAATGGGATTTCTTTTACTCCCGTTTTAGATAGTTCCCCCACACAAAATATTGGAGATATTGCCATAGACTGGAAAAATGGAACCCTTTGGGTGGGTACAGGTGAAAACAATGCTTCGCGTTCCTCGTATGCCGGAATTGGGATCTTAAAATCGATGGATAACGGAAAAACCTGGGAGAATATGGGGCTTGAAGATTCCCATCATATCGGTAAAATCATCATACATCCCAGTAACCCTGAGGAAGTAGTCGTGGGCGTAACCGGGCATTTGTATTCACCCAATGAAGAAAGAGGGATATACAAAACCCAAGACGGAGGCCAAACCTGGAAAAGAACATTGTTTATTGATAGTGTCTCAGGGATTATAAATGTGGCTCACGCTCCTAACAACTTCAATATTCAATATGCTGCTGCCTGGCAAAAAGACCGTAAAGCCTGGAATTTTGAGGGTAATGGGACGGGATCCGGGATCTACAAAAGCACAGATGCCGGTAACATTTGGACGCTGGTCTCAACAGCCAACAGCGGATTTCCCGTCGGCGAAGGGATTGGGCGTATAGGATTAGCGGTTTTTGATGATACCACCGTCTATGCCGTGTTGGATAATCAATATCGAAGAGACAAAAAAGATGAAGGAGATAAAAAAGCGGCAGGCCTTCAAAAAGATGATTTTAAGACCATGGATACCGCCACTTTCCTGGCCCTGGACAATAAAAAATTAAACGATTTTTTAAAAGCAAATAATTTTCAGGAGAAGTACCGCGCAGAAAATGTAAAGGCTATGGTCCGGGATGGTGCCGCACAGCCTGTTGATCTGGCCAAATATCTGGAGAACGCCAACTCACTGCTTTTTGATACCCCTGTAATAGGTGCGGAAGTCTACCGGAGTGATGATGCCGGCGTGAGCTGGACAAAAATGAACCAGGATTATATTGATGATCTTTACTATAGCTATGGATATTACTTTGCTAAAGTTTGGGTAGCTCCCGGAAATAAGGATAAAATTTACATTGCCGGAGTTCCTTTGTTGCTATCAGATGACGGAGGGAAAACCTTTACCTCCATAGGAAAGGAAAATGTGCATGCGGATCACCATGCATTATGGGTAAATCCGGACAAACCCGGGCATTTGATCAATGGTAATGACGGGGGTGTAAACATTACGTATAACGACGGAAAAGTTTGGATGAAGAATAATGCTCCTTCGGTTGGGCAGTTCTATGCCATAAATGTAGACCACGAAACCCCTTATAACGTTTACGGCGGCTTACAGGACAATGGGGTATGGAAGGGTGTACACACCAATACCCAGGACAATAGGTGGCATGCCTCTGGTAAGAATCCATGGCAAAGTATCATGGGGGGAGATGGGATGCAGGTAGAGATAGATAACAGGAACAGCAATGTGGTATATACCGGTTTCCAGTTTGGCAACTACTTCCGGCTAAATCTGGAGACAGGAGCGAGGAAATACATTCAACCGAAACATGAGCTTGGGGAAGTACCTTATCGATTTAACTGGCAAACCCCTATTCGTTTAAGCCAACACAATCAAGATATTGTATATCTGGGAGGAAACAAAGTACACCGTTCCCTGAACCAGGGAAATGATTGGGAAACCATTTCGGGAGATTTAACACAAGGCGGTAAACCTGGTAATGTAGCCTATGGAACCATTACCACTATCTCGGAATCACCTTTTCAATTCGGTTTGCTTTATGCAGGTACGGATGATGGTTTGCTTCATGTCTCAAAAAATGGAGGCGGTAGCTGGAAAAACATTGCTACTGCTTTCCCAAAGGATCTATGGGTAAGCGAAGTGACCGCTTCTCAGCATAAAAAAGAAAGGGTGTATGCCACACTTAATGGATACCGTTGGGATGATTTTACGCCATATGTTTTTGTTAGTGAAGATTACGGAGAAAGCTGGAAAAACATTGCTGCCGGAATTCCAACATCTCCCGTTAACGCTATTGTGGAGGACCCTGAAAACGAAAACCTACTTTTTGTAGGCACCGATAACGGTTTATACGTTTCCTTTACCAAAGGAGATTCCTGGGAACTCTTTCAAAATGGCATGCCCAATGTTGCCGTGCACGACCTTGTAATTCAACCGGAAGCCAAACACCTTTTGGTAGGCACGCATGGCAGAAGTATCTATAAGGCAGATATCACTTCCCTGCAAAAAATGATTCCTTCTGTTTTGAGCCAAAACTTAGTGGTCTTTAAAGTAGATAATATCAAACATTCAACACGTTGGGGGAATAGCTGGAGTTCCTGGAGTACCCCTAATACCCCGGGGCTGGATATTCATTTTTATACTTCAAGTCCAGGAAATTTTGAGGCTTCCGTACAGACTTCGGATGGTATTGAAGTAAGTGCTATACAAGGGGAAGCGGACAAAGGGCTGAATATCCTCTCTTACGATCTGGCGTTTGACAAGCAAGGTAAAAAGAACTATCTGAGGAAAAACAAAACAAAATTAAAACAGGCGAATAACGGGAAAACGTATTTGCCTAAGGGTAGCTATGTGATAGCTCTTTCAAAAAATGGCACCGTGGAGAAAACTGAATTCAAAATAGAATAAATGCAACTCACCCTTGGCATTCCGGCACTACTGTTCCCGGCTATTTCGTTGACGATGTTGGCTTATAACGCCCGTTACCTGGCCATAGCAGGATTAATACGACAACTACATGCCCAGTTTGTAAAGACTCAGGATACACCCTTAAAACGGCAAATTGAATCCCTGGGCAAACGCTTAAACATCATCAAAAACATGCAAGCCACCGCCATCATTAGCTTCCTGCTGGCGGCTGTAACCATGTTCTTAATTTATGTGGAGAAAAATATTTTAGCCAATGTGATTTTTGGGATAAGCCTTGTTTTCTTGATGATCTCCCTGGTACTCTCCTTAATAGAGGTACAGTTATCCACCAAAGCCTTGGAAATCCAACTGAAAAATATGGAAAAATAGCAGGGTTTTCGTCTTACGATTGATCGAAGTCAAGTGAGTGTTAAGTCAGAATTTTCATTGCATTGACATTACCTTTTCTTTAAACTTCTTTTTATAAATATTGGTATCTTTAGACTTCCAACTTACACTAACATTTTCAACTATGAAAAGGGTTATTGACGTCCCTTTTTTTAAAAATATTAAAGAAATCCGCGAGTATCAATTCGGAAAGTTCTATTTCTTTCAGGGATTGGTAATTGGTGAACTCAATGAGGGTATCACTTTTGGCTGGCAAATGGGTAAGCGCGCTATTGATGCGGCCAAGGAAATTTTTGGAAAGGACATGCCCATAGCCTATATCTCTAATAGGATCAACAGTTACTATGTGGTTCCTACGGATTGGGCCAAATTTTATAAAAATCGGCATCAATTGGATTTTTATTGTGTGGTAGGCAGCACCAAGGGGAGTTTTACCAGTTTGGTAATGGAACGTATGTTTTTCAAGAATTCCATAAAGCAGTTTTCCGATCTTGAAAAGGCAATATCCTGGAGTCTTACTCAAATTCAAAAGAAAAGAGGAAGTACGGTTCCTCCGACGCAACTATCTGCCAATATGGAATAGCGCATCTCCCTGGTTCACCACTGCCTGGTGGTTAACACAGATGGCATACCCGTCAAAAGGCGCCTTGATGGTCTTGTTTTTTTTCGCATAGGTATCTGTAATCGTACCTAATGCTTGTCCTTTGGTAATTCTGTTTCCATTTTCCACTTCCGGTATAAACATTCCTGCTCTGGGCGCCCTAACCCACCTTCTGGACGTCAAATGAACGGATGGCCTGGGATCAATATCATCATTTTCCAACATCCCAAGACCCAACATTACATTTTTTATTCCATGTATCCCCAGCCGAATAGCCGTTTCATCAAATCGCATACTCTCTCCGGCCTCATAGACTATAATTGACTTCCCCATTTTATGCGCCGCTTTCCTGAAAGATCCTCTTATTAGACCAGAGGAAAATAAAAAGGGTGCGTTGAATAGGTCTGCCATTTTTTTACTCATTTCATCATTTTCAGTATACCGGATCTGCGGAAAATTATGACGTTGCGCTCCTCCGGTGTGCAGATCCAATCCGCAGTCAATCTGTGGCAGGATCTGTTGGGTGTAATGATACGCTATTCTACTTGCCAATGATCCTGTTTTGCTCCCCGGAAAGCTTCGGTTGACGTCTTTACCATCAGGAACGTCCCTTGAAAAGTGAATAAATCCAAAGATATTCAGTATGGGTACAACGATAACAGCGCCCTTTTTAATGGCAAAATCATTGTTTTCCAACATTCGCCGTAAAGTCTCTACGCCATTGACCTCGTCCCCATGAAGTCCCGCCTGCACCAACAATGTAGGGCCCGCTTTCTTCCCATTAAATACATGCACGGGTATATCTATAAGTGTTCCGGTAGGTAAGCGGGCAATTTCAATCCTAAGTAACTTATTCTTACCCGGAGGTACAGCATTTCCATTGATTGTAATGGTTCTATTTTCTTCTTCTAAAGGCATTTTTCTCAACAAATTCAATGATATGCTTAGCGACGTTTACCCCGGAAGCCGCTTCAATTCCTTTTAAGCCGGGAGAAGCATTTACCTCAAGAAGTAATGGTCCTTTGTTAGAACGTATAAGATCTACCCCGGCCACTCCCAAACCCAAATAACGGGATGCACTAAGAGCAATAAATATCTCCTTTTGTGTAGGCGTGACCTTTTCCGTTTCGCCCCCTCTGTGCACATTGGACCGGAATTCGTCCAGGTCACTTTTTCGTTTCATTCCTGCCACTACCTTGTTGCCCACAACAATTAACCGAAGGTCTTCTCCTTTAGCCTCTTCAATATACTGCTGCAGCAAAATACTGGTATCCATTTTATAGAAGGTATCAATAATGGACTTCGCAGATTTTTTACTTTCCGCCAAAATGACCCCTAAGCCATGAGTCCCTTCCTGAAGTTTAATCACCACAGGTGGTCCTCCTAACAGTCGTATTTGGTCTTCTATATTGTCGGGGTTAATGGAAAACAGGGTCTCCGGGATGGGAATCCCTTTGCGTGCCATTATCTGTAGTGTTCTTACCTTGTTCCGTGCCCGTGTAATCCCTAAGGAACGTGCGGTACTAAAAATCCCATTCATTTCAAATTGCTTGACTATGGCAGAGCCATGACGGGTGACTTTTGTTCCGATTCTGGGGATGATAGCATCAAACTCTCCGGTAATATCTTCGGCTCCAATAAAAATTTTGGGTTTCTTTTCACCGAGCTTTACGGAGCACTTGGTGTGATCTATGAGTTCTACATAATGTCCTAGTTGCTGAGCCTCTTCGACTATTCTTCTCGTAGAATGCACGTTAAGGCTTACGGATAGGATGGCGATGTTCATAAAATCGTTCATTAATGCCAGCGGCTTACAAGATATGTGAAATTCAGCACAGTGCCAGCTGATTCCAAATGCTATAGCAAACTTTTCAAAAACACCATCCAAAAATCAGGGGTGACTGTCAGAGCATGGAGTGACCAAAACGAGGGATCAAAGTAACTACGAGTTTTATCGATACCCATTCCAAATTGCTTGAATTCCATACCATTCATACATTTTTCGGTTTTAACCGGCTAAAGTATTTCCAACTGATTAGGGGTTACGTAACTTTGAAAATGCACCTATACAGTGAAACAGCCGATGAACTGGAATTTCCATAACATCACGGTCTTAGGGCTCTCATTAGTTCTTATCGTGATAACACTAAAGGAGTTGTTCAAACCAAAGAATGAAAAGGTCATTCAATACTTTTATTGGTCGGTTTTGCTTTCTGGTTTATCGGTTGTACAATTGATTTTAGTAGACACGCTTCTTACTACGCTATTTCCGGTCTTGTTGCTTCTTTTTATTCCCATACAGTTATTGACACCTGTCATTTTTGCCAGGTTTAACTGCTGGTATCTGAATAGTCAGTCCCTTTTTTTAAAGAACAAAAATCTATTTCTGACCCCTTTTTTCGTCTTTCTGGTCTTTCTTATGTTTTTGAACATCAACCTTGCCTTACAAAATACTGCTGTAGCCCAATGGCCTCTAATAATTATAGGTATGCACTCTTATGAAGTGGTATCTGTCTTGTTAACCTTAGCATTCGGGGTGTGGAACTACAGGGTTATAAAAACCTACGAGAATACTTTTGGGGAGTTTCCGTATCAAATAGTCAAGAAAAAGACGAAATGGATCAAATACATTATCATAAGCACCATTGTCATGGCTCTGATCTGGGCCGGCGTTGTGTTCTATACCCGCCTGAATCCAAGCGCTATAAACATAAATCTTTACTATGGCCTTTGGTATCTGGTCTTACTCTACTGTGGTTACTGCTTTTATTTGGGGCGAAAACATTTAAAAGGTCATCTGCATAAACAACGGGTGGAGCGTAAAAGATTCTATCATATTGCTGATAACTTCCAATTGTCAGCATTGAACCAGATCTTTACTACTGTGGAATTGGATGCCATACAACGCAGTAGGCATCATGCTACTGGTATTCTGAGCTATTTTGCTACTTCATTGTTCGACAAGCAAAGCGTTAAGGACGTGCTTTGGGATATTGTTAAAAACTGTATCGCCAAACTTGGGCTTGAAGATTGCGTCATTTATATGTTGGATTGTGACAAAGGGATGTTATTACAAAAAGCCGCATTTGGCAACAAGGAAGTAGGGGAACGAGAACTTCTAAGCCCCATTCAAATCCCTTTGGGAAAAGGGATCGTAGGATATGTGGCCAAAACCGGAAGATGGGAACTCGTCAACGATACCAGACAGGATAAACGATACATTTTGGATGACAAACTTCGTAGGTCAGAACTTGCGGTACCAATTGTCCATCAATCAAAAGTCATTGGGGTGTTGGATTCGGAACACACGCAAAAAGATTTTTTCCAGGAACATCATATTTTTCTATTTCAACTTATTGCCAAACTTACAGCGACCAAACTACAACAGCTATCCAAAAAAAATACCCTGGCGATCACCAATGACAATGTCTACTTCAAAGAACTATGCCGATTGATGAAAGAAGAAAAAGTGTACGGCGACCCAGAACTTGGTTTGGTCAAAATGGCCGATAAACTGAGCATTAGCCCAAACTATCTTTCGCAGATGGTCAACAAATTAAGTAATTCAAACTTTTCCGACTTCATCAATGCCTATCGCATTGAGGACAGTAAAAGTAAACTTACTGACCCCAGTTTTGAACAATATACCATTCCTGCCATTGGTCTTGAAGCCGGGTTCAATTCACGATCGGCATTTTATAACGCCTTTAAAAAGCATACGGGAATGACCCCCTCACAATATCGGGAAGCCTACGCAACTATATCTTAATTCTTTTAAAATAAAAGTTTCCGGACACCACAATGCCCTTCCGTGGCTACGTTTGCGTTTCAAATTTTTAAAAGACATAACAAATGAAAACACGTTATTTCAAAAATCATTTTTTTAAACTATTTATTGTGGCTGTATTACTGGGTTCCTGTTCTGCAGAAGACGGTGATACCGGACCTATCGGTCCGGCAGGTCCGGCAGGTGCTGATGGGGTGGACGGAGCACAAGGCCCTCAGGGGGAGCAGGGCCCACAGGGTGAGCAGGGTGAGCAGGGCCCACAGGGTGAACAAGGAGAAACGGGGGCTGCGAATGTGGTCTATTCTGGATGGATTACCGAGACTTTACCGGATAATCTACTCCCTTCCGCGGAAATGTCATTAGGAAGTTTCCCCGTAGACCGTAGCGAACTTGATCCCGATACCGATCTGATATTGGTGTACGGAAGACGACAGGCCTCGCCAGAGTATACCGATACCTACCAGTTGCCATATACCGATTCGACATCCCCAACCATAACTGACTATTATGGTGCAAAAACCGGGTTTAATGATGATATTACGGCCATAGAGATTTGGGTAATTGCAAAGGCCAGCAAAAATGACCCTGATAGTATAGTAGAGTTATCTATTTTTGATTTTTTTAATGCCTACCGCTACATAATCATCCCTGGAGCACAATTGGACAGTACCAGCAAATCCAATGGTATCGATTATACCAAAATGTCTTATGAAGAAATCAAGGAGATGTTTGGCCTGGAGGATTAAAAAATGCCACAGCTGAACGCATTCTCTTAACGTTTGTTCCCCTTTATATGGTAGTCAAGGCCTTCTTTGTTTGAAAGAAGGCCTTTTTTTATTCAAATTTGAACGCTTTTCCTGCACTTTTTTAGAACTACACTGTTACCTTGGGACGGGTGCCGCTTGCAAAAGCAGGTTCCCGGGAGAACAACGGAGATGGGGATAATACAAATGATCTGTTCAGGCTGAATTGAGGAAGATCTTACCGAAGTGATCCCCGGGGAAGCACCATCTTCCATAGATTTTCCAGGGTAATGGCCTTTTTGATTTCGGCAGGGATTTGATATTGGTATAGGAGAGGGCAAACACGGGTCTATATTTTGTTGAATTTTTTCCCGTGTTATAAATAGTTTCAATCGAGTAACTTAAACAGTTTGGAGTCTTCCTTAAAACGCTTCTAAATAAGGTTTTGACCAGGGTTGAAAGTTTGTTAAAAACTTCCCCAAGCCGTAAATTTGTGCAAAACTTAATGCTAATGAGCCAACTACTAAACTCCTCGCTCGCCCGAAAATATGTAATGGCTCTTTCGGGCCTTTTTTTAGTTATTTTTTTGGTGCTTCACGTTACTATTAATTTAGCTTCTGTACTATCTCCTGACTTTTTTAATGAAGCTTCCCATTTTATGGGATACAACCCCTTAGTACAATTTATCATGCAACCCATATTAATTGCCGGGGTGATTGTGCATTTTGTGATGGGATTTGTTTTGGAAGCACAGAATAGGAAAGCAAGGGGAAGTGTAGGCTACACAAGATATAAAGGCAGTGCAAATGCTTCCTGGGTGTCCCGAAACATGATTTATAGCGGCCTGGTAGTTCTTGCATTTCTGGGTCTGCATTTCTATGATTTCTGGATACATGAAATGGCGTATAAATACGTGGAAGCTAATCCGGAGGATCCAACGCGGTATTATGCGGAAACCGTAGAGAAATTTGCTCCAATTTGGAGGACCGTGCTTTACGTGATCGCATTTGTATTGTTGAGCCTCCATCTGTGGCACGGTTTTGCTTCATCGTTCCAGTCCATGGGTATGAATAATAAATACACTCCGGGGATAAAGCGATTTGCTAAGGCTTTTGCTTTGGTGGTGCCATTGGCATTTGCGTTTATCGCTATATACCATCATCTTAACCCAATAACACATTAATTATGGCAGTATTGGATTCCAAAGTTCCATCAGGTCCTTTAGCGGACAAATGGACCAAACATAAAAATGAAATTGATTTAGTTAACCCTGCAAACAAACGGAACATAGATATCATTGTTGTGGGCACCGGCCTGGCCGGAGGTTCTGCTGCCGCAACCCTTGCCGAATTGGGGTATAACGTAAAAACATTTTGTTATCAGGATTCTCCCAGAAGGGCGCACTCTATTGCAGCTCAGGGAGGAGTGAACGCGGCCAAGAACTACCAGGGCGATGGTGACAGTATTTACCGGTTGTTTTACGACACGGTTAAAGGAGGGGATTACCGCTCCAGAGAAGCCAATGTGTATCGCCTTGCGGAAGTATCTACCAATATCATAGATCAATGTGTTGCGCAAGGGGTTCCTTTTGCCCGCGAATACGGAGGCCTCCTGGATAATCGTTCTTTTGGGGGGGTATTGGTTTCAAGAACGTTCTACGCCAAAGGGCAAACAGGGCAACAATTGCTTCTAGGGGCATACGCCGCTATGAACAGGCAAATACAAAGGGGTAAAATAAAGTCGTATACCCGTCACGAAATGTTGGATCTTGTTCTTGTAGAGGGGAAAGCCCGCGGGATCATTGCGCGAAATCTGGTGACGGGTGAAATAGAAAGACATTCGGCACATGCTGTAGTTATTGCTTCAGGAGGATATGGCAACCTTTTCTTCCTTTCTACCTATTGTATGGGTGCCAATGTAATGGCTGCCTGGAAAGCACATAAACGCGGAGCCTATTTTGCCAATCCTTGTTACACTCAAATTCATCCCACGTGCATCCCGGTTTCAGGCGATCATCAATCCAAACTCACATTAATGTCGGAATCGCTCCGTAATGATGGTCGTATTTGGGTGCCCAAGAAATTGGAAGATGCCCAGGCTATCCGGGAGGGTAGATTAAAGCCCACCGAACTTGCCGAAGAAGATCGGGATTATTATTTGGAAAGACGTTATCCTGCTTTTGGCAACCTGGTTCCCAGGGACGTGGCCTCACGTGCTGCCAAAGAGCGTTGTGATGCCGGTTACGGGGTGAATAAAACCGGTGAGGCCGTTTATCTGGATTTTACATCGGCTATCATGCGGTATGGCCGTGAAAAAGCGTTGACCTCCGGAATGAAAAATCCGGACGATGCTACGGTTCGCAAATTAGGAGAAGAAGTGGTTGAGGCCAAATACGGGAATCTCTTTCAGATGTATGAAAAGATCGTAGACCAAAACCCCTATAAAACCCCAATGATGATCTATCCCGCCGTGCATTACACTATGGGTGGTCTTTGGGTAGATTACAATTTAATGACCACTATTCCCGGTTGCTACTCTGCCGGGGAAGCTAACTTTAGTGATCATGGCGCTAACCGCCTGGGAGCTTCAGCGCTAATGCAAGGTTTGGCAGATGGCTATTTTGTATTGCCGTATACCATAGGCGACTATCTAAACGATGATATCAGGACCGGCGCCATCCCAACGGATAGTCCTGAATTTGACCAAGCGGAGCAAAATGTACGGGACCGCATCCAAAAGCTAATGTCTGCTAACGGAATCCACTCTGTGGACCACTACCATAAACGATTGGGTAAGATTATGTGGAACAAGTGTGGAATGGCGCGTAATGAACAAGGCCTTAAAGAAGCCATCAAAGAAATTGCGGAGTTGCGCAAAGACTTTTGGGAAAACGTAAAAATTCCGGGGAGTCCTGATGCCAAAAACCAGGAATTGGAAAAAGCAGGTCGTGTAGCTGACTTTTTGGAATTAGGAGAGCTTTTTGCTATGGATGCATTGCACAGAAATGAATCCTGTGGAGGCCACTTTAGGGAAGAGTATCAAACCGAAGAGGGAGAAGCTTTACGTGATGATAAAAACTTTAAGTATGCGGCTGCCTGGGAGTACAATGGTGATCCCTCCAAATCCAAACTACACAAAGAAGATCTGCTGTACGAAAATATTGAAGTAAAAACACGTTCCTACAAATAAGATTGCTATGAAATTATATCTTAAAATTTGGCGACAGAAAGATACCCGTTCCAAAGGGCAGATGGTAGACTATACCCTGGATGGCGTTGAAAGTGACATGTCTTTTTTGGAAATGCTGGATGTCTTAAATGAAGAATTAATAGCTAAAGGGGAAGAGCCCATTGAATTTGATCACGACTGTCGTGAGGGGATTTGCGGTACCTGTTCCTTGATGATCAACGGGCGCCCTCATGGTCCCGATTCCTTAATAACAGTTTGCCAGTTGCATATGCGAAGCTTTAACGATGGGGATACCATAGTTATTGAACCCTGGAGAGCAAAAGCATTTCCGGTGGTCAAGGACTTGATTGTGGATCGAAGTGCTTTTGAACGCATACAACAAGCCGGTGGCTATATTTCGGTGAATACTTCCGGACGTCCTGTGGATGCCAATGCTATCCCTATTGAGAAAGATATGGCAGATAAATCCTTTGCTGCGGCTACCTGCATAGGATGTGGGGCATGCGTTGCTGCCTGTAAAAACGCAAGCGCCATGCTGTTTACCGCCGCTAAAGTCTCTCAATTTGCTTTATTACCTCAAGGTCAGGTAGAAGCCGCAGACCGCGTCCAAAACATGGTACGCCAAATGGATTTGGAAGGTTTTGGGAATTGCACCAATACAGGAGCCTGTGAAGTGGAGTGTCCCAAAGGGATTTCCCTGGAAAACATTGCCCGGATGAACCGGGAATACCTTTCGGCCAGTTTGAAGGGATAACCATCGCTACAATAGTAATAAAAACACCCAAACTATTACAGTTTGGGTGTTTTTGTTTATATCATAAGCTTTACCAGGGGATCTTCATGAAGAAAGCTATATCCTCTCTTACCCTTTTTAATCCCTTCCCGCATATGATGTGCCGATCAAAATTGTTTTCGCACTACCTGAAACAGGCCTAAAACTTCAGATAACCGCATTTCAAAATCTTTGAATTCCGGTGAAGGATTTAGATTGTGGCATAACAAGGCCTGCGTCTCCTCAGAAAAGTCTGTAATCCATTTACACAGGATTCGGTCCTTCGTCACTACCATAAATGCAGTATCCAAGAATTTTTGAGGACTCGCTTTCAACTCATTTTCCATTACCCTTCTGCAAAGCACCAATGCCCCTCCCGGAATGGCGTTACTGGTACCATCATCCATTGCATTTCCTGAGATCTCAAAAGCCATATAATGGGATTCCTTCGCAAAATCCAACAAAAATTCTATCCGAATGAACTCACTTACGACCGCATCCTCCCTGAATTTCTCAAGAAAAGCGTTTTGGTTAGCCAGGAGCACCAAATGTGCACTAACCAAGACTTTGCCATTGGGTAGATGCCGTATAACAGTGCCCTTATGGGTGAACACTTCTTTTTTGAGATACGGCTCTCTTTCCTCATTTATTTCCTGTAAATACAATTCCCCTACGGTAGTTTCAAAGTAAGCCGCTATCTTGTTAAGGTTTTTAATAGGAATATTTGCGCCTTTCTTTTCGTAAAGTTGAATGGTTCGCAGACTCACGCCAATCTCAATGGCCAAATCCTTTTGACGAATCCCTTTTTTTCTTCTTAAATGCTTTAATATCTGCACACGAAGTGATTTATGTAATATTTTTGCATATATTTATGCTTATATGCAAAAAAACGACGCTTATCTGTAATTCAATTACAAACAAATATAGAACAAGAATAGATAAAGTAATAATGTGAAAACCCTGGTGCTACTAAAATGTTTCCGAGAAAAAAGTATTTCCTAACCATTCAAGGAGAGACAATGTTTAGCCAAGAAGATTATGGCAAGCCTATTAATGAAAAACTATCCACTATTCTTCGGAGGACCACCTCTAAAGATGATCTTGCCAACATAGCCCTGAGAAGTAATGTTAGCTTCTCTACCATAAGGGACGTAATCTACAGAACCAATAGCCTCACCAAATCAAATGCAAAAGCCATTGCGCTCCTGGTGCATGTAGCCTTTGAAAATGCAATTGCTTTTAAATTACAGGCTGAAGGAGATATCATTCATTTGGACAAAATGCTTCGTCTTTAACCTTCTTTTTCCACGGCCCTTTTCTATTCGGAGAGGAAATCTTCCTCTTCCCAAAAATCCGCAGGTGCATAAACCCGCTCTAATTCTATGGCTTTGACACCTAGTAAGGCTGAAAAGGAACTATTCTCGTTAAGCTTTAAGTAACCCGCTATATCGCCCTATTTAATAATGCAGTGACAACAATTTATCCAGAAGCTCTTTATCCCAAAAATTCTGCCTCCTAAGGACAGTTATGTTCTCGAAATCTGTGCTAAAAGTGATGCATGATAGTGATATCAGAAGTTCCAAATCCTGTAAAATACATTTGCCAAACGGCAATGCCATCCCCACAGAAAATGAAAAAAGCCGATTATAAATCGGCTCTGAAGGGTTTTGTTTTGATGATTGGGTTATAACATAAATAGCTTTCTTGCCAATCTTAACATACCACTGAAAAAATCGTTGTGGTATACCTGTATTTCCTCTTCAACAGCTACAGGTTCCTGGTTAAATTCAACAATCATGGGGTTAAAAATTTATGGGGTTAATTTGGGGTTTTTTTTCAACATTTCAAAAATATTCCACTTTATAGAAACGTTAAAATTTTTGTTGTGAAGTACGGTTCAGTTGTTGCCAAAGTCTTCTAAAGGGCAATATTACCCCTTGCCCATCAATTACAGTAGCATTTCCGGGACTTCATCAGGAACCACAAGATGGCCTTCGGTGGCCTTTTTTATTTCCTCTACCGTAACCCCTGGTGCCCGCTCAAGGAGGTGGAACCCGTTCGCTTTTACTTCCAAAACCGCAAGATTAGTTACGATCTTCTTTACACAACCGACTCCGGTAAGGGGGAGTGTGCATCGTTTAAGCAGTTTGGATTTTCCTGCCTTGTTGGTATGTGTCATAGCGACGATAATGTTCTCTGCAGAGGCCACAAGGTCCATTGCTCCTCCCATTCCTTTTACCATCTTACCAGGAATCTTCCAATTGGCAATATCCCCGTTTTCAGCAACTTCCATAGCCCCTAAAATGGTAAGGTGAACATGTTGTCCCCGAATCATCCCAAAGCTCGTAGCCGAATCAAAAAACGACGCCCCTGGTAATGTGGTAATCGTCTGTTTCCCTGCATTGATCACATCAGGATCTTCCTCCCCTTCAAAAGGAAATGGCCCCATGCCCAATACTCCATTTTCACTTTGAAACTCCACTTCAATATCATCACGGACAAAATTGGCCACCAAGGTGGGAATACCTATGCCCAGATTGACGTAGTACCCGTCTTTCACTTCTTTCGCAATACGTTGCGCTATGCCATTTTTGTCAAGCATTTTCTATTCTTCTTACCGTTCGCTGTTCTATCCTTTTCTCAAAGTGCTCTCCCTGAAAGATCCGCTGTACAAAAATCCCCGGGATATGAATTTCGTTGGGATCCAAACTTCCAGCCGGAAGCAGTTCCTCAACCTCTGCTACTGTAATTTTAGCAGCGCCACACATGCACGGATTAAAATTTCTGGCTGTTCCCTTAAAGATCAAGTTCCCCGCATGATCCCCTTTCCAGGCCTTAACAAAAGCAAAGTCGGCCTGATACGCTTCCTCCAAAACATACATTTTTCCGTTAAATTCCCGGGTCTCCTTTCCTATGGCTACTTCAGTACCATATCCGGCGGGAGTATAAAAAGCAGGAAATCCGGATTGCGCTGCTCTGCATTTCTCGGCCAAGGTGCCTTGTGGGGTGAGTTCTACTTCCAATTCACCACTTAACATTTGGCGCTCAAACTCATCATTCTCGCCGACATAGGAAGATATCATTTTTTGAATTTGATGATTTTGAAGCAACAAGCCCAGGCCAAAATCATCAACTCCGGCGTTGTTGGAAATACACGTAATACCTTTAATCTTTAAGCGTACTAATTCTCCAATAGCGTTTTCAGGAATTCCACAAAGTCCAAAACCTCCCAGCATAAATGTCATGCCGTCCTGCACCCCTTCAAGTGCTTTTTGCACATTGGCAACGGTCTTATGTATCATAAGAATTGATCTTTAAAAATCCAGGTCCTCTAAATCATCCTCCGTATCCATATCCTCCTTAATCTCCTCTAAAATTTTGGTGCAATCTACATTAATGGACAACTCTTCCGGTTCTTCAAACGCTTCCCGGGATACCCCCAGATCTGTATCGCCATAATTGGCCTTCATGTACAGCGCCCAAATAGGCAGCGCCATAGAAGCCCCTTGCCCATAGTTTAAACTATTAAAATGCGTAGCCCGGTCTTCTCCTCCCACCCAAACTCCGGTGACCAGATTGGGCACCATGCCCATAAACCATCCGTCGCTTTGATTTTGTGTGGTTCCGGTTTTCCCCGCTATAGGATTATTTAATTCATAGGGATAGCCGGTAACGACTTCCTTATATACCGTATTCTCTTTGTTAAAGTTATGCCGCAAACGTGCTCCGGAACCGTATTCCGTTACGCCTTCCATCAGATTGATCATCGCATAGGCCACATCTTTGCTAAGCACATCTTTGGTTTGGGGAATGTATTCATAAAGGACAGTGCCGTTTTTATCTTCAATTCTGCTGATCATAACGGGTTTTACGTAAACCCCCTGATTGGCAAACGTACCGTAAGCCCCCACCATTTCGTAAACGTTAAATTCAGGCGTCCCAAGGGCTATGGCGGGAACTTCAAGGATCTCTCGTGTTAGCCCCATGTTCTTTGCAATTTCTACCACCGACCCCGGGCCTACTTTGTCAATTAACTGAGCCGTGATAGTATTCACAGAATTTGCCAACGCATTTTTGAGCGTTTTCATTTCCCCGGAATACTTTCCATCCGAATTCTTTGGGCACCAGGCTTCCATATTGCCATGTTTTAATGGCTCAATGCAATATTGTGAGTCGGGCAGAGAATCACAGGGCGAATACCTCAACTGATCTATAGCAGCAGCATACACAAAAGGTTTGAAGGTGGATCCGGCTTGCCGCGACCCCTGAATAACGTTATCGTATTGGAAATGCTTATAATCTATACCACCCACCCAGGCCTTTACATGGCCGGTTTGAGGATCCATAGACATCATAGCCGTACGTAAAAACGTTTTATAATACCGAATGGAATCCAGAGGGGTCATCACCGTATCCTTTTCGTAGGAATCGCTGTTCCAATCAAAAACCGTCATTTCCGCTTTTTCCCGGAAGGAAGCGCGAATTTTGTTTTCTGAGATTCCCTGCCTTTTCATGGATTTCCAACGTGCCGAATTTTTCATGGCACGTTCCAGTATGACGTCAATTTCATACCCTTCCAGGCCCGTAAAAGGAGTGGTGGGATTGCGTTGCGTGGTGTTTTGCACAAAAAACTCTGCCTGTAATCGTTTCATGTGGGTTTCCACCGCCTCTTCTGCATTTTTCTGCATACGGGAATCAATAGTGGTATACACGCTTAACCCATCCAAATAGATATTGTATTTGGTGCCATCCGGCTTTTTGTTCTGCTCCACCCACTGATTTAACCATCGTTGCATGTACATTCTAAAATAAGTGGCTAGTCCTTCACGATGTGATTCCGGATTAAAGTTGATCTTCATCGGGAGCGCCTGCAGCGAATCTTTGGATTCCCTAGAAATATATCCGTATTTCGCCATTTGTCCCAAAACCGTATTTCGCCGGTTTAAAGTGAGTTCTTCTCTGCGAATAGGATTGTATAACGATGAGTTTTTCAGCATTCCCACCAAAACAGCAGATTCTTCAACGCGAAGGTCAATAGGTTCCTTCCCAAAGTAAATTCTGGATGCCGAACGAATTCCATCTGCATTGTACAGGAAATCGTATTGGTTTAAATACATTTGAATAATCTCTTCTTTGGTGTATTGTTTCTCTAACCTTGTGGCAATTACCCATTCTTTAACTTTCTGCATAATTCGCTCTACTCCCCCGGATGGTTTTTTAGTAAATAGCAATTTGGAAAGCTGTTGTGAAATAGTACTTGCCCCTCCACGTTTACCGAGAAACAAAACCGCTCTTAACGTTCCCCTGGCGTCAATCCCGGAGTGGTTGTAATATCTGGCGTCCTCTGTGGCCACAAGGGCTTCCACCAAATGTTGAGGTAGCTCGTCAAAAGATACCGGAGTCCTGTTGTCATCCAGGTATAGTTTCCCTAAGGTTTCGCCATCAGAAGAGATGAATTCGGTAGCAAGATTGGTTTGGGGGTTTTCCAGTCGTTCAAAAGTGGGCATCTCCCCAAAAACCCCCCAGGAGGCCAACAAAAAAAACAGAATAATCACAAGTATTCCGGAACCAAACAGTATCCAAAACCACTTTACAAATCTTTTGAATGGATTTTGTGGGGATTTTTTCGCAGCCATTGTTATTTTTAATTCGCTTTTTCTATTTGTAGCCCAACATCCGTTATGCCTTTCAACATTGCTAAGCCTTCTACCTCTCCATTGCGTCGCATTGCATGCCGGATATGTAAGGTATATACGCCAGATTCGGAAAAACTGATGTTTTCCTTATACCAAAGCTTGTTTTCTTTCACACTTCCGGCGCCTTTTCCCAGCCATTGCCCATCGGGTAAAGCCATTTTGTACTCTGAAGTGTCTACCACAATATTCCCGTCAGGGGCTTCCAGTTGCAAAATCAAAAAAAGATTACTAAACTCATAGCTTTCATCATTTCTTATGTTTAGGAACAAATGGTGGTTGGCGGTAGTGTCCAATTCCGAAAATGCGAAAGAAATGGTGTCCTGGCTTGCCCAGGTTCCCTTGTTCAATGATGAATACTCCGAAAACACCAGTCCCCTGTTACAAGAAATACCACTAACTAAAATCAGAAGGATAAAAACCCGACTAAACATTTTTGGCCGCTTGTTGTTTTTTATCACTTTTCCTTCGGTTTTTTCTCCTCTTTTTCTTCTTTTTACTGGGCCTGTCAAAGCGCGTCAGACTATCCTGTCCTACTCCATTCCCGAAAACCGACGGGTCTCCTACATGGATTTCAGCAACATAAGCCTCCAGACTTTCGATTTTTTCTCCTTTTTTGTTTCGCTGCAATGCCTCTAAAACCTTAGCCCTTTCCAGGGCATGCCAATTGGAAGGATCATTTTTGTATGAAAACCAAAGCATCCCTTTAAAAATATCCACTTTTTGACAATACGACATGCCTTTCTCGGTTTCTAATCTACAGTCTGTGGGGGGGAAATCTTTTAGCGCCTCAAGATACATATCCAATTCATAGTTAAGGCAACATTTGAGCTTGCCACATTGTCCTGCTAATTTCTGAGGATTCAGTGCCAATTGTTGATATCTTGCGGAGGCCGTGCTCACCGATCTAAAATCCGTAAGCCAGGTGGAGCAGCAAAGCTCACGACCACAGGAACCGATACCTCCCAAACGTTGTGCTTCTTGCCTATACCCAATCTGCCGCATTTCAATACGAATGCCAAAGGCCTTGGCCATATCTTTTATGAGCTGCCTAAAATCTACCCGGTCTTCCGCCGTGTAATAAAAAGTGGCTTTTGAACCATCTCCTTGAAATTCGACATCGCTTAGCTTCATCTCTAATCGCAACGAAATCGCGATTTCCCTGGAGCGCTTTTTAATTTCCTCCTCTTTAGCCCTGCATTTTTGCCAAATATCGATGTCTCTTTGTGTAGCTTTCCGATACACTTTGGGTAATCCCTCATCAAGCGGATCCGCTTTTTTCCGCTTCATTTGTACTTTTACCAGTTCCCCGGTCAAGGTTACGATACCCACGTCATGACCGGATTTTGCTTGGGTAGCCACTACATCTCCTATGGCTAGAGGAAGGTCTTCTGTGTTCCTAAAAAACTCCTTTCTGCTGTTTTTAAATCTTACTTCCACACAGTCAAAGGGTTTTTGACCATTAGGAAGCGACATATTGGCCAGCCAATCAAAAACGGTAAGTTTGTTGCAACCATCCGAGCCGCAGGTGCCATTGTTCCTACAACCGCGCGGTTGCCCATCCTTTCCGTTCGAGCAACTGCTACATCCCATATAAAATATCTTGTATCAAGAAATCAACAACGTATGGATTTCCTGATTGAGGTTCATAAAACTATTACTGGTAAAGATAACTAAAATTGAGCACCGCAAGGACTTCATTTTTTGAACTTAAGCACTGTGGAACGCCCCTTTTTAAAAATCTTGTTGCTCACGGACTTTCCTTTTCGGAGCTTTTTTTGTTCTTCAAACGGTAAGGCAACAACCTCCATACAACCTTTTGAGCAGCAATTATTCATTTTTTTCGCACATTCATCGCATTGGATAAATAGAAGGTGGCAAGCTTCATTGGCACAGTTGACGTGAGTGTCGCACGGTTTTCCACATTGATGGCATCGGGAGATAACTTCCTCTGAGATCCGTTCTCCCCGCCGATGGTCAAAAACAAAATTTTTCCCTCTGAATTTATTTTCCAGTCCGGACTTCCTTACCTGACGGGTATATTCAATAATACCCCCCTCTAACTGGTACACATTTTTAAAGCCCTTATGTTTATAGTAAGCACTGGCCTTTTCACACCGAATGCCTCCGGTACAATACATTACTAATTTTTTATCCTCCTTATGTTCTGCTAACTGCCTTTCAATAATATCTAAAGAATCCCGAAAGGTATCCACATCCGGGGTTACGGCGTTTTTGAAATGCCCTATTTCACTTTCATAGTGGTTGCGCATATCAATTACCACACTATCAGGATCTTCAAGGAGCAGGTTAAATTGTTCCGCATTAACGTGAACCCCTTTATTGGTTACATCAAAGGTGTCATCATCCAAACCATCTGCAACAATTTTCTTTCTCACCTTTATCTTTAACTTCAGAAAAGATTTATTGTCTTGTTCAATAGCTACATTCAACCGTACATCTTCTAAAAAAGAGATACTGTTCAGATGATCCTTGAAAGCCTCAAAGTTTTCTACAGGAATGGAAAGTTGTGCATTTATTCCTTCCCTGGCTACATAGATTCTACCTAAGACGTCCAGTACATTCCAGTGAAAGAAAAGGTGGTTTCTAAAAATCCTTGTGTTTCCAATATGTGCGTATTTATAGAAAGAGATAGTAAGCCGGTTTTTGCCCGCCTGCTCTATGAGCTTTTCCCTTTCTTTCGCACTTAATGTATTGTACAGTTGCATGCTATACCAATAATTAAGTAAAAGAATAATCCCAATGAATGACAAAGGTAATTAAATAAAAAAGGCACCTGAATCACTGAGGTGCCTTTTGACCACTATCCTTTCTTTTCCATAGACAAGTTTGAAATAGTGTATTGAATCTCAATGCGCATTGCGCAATAAGAGTATTTGAATTAGCTATATATAGATAAGGACTTATCAAAAAGGTTGCGTGACGCTCTCAAAGTAATAAAGAAATGGTATTTTAGTTCTCTAATTTTTTTTGAAATGAGCAACGAAAAAGACGCCAAGCTTAAAGCCCTGAAGCTCACCCTGGATAAATTGGATAAGACTTATGGGAAAGGTGCTGTAATGAAAATGGGGGAACACGTTATTGAAGACGTTGAGGTTATTTCTTCCGGCTCCATAGGGCTGGATTTGGCTTTAGGTGTAGGGGGTTATCCTAAAGGAAGGGTTATAGAAATCTATGGCCCCGAATCTTCAGGAAAAACAACACTCACTTTGCATGCTATGGCGGAAGCGCAGAAGGCCGGAGGAATTGCTGCTTTTATTGATGCGGAACACGCTTTTGATCGTTTCTACGCGAAAAAACTAGGCGTAGATATTGACAATCTGATTATTTCCCAACCGGATCATGGGGAACAAGCCTTAGAGATTACGGATAATCTTATTCGCTCCGGAGCTATAGATATTGTAATTATTGATTCCGTAGCCGCGCTGACCCCTAAGAGTGAGATTGAAGGGGAAATGGGAGATTCCAAAATGGGTCTTCATGCACGGTTAATGTCACAAGCCTTGCGGAAATTGACCTCAACCATTAGCAAGACCCACTGTACCGTTATTTTTATAAATCAATTGCGGGAAAAAATTGGTGTGATGTTCGGAAACCCTGAAACAACAACCGGAGGAAATGCCCTAAAGTTCTATGCCTCTGTCCGTTTGGATATTAGGCGTTCTACACAAATTAAAAGTACGGACGGGGAGGTCCTAGGAAACAAAACCCGGGTAAAAGTGGTTAAAAACAAGGTGGCTCCTCCATTTAAAACCGCTGAATTCGATATTATGTACGGAGAGGGGATCTCCAAAGTAGGTGAAATCCTGGATCTCGGGGTTGCTTACGAGATAATCAAAAAGAGTGGTTCATGGTTTAGTTATGGAGATACCAAGCTTGGACAAGGCAGGGATGCAGTCAAAGCGCTTTTGGAAGACAATCCCGAACTGATAGAGGAACTGGAAGGTAAGATCAAAGAAGCCATTGCTGCTTTAAGCGACTAATTCACCCGATCCCTAACCTTAAAAAGGCCTGGCTTACGCAACCTAAGACGCAAAAAGGCATCTCTTTTACGTTATTGTTTTAATAAATATGAAAGGTTATTCTTGGCAAATAGTAATATGCGTACTTACTACTGTTTTGTCCGGTTGCGAATTGGATACTGGTGAGAATTTTCATTTCGAAGCAATGGAAATTACAGAGGCAGCTGTTCCGGAAAGCTTTACGTTGAATAGCGACCATGAAATTGATGTCTCTATTGTCAGGGTAGATGACTGTACTTTCTTCGAGGGGTTTGATGTCTTTGAAATTAGTGATGGGGTATTGAACATAGTGGCTATTGGCTCTGTACTTACTAATGAAGACTGTACCGTGTTAAATGATACGATATCTTCCCCTTTGCGCATTAGGACAATTCATGATGGTACGTATCGCCTCCTTTTTTATTCTGGAGATGATGCCGATGGTGACCCGATATATTTGGAATATGAGGTGCCGATGATGACCGCTGAGTAATTTAAAATAATCTAACCAACATTTTGAGTCTGGATGAACTCATAAAACGCTGTAAGGAGCATAATAGAAAGGCACAGGAGGAACTCTACCGGAAATATTCAGGCGTTCTTTTTGGAATGTGCCTTAAATACTCCCGAAACAAAACAGAGGCGGAGGATAATCTGCACGATAGTTTTATGACCATTTTTGATAAAATAGGCCAATACAATAGCAAAGGTTCTTTTGAAGGATGGATGAAACGGATCACCGTGAATACGGTATTACAGAAATATCGGAAAGAACGTCATTTGGATCTGGTTACCGAGAATATGGGAGAAGAGGTGAATTTAGAGACCGATAACGCCTCTATTAGCCTATCCCGATTGTTGGAATATATCCAGGAGTTACCCAACAGATATCGATTAACCTTTAACCTGTATGTATTGGACGGTTATTCCCACAAGGAGATTAGTGAAATGCTGGGCACTTCAACGGGAACTTCAAAATCCAATTTGGCCAGGGCCAGGATGATCCTAAAATCAAAAATTGAAAAAGAAAATATAAATATCGCTTAACCTAAAACAGATGAAAAAAAATAATTTGGATGACCTTTACAGGGAAAAGCTCAAAGACTTTCAAGAGCTTCCAGATGCTACGGTTTGGGCAAGGATAGCGGCTTCTTTGGACAAGAAGAAAAAGAAAAGGGTAATCCCTATTTGGTGGCAGTTAGGCGGGGTAGCAGCCCTCCTGGCTGTATTGTTTTACATTTTTAGTCCATCAACGGATGAGAATATAATTCCGGATCAACCTGTGGTAGGCACACAAAAGAGCGCTACCGAAACCCAGGGCAAAGACATTGAAAAGGATAGTAATTTAACCCCTATCTCGTCCGACCTACAGGAAGCCCCTCAAGTCGTGGAGAATGAAATTCCTGTTAAGGAGGAGACCATGACAAAACCCGATGGAACTGATCTTCCCGGGAATAAGAGGAATGATGTTACACAAAAAGGAGCGCCTTCCGATGGGATTGCAACGGCCGCTAACGAAAAAAGGGTAACACCTCCTGAGGACCCCCAATCCCTGGTAGAGCGGGAATCCCAAAATCAAAACTTCCGGGAGCAGCAGGAAAATAATAGTCTGGCAACAGAAAACGTGGAAAAGGAAGCTGCTGCAAAAACAAAGGATGCATTAGACGCAATCATTCCGGAAAAGCAAACAGAAGAGGCGGTGGCCCAGCAGGAAGTGGAAGAGAATACAACTTCCATTTTTGAAGCTATTGAGAAACAAAAAGAGCTGGAAGAAGAAGCCCTTGCAGAAAACAGACCAAATAACAGATGGTCTATGGGACCCGCCATAGCTCCGGTTTACTTCAATTCACTAGGAGAAGGTTCACCCATTCATTCCAACTTTGCCCCAAATTCAAAATCGGGAAAAGTAAATTTAAGCTATGGTCTTATGGTTTCCTATAATGTGAGCAAAAAGTTGAGCATCCGTTCCGGGGTGCACATGGTTGATTTTGGTTATGACACCAATGATGTGGTGTTTACTTCTTCTTTAGCCACTCCCAGTAATGCCCTAATTGACAATATTGATTATGCTCAAAACTCCAGAAACTTAGTAGTAGAAAGCAAGGCCAGCAGCCCGCCAACAGTTGATAGTAACGCCTTCGCCGGAGAGATCTCACCGCTGGAAGGCCGCATGGTACAACAACTGGGCTATGTAGAGGTACCCATGGAATTGAACTACGCCCTGGTGAATAGAAAATTTGGTGTGAATATCATTGGAGGGATCAGTTCACTTTTTTTAGTGGATAATGCAGTAACCCTGGAATCCGAGGGCTTGATTACCGAAATGGGAGAGGCCAATAATGTAAACAATGTAAACTTCAGCACCAATATAGGTGTGGGTTTAAATTATGAAATTGCTCCAAAAATACAGTTGAACCTGGAACCTATGTTTAAATATCAGTTGAATACTTTTTCGGAAATAGAAGGTGGTAATTTTAGACCTTATTCCGTTGGGGTATACAGCGGCCTTAGTTTCAGGTTCTAGGAAAAATGTTGGTTAGGTAAACCGCACTCGCGGTCTACTCAAAAGCCCTGCAGCGCATTGCAGGGCTTTTTTTGCATTTCACATAAGTGTTAGCCTTGTGTATTCCAAAACGGCCGTTAAAAAACTGGCATTACACTTCGTGTTCAGTAAGCAAATCCTGCAAGACTATTTTTCTGACTACTTCTTTGGTATGTAGCGCATCTTTAGTTTCCAAACCGGCTGTTTCTAGAAATGGATGTACCACAACACGAAGTTTTCCTGGTGCTCCGCTGAAAAAGCGAAAAGGGAAACGTTTTTTACAATCCAAAAAAACAATAGGAACAACGGGAATCTTATGTGTGATTGCTATTTTAAAGGCCCCGTCCTTAAACTCATCCAGAATGACATCTTCTTCGGGAACACCAGCCTCCGGGAAAATGCAGATGCTCAATCCCTTTTCCAGTCGTCGGCGAACACTGCGATATACCGCCGATCTGCTTTTTGGGTTATTTCTATCCACTAAAATGCAGACCTTCTTATAAAAAAAGCCAAAGACGGGAATTTTTGCTAATTCCTGTTTCCCCACAAAAACAAAAGGATTCTTACTCACATAAAGCATCAACATGATATCCAGCATACTCGTATGATTGGCCACCAGCATATAGCTCATATCACTGTTCATTCTTTGTTTCCATTCAATTTGCGGCAGACACGCCATACCAAACAAAATGGTTTTAGCCCATATATTCCGAGCCAACCAATAAAAAGCTTTGTAGGTTGAATCGGAAAATGTGGTCAACAGCAAAAGTGGTGAGAACACTAAAATGGGTAGGGCGACCAATAGGTAAAACCAGATTCGGTAAAATACATGGCCCATGTTCTTGAAAAATCGCAACACAGATCAAAAGTAGAATTTTTGGCTATCTTTAAGAATATAACCAACAAACCATAGTATGCGTTTCATATATATTATCCTAATAAGTGCCCTGGCCGGCTGGTTGGCCGGAAAAATTATGAAGGGTGGTGGTTTTGGAACCTTAATCAACATTATTTTGGGAATTGTGGGAGGAGCCGTGGGGAACTGGCTCTTTGCAGCCTTAGGCATACATATTGGGTCTGGCCTGATCGGGTATTTAATTACAGGCGTAATCGGTGCCATTGTTATCCTGTTTGTTGCAGGATTATTCAAAAAGTAAGGAATTTTCCTAAAGCTTTTAAACGGCGTTTATCCCCTTTTTTTATCCCTCCTGTTATGCTTACTTTTATGGCCAAATCCTAAACGGAATGGCTCGTATTTTAACAGGTATCCAAAGTACTGGAGTACCGCATTTGGGGAATATTCTAGGGGCTATTGTTCCTGCCATACAAATGGCACAACAACCTGAAAACGAATCCTTTTTGTTCATTGCTGACATGCACTCGCTCACCCAAATAAAAGATGGGAAAGAGCTACGGCACAATACGTATGCCACAGCAGCAGCATGGTTGGCTTTTGGTCTTGATATTGAAAAAACCGTTTTTTATCGTCAAAGTGATGTGCCACAGGTTTCAGAACTGGCCTGGTACCTAAGCTGCTTTTTCCCGTATCAAAGATTAACACTGGCGCATTCCTTTAAAGATAAGGCAGATCGATTGCAAGATGTAAATGCCGGTATTTTTACCTACCCAATGCTTATGGCCGCGGATATTTTGTTGTATGATGCTGAAATCGTTCCGGTCGGAAAAGACCAATTGCAACATTTGGAAATGACACGTGATGTGGCCTCGCGTTTTCACAATCAAATGGGGGAAACCTTCGTGCTCCCTCAGGCAAAAGTGCAGGAAAATACCATGTATGTTCCGGGTACTGATGGGGAAAAAATGAGTAAAAGTCGCAATAATCTGATCAATCTATTTCAGACCGATAAGAAGTTGAGGAAACAAATCATGGGCATCGTAACGGACAGCACTCCCATGGAAGACCCAAAAGACCCCCGTAATGACAATGTTTTTGCCTTATACAAGATTTTGGCTTCACAGGAACAGATTGAAGAAATGAGTGCTAACTATCTTGCTGGAAATTATGGGTATGGTCATGCCAAACAAGCACTTTACGAAGTGGTACTCCAAAAGTTTGAAGAACCTCGCGAAAAGTTTGAGTACTATATGAATCATTTAGATGAAGTGGAAGAAGCCCTTGCTATTGGTGCAGAAAAAGCCAAAACAGTGGCCCATGCCGTTTTAGCCCGGGTCAGGGAGAAAGTGGGGTATTAATTCGGTTCTGCAATCCACATATCAAAATTGTGATTTGATAATTCAGCATCATAAAGCATTAGTGATTCTTGAGAGAGCCTTAACTCAACATATTCCTTTGAAATATCTACAACAATTAAACTAACACCACCCTCTTTGACCTGTGTGATGACCAATGGGGGCGTTTTAAAGTCTGGTAGCTTCTCTCCATATATTGTCCTTAAGTTTTTAAACCAATATTTATTCGTTTTTGTTTCCTCTTCTTTATTTGTCTGAAAAACTAAATTGTTGGCAACATAAATTCTGGTATTATATTTCAAGTCCTCCTGCGTCTGATTTACCTTTCTATTTATTAAATTAAACTCTCTTTTAACGTCATTCAAATTTTCAATAGACTGACCCTCTTCTGACTTTAAAGAATCCAAAGCACTTTGATACAATAAGACTTGCATTCTTAAATCCTCCAATTCAGATTGTAGCGGTTCCAAATCCCCTCGCAACTCTTTCTCGACATCTCCTTTAATTTCTTGTCGTGTTGCAAATCCTAAGAAAGTTCCCACCAGAAGTAAAATGGTTGCCACTACTTCTATAACTCGTAATTCGAATTTCAATTCAAAATAGCGCTTATCAAAACTGTTCCTTTTTCTGGTTACCGGGCTTTGTTGGATTTTATACAATAGAAAAACATCAAGCGCCAACAAAACAAAAATGACTAGTAATAAAACTACCGTAAAAGTTTGCATACTTTAATTTTATAAGAAAATTACAATTAATTCCTACAACTGGCCTATTTTCAATTTCGTAGTAAATCCATGTATTTTCACAAAGGATGCGTAGGAAGCCATCCAAAAAGTATCCCGATACAATCGGGAACGGACTGGATGGCGCTGCTGTGGAAAGACGCAGGATTTCAAGAAATTTAAAATCAGCCTGGAACTTTTTGTTTATTTTGGGCAATGCAAAAAAGAAAATTAACACCATTCATTTCTTTGCTTGTCCAAAGAAACGAATCAAAGAAAAGACACTTCTCTGTAGGAATTTTTGCTTCGCAAAACCGGTTTCAAAACTTCGCCATCCGCTATTCACGGATGAGCACCATCCGAAGCTTTCTCAACCTATTCTTCAGAGAAGAAGGTATAAGCAATATATCATATCGCTTCAAACCATTTTCCGGGTAACGGGCGAACCACTCCCTTCATTTCCATGTTTAAAAGCGTAGATGAGACTTTAAAAACAGGCAATTGACATTCCAGCGCCACCGTGTCAAGCAGTTGTTTGCCGTTTGATCGTAAGTAGTCATAGATGGACTTTTCCATTTCGTCCAACGCTACAAACAGTTGTTTTTGTACCGTAGTTTTTTTCTTATTCTCCAGCTGCCATCCCAGAATGTAGACCAGGTCCGCAGCTGATGTCAACATATGGGCCTTCTGCTGTTTGATCAAGTTGTTGCAGCCTGTACTAAGCGTATCCGAAAACCTACCGGGTACTGCAAAGACCTCCCTGTTGTAGCTATGGGCAATATCTGCTGTGACCAGACTTCCTCCCTGCTCGGCAGATTCAATGACCACGGTAGCTTCACTGATACCAGCTATGATGCGATTTCTTCTTAAAAAGTTTTCCCGATCGGGTTGGCTGATACTCCAAAACTCCGTTAAAAACCCTCCGTTCCTTTCCACCTCGGATACATATTTTTGATGTCTCCTGGGGTAGATCTGATTTAATCCATGGGCTAAACAACCAATAGTTTGCAGTCCATGTTCCATAGCCGCTTTCTGCGCAGTTATATCAACCCCATAGGCAAATCCACTTATGATCACCGGTTGTAAGGGTGCAATTTCCGATATAAATTCTTCTATAAAGTTTTGACCGTAATTTGTGATCCTTCGTGTCCCAACAATGCTAATGATGTGTTTTCCTTCTAAATCTATGTTTCCGCGCTTGAAAAATATAATGGGGGCATCAACACAATGTCTTAGGAGTTTTGGATAGTCTTCATTACCAAAAAAGCAATATTCAGTTTTCTCTTGTTGAATAAAGGCGTATTCCTGTTCCGCTTCCTTTAAATAGCGTGGGTCATAAAGCTTGGCCAGGGTGTGGGTCCCTATCCCGTTGATCTTCTGAAGTGTCCCCTTGCGCTCCCTGAAAATCTGGGCAGCACTCCCGCAACGTTCAATCAGTTTTTTAGCATTTACATCACCAATGTTCGGCAGGTTTTGCAGTCGTAATAACGCAATCAATTCATCATCCGGAAGATAGCCCATTGGCTAAAGTTTTCCACAAAATACCAAAAATCAAATGTTAATAAAAAGTTACCAGGCATATTCCTTCTCCCTTCATTTTTTTAAATATTTGCAGCGATGCGCGTAGAACACTATATAGCAGAATTGCTGTACCGATACAACTGTGTAGTTGTACCGGATTTTGGGGCTTTTCTCGCTAATACTTTCTCCGCACGAATTGATTCAAAAGAAAATACATTATATCCTCCGTCAAAAACCTTGTCATTTAATCAAAGCCTGATCCATAATGACGGGCTTCTGGTGTCCCATATGGCTAACACTAAAAAATTGCCTTATGATGCACTACTTGAACAAGTGCTTCAGGAAACAAAACATTGGAAAGAAAAGTTGGAAAATGGGGAATCCCTTTTCCTGGAAGGTATTGGAAAGCTTTGGATGGGGAAAGAGCAAAAAATATTATTTACTCCTGAAAATACCATTAATTACCTGGCTTCTTCATTTGGCCTATCCGCCTTTCCCATGACAACTATTTCCAGGGAGACATTAAAGGAGGAGGTACAAGTTTTGGAAGAACGCGTACCTTTTTTGATCACTCCTGAGAAACGTAGCACTCCCGGTTTACGGCCCTTTTTAAAATATGCTGCCATCTTGTTGTTGGCGCTGTCTACAGGAATAAGTGGCTATCAGTTGTTTCAGCAGCAACAAAAACGCAAACAAGTGGTTGCCGAGGAAGCGCAACAACAAGTGTCCCGCTACCTGCAGGAAGCCACTTTCTTTGAAAGCAGCCCTTTGGAACTACCCGCCTTACAACTTGAAATTTCAAAGAGAGCGACATATCCGCGACACCATATCATAGCAGGGGCCTACAGGATACGGGAGAATGCCGATAAAAAAATTGCATTGCTAAAAAAACAGGGGTACCAGGCCCGTTATTTGGGCACCAATTCTTATGGCTTACATCAAGTGGCGTATGCTACACTATACGACAGGAAAGAGGCGCTTCAATTCTTAAGACAAATTAAGAGAACGGTATCTCAAGACGCCTGGATGTTGTCGGAACGAAAAAAATAAAATTCGCTTTATCCCACCAGCTTACATCGCTTTCCTACCTTTACCAAAAAAAGTATGCTCGCAAAAACTCCAAGTGAATCGCGTACCATTATGACGGACCTGGTCCTACCCAGTGAAACCAACCCTCTGAATAACTTATTTGGCGGAGAACTGTTGGCAAGAATGGACAGGGCAGCCAGTATTGCCGCCCGGCGGCACAGTCGTAGAATCACTGTCACCGCTTCCGTTAACCATGTGGCTTTTAATCGTTCTGTTCCTTTGGGAAGCGTACTTACCGTTGAAGCTGCCATATCCAGGGCATTTCGTACCTCCATGGAAGTGTTTCTGGACGTTTGGATGGAAGACCGCATTAGTGGAGAACGTAGCAAAGCTAATGAAGCCATCTACACCTTTGTGGCCGTGGATGAAACCGGTAGCCCCACCGAAGTACCTCCGCTGCAACCGGAAACGGAATTGGAAAAAGAGCGTTATGCGGCGGCATTACGTAGAAAGCAATTAAGCCTTGTCCTTGCTGGAAAGATGAAACCTAAGGAAGCTACTGAATTGAGAGCCCTTTTTGTGGATTAAAGTATATAAAATTTTAGGCCAATCGAAGGAGAAAAAATCTGTGTTCTTCTAAAAAAATTGTTTTGACTTGGTGCAGAATCTATCGCCAAAAAATCCCAGTAATGTTCAAAATTCAAAAGAAGTCCTACGGTTTTTCCCAAACGGTAGGAAACTTCAATAAAGGCCAATAGTGAGAAAGCGGTGTCCTTAAAACGTGCCCTATCCAGTCTATGCTGATATTTGGCATATCCAGGACCTATTCCAGAACGTACTCCCAAGTTACTTTCCACCTTCAAAAAAGAATGTGCTACCAAGGCATGTAAATGTAGGATTGAAGTATTATCCATATTCCCCACCTGTTCAACTTTGCTAACTTCAGCGCCAAAATATCCAAAATTGGCTCCCAAAAGCCAGTTTTTGTCAACTCTAACCATCCCTCTTAAGGAAAAACCAATATCTGTAGTGTAGGCTTCCGAGAGAAAATTTTGCCCGTACGCCAATGGCAAAGCAAAAGAAACCCCCATCTCACCTAAAACATCATAATAACTACTAGTCCTTTCTTTCTGCTGAGAAAACATCATATGGCTTGTCATTGAAAAAGCAAGCAACACTACTATGTGTTTAAAACTCATACTCATACCTATTGGTATTACTATTGGCTGAAATCTCAACTTCCTTTTCTTCAACAATACCTTTGTTAATGCGTTTATACGATAAAATTACCACACTATGTTGCAGCGTTTTAAAAACAATGTTTGTACTGTTTTCTTCCGGTAGCAGTTTTTCAAATAGCAGTTCGCTTTCAGAATTACCTTCAATATTTGAAAAGTCAATCATCTTTTGAATAGGAGGGTATTGCAATCTAAGTTCAATGGTGTCACTATTGTTTTCGCTCCGTGTTCCTATAAAAGTGGCATTGACTATCTTTTGCAATTCAAATTTTGGTAGGGTATATACCAAAGAATTAGGTTCAATAGCATTAATCTCGTTGAGTAGTATACTGGTGTGATCTTGCTTGTACAAGCTGGATTCCTCATCATTAACGATAGCAAAAATTACCCCAAAAGTCTCTGGTGATGGAATAGTTATTTCAAAGCTACCCCGATTATTTGTAGTGCCTCGACCTATTAAATCAGTATCATTTTTTAATGATCCAAAAAAGGGTGGAATAAATAACCGTGGCGCCAGAAAATTTCCGGATGCATATACCTCAACTGAAACATCGGCAAAGGGTGCATTTTCAACATCACTTACTGCCCCCCTGATCAGCAATCTTTGGTTATCTTCATAATCCAGGTGACAACTGGTAATCGTAATCATTAGTAATACTACGGAAAATGCGTATTTCATACTCTTATGATGCGATAAGAGAAAAAAGTTGTCAGGTAGTTTGTAGATTTTACGTTTACATAACACTAAAAGTCAAAGTTATCAGGATCCGGGCCAAAACGCTGCCGTCGGTCCATTGCATCCAAAAGAGCAACATCTTCTTCGGACAATGCAAAATCAAAAATATTGGCGTTGGCAACAATGCGCTCCTTTTTGGAAGACTTCGGAATGGTAACCACTCCTTTTTGCAGGTTCCAACGCAATACTACCTGAGCCACAGACTTGCCGTACTTCCTAGCAAGGGTTTGAATAGCTTCAATTCCAAAAACCTTTCCCTGCATTAACGGCGACCATGCCTCATATTGAATCTTATGAGCAGTGCAGTAGGCCAACAACTCCTGTTGCACCAAATACGGATGGAACTCCATCTGATTCACCATGGGAACGATTTCCGACGTTTCAACTAGATCTTCCAAATGATGTTTTAGAAAATTACTTACCCCTATAGCCCGTATTCTACCTTCCCGATACAATTTTTCAAGGGCCTTCCATGTTTCTTTATACTTGCCCGCTACCGGCCAGTGAATCAGGTACAAATCCAGGTATTCCATACCTAATCTTTTTAAACTGCCTTCAAATGCGCGCAATGTAGTCTCGTACCCCTGATCATTGTTCCATACTTTACTTACTACAAAAATATCCTCCCTGGCTATTCCACTTTGTTTAATCCCTTCACCGACACCCTCCTCATTTTTATATACCGAAGCAGTATCTACATGCCGATATCCCGTTTTAATGGCCCATTTCACCGCATTGATAACTTCCTGTCCCTCTTTAGAAAGATATACCCCTAAACCGAAATACGGCATTCCTACCCCATTATGTAACGCAAAGGTCCCTCTTAGGTCTGTGATTGTTTTCATTGCTTATAGTCTGTAAATCCATTCTTCCGGATTTAGTTTTTTAGTGTCCTGATAAAGATAGAACTTCAATTTTGTAACCCCATTAAACCGATTGGTATATATTTGACCCAGTTCCTCTTTTGCTGCTACTTTATCCCCTTTTTGCACATAACTATTCGCCAAATTCCAATACATGCTTATATAATTTCCGTGCCGGATGAATACGCCTTTACGACCCATTTTATCAGTCATTACTGTAACTACTTCGCCTTCAAAAATTGCCCTGGCCTTCTCCCCTTTATTCGTGGTAATGGTTACCCCGTTGTTTTGATGTTTTATCCCGGGATAGATCTTATCTGCATACACCCCAAAGCCCTGACTCTTAATTCCCTTTTCCACAGGCCAAATGAGCTTTCCCTTATTAGATGAAAAATTGGACGCCAATAATTTTGCTTCAGGAGTCAGACTAAATGCTGTGGTATTGGCACTTCCCGAAGCCTTGTTGGAGCTGGCAATAGCGGTCCGTATTAAACGCTCTATTTCCCGGTCAATTCGCCTGGTTTCTTTTCTTTTCTCTTGAATGATGTTTGCATATCTGCTCTCATTAGCCCTAATAGTTCTTAAAAGCTCTTTTTGGGCGGCAGTTTCTTTGGTGAGTTGTCGTTTTATTACCCGGTTCTCCTCGAGCAATTTGGTTTTAACATTACGTTGATCGACCAATTCTTTGTTAAGAGTCATGAGTTCCGTTGTCATATCCTGGATTTCCTCGCCTTGTTGCTTACGATGTTGTGCGTATTGTTTCAAATACTGGAACCGTTTAAAGGCCTGAAAAAAATTATCCGATGATAACAAAAACATCAGCCGGTTCTGATCCGACCTATTTTGATAGGAGTGAACGATAAGTTGGGCGTAGTCTTCTTTCAACAATTCCAGATCCTCTCTAAGTTTAGAGATCTTTCGCACATTCGCATTAATCTGTCTGTTGAGCAAATTGGATTGCTGATTGGTTACCCGAATCAACTCCTGCCTGATATTGATTTTTTGATCCAAAGCTTCCATTTCCTCCAGTACGCTCCCTTTTTCTTTCTTTTCTTCGGAAAGTAGCCGATTCATTTCGGCTATCTCTTTTTGGAGTACCGCTCTTCTGGCTTCCAAAGCTTTTTGTTCGTTGGACTGCGCATAGGAAATACTCCCAAAAAAGAGAAAGACAATGCCAAAAAGTAAATGAAATGTTTTAATGACAAACATTTTAGCGGGCAACTACAGATTTAAATCCTTTAGGAATCCTATACGGAAAGTTTAACGATCTGTTCAACTCTATATTTTTAAAATCCAAATGTATACTTCGTACCTCCTGTCTGTCTGAAGCTTCTATAATCACAAAGCTCGGGGTAACCTTGCCCTCAATGTTCTGATAGTCATATTCCATAACCAATCTCCGATCTTTTCGTGGCTGCGACAGTTGTTGGGTTTTTGTCCTAAAAAATTTGGGTTCCAAAGCAAAAAAGACTTCGTAAAGCTCTTGTTGTGTCTTAGGTTCAAGTGCATAAACCCCCTTTAAGATTGCAGAGGTATACTTTTCTTCTCTAAGATCCAGTACTGTGTTTCCCAACAAAAGATTTTCAACCTTTTTAAAATCCATCTCCGTCCCTAATAAGTCACTCAGATAGTCAAAATCTCCATCAAAATACTCCCCCTCCAATTTGTTGTAAAAAGAAACCCTATTTGGTGTTATGTACGCCTTGAAAATTCCCAAAGGAGCACTTATCCAGATAGCCTCATCCTTCTTCATCCTAAGACTGACTGTTATTCCTTGTTTTTTGTCCCCTTCAAAATAATCAATCTTTACCTTTCCGCTTAAGGTATTAAAATCCAAAGCATTCGCATAGTGATTTTGTATGATCCGCTTTGTGGAAAGTGCATTATTCACTTCCCCGGCAGTTACTGCTTTTTTTGCTTTACAGCCCACCAAAAGCATTGCGATAAGTATACCGCAAACAAAAACAAGATTCTTTTTCCGCTGCAAAGCTTTCATCACGAGCCGGTTTTTATTTTATTCAAATACATGTTTGCCTTAGGTAGATCGCCCAATGCGGTATATGCCGTGGATAGTTCCTTGTAAAATTTGTTTTCCAGAGACGTATCATCGATTAGCAGTTCCAAACCTTCTTCCAATGTCCCAGTGGCTTCTTTGTACTTGTCCAGCTTTACCAGGGCCACTCCTTCCGCATAGTAAAAAAAAGGTTGAAGCGGAAAGGCTTCTTTTGCTTCTTTAGCCAATTCCGCTGCGGCATGAAATTCCTTTTCTGTAAGCAATTGCTCAAGATTCTCTTTATATCCCTTCAACGGATCATCCATTGCAGGCTGCTCTGAACGTAGCGTTGACGGTTGCTTGTCCGGTTTTTCCATGGCCGACAGGGAATCTTTGATCTTCCGTTCCAAACGTTTTGCAAATTCTACCGCTTTCAAATTGTCAAGTAAACTCAGGGCCTGAGAATACTTTGCCGTATTAAAATAAATAAGCGCCAGGTTTTGTTGAAGCAATTCGTTTTCATAGGGGATACTATTCCTAATACCCTCCACCGTATTGGAACTGTTGTCCAGAATTTCCAATAAGGTATTTAAATACCAATAGTTTTCAGGTTCTGATACTACTGCTTCAATGGCATGTGCTTTGGCATAGGTAAATTGCTTTTCCAAAAGATACACCCTGGCTAACTCATGATCCACAACAGTATTTTCCGGATCCATTTGCTTACACTCCAGTAGCAAATTCGCAGCACGATCATAATTCTGAATGCCTTTTTGCTTTAGCGCTTCGAAAAACGCTTCTTGAAACTTATCGGTATATTCTTCTAAAAAAACCTCCGAACTCGGTTCAACCTCAATGTTTTGATCCTCTTGTGCATAGCACGGGACAGTCATCAGGACTGACAACGCTTTTAACGCACAAATTACGATCTTCCTCTTCATTTCACCGACTTCTACGTGATTATTACTTCCAAATGGCTTAGAACCACTTTTTAATGACAATAATTATTCCAAAACTGAGTAATCCCCAATGCTTATCGTCTCAAAATTACCGTCATATTTTACATGATTGCCAATCATGGCATTGTCTAATTTCGCATTTTTGATAATGCTCTCACTTTGGATTAAGCTATTTTTAACGGTGGAATTCTCAATTATGGTACTATTCCCTATGGAAACGTAAGGTCCAACTGTGGTATTTTTCAACACTACGTTTTCCCCAACAAAACAAGGGGCAATAATCTCCGAATTTTCTTTCAAAGCGGAATTCGCAATCAATTCTTCTCCATCACTATGCAAAAATGCCAACATGCGTTTGTTGGTATCTACCGTTACGGTTTTGTTGCCACAGTCCATCCACTCCTCCACTTTCCCGGGAACAAATAGCTTCCCATTGTCCATCATACGTTTGATACCGTCATTAATCTGGTACTCTCCACCGCGTGTAATATCATTGTCCAGAACGTACTGAAGTTCGTCTCTTAATATACTTACCTCTTTAAAATAGTAAATCCCAATCACAGCCAGGTCGGACACAAATTCCTGGGGCTTCTCCACCAATTCTACTATATGGCCTTGCTCATTTAGTTCTACAACACCATAGGCATTAGGATTTGCCACCTGTTTTACCCAAATGACACTGTCGGCATCCTTATCCAAATCAAAATCGGCCCGGATCAAAGTGTCTGCATAAGCAATTACCGCAGGTCCGGTGAGGGAGGGTTGGGCGCTCATAATCGCATGTCCCGTACCTAAAGGTTGTTCCTGGCGATAGATAGAAGCTTTTGCTCCCAATTCCTTTGCCAACTCCTTTAGGCTTTCTACCACGTCCTCCCCAAAAAAAGCGGGATCCCCTAAAATAAAGGCCACCTCGTCAATAGGTTCTCCCAACACTTTGGCAATATCACTAACCAATCTGTGGACTATAGGTTTGCCTGCTACGGGGATTAAGGGTTTTGGGATCGTCAATGTATGCGGCCGTAAACGCGATCCCCTGCCGGCCATTGGAACAATAATTTTCATTTATTCTAGCTATACCTAATTAAGAATGTTCCGGGTCGGTCAGGTGTTACTTGACCCCTGTACTCCCAAAACCTCCACTTCCCCTTGAAGTTTCGGTCAGTTCTTCTGCCTCTGCCCAATCTGCTCTCTCATGTTTACTGATAACCATTTGAGCAATACGATCCCCGTCTCTAATTGTGAAATCTTCATTAGACAAATTCACCAAAATTACCCCCACTTCGCCCCTGTAGTCCGCATCAATTGTCCCCGGGGCATTTAGTACGGTAATTCCTTTTTTTGCTGCCAAGCCACTTCGAGGCCTAATCTGAGCTTCATATCCGATCGGCAGTTCCAGGAAAAGACCCGTTTTTATAATTCCTCTTTCCAGAGGTTTTAAAGTGACAGCTTGCGGAATACTAGCCCTAATATCTACTCCAGCCGAAGCCTTGGTTTCATATTGCGGTAGCGAATGTCCGGATTTGTTAATGATTCTTACTTTCACGCTTTGAAAATATAATTCCCAGCTTTTCTCCTTCCAACTTGTAAATCAATCCCAAAAATACAAAAAGGAATAGGGTGCCGGCTATTAAGTTTCTATTAAAAACATAAAATGAAAGGACAGAAAACAACAGGGAAAAACCTCCATAAAACACAATTTTTCGCATGTTATAAGGAATGGGGTAATACTTCCTGCCGAAATAATACGATAGTCCCATCATAGTACCGTAGGCCACCAAAGTAGCTATCGCCGAGGCCATATACCCAATGGCGGGAATAAACAGTACATTGATAAGCAGGGTTAAAATCGCTCCGATGATGGATATATAGGCTCCAAATCTGGTGCGATCTGTAATCTTGTACCACACGGAAAGATTGTGGTAAATCCCGAGAAAGAAATTCGCTAACAATATTATAGGTACAATGGTCATTGCCTCCCAATAGGCTTCATCCCGTATTAGGATTTCCTTTAAAATATCAGAATAGACCGTAACGGCTAGTAAAATGACCCCTCCAAAAAGCACAAAATAGGTGGTTATTTGTGCATATGTTCTTTTCGGATTTTCAGAGCTGGCATGGCTAAAGAAAAAGGGTTCAACACCTAATCTGAATGCTGTAGAAAACAAGGTCATAAAAATGGCAAGTTTATAACACCCGGCATATTTCCCCAACTCCGCTTTAGCTATGGTTTCCGGAAGCATTTTTGCCAACAGCACCCGATCAAAAACTTCATTTACCGTAAAGGCCAGTCCGGCAATCATAATAGGAAGTGCATAGCGCATCATCTGTTTCCACAATCTCCAATCAAAATGATACCGAAATCTGAAATACAGGCCAGACATCCAAATCAAAGTAACCCCGCTCGCAATGAGATTGGCCATTAATATATAGGTGATCTCAAAATCAGGGCGATATAACATTGCCCATATTCCTTCGGAATTGGCGTTTACCAAAGAAAATAATATCAGCAAGAAAAAAATATTCAACAGTAGATTGATACTTACATTCACAATCTTTACCGTTGCATAACGCAAGGGACGTTCCTTCGCACGTAACCAGGCAAAGGGGATAATTACCAGGGCATCCAAACATAAAATCCCAATCACATAGTTGATATGCTGCTGTTCAATTTCTAAAAATCCTGCAAGGCTTTCCCGGTTGATCAGCGCCAAAACAAAAAACACCAAAGTGGAAAAAACAATGGATAATAGGGAAGTGGGTACAACCTTATTCGTGTTTGTATTCCTGTGAAAAAAACGGAAAAAGGCAGTTTCCATCCCATACGCCAATACTACATTAAAAATGGCAAACCAGGTGAAGATCAGCTGTACTTCCCCATACTTTCCCGGGGGCATTACCGCTGTATAAAGGGGCACCAGTAAAAAAGAAAGCATTCTTGGCAGGACAGTTGCCACGCCATAAATAAAGGTTTGCCGGAATAGTTTTTTAAGCGGACCCAATGGAAAATAAACTTAAAATAAACCCCGAAGGGCTACTTCGGGGCATATTTTTTGTAAAAGTAGTTAAATTATCCGCTATTGGTAAGTGAGCGGTTTTTTCTCCTTGACACCTTCAATCTTGACATATTTCTCCGTGTCTCCATCAAGGTAGCTAATAACACATTGGTCTTGTTCCAACTCAAAGGGAAACTCTTGCCTGGGCTGTGGTGGCCGGTTACCCACCTCCTTCCTGGGGTCTGCATCCATGATAATATCCGGCTTTTCTACATTTTGATTTCTGAAATTGGCCTTAATCAGCCAGCCCTCCTCGGCGGACTCCATGGTAATGTCTGCAATCTTTTGTCGAAAATAAGCCTGCTTCAATTGTACTTGTTCCATGTTCTCTCCGGAAATGGGTATGGTTAATACTACCCCGGAACCACTTTCGGCTCTGCCTCCTTTCCATGCCTGACAGCTGGCAGTTCCCAGTTCAAAAGGGGGTTGTTTCTCGAACTTTTTTTGAGAAGCACAACCAAAAAGGGAAAACACCATTGCAAAGAGTATATAAAAAGATACTTTCATCTTTATTTTCTTGAATTATATAAAGATATAAAACCAAAATTGATGCCAAAGTGCTATCTCCGTTTTGCTACTATTCCATTTTTTCCAATAGTTCCAATACCCGTAGTTCTTTTTGAATTTGTTTGGCAATGAATACAATTAAAACCGGGAAAACTATGATAGATGAAATAACTACGTACCAGAACAATCCCGTAGAAAGGTTGTTTTTGAATACGGGAAGTAAGATGACAAAGCCTAAAATATAGGTGATAAATAAAAGCGGGGTAACCACAAGATGAACCGTTTTTCGTTCCTTATAGTACCGGATTAAAACCGCTTTAAATTGAGATGTACTTAACAAAGCATTCAATTTACGGAGCTTTCTTATACTCAGAACTTCTATTGCCACCCTAACGATCAGGCTACATATCATCATAGACATTCCCAATATCATCTGGGAGTCTTTAAACGCGGATACCGCAAAAAAGTAAAAAACAAGCACAGCGATTGTGGTAACCAATACTATGTTGGCTATCTTTTGTTGATTTCCTACTTTCTTTATCCGTTTTTTTACAGCACCAAAGACATCTTCCATTGAAAAATCTTCTCTTTGGTTTACCCAAGTCTCCTTTATTTTTTCAAAATCATTCATTTGATATGCATTTTAGAAGTTCTTTTTTGATCCGATGGACTCTCGTTCGTATGGCTTCGTGTTTTTGACCCATTACTTCCGCTATTTCCTTTTGAGGCGTGCCCTCAAGCTCCAATAAAATAATTGCCCTATTTTGTTCCGAAAGCTCGTTGATGCAGTGATACATTTTGTTTAGCTTATTGCTGGTGTCCATTGCCTCAGGGGAATGGTCCGTAGGTTCTTGCAAAACATTGTGGTCTATCTGCACCTTTTTGTATTTCTCATTTCTTAAGTAGAGCAGGCAGGTATTTACAGCAATCCGGTAAACCCATGTGGAAATCTTACTTTTCCCTTTAAATCCTTCCAGATTTTCCCAGACTTTAACAAAAGTGTCTTGCACTATGTCATTGGCCAAACTCTTGTTACCCCCAACATAGCCCATGCAAAGGCGCATAATGTTGCTGTAATTAGACCTATAAACCTCCTTAAAAAGGGCTTCTTTTTCTGTCATTTTAATGCTGATGCTACTGTATTCAGGAACCACTCTGGCTGGTCGTACATAATGAAATGCGCCGATTCTTCAGCAAATTTCAGGGTATATCCTTTTAAGTTTTTGTACTGCGCCTGATAGGTATGGGTCGCCATTTCTTTCCCATACGGGTGCGTAGCTGCCAGGATGGTGACAGGAACCTGAATTTTTGCCAGATCTTCGCGTAAATCCAGCTTCAACAAATCGGTATACCCATAGACGTAGGTTTCTCTGTCTGCCTGCAAAATCCATTCCTTCAATTGTGGCTTCCTTTCTTCCTCCAAGGTCATAGCAGCGACAAATTGATTGGCCATTGCCTCAAATCCATCCTGGTCCATAGCTAAAGTGCTTTTATTGTAAGGAGAATCATAAACCATATGCTCACTCTTGTAATTTGGGATCATCAGCGCCCCTGTGGCTGGTAAGGCATCTACAACAATGAGTTGGTCTATGGGCAAATTGCCTTCTGCAACGAGCCAAAGGCCTAATGTCCCTCCCAGGCTATGACCTATTATTGCACAGTCCTGTAATTTATTCTTTTGAATATACTGCGTTAAACCCTCTTTGATCTTAGGAAGCCAGGGAAATGCTACAGGCTCAACTCCACCAAAGCCAGCAAAAGTGAAGGCATGGCACTGGTAGTTGTCAGACAGTCTTTCCACAGTCTCTTCCCAAACCTGCATTGTGCATGTAAAACCGGGAAGTAACAAAACAGGTTTCCCCTGGCCCGTTACCGCTACCTCAAAAGGGTATTCCTGGGCTTTAGCACCCATTGAAAACGTTAAAAGGACTATGATGGCAAATGGTAGTGTACGTGTTGTAATGTGTCTTTTGGCTTTCATAATTAGTAGATTTTTCCTTTTGACACATAAACCCAAAAATGTTACAACAGCTTGTCAAAAAAAGCACAAAAACTTCACTCCAATAAAAAAGCCCTCGATTTTCAAGGGCTTTTTACCATTATGGTGGATATGTTTTAGTCATTTAGTGCTTCGGCCCCTCCTACAATTTCTAAGATCTCACCCGTAATCGCTGCTTGTCTTGCCTTATTGTATGTTAACGTCAGCTGATCTTTGAGTTCGGAGGCATTGTCCGTGGCTTTATGCATTGCGGTCATCCGTGCACCATGTTCGCTGGCAAATGAATCTCGAATGGCCTTGTAAAGCTGTGTTTTAAGGGATTTTGGGATCAATTGTTCCACAATCTCCGGTTTGGAGGGTTCAAAAATATAGTCAGCACTACCCTTAGCATCACCCTCTACCGGAAGTATCGGAAGAAATTGCTCCGTGGTAACTATTTGAGTGGCTGCGTTCTTGAAACGATTATAGACCAATTCAATTCTATCGTACTCTCCTTCGGTAAACCTGGACATCAAATCTTCTGCAATATGGGCGACATTCTCAAACGTTAAGGCATCAAAAACACCACTGTGATTGGCCATGATATTGAACTTCTTTCCCAAAATATCATTGCCTTTCTTACCTATGGTCATAAAGTCTACCTGTTTACCTCCGTGTTTTCCATGGTATAAGGAAACCGACTCTTTGATAATATTCGAATTAAACGCACCGCAAAGGCCACGATTGGAAGTAATGGAAACCACAAGTACCTTTTTTACCGTTCTGTTATCTGTGTACTTGGCTCCAACATCGCCATCCAAACTACCACTAAGGTTTTGCAATAGTTCGGTTAACTTATTGGCGTAAGGACGCATAGCGGTAATCGCATCTTGAGCTTTTTTCAACTTAGCGGCAGAAACCATTTTCATGGCACTGGTAATTTGCATTGTTGATTTTACCGTAGAAATCCTATTCCGTATCTCTTTTAAGTTCGCCATTATTCCAATTATGGGTTAAGGGTGGTGAGTTATGAGTTTTTAATACTACTTACCAAATGCTTAACTAACATACTTACTCGCTAGATCCTTACAAACCGATGTCAAGGTCTCGATTACCTCATCCGTCAGCTTACCTGATTTCAAAGTATCTAATACCCTTCTATGCTTAGCGTTCAGGAACTCTATAAAATCGCGTTCAAATTCCTTTACCTTATTCACGGGAACGTCCCTCAATAGATTTTTAGAACCAGCAAAGATGATGGCCACCTGGTCTTCTACCGTAAAGGGGTCGTTTTGAGCTTGTTTCAAAATCTCAACATTTCTACGCCCTTTTTCAATCACGTTCATGGTAGCGGCGTCCAGATCCGAACCAAACTTGGCAAAGGCTTCCAACTCGCGAAACTGAGCCTGATCCAGTTTTAATGTCCCGGCTACTTTTTTCATGGCTTTGATCTGCGCAGATCCCCCAACACGAGATACCGAAATTCCCACATTGATCGCAGGACGTACTCCCTGGTTGAAAAGGTCTTGCTCTAAGAAAATCTGGCCATCTGTAATAGAGATCACGTTGGTTGGAATATAGGCGGAAACGTCCCCCGCCTGTGTCTCAATAATCGGTAAGGCGGTTAATGAACCCCCTCCTTTTACTTTATCCTTCAAGACATCCGGCAGATCATTCATGTTCTGGGCAACACTATCGTCATCAATTATCTTTGCGGCACGCTCAAGTAGCCTGGAGTGTAAATAAAACACGTCCCCGGGATAAGCTTCACGCCCGGGAGGTCTTCTCAATAGAAGCGATACCTCGCGATAAGCAACCGCTTGTTTTGATAAATCATCGTAGATGATCAAGGCCGGACGACCGGTATCCCTGAAATATTCTCCAATGGCTGCGCCCGCAAAAGGAGCATACACCTGCATAGGGGCAGGGTCAGATGCGTTGGCAGCAACTATTGTGGTGTAGGCTAATGCGCCTTTGTCTTCCAAAGTTTTGGCGATGGTGGCAACAGTGGATGCTTTTTGACCTACGGCAACGTAAACACAATATACGGGCTCCCCGGCATCGTAAAACTCTTTTTGATTTAAAATAGTGTCGATACAAACAGTGGTTTTACCGGTTTGGCGATCACCGATCACTAACTCCCGTTGACCTCTCCCGATGGGAATCATGGCATCAACGGCTTTTACCCCGGTTTGCAAGGGCTCGTTTACAGGCTGACGGTAAATAACCCCCGGGGCTTTACGCTCTAAAGGCATTTCATAGGTTTCTCCGGCAATAGGCCCCTTTCCATCTATTGGAATCCCCAGGGTATCCACAACACGACCTACAATTCCTTCTCCAACGTTAATGGAGGCGATAGTTTGCGTACGCTTAACAGTAGCACCCTCTTTAATTTCTTTTGATAGGCCCAGCAATACCACACCTACGTTATCTTCCTCAAGGTTCAAGACAATACCTTGCAAGCCGCCATCAAACTCTACCAACTCGCCATACTGGGCATTTGAAAGGCCATACACCCTGGCAATACCGTCCCCAACTTGAAGTACCGTACCCACTTCGTCCAGAGAAGCTGTTGCCTCAAAACCTGATAATTGCTGTTTTAATATCGCTGAAACCTCAGCTGCTTTTACTCCTGCCATTTTATAGACTATTTGTAAATTCTCGTTTTAATGTGTTCAATTTGTTTGCCACACTGGTATCGTATTGTAAGTCACCAACCCTCAATATAAATCCGCCTACAATACTTTCGTCCACTTTGTTTTCCAGGGATACTTGATTTCCGGTGAGCTCTTTTACTTTAGAAAGCACTTTTTTCTCCAGGGCTTCGCTTAGCGGTACTGCTGTTATTACAGTGGCCACATCTTCACCCTTCATCTTTTCATATTGAATGATGTATTTATACGCCACCTCTTGCAGCAGATCGATGCGCTTGTTGTCCGCCAAAGTAGTGATGAGTCCTAATGAGATCTCATTGCTCCCTTTAAAGATCGCTTTTAAAGCGTTTTTCTTTACCTCAGTTTTTACAATTGGGCTCAACAGCAATTGTTGAAGCTCGCTGTTACCTGAGATGGTTGCTGCCATACTGCGCATGTCAGCGTCTACCTTCTCTGCCGCCTGCTTCTCCACCGCGTAATCCAAGGTCGCTTTCGCGTATCGTATGGCTGCCCTGTTTTCGTTCATTCTTTCCTAGTTCAATTTTACGTCTCCCAGCATATCTTCAACAACCTTCAGTTGTTTTTTCTTGTCGGCCAGCTCTGCCTTAAGTACTTTTTCGGCTATATCGACTGAAAGTGTTGCCACCTGCTCCTTAATTTCTGCTACTGCTGCTTTCTTTTCGCTTTCTATGGTAGCTTGGGCCTGCTTTAACATCTTATCTCCTTCTACCTGCGCCTGTTCTTTGGCATCTGTAATCATCTTCTCCTTGATCTCACGAGCCTCTTTCAACATCTTTTCCCTTTCCGCACGGGCCTCTTTCAACAAATTCTCGCTATCCGCAGTTACGTTTTGCATTTCTTTTTTAGCGTCTTCTGCTGCCTGCAGGGCATTTTTAATGCCTTCCTCACGATCATTCACCGCCGATAATATGGGCTTCCATGCAAATTTCCATAGCAGCCACAGCAACAAAAGAAACAACAGTGTTTGCCAAAAAAACAGCCCTAACGAAAACTCCTCCAATAATTTTTCCATGTCTTTTCTATATATCTTAATTTTTAAGAAGCAAGGGCTGCAACCAACCGTTGCAGCCGTTTGCTTTTAGATGACTGGTTATACTGCAAAAAGAGCAGCAAAACCAATACCTTCAATCAATGCAGCTACAATCAACATTGCTGTTTGGATCTTACCGTATGCCTCAGGCTGACGAGCGATGGCTTCCATAGCGGACCCACCAATTCTACCAATACCTAAACCAACACCGATAACTACCAAACCTGCACCTACCATTACTGGAATTTCCATGTCTATCTACTTTAAAAATTAAAAATTCAACTCTTTTTTAAAGATGGGCCAACTCCGCCTCATCATCATGCCCATGATCGTGTTCTTCGGAAGCAAATCCAAAATACAGTGCACTCAACATGGTGAAAATATACGCTTGCAGCAGGGCCACAAGCACTTCAATCAACATTATTGCGAAAGCCAGGCCAAAAGACAACGGGCTTCCAAGCCAACTCTTAAAAATGAACATCAACCCAATCAAACTACCAATAACAATATGGCCCGCCTGCATGTTCGCATACAATCGAATTAAGAGCGAAAAGGGTTTAATAATTAGTCCCAACAATTCTATGGGAACCAAAATAATGTATAGCGGTATTTTTCCGTACCAGGGCAACGCATTGCCAAGGGGATTAAATTGGTGCATCCAATAATCCTTGGTTCCTGTAAAATTGGTTATTAGGAAGGTGAGTATCGCCAGGGCCGTGGTGATGGCAATGTTTCCGGTTACATTGATGCCAAGCGGTGTCATCCCAAACATGTTCAAAAACCATATGAAGAAAAATATCGTCAGCAAAAAAGGCATATATTTTTTGTATCGCTTTTCCCCGATGTTAGGTCGGGCGATATCATCCCGGATATAAAGCACTATAGGTTCAAAGAAACGACCGACTCCGGTGGGTATACCGTTATTCTTGGCATATGACCTTGCCAGGCTTGAAAACAGCCACAACATCAACAAACCGGTAACAATAATCATCACCACATTCTTGGTAATAGAAAAATCCAGCGGTTTTACATTTGTGGGATGATGTTCCTCATCATAGGTAATGGTCCCTTCAGCATCTGTTCTGTAGATTTTACTATGGTAGAGCTTATAAAAATTTCCATCAACCTCAGCCAGGGTTTCACCATGGTGAAATTTAGAAGAGGAGAATACTTTTAAACCGTTGTCCCACAGAATTACCGGCAAGGGAAATCCCACATATTTGTGTTCTCCGTTTTCCTGGGTATACGAGAATAAAGAAAAGTCGTGGGAATCCTGTAAGTGATGAAGAATGTATTCTTTAATTTCTGTCTGAAGGTCTTTTCCATGACCTTCTTCCCCCTGTTTTTCCTCCTTTTCTTTGGAGAAGGAAATTTGACTTACGATTAGTGCAGTAAAAAGAAGAAAACTCTTCAAAAACGTTTTTCGCATTGCGCTAGAACTAAGGGTCTCTAAAAATCGGTGCAAATGTAAGTCATTCCATTAAAATCAGAAAAGCTTTATGGCTTTATTTTAAATGACTTGGAAGGAACAGGAGAAATCACAAATCAGTGCCCTGATTCAACATTTTAGAGGCAAAATACGTTTCCACAATTAATGCCAATACATATGGCACAAAAAAGGCGGCAAATTCTGTGCGTTGTATTTCTCCATCTTCCCGATACCCCGGGTAAAATAGGATAAAGAAAACTGCAAATTTCAACAAACTACCGCCCATAAATAGAAACCCAAGGGCATTCTTAAGTTTTTTGCGCGCCAGGTAAAGCCCAATAAAAATTACAGCTGCCAAAAGAAAATTGATACTGTAAGCTGGTAGGATTAAATCAAGATCGCCAAATTCTGAGTTAAGAGCATAGTAATGTACCAAAAAAGCCAATAGGAGAACAGCAGATAAAGCAAGGAAAAATGAGATCAATACTTTTAATGGTGGGGTCAATCGTTTAGTCTTTTCAGTTGTTGCAAAACTAGCCAAATTGAAATAGCCACACCCAGGAGTGTGGCTATAACGGTAAAATATTTTTTTTCCGTCTCGTAATGGGCATCCAACCAATTACCTCCTTTAACGGCCAAGTAGATAATCACTCCCATTTCAAAAGCAATGCCCGTTAAGGCTAAAGCATTTTTTAGGGGATCCTTTTTCTTAGGAGACTTTTGCGGGTTCATTCACTTTGGACGGCTGTAATTTATGTGTTGAGGACGACGTTGGGGCTGTCCCTTTTCCCATGGTACAAGAAGCATTAAAAGTAGCGCCAGGCTCCACGGCTAACTTTGAAACGTTCACTGTACCTTCTATTCTGGCAGAGTTTTTAAGGGAGAGCAATTCGGAAACATACAGTTCTCCATTAAAGCTACCTTCAATGTCCGCATTTACGCATTCCACTTTGCCTTTGATGAGGCCATCTTTTCCAATAACTACCTTTCCGGAAGTTTTTACATTTCCTTCCAGTTTACCATCAATTCTGAAGTCTGCTTCCGAAGAAATATCCCCTTTGATAATGGTGTTTTTCTCTATTCTGTTGGGTTGTCCGCCGAAGGTTTCCATAGGTCGTGGTTTTTTGTTGTCTGAAAACATTTTGTTCAGGGTTTTGGGGTTAACATTTGTGCCATGTAGGCGTCTAAATTCTTATGAATAAGGATGGTCTGGTAGTTCCGGGATAAAATTACAAAATTCTCATCCTTAATACGGTAGTCCCGATTATTTTTTATAAGCTCTGCAAAGCCCATTGCAAAGTCTTTTGACTTGAATCCATGGACCACTACAAATTGGTTTTCCAGGTTGTAAATATCCCTGGAAACCATATTCTTATATCGTAAGTCTTTTATAGCCTCTTCCAGGCGTTTTCTTAGTTTCTCTATTTTTGTTGCGTCTCCTTTTTTAAATGGAAAAACGACTTTCCAATTTCCTGTGCCAGAGCTGCCTTCCTCCGGAGAAAAATCTTTAGACGCCATTTTTGGCAGTTGTTCCGCTACAATTTGTTCTGCTTTTTTTCCTTCAGGATTGTTAGGATAGGTGAGTGCTACATAATTTAAGGCTTCCTTATACGGTTCAAAGCCTTGTAAACGTCCAATCGCATTGGCCTTCAACATTTCTAACTTTGGAACAATAGGATCGCCAGTGTACATATTAATGAGTTCCTGGGATTGTGTTATGACCTCCAGGAAGCGTTGCTCTTTATACGATTCAAACAGTTGATTATACTTTGCTTCTGCACTATCCGAGTTGTCTGCCAAAACCGCTCGCGGGTTTAGTAAGATTTCGGTGTAACGGCTATCCGGATGGTTCGCGATAATGTTTGCCCGCATTTCCTGAGCAAGTGGACTCCCCGCTTCTTCATAAATTTTATACAAATTATATTTAGAAGGGAGTACCAGTCGGTCCTCCGGAGCATTAGCCAGTACCGCTTCCAGTTTTGACGCGGCCAACAGGTTTTCTTTAAACTTTTCCTTGTAGATCAACCCCAGTTGGTAATTGGCAAAGTTACGTTCACCAGCCAGGCTATCAATCACAGATTGTTCCTGGGGAAGTTGTTCCAAATAAAAATCAACAGAGTACTTTCCTTCTTCGGATAGGGTTTGTTCCGAAAGATTTGCTGCAAGATCTCCTGGTTCCTCAGAGGCAATCACACGGGTCTTATTACTCCAACGCCAATCATCTTCTAAAGGTCGTTCTCCCCATCGGGTTTTAAAATCATTCTTACCATATCCCAGGCTGGTAACATTATAAAAGTAGAACTTACCTCTGTTTTCCTTTCCCCCCTGGGTTTCTGCAAAAGCAGCATATCCGGCGCTGGCTTTTTTCTTTGTCTCTGCTGCTGCTGCTGCTTCCGCCTCTTTGAGTTGTGTAATGTAACGTTCAAAAAATTCCTTTCGCTCTGTTTCCGGCATATTGTAGAGCGTAATCACACTATCGGTATATTGTACGATGTCTTCGTATTGGATGACATCCTCAAGATTGTCAAATTTCTTTTTGATACGTCGGTACTTTTTGGTGTTTTCCGCCAAATTGGTCAATGTGCTGTCATAATACGCCCCTGCCGTCTTGTATTTTTTTAAGTTGAAATTGTATTCGCCCAAGATTTCATAATTCTTCGCGTTCAGTTTCCTGTCTGGTTGTGTGGCCCTGAGCGATCTGTTGTAGTAGGCCAATGCTGTACTATCTGATGCTATTGCTAAGTGATAGTTGCCGATTTGATGATAGACGATATCTAAAAAGGGGCGATTTTCCCGGTCCTCTTCCAAATCCGTTAAATACTCCAAAAGGAATTCCTGATTTTCCGGAGTTATCGCCGTATTTTGAATTTTCTTCAAATGCGCATTGATCATGTACACCCGAGGGGATTTTCTGTTCAGGGCTATCACCTTCTCAAAAGCATAATTGGCGCTGTCCTTAAAGTCCAGTTGATTATACAATTGTCCGATGATAAAAAGGTAACGACCGCGTTCCTCGTTCTTTTTAGTATACGCCTGGGCAATCTTCAATTGTTGAATCGCCGTGTCAGGGGCATTTAGGTTCAGGTAGCTCTGGGCAAGAACAGCATGGGTATCTGCATATTCCTGATCTTTTAACTGTTCAAATTTGAGTAAGCGCTTTAGGTTTTTTATAGCTAATTCCGGATTGTCCAGACGCATATTGGTTTTCTCCCGCCAAATGGAAGCTTCATTTAGTTTATTGCTTTCTTCATATTTACGCAGGATATAATTAAAGGCCTCCAATGCCGGAATATACCGTTGGTCAAAATAGCGCGCCTTCCCCAAAAGCAAGAAGGCTTCATCGGTTTGAGGATTGCGTTCTATATCCTCAATATCCATGCTGCGTTTTTGAATGGCTTTGGTAGCTTTTTCCTCGGCAATTATAAAATTGGGGTTGTTGTCTTCCGAGTCCAGTTTAATTTCATCCGTCACTTGAAGACGTTCAACAGGTAGCACTTCCCAAAAATCATCACGGTAAGTATCTCTGAGTTCTGCTCTCCCCTGTTCGAAAGCGATGTTCCCGTTATACAATACGTTGTACTTGGTATTTAACGCATGCCAATTTCGGTTAATAAACGCATCTTTCTTGGTGGAACATCCCAAACAAAACAGAATCGCTGGCAATGCAATTAAAAAAAAGGTAAAACGGCGTTTCAACTATGACAATCTTTCCTAAATAGAATAACTACAAAAAACCGTATTTAGTATAGTGCTGATCGACAAAATACCATTCGTTGAAATACTGTGGTCATTGGGAAGGAACTGTTTTTAATTTTCCAGGAGTTATATCGATGTTTATACAGTAGAAAATGGAACAACCGGGCGGCTTCTTTTTTACGATCCCTTGGTCTTCGGCGGACAACACGTATCAACCCAATTTTAACATGGACGATGCGGTATATGCATGGCCTTTTTCTTTCTGTATTACGTTTGCCTCTTTTAAACGTTTTATTCTGTTAAAGGCACTTTTGTACTTGTGATGAATAGCGTGGTTTTTGATTAAACTAACTATTTATTTTACTTTTAGAATGTAGTGTCCTAGTTATTAGCTAATTAGTGTCTAAATGGGAAAAGGTTCTATCATCCTGCTTTTCTTTTTGGCCTTCAATTGGGCCAATGCTCAGAATATGTCCTCAAGGTTTGAACACCTTACTATGGGAGATGGACTATCACAATCTTCTGTAACCTGTATTCTGAAAGACACCCAAGGGTTTATCTGGTTCGGAACCGAAGATGGCCTGAACAAATATGACGGTACAAATTTTACGGTTTACCGGCATCAATCGAATGATAGTACAAGTCTGAGCAGCAGTTATATCAACACTTTAGTGGAACATCAAGATGGATTTCTATGGGTGGGGACCAAAAACGGACTCAACTATTTCAATCCCAATACGGAAACATTTACAAGATACCAGCACCATCCTGACAATGTCAATAGCATATCAAACAATAGGGTAACTGCTTTGTGTCTCCATACAGAGGGAGTTTTACTGGTAGGGACTATGAATGGACTCAATGTTTTTAACGGACACGGAGGGTTTAAAAAATATTTTTCTAAAGGATACAAAGGCAACCATGTGATATGGTCTATTGCAGCAGAAGATAAAAGCCATATTTGGGTCTTGGGATCCAGGGGTTTGGAAAAAATAAAGATTGAAGCAACTTCCTTTACACCTGTTTTGCGACAACCCTTGAACAATCCATCCAGTACAACCATGGTATTGGATACTTCGTCCCTTTGGATAGGCTCTGATAGAGGACTTTTGAAATACAATCCTCATAGCAATGAATTACAGCCCACCAAATTTTATACTAAGAACGATATCGCACCATCGGATAATGGTGTGTTGTCACTTGTCAATGGTCCTGAAAACAATCTCTATATAGGAACAAGAAATGGCGGGCTTGTTCTCTTTAATCGCTTAGACCATTCTTTCAAGGCAATACGTCATAATCCTTATAAGGATACGGGGCTCAATTCAAATTCAATTCGGTCCATATACCGGGACGCGGAAGGAATCCTATGGCTAGGCACCTTCGGTAGTGGTGTCAATAAATACAACCCCCGTCAACCTCATTTCAATCACTACAAACACATTCTCGGTAACAAAAACACTTTAAGTGAAAATAGCATTCGTAGTATTTTACTGGACAGGAAAAGCAGACTGTGGGTGGGAACCCATGGAGGGCTAAAACTCATAGATAGGGCTACCGAAGAAGTTACACTGTTTACAAATGACCCAAAAGATGTTTCAACCCTCTCTTCAAATACCATTCGGTCTATTTGTGAAGATTCAACCGGGGTAATTTGGGCAGGTACCTGGTTGAACGGATTGAACAAGTACAATGAGAAAACAAAAAAGTTCGAACGTTTTTACACATTGCCCGGTCAAACAGATTCCATAATTCAGGTACACACCTTAGCTGCTGACGCGGACAATACGCTTTGGATAGGCAGCTATGGCCTATGGAGATTCAATAATGCGACTAAAGCTTCTAAAAAAATCTTGTTCGAATCCGACGCAAGTAGGCCCCTTTTGGCGAACGCTATCAATATACTGTTCTTTGACAAAAACGGATTGCTTTGGATAGGCACCAAGGATGGTCTCAATTGTATGGATACCACTACGGGCGCAGTAAAAAGATATGTATTCGACGCTACCAACCTGCAAGGGTTAAGCCATAAATACATCACCAGTATTGCCGAAGACGAAAAAGGGGATATCTGGGTTGGCACCTATGGAGGGGGGCTCAATCAATTGAATATCAAAACAGGAACGTTCAAGCACTATACTACCCACAATGGCCTTTTGAACAATGTAATCTACGGCGTATTGGTCGATGACAGAGATCGCATTTGGTTTACGAGCAATGCTGGTCTCAGTGTATTTGAACAAACTTCAAAAAAGTTCATGCATTTTGATGTTCGCCAAGGCCTTCAGGACAATGAATTCAATGCAGGGGCCTATTTTAAAAGCGCCGCCGGTGAATTCTTTTTTGGGGGAATTAATGGTTTCAACTCTTTTAACCCATTAGCTTTTGGGCAAAACACGAAAAGTGCTCCAATTGTGTTTACCCATTTTCAATTGCTTGATAAGGAAAATAATCATGTTGCCACCGATATCCTGGATGCCCATATTTCAAGAATTGATACCGTTAAACTCAACCATCGCCAGAACAACATGGTTTTCACTTTTGCCGAATTGAGTTATACCAATTTGACAAATAGCCAATACGAATATCAATTGATTGGGGTAAGTGAGGATTGGAACCCCGTAGGTGAATCGCAAAAAATTACCTTGGGCAATCTAAGTTCGGGCACATATGTCCTTAACGTTAAAACAACGGAGGATCTCACCCAGAAGGCTTCTGTTGTCCTATTTATTTCCCCACCCATGTGGAAATCCACGTGGGCCTATGTTACCTACGCTTTGATACTACTTGTTTTAGGTACATTGTTATATCGCCATTTTGTCCAGGTACACAACACAACGCAGCAATTTGAATCAAAAATACGTGTGTTACAGACTCATTTGATCAAAAATCAAAATGATCCCAACACACTATCCATTACACGTTTAAAATTCCCTACGGAACATCAAAGAACAATTCAACGCGCATTGCAAATTGTTGAGGAACATCTGAGTGATTCCAGTTTTGACATTGGGTCCTTTGCTGCAAATATGAACATGAGTCGATCACAATTATATCGAAAATTAAAGGCGTATACAGGTTGTTCTCCAACAAAATTCATTCGTTTGATTCGTCTAAAAAAAGCGGCCCAGCTATTGAATATCGGCGTAGGTTCGGTTGCTGAAGTGGCCTTTAAAGTAGGCTTTGAGAATGTGGGGTATTTCTCCAAATGTTTTAACGAGACCTTTGGAGTACCTCCATCACAATATAAATCCTGACTTAGAGGGACCCAATAGAACCATATGTGTAAGAAATTGAACTATAAGTAGCATTTCCCAACTGCCTTACTTTATAGTTTTAGTCTCCCTCTTTTCATAGAACCATTAGGAATAATGAAATAGGTCTTTCTATGGAAGACCAAACCGATTTATGCACAACCTTAAACCGTTATGAAAAACACCCTTATCGTTTTCACTTTACTCCTCTTTGTACTGCAAGGTCAAGCACAGTCAGAACCTGGCACCCGGTACAATAAGGCTAAAATATACTTAAACGACCACCGTATTATCAAGGTAAGTGATTTGGAGATCAATCAAATAACCGCCCGGTTTATGGATGTAAAGGGCAACGAAGAAACGATCCTCCCAATACAGGACATTACCCAAATCAGGATTCCAAAAGGAAATCATCTGTTGTTGGGCACAGCATTTGGAACCGCAACATTGTCACTTTCTGCACTTTTAATTGATTTGGACACAGATCCATTGGGTCAGCCCAGAGAAAAAGAAGCGGGATTTTATTTGGCAATGGCAGGTACCGGTGCAGCATTGGGAGCATTGATAGGGGTCTTAATCCCAAAATGGAGATCAATACCACTGAAGAAAAAATCCCTGGGCTTCCATAGGCCCATTCATCTGGACATCAATGCTCAAACCAATTCCCTGAACCTAAAAATCACCATGAGACTATGACGATATCAAAACAAATATCCGTGGTATTGATACTGTTTGTTTGTATTTCCAGCATTGGACAAAAGTGCAAGAACTCTTCAAAAGGTATGCGTAAAGCAAATAAACACTTTACAGAAGAAAAAATCATAAAGGCCACAAAACCGAAAGCTTTGTTTTCAAAATTTAGCCAGGCAGCTTCGGCAAATTTTGTCAAATCATCTGAGAACTACTACCTGTCATTGGTTCTTGTCAGAGAGATGGGGAGAAGGATAAACATTTTAGTAGATAATCCCCTGGTCATACAATTTGAAAACGACCACATTGAAACCTTATACCCCGATAGAACATTACTGGGCAAATTTACCCTGCCGGTTACCACAGAGATTAATAGACCTTTTTACAAAGTCAGCCAAAAGCAATTGGAACTGTTCGCCCAACACCGAATTGCCCATGTCAAAGTCTATTTTTCTTCGGATAAGACTATTGGGGAGGACAAATTTGGGACCGATGATTCAGGAACCTTTTTTGACTACGGAATACGTAATGAAAATCTTAGATCAAGCTTAATGGAACCTGCAAAATGCATTGCGCAATAGTCTTACATTTCTTTAAACCTGAACCGTTATGAAACCATTGCTCTTATTTGTATTAGCCCTTGTGTTGTTTTTTTCCTGTTCTTCAGAAGATGAATTAGGTAGTTGTAGTATTAGTTGTGGTGGTTTTCGTACAAGTCAACCCTTTAGCTTTACCAATCATGCTTTTGTTTCAGAATCAAGATGTGTAGAATTGGCAGAAGAAAGAGAGGGGAGTGCCTGCAAAGCCTCGTACTGTCCCCCTACAGGAAACGATGAAGATTGCTATGAGGTCTTTCCTTGATTAGCCAGCAAAGAAAGTTTCCAGTTCTTTAAGGGTCTCTGTGGAGGTTTGGATATCCCTTACAATTTCTCCTTTGTGAAGCACAACAATCCGTTCGCAAACTTCAGTGACATGCATTAGATCATGACTTGAGATCAATACGGTAACTTCCTCCTTTGCCGCTAACTCTCTGATTATACTTTTCAAGCGGATTTGAGTAGTAGGATCCAAATTAGCAAAAGGCTCATCCAGGATAACCACTTCAGGATTACCGATAAAACTGGCCACTATCCCAACTTTTTTTTGGTTTCCTTTGGATAGATCCCTCAGGTACTTGTTCTGCTTCAGTATTTCACCGTGAAAGAAGTCCTCAAAATTGGCTAACAGTCCATCAATGTCTGCCTTATTTCGCCCACGTAGCTCTCCAATAAAATAGAAATACTCTTCCGGTGTTAAGTATCCGATTAAAAAAGATTCATCTATGAAAGCGGTGGTAAAAGGTTTCCAGGCTTCGCTTTTATTTACTTGAATTTCGTTATTCTCAATATATCCTGTTGTGGGTGGTATCAAATCCAGCAATAAGCTAAAAAAAGTGGTCTTTCCAGCGCCATTATTACCCACCAACCCAAAGCTCTGTCCCTTGGGGATTTCTAACATTTCCATGTTAAGGACCTCCTGTGCCCCATACTTTTTTGAAAGTTCATGAACTCTTATCATTACGGTATGTTATTTTTCAAGTTTGATCAACCATTTTTTTGTTTGAAGCCCTCCAACATCACATGCTTTTTAGTAGCATACTGCTCTGTCACTATATTCAATAAAGTATTCTTAAACGCATATCCCAATATGCCCAGAGCAATTAAGATGGTCAAAGCAGCTTCAAAAGAAACCAAATAATAAAAAACAGTGAATAATAGAATAGGAAGACCCAGAACCGGCAACATTATCAAGAATTGCACTGCACTGGTCCCTTGCATATTTCCAAAGGGACTCTGATCCAGTTCAATGCGTTTTTTATTGAAAGAACCAAAATAAAGAATTACGGGAATATTGATTCCCAGGTTATAGACCGCACAGGCGATATTGACCAACACTATTTTCCAACCAAAGTAGACATAGGGTATGGTAAGTAGGAACATGACCACTACACTAACTGTAATCAACAACGCCTTGGATTCAAGATACTTACGCAAAGGAATATTCTGCGACATCATCATACTGTAATAAGCACTGTCCCAGGCAGGAATGAACTGTCCAAAATTGGCCAGAAAAATACCGGTCATAAATATTCCCAGAAATACGTGCATCACCGGCATATTGGCGTAGACTTCCTGAGTGTAAAAAATAAGGCCGTAAAAAACAAAAAGTAAGGAAATCCAAACCTGGGTCTTTGTGCGCTTATTCCGCCAGATCAATTTTAAGTCCAGCTGAAGGAAAGGCGCCATTTCTCCAAATCTTTTGGTCCATGTCAACTCAGTAGCCCTGGCCGCTTTGACCTTCCCTTTTAACGCTCCGTCCAGAAAAAGGACGCCTTTCAGAAACCTAAAGTTCAAGAAATAGAGCAGTATCAAAAGGAGTAGCGGAACGACAAAGGCAAAAGGATAGGCATAAAGGCCATGAAAAATTGGGGCAAATAGATCCCTTATGGATAGTATCCCAAAATATTCAAGCCCCCAAAAGGAAAGAAGAAGTGTTAAGAGTATACCAAAAGCAATATCACTCTTGTTGATGAGGAAATTGAGGAAATTGGAGCATAGCGTAATCAAAAACAAGGAGGCCAGCCAAAGGAGAACGTTTGTAGCCGGATACCCTTTGGTCAATACTACAATTGAAAAGGGGACAAAGGTGACCAAAGCGAGCAAATTGAAGCCTGAAAAAATAGATCTCCCCAGGATATAATTTACAATTTTGGATTTGGAAATATTGTTGATCAAAAGTGGTTTAATATCCACCACCGGAAGTTTTTGCATGAAGTACCGAATAAACAACTCGGCCAGGACCCAATACACCAAGAACTGGCTTACTACCCACATGGGACTTTGGGTGGGAACTACTTTTCTTAGGATGAAATACAAAGCGCCTCCCAAAAAACCCAAAGAGGCGAGAAGATAGAGGCCCATAAAAGCCATAAAGATTTTAATTCCCAGACTTTTACCAAAGGAAGCTGACCTGAAGAATGACCTCCATTGCAGCCAGATAAATCTTCTGAACATGGTTGGTGCAATTTTTTGAGTTAGTATCGAAAATAAGAGATTTGTTACAATTGTTCTTATGGCAATTTAAGTTAAGGTGATATTCTGGGCACAATCCTTAGCTTTGCAAAAAAATTTTGCAATGCCAGATTTTCACGATTTGAAAGTGGCTGCGGTGGATCAACTGACCCCTAACGCAGTAGCCCTTTCTTTTGATGTTCCTTCAGAGCTACACTCAACATTTCAATTCACTGCCGGGCAGTACATCACATTACAACAAGAAATTAACGGGGAGGAAGTTCGAAGGGCGTATTCTATTTCTTCTGCACCTTCTTCAGGAAAATTAACCGTAGGTATCAAGAAAATGGCTAACGGAACCTTTTCCAAATATGCCAACGAAAAAATAGCTGTTGGCGATGTTTTTGAAGTAATGCCTCCGGAGGGACGATTTGTTTTTGATCCTACAGATCAACCTACAACAATTGCTGCTTTTGCTGCAGGCAGTGGTATAACGCCCATAATGAGTATAGCAAGGACCGTTCTGGAATCCAATGAGAAGAACATTTTTGTTTTGGTGTTCGGGAATCAAGCCCCTGAGGAAAGTATGTATCGCTCAGCACTATTGGAATTACAGGAAGAATTTAAAGAAAGGTTTTTTATCCAATGGATGTTTAGCCGCGTTTCGGAACCTGATGCTTTATTTGGAAGAATTGAACGCTCCACGGTCAATCTCATTTTAAAAAATAAATTCAAGTCGTACAATTTCGATGCTTTTTACCTCTGTGGACCGGAAAGCATGATCGAAGTGGTTTCCCAAACGCTTCAGGAAAATGGTGTTGCTCAGGAGCAAATACTGTTTGAACTCTTTACTACCTCAGATACTGAAGATGATTTAGCCAAAGATTTGGAAGGCAAAACAAGCGTAACTGTGCTTTTGGACGATGAGGAACATCAATTAGTAATGGACAAAAAGGAAATTGTCCTTGATGCTGTTCTCAAGAATGATATCGATGCGCCTTACTCCTGTCAGGGTGGAGTATGCAGTTCCTGTATTGCCAGGATAACCGAAGGTAAAGCGGAAATGGTAAAAAATCAGATCTTAACGGATAGCGAAGTCGCGGAAGGATTGATTCTCACCTGCCAGGCACATCCGCTGACCTCTTCTTTAAAAGTGGACTACGACGATGTCTAAAACCGGAACTATTGGATGTTAGTGCTTTTAGAAGGTTTATAAGCAATTATGTTTTTCTTTCGGAGAGCGATTGGAGCCAGATTTCTAAACACGTACATCCAAGAATAGTCCGGAAAGGGGCTTTTGTATTGCGAGCAGGTGAAGTTTGCAATAACTTCTCGTTTTTAGAGCAAGGGTTGTTACGGTTTTCAGTCTTAAAAAACGGAGAATATGTAACCAAGTTTTTTACCATCGCTCCTTATGCTTTTACTTCCCAGTATAGCTTTTCAAACCGTCTTCCTTCACAAGAAAACATTGAGGCCCTGGAAGAGAGTATAGTATGGGATGTTTCCTTTGAAGATAGCAATGCACTGCTTTATCTGGAATCCTGGAATACTTTCGTGCGTAAGCTTATACAAGAAGTACAGCATTTTACCGAACTAATACTGGAGGAGGTCCAAAACGAAACTGCTGAAAACCGTTATATACGGCTGCTTGAAAACCAACCAGGCTTAGTAAAAAGAGTACCGCTGAGGCACCTAGCTTCTTTCCTTGGGATAACTCCGCAATCCCTCAGTCGAATCCGACGCAGGGTTACAGAATAGTGAATAATTTACCATAGGGTAAGTATTCCCGTCCTATCCTTGCTTAGGTTTACCAAAAAAAATGAAAAACAGTATTTGCTATTTGATGCTAGCCTTTTTGCCCTTTAATAGTTTTAGCCAGGCCGTGGAGCAAACCGACAAACATTTTTGGAACACCTTACAAACAACAGCTGAACCTGAAAAGATTTGGGATATTTGGACAGATGTTCCCAACTGGAATACCTGGGATACAGGACTGAAAGACGCTTCCATAACAGGACCTTTTCAGCTTAACGCTAAGGGAACTATTGTTTCTTTGAAGAATCGGACCTCAAAATTCAAAGTAGTACATTTCGAAAAGGGGAAATCATATACCTTTAAAACCAGGCTTCCTTTTAGCGCCCTGTATGTTAAAAGGTATTTAGAAGTCAGGGACGGTTTTACTTACTTTACCCATGAAGTTTGGTTCACAGGATTAACAGGGGGGATCTTTGCAAAGCGATTTGGGCCGGAATTTAGACGATTGTTGCCGGAAGTAATGCAGAATGTACAACAATCAGCGGAAAAATGATTGGACTTAAGCTCTTTTACGCATCCAATATTGTCGTTGCGGGATGGATCAGTATCTCCTGTTTATTTTACCCCAGGAAGTCGGTGACCACAATTTTTTCAAATGCCCTTGCCTTTTCAGAGGCCATCCGTTTAGTAGGGGCCCTTTGGGCCGGTATATTCATACTCTCTGTTCTAGGAATGTTCTTTCCCAAAAAAATGGTAGTTGTATTACTGTTTCAACTTATCTATAAAGGGCTATGGCTAATAATTGTGGCTATTCCTGCAGTTTTGCTCAAAAAGGAGTATCCTGAAGGGATGGCTATCTTTTTCCTTATCTGGTGTTTGCTACTTCCTTTTGTTATTCCCTGGAAAGAAATTTTTCTATAGCCCTATGCCCATGATCATAGCCTATGGTATAGGCCTTTTCAATATTCTTTTTATCGAAAACCCCGATTTTTTCCAATGCCGCGGGTTCTATAAAAATATCGCAGGTTTCCAATTTTCCGATACTTGAAGCATAAATCGCCAGGCTGGTTATTCTTGTGCCCAATTGCCAGGCATTTTTTAGATCTTTTTTTTGCAGCTTTCCCGCAATAGTAACGTTGCTGCCAATCAGGACATCACAGTCTTTTTCAATGTATTCTTTTGGAAAATTATTCATTATCCCGCCATCCGAAAAAAGGACCTCCTCTATTTCTACCGGACTAAAAACAGGGGTTAACGCCGCTGAAGCAAGTAAAGGGTGAATTAACGACCCTGAACAAAAAACCACTTCTCTGCCATTCATTAGGTCTGTGGCCACTACGTATAGCTTTTTGTGCAATGCTTCGAAGCTATTTGATGGGAAATGCTGTTTGAAAATACTAAAATACCTTTCGGTATCTATAAACCCAGGTTTATTGAACGTAAAGAAATTATATTGAAATAAGGGTGTGTCCTTAAAAAACTGAAGCATTTCTTCAATACTATTGCCGTTGGCATAGAGTGCCCCCACCAAAGCACCAACACTCGTGCCCGCTACTACCTGTGCCGTTAAACCATGCTCCTGCATGGCTTTGATTAACCCGATATGGGCCATTCCCCGGATACCTCCTCCGGAAAGTACCAGGCCTGTTATTTTCTCCTCATTTGCCGTTCCCATAGTCCTACGTCCGTTATAAAACCAAAATTATGGGCTTTATTAAAATTTTACGGTAAGTAATTATCAAATTTATCGACGATAACTACAGCTTTTGTCTTAAGTTTACTACTCATACCATTTGATTTTGAGGTTATCCTTCCAAAATAGCACCGCGATATTGTTTTTTGCCAACTCCGCTGATGTGGACCGGAGGAGGAAACCCCTTGGAAAAAGCCATGCCCTTTTCCAGACGCTTTCCCGGGATATGTTAGAGAAGGTAAACAAGACCGGTATTCCCTTTTTTCATATCAATGAACGGCAACAGATAGGTGAAGACTTTGGGTCGCGCTTTACCGCTGCTTTGAAGTTTGTGTACGAACAGGGCTTTGAAAATGTCATTGCAATTGGTAATGATACCCCGCACCTAACATCCCAGCACTTGTTGGAGGCTTATAAACATCTGGGGGAAGGTAAGACGGTTATTGGCCCAAGCAATGATGGTGGGTTTTACTTGCTGGGTTTACCCAAAACCCAATTTGACCAAGCCCAATTTCTAGCACTACCCTGGCAGCATTTTACCCTGTTTCAAAAAATAACTACTGTTTTGGAGCCTAACGGGACGCTATATATGCTTCCCACATTTAGCGATATAGACGACCGCAATGATATTGATGTTCTGTTGCAGGAGCAAAATACCGTATCCCCGTTAATCTATCGCATTTTAAAACGCCTGGCGAGCAGAGTTACCATCTCTCCGCTATCTATAACAACTACAACAGCCAGTGGTTTTTTATCATCTCTTCACAACAAAGGCTCTCCCGGATTACGCTTCGTTATCTAATCCTTATTTACTAAAGCAAATTACAAACCACCGCTTTTTGCAATGCGGTAATACATAAAATATCATGGCAAATTCATATTATGATCCTGCTGATTTAAGAAAATTCGGCAACATTACGGAATGGAGTGAAGAACTGGGAACAAAATTTTTTGATTATTACGGAAAGGTCTTTGAAGAGGGAGCGCTTAGCGCAAGGGAAAAGTCTTTGATAGCCCTGGCAGTGGCTCATGTGGTGAAATGTCCTTATTGCATAGATGCTTATACCAAAGACGGGCTGCAACGCGGAATTACCAAAGAAGAAATGATGGAGGCGGTGCATGCAGGGGCAGCCATTGAAAGTGGGGCTACCTTAGTTCATGGCGTGCAAATGATGAATAAGTACAACAAGTTATCCATGTAAATCCGAAATCTATGTCGCAAAGTATATTGCCCCAGATAAAAAAAGCAGCAAAGAAATCCCTTAAGGCACAGAACGGAGCCCTTGCTTCGGTAAATGCACAATTGGAAATCTTAAATGGCGGTCTTTTCGCTGAAGGGGAACTTCCCTATTTTAAGGATAAGATCGCTCCCCATGGATATGCCCCATTAAAACCTAAAAAACTGGAAATCCTTCAGATCAATGTGGGCTATATGTGTAACCAGGTTTGCGAACACTGCCATGTGGATGCCGGACCAGACCGTAAGGAAATCATGACTAAAGAAACCATGCTCCAATGCCTGGAAGTCATCCGTAATACCGGGGCACATACCTTGGATCTGACCGGGGGAGCTCCCGAGATGAATCCAAATTTCAGGTGGTTTGTGGAAGAAGCTGCAAAGGCTGGCATACAGGATTTTATTGTCCGATCCAACCTCACCATTATCAGGGCCAATAAAAAATACTATGATCTTCCGGAGTTCTTTAAAAAACACAATGTCCACGTGGTTTCATCCATGCCGCATTACACCCGTGGCAAAACGGACAAGCAAAGAGGGGATGGGGTCTTTGATAAATCCATTGAAGCACTACAACAACTCAATGCCGTTGGATACGGCATGCCTGGTAGCACTTTGCGATTGGATTTGGTCTATAATCCGTCAGGAGCTTTCCTGCCCGGTGACCAGGCAGCTTTGGAAAAGGATTTCAAAAAAGCATTGGATGAAGATTTTGGCATTCAATTCCACCAGCTTTTTGCCATAACCAATTTGCCCATTTCCAGGTTCCTGGATTATCTCCTCGCCTCTGAAAACTATGAAGATTATATGTACGCCCTGGTGGAAGCCTTTAATCCTGCCGCGGTGGCCAATGTAATGTGTACCAATACAATATCTGTTAGCTGGGACGGGTGGCTGTACGATTGTGACTTTAACCAAATGCTGGACCTTAAAGTGTCTGGCAAGATAAAACACATTAAAGCGTATAACGAAGAAGTATTGAGCAATAGAGATATCGTTATTTCGCAACATTGCTACGGCTGTACTGCCGGTGCCGGAAGCAGCTGCCAGGGTACCCTGGCATAAGAGAAATTGGATGAAGTGATCCAATTTGTCGATAAAAGAAAATAAGATGTCCGAAAAAATGGGCCGCTCAATAAAAAACGTTCATTATGTCGAATTTTTAGGGCTATTGCCCCTATAAGATTTATCTTACTATGGCAGGGTTGTAGTTTTATAACTAAACCGAAAATATCGGCGTCCTAAAATCCGAATCTTATGCCACCGACCCTCCAAGACAGCAAGATGCTCTATCTCACCTATGCTAAGGGACTTGAGCTTTTTAGCAAAAAAGGATACCACAATACTTCCCTGGAAGATATCTGTACCTATCTCTCCATTTCAAAAGAGGCCTTTCAACATAGTTTTATTTCCAAGGAGGACTTTTTTATCAACATTGCACAGAATGTGATCCTTCGTAGTACTTTTGAGCTACTAATTGAACCCTTATCCTACAGGCAAAGCCCTTTCCCTTTGGTCCTGGACAGGATAGAATTGGAATTGGAAAAAGCGGTGAACAGCACCGATGATAAGGGTTTTTTGCTTGGAAACTTCATCACAGAATTCAACAAGCGAAATACCAGAATTAATAAATGTTTGCTGGATATTCTAAAAACCTGGCAAATCAACCTCACCGCCTTATTTAAAAAAGGGCAACTGGACAACTATGTGAACAAGGGGGTGGATTGCGAAGCTGTTGCTCAATACATCACTTCATCTTATATGGGGGTTCGCATACAAATGGTGGAAGGAAATTCACGGCTTTTGGCCAATCAATATCTAAACCAATTACGATACTATTTTTATTCCATTTCCCGGAATTTTCGCGTATAATCCCTTTGTCCTAAAACCTTCTGAATTTTCCGGAGAACTTCATCCGGGGTAATCGAATTTATGGCTTTTTCATACCCCTTTGGATACTTGTTGCCATATACGGAAGTGGGGATAAGAGGATAAGTATTCCTATCGGGCAGCAAGGAGTTCTCTATGGGTTGACCGTATGGCAAAAATCCGGCATAGGGGTGTGTAACGCCCCAAATGGTAACTACCGGAACCCCATAGTTAGCAGCCAGATGTCCGTTACCGCTATCCATAGCCAGCATGAGATCTAAATTGGAAATAAATGTCAATTCTTCTTCGAAAGTCATTGTCCCAGCTATGCAATATACATTTGACTCAAAATTGGCTTCCAATTCTTTTAATTTTTCGATTTCCTTTTGTCCACCTCCAAAGAGAAACAGGCTACTATCCACTACGTTTAATAGCTTGTTCATCACCTCCTTTAACAAATCCAGATGATACATTTTACCGGGATAGGTGGCAAAAGGAGCTATTCCTATTTTTATGGGTTGAACTTTGGGTAGAAAAGAGAGCGCTATTCCCGACACCTGTTCTTTTGGTAAAAAAAAGCGACCTTCCTTTGGAAACTGAAATCCCAGATTTAAGAAGACTTGTTTATAGCGTTCAACTGTAGAACGCAATGGGGTAAAGACCTTTCTTTTTTCACGGGTGAGCCTTTTCTTTTCCTTTCGGCCTTTGTCCAATTGCATAGTTTTTACTCCTTTTAGCCTAAACAATGCTACCAGCACTTTACTTCGGATCACGTTATGGAGGTCCGCAACGGCATCAAACGGTAATTTCTTTAACTGGCCGAACAGCTTAAAAATCCCAATCAGCCCTTTGTATTCTTTTTTTACATCTACCGGGAATACGGAAATATTTGGAAGTGCATTAAATATGGGGTTGAAGCCGGCCTTAGTAAGCAGCGTAATTTGAAGTCCTGGATTATTCTGGGTCAGGGCAAGTAATACAGGAACTGCCATGGCAACATCCCCCATAGCAGAAAGCCGAATAACCAAAACATGTTGATGGCTAGCCGCGTTGGCCACGTAGGACAGGATTTAATTCCTCATCATTATACATTTTCATCTGCTTGTAGACTTTCATGTATTTCCGCCCGGAAGCCATATCTTCAAGGAGCTCATCAATAGCAGTTACAAGATCTTTTTGTTGCTCCAAAAGTACCGACAACTTTTCACTACAAGCTGTTCTATGTGCGTCTGTGGCATCTTCCCGCTCTACTTCCTCTTTCATGTGGTAGATTTTCAACCCAAGGATAGAAAGCCGATCAATGGCCCAGGCAGGACTTTCTGTGTTAATTCCGGCATTGGGTTGTATCTCCACCTCTTTAAATCTTGTTAAAAAGTAACTGTCTATATATTCTACCAGGTCTGTTCTATCCTGATTGCTGGCATCAATCTTTCGTTTAAGTACCAAAGCGGCGTCCGGATCAATTTCAGGGTCCCTGATTAAATCTTCATAATGCCATTGCACTGTATCAATCCAGTTCTTGTGGTATAGTAGGTGTTCAATGGCACCCTTTTCATAAGGGTTCTGAAGAGGTTGGTCTACCGTATCCAAAACATGGTACCTAATTATGCTTTCTTCAAAAATGGCAACGGCCTTATTACTGAACATATCTGGTTTTTTACAAAGATACACTATTGGATTTGCCGGAAAACGAAAGTAACCAACGGCAACAAAATTCCCAGGGTTAAAAGTAGCTCCTTAATGCGGTCTTTTCTGGTGGTCTCCACCAGATTTGCCAAAAAAATGGCTGTGGCAAAAAATGACAGCAAAATAACGTGCCGCATAGCGCTTTTTGAAAATAGGACCAAAAGCAACGGAAGAATCAAATACATCAATACAATTCTTAATGACAGGTTACGTCCTAATCTTCTATATCCTAACCTCCAAAAAACAACTGCTATCACCGTTATTGATACTATTGCGTATACCAAAAAAGCATAATCAGGGGCACTGAAAACCTCCAGGTGTATGCGGAATTGAAAATGTTCAACAAAGAATTGCGTATGATTTATTGAAAGTAAAATGGAAAGTGATACCAGTGCCACTGCTGTTATTGCCGCTAATGGCATTAACCAAACCTTGCTTCTTCTGGCTTGAAAAGAAGCTATGGCAATATATACCGGTAGGATAAACAGTACCGCCCAATCATAGAAAAAGCTGGCAAGAAATACACACAAAGAAGCTTCAAAAACCTTCTCTTTTATTTTTTTATCATATTTCAGGGTTAATACGCTATGGGCTGAAAATATCAAAAGTAGATTACAACAAATGAGTTCCGGACTGGTAAAAACCTCAGGATAGACAATAAGCAATGAGACGAAGAAAAACATCGCAAACGAGTTGGCCCCTGTTAATTTGTTTGTGCTGGAGGTTACCCCAATGAGATATATGGACCCCAATAATCCCAGGAGGACCCCTAAATGCATCACACTATTCTTCAACAGCAAGGCTACCCCACTTTCAAATATGATAAAAAGCACATAGGACAAAAACACCAAGCCATACAAAACAACATAGTTGACAGGTTTCGTCTTGCTAAAAAAACTCGAAATCATTTTTTTGAAGAAGTAATTTGAACGGCTTTTATTACTTTTGCCTAGTAAATATAACCAAGATGAGCAGTTTTTTTTATGGTATCGAAGACTTGTTTGTGAATTACCTTTTTTCCCCTTTCGATTTATTTCGCTTTATGGAAAACTGGTGGGCTTCTAACGCGATTAACTGGATTTTTTTCATCGTAGGGTTCATTGCCATGGTGTATTGGATGGGACGATTAAAAATTTTTAACGATAATGGGGAAGAAGACAAAAGTATTTCTGCCCATTCTTACCTATAAGTCAAAACCAATATCCTTCCGAAAATATTTTCCTTTAAAGTGCACCAAGGTTGCATCATTGTAGGCCTTTTGCAGGGCTTCATGCATGGTATCTCCAAGTGAAGTTAAGGCAATAACCCTCCCCCCGTTGGTTACTACCTTGCCCTCCCTTGTCAAAGTTCCTGCATGAAATAGTGTGGCATTTTTAACGTTTTCCAATCCGGTGATCTCCACTCCTTTTTGGTAGGATCCCGGATATCCTCCGGAGACTACCATTACGGTTACTGCCGTGCGAGGATCAATTTCCAGTACCAGCGAATTCAATTTTTGTGTAGCCACCGCTTGAAACACTTCCAAAAGATCATTTTTAATTCTGGGAAGTACTACCTCTGTTTCGGGATCCCCCATGCGTACATTGTATTCTATCACCTTGGGTTGGTCTTCAACCTTTATTAGCCCTATAAAAATGAACCCCTTGTAAGGCATTCCGTCTTTCTTAAGACCTTCTACAGTGGGCTGTACAATTTGTTCTTCTATTTTACGACGGAAAGCTCCGTCTACGAAAGGGACCGGAGAAACCGCCCCCATTCCTCCTGTATTCAACCCTGTATCTCCCTCTCCAATCCTTTTGTAGTCTTTGGCAAATGGCAGTATTTGGTAATTATCCCCATCTGTTAACACAAAACAGCTCAATTCAATCCCTTGCAAAAACTCTTCTATTACCACAGTATGGCTCGCCTCTCCAAACTTGGAACGCAGTAACATTTCTTCCAACTCCTTTTGGGCTTCTTCCAAATTATTAAGAATAACTACCCCCTTCCCGGCAGCCAGGCCATCTGCCTTTAGAACATAAGGAGGCGACATGCTTTCCAGGAAGCGAAATCCTTCTTCTACAGTTTCCGAAGTAAACGCCTTGTATTGTGCAGTAGGTATTTTATGCCTTTGCATGAATTCCTTTGCAAATTCTTTACTGCCCTCCAGAGTCGCAGCCCGTTTTTGTGGTCCTATCACGGGAATGTTTTTCAAATCTTCATCTGCAAGGAAAAAATCATGAATTCCATCTACCAACGGTGCTTCCGGACCTACCACCACCATATCAATCGCATTGCCGATCACTGCGTTTTTGATAGCTCTGAAATCCGATATATTTATAGTAAGGTTAGTTCCTATATTCGCTGTTCCTGCATTCCCGGGGGCGACGAAAAGCTTGTTGATCTGTTTACTTTGGGAGAGTTTCCAGGCAAAGGTATGTTCCCTTCCCCCGGAACCAATTACCAACACATTCATACGGTACATTTTAGCAAATGTACCAACTTAGACATTATTTCTTATTGCGTTTTGTAAAATCCCTATGCTCCGTTTTTTCCAGTTCTTGCTTTGAAAGTGTTTTGAAATACTCGAAGGTTTTGCGCATGCCTTCGGCTCTTCCAACCCGCGGTTCCCAACCCAAAATCTCTTTTGCTTTGGTGATGTCCGGTTGCCGCTGCATAGGATCATCTTTAGGCAAGGGTTTGTAAATTATTTTTTGATCTGTTCCCGTAAGCTTAATAATTTCCTCAGCGAAATCTTTAATGGTTATTTCATGAGGATTACCAATGTTCATTGGCAAGCTATAATTACTCATGAGTAAACGGTAAATGCCCTCTATTTGGTCATCTACATAACAAAAAGACCGCGTTTGCGAGCCATCGCCAAAAACCGTGAGATCTTCCCCTCTCAACGCCTGCCCCATAAAGGCAGGGATTACTCTACCATCATTGAGTCGCATCCTAGGGCCATAGGTATTAAAAATGCGAACGATACGGGTGTCCAAATCGTGAAAACGATGATAGGCCATGGTAATGGATTCCTGAAATCGTTTTGCTTCATCGTATACCCCTCTTGGGCCGATGGTATTCACATTGCCATAGTATTCTTCCGTTTGAGGGTGTACCAAGGGATCGCCATAGACTTCGGAAGTGGAAGCAATCATAAAACGTGCCTTTTTATCTTTAGCAAGACCCAAAAGATTATGTGTGCCAAGGGCTCCCACTTTTAAGGTCTGAATGGGAATTTTTAGGTAATCAATCGGACTTGCAGGAGAAGCAAAATGTAGAATACAGTCCAGTTTTCCGGATACATGAACAAATTTAGTGACATCGTGATGGTAGAATTCAAAATGTTCCAGCTTAAAAAGGTGTTCTATATTCTTAAGGTCTCCGGTAATAAGGTTGTCCATACCTATGACGTGGCATCCCTCTTTAATAAAGCGATCACAAAGATGAGATCCCAAAAATCCTGCGGCTCCGGTTATAAGTACGCGTTTCACTCTACGATTTTATTAGCTTTTTAATTGAACCAAAACTAGAGAATTTCTTTCTAGGACTTATCCATTAATTTGACCATCTACCAATTATTAAGATAATCCCGTTAATATGCTTTCTCTTCACCTTTAAAAGCGTTCAAGATGGTTTGTACAATTATCTTTAGATCTAGAAACAGCGACCAGTTTTCGATATAAAAAACATCAAACTTTATCCGGTTCTGAATATCGATATTATTTTCGATTTCACCCCGATAGCCTCGTACCTGTGCTAAACCCGTGATTCCTGGTTTTACAAAATGGCGGACCATATACTTATCTACTTTATCTGAATACTCGTTGGTATGCTTTACCATATGGGGGCGTGGTCCTACCACAGACATTGTACCGAAAAGTACATTATAGAATTGCGGTAATTCGTCAATACTGGTGCTTCTGATAAATCTACCTACCTTGGTGATCCGCATATCGTTCTTACTTGCCGATTGCATATCGGCATTCTTGTTGGGCGCCATAGAACGGAACTTATAGCAATAAAACTCCCTGTTGTCGACTCCATTTCGGGTCTGCCTAAAAAAAACCGGCCCTTTTGACTCAATGGTAATAACAATAGCCAATAATGGTGTTAACCAAGAGAGCAATCCCAAAATTACAATAAGAGAAAAAACAATATCAAAGCTTCGCTTTATAAGTGCATTGATAGGATTGTGAAGCGGTATATCCCTCAGGGATAATATGGGAATGTAATCGTAATATTCAAACTTGAGCTTTTTGGCAAAAATGTTTTTGTTGTCCGGTATAAACTTTAGCGTTTTTAGATTATTGTCCGCAAAGTTTATGAACTGTGTAATTTCTTCATTTCTTAACTCAGATACTGAGCAGTATATTTCATCAATATTGTTGTTAACAATATACTTGAAGCAAGTGTTTAGATTAAAATCAGATGTTTTGGAGGAAAATTGTTTCAAAAAAAGATATCCAAAATCCGATCGCTCCTTAAAAACGGAAATTAACTGATCCGCCTTTCTGTTCTTCCCAATGACCACAACGTTTCGAATATTGCCCTTTACCTTTTCCCTATAACTCATCAATAGAACATAGCTTAAAAATTTTACTACTGATACTGTGGCAAAAACGTAAACAAAATATTGTCCCAATGCCAAGCGACTAATAATGGGTTGTTTAAAAAAACCTATAAAGGCATAAAGGATCAGAAAAAAGAAAACAAACTGCGTAAACAACAATCGTAAGATATAGGCTACTTTGGTGTAACGATAGATTTTATAAAACTCATTTTTCACAGAGATCACTATCCAAGTAAAAGAAATATAACTATGAAAAAGAATCGGGGTCTGAAATTGTATTGGAAGTAAATAAGCAAATAAGTTAATTACCATTAAATCCAATAAGTATCCTATCGGTATTATTAGACCAGAATATCTTCTTTGTCTAAAAAACATTTTAAACTTTTTTAGGCAGGACTATTGTGAAAGTACATTTCACTAAGCGTGTCCTTAAGTGGTGCAAGTTCTATATCTCTTTTAAGAACCTCTTTTAGTTTTAAGTTGGATCCTTTTAACTCTTTAATTTCGTTTTTTCGAACAAATTTTGGATTAATCTTAACGTCCATACTATGACCCGAAATCTCTTCCATTAGTTGCAAGATATCGTTTATGGAATACGTTTGCCCAGAAGAAATATTTAATACGCCAGAACTGAAAGAGGATGTAAGAAGCATTGTATATGCTTCTGTTAAATAAGCAACATCGTTGTATTCTCTAAAGGTATTGGTATTACCTAGTTCAATTTTATTCAATTTTTGTTGGAAATGGTACACTATTTTTGGTACTAGAAATCTTTGTTCTTGACCGACGCCTGTATAATTAAAGGGCCGTGTGATAATAATTTCATATTTATTGAAATAGCCGGCAATCATATTTTCCATGACAAGTTTACTATTTCCATAGTGATTAACAGGTTTTGGGCACATTTCTTCTGTCAAATGCGATCCAATATTTCCATATACCGCAGCACTACTTGCGATTAATACTTTGGAAACATTTATTCCAAGCTCCTCAATTGCTTCCAACACATTCAGGGTCCCTATTACATTAGTTTCATAAATCAGGGAGATGTTCTTGGTAGCCACAAAGGAGATTGCCGCAAGATGAACGATATAGGTAGGCATGATTTCCTTGATGGTAGTTTTCAGTTCTTCCTTATTTAAAATATCACACTTAAAATGACCTTTAAGCTTAGGAGTTGAAAAACAAGTTCCATAAACTTGATATCCCTCCTGTACTAGTTTTTTTTCCAAATGACGACCGGTAAATCCCCCAATCCCTGTAATCAGCACCCTTTTCTTAGAAACCACCCCCATTCCGATTTCTTTCTATGTCCTTTTTTACCATCATATCGCAAAGCTCCTTGAGACTTGTTTTTGGTTTCCAATCTAACAACTCCTGCGCCTTTTTAGCATCTCCTATTAACAGATCAACTTCCGCCGGACGGTAAAACTTCGGGTTGACCTTAACCAATGTCCTTCCCGACTTTTCGTCCTTTCCTATTTCATTTTCATTTACTCCTTCCCAAACCAAATCTATGTTAACTGCTTTAAAAGCTAAAGAAACGAAATCCCTTACGGTTTGTGTTTTGTTGGTCGCTAAAACAAAAACGCCTGGTTCATTTATTTGCAGCATTCTATACATCCCATCTACATATTCTTTCGCGTATCCCCAATCTCTTTTAGCATCCAAATTTCCAAGCTCCAACACATCCTGTTTTCCCAAATGTATTTTGGCTACAGCATCTGTTATCTTTCGAGTGACAAATTCAATTCCTCTCAATGGGGATTCATGATTAAACAAAATGCCGCTGGTAGCAAATAAGTCATAGGATTCCTGATAATTCAATGTGGCCCAGTGTGCAAAAACTTTAGCTACCCCATAAGGACTCCTCGGATGGAAAGGTGTCTCTTCATTCTGAGGGATAGCTTGTACCTTCCCAAACATTTCGGATGTTGAGGCTTGATAAAATCGTATTTTGGGATTAATAGTCCTTATGGCCTCAAGTAAATTCATAGCACCTATCCCAGTAATCTGTGCTGTTGCCACCGGTTGTGTAAACGACACCCCTACAAAGCTTTGTGCCGCGAGATTATATATTTCATCAGGTTCTACTTCCGAAATTATCCTATAAGCGCTGGAAAGATCAATTAAATCGTATTCTAAAAGTATCAGATTAGGATCTTCTTGGATTCCTAATTCCTCAATCCGCCAAAAGTTAGTTGAGCTCGTTCTTCGGTAGGTTCCAAAAACTTGATACTCTTTTTTCAAAAGGAGTTGAGCCAAATAAGCAGCATCTTGCCCGGTAATCCCTGTAATTATTGCTTTTTTCATTGTATTCTTTTTTTGACAATTTCCTCAAAAGCATTTTTTGCTTTTTCTATAAAAATCTCTCTATCGAATTTTAGGGCAAAATTTCGAATCTTTTTTCCAACAAAAATGCTACTGTTATTTTCAAAATAATTGATGGCACTGACAATGGAAGATACCTCCTGCTTTTGGAAATAAATCCCCGAGTGATCTTCGTTCAATTCTTCTCCAACAAACTCCCCATTTACGGTTTCCAATGATCCTCCTTTTCCATATGCGATTACAGGTGTACCACAGGCTTGAGCTTCAATAGGTATGATACCGAAATCCTCTTCAGCAGCAAAAATAAAGGCTTTTGCCCTTTGCATATGGTCTTTTAAAATTTCAAACTTTTGATATCCCAATAAGGTTACGTTGGATTTTGCCTTTTTCTTTATCTTACTAAATTCAGGCCCGTCTCCAATTACTACAAGCTTTCTTTCCGGCATAAGGGAGAATGCCTCTACAATGAGATCAATCTTTTTGTAAGGAACCAACCTTGAAGCAGCCAAATAGAAATCCTCTTTAACTTCTTTTAAAGTAAAATCCTTAACATTCACAGGAGGGTAAATTACGTCATAGGACTTTCTCCGATATGTTCGCCAAACCCTTTTCTCTATATATCTTGAAATGGGAATAAATTCATCCACATTATTTGCAGTCGCACGATCCCATCTTCTAATGTAATGAAGGATAAGTTTTGCGAAAAATCCTTTGATTCCTTTTTTCAATCCAGACTCATCCAGATATTGATGATATAAATCCCAAGCATACCGAATGGGAGAATAGATATAACAAATATGCGTTTGATTAGCATTGGTAATTACTCCTTTAGCAACAGCATGAGAAGATGAAATGATCAGATCATAGGATGATAAGTCAAATTGCTCTACTGCAAAAGGAAAAATGGGCAAGTATGATTTCCATTTCGTTCTTGCTTTAGGGAGTTTTTGAATAAAAGAGTTTGTTACCCTGCTAGGATTAATACCCAATTTTTTTACACTTTCCTCATCCGACACCAAAACGAAAATATCCGCTTCAGGGTAGATTTGGGCGAACTCCTTGAAACAACTTTCAGAACCAGCAATAACGGTCAACCATTCGTGTACAATTGCAACTTTCATTTATTTAAAATCTTCAGGAGTTGCGCTTCTCCAGTGTTTAAGGGCATTTTTGAAATCGTACTTGAATTCGAAACCATTATCAATTAAATATTTCGGTCTAATATTAGTTGGGAAACCTGCTTTTCTTACTCTAACCGGGTGAATGTCTGATTGCTTTCCAAGTAATCGATATCCTTTTTGGAGAAAAAAAGCCAAAATTGCTAACAATCTGGTTGACAGCTTAAGAGTGGGTTTAGTGTATCCCAATTCCTTTTTAGCAATGTTCACCATTTCGCGCAATTGGACCAGTGGATTTTCTGCGTAATTGTACACTATTAATCTTTTCTCCAGATTAATGGCAAAAACTATGCTCTCCACTAAGCCCAACACATAGCCGTATGCCTTTATAACCTTACCCCCATCTGGAAGTATAAAAGTTCCTTTCTTTAAGGCTTTGATCATTCGATAAATGTTTCCCGGGTCTTTAGGGCCAAAGATTACGCTAGGCCTAGCAATTATAAGTCTTCTGTCGCCTTCTTCGTGTAGCCATTTTTGATGTATTTGTTCTGCTAGCGCCTTTGATATACCGTAAGCGGTTTCAGGATATAGGGGGGATTCTTCTGAACGCTCTTCCATTGACCTTCCATATGGAGCTATACTGCTGGTAAAAAAAATATTCTTAATTCCGGTCGTTCTGGCAAATTCGCATACATTTTCTGCACCAGGAATGTTAGTGTCAAAATACTCTCTAAACTCGTGCCCCGGTTCTCGATGAATTGCCGCTAGGTTAAAAATCCAACTGTTCACCGGGTCTATATCTTCAGACAACTTTGCGATTGGTTTCCTAATATCTGTAGTACTGAATTTTACTTCAGTCTTTTTATGGGATTCTAAACAGAATCTAGGTTCAACAATATCATAAACAAGGTACTTTTCAAAGGCATTTTGCTCTTGAAGATACTTGAGAATATGAGATCCTATGTAGCCTGATCCACCAAAAATTATTGCTGATGTAATCACAAAGAGAAATTTATCAATTTCACGCAAATATAGCAGGATATCGCCCCTAAAATATCAAAAAGGAAAGCAAATTATTTTGCTTTTACATTCTTTTCAGACGTCTTCCCATAAGAAGATAGTGTAAGCAGTAATGCAACAAAAACCACCCCCCACTGTCTATTCAGAATACTTTCGGTAAAAAATATTGTCAGGACAAGCATCCAAATTGAGAATAGCAAAAACTTCTTTGCCAAAAAAAGCTCTATTGCTGACCATGTCATTATCCCGAAAAAAACAATTGCTAAAGGGATTCCATAATAAATTGCACCCTGCAAATATTGGCTATGGGCGTTGATTCCAATAAGTTCTTCATATCCATTTTCTAAGAACTTCTGGTTAAGAACTTGTTGAGAATCTCCAATTCCACATCCCAAAAAAGCATGTTCCTTTATAACTTCTATGCTGATCCCCCAAACTTTTTTTCTTTTAGAAACCCCATAAAAGGGCTTTCTTTCTGTGGGTACTCCAGCAATTTCATATACGGCATAAACAAGTTTATCCCGCGCATAGTCAAATGAAAATCCAATTGTCAGAACGGCTAAAAATGCTATTCCAAAGAAAACGGCCAGCTTTTTTTTTGCGTAGGCATTTGCAAGAAATCTAAACACAAAAAATGGAACCACCGAAATAGCGAAAAGTATTGCTATTCTTGATGGAAGCATAAATACTACAATGTATAATACAGGTAAAGTAATTAAATAAGTAGCCTTAAGCATTTTCTTGCCCACCATGTACGTCAAAATAAGAATGGATGATATGGCGTATAATGAAAAATAAGTGTGGTGAGGAACGTATTCCAACCATAGATTTACACCTCTTCCATAATCATATCTTACATTTAGTTCCAATATGTCATACAATACCCTTACGCCACCATATACTATCATTAGAAAAACTCCTAAAGGAAGATAGACTAAAATTCTTTCAATTCTTAAACTTTTATCTGAAGGGAGGAACAAAAAGATAAAAGCAAAGAAAGAAAAAAATAAAAGTAATTTTTTGTTGGCTTCTATTAAGTCAGAGCTACTGAAATATCCAAATAGCTGTATGGATAATATGATTAGATGAAAGTAGTAATCCCTAATTTTTGGAAAGGTTTTATTTTTAACGTTCAAATACAGGTTATAAACAAAAAACACAACCAAAGCAATAGAATTTAACTTAATGGATACAGGCAGTGTTAGCAGGGTGAAGCCTAGCAAATACTCATTAAGATTATATCTTTCTATGTCCATTCTTTGTAAGAAATTTTATCCTTAGTAAAACCCTCTCTTTTTTAAAAGTTAACTGCAAAGATGGTATTATCATAAATAGAACTGTAATCAGAAAAAAAAGAAACATGGTGCTTCCATTTTCATAAATCGGATATATAATCAATTTAAAGAACCAAAAAATCAACAAGTAAAATAAGAATCTATTTTTTGAATATTTCAAAACGATTAAATGGCAAATGTAAACTATCAGGGCAAACACAACCGGGGCAAGAATAACCCCCAATAATCCAAAATTTACGTATGCTTCACCTAAGTAAGTTGACCTCATACCGCCGTATAAATCAGGGTCGTGGTTTGATATATGTGAGGTGTATCGCATATAGTTATACTTCTCTTTAAAAAAATTTATTTTGGTCGGTATAAAGCTAAAAAAACCGGCTATATATGTTTTCCCCAACAAATATTCATGTGCATTATTGTTAAAGGCCATCAATACCCTTGTTAGCTCTCTTACGGAGACAAGAAAAGATGTTGATAATGACATAAATATGTCTTCAAAATTAAAGTCTCCACTCAATATTTTATTGTAGTTTCTTGAAAGTCCAACTAGTATTATCATAAAACTTCCCAAAACTGATAGTTGAATTATTTTTCTCCTATATAACAAATAGGCAACCATTGAGATGAATATTGGCAAGTACAACTGGCCCCGTTTAGCTGTTAAAAACAGTGTTGCCGTCATAAAAAGAATCTTGAAAAAACTCTTTTTAAACGGTAACTTCAAAATGGTCAATTTTTTATTAACAAATAGTAAATGGTTTATCTGCATAAACAGAAGTGTAGACAAAGCATTTATTGATAATGTGTAAAAAGGACGGTACGGTATAAAATCTTCAAGCCTGTCCTGAAAATATTTTGAAATATGTGTTTTACTTTCAAAAACAGGCACATATATATCAATAAAAACAACATACAATGGTATAGATGCGAAGAGTATTAGTATCCATGAAATATTGTTGATTATTAATTTATCAAAATTATGGTAATAATTTTTTTTTAAACTTCTCTCTTTAAAGAACATTTGAAAAATTAAAAAAGAAAGCATTACCACATAAAACCCTATTTTAAGATAAAAAATACTATCCTGTAAAAAAATAAAGTCTGTAAGCTGGACCCATTGTGCACTATATTTTATGGTTTCAGCACCAATGTAAATGCCTAACATTATATACAACAATGTCAAATTACATAGATTCAATATTTTTCTTGAGACAAATAAATATGTAAAAGAAACATATGTGATGTATGCTACTAACATTGAAGCAGTTCAAGTTTTTTAGTTTATTTCAATTGCCAATCAGAGCATAGATGCTATTAGCATATTCTCTAATATTTTGATCTTTAAGAATTCTTTCTCGAAGATCCATTTTAGCCACGTTGAATTCAAAAGGATATGACTTTTCTTTTAAGCAATATAGATAGTACGCCAATCTTGCACCATAATCTTCAAAATACGCCTCTACCTCAAAACCATCTTCACTTACTTTTTTAATAGTGTCCTCCAATTGTGAAAAAGAATTTACCTTAAAGGTTAACCCCGTATCGTTGTAAAACACATTACCAAGGACTATAGAAGGTTTTTTGAAGAAAAGCGACTCTAAGCCAACCGTGCCAGATAAATTTATAGTCCCAATTGAATTTTTGATTAACTCAAAAGTGTTTATTTTATAGCTGACCAACCTAATGTTTCCATACTTTTTCAGCTCTTTATAAAAACTCATACCATGCTGTCCCAAAGCACTTCTATGTTCTTTCACGTATAGGTAAGTGTCAGGTGGAATTAGCTTGCTTATATTAATAATTGCCGCCTTTTGATCTACATAAAATGGCGCCAAAATTAACGTACTTGCCTCTGGCTGCATATGTAATGGAAAAACAAAATATCTATTCTTTAAATTTATTTCATCAAAAACTTTATTTTGAACCAAGTTGATTTTTTTAGCCGTGATTATTTTTTTTAATCTTATAATCCCCAATTGAATTGGCGACTTAGTAAACAAATCATATTTATGTTTCCCCTTTGAGATGTACTCAATAGAGCGTTTAAAAAACTCTTGAACAAATACTCTTCTTAAGGTAAATGCATTTATAGCATTTTTCATAAATGCCGGTTGTACAGGCCTATTGATAAAACTACGGATCGGTTCATACATAAAATCCTTTACTTTATCCCTCTCAAACTCGTTGTATAAAGATTTGACCTCATCGAAGGAATGTGAAATTCCAAAAGAGGTTGCACTTCGACTTTCAATTCGAGTTATATAATATGAAATGTGTTTTATTTTATATCTATTACATACTTCATAAGCAACCAAATTGTATGTATAGGCAGTTCCTGTGGTAAAATAATGGGTGATTGTATCATTGAAAATCTCTTCAAAAAACAAATAAGTATATACTAACATTTTTCTTTGAAAATCTCTCTTCTTTCCAACTAAGTTTCGGTCACAAGCAAATACATTAAAATTAGAATACTCCTTTGATATTCGTCTCAGCTCTTTTTCAATATCAATGCCCTTACCATCCAATTCGTCAAAATAATGTAACCTGTTGATACAATTAATTTCTTTTAAATCGTTGTGCCAACGATTACCTTCAGATATGCCCAACACTTTTGAAGAATCAAGCTTTTTTTGCGTAAAAAGCAATCTTAAAGCCCTAGCTGATAATGGAGCCTCATCATTTATTAAATCAAAAATTATCATTTCATTTTGATTTCATTCCTACTACGAAGGAGTTTAAATATAAATATTAGTAAAAAAGAGCTTAATGTTGCCAATGCGGCCCCAAAAATATCGTATTTAGGAATCAATAGAAAGTTCAAAACAACGTTCAAAAACATTCCTGCTAACGAAATCCATAAAATTTCCTTGTCTCTGTTTTTAATGTACAAATCGTAGTGGAAAACATTTGAAATTATTAGAAAAAAAACACCTCCTAAAAGAATGTAAAAGACGTATATGTGCTCAACTATATCTCTCTTGTCAAAAACTTTTAAGATTATTGGTCCAAAAACTAAAAATATTACAATGAAAAAAAGTGATGTCACTAATAATTGTTTTAAAAAAACCTTCTTAAGTGTATTGTATTTTTCAAATTCGCCGGAAAATTTTATCATTTTGGGATAAATAACCATAGTAATAGCGCTGAATGTAAAGACCTCTATCGCATTTGTGAATTGCGAATATGCTGTGTAGACCCCAACCAATTTTTTTCCATAAAAAAAATCTATCAAAAAGCGATCGGATAATTGTATTACTTGAAAGGATAAAGAGGAAAGGAAAAAAACACCTGCTACCCTAATTCCATTCATAATCCACTTGAAATTAGGAGGGCGGAATTCATCTTTAACTATCCCTACTTTTTTAGATAACAAAGCACCAAAAATAAATACTGAAAGCCATGAAAAAAAAGTCCAATATGTAATATACTTCATCAAATCTATTTTGTTTTGAAAAACAAAAAAATCAACGAAAACAATCCATATCCATAATCCCGATCTTATGAATAACATAATATTGGCCTTTACAGAGCTTTCAAGTGTTGTAAAAAGCCTATAAAATTCTTGTCCTAAGTGCTCTGAAATCAAGAGTAGCATAAAAACCCACATATATTCCATAGGAATAAACCCCATCTGAACAACTATAAAAAGAGATAGGGGCACAATGAGGACATATCCTGCCAAATGAAACAGCAATTGGTCTCTTACCTTATTGATATAATGCTCTTTTGAACCTATAATTTCCCTTGCATTAAAAACGTAAAAGTCAAATCCTATTAAATAAATCAGCAACACCAATGTGGTTGAGATAATTCCAAAAATTCCTAGATTCACTTCATCCACAGAATACTTTCCAATAAAGACTATAAAGAGAAATTTTGAAAGCAAAGTAAGCCCTCTAAAGAAAATATTTAAAAAGGAAGTTTTGCTCAATACAACAAAAGAATTATTTCAATTATCTGTTCAATCAAAAGTTATGATTGTATCATATCGGGTTTTAAAGGAGTCCCCTTTTGCACATCTACACCAAATCTTTTGCCCAAAATATCTTTATGGTGTTTTGGGTGCATTCCGTAACCAGGTCTTATTGAGCGTATATTATTTGTGGTTAGGAAATCTCCCTTTTTAACATCATCTACAACAAAAAGTGATCTTGCAAATTTTCTGTTTTTTTCAACTTTTTCTGAAATTTCATATGACACTTTTCCTAACAGTTTTTCTGTGTTTCGAACAGCATTGACCATTTCTGTGAATTCTCTTTCATCCAAAGAAAAATCGGCATCAGGACCTCCTATAGATTTATCCATGATAAAGTGTTTTTCAATAATCTTTGCCCCTAGTGTGGTAGCAACAACAGGTGCCAACCATCCATATGTATGATCACTAAATCCTACTTCAGCCCCAAATCTTTTATTCAAATCTCTGATGGTATTCAAGTTTGCCAGCTCTAATGGAGCGGGGTATGATGAGGTGCATTTAAGAAGAACAATATCATGATTGCCTTCTTTTCGACAGGTTTCAACAGCAAGTGAAATATCCTCTTCTTTTGCAATTCCCGTTGAAATTATTATGGGCTTCCCTTTTGAGGCAGCGTAGGCTATTAAAGGTATATCTTGAATTTCAAATGATGCTATTTTATATGCTGGAACATCAAATTCTTCTAAAAAATCAACGGCAGTAATGTCAAAAGGTGACGAAAAACATATAAGTCCTTCTTCTTTCGCCACCCTAAAAAGTTCACTATGCCATTCCCATGGTGTATAGGCCTCGCCATATAGCTCGTAAAGGGTCTTACCATCCCAAAGCGTACCTTCATTGATTTGAAAGTATCTATTTTTAACATCAATAGTCATAGTATCTGGGGTGTATGTTTGTAGTTTTATGGCATCTGCTCCCGTTCTTTTAGCTGCACGAATGGTTTGAATCGCGGTATCTAAGCTTCCATTATGGTTTGCAGACAATTCAGCTATAATAAAACAAGAGTTGCTGCCACCTATTAATTTGTTCCCTATTTTCATATATTTTTAGTTTATAGATCTTACTATCATAAATGCTTCCGCATAACTCTTGCCAATAGAAATCCCCCTCTGTTGTGCTAAAATAGTTAATGCTTCCGGTGATCTTGGATGTGGAAACTTCCTTTTCTCAAACTCGTAGCTCTCCATCCCCCTGATTTTGGCTTTAATGTTCTGTTCAGATATCTCAACATACATGTTTGGTACAAAATGCTTTGGGTCAGTAGATGCCCTCCATTCTGTTCCTGACGGTGTCTCAAAGGTAATTATTGTCTTAACCCTTTCATGTGCCATAGGACGGGTAGCTGTAATTACTGCCTCAAAAGTACGTTGATGATCTATGTTGACATCACCTCCATGATGGGTAAAAATTACTTCTGGATCAAATTCATTCTTTTCTTCTTCTATTACTTTAATAATATCAAGTAGATGTATAGAATCAAATCTGTTGTCCGGAAAATCATAAATTCCTACCGATTGATATCCAATTTCATTTCTTGCCTGTTCAATGTTTGCCTTATGCTTTTTCAAATCCTCTTCCCATAGTTTTGTATCTCTGTTATTTGATCGAGATGTAATTCCTTCTCCCAAAATAACTGCTCTTATTGTGCAATCGAATTCGGTTATCAACCGATTCATACTAGCGCCAAGTCCTAATAATTCATCATCAGGATGAGCTACGACCACTAAAATTTTTTTACTTCTTAATGACTCTAACATCTGCTATTATAGTTTTATCAGCTTTAAGGGATGCTCTAGAAAACTCAAATTTAAAATGCTCATTTTCAAAGAAAGCCTTTGGATAGCCTTCAGCATCCAACATTCTAACATGGTTAAAGAAAACTTTGATATCCGTAATTCCGTCAAGAGTGCTCATTTTTTGTGTTCTTCTTTTGAAAATAGTAATTCTGCCCTCTTGATCCTTAGGTTCAATTTTTTTCTTTATTATATCTATAATCATCTCAGATATTGTATCATTGGCCCTCATAAAAATTTCCTCAGCCGTTCCGAAAAGGCTTAGCGGTCCTTTAATGTAAATAGGTCCTGCATCAAGCTCTTTGACAACGCGGATAGCAGAAATCCTTGTGTCAGAATGCCCACTTTTAATAAGGTTTTGCAGAGGGCTCCCTCCTCTACCATATGGTAGGTCGGTCATGTGAAAAACAATACATTCATATTTTTCGAAAACATGTTCAGGTATTATATATGACCAGTGAGGTATAAAAATTTTTTTTGGTTGTATTTTATCTAATTTATCCAATACAAAATCTTCTTTTTTGTTTATCAAAATAAATTGATCATTCAAGAGAACCTTTTGAAGTTTTATGGGCAAATCAGCATTCCATTGCTTTTCTGAAAGAACTATATAATTACTCATCTGCTTTAAAAATTTTTAAAACATACTTAATCCTGTCTTTAACAAAATATGCAGGGTATCTTTCATTATCACACACCCTTAAAAGATTAAACTGTTTATTTATTGATTGTTCTATATCCAATTGACTGTCTTTCGGGGTTCTTCTATTATAAAAACTTTCTTCCCCAGATTGTGGTGTTCCAATTATATTGGGATATGTTTCTAAAAATTTTAGAATCAAATTTTTGGTTAAAAAGCCCTGTTTTTCTTTTATTTCAGAAAGAAGTTCATGACCTTCAAAAACAATGAAGTCTTGAAAGTAAATTTGACCTGCATCTACCTTTTCTGCAGCTTCAAATAATGTGATTGGAATCCGGTTTTTACCTTCTAAAATTTGCCAAGTAATAGGAGACCATCCTTTTCCTTTTGGAAGATCACTCTCGTGAATGACTAAATTGTGTTTGTTTCGCTGTAATTTTTTGAAGATTTTTTCGCATGATAAAAGAAAAAGCAAATCCCCTGATTCAACTTCTGAGTGGTTATGAATCAACTTTACTTCAAAATCAAATTTTTTCCTGATTTCCTTTACAAGTTCAATGGCATAAGGTACTATCCATGATTCTTTATTATCAACCAATATTTGGACTTTCATTGTTTTAATTCTTGTAATAAGTTCATAAACCTTTTGGGTTGCTGCCCATCAAATGATTTTTTTAGCCTATCTATTTTTTGCTTATGCTGTGACATAGGTGTCTTGATGATTTTTTGTATAGCATCATAAAAGTCTCCTTCTCCATATTTGGTAAAATCTGCTCCATCATAAATTACTTCTTCCTTTTTTAATCCATTATAAATGTTTCTTTGGTTGTCAATAAAGTAACCACTAAAAACAATTATTGGGATAGAGCACACTTCAAAAGCAATAGTGCTTGACGGCACAATTGCCAGTTGACATTTTCGCATTAGTGAAATCATGTTCTTCTCACTCAAATTTCTGTAAAGACTTATTTTTGATTCATTGTGCCTATGTAATGCAATTATTTTTTCATGCTTATATGCCCCACCTAAAACCACGTGAATTCTATCAATCTCTCTAATGTTTTTTATCTCTGAGGCAACTTTATAAGTAAGATCATGAAAATCTGCTCCGCCGAAACACAGAAATATTTGACTAATTTTTCCTATTTGAATATTGTTCTTATTCTGTTCATAAAAAGATAATCTTAGAATAGCATAATCCAAGCCAAGAGCAAACTTGGTGTAAGGCTCACATTTGAAGTTATTTTGGGTCACATAAGGAGAGTGATTTACAACAATATCTGCATACATATATTCCGTTGCCATATCGTCTACATAAATTAGATTATACCCAAAATCTTTTATCTTTTTTTGATAAATGGAATTGAAAAAATATCCGTCAGCAATAACAATATATTCACTAGGATTAAATTTCTTCTTTAATAATTCTGGCTCATTCTCAACCTCTACGTTTTCAGGTATTAGGACTATTTTATATTCATTGGGAATAAACTCAGTATTGGAAGTCGTCTTGGTGACAAAACAACATTCATATTTTTCTGAGTAAATTTTAAATAGCGCTAAAAGCCTATACATATGGCCTAAGCCAATATCTTTGTTTCCATCAGCTCTAAATACTATTTTTTTATCCATCAGTAGATGTCAAATTTTTATGTTTCAACAGCTTCATCCCAGTTTTGCAACAGCTCTTGCAAAATCTAAATCATCAAAGTCATCTATATCAACTGCGGCTTTCCAATCTATATCGAACATGGTATAATCATCACCATAAAAAGTCTTGCTCTTTTTGAACTCTTCTACCTCTGCTATCCATATTGCTCCAGTTGGGCAATGAAGCTCCTCAAGGTCTTGAGATCTCATTTTAATTTCCTTTCTATATAGAGGAGATGCTCTTTGAGTGTTTTTATCAATTCTATGTGCCCACCAAGGGTTCATCCAACCATATCTAAAGCTGCTTATTTGAAACTTATTGTTATTTCTTATAAAGTTCAACAAGGACAGTTTTATTTCCCTAGCCTTTCTTAATGGGCAGTTTGGCATAAGCATTACAACTATATCATATCTAAAGCCAAGTTTTTCAAGTGTCTCATAAACAGCAAGGCTCACCGGAGATTGGTCATCTGCGTATTTTTCTCTCATAAAAGGCACCTTTGCCCCATATTCTTTGCAGGTCTGTGCAATTTCTTTATCATCGGTGCTAATAACAATGTCTGAAAAAATCTTTGTTTTTTTTGCTTCCTCAATGGTCCAAGCAATCATAGGTTTGCCCTCAAAATCAATTATATTTTTTTTTGGTATCCGTTTACTCCCTCCCCGAGCGGGAATAATGGCCACTATTTTTTTTTCTACCATATTGTCCATCCGCTATCATAAATTAAATTATGCCCGGTCATCCCTATTGAACCATCAGATACTAAAAACTCCACAGGGTTTGCCACTTCAACAGGTTCCAACATTCTATTTTGTGGATTAAGTGAACTATACTTTTTAATAAATTCATCAGGTGTTCTTCCCTTAACGCCTCCGAAGGATACACTGTTTACCCGTATATTTTTATCCGAAAGTCTTACCGCTAATTCTTTGGTAAGGTGAATTTGGGATGCTTTTGAAATGCCGTATTGAATTGGAGATTGTTGTGCAAAATCATCATACAAATAAGGAGTTGGTGCTACTACCCCATAAATGGAGGAAACAAAAATTATGTTTTTCAAAGCTTTTCCAAAATCAGACTTTAAGATATTCATTGTCAATTCATATGGAATTGCTACCCCAAGTTTAAACTCGCCCATAATATTTTCAATAGAGCTTGTTCCGTCTTCCCCGATTGCAAGCATATCGAGAGATCTTGCATTATAAATTATTACTTCAGGATATATCTTTTCTTTCTTAAAAAAGTCAATGAAATTCTCAACATAAGTATTTTTCAAAAAGTCGACTTCTAACAAAAGAAGATTGTTTTCAAGACCATCTAAATCCAGTTCTTTGATCAATTGTTTTCTTTTGTCTTTGTTCCGTGTGGTAATAATTATCCTATGCCCTTTTTTCAAAAGGCGTAAAACCAATTGCTTTCCTACTAGGCCTGTACCGCCTGTAATAACTATTGTTTTAAGCTTACTTATCTCCATTCTCTATTATTCGTACAATTTCCAGCACATCACTTTCTGATAAATTAGCTTTTCTTTTATGAACCAACTGAATAAAATAACGCAAAGACTCTCGAAAAGCATAAAATGTGTCTTCAAAATGGATTTCCCTATATGTTTCTTTTCCTTGTAACGTGATTTGTAAAGGGGATTTAACAGTTCCCGTAACTGTAAAAATAGCGGTCAGGCTAGCCCATCTGACCAATACTTTTACAATGTCTTTATCGTTGAACAATTTCCTTATTTCCAACAAACTGCCACGTTCAGGAAACATTTTAACAACTGGCTCTATGATGTGAATTGCATATTTTTTCCAATCTTTCATAATTGAAGCTTCAACATAACTATATTCATCACTCCCAAAAATAAAATCAAACTCTTTTGCAAATCTCATAGCAGAGCATGTAAAGATTATTTGATTATTTTTCTTTCCCATATTTAAAATCTCTTTTGCTTCCTTATAGGAAAAGGCCAAAGGCTTATCTATGAAAATTGGAATTCCTGCTTCTATGAAAGGTCTAACAAATTCTAAATGGTTTTCAGCATCATCCCTTGCCAGCAGAACTGCATCAACAAAATTGATTAAATCTTCTTTTTTTTTGACTACATTGTTTATTTTGGAAAAACTGGCGACTTCGTTGGAGATATCAAGCGATTGGGTCCAAATATGTGTTACCTCAGCTAAATCTGTTAGAAAAGAATCTGGGTACTTTTCTTTCTCTAGATATTCTGGGATTACTTTAAAAGGACAATGAAAATTGTTGTCAAAACCATTAAATATGGCACTCCATGAGTATGGGTGACCATTACCCTTGCTTAATCCTATCACACCCAATTTTAACTTTTCATCAGTCTTTATTGTTTCCATTTCGAAGGATTTAAAAGCTCACTGTTTTTTACTTCAAACCTGTCTATTTTAGTAAATAATGAAGAATCATAGTTTCGGTTTATTGCCTGAATATTACTTTCCAATTGAGTAATCGAATCAATCCCTATTAAAACCTTATCAATATAATTTTTCGACAGCGGATAGTTAATCGCCAATTGATGTATGGAGATTAAATTGGATTTACAAAAATCCCTAATCTTCTTAAGTTCATCTTTTAACTCCAATATAGTACCACTCAATGTGTCAATATCTTTAAAAAACAAACCTTGTAAGAATGACGATCTAGTGTGAATTTCCAAACCCCTTTTTTTTGTCTTATCCAAAATCGAAAATCTTTGACTATGATTGTCCAACAAGTTGAAGGGTAGTTGTACCAAATCAATACAATCGTAAGTAAGTAACTCTTCCAACTGCATGTTAGAATAAACGGAGACACCTATTTTGTTCACTTTCCCCGTTGATTTGAGTTTTGTTATTTGTTCGGCAAAAAAGTCATAGTTGATTCTAAAATCATCGAAAGAATGGAACATGTAACCATATAATCTAGGCGTTTTAAATTGTTTTAAGAGTTTGTCAACTCTCTCGACCAATTGGGGTTTCGCTTCGTTTTCGTAGTTTGAATACTTAGTAATAATTTCAAAACGATTGACTGAGTTTAAGTGATATTCACTAATAATTTTATGCGAATCACCATATGCTTCAGCAGTATCTAAGATGCCTATCCCTAGACTAAAAGCTTTATCTAAAATTTGAAAAACATCTTCTTTACTTGGTCTTCCTTTGGTATTGTTGATACCATAGTTGGTTCCAAATTGTACTGTTCCAAGTATAATTTTATTAACTTTCGACAAATGCACATACTTTTTCAATGACAAAATCTTGCTCTTCTTGATTTAAAGTAGGATACATTGGGAGACTAATGCACCTGTCATAATATTTTTCTGAATTACTTAAATCAGCTTCTGAATATCCGATTTTTTCATAATAAGGTAATTTATGCACAGGTATATAATGAATTTGTGCATATATTTTATTCGTCCTAAGGTATTCGTATAGACCTGCTCTATTCTCTACTTCGACAACAAACAAATGATGTGCATTGTATGAATTCTTGGGTAAGAATTGATAATTAATCTTGTTTTTAAATGCTTCCTTATATCTAGATGCTATTTCATTCCTTTTTTTGACACCGGCTACATTTTTTTTGAGCTGTACAATTCCAAGCGCAGACTGTATATCTGTAAGCCGATAATTAAACCCAAGCTCTCGCATTTCATAATACCATCCTCCATGATTTTGAGCCATGTTTTCTTTTGTTATACCGTGGGTTCTTAACATGGCTATTTTTTTAAACAGTTTTTCGGAATTCGTAGTTACCATTCCTCCCTCACCACAAGCAATATGTTTCACAGGATGAAACGAAAAGACCCCAATATCAGCATAGTGCGCATTTCCACACATTTGCTTATTCCCAGAAGAGTCGGTAAAGTATCCCCCAGGTGCATGGCAGGCGTCTTCTATAATCCATAAATTGAACTCATCGGCTAGCTTTCTAAACTCTTCCATATTAACCGGAAGACCGGCAAAATCAACCGGGATTATTCCTTTAAAAAACCCTTTAGGTTTACTTTCTAAAAGTTCCCTGGTTTTTTCCAATGACAACAGATACGTGTTAGGGTCAATATCTGCAAACCATACTTCTGCGCCCACATATCTGGCACAATTGGCAGAGGCGGCAAATGTAATTGGACTAGTTATAATTCGTTCGCCCTTTTTCAATCCCAGGGCAATTACTCCAAGATGCAGGCCAGCTGTTGCATTATTTACAGCAATTGCATATCTAGCACCTACATACTTAGCGAAGGCTTCTTCAAATTCCGAAATCTTAGGACCTTGGGTTAAATAATCTGCTTTAAGTACAGAAACTACCGCCTCGATGTCGGAATCATCGATATATTGCCTCCCATAGGGAATAGGTTTCATTTTCATATTGATCTAAGCCGAAAATGTTGGGTCCACATGATTTCTAATTAAGCTCCTTAAACCCTCTACAGTTTCCCAGTTATCATTATTCCCAGAATTATAGCTGAATCCATGAGGTACTTTTTTGGCCCTAAATTTTTTGATGAATTCATCCAAATCCCAATTTGGGGTTACCGGAAGAATAGCAAAATACTTGCCAAGATCATAAGCATAAAAGGAATCTGAGGGCGTTATCATCTCTTCATGGATTTTTTCCCCAGGACGAATTCCCACAACTGGTTTTTCACACTCAGGACCAATTGCCTCGGCCACATCCAAAATTCTATAAGATGGTATCTTTGGGACAAATAACTCCCCCCCCCAAGCATTTTCCAAGGCATGCATTACCATTTCCACTCCACTAGCAAGTGAAATGTTGAAACGTGTCATGTTCTTATCCGTAATTGGAAGTGTATTGTCTATTTTCTTTCTCTTGATAAAGAAAGGGATAACCGAACCATTGGAACCCATCACGTTACCATAGCGTACCACAGAAAATCGAATAGGATTCTTACCTTTGATATTATTAGCAGCAACAAACAATTTGTCAGAGGTTAATTTTGTTGCGCCGTAAAGATTAATTGGGGCACATGCTTTGTCTGTTGATAACGCTACTACTCGGCTAACTCCAGTAACTAAACAAGCGTCAACTACATTTTGTGCCCCCCCAATATTGGTCTTGATACATTCTTCTGGGTTGTATTCCGCCAAGTGAACGTGTTTCATTGCTGCTGCATGAATTACATAATCAACATCCTCAAAAGCTCTTTTAAGTCGTTCTTTATCCCGTACATCCCCAATAAAAAAACGTATTTGGGGATATTTGTTTTCAGGATAATCCTGAGCCATTTGAAATTGTTTTTGCTCATCCCTGGAAAAAACAATCAATCTTCTAATTTTAGGGTGCTTGCGCAAAATGGTATGGGTAAGTGCTTTTCCCAAAGAACCAGTACCTCCCGTTATCAATAAAGATTTGCCCTCGTAAAACATATTCTTGTCGATATTTTATTAACTTTTTTGATATTCTTTTAAATAGCTGTTTAAATTCCTTATCACCAACATAATAATTGTAATTATAAGAAATGCTATCGGCGAAATAAACTTATAGCTATTCCAAAACCCTCTTTGCTCAACACCTCTAATAGGAAAGTCACTGATAACATTTAGAATTGAAGATTTGTTCGCCCGTTCTCGATTTAACGCAACTAATCGATTTTTTAAAATTTCCCGTTCCTGAACAAGAGCCAGTTCTTTATTCTGAGATTCTCCATTCTCAGCTAAGTTAATATTTGTGCCCTGCATGGGTTTGTCCGCCTCTTTCACTAAAACGGTTTTGTAAAGTAGTTGTAAGGAATCAATCTCTGTTAGTTGTTGGTTATATATCTTTTCTTGTAAGTCGAGGTTCTCATCGTTGATCCTTTTCTGTAGCTTAAAATAATCGTTAGCAGCAATGGATTTCACTATGGCCGGTTGTATCTTTTTCGCCACTTTATCATCTGTGGCTATTACGGAAATCCGATGAAATCGTGCATCCAGGGAATTGAAATTTTTTAAATAGCTTTCATAATCCAATGCCTTGACAGTAGTAGTATCCAATTCCCGGATAAACTCATCAAAAAGTCTTATTTTCTGATTTTCATCGGAATAAGAGTCAACAAAAACCTCCCTAATACTAGCTGCTTCAGTAACCGTAATTTCGAAGGCATTTGACAGGGATACGGAATCTTCGGCTTTCGCCAAATCATTATAAAAATCAATGTTGTTGTACAACTGCTGTACACTATTGAAATTGGGCTCTACAACCATCCGGGAGATGTATTTTGGGGTTTTAAACAAATCTGCCAAAAACCCTCCAACACCTCCTAATACAACAGCAGACACCAAAAGAATAAAATTCTTTTGCAGAAATAATAGAAAGAGAATAATTCCATGGAAAATTCCTTTGAAAATAGCTCCAATAAAATTGAACAGCTTTTGAAACCCTCTGCCTATCAACTGGAATAATTGGCCTAAGTCAATCTCATCTGAGGAGTTGCTTTGTTTAGGTGTGTTTTGTTGTTGTGGTAAGTTTTCCATAGGTTATGAATTGAAAATCTGTTCCAAAAATTTATCGGTTATCAAATAGGTAGGTTTTACCCCTTGAGTACCTAAACCTCCGGAAGCTAAGGTACTACCCGTTTCCAAAGGATTATCCGATGCGTAATAGGCATATCTGGTTTTTACGTCCTTTCGTATACTTTTACGAATTTTTGACGCGGATTGGATGGCTTTTTGGTAATGCACCCCTTCCATTTCCAAACCAATGACATTCCAGGTACTTTCATGGAAGAATTTTAGAATATCTTTATTCTGCAATGATGTTCCCAAAACCGTAACCATAGTGCCTTCAAAAACCTGTAAGCCGTATCCCTCAAAATGCTTGGCGCTAAGCTCATTTTTAAAAGGATAATTATCCGCCGTCCCCTCGAAAATATGTGCCGAAGGAATCATTAAATCCCCTTTTTCCCCATCCAGTATACCGGCTTTTCCCATTATTGAAATAGAACAAACATCCAAATACGTCTTTCTGTTTTCTATATAATAGGGTTTTAACAACTCATCAATGGTTTCATAAGCCTGCTCACCAAAAGCGTAATCCATGACAAAGATAACGGGTTTTTCGGCTTCACTCTTTTCTTCCTTAAAGGAGTAACAACAGGCGGTATCATTAAACTTGGCCGTATCAAAAAGCTGCACTCCTATATTGGTGCCGGATTTGTCTTCAATATGCACCATACCATTCTTTCGCGCCATTTGTTGCACTTTCTTCTGTAGCGCGTTATTCTCCGGAAGACTTAAAGCCTGATAAATATCTAATTTCTTCTGATTGGGAAATTCATGTTTTAATGCCGTACTGGCAAAAAGCGTATTCATAACGCTATGCATATTCGCACTTATGATGTGAATGGGCCGTTCGAGCAAATTCAATTCCCATAATTTTTCTTTTATGGCATTCGCCCAGCGTTCACCATGGATATGATGCCCTAAACGCTCTCTGAGTAAAGGGCTAAAAGTTATGGTTCTTTTATTTCCAGTGGTCTCCTCCTCTAATGCCAGTTTTCCCAACCAATACATAATCTCTAAAAACCGATCCGGTTGCTCGCCATTACCTAGTTTTTCATGTATTTCCACTACCTCCTCAAATGTCCTTCCTAAAATATTGGCCAGGTGAATCAATGCCACTTCCCGTTCTGCCTCAGATTTTCTTTTCCTATGTATAAATTCTACCAGCTTGTCCCAATCCCGAACCGTAGTTTGGTCTTCTTCGATTAAAACCCGGTCACATATTTTGTTGGATTCAATGAAAAGAAAGGTCAGATGTGTCAAAATATCATAAATATCGGAACGCCCCCGAGTGATCTCAATATTCATCTGTTCTTCATCAATTCGGTAGCAATTTCTCCTTCTTTTTGGTGGGATAATAGGCTTTAGGTGGGACTTTGAAAATCCTTCATCAGAGGTTAGATTAATAAATCGGCATTGCTCTATACCTTCCGGTAGCCGTTCAAGGACATAGATCAATCCATTTAGTTCCCCTTTTTCTTCGGCTATAGAACCGTAAATCTCCGGACGCAAAACAAGTAAAGCATTTTTAAGTGCATTTCCCGAAACTCCCGAAGGTTTGTAGAAGCCCCTGTTGAGCAGATGACGCATAGTAATGTACAAACGCTCTATCGCATTTGTGGATTCCTGCGCCCGAGTGGTTTCCTTAATTTTGGTGATCATTGCCCTCTTTCGGCACAAAAATACATGAAATTCTACTTCTAAAAAGTGCCTTATCCTTAGTCTTTGTGCTTAAAAGAATAAAGCGCTTCCGCCAATTTCCGATCATTGGATAGCCGTTGTACTTTGTTCTGTCCGCCCAGTTTGCCTATAGACTTCATATAATCTTTAAATCCTCCTTTTTGTATTGGAGTAACCTTTAACGGTTGCAATATTTTCCCCGTTATAAGGTCCAGATAGTAGCTGTTTTGCAGCTGTAATGAGTTATCCAAAATGGCTTTGAAGGCGTTTAAATCATCGGGAACTCTTTCAAATTCAACCAACCATTCGTGATAGGGAAGTTGCCCATTTGGCGGATTGGTCTCCGGTGCAACAGTAAACTCGTTTACCAGGGCGTTTGTCTGATCAACCCCCATTTTCATTGCCTCTTCCACTTCCTTTGCAATTACGTGCTCTCCAAACGCTGAAATAAAATGTTTAATCCTCCCGGAGACGATTACTTTAAACGGATCCTTTGAAATAAACTGAACGGTATCTCCCAAATTGTACGCCCAGAGTCCCGCATTGGTGCTAATGATCATCACATAGTTCTTTTCCAGCTCCACTTCATTCAGCAACAAGCGCCGTGGATTCTCGGTAAAGAACTCATCGGCCGGTACAAACTCATAAAAGATACCGGCATCCAGCAGCAGCAGCATTCCTTTTTGATCCTGAGTATCCTGATAGGCAAAAAATCCTTCACTGGCCGGAAAAAGTTCAATACTATCTACATGGCGACCTATGAGATCTTCAAACTTGGGCCGGTAGGGTTCATAATTGACCCCTCCATAGATAAAAAGCTGGAAATTTTGAAAAAGTTCACCAATTTTTTTCTTGTGCTTTTGCTTCAATTTTTCAAAATACATCTGTACCCAAGATGGAATACCGGCAATAACTGTCATATTTTCCTGCTCTGTTTCTGCTATAATAGCATCCACTTTGGTCTCCCAGTCCTCTATGCAGTTCGTTTCCCAACTGGGCAATCGGTTTTTTTGAAGATACCCGGGGACATAATGTGCAGAAATACCGGAAAGTCTCCCCGTTTTAATACCGCCTTTTGTACTCAATACCGGACTTCCCTGAAGAAAAATCATCTTTCCGTCTACAAAATCAGAATTCCCGGTTTCATGAATATAATTCAGAATAGCATCTCTGGATGCGTTTACCTGGCATTTAATGGATTCTTTGGTAATGGGGATATATTTTACACCGGATGTGGTGCCCGAGGTTTTTGCCAGGTATAGTGGTTTTCCCGGCCATAGCGTATCCTTGTTGCCTTGTAGCATTAGCTCCACATAGGGACGTAATTCCTCATAATCCCGTATGGGAACCTTTTTCACAAAGGTTTCGTGAGAAGATATTGAACTGAAATCGTGATCTTTTCCAAATTTCGTCGCTCCTGCCTTTTTTATCAGCGACCGGAATACCTTTTGCTGCGTCCCAATGGGGTTCCGTATCCATTTGGCATTCTTCCTTGCCATTTGCTGTGCAAATATCTTCGCGGCAAAAGCTTTCAGGGACATTGTACTTAATTAAAATCTATAAAATCAACTGGGTTAATAGGTTTTCCATTCAGCCAAAGCTCAAAATGAAGATGTGGTCCTGTGGTAAGTTCTCCTGTATTACCTACAGAGGCAATTACCTCACCGGATCTTACCAAATCTCCCTGGGTCTTACTTAAGGAACCATTATGCTTATACACAGAAAGTAAATTATTCTTGTGTTCCATTATTAAAACATAACCGGTTTCGGATGTCCAACCCGAGAAAATAACAGTACCATCCGCTACAGCTTTTATGGGTAGTCCCTCAGAGGCTACTATATCTACCGCAAGGTGCTTCTTTTGAGGGTCATAATCCTGGGAAATAACCCCTGTCAAAGGCGGGAAAAGGGCATTGCTTAAATCTTCCAGATTTCTTTCAAACAGGTTGTACTTATCTTCCAACGCCACTTGTTTTCTCAGTTCCAGGTCCTCCCGGATGGGCGTTAGATCTATATTGTTAGGATCCAATTTGTATTGCTCAAACAGGGAGTCCCGGTTGATCTCGTTATTCTCTATTTCACCCCGTAATACCATTCTTATGTTATCCAAATACCTATTGGTATAATCCAGAACGTTTACCAAAGAATCCGTTTTGTAGGTAAGCTCTGTGGCCTGTCTTTTTAAACGGGTGGAAGAATAGCCCGGAATATATTCTCTTAGCGGGGTAAAGGCAATAAGCAAGGTGGTAAGCATGATAAGGGCTATGATAAATAATGTCCCCGTCACAAAAACATTTAATCGGCTCAATTTAAAAGAGATCTTCTCTTCAAAAGTACTTTCATTAAGTATCACCAAACGATACTTATGCAGTAGCTTTTTTTTAATCTCTTTTCTCTTTTTAGACTTTTTTGCCATGTAGAACCTTTTTCCTTCCGTAGCCCTGCTACCTGCCCGCACGGCAGGCGGGTGCAACTCAAAAAAGCCTTCAATCGGACAAAAAACATCTGATTTTCGCTTCAATCCAAAAAAACCTAAATGAGTTCAGAGACAAAGATACTTTTAGATTTTATTTATCGCATCACATCTTGTTATTTGTGAAACATTTAGCAAATCTTTACTTTTTTAAGGGGTGGATAACAATGAACTCCGCTACCTTTCGTTGTTTTAACAGCATGGCGTAGGTGTTTTTTGTATTTTTGCCTTTCATGTTATTTAAATTGACAATATGGTAGCCCTTTCTTTTTTCCTCGGTATGCTTGGTCCATGGCAGATAGTTCTTATTGTTGTTGTTGTCCTTTTGCTTTTTGGAGGTAAAAAAATCCCTGAATTAATGAGAGGCCTTGGAAGCGGTATAAAAGAGTTTAAAGACGCCTCAAAAGATGATGAAAAGCTTAAGGAAAAGAACGAACCCGAAGTGTAATCTTTTTCTGTCTTTCTACAGATTGTTACTGTAAATCGACTTCCCCCTTAACTTCACGCTGCAATTTTTTCATTTCACAACAAATATTGATGACTTAGCACTTAAGGTGTTACCTTCGTCGTTATAACAGCTGTGCCGTATTCCGGCTGAACGTAACTTTGCAAACTTCAATGTTTGGCATTTCAATTGAATTAATAAGATTATGAGAAGAAACATCTTTATAGCACTTCTCGTTTTTAGCATTACACTCCAGGGCCAAACCATAACCAATTTGGAATTTGAGGAAGAATTACCGTCCACTGAGCAAAGTGATCCGGAATTAACCTCCCAAATGTCACAACCATCAGATTTTGAGAAGATACCGACAAAAGCAAGAATAAATCGCGTAGACCGCCTACTCAAGAGAGCAGATGCCTACTTCAACAAAATGTGGTATGCGGAGGCTGCTGAACTGTATGATAAAGCACTTGAACGTGATCCCTCAAAACAAACCCTTGAGCTACTTCAAAAAGCAGGGGATGCTCACTATTTCAGCGGTAATATGAAAAAGGCACATCATTGGTATGCCCTTCTTTTCGATCGCTATCAAGATCAGGTATCGGAAGCTAATGTGCTGAAGTATGCACATGTCCTGAAGGGCATTGGAAGGTACGGAAAAGCAAAAAGACTAGTGCGGGTTCTTGAAGGAAATAGTGCAAAGCCTGTTGATAGTGCCTCTAAGGAACAAGAAACGGGAGCAGGATCAAAAATCATAACCGGCTCCTTCAAAATAAAAAATCTTGATTTCAATAGTCCTTATTCTGATTTTTCCCCGATGCTGCTAGATGACGGTAGGATGGTGTTTGCTTCCGCAAAAGATTCCCTTTTTTTTAATACCAGAAGGTATAAATGGAACAATCAACCTTATTTGGATTTGTACATAGGCCAATGGGACACCGCTAAAGCCTCACTCCAAAACATAAAGAAGTTTTCAAAAAACATCAATTCAAAGTACCACGAAGCCGCCGTTTCTTTTTCACCGGATAAGCAAACCCTATATTTTACCCGAAATAACTACGGAAAGAAGTTGAAGCGGGATAAAAGAGGAATCAATCACCTTAAGATATACAGATCAAGAAAAGTAGAAGGAGAATGGTCAAAAGCGGTAGAACTTCCTTTTAATAGTGAAGCGTATTCCTGTGGACATCCTGCGGTTAGTCCCGACGGTAAAAAGCTTTACTTTGTTTCGGATATGCCGGGAGGGTTTGGGAAAACCGACATTTATGTTGTTTCTATTCTGGAAAATGGCCGCTTTTCCCCACCAAAAAACCTGGGAAGGGGATTGAATACTCCAGAGAAGGAAATGTTCCCTTTTGTCACAGAGAATTCAATATACTTTTCTTCGGATAGGGCTTTTGGTTTCGGGGGATTAGACATTTACAAGGCGAACTATACCAACAACGTTTTTGACGTGGCTACCAATATGGGTCAACCATTGAATAGCAATAGGGACGACTTCTCTTTTATTGTGGGAAAGGGCACTGATAGAGGATACTTCGCCTCCAATCGAAAAGGAGGTAAAGGTGATGATGATATTTATGCTTTTGAGTATATCCCTGTAAAACCCCCCAAGAACAACACCCTGATCAAGGGTACCGTTACCGACCTGATCACAGGTGCTCTGTTATCTAATGTAATGGTCTCGCTGGCTGATGAAAGCAACAACGAAATACGAAAAATAGTTACCGGAGCAGATGGGCGTTTTGTTTTCGACGAGGTTTTGAAAAACAACACCTATACCATAACCTCAAAATCCGTTGCCCATTTTGAAAACGTTAGTACCGTTGCTACTGAGGACAAAACCCAAACAGAGCTGGATATTGTAATGAAAAGGATAGATGATATGATTACGATAGAAGAAGGGCAAAAGAAGCTTAAAACCGATCTTATTTATTTCGATTTTGACAAATCCAATATCACTGTAGCCGCCGCAAAGGAATTGGACAAATTAGTAGGCGTGTGGGAAAAGTATCCCAACATGGTTATTAAAATTGAATCCCATACCGATTCCCGGGGAAAGGCTTCATATAATCAACAGCTCTCCGATAAGAGAGCAAAAGCCTCCAGAGATTATCTTATTTCAAAGGGAATTAGCCCTGATCGTATTGTTAGTGCCAAAGGATATGGTGAAGAAAGACTCCTTAACGACTGTGTCTATGGCACCCCCTGTTCCTCAAAACAACACAGACTAAACCGTAGATCGGAATTCATTATAGTAAGTCTTTAGGACTTTTGGTAATGCATTTTCTGTTAACCACCGTTAATCGATTTCTCTTATCGTTGAAACGCCTAAGAAGTAGTAGCTTTCGTCGGAAAAAACAAACCGCTGGTAGAACACATTTTCTTTAAGCGTTACTAACCCCTTTTTTTTGACGGTTTATCCTTTTCTTTTTCAAGTCGCTTAAGAAAGCCAAAAATTTGTACCGAATACAAATCTAAAGATGCTTACTTATGAAAAGATTTTTACTTGTTAAAGAAATATATTTAGAAGCCTTCAAAAACTTGGGTAGCATTATCCTGCAACATTATTTCAAACTGTTTTCGTGGTTCTGCTTCATACTGTTTTTTGTAGTGCTTTACGCTTTTGTTTTTAGAGTCGCTACGGGATTTGCATTTGATTAAACAGCGTAGCTGCCCATCCCGGGGAAAAAGGAAAAGCCTTAATTATTTTGTTTTGGACTATTTATGGCCTTTTGGAAAGCCGTTACAGGGGTTTTTCAAACTTAAGGGTCTTTAAAATGGCCTCCAGTTCAAACATATAGTCCCTTTTCTGAGTGGCTGGGGCAAAAGTAAAACCTTCCAGTACAAGTTTTCTGTTATTTTCCTTGTCGTTGATGATATAGGTTAGAAAAGGACCCGCCATAGGATACCCCTGGATCTCCCAGATTCCTTTGGCTTCTGCAGCTTTCTTTCCGCCAATTTCAGCAGGGAAAACGTAAGGGGCAAAGGCTTTTTCCGTAATCATATACGTATGATCCTCCGGGCCAGGAACATATTGCTTTCCAATGGAGTCTCGCATAGCAACAATATCCCTTACAAAAGTAGAGTCGTTTGAAAAGCTATCTCCCGGCATGGTATAGGCAATAATATTCATATTCCCTTTGGGAATTTGCCTGTCCAACCATACAAAATTGTCTTCCTGCTTGCCTACTCTGTAAGCAGAAGGAATAGTCAGAGAGATCCCAAACGTTTCCTTTAACGCCTTTTCCTTATTCAAAGAGCGTGTAAAGCGCTTTTGCGCCTCTTTAAGTTCTACCTGCTTAAAGGCGGCGATGCCATTTTCCGCAATAGCATCCAAACCGCTTACCAATTCGTTATAGGTAGTGCCCTTTACAACGGCTACCTTTTGCGGTGAAGCGTAAAGATTGGTTTTAATGTGGCTAACTGTTATTGAATCTTGCTGAACGTAAAGTATTGACCTGGAATGTGCAATTGATCCCCTAAAAACCTGAGGCGGAATTTGGGTCAAGGTTAATATAGGTTGTTCCGGAGTAAGGGCCAAGGCGGGTTTAGCAAATAATTCCCGTACCTTATCTCCAACGGTGCCTTGCCACAGATCATTTTCCATGACCACCATAAGTGAATTAACACTTCCCGTGGAGGGCGGTAAAAACTTTTTTCGCTTACCGGTTTCGTTACAGGAGGTAACCAATACCATAACGGCCGTTAACCACAGTGTTCCCAGATTTTTCATAGTGTCTCAAATTTATGAAGAACATTCACAGAGTCTCAGCTTTGTTCCCGGTTTTAAATTATTACCGCGAATACCGTTCCATTTTCGCAGATTTTCGATGGAAACTCCAGGATATTTTCTGGAAATGGTCCAAAGGGAATCCCCTGATTGTACCACATGAATTTTGGAAGGATCTTTCGGTAATTGTACCGGCTTCTTAGCTTTGTTGTGGGTAACCGTACGACCAGCGGTTTCGGCAACAGGTTTTCTGGGATAAATTGTGAGTCGTTGTCCAATACGCAGATTGTTACTTCTTAATCCGTTCCAACGTTTTATTTGGCTTACCCCCACACCATATCTTTGCGCGATTTTACCCAAATAATCTCCACTCTTTACTCTGTACCGAATTCTATCATTGCTATTTACAAGCTGAGGTAAGGGTTGCTCTCTCTTGTTTAATGATTCCCGGACATGGGTATAGATCGCAGTTTCATTGTTCACAAATTTTCCGAGGTGCTTTAGCGGTAACCGCAAAGTATAGGCCTTACCTGCTACTTTAGGTATGATGTTTAGTTTGTACTGAGGATTTAGTATTTTGAGTTCTTCTTTTGAGATCCCTACTAGCTCCGAAATCTGATCAAAAGTGATTGTGTTTTTTACACGAACCGTATCCGTCTCAAAAAAAGGGCGTTCCACAATAGTTTTCCGAAGCCCGTGTTCGGATGCATATTCAAAAATATACAGGGTGGCCAGAAACGCAGGGACATATCCCGCCGTTTCACGTGGGAGATACCTTCTGATGTTCCAATAATTCTCGTATCCTCCCGAGCGTCGTATCGCTTTGTTTACATTCCCCGGACCGGAATTGTACGCGGCAAGGGCCAGATCCCAGTCCCCAAAGATCTCATATAGTTTTGAAAGATACTGACAGGCGGCCACAGTAGAGGCTACAGGGTCACTCCGTTCATCCACATAACTGCTAACATCCAAACCATACATCTTACCTGTAGAAAACATAAACTGCCACAATCCGGTGGCGCCCACCCTGGATTTAGCCCTGGGATTAAGGGCAGATTCCACAATGGCCAGATACTTGACCTCTAAAGGAATGTCGTAATTATCCAGTTCCTGCTCAAACAATGGAAAGTAAAACTGACTTGTGGTGAGCATCCGTTCCATTAAGCCCCTCTTTTTGGTCAGAAAACTATGTATTACCCTTTCCAAAGACGGATTATACGCTATGTTAAATGGTGTCTTTTCATTTAACAGCTGTAATCGGGCTTTTAATGTGTCGGTCGGAAGGTCCAGAGTCCATAATGAATCCTCTGAGGGTTGACGTATTTCCATTTGCATTTCCCTGAACGAAACACTGTTTTTCTCCAATTCTTTTAACCAAAGACTGTCATAGGAATAGGCTGCTTCCAGGTCTTTCAACACAAGATTGGCAGTGGTATCTGGAACTACAGCTTTTGAAAGAACACCTTTTTCATCAAGGTCATCATCCTCTACTTTTGGTATTCCAATAGCACTAATAGAATCCGGAATATGCAGTGGTGTATCCAGATTTTGACCTAAAAGCAGGTGTGCAACAAAAAAACAGGCAATAGGTAATAACCAATAGATTCTTTTTCTCATTTGGACATGGTTTGGTGCGGGACATACTAAAATGCGCTATTTTTTTCAAAAAACGAAACCATTTCAGTGAAAACCTAAAAAAAGGGATATCCGTTAGTGGATAACGCCCTGATTACTGCAATATTGCAGCGATGCCCGGTAAGGTTTTCCCTTCCAAGCTTTCCAGCATGGCCCCTCCTCCGGTAGATACGTAGCTGACCTTATCTTGAAATCCAAACTGTTTTACGGCAGCCACAGAATCGCCTCCGCCTACTAAAGAAAAAGCGCCCTTTTGCGTAGCGGTGTCTACAAAATCACCAATGGCTTTGGTACCATTTGCAAAAGGTTCCATTTCAAAAACCCCCACAGGGCCGTTCCACAAAATGGTTTTGGAGTTTATAATTACTTCCTTAAATTTTTCAAGGGTTTCGGGTCCGGCATCCAGGCCTTGCCAACCCTCAGGGATTTGATCCACCGGCACTGTCCGGGTCCTGGCATTTTCTTCAAAGGCGTCCGCTGCTACCACATCCACGGGGAGGTGTACTTCTACTCCTTTGCTTTCTGCCTTCTTCAAAATGTCCAATGCCAATTCCGTTTTGTCATTTTCACAAATAGAATCCCCCACCTGGCCTCCTTGTGCTTTTATAAAGGTATACGTCATTCCACCCCCAATCACCAGGTGGTCCACTTTGTCCAAGATATTCTCTATAATCGTGATCTTTGAAGATACTTTTGCCCCTCCCAGGATAGCAGTAACGGGTTTTTCACCGGTTCGCATGATTTTGTCTATGGCATTGATCTCGCTGGCCAGTAAATACCCAAAGCATTTATGTTCCGGAAAGAATTCGGCCACAATAGTAGTGGAGGCGTGGGCCCGATGAGCAGTTCCAAAGGCATCATTTACATAGATATCTCCAAACTTAGAGAGCTTTTCGGCAAAATCTCTGTCACCACTTTCTTCCTCAGCGTAAAACCGGAGATTCTCCAACAATAGTATCTCTCCACTTTGTAATGCATTATACGCGGTCTCCACTTTTTCTCCTATACAATCTTCCACAAACTTTACCTGGACCCCTATGGTTTCCGAAACTTTGTCAGCTATATGTTTTAAAGACATTGCTTCGTTTCTCTGTCCTTTGGGCCTACCCAAATGACTCATCAAAACAGCGCTTCCCCCATCCTCTAACACTTTTAGAATAGTAGGTTTTGCCGCTTCAATACGGCTATTGTCCGTTACCTGGAAGTTCGCATCAAGGGGCACATTAAAATCCACGCGGATCAAGGCCTTTTTGTCTTCAAAGTTATAGTTGTCTATAGTTTTCATGTGTTCTTTTTTTGGTTGTTTCAAATGTAACTATTTCCACAGCCCCGGAAAACCCTATTTTGCCTTTACGTCAAACATTTTGCATCCGATTTGAAAGGAACAAATACAGTATATTTGACACTATGCGGTTTGCTGATATTTTAGGACAAGAGCATATTAAAAACCACTTGATCACTACAGCTAAAAGGGGAAGAATCCCGCATGCTCAACTGTTTGTAGGTCCGGAAGGCTGTGGAACCTTACCTATGGCATTGGCCTATGCACAGTTCGTCATCTGCAACCCTTCCGAGGAAGAACATGATACGGAAGCCACCCCCTGCATTCATAAATGCAGCACCTTTACCCATCCGGATATCCATTTTGCCTATCCGGTCTCCAATTCGGACAAAGCAAAACGCCATGCGGTTAGCAGTAACTATTTACAGGATTGGCGGGAGTTTTTAAAACAACAGCCTTACGGGAATTTATTTGATTGGTATCGATTAATTGGTATTGAAAGAAAACAGGGGCAGATAGGCGTAGATGAAGCGCAAGACATTGCCAAGAAATTGGCACTCAAATCCTATGAAGGAGGATACAAAATACTAGTGCTTTGGATGGCAGAAAAGATGAACACTCCTGCGGCAAATAAATTGCTTAAACTTATTGAAGAGCCTCCGGAAAAAACGGTATTGGTGTTAATTGCCGAAGATGAAGAACAACTAATCCCTACAATACGTTCTCGTTGTCAAATTTTGCATTTTCCCCCACTACCTGAAACCATAATTGCACAACAGCTTCAAGAAAAAGGGGTTCCGTCCTCAAAAGCGAACCAGTTGGCCCATGAAGCCAATGGTAATTACAACAAAGCGCTTGACCTGCTAAAAGGGGATTCTGAAGATTTGATCTTTGAAAAGTGGTTTGTTCAATGGGTGCGAAGTGCTTTTAAAGCCAAAGGGAACAAGGCTGCTGTGCATGAGCTTATTCTCTGGAGTGAGGAGGTGGCCAAAACCGGAAGGGAGGTACAAAAAAAATTCCTGCGCTATTGTTTGGGAATTATTAGGCAAGCGGTATTACTGAATTATAACATTCCAACGCTTGTATATTCAAAAATTCATTTGGAAGGGTTTGATTTGAAGCGATTTGCTCCTTTCGTACATGAAAACAACGTTCTGGAAATTACCGAAGGATTGGAAAATGCTATCCTTCATGTAGAACGCAATGGAAATTCCAGAATAATTTTTACGGATCTATCAATTAAACTAACCCGGCTATTGCATGTCAAGGCCACTTAATCAATAGAAAAAATGGATATTTATTTTCAAGAAAACGCTGCTGAATGCATTCTTCTCTTGTTTTTGATTATTGTCTTTTTGCAGAGCGGTTTTGATAAAGTGATGGATTGGTCCGGTAACCTTTCCTGGTTAAAAGAGCATTTTTCAAAATCCATATTTAAAAATCAGGTTCCCCTGCTTTTGGGAACAGTTACAATACTGGAATTGGCCTCCGGAGTAGTATCACTTATAGGAGGAGTGTTTTTAGTAGCATATGATGAGAAGCTGTTAGCCTGGTACGGGGCTATAACTTCCTGTGTTTCTCTGTTATTACTCCTTTTCGGGCAGCGAATTGCCAAAGATTACGAAGGAGCAAAAACCATAGTGATCTATCTAATGCCCACGGTATTCCTCCTTTTTTTATTGGGATAAACGTTTCCGAAAAAGGGTGTGCTGGCGCAACGGAAGCAACGCTATTGCTTATACTTCTCGTTTAGGATACTCAGAATTTCTTCCGTAAGGTCTTTGGTTTCAACGCCATAAAGTACACTTCCACCCTCACCTCCTCCTAATATATAGGTGTATCCGTTATTTTTTCCAAAAGCTGTGATTTCCCGTTTTACTTTGCTAACCACACTATCCATTTCCGTCTGCCCGGTGGTTTGTAGTGTTTGTTCTTCCTGTTGCAACTGCTGCCCCATAAATTGTGCCCTTTGTTGAATTAAGCCATATTCCTCCTGGGCTTTCGTTTGAGGCATGCTCTGTGCTTTTGACTGAAACGCTTTTAATTCCAGATCAAAGGCTTGTGAAATACTATCCCGCTTCTTTGTTAATACTTCTGCTCTTGCTTGGTACTTCTCTTCTACATCTTTCTTCTCCTGATAGCCTTCCATTAATTTAATATTATCTACATATCCTATTTTGTCTTGTTGACAGGCGGCTGCGATCAATACACTTGCTAAAACGGCAAATCTTCTCATTACTTCTTTTTAAGATGCGGCAAAAATAGGGAAAGGTTTTCAAAGCATTTAGGAAAGGACAGTATTCCGAAAAACAATAGGAAAAATCTATTGATATTTTTTTAATAATTGTCCATTATTATTGTTTTGAGATCAAATACAGCCTTTTCCTGCTCTTTTCCCGTGCTTCCTTTGGTAGCTTTCAAGTAAAGGTCTTTACCTTGAGCAGAGGGCTCTAAAATGAATTTTACTGCTTTTGCAGGATATAAATCTGCGAGGACCACTCCGAAGAGAACAAGGCTTTAAAATTTGACCAGGCGCCTATAAGCATTCCTCTCAAAAATGGAAGACTTCTTTTTTGATAACGTTCGGAGAGCATACTGACATAGAACGCATCCAACCACATTGGCAAAGTAGACACTACCTGAAAGCCATGTCCCTCAAAAGTCTGTTGCATAGCCTTTCTGGAAAAATGCCAAAGGTGTCTTGGCACATCGTACGCCGCCCAATATTCCCTGTAATATTTTGCGTCGTAGGATTTGAAATTGGGAACGGCGATTATTAAAGTTCCTTTATCATCCAGTAGTTGACGAATAGCTACAATAGCGTTCTCCAAATCAGGAAGATGTTCCAATACATGCCATAAGGTGATCACCTGAAAACTTTTCCCGTTCAGGCTTGCCAAGTCCGACTGAACCTGAACTCCCTTCCTCTTAGATCTCTCTCTTGCATTACTGTTAGGTTCTACACCGGCAATCTGCCATCCTTTATTCCTGGCAATTAAAAGGAAATCCCCGGTTCCGGATCCGATGTCCAGTACCGTTTTCTTTTCGGAGCAATAGGCGCTTGCCAAAGCTTCCTTTCGGGACAGCGTGTATCGCTTTACAAGTTGGTACAACCTATTAAAAAAAGTGTCCTCCGCATCCGTATGTGAAATATACGCCTGGCTATTATAATACGACTCAAGGCTAGCCGGTTTAGGATCTGTGATCAGAAGGTCCTTCTTTTCATCCCAAAGCAATTCGAATTCTTCCTGACTTACCGAAAAATCCCTAGTTTTTAAATACGACTTCATTGTAATTATAAGTGGAGTAGTATTCCCCCTTGAGTTCTCGAAGATACGTTAAAACAGCAGGACGATTGGAATATTTTTCGCTAAGACAATCCTTTTCAGTTTCGGAAAAAACTTCAATAGCAATATAATAGTTGCCCTGGCGTACAGTGCTGTTTTCAGTCGTTGCCACATAATTTTCAAAATCCTCGTTGCCCAACGCCACATTTACAGCTACATCTGCTAATAGGGGAAACAAGTTAAGCGCTTTATCCGCTATTTCCACTTCATAAAAGGACAGATAGTATTCCCTTTCTTCAATTTCAAAAGGCACCTGGACATCCACGTAATAATCCTGTAAATTGAATTTTGTATTGATATAATTATAAAATTGGTCGGCCGCTTTTGTGTCCTCAAAAACAAAAACATATTTCTTTGGAAGTCCCTTTTTAAACCGCTTCCCCATAACAATCTTATTATCTTTTATCTGAGGGGCTATGCGCAGGGGAATGCAGGAAAACAACAACAGTGCAAATAACAGCAAGGGAGCAAAGCGTTTCATTTTGGTCTTGATTTAGTCTACTGCTTATGCTCAAAAATCAAGCCAAAGGTAGTTTTGTTCCACGTGGAACAACTCCTGTCTATCTTCCCAGAAATACCAAAAGCACACTAATGTCTGCTGGCGATACTCCACTAATCCGCGAAGCCTGGGAAATGGTCACGGGTTGAATTTCCTGTAATTTCTCTCGTGCCTCAAAAGAGAGCGATTTTAATTTGGAATAATCGAAGTTTTCTGGAATTTTAATATTCTCCAGACGTTGCAATTTATCCGCATTGTTCTTTTCTTTTTCGATATAGCCCGAATACTTGACCTGAATCTCCGCCTGTTCCAAAACCTCCCCACTCAAATCATGTTCTTCAACAAATTGCGAAACCGCTTGCAGTTCCATCATATGATCCATCGTAACCCTAGGCCTGGAAAAGACCTTGAACATCTTATCGGACTGTTTTACCACTGCTGAACCTACCTCCTCCAAAATGGGGTTGATCTCCTCCGGAGTGAAACTTGTCCTCCTAAAAAACGAAATAAACTGTTCTGATTTTCTTCTTTTTTCCTCCATCTTTCGCAACCGACTCTCCTCTGCTAATCCTATAGCATACCCTTTGGGCGTTAATCGCAAGTCCGCATTATCCTGTCGCAGCAAGGTTCTGTATTCCGCTCGTGAGGTAAACATGCGATACGGTTCTTCTGTTCCTTTGGTGATCAGATCATCTATTAGTACCGCTATATACGCCTCGTCGCGCTTAAGGATAAAGGGCTCCTTTTCATTGATTTTTAAGTGGGCATTTATACCCGCCATCAGACCCTGGGCAGCCGCTTCCTCATATCCTGTAGTACCATTAATCTGTCCGGCAAAATAAAGGGACTCCACCAGTTTCGTCTCCAGCGTATGCTTGAGTTGTGTTGGTGGAAAATAATCATACTCAATAGCATAGCCCGGCCGAAAAAATTTCACCTCTTCAAAACCCTTAACCGAACGCAAGGCCTTAAACTGGATATCCTCCGGCAAGGAAGTAGAAAAGCCATTAACATACACTTCAACCGTATTCCAACCTTCCGGCTCAACAAATATCTGATGGGATTCCTTATCGGCAAAACGGTGTATCTTATCTTCTATCGATGGGCAGTACCGGGGTCCTATACTCTTTATCCTTCCGTTGAACATGGGAGAACGATCAAAACCCTCCCGCAACATCTCATGCACCAAACTACTGGTATGTGTCATATGGCAGTCCCGCTGTTGCTGCAAGATCAAGGTGTCTGTATACGAGAACTTCTCCGGCTTTTCATCTCCGGGCTGTACAATCATTTTGCTGTAGTCCAGAGACCTGCCATCCACCCTTGGAGGGGTGCCTGTTTTCATCCTCCCACTATCAAAACCAAAGTCTACCAACTGCTCGGTAATGCCTGTTGCCGCCCTTTCTCCGGCTCTCCCACCACCAAATTGCTTTTCTCCTATATGGATCAACCCATTGAGGAACGTTCCATTGGTAAGTACTACTGCCCTTCCTCTTATGTCTATTCCTAAGGACGTTCGAACACCAACCACCCTATCCTTTTCAACCAATATCCCTGACACCATTTCCTGGTAAAAATCCAGATTCTTCGTCTGCTCCAGCGCCATGCGCCATTCTTCCGCAAAACGCATACGATCGTTCTGTGTTCTCGGACTCCACATAGCAGGTCCTTTGGATTTGTTCAGCATTTTGAATTGAATGGCTGATCTATCACTTACAATTGCGCTATATCCTCCTAAGGCATCAATCTCCCGAACAATCTGACCCTTTGCGATACCTCCCATTGCAGGATTGCATGACATTTGTCCGATGGTCTGTAAATTCATCGTTACCAACAACGTCCTTGAACCCATGTTGGCAGCTGCAGCGGCCGCCTCGGCACCGGCATGCCCACCTCCAACTACAATAACATCATATCTCTTTTCAAACATATCACCCCACTTATTGTTCCACGTGGAACATATCCATTTTTTGATTCTCCTTATTACGCATCGTAGCTATTTCTTCCTCCGATTTATCATTGTATCCCATCAGGTGCAAAACCCCATGTGCCATTACTCGCAATAACTCTTCATGCCAATGCACTTTATACTTCCTTGCATTTTCCCTAACGCGCGGGACAGAAACAAAAATATCTCCGCTAATCTCCATGCCCCTGGAATAATCAAATGTAATGATATCGGTAAGCGTTCTGTGATTTAAGTATCGCAAATTGATCTCAGCCAGGTACTCGTCCTCACAAAAAACGTAGCTTACCTCACCCAAAGTAAACCCCTCGGAATCCAATACCCTACTTACCCAATCGGTATAATCTGTTTCGTTTTCAAGTTGAAAACTTCCCTCATAGTGAAATTCAATAGCCATCCTTAAAATACTCCTTTACCCTGTTTTGGTAACGGCGCCGCAAAGGTAAGGCTTGACGGTTTAAAATCTCAATGTTCGAACTCTTGTTCTCCAACAACTCCGGCTTTGTTAATATGGGATTGCTAAACTCCTTTTTGTTCTCATCGCTTTCCCGTTCCTTTCGCTCCCCTTGTTCAAGTGCTGCGTTCTCCAACCTCATCAATCTATGCTGTATCCTGTTCATACGATTTAACGTTCTCTCCGTAATACCACTTTTTAACAATTCCTCTTCGAAACGTTCCATCTCCAGCGTCAACTTTCTGGCAAGTTCCTTATCATTTTCCTCTATAATATCTTCCAGTTGCTGCTCCAACCTTTTGCGTATGACCTGTTGTTCTTTATAGATCTCATAAATTTCTCTCAGTGCCTCTTCTGAATACTCCCCATTACCGCCTTCTCCATTACCCTGGCCATTCCGTTCATTTCCTCTACCTTCCTGCTTCCCGGACCTCGGTTGCTCTCCCTGACCTTTACTCCCTTTTTCCCCATCCTTTCCTGTTTCTCCCTCTTTGTTCTTACCCGAACTTCCCTCGTTCTCTCCCTTGCTACTACCCTTCATTCGTTCCTGTAGTTGTTGCTGGCTTTGGATTATATCCGGTAACTGGAATCCATTACCCTGACCCTGGCCTTTACCGGACATCATACTTTGTTGCATGTTGTCCAATATATTCGCCAAGAAATCTGCCAATGCATTTGACGCTGTAAACGCATACTGCTGATACGACGCAGCCTGGTAGACCTGATTCTCGGCAATGCTTTCCAAGGATTTGTCTACGTTGTAATACACTTCCGTAATTTGCTCGTTCACAAACTCTGATAACTCTGCTCTTCGCAAGGAAAGTGCAAACAAACTATCATCAACATGTTCAAACAACTGCCGCAACTCCTTTTGACTCCTCACCGTTCTTGAAAACTGACCCAACGACCCTCCTTGCTCATCCATGGTATTGAATAATTGCTCCTGCTTGAAAGAGAACACCACCAAATTATCCAATATTTGCCTTAACATCTCAGCATCCTCTACAACTGAAGATCCTCCGCCCATTGAAGCTGCCCCCTTTTGCAGCTTCACGGACAACTGCTTCATCTTATCCGCCGCAGACCTCTGCTTTTCCCTGGCTTTATTGCCTACCTGTTCCTTTTCCTCTTGCTGCGCTGAACTATCCATTCCCTGATGCTTATTTATCTCTTCCAGTGCTTCCTTTTGATCCTCCTTGATAGATTCCTGCTCGCCCTCTTTAACCCCTAATTCCAGGGGCTTCCTTAATTTCTGATTGTCCTTTTCCAAATCATCCAGTTCGTTCGAAATCTCCTCAAACTTCTCATTCAATCTATTTTGTTCCCTATCCGAAAAGTCTTGTCCCATTTCTATAGCAGAAAGACTTTTTTGCGCCTCGGATAACTTCTCTAACAGCCGCCCCAACTGTGTCGCCTTTTCTGTTACGTAATACCGTTTGGTTAATTCGAGTAATTGTTCCAGATTCCGTACATTCGAGTTTTGCGATTTCCCTAACTCCTCCAACCTATCCTTTAATTCCTCCTTGTCTATCTTATCGGCCACTTTGCTCAATTCCTCCAACAGCTTCTGGTTCTTCCTAGCTTCTATCTCTTGTCTCTCCAATCGTTCTTGCAACATTTTATCCCTTTCAGAAGTATTCTCCTTATTTGATAAATTCTCCCTGAGCTCCTTGGTAAACTTTTCCATCATCGTTTCCTGAAGCTGCTGCCGTTTGAGAAAATTCCCTATCTTCTGTTGTTCATTATAATCCAGGTTTTTGTCCTGTTTTTGCTTTTGACTGATACTTTCCAATTCCTCCTGTTGCCGTTTCAACTCCTCCAGATTATTTCCCAATCCTTTGATAAGCTTATCCTGATTAGTTAATCTGTTGTTTTCCAATTGGTTATTGTCTAGTACAGCAGTTTTGAATACTTGACTTTTGGTGACTTTGCCTCCACGCAATGCATCGTTGTCCTTAGCCTCAAAGTACAACTCATATACTTTTCCCTCTTCCACCTCAATACCTGAAGGGAAAGTGTAATAAAACTGCTCCACATTAGCCTCCGTGGCAATTAAAGAGAGCCGTTTGCCATTTTGTGGTTGCCCTTCCTGATAATACACCATATCCACAGTGGCCAAACCATGGTCATCCGAGGCCATACCCTCATAATAGGAAACGTTAGCATCAAGGGAATCCAAGATTTGTATCACCCTTAAAGAGGGTCGGTTGTCACGGATCACCTTCAATTCGTAAGTCAATTCCTCATACTTCTTTACCCATTGATTGGAAGTAGCCAAGGTATATTGCATATTGTCGAAGACCCTTTTTTCGTAACCGAAATACTTTTCATTAAACCCAAATTGTTTGGTGGAATCCCCTACCGTAAATGTAACATTACCCGTATCCAGGCCTTCCAGTCGCCATTCCACTTTGGTGCCTTCCGGTATCACGGCATTACCGGTACCGGTCAACACTTTATTAGGTGTGTTCAAATAGGCCGGAAAGTTCAAATGCATCTCAAAATTGGTGATCGTAGGGGTACGAATTACCCGTATGTCATAAACGCGAGAATTTGTTCCATTGGCCGCCAGAAAAAAAGACGACACCCGTATTGGTGGTTTCAGTGTATATTCAAATACCCCTTCCGTATTCTGCATCAATAGCCGTTCTTCACCTGTAACCAAAACCATTTCATCTGGTCGTATCTTTCCCTCGGTAGTTACCCTTAAAACAAAGGGATCACCATCCAAAACACTTAAGTCTGTGTTTAGAATTTGGAACTCAAACGGCCTGGGAGGCTCGTATGCCATATCATAGTTAACCACCCGGTTGTATGACCCGAAAAAATCTGCAAACGCGCCGGATAACCAAATCAATGCCACCACCACAATGGGTATCAATACATATTTAAGGTAGCGATAACTTTCATTAAAGTTCACGGCCTCCACAAAAGGTATGGACTTCATCTCTTTGGACCGTTGTTCAATAGCCGCAATCAACAGGTCTGATCGTTTCCCCTGCTGTGAAAGTTCCAACAGATTTTTGAGCTTATCCCCAACAGAGGAGAAGTGTTTTCCGATTAAATAAGAGGCTTCCTTTTGGCTAATTCCCCTTTTTACCTTCGCTAGGTATAATATCGGTATCACTACATAGAGGTACCCTAACCCAAGACCCAATACCACGAATAACAATAACAACACCAGTCTTCCAGCGGAGCCCAACCAAAAAAAGTATTCAACTCCCGTAACGAATAAAAAAAGCAGCGCGCCCAAAGCAAAAAACAAAAAAACTCCTTTTAACAAGAGTTTTGAATAATACTTTCTGGTAAAATTCTCTAGCTTCTCTATTATACGTTCAAAGGTATCCACAGCCACATTCTTTATTCCAAATTAGCGATAACGCAAAGTTTCCCCTTCCAATTTTATGTTAAATCCGCCAAATAACCTTTGAAAACTTGGATTTGCGCTAAAAAGCATACATTATCTTTGCTTCGTAAACTTTCATAATGAATAAAGAAGTAAGGGTTCGCTTCGCACCAAGCCCCACGGGTCCGTTACATATTGGAGGGCTTCGCACCGCGCTTTTCAACTATCTCTTCGCTAAAAAACATGGCGGTAAATTTGTTCTACGTATCGAGGACACCGACCAGAGTAGATATGTGGAAGGCGCGGAAAATTACATCAAGGAAACCCTTGCATGGAGCAACATTCCCTATGATGAAGGACCGGAAAAAGGAGGAAATTACGGCCCTTACCGACAAAGTGAACGCCATAACCTCTATGGCCAGTATGCCGAACAGTTGATCGCCAGCGGGAATGCTTACTATGCTTTTGATACCCCGGAAACCCTTGACTTTTACAGAAAAGACCATGAAACCAAGGGTAAAACCTTTATCTATAACTGGCATAACCGGTTAAAACTGAAGAATTCGCTTTCCCTTTCTCCGGAAGAAGTACAACAGCGAATGCAAGCTGGCGAAGCTTATGTGATTCGATTCAAGTCCCCTCAAGATAAACAGTTACTGCTAAAGGACATTGTGCGCGGAGAAATAACTATTGATACCAATATCCTCGACGACAAAATACTTTTTAAAAGCGATGGCATGCCCACCTACCATTTAGCCAATGTGGTAGATGACCATCTTATGGAAATATCTCATGTCATCCGGGGAGAAGAATGGTTGCCTTCCTTGGCCCTGCATCATTTGCTTTATGAGGCGTTCTCATGGGAAAAGCCCGTATTTGCACACCTGCCCTTAATCCTCAAACCCACTGGTAAAGGAAAGTTGAGCAAGCGCGATGGGGAAAAAGGGGGATTTCCCGTTTTCCCTTTATCCTGGGAAGATGCTGTTGGTTATAGAGAAGCAGGGTATTTCCCGGAGGCCGTAGTAAACTTCCTTGCATTTTTAGGTTGGAACCCCGGAACCGAGCAGGAACTATTTACAATGGAAACATTGGTAACCCATTTTTCTTTAGAGCGTGTTAACAAATCCGGTGCGCGCTTTGATCCAGAAAAAACCAACTGGTACAATCATCAATGGCTGCAACAAAAAGGGAATAGGGAGTTGACCCAATTATTTATGCCTGTCCTGGAAGGAAAAGGACTTATCCCTTCCGTAATTACCCATGAGTTTGTTGAAAAAGTGATATCCCTTATCAAGGAACGCGCGAATTTTGTAAAGGATTTTTGGGAATTGGGCAGCTACTTCTTTGTATCACCAACGACCTATGCAGAAAAAGCCAGAAAAAAACAATGGAAAGAAGACACGGCAGATATCATGCAGCAGCTTACCGTGGTTTTACAATCCATCGATGACTTTTCCTCCATAAGCGTAGAAACAAGTATCAAGAATTGGATTGGAGAACAGGAATTTTCCTTTGGAAAAGTCATGCCTCCTTTACGCTTGTCCGTAGTGGGGGATTTGAAAGGTCCACATTTATTCGATATCATGGCCCTGATTGGCCAACAGGAATGCCTTAAAAGGATAAGGAATGCCATAAGCGTGTTGTAACAAAACCACACCAATCAGGACGTATAAAATAGGAGTTTTTAATTTTTAAGTCTAACTAAAATCATAACCATGGGTAATTTCCTTTTAATACCAATCATTTTTTTCGGGCTCGTTATTTTGTTTGCCTCTTTTTTTATTGTGAAACAACAGACCGCTGTGGTTGTGGAACGTTTTGGACGCTTTAACAGTATTAGAAATTCCGGCTTGCAAATGAAAATTCCCCTTGTGGATCGAATTGCAGGTCGACTTAGTTTGAAAATCCAGCAATTGGATGTCATTGTGGAAACCAAAACCCTGGATGATGTCTTTGTGAAATTAAAAGTGTCCGTACAGTATGTGGTATTACAACAGAAGGTATACGATGCCTTTTATAAATTAGAATATCCTCATGATCAGATCACTTCATTCGTTTTCGATGTGGTAAGAGCTGAAGTTCCTAAAATGAAATTGGACGATGTTTTTGTGAAAAAAGACGATATTGCCATTGCTGTAAAAAGAGAACTACAGGAATACATGTCCGAATATGGATATGACATCATTAAGACCCTGGTAACCGATATTGACCCGGATGCCCAGGTGAAAGCTGCCATGAACCGTATCAACGCATCGGAACGTGAAAAAATAGCGGCCCAGTTTGAGGGAGATGCCGCTCGAATTCTTATCGTGGAAAAAGCCAAGGCGGAGGCAGAAAGCAAACGGTTGCAGGGGCAAGGTATCGCTGACCAACGTCGGGAGATCGCCAGAGGTTTGGAAGAGTCTGTGGAAGTATTGAACAAAGTAGGTATCAATTCGCAGGAAGCTTCCGCTCTAATTGTAGTTACGCAACACTATGACACCCTACAAGCCATAGGAGAGGAGACCAATACCAACCTTATTTTGTTACCTAACTCACCGCAAGCCGGCAGTGATATGCTCAACAATATGGTGGCTTCCTTTACCGCCAGTAACCAGATTGGTGAGGCCATGAAACAACAGCAACGAATAAAGTCGGATGAAGATTCCGTTTAGGTCTTGATTCCATAAAAAATCCCCAGCCTTCGCAGGGGATTTTTGTTTTAAGCGTTTTTGTTGGCCTTTATCGCAGGGTGATACTACAATTCCCTGTGATCATAAAAAAAGCCGCTAAGAATTGCTGTAAACTTCTCGGATTATATAAGAAATACCGATTGTTATAATACAAGTCATAGCCTCTGTCTATCTTATGAATTTCCTTCTTTATCCTGATGCTCAATCCTTGCCCAGGTATCCCGTAAAGGAACCGTTCTGTTGAACACTAATTGCTCCGTTGTAGCATCAGTGTCCACATTAAAATACCCCAGCCGTTGGAATTGAAAACGGTCTCCGTGCTTAGCTTCTTTTAAACTGGGTTCTAAAAACCCGGTTACCGTATGCAACGAATCGGCATTTATAAATTCCATAAAATCCCTGTCCTTATGTGCATCCGGCGTAGGATCCACAAACAGCCGATCATACAATCGCACTTCCGCCTGTACAGCATGGGCAATGGAAACCCAATGCAACGTTCCTTTCACTTTACGTAAGCTCTCTTCCGTACCACTACCACTTTTACTTTTTGGGTCATACGTACATTGCACTTCCAAAACATTTCCCTCATCATCTTTGGTACAGCTCTCCGCCTTTATAATAAATCCGTTCTTCAAACGTACCTCTCCGCCTAATTTTAAGCGGAAAAATTTTCGGTTGGCTACTTCACGAAAGTCCTCTTGCTCAATGTATAACTCCCGAGAAAACGGAACTTTTCTGTATCCCGCTGTTTCATCCTCCGGGTTGTTCTCCGCTTCCAGCCATTCCTCTTCGCCTTCAGGGTAATTGGTTATCACCAATTTTAAAGGATGCAATACCGCCATTACCCTTGGTGCCACTTTGTTAAGGTGATCCCGCACATGAAACTCCAGTAGCGAAACGTCCACCACATTATCTCTTTTTGCAATCCCCACGGTGTCCGCAAAATTCCGGATGGATTCCGGAGTATACCCTCTTCTTCGCATACCGGAAATGGTAGGCATACGCGGATCGTCCCAACCCGAGACCACACCTTCCTCTACCAGACGTAGCAATTTACGCTTACTTACCACCGTGTGGCTCAAATTTCTACGAGCAAATTCCCGTTGTTTAGGGCGCAATTTATCAGAAGATACCAATTGGTCCAAACACCAGTCGTACAGTTCCCTATGGGGTAAAAACTCCAACGTACACAAGGAGTGCGACACCTGTTCTATATAATCCCCCTGACCATGTGCCCAGTCATACATCGGATAAATACACCAATCGGTATTTGTGCGGTGATGGGCTTTATTCAGCACCCTGTAGAGAATAGGGTCCCGCATCAACATATTCGGAGATGCCATATCTATTTTAGCGCGTAATACATGGATTCCTTCTTCAAACGCTCCGTTTTTCATGCGTTCGAACAGATCGAGATTCTCTTCAATCGTTCTGTTGCGATAGGGACTCTCCACTCCAGGTTCTGTGGGAGTTCCCTTTTGTTGGGCCATTTCCTCTGAAGACTGGCTATCTACATACGCTTTACCTTCTTTGATCAACGCAGTTGCCCACTCATACAACCGCTGAAAATAATCCGATGCGTAACATTCCTTATCCCAGCGGTATCCCAACCATTCAATATCCTGCTTAATGGCATCCACAAACTCCTGCTCTTCTTTGGTAGGATTCGTGTCATCAAAGCGAAGATTTACCGGGGCATTGTATTTTTCGCCAAGTCCAAAATTCAAGCAAATGGAGCTGGCATGACCAATATGCAAATACCCATTAGGTTCCGGCGGAAAACGAAAACGCAGATCCGGTTTTGAGTACGATTTTGATAAGTCTTCCTCAATAATATGCTCAATAAAATTGAGGGATTTCTCCTCCTTTGCCATAAACGGAAATTGAAGCACAAATGTAGCAAAATTGGGAAGTTTGTCGATTGTTTTCATCCCATCATCATACGAATATGCCCATTTCACAACAGAATACCTTAGTAGCACAACATTATGTTTATGCTCTGGAGATTAAATAAAATATTTGTTTATAGAATACTGTATGAAAATCGCCTTTGCAAAAAGGAGAACCTACTAACGAAGAAAATGCGTGATGACATCCCCAAAGTGTCATCCACTTAAGCTAACATACCATGAGACCTAATTTGCGAAACAGTATTCTTTATGTTGGCATCTGTGTCGTTTGCGTTCAGATAGCGAACGGACAGGTGTTGAACAAACCCGAGCCCACAGATAATCCCAACTTATCGGGAAATTCTGCATGGACCGAAGCCTGTGCTTCTGCCGACTTTAATCAATACTTTGTCAATTTCACCTGGAATACCCCGTTGGTGAATGGGGACAACGAATTTATCCTGGAGCTTTCAGACGCCCAAGGCTCCTTTTCCAATCCCTTGGAATTAGACCGGGCCAGCGATAAAAACACCACATTCGATTTCGACTTCGAATTTTCCGTACCTAGCGACGTCCAGGGAGATGGATACAAATTCAGGGTCCGAAGTACCAGCCCAGCCATGACCAGTGAAGAATCCGACACGTTTTCTATATACTTCATAGGCTTCAATAATCGAATACTTATAAGTCCTGATGGCAGTGGTGATATCCCCTCCGATGGTACCATACAACTTTGCGACGGATCATCTGCTACTTTAGCCACTCACAATGTGCCTGACCCTCAGAATTACAGCTACAACTGGTACAGAAGCGGTACCCTGCTATCAGAGCGAAGCAACGCAATTACCGTAAATCAACCGGGGTTGTATTTTGTAGAAATAGACTATGGCATAAAATGCAGTGGATCCGCTAATACACTTTCATTTAATATCATTGAAATCATTACAGGGACCAACCAGGGTATTGCCGTTACCCCTCCATCAACTACTGCCCTGTGTTCCGGAGAAACCCTAACACTGAACGCCAATATTACCGGTCAAGGATATAATTATGCCTGGTACAAAGATGGTACGCTATTAACCGGTCCTGTGTTGGAAGGGAGTTCTTTTGTTGTAGATGCAAATACTGTGGGATTCGAAGGCGACTATGAAGTAGAAATATCAGGTGATGGGATATGTACGGAACGTTCTCCCGGTTTAACGATCACCAATGCTGACAATTACACCGTAACACGCGATAATGAAGAAACCATAGTGCTATTACCAACACAAACCCGGACGCTTTCTGTCTCTACCAACGCTAACAATCCTCAATATCAATGGTATAAGGATGGTAACCCCATCAGTGGCGCAACGTCCAGCTCTCTGGATGTCGACCAGGCAGGCTCCTATTTTGTACGTGTTAGCCAAACCGGTGGAGCGTGTACTTCATCTTCTAAGGACAGTGAAGCAACCAATGTAGTTGAACCTCAAAATTTCGAGATAACGCTTGACTATACCAGTCAGTATGTTTCCTGTGGTGTATCGAATACAAATCTGGGTATCCGGGAGATTATTGCAATTGCCAATGGGGGGAACAGAACAGATGTTACCCAGGATATGCTCAGTTCTTTCAGCTACCAATGGTTGCGTGATGGTATCGATATTAACGGGGAAACCTCCAGTGCAATTGTTATAGGCAGTAGTTCAGATAATGGGGACTATCAGCTTAGGGCCAGTGCAGGCGCATTTACTCTTAGCTCGAATGTGTTACCCGTACAATTGCGTACCGACCAGAATATCACGATCTCCACCGATAACGCTGTTCTTTGCGACGGCGCCAATACCGCCAACCTTACAACCACATTTGATTTAAGTAGTGGCGTAAGCTATCAATGGTTAAGAGGGGGTCAGCCTGTAAGTTCCGGAGCTACCTTGAATACCAGCCAATCCGGCAGTTACCAACTTGAGGTTACCCTACAGGGTTGTCCTGTCCTTTCCAATGAAGTCCAGTTAACAGATTTTGATGACACTCAATTGGTGCTGGATAATGATACAGACCTAATCATTCCGGAAGGAACTTCAACCACGGTTAACGCCAGTGGTGCTACCACCTATGAATGGTATGACTCGGATAACAATCTTTTAGGTACGGGAGCCTCATTTTCGTTTTCCGAAGAGGGACAATTTACATTACTGGCAACGATTGGTAATTGTCAGGTAACCCGTGCCATTACCGTGGACTACAGGGATACCTTTCTTGTTCCTAATGTAATTACCGCCAATGGCGACGGCATAAATGATCTATGGATACTCCCTAACACCTTTTCCAATGACGAAGATATTCGGATCATCATTTTCAATGAAAAAGGTGAGGAGGTACTAAATCAAACCAACTATCAGAATAATTGGCCCCAGTCCTCTGTGGCGTTCAATAGGAGAAATCAAATCTTTTATTACAAAATCAGAAACACCAGTGAGACCTTAAAACAAGGTACCATAACCGTTATCCGTTAGAACCACAATGCAAAAGTATAGCTATTATATCATCTTATTTTTTCTGGTCTTTAGCCGGTTTACACTAACCGCCCAAGAGGAAGTGGCCCCCTTTGTGGCCTACGATGTTCCGGCTCAAAACCTTTTAAAATTCAATAGGTTTTTGTTGAACCCTACTTTTTCAACAGTTAGAGAAGATAAATCCTACATCAACCTATTTCATAGAAACCAATCGGTTTCTTTTGATGATAACAATCAGACGTACTTTTTGAGTTATAGTGGTAGAGTAGGAGATCGCAGTGGAGTAGGGGTGAGCTTGTATACCCAAAGGGAAGGTTTAATAGACAACTTCGGATTACTCGCTAACTACGCTTATGGGGTTCGCCTTAGCGAAAATAGTAATTTCACCTTTGGGGCGAACTTCTCGTATTACAACAGCGGATTTAACCAGGATCGTGCCAACCCGATAGAAGAAGATCCACTCCTTAACAGTCTCGACAATAGTGCTTTAATCACATTTCAACCCGGATTTAATCTTTCATTTGGGGCATTTGATGTTGGAGCATTTGCTGAAAATCTATTTGACTACAATCTAAAGACCAGTGAATCTATCACTGATTTCAATGAAAAAACCTACACCGGGCATTTGCAATATACCCATCAGTTTAAAAATGCCACGGGAATCCTGGAAAGTGGTCGTTTAATGCCCTTAGCCCGTGTGAGTAGTGTGGCCGGAGAGGATGTTGTTCTGGGGGGTAGTTTAATTCTTGACTTACCCAAACTAGGGTGGCTGCAAGCGGGATATGACGATTTCTACGGTGCCGCCGCAGGAATAGGTTTTAACCTAAACAGGCGTATTTCTCTGGGGTATACGGTAGAGAAAGGGTTATCCAACAACTTTGAAGATTTTGGTGTTAACCATGAGATCTCTTTGGCGTATTCGTTTACCCCGAATCTTACTGAAGATCGCGTAATGCTTGAAAAAGACAATGAAGATTTGGTGAGTAATGATGAGGAAGACACCCCGATTGAAGAGCTCTCATTATCCGAAAAAGACCTAAAAATCTCCGAATTAGAGCAAAAACTCGCAGAAAACGATGCCATATTGGATGAACTATTACTACGACAGGATTCTATAGAGCGCCATCGGGAAAATGACCTGGAAAGAAGGTTTGCCATGGTAATGAAAATGGTACGTAGCGCAACGCAAGAACAAGATCCTGAAATGGAACAGAAGGCACGGGATCTCTACTTTGCCAATATGGACAGTGTGGATATGTTGGCATCTACCGGTACTAAAAAACCGATAGCTAACGACGGCCTTAGCAACACTACCGCTACTAAAGAAGTCATTCAGCTTACTACACAAAAGCAGACCCTCAACCCGGTAAACACCCGAAAGCGGCCCGTGGTACAAAACCAACCCAATGCAAAAGATGCCGTTCGGTATAAAAAGTCTTCAAACAAATTAAAGTCCTTCAGTATTTCCAATATTGAAAGTGGTCATTATCTGATTGCCAACGTCTACCGGGGCACCCAATACATGAATAAGTTCATAGAAGACCTCAGGGAACAAGGTATTGAGGCAGATTACTTTACCAATCCCCGCAACGGCTTGAACTATGTGTACCTTAAAAGCTTTGACGCCAAAGAAGATGCTGTTGCAGCATACAGATCCGGTCTTAACGGTACCTACAGCGGCGACACCTGGGTAATGAAAGTAAAGGGCACCAAAGATTACAGTAATCTGGCCAGTAACTCCGGGAACAAGGTGAACTACGATGATTCCGTTTTACAGAAAAATGTTAGACGAACTCCTCAGGAAAAAGTGGCTATAAGTTACAAAACCATAGATGCCAATGGTATCGCATCCGGCTTTTATATTATCGCTAATGTATTTGAAAATCCAGCCAACGCTAATCGATTTGTGCGGTTCTTAAATGCTAAAGGATTAAGTGCCAGCTACTTTATAAATCCCGAAAATAAATACCGTTATGTCTATTTAAAGAAGCATGACGATTGGACCAACGCCTTAACCTCTTACTACTCCAAACTAAATAACGCCTACCACGATCCCATTTGGATCATGCGCGTAAAACCAAACCAAACTAGTTAGATGAAACTTCGGAAAACCACCTATTTTCTATCCCTACTATTTGTTTTATTTGCGATAACCTTAAATGCCCAGGTGGAGGTCCCTTTTACCCCCAGGCTGGATAACTCCTACATTAATATAAAGGGGGATTATACTTTTTTGTCAAATGGAATTCTTAATAGGGTAGATTCGAGCAACTCAGCTAATGATCCCTTTAACGGAACCTCCAATAATAATGGGTTTCATCGGGATTATATCGATATTGATGGGGATCCATCTACCTTTAGTTCCAGTAGCTCCACGTTAACCTTACCGTTCTGTTCCAGGATTTATTATGCCGGACTGTACTGGTCGGCCAACTATCAGCAAGAAGTACTAAACAACTCGCAGATACCCACTTTGCCAGCCAATGATACGCAGCGCCTCGATTTTACTGCTATAAAATTTCGAGTTCCCGGAGGGACCTATGTAGACCTTACTGCTGATAATAACCCGGATCCCGTTGGGGAAGAGGACGATATCATCTATGACAACGTTAACTTTAAGGACTCTCCCTACACCTGTTATAAGAACGTCACCAATTTGCTCCAGGCCTTGCCGGATGCCAGTGGTGAGTATTTTGTAGGAAACATCCGCGCGACCCGGGGAAGAAGCGTCGGTGGTGCAGGAGGTTGGACATTGGTAATTATTTATGAAAATCCAACCTTATCCGGGAAATATATTTCCGTTTTTGACGGTTATGCAGGGGTATCCGGTAGTTCTAGCGCCGATATTACGGTTTCCGGATTCAACTCCATCCCGGTGGGTCCGGTAAGAGCCCGACTTGGAGCCAGTGTTGTAGAAGGGGATAGAAGCATTTCCGGAGATGCGTTCCGTATAGAAACGCCATTAAATCCCGGTTTTACCAATCTTTCCAATGGAGCAAATCCTGCCAACAACTTTTTCAATTCCAATATTACCATTGATGGCGCCGATGTTACTACCCGAAATATAGCCAGTACCAACACCCTTGGTTTTGATTCCGATATTTTTGAAATAAACAATCCCGCCAACAGTATTATTGCTAATGGAGAAACCGATGCGACATTGCGATTATTCACCCAGGGAGATGCCTTTGGCGCTTTCCTTGTGACCTTTGGGATAGAGATCATTGAGCCCAATATTGTTCTGGAGAAAAAGGTAGAGGATATCGGAGGAAATGATATCACCGGGGCAGGAGTGAATTTGGGTCAATATCTGGATTATGTATTATCCTTTGTAAATACCGGAAATGACGACGCCACGGGGATAGATCCAATGAGTAGCAATCCCTATGAACGGTACTATACCATTAGGGACGTGCTTCCAACAAATACCACTTTAGACGAATTAAACATTACTGTCCCTACAGGAGTGCAGTACACCTTTGATGCTGCTAATAACGAAATCCTTTTTGCCGTTCCCGATAATCTTGTTGAGGTAGGGGACCCCATATCCGAAATACGGATGCGGGTACAAGTGGCTGAAAACTGTTTTGATTTTGTAGATGCCTGTACCGATCTTATTGAAAACCAGGCCTTTTCAACGTATCGCGGGGTAATATTCACCGATGTAATTACCGATGATCCCAGTGTGTCCGATTTTGACGACTGTGGCTTCACCACACCAGGAGCCACCAACTTTCTACTGGATGACCTGGAAAATTGCAATTATTCAAGAACAGTACAACTTTGCGGTGAAAACGTATTGCTGGATGCCGGGGATAACTTTGATGCCTATACCTGGTACAGGGATGAAAACAGCAACGGAGAAATTGATGCCGGGGACACGGTAATTAATGATGGTGATCCCGATGGTGACCCCAGTACACAATTGGTGGACGAGGTTGGAACTTATATCGTGGATAAAGATGTTGCTGATCCTTGTAAAGGATTCCAGGAAGTGATTATCGTGGAACTCATTGGGGCTACCCAAACTAACCCGATCACTGCTTTGATCAACGATACTACCAATACTGTTGAAGGTGAGATAGTGGTTTGTCCGAATGACGGGAACGAACTCCCACAGATATTTTTATGTGGTTTGAATGATACCGAATTGGTGCAGGTTAATATCCCTGATGCCGATAGTATTGAATGGGAACAATTGGATGAAGCCAGTTGTCCGGCGGCAACTCAGGATTGTGCGAATCGGGATAACAGTTGTACCTGGAATAATGTGGCTAGTGGAAACGATTTCCTGGCTTCGGATGCAGGACAATACCGTTTGGTGATCAACTATCAAAACGGATGTTTTAGCCGTTTTTATTTCAATATTTTTAAAAATCCTCTTGATCCTCAGTTCAACACCAGTGATATTGTCTGTGACACCCCGGGAAATATTACTGTGACCAATATGCCGGTTGATTACGAATTTCAACTTGTTGATGCTACCAATGACAATATCATTACTGCTTACAATTCGAATCCGAGTTTTGATATTGCTACCAACGGTGCATACCGCGTGGAAATGCGGCAACAAGGTGTAACCGACGGTTGTGTATTCATTCTGGATAATATCGGTATTCTGCGAAGGGATTTTCAAGTAGATATTGCCACAAAGGATACGGATTGTAATGGGTTAGGGGAGATCTCCATCTCCGTCCTGGACGTGAATCCACAGTATTATTATGAAATTTCCCAGGGAGGTACCCCTGTGGATACTTTTGGCCCGTCCGATGATAATAACTACACTTTTGAAAACCTTAATGACGGGGTGTATGACATCCTGGTAACCACAGACGACGGTTGTAATTACACCGGCCAGGTTACCATAAATGATGTAACCGACTTAGCGGTAAATGCAGTAACCACAAAAGCAATAGACTGTACCGAAGGAATTATTACCGTAACCGGGTCAGGTGGTTTCCCCAACCCGGACTATGTTTATGCTATTTGGAGCTACAACGGGACCGATCTCTATCCGGATGTGGGGAGTATCCCTGGTAGCGCCTACCAAATTGGAAATGATTTTCTTTTTACCGATACGGAAGCAGGGGTATATGAGTTTATTGTAGTAGATGGGAACAATTGTACCGCCATTTCCAATCCGGCAACTATTGAAGTAGCTCCGGTTGCCGAATACACTACCTCGCAGACCGATGAAACCTGTTTTGGTATTGCAGATGGTACCTTTACCGTAAATGTAACCAACAGTAACGGCTATTCATTGTCCTATGAATTGACCTATCCTGATACCTCAACGGCAAACAATACCTCGGGCGCTTTTACCGGTTTACCGCAAGGAGATTACACCTTAACTATTACCCAAACCCAGGGCGCAGTTTCCTGTCCTTATATCGAGACGTTCACCATTGGGGGTCCGGCCGATCTTCCTTCCGGAGATGCGGTATTAATTCAGGACTATACCTGTTTGCAGCAAGCCACTATAGAAGTACAAAATGTTACCGGCGGAACAGCTCCCTATGAATACAGTATTGATGGCGTAAATTTTGTTAGCGGTGTTGGGGCTCAGACCTTTACCAACCTGACGGATGGCACCTATATCATCACTATTCGGGACGATAACGGTTGTACGTTTACCACCGACGCAAACCCAGTGATCATTGATCCTTTGGTACCGCCTAGCGATCTGAGCTTCACGGCTACTGCTCCTAATTGTCCCGCCAATACTTCTGATGTAACGGTAACCGTAACAGACGGAGAAGCGCCCTACGTTTTTGAAATTATAGCACCCTCGGCTATTGCCGCTACATCCATCACAGGAAATTCGGCAGACTTCAATGGCTTGGCTCCCGACACCTACATCTTCCAGGTAACGGATAATAAAGGGTGCGTATATGACGAATCGTTTACGATCGATCCGATTACCCCTATTAGCGTTGTAGGATCACTGGTGAGCAATGTGTCTTGCTTCAATGGCACGGACGGAGCGATTGAATTTACCGTTTCAGGATTCAGCACAGATTACGATTACGAGATTACCGGTCCGACCACCTTCATCGGGAACAACGAAACCGCTCTGACGCAACCCTTCCCCGGATTAAGTGTGGGAACCTATACTATTGAGGTAACTGATAATACCACCAATTGTACCGATACGGCCTCAGTAATTGTTGAAGGCCCTGCCTCGACCTTATTGGCTACTGCCACCGTTACGCAACCCACTTGTCCTGTACCGGGCGCTGTACTCATTGCGGCCACTGACGGTTGGGGCGGCTACACTTATGAAATCACAGCCGGCCCAATTGGATTTACACCTCCAGCAGCACAGAACAACGGCCTTTTTAATAACCTAACCCTAGGCGGGCAATACACCTTCAGGGTTACGGATCTTAATGGTTGCGAGTTTACGGACACCTTTGATATTATCGAAGCTGTTGCCCCCGTTCTGGACATTGTGCCTAACGATTTTTGTTACGACAACGCTGTTGGCCTTACCCTAACGGCAAATGTAACCTCAGGGGGGGATGGTAATTTTGAATATCGTTTAAACGGCGGAGTATACGATACCAACAATGTCTTTACCGGGCTTGGGCCGGGCACTTACACCATAGATGTTCGCGATGGCAATGATTGCAACGGTACGGCATCTATTACAATCCATCCGGAACTTACAGTAGCAGGTTCTGCCCCAAATATCACTGCTTGTGGTACGGATACTGATATCGATATTTCAGCAGCCGGCGGGGATGGGAATTATGTGTTTGCTGTAGTTGGGGATGGTGTAGCCCCTGCTCCGGGCGATTTTGGCACCACCAATCCCATAACTGTTACCGGTACCGGTGATTATGATGTCTATGTTCGCGATAACGATGGGAATTCGGGATACTGTGAAGCTACATTCGACATTACGATCGTTCAGGATGCCCCTTTAGCGATAAATATATCCAATACTCCCGTTCTTTGTAGCGGGGAAGCCCAGGCGACAATTACCGTAGTTGCTTCCGGGGGTGAAGGCCCTTATGAATACAGTATCGATAATGGTGCCTCCTATCAGCCTTCCGATAGCTTTGTCAATCAACCTGCTGGGAGCTACACCATCCGTGTACGAGATGTCAATAACTGTGCTATCACTGAGGTCTATACGGTTACGGAACCGCTAACCTTATCCGCCTCTGCTGCTGTAACCCAATTGGCGGAATGTAACCCGGGACTTGGGGCAGAGGTTAGAATTACCAATGTATTGGGAGGAACTTCGCCATACGAATATAGTTTTGACGGAGGTTCCATTTATGATGCCAGTGCAGTAGAATTCCTACTACCAGGAACGCATACCGTTTACGTCAGAGATGCCAACAACTGTACCTTCCCTATGACCGTTACCGTTGATCCTGAACCCACACCCCCCAACGTTGCCGTAAGCGTAGACTACAACTGTGAAGGGGACGGAGTAATTACCCTGACTCCCGATAGTTCGGATTTTGACTATACCTATGACCTGGATGGAGTTCCAAATAGCCCTCCTACTTCCAATGTGTTTACGGAGGGGCCAGGCAACTATACCGTTACTGTGAATTACATTAGTAACACCTCCCCTGCAGTAAGCACTTTATTGACAGAGGATTTTGGACAGGGTGTCAATACATCTATTTCCGAAATTGACCCGGTTTACTGTTACGATTCTCAAGATGGAACACCGAATTCATGCGGCTGGGGTGCAAGTAATAGAATTCAGGATGGTGAATATTCGGTAACCCAGGAAATTATTAATCCCTATTCTCCTTGGAGAAGCCCTAATGACCACACCGGTAACCCAAATGGCAGGTTTTTGGCTATAAATGTGGGAGGTGTTGCAGGCCCCAATGGAATTGTATATGCTAAACGAAATGTTGAGATCATTCCAAACAGGCCTATTACAGTTGCCTTGGAAGCCTTTAACCTATTAAGAGGAGACATTGGAAACACTCAGGATGATCCTAATTTGGATATTCAACTTGTTGACCCAACTACATTAGCAGTAATTGCAAGTACCACCACGGGAAATGTTCCCAAAAACATGAATGATGATGACTGGTATAACTACACGGTTAGTTTAAATCCGGGAGGTTTGACAAACATTGATATTGTAATTAGAACGCTAAATGGTGCCACCAGTGGTAACGACGTGGCTATTGATGATATACAAGCCTTCCAAATACCTGAGGTTTGTCCATCAAGTATTGCGGTTAATGTTCAGGTTGATTCAGGCAATGCTTTCGAGGCCAGCATTACTGCTTTTTCCAATATCAGCTGTAACGCTGGCACTGATGGAAGCATCTCGTTTGAAGTGGAAAATTTTGGGGCCGGTGGGTTTGAATACAGTCTTGATGGTTTTGCCACGACCTTAGGAAGCTCAAGTACTTCTCCGATAACGATAAATACCTTAAGTGCAGGTAATTATACCTTGACTATCAGGGATGTGGACGATCCCATTGCGGGCTGTACCGTAGTCCTTAACCAAACCTTGACGGCACCTTTGGTGGTTACGCCAACCGCTACTGTTACCGCTGCAGCCACTTGTACCGATGGCGGGGTTATCACAGCATCCGCTATGGACGGTACCCCAGGTTATCTATTTCAGTTAGAAGACACAGGCGGTACCCCAATTGCAGGCTATGATTTTGCTACAAACGGCGGTAATACTGTATTTGGCGGACTAGCGCCTGCCGATTATGTGGTTCGGGTCCAAGATGCCAATTCTTGTGAAAATACAGTGGCAATAACCGTTGATCCTCCTGAGAATATTGCCTTTACGGTAACCCCAACCACCTGTTTTTCCAGTACCAATTCCGGTGCTTTACAAATTGATGTTACGGCTGGAAACGGAAACTACCAGTTTAGTATTGACGGAGGCCCCTGGATGACCCCAGCCCCTGCTACAGCGACAACCTATACTTTTAACAACCTGGCCGCTGCTACGTACACGGTGAATGTAAGGGATCAGTTTGGGTGCGCCGGTACGGCAGTACCCGTAACCATTCATCCACAACCAAGTGCCCTGCTAACAGCTGATCTGACCTGTTTAGCCGATGCTTCCATTACCCTAACACCCGATGATGCCCTTGGGACATTTAGTTACGAATGGTCCAGCGATGGCGGCACAACCTTTTTTACTACCGGTTTTTCAGGAGCCAATGGCAACATCTTTACCACCAATACTGCCGGCACCTATATTTTCCGGGTAACCGATACTTCATATCCTGCCGCCTGTGCGGAAACCACCAATACGGTTATTGTTACCCCTAATGAGACGCCAGTCATAGATTCGGTAACACCAACGCATGTCATATGCAACGGCGATACCAATGGTTCCCTGGATGTTACCATAGATACTACGGTAGGTCTTCCTCCCTATGTAATTGAAGTCTTTGAAACCAACACCTCAACGAATTACGGAACACAAACCGCTGGACTACCCGCCGGGGACTATTCGGTATCTATCACAGATGCTAAAGGATGTGTATCTAATCCCTTCCTGGTGAGTATCAGCCAACCTGATGCTATAGCGTATACTATAAACTTACAACCTATCACCTGTGATCCCATGGCAGGTGGAACTAATCCTGGTTCTATAACCGTGGAAAATGTTGCAGGCGGCACACCGGAATTTACCTATCATCTTACAGGAAACAATGGTTATTCGGCAACTTATAACACCACGGCTGGTGGAGAGGACCATACCTTTGCTATTTTGGAATTTGGTATTTACGAGGTAGATGTAATAGATGCCAATGGCTGTAGTCTGCTCACCACCAATATCATTGCCTCTCCTCCCAATGATCTGGACATTGATGTTTCTACTATCACTGCTTCCTGTGCAGCTGGCGGAACCGCAATTGTAACCGTTTCTTCCACGGTAGGAAGTGGCGATTACCAGTTTGCTATACTAGAGACATTCTCCGCTCCCTATTCCACATCCTATGTGGGGCCGGATGTCCCAATGGGAGATACGGCTACATTTACCGGATTAACCCCTGGAATTACCTATACCTTTGTAGTCTATGACAATGTGACGAACTGTTATTATTTTGAAGAAGCAGCTACTCCGATAAACTCTCCTTCTGCAATGACCACTACTTTAGATGTGGTCACCAATATCAGCTGCACGGGAGCCGCTGACGGAAATGTTACGTTCACCTTTGATGGATTTGATGCCTTAGCTACGGATGTTTCTTACGAGATTTTCAACGCGCAATCCAATACCACCACAACTATTACCGGAACTGCCGTTGTTAACCCTCCTGCCGGACCAATTACAATTTCAAACCTGGGTCCCCTGGATCAAGGAGTGTATTACATACTGCTTCGTGAGATAGGAGGGCCATTTGACGGTTGTAGTGTAAGTACACCAGATTTTACAATTATGCAGTCTACAAATCTATTACAGGTAGCTGCTGCTTCCCCAGTAAATGATAATTGTAATACCAATGCCGGATTGATTACGGCAACAGCACAATTTGGTACTCCTCCTTATGAATTTCAATATCTGCTGAACACAGATCCTGCCCCTACTGCAGCCTCTGCCGGATGGATCTCCGATGCCTCTGCTAATGTAGAATCCGGGGACTATATTATCTATGTAAAAGATGCTAACGACTGTATTCAAAACGACGCCGTAACGGTTGACGAAGACCCAAGTCCGGAGTTCACTTTAGCGGTAGTGGATGAATGTGTTGCGGAAGGGCAATTTGAAGTGCTAATGACACTCACAAATCCCGGTGTCGCTCTACCTCCTTTCACACTGAGTATCAATGGGGGACCAAGTCAAAGTATCACCTTTAACGGCTCCAACCAATATACCGTTACCGGATTAAGTTCCGGAGCGGGACAAAGCCTCGTCCTATCGGATATTAACGGTTGTACGGATACCGAAAGCTTTAGCATTGTACCTCCCCTACAATTTAATGCTACCCTGACTACTTTACTGGATTGTGAGCCTGCCCCAGCCAATAATGCTGAGATCACTATAAATGTGACTTCCGGATCGGGTAACTATGATTACGAGATAGATGGTCCCGGTGCTGTGGATCAGACAAGAACAGCCATGGGCGGCGCGTCGATAATCTGGACAGATGCGAGTGTTGCCGGTAGTTATACGGTTACCGTTTACGATACTGGCACTTCGGCACCCAATTGCTCACGCAGCATTGTAGTTGATGTCCCTGCAGCAGTTATCCCAAATATTACTGTAGATGCTTTTCAAAACGTGAGCTGTAGTGGAGCGGACGATGGGACAATTACGGTTACCAGTGCCGATGTTGGTATTGGTCCGTACACCTATGAAATCGTTTCCGGTCCCGGAAGTAGTGCTACCTTCCCGATTACTTCACCGGCTACAGGTACCACTGCCGAGTTTACAGGTCTAGAAGGTTCAACTGGTGGAATTACCTATACCATACGAATTACGGCGGCGAATGGTTGTTTTGCCGAAACTACACAAGTTATCACAGAGCCCGATGTCATCAGCAACGTAAATGTTGTCGTAGATCAATTTGGTTGTACGCCTACTTCCGGTAATAATCATGAAAACGCTTCTATTGCCGTACAACCCGGGATAACCGGAGGCTCGGGAACCTACGTAATTTATGAGTTTGTTGAGGAGGATGACCCTAATACTGTTCCCGTAGAGGCCCCTGCCATAGTACAATCCGGCAGCAACCCAACCTATATTGAGACGGCACTTGAAGGCGGAGTATATACTATCAATGTCTATGATGATAATGGTTGTGTAGGCAGTACTACAGCTACTATCCAACCTTTCGATACCTTGCAATCTGCCAGCATAGCAATTGATAATGCTGCTACTTGTACATCCGGTGAAAATATTACCATTACGGCAACCGGATTATTAACGGATTCTACCACGGATCCCGCAAATTATGAGTTCCGTGAGTTGCCTTCAGGTAGCTTCCAGGCTTCGGGAAGTTTTACTTTGGCAGTAGGCACCCATAATTTTGAAGTT
>JANQSA010000072.1 GCA_028284285.1 Croceivirga sp.
AGATTGGTTCTCGATACGATTTTTCGTATTACTTCGACAAGCTCAGTAACCACTCAAAATCACTCGAACAGACAGCCCTTGGTCATTTCACATTCAAAAAGCACAACAGCTAAAAAATATATCTGATACTAATTGCGTACTACTATTGTCAATAAAAAATGACTTTTAAATCTCAATCTACATTGAAGTGAATCAAACCAATTCCCTGGGATCTGAAAATCCAAAGATCCAAAGATCGGATACGAGCACCCTTCACGTTCTTTATGAAGACAATCACTTAGTTGTGGTTAACAAGCGGCCCGGAGATATTGTTCAGGGTGACAAAACCGGGGATACGCCCCTTTCCGAAGTGGTAAAGCACTACCTGAAAACCAAATACAATAAACCCGGCAATGTGTATTTGGGGGTCGTACATCGTTTGGATCGACCCACATCGGGCATTGTAGTTTTTGCCAAGACCTCAAAAGCACTTTCGAGAATGAACGCACTGTTTTCCAGGGGAGAAACACAAAAGACCTACTGGGCTGTAGTAAAAACACCCCCCGAAAAAGAAAAGGGCTCGCTGATCCATTGGTTGGTTCGAAATCCGAAACAAAACAAATCCTACGCACATGACCATGAGGTCCCTAATAGCAAAAAGGCAGTTTTACACTACCGTATACTAAAACAACTACAGCAATATTATCTCCTGGAAATCGACCTGGAAACAGGCCGGCACCATCAAATCCGTGCACAACTGGCCAAATTGGGCTGTCCCATTAAAGGTGACCTTAAGTACGGTGCCCAAAGAAGCAACAAAGACGCCAGTATCCATCTGCATGCCCGGAAGTTAGCCTTTGAGCATCCTGTACAAAACAAAAGGGTGGAGTACATGGCGAACCCCCCGGAAGATCCGATCTGGAATGCCTGTATTTGATAAGCCGGTATCACAACAATACACTGAACGACCTGTAAAATGACTACCGGGTAGCTACCAGGGCCTTTTCCCGGATAATTTCGCCCACCGGTCTGCTCTGCAAGTGGCTCTCCAGCCAGGAAAGAATATCCAAATAGAGAAAAGCACGTTTTTCGTAAGGGTGATTTTCATATTTCTTGAGCTCGTTGTACAATTTGCGGAATTCATTTTTCAGTTCTGTGGGATAAATATCCCCTAACCGCCTTAAAAACTTGATCATCTCCTTTTGAACAGCATGTAAATCATTCATTTTCAGTAAGAATTTGTAGGTGCTTTTCAATTGGACTTCTAGGTGATAATCCATTCCTGCCTCATAATGTGCTACCAAACTTAAGACCCTGGCAAAACACATCAGATCTTCGCGCATTTTTAAACTCTTGTTATGAATAATTTTCTTGAGGTAAGCAATACAGTTCTTATTGTCTCCTACTCCAAAGTAAAGACAGGCAATTTTGTAGTACAGCAACATGATATGATGCTGATCTATCCGTTCCTGGTGTTTTTTTATCCCGTATTCAATGATATTCACAAGGTATAGCCCCTTGTCAAAAGTGCCTTCCAAAAAATGAAGGTTCAGCTTGTTGTTGTTCACGTATAAAAAAGTAAGGGAGGCGACATTGTCATTTTTGGGAAAGGCTTGCCCGGAAACTGTTACTTCCATACGTTCAAGGGTTTCACGGAATTGGGAGCTATACTTTATAAAAAACAGGGATTCCAGTAAATAATGATTTCCTTTTAAATAAAACACCGGATTACGATAGATCATTTCCTCCCGTTCATAGAACATATCCACCCATTTACTGGCGTATTTGTAGGCCGAAAGAAAATCCTGGACGAGCAAGCTATACCATAAATATGCCTTGTATAACCATAATTTTTCCCGGAAGCCCAGTTCATTCCGGTTGTACGAAGGCAAATGGGCTTCAAAATAGTCTTTTACCGATTGTAAATCAGCATCGTTGCGTACATAGCCTACTTTAAGCATCATGCTATACAACTGTAATGACAGATTGGACAATTTACTGGTCATTACATTCTGACGGGAGAGGGTTTTTGCCTGTTCTGCCAATTCGTCTGCGCGAGCAGGGATACTCCGGGTAATGTATTGGGTTTCTATAATCTTTTCAAGCTCCACAATCTCATAAGCCACATTTTTTTCTTCATTTTCTATCGCCATAACTTTGGCCTTATCCAATAGCTTTAGACTTTGTTTGTACAATCCTTTTTGATACAGAATAGTAGCAAAATCCAGTTGTTCCCGTATCTGGATCCGTATACTTTGATTCACAGGATTGAGTCTCAGGCTTATTAGTACCTGTTTGTACAAATGCGCCTTTAAATTGGACAATTGTGTTTTTTTTACAATGCCACTGGCCAGGATCTGCCCCTCGTCATAGACCTTCATCTTGTCCAACAAATTAAAAAGCGCCAAAAACTTGGCTTCGGTGTTCACCCCTAATCTCCCCACGTATAATTTAAACTGTCGCTTTTCAGACTTCGACAAGGATTTCACTAAAACAAACAAACTGTCTTTTGGAGGGCTAACCATCGTAAAAATCAATGTATAAAAAATTAATTATCAGCTACTTAAAACAATGTATCCGCACTTTAACGTTGTAACATAAACTGGAGATCTTTCACATTGCCTATGGAGGTTCCTACTTTCGTAAGAATTAGCTAAAAACTACGTTACCTATGGCTAAAGATAAGGTACATATTTTTGATACTACACTGCGGGATGGTGAACAGGTGCCCGGCTGTAAATTGGACACTTCCCAAAAACTAATAATCGCCGAGCGATTGGATGAATTGGGAGTGGACGTTATAGAAGCAGGTTTTCCGATTTCCAGCCCCGGGGATTTTGCATCCGTCAGCGAAATTGCCAAGTTGGTGCGGAACGCAACGGTGTGCGGCCTTACCCGCTCGGTAGAGAAGGATATTGAGGTAGCTGCCGAAGCCATAAAACATGCCAGGCGCCCCAGAATACATACAGGTATTGGTACTTCAGACTCCCACATTACCCATAAATTTAAGTCCAACCGGGAAGACATATTGGAACGTGCCATCGCTGCTGTAAAATATGCCAAGAGGTTTGTTGAGGATGTGGAATTTTATGCAGAAGACGCCGGCAGAACCGATAATGATTATCTGGCACGGGTTTGTGAAGCCGTAATAAAAGCAGGAGCCACCGTGTTAAATATCCCGGACACTACCGGATACTGCCTGCCGGAGGAATATGGTGCAAAAATGAAGTACTTAAAAGAAAATGTGAGCGGTATTGATAAGGCTATTTTATCCTGCCACTGCCATAACGACCTGGGTCTGGCCACCGCCAATTCCATATCCGGGGTAATTAACGGTGCGAGACAAATTGAATGTACTATTAATGGTATTGGGGAAAGAGCGGGCAATACCTCCCTGGAAGAGGTGGTGATGATCATGCGGCAACACCCCTACCTGAATTTGGACACCGGTATTAATAGCAAGCTGTTATTTGATACCAGCCAAATGGTAAGCCAAAAAATGGGAATGCCTGTGCAACCCAATAAGGCCATCGTGGGGACAAATGCCTTTGCCCATAGTTCGGGAATTCATCAGGACGGAGTAATTAAAAATCGTGAAACCTACGAGATAATTGATCCTGCCGATGTTGGCGTTAGCGAGTCTTCTATTGTACTCACCGCCAGAAGCGGTAGAGCCGCATTAGCATTCCGTGCCAAAAATGTGGGATACGAACTCACTAAACTTCAATTAGACGCCGTTTATCAAAATTTCCTCAAATTTGCCGATCGCAAAAAAGAAATTTTGGATAAGGATATCCACGAGATAATTGAGACCAGTGCCATAGATTTAAAAAGTTTGGCCTAATGCATAAAACACTTTTTGATAAGGTTTGGGATGCTCATGTAGTAGAAACTATCCCGGACGGCCCTCAGATATTATACATAGACAAGCATTTGATCCATGAGGTAACCAGTCCACAAGCCTTTGCCGAGCTGGAACAACGCGGTATCCCTTTGGCCAGGCCGGAAAAGACCGTAGCTACGGCAGACCACAATGTACCGACCATAGATCAACATTTGACCATAAAGGATGCCCTGTCCAGAAAGCAAGTGCAGATGCTGACAGAGAATTGCGAAAAACATGGCGTAACGCTATATGGACTAGGACATCCTTATCAGGGGATCGTCCACGTAATGGCTCCGGAGTTAGGGATAACACAACCGGGAATGACCATGGTTTGCGGTGATAGCCACACTTCCACTCATGGTGCCTTTGGTACTATTGCCTTTGGAATAGGAACAAGTCAGGTTGCCCAGGTTTTTGCCAGTCAATGCCTGCTGCTTAACAAGCCGAAGAAGATGCGAATAAATGTGAATGGTGCACTTAGGGAGAATGTACTACCCAAAGATGTGATCTTGTACATCATTGCAAAGCTGGGTACCAATTCCGGAACCGGGCATTTTGTGGAATATGCAGGGGATGTCTTTGAGAATATGAGTATGGAGGGAAGAATGACCGTGTGTAATATGAGCATAGAAATGGGTGCTCGTGGAGGGATGATTGCCCCTGATGAAACTACATTTGAATATGTTAAAGGAAAAGAGTTTGCTCCTAAAGGGGAAGAATGGGAACGTAAATTAGCCCTTTGGAAAACCCTGAAGACGGATAAGAATGCCACATTTGATGTCGAATATGAATTTGATGCTGCCGATATTTCTCCAATGATCACCTATGGCACCAATCCCGGAATGGGAATAAAGATAGGAGAGCGCATTCCTTCTTTAGAGGATCCTTCTTTCGAGAAATCCCTGAAATACATGGATCTGGAAAAAGGCCAGGATTTGGTTGGGCAGGTTATTAATTACGTTTTTATCGGAAGTTGCACCAACTCCCGAATTGAAGACTTTAGGATAGCCGCTTCCCAGATAAAGGGAAAACAAAAAGCAAAAAATGTAACTGCACTTATCGTTCCGGGCTCGCAACAGGTAGCCAAACAAATTAAAGAGGAAGGGCTGCAGGATGTTTTTGAGGCAGCGGGTTTTGAAATTAGACAATCCGGATGCTCCGCTTGTTTAGGGATGAATGAGGATAAAATACCGGCCGGGGAGTATTGCGTTTCTACTTCTAACCGGAATTTTGAAGGGAGGCAAGGCCCCGGGGCCAGAACCTTTTTAGCAAGTCCCCTGGTCGCTGCCGTTACCGCGGTTGAAGGAAGAATAGTAGATGTAACCCAAATGGAATTGGCCTGATGCAAAAGTTTACAACACTAACATCCACAGCGGTACCTTTACCTATTGAGAATATTGATACCGATCAAATTATCCCGGCACGTTTTTTAAAAGCCACAGATAAAAAAGGATTCGGGGAAAATCTCTTTCGGGATTGGCGGTATACCAAAGCAGGCGACCTCAATCCGAATTTTGTATTGAACGATACCACCTATTCCGGTAGCGTATTGGTAGCTGGCGAAAATTTCGGTTGTGGTTCCAGTAGGGAACACGCCGCCTGGGCACTAGAAGATTACGGTTTTAAAGTGATCATATCCAGTTTTTTTGCCGATATTTTTAAGGGAAACGCATTGAATAATGGGATTTTACCTATTATTATCCCTGAGGATAAACTAAAAGCGCTGCTTCGCGAAATACATGCACAACCAAAGATCCAATTTCATGTGGATCTGGAGCACCAGGAATTGGTAGTGGAAGATTTGGGATTACGGGAAAAATTTGAGATAGATCCGTATAAAAAAATGTGTCTTATCAATGGATATGATGACATTGACTTTTTAGTGAGCAAAAGTGAAGTCATCGCCGCTTTCGAAAAGCAAAATACAACAGTATGAAACTAAAAATTGCGTTATTACCGGGTGACGGAATTGGACCGGAGGTGCTTTCTCAGGCGGTAAAATGTCTGGAAGCCGTAGAAGAGTCGTTTAACCATCAATTTGCTTTTAAGGAGGCTCCTGTTGGAGCGGTCGCCATAGATGTAACCGGAGATCCTTTACCGGAACAAACCTTAGAGCTGTGCCATGAAGCAGACGCCGTTCTTTTTGGTGCTATTGGGGATCCCAAGTATGACAATGATCCAAAGGCAAAGGTACGCCCTGAACAGGGATTATTGAAATTGCGAAAAGAACTGGGACTTTATACCAATATCCGGCCGGTAAAAGTATTCCCTACCCTTATGGATCAATCTCCCTTGAAAAAAGAAATTATTTCCGGTACGGATTTTACCATTTACAGGGAGCTTACCGGGGGGATCTACTTTGGCGAAAAACGAATAAGTGATGACGGCACCGTGGCATCTGATCTCTGCGAGTACTCGGAAAAAGAGATTAGCCGTATTGCACATTTGGCCTTCAAAGCGGCCAAGAACCGCAACCAAAAACTTACATTGGTAGACAAGGCCAACGTCCTGGAATCTTCCCGCTTGTGGCGTAAGGTGGTGGCCAAAATAGGGGAAAGTTATCCTGAGGTAGCCTTGGACTTCCTGTTTGTGGATAACGCGGCCATGCAAATCATTTTAAATCCAAGCCAATTTGACGTAATTCTCACCGAAAATATGTTTGGAGACATTCTTTCAGATGAAGCCAGTGTGATTGGTGGTTCTATTGGTTTACTGGCCTCCGCCTCAGTTGGGGATGCTGCAGCGCTTTTTGAACCCATTCACGGTTCCTTCCCCCAGGCAAAAGGAAAAAACATCGCAAATCCTGTGGCTTCCATTTTGTCCGCAGCAATGTTGTTGGAACACTTCCAACTGTTCGAAGAAGCTATGGCAGTGCGTGAGGCGGTAAGTAAAGCACTGGAGAAAGGGGTAGTCACCCCGGATTTAAATCCAAACACTAAGTATGGCACCAGCCATGTAGGGGGTTTTATAGCGGATAATGTGGTGGACAGTCATGACGACCTCAACATGAACGATGAGAACATTGGCCTTGGGAAGTCAACCATTATTTAAGCAGATTCATGCATCACAGGATCACAATCGCTAGTTGGAACCCAACATGCATATATAAACCGGCTGGCAGGTATTCACTTTAGTGCAAGACTTTCAGTTTCTAAAAATTTCAACGAGTAAGCAGTGCGCACTTTGCGATAGGCAGTTTTAACGGGTGCCAGGCGATTCACGGCCAACTGTTCACTGCAACTTTGCCAAAGTGTCCAAAAAAGGAATTGCATTAATTTCTGAAAACCCCCGCCTGTGTCTCGTAGGTATGTATTTTAAATGCATAGTGGTTTATTCTTTGAGAAGCTGATCCAACGTAATGGCAAACTCTTTTTTAAACTCCTCGTGCTTTGCCCCCGTTGCCGGACCATTGAAACCGGTATGTATTTTTCGAACCTCACCTTGCTTGTCTATATAAAGGGTCGTGGGATAGGAAAGCACATGATTCAACATCGGTAATTTTTCGTTGGCCTTAGTTTTACTGGAGGTCCCTATTTGTGCCAGCAATATGGGATACCCCACTCCTACTCTTTCGCGCAATCGCCTTATCCCTTCCAAGGCCTTTTCTTCAGTTTTGGCGTATTCAAAGGCGAGTGCTACAATCTTCAGATCGGAAGTAGGGTTGTTCTTTAAGTAATCCACATAAAAATGGGTTTCATCCAGGCAATTCGGGCACCAGGTCCCCATGATCTGTACTAAAACCACCTTATCGGTAAATGATGGGTCAGAAAGGCTTACCGGATTTCCATCTTCATCGGGAAATGTAAAATCAAAAGAGGTATACCCTTCCTTCAGGTAGGTCAATGTGTTGGCATCGGGTAGCTCAAAATCTGCGTTACGCCTGGCTTCAAAGTTTTCTACGGAATGGTTTCCGGAATAGAATTTCCCATCCATAATACTGTCCTTTAGCTTTGCAGTAAACAAAAAAACATGGGCTCCGTCAAAAGTAGACAGTTTAAGGCTATCACCATCTACTACGCCTTCCAGATACCTGTAATCCCCTGTTTTGGTGCGAAAGGTTCCGGTAACCTTGTTCCCTTTTTGATCAAAAATTCCCTTGGCGGGATACGGATTTTCGGTATCAAAATCAAAGTTCGTTTCCCATACCCCGGACACATCATAACGGGCACCATCTTTCACTTCAAATCGCTCTTCTATGCCGTATTTTGCCTTTAGCGGCACATAACGGTCCAGACTCTCCTTAACAAACTCACCTGTCAGTGTACTATCCGTAAATGTAGCGGTAATATACCCTTCAAATACCGGCATGTTAATACGGATAGAATCTCCCGTAATCGCAATTTCATCTACCCGGATGACCTCCTGAGCGTTTTGTATGTCTATGAGATAGTGGTCCTCTGAATTTTTGGAAAGCGTAAAGGTAAACGGTAGTTGGTGATCATCTGCCACCTTCATTTCCGCTCGCCATTTCCCTAAAAGCAGCTCTTTTTCTGCTTTGGTTTCACAGGACACTACCCCCATCAACAATAATATTGGTATCAGTTGCTTTCTCATAGGAAAAAATCTAACCCTTGTGTCGGAAGCGAAAGGATTTCTTAACATAGCACAAAAAACGATATTTATTTGCGAATTGAATGTGATACACCAAAGTTTTATCTTTGCTGCCTTTAAAATTGGGTAATGAAAATCTCTTTCAACTGGCTCAAGCAGTTCTTACGGCTTGATTGGAATGCTGAAAAAACCGCCGAACTCCTTACCAGCCTTGGCCTTGAGGTAGAGGGCATTGAGGAATTTGAGTCTGTAAAAGGCAGTTTAAAAGGTGTTGTTGTTGGGCATGTACTGGATTGCAAAAAGCATCCGAATGCAGACCGGTTGAAGCTAACACATGTAGATATTGGAGAAAAGGAGCCGGTACAAATTGTTTGTGGTGCTCCAAATGTAGAAAAGGGACAAAAGGTGCCTGTAGCCACAATTGGAACTATACTATACTCCAAAGAAGGAGAGCCCTGGGAAATTAAAAAAGGAAAAATACGGGGAGAAGAAAGCTATGGAATGATCTGTGCGGAAGATGAATTGGGTTTAGGGGACAGCCACGATGGCATAATGGTTTTAGCACAAAACCTGGCGTCAGGAACTCCTTTGGCTTCTCTATTTGAAGTGGAACATGACCACGTATTTGAAATTGATCTTACCCCTAATCGATCGGACGCCATGAGTCATTATGGCGTAGCCAGGGACCTCAAAGCCGGTTTAGAGCAATTTGAGGTATTTAAAGAACTCATCACCCCATCTACCAGTAATTTTTCCATTGACAACCGATCACTCAAAATCAATGTAGAGGTAGAGAATAAAGAACTGGCACCACGCTATTGCGGGATAACCCTAAAAAATATTTTGGTTCAGGAGTCCCCGAATTGGTTAAAAAACAGACTTAATTCCATAGGACTGTCTCCCATCAACAACATCGTTGACATTACCAATTATGTACTGCATGAATTGGGGCAGCCGCTGCACGCTTTTGATGCAATGAAGATTAAAGGCGAAAAGGTGGTGGTGAAGACCTTACCCCAGGGTACAAAGTTTGTCACGCTTGACGGGATAGAACGTGAACTTCACGAGGAAGATCTGATGATCTGCGATGCTGAAAAGCCGATGTGTATTGCCGGTGTTTTCGGAGGAATACATTCGGGAGTGACCAACGATACTACTTCAATATTTTTAGAGAGTGCGTATTTTGATCCCGTTTCCATCCGGAAAACAGCAAAAAGACATGGCCTTAGTACGGACGCTTCCTTTAGATTTGAACGTGGGGTGGACATCAATATTACAGAATATGCCTTAAAACGGGCTGCTGCACTCATAAAGGAAGTGGCGGGGGGCGAGATCAGTTCGGGAATAGTAGACCTCTACCCTGTTAAAAAGAAGGACCATCAGGTTTTTTTGACCTTTGAAAAAATTAATAAGCTTATTGGTCATGAGATCCCAAAGGATACGATCAAATCCATACTCGCAGCGTTGGAAATTAAGGTAAATAGTTTTACGGAAGCAGGTTTAGGGCTTACCATTCCGTCCTATAGGACAGATGTTGAGCGGGAAGTAGATGTTATAGAAGAGATTTTGAGAGTATATGGATACGATAACATCGAGGTACAACCAAAAATTACAGCTTCCGTAGCCAGTATTTCCAAATATGAAAATTACAAGCTTCAAAATACTGTTGGGGACTATCTGGCAGCCAATGGCTTTTTTGAGATCTTAACTAACAGTTTGGTCGGGGCAAACGCCTCAGAGAAAAGCACTGCGGGTACGGTACAGATTATGAATCCATTAAGTTCGGATCTTTCGGTAATGAGAACTTCCATGCTACATACCGGATTGGAGAGCTTACGTTATAATCAGAACAGAAAGAATCCCAACCTGAAATTTTTTGAATTTGGCAAAACCTACGTTTTCAGGGATAAGGAATACTACGAACAAGACAGATTGGCCCTCTATGTTTTGGGTAATCGAAATGAAGAGCATTGGATTTCACAGAGCCAACCCACCGACTTTTTTTATTTGAAAGGAGTGATCATTTCTGTTTTGGAACGAATGGGCCTGTCTTCGTTTCGAGAGCTACCCATTACGGATAATGTTTTCTCGGAAGGGCTGAGAATTGAGCATCAGGATACGGTATTCGTTGAATTTGGCCTGGTATCCGATACCATTACAAAAAAAGCAGAAATCAAAGGAAAGGTGTTTTATGCCGATTTTAACTGGAATACCCTGTTGAAATCAATTAACAATAGTCAAATTACCTTTCAAGACATCCCAAAATACCCGAAGGTAAAACGTGATCTGGCGCTATTGCTTGACGAAAAGATCTCATTCCAGGAAATCCATGAAATTGCTTTCAATACCGAAAAGAACCTTCTTCTTGATGTTGCACTTTTTGATGTTTACAGGGGAGAAAATCTGCCAAAAGGGAAAAAATCCTATGCCGTAAGCTTCACAATACAGGATTATAACAAGACCCTTACGGACAAGCAAATTGAAAAGGTAATGTCACGGCTTCAAAGAAGTTATGAAGAAAAACTCGGTGCCTCGCTACGATGATACGCCCCTGATTACAATTGGGAAGGTAAGATAACACTGTCTATCTCGTGGATTATCCCATTACTCAAATTAGCATCAGCTACAGTAATCTTAGCGGAATTACCCAAACCGTCTGTTAAAATTATATCGGTGCCTTGCATGGTAGCCATAATCTTGTTTCCCTGTACGGAGGTAAAGCTAGCTCGCCCATTTCCCCTACACATGGCACGCAGTATTTTTGAAGCGGTCAAATTGCCGGCAACGATATGATATGTAAGTAAGGATTTTAGTTTTTTTCTGTTTTCGGTTTTGAACAGATCTTTCAGTTCTGCATTGGTGAATCTTGAAAACGCATTATCCGAAGGTGCAAAAACGGTGAACGGTCCATTGGTTTCCAAAATGGAAGCAAGATCCGTCGCTTTTACTGCCGCGAAGAGTGTTTTGTGATTTTTGGAAGTTTGCGTTGCCTGTGTAATAGATTTCTCTTTTTTGAGATAAACTCCTGTTGATAAGGCCGTTAAACTATTGGTTTGGGCATGTGTAGCCAGACAACATACAAAGAGAGCCATGAGGTAGGTAGCGATTCGGGGGAATTTCATAGGTTTTTCGTTGAACTTTTGAGACTTAGAGCACCAAAATCAATACTTTATCGATAAAACACCAATTTAATCGACAAGATAGCATAATAGCTCGGATTAGCTAAAAGGCAAATAGGGAATATATAGAAATTAACAAAATATTAACGTTTAACAAAAAGCAAGAGGTTTTAGCAAGAAGATTCGATTCGGTAACTTTGAGTAAAATCGCTGAAAAAGAAAAGAATATGTTTTTTGAAAAAACCAATATTGAAGATAGGCTTTCCAGATGGAGAGATAAAGTAGCAACTGAAGACAACGTACTTAACGAAGTATACCGCATTCTTCAGAAGGAGACGGAAAAGGAAGAAGCAATCGCAAATCGTCTGTCCAAACCTTCCACTTCTCATGCCAACAGCTTTGTTTTTGATCGGTTAGACGCTGACAAGATTTATCATATAGAACAACTTAAGAAAATTTGTATCGATTATCGCCTGAGGTTTTTAGATTCCAAATATTTTAAAGGTAAAATCCCGGGTACGGCCATAGCCAAGATCAAAGAACTTGAAAAGCAGCACGAAACGGAGCTTAAAGGTTTTAAAATTATGGCTCCTTCAAAGCTTTTTAAACTGGAAGATAAAGATGATCCCCTTCTTTTTGCACCCATTGGCAATGATTACTATTATTTGATTCACAAATGGGGGAATGATTTACATCCCTTACGGAAGCTATTGGTATGGCCTTTTAAAAACATAGTGAACCTCACAATAGTTACATTGCTGGTGAGTTATCTGATCACTTTGCTGGTGCCCAACGGTCTTTTTTCCAAACAAAACACCGCTGCAGAGTTCTGGATGATGTTTTTCTTTATGTTTAAATCCATAGCAGCAATAGTTATCTTTTATGGTTTTGCCCTGGGGAAAAACTTTAATCCTGCCATTTGGAACAGTAAATATTTTAATGCGTAATACGGTTTAGACCGGAACGGCATACATCTTTTCCCGCTGTTGTTTGATGGCCTTATCGGACATGTATTCATCAAACGTCAGGTAGCGATCAATTACCCCTTTGGGAGTGATTTCTATGATCCTGTTGGCCACACTTTGTACAAACGCGTGGTCATGGGTGGTAAGTAACACCGTGCCTTTAAAATTTTTAAGGGAATTATTGAAGGCGGTAATACTCTCCAAATCCAAATGATTTGTGGGTTCGTCCAACAAGAGTACGTTGGCGCGCAATAGCATCATCCTACTCAGCATGCAACGCACTTTTTCTCCTCCGGAGAGCACCGTGGATTTTTTAAGGGCTTCTTCCCCACTAAACAACATTTTTCCTAAAAAGCCCCTGATATATACTTCTTCTCTTTCTTCTTCGGTTTTCGTCCACTGCCGGAGCCAATCTACAAGGTGGATACCCTCATTAAAAAAGTCATCATTGTTTGCTGGCAAATAAGCCTGAGTTGTTGTCACACCCCAACGGTACTCACCGGTTTGGGCCTTTAGATTTCCCGTTACAATCTCGTAAAAAGCAGTTGAAGCCCTGGAGTCCCTTGAGATGATGGCCACCTTATCCCCTTTTGCCAAATTGATGTCCACATTGCTAAAAAGCATATCCCCATCTTCAGTGGTAGCCGACAGATTTTCAACATTCAGGATTTGATCCCCTGCTTCGCGTTCCTGCTCAAAAATAATAGCCGGATATCTTCTGCTGGAGGGTTTGATGTCTTCTACTTTGAGCTTTTCCAACATTTTTTTTCGGGAAGTAGCCTGTTTGCTCTTGGCCACATTAGCGCTAAAACGCTGGATGAATTCCTGGAGTTCCCTGGCTTTTTCTTCGGCCTTTTTGTTTTGTTGTGCACGTTGTCGAGCCGCTAACTGGCTACTTTCATACCAAAATGTATAGTTCCCACTGAAAAGATTGATCTTTCCAAAATCAATATCCGCAATATGGGTACAAACGGCATCCAGAAAATGCCGGTCGTGTGAAACCACGATCACGGTGTTCTCATAGCCCGCTAAAAAATGCTCCAGCCATTGAATAGTTTCATAGTCCAAATCGTTGGTGGGCTCATCCATGATAAGTACATCCGGATTTCCAAAAAGCGCCTGGGCCAACAACACCCGAACCTTCAGCTTGGAATCCATGTCCTTCATCCCGGTATAATGCAGGCTTTCAGAAATACCTAAATTGGACAACAAGGCAGCGGCATCACTCTCCGCATTCCATCCGTTCATTTCCTCAAACTGAACCTGCAATTCCCCTATTTTTTCGGCATTCTCATCGGTGTAATCCGCGTACAGCGCATCAATTTGCTTTTTAATGCTATAGAGCGGCGTATTGCCCATCATAACCGCTTCCAATACCGGAAATTCATCATAGGCATTGTGATCCTGTTCCAAAACGGACATACGCTTACCCGGCTCCAAATGGATATGGCCCGAAGTAGGTTCCATTTTTCCCGACAATATCTTTAGAAAAGTAGATTTTCCGGCGCCGTTAGCCCCAATAATACCATAACAATTGCCCTGTACAAAGGCAACATTTACCTCATCAAACAACACCCGTTTTCCAAACTGCACGGAAAGATTGGAGACTGAAAGCATAACTTTTTTGTTTTAATTTCCGGCAAAAGTAATTAAAATAACCCCTTGAGTAACTTCAATAAAAAGTATTTAGGCTGCCAAAAACGGTAGTTTAACAACATTTAACTGCTCATTAACAGCCGACTTTTTTTCCGATGTTTAGCTTTGTTTTACTGAATGGATATATGAAGCGACTTTTACTACTTCTACCGCTTATCGGGAATATTTCATGTGGTGAAAATGAATTACCTACCGCAGCAGTACATTTTGCCGGAGAGATCGTTAATCCTACAAGTGATTATGTGGTGCTTCACAGAAACGACAAGGTAGTGGATTCTGCCCAACTGGATGAAAACAACCGCTTTTCCTTTGTCTTGGATTCTATTGATGAAGGGCTTCATCATTTTGATCACTCCCCGCAAAGACAATATATTTTTTTAGAAAAGGGAGACAGCATTCTTATCCGTCTCAACGCATCCTCCTCTTATTTTGACGAGTCCCTGGTGTTTTCAGGGGATAATGAGGAAGTGAACAACTTTATGATAGAGATGTTCCTCACCTACGAGGATGAAGAGCCACTGATATATTCGTTCTACCCCCTTTCCCCGGAAGATTTTAGCGCCAAAATAGACTCCCTCCGCCAGCAGAAACTGGAAGAACTGGAACAGTTGTCCATATCCAGTGAGTTGTCTGAAAAAGCGTATACTATGGCAAAGGCTTCCATAGATTACCACAGCTATCTGTATAAAGAGAAATATCCTTTTTACCATAAAAAGAAAACAGGGGAAACCACGATACACAAATTAGATTCGGCATTTTATACCCATAGGGAATCTCTTGACCTAAACAACGGGGAATTGAGTTATTTTAGGCCCTACTATGATTTTGTTAAAAACTATTTTGGCAATCTTTCCTATAAGGTCTGTAATGCCCTTTGCGGTATGGAAGGGTTTGCCAGTCCGGAAGAACAATTACATCTGAACAAGCATAAGTTGGCTCTGATAGATAGCTTGGTGGCCGAACCAAAGTTGAGGGATAATCTATTCAGAAATGTCGCCATGGACTATCTCTTAAAAGTGCATAATGCCAATAAAGATTGTGATGCTTTTATAAACGAGTTTGAAGCGCTTAGTAATAACGAAGCGCACAAAGAGGAGATCAAATATCTGTACAAAGGCATTCAAAATCTTCAACCACAGCAGGAGTTACCGGAGGTATGGCTGGAAAATGCCGAAGGAAATGCCGTTTCCTTAAAAGAAATTGCCAAAGGTAACAACACCGTATTTTATTTTTGGACCTCTGACCAGAAGAGGCATTTCAGAAATGTTACGCGACACATAGCCAAGCTGAAGCTATTGCATCCCAACCATCAGTTCGCAGGAATTAGCCTAAAAACCAATAGGTCGGAATGGGTAGCATTATTGGATGATAGTGGAGTACGTCCTGAAAATCAATACCGGAGCACAGACTTTGAAGAAATTCAAAATGCGCTTATCGTAGACGGCCTTAACAAGTGTATTATTTCCCGGGACACGCTCGTTGTTAATGCCTTTGCCAATGTATTTACCTCTTTCCCTTCTAAAAACTGATGAGACTAAATCGCTCTTGACAAGGTGACAGTACGGGATCAGAATACCTTTTTTTCCGTAGGGTATCTTTAGGGGTTTCCTTTTCTATAATCCGCCAAAAACTTTTCCAATCCTATATCGGTAAGCGGATGTTTTAACAATCCTTCAATAGCGGAAAGTGGCCCTGTCATAACATCTGCCCCAATTTTTGCACAATCAATAACATGCATGGTATGTCGTATGGAGGCTGCTAAGATCTGGGTGGCGAAACCATAATTGTCATAGATAAGCCGCATCTCCGAGATCAAATTCAGCCCATCCGTGGAAATATCATCCAGACGTCCTAAAAAAGGAGATACATAAGTAGCCCCTGCTTTGGCTGCCAGAAGTGCTTGTCCGGGAGAAAAAACCAGGGTACAGTTGGTTCGGATACCTTTATCTGAAAAGTATTTTAAAGCTTTTACCCCGTCTTTGATCATCGGTACTTTCACCACAATCTGTTCATGAAGTTCTGCCAGTGCCTCCCCTTCTCTAACAATCCCGTCAAAATCTGTAGCCACTACCTCCGCAGAAACATCGCCATCAACAATTTCGCAGATATCTATATAATGCTTTATGATATTATCATGGCCGGTAATTCCTTCCTTAGCCATTAAAGACGGGTTAGTGGTCACCCCATCCAAAACACCAAGTTGCTGGGCTTCTTTAATCTGATCAAGATTGGCAGTATCAATAAAAAACTTCATATTCTTAAATTTTGACTATAAAACTACAATTTATAATGGTTTGTAAGCATTCGTTCGTACCACCTTCCAGGTAAAATTTTCTTTAAGAAGATGGAAAACTTTTGTAAAAAAGCGCCAACGGGATACCTGATCTTAGGTCGTTGTGTCCGGATCACGGAGGCTACCTTTTGGGCTACCAGTATGGGGTCTGCCCCGGCGTCTACATCCTCGTTCATCAAATCCAGCGTTTTTTGGTAGTTCCGGTAATAAGGAGAGCCTTTAATCGCCGGAGCATGATAGCGGCCGGCTGCTATGTTGGTAGCAAAATCGCCAGGAGCAATATTGGTTACTGTTATTCCAAAAGGTTTGACTTCCATTCGCAAGGTCTCCGTAAGCAGCTCCAGGGCGGATTTGGTACCGGAATAAATTCCCCGGAAAGGGAGCCCCATATAACCGGCAATAGAAGTAATATTAATAATACGCCCCTTTTTTTGGGATCGCATATAGGGCAATACACTTTTCATCATCCGTATGGGTCCGTACAGGTTGGTATCAAAAGCCTTTTCTATTTCTTCAAGCGGGGTTTCTTCCAAGGGTCCGGTAATTCCAATTCCTGCATTATTGATCAGGACATCCAGTTTTCCGTGTTCGGCAATAATAGATTCAACGGCTTTATCAATAGATTCCTGCAGGCGCACGTCCAGCGCCAGTAACTTAAAATCAGTGAAATCCGAATGCTTCGTCAAATCCCGGGTTGTTCCATATACCGTGTAGCCAAGGGAAGATAAGTATACCCCTATTGCCTTGCCAATCCCGGAAGATCCGCCGGTAATTAAAACCACCTTACTTTCCATGTCGTAAAAACATCGCTAAACCGGCAATTCGCTTTTCTTCTTTTTCAAGCATAAAAAATGGCAAGCTACCTACATCGCACCGCTACAACCGCATACCCTTGCTGCGTTCCCGCCCTGGGGGATTCTGCAGGAGCTGGTCGTGTAGGACTTGCCATCTGCAAATATACGACCTTTAAAATTTGTTACAATCCGAAGACATGTTTATTTTGGTCGTAACATCTAAGCAAACCATAGTGAAACTGCATTTTTTTTTGCTGCTGCTTTTATGCTTTACGGTAGATTCCTGTAAAAGCACAGCTGATCCGGCTGCTCTTTTTGAAATTCAATTGGAGGGCAGAAAAAAACAATTCCAAAACGGAGAAGTGGTTGGAGTGGCCATCAAGAACAAAAAAGAAAAGGAAATCCAAAAAGTTGCCTACCAACTGGATGGAGAAGACCTAAATGTGAACAATGGAAAGATCAATCTCAAGGTACGCGCTTTAGGCAGTAAAGTCTTAACTGCCAAAATAGACTATGAAGGGAATTCCGTAGAAATCAAAAAAAAGATAAGGGTGCTTGCCAATAAGGCCCCGGAAATTTATCGGTATGAAATTCTAAACACTTTTCCTCATGACAAAAAAGCCTACACCCAGGGGCTGGAGTTTCATGGGGACACCCTTTTTGAAAGTACGGGTAATCCGAGCAACGTATCCCAATCTGTACTCCGAAAATTAAATTTCAGAACAGGTGAGATCTATCAAGAAATTGAGTTGGACAATTCCGTGTTTGGGGAGGGACTTACGGTGATTAACGGCAAGGTGATTCAACTCACCTGGCGCAGCGGTATCGGCTATGTGTACGACCAAACCAATTTGGAACAACTGGATACCTTCCGTTATGGCCAGAGTAAAGAAGGTTGGGGCCTGTGTAACGATGGTACCACCCTGTACAAAAGCGACGGCACGGAAAAAATTTGGTTACTGGACCCGGAAACCTTAACGGAACAAGGGTATATTGAAACGGTAACCAACACCTCTATTTTTAATAAGGCCAATGAACTGGAGTTTATAGAAGGGAAGATCTATGCCAACGTATGGCAAAAGGATAGCATGATGATTATTGATCCTGATTCCGGTGCCATTGAAGGTGTCATTAATTTTGGGGGATTGAAAGATTCGGTAGAACAACATGAGGATTTGGATGTTCTTAACGGTGTAGCCTATCACCCCGAACGGAAGACCCTTTTTGTGACCGGTAAAAACTGGGATACCCTTTTTGAAGTGAAAATCATTAAGAAGTAATCATGTCTTCTTTTGAGAAAATCATCCGGGTAACCCCCAATGACCTGGATGAACTGGATCATGTAAATAACATACGTTACCTGGAATGGGTGCAGGACATTTCCAAAGCGCACTGGGAATATACAGCCGGGGAAATCCTCCAAAAAGAGTGGGTATGGGTCGTGAGAAACCATTCCATTACCTATCATGACAGCGCTTTACTTAATGAAGAAATTGCAATACATACCCGCGTTTTGAAATGGAAGGGCCCGCTTTCCATACGATTTGTAGAAATGCTGAACAATAAAACCGGGCAATTATTGGTTAACGCTACTACAACATGGTGTCTCATTGATACGAAAACCCGAAAACCCGCAAGGGTACCTGAGCACATCCGGAAACTGTTTCATTGATAGAAAATGAAAAGAATTGTTGCATTTTTTATATTGGTAGCCCCAATACTAATCCTGCTATCCGGTTCCTGCCGGGAGGATTTTGAATTTCGCACCTCCACGGGTAATTTGACTTTCTCTAAGGATACGGTTTTTTTAGATACCGTTTTTTCTTCTATCGGAAGCAGTACCTATACCCTTAAGGTATATAACAACAGTGATGACGATATTGTCATCCCCGAAGTAAGACTTGGGGGCGGAGAGGAAAGTAGCTATCGGCTAAACGTAGATGGGGTCCCTGGCAGGACATTTAACAATGTCCCACTCTTGGCCAGGGACAGCTTATTTGTGTTTATCGAGACTACTTTTGACATCACTACCACAGGCGAAGTTGAATTTCTACATACGGATACCATTGTATTTGGTAGTTCCGGCACCCCGCAGGAAGTCCATCTGGTGACACTGGTCCGCGACGCAGTTTTCCTTTACCCGCGAACCCTGAGTGATGGCAGTACCGAAACTATTTCACTGGGAGTGGATGAAGAAGGCAATGCAATACGGGTAGAAGGTTTTCTACTCTCTGATGAAGAATTGAATTTTACCAACACAAAACCTTATGTTATCTATGGGTATGCGGCCGTTGAACAAGGAAAAACCCTTAGTATGGAAGCGGGTACTCGCGTCCATTTCCACAATAATTCCGGAATTTTTGTAGGTGCTGGTGGCCAATTGGAAATAAACGGGGAGGTCAGCGAAGACCGGGAAATGTTGGAAAATGAAGTGATCTTTGAAGGGGACCGTTTGGAACCGCGGTTTGAAGATGTCCCCGGGCAATGGGGAACCCTGTGGTTAGCAGAAGGTAGCGCCAATCACAGTATCCGGAATTTGACCATAAAAAATGCCACGGTCGGTATGTTAGTGGAAGGCGATGGAGACCTGGAAGATACCCATCTCAACGTACAGAATGCACAGATCTACAATAGTGCGGTTACCAATCTATGGGCCATTACAGCAAAAGTAGACGCGGAAAACTGTGTTTTTGGTAGTTCAGGCAGTGCATCGGTGTATATTAACCAGGGCGGGGACCATGACTTTACGCATTGTACCATTGCCAACTACTGGATCAATGGTTTTAGAAATATCCCCGGACTTTTTGTCGACAACTTTTCCAGCCCGGGTACTACGCCATCCCAGGGTGCCGATCTTGTGAATGCCACTTTTTCCAATTGTGTAGTAGACGGTAACCGGAGCAGGGAAATTGGTTTTGCCAGTAACGGCAGCAACACCTTCAATTTCTTGTTTGTAAATAGTTCCCTCCGGTTTTTGGATACTTCGGGAGACCCTTCCGAAAATCCCTTTTACGATTTTGAAAATCCCATGCTTTTTCAGGATATTTTGTTGAATGCTCGCACGGATTTTGAGGACCCCATTAGAAATCGCTTTGTTCCCACCGGTACTTCGCAACTCCTTGACGCTGCAAATGTTGCCATCGCACAACAAGTACCGTTTGACCTGTTGGGCAATGATCGCACCCAAAACCCGGATATGGGCGCAATTGAGGTCATATTTAACAATTAACATGAGCTTTTATAGAAAAACCCCAAATATTTTGTGGAAAAAATGCAATACGGTTTAAATTGGACTTACTACCTTGGAATCAGTAAATTAGGGATGGACTATTCTTACGCCATTATAGATTCCGACGCAACGTTTAGCCTGCAGTTGCAAATGCAATTACAGGAATACGAAGATTTGTATTATACCGGATGCGCAGGAGACGCTTCGGAAGCCGTTAATTTGATTCTAAAGGTGCTACCGGATCTGATCATTGTTAACCTCTCCAATGCCCCATCGGAGATGTTCGGTATGATAGCGCAGTTACATCAATATTTGGATAAAATCCCTTTGCTTATTGGAGTAGCCAAAACCAAGGCCCTGGCCTATGATGCTTTGAAAAGCGGTTTTTTTGATTACTGGCTCTTGCCCGCTAACGAATTTGAAGTACGAAAGACCATTTTTAAACTGCGTAAACAGTTGCCCAAGGAAAAGCTGCCTACCACACTATGCCTGAAAACGTACAACGATTATCATTATTTGGATACCAACGAAATTCTCTATCTAAAGGCGGACAACAACTCCACGGATTTCTATATGCGGAATGGCGAAAAAATAAGCGCCTACAAAACCTTGAAGACCTTTGAAAATGCCCTACCCAAGAATTTTGTTCGTGTTCACCAAAGCTATATTCTGAATACACGGTACATTTCCAAGATCAATTATGGCAAATCTACCTGCTCCTTGAGAAATATGGAAGACCAATTGCCCTTTTCCAGATCGTACCGGGATAAAATTGATGAACTGAAAGCTTTACTCTCCAAAAACGCTATTAAGACTCTTAATTGATCTAATTCTCGTAAAAGCAGTGCATTCACCCCGCAAAGTGGGTTAACTACACACATTTCTTTTCCTGGAAGTTTAAGGAGTATTGGGATTTTATTTTTCGTGACAGTTAAACGTTAAACAAAAACCCCTCGAAAATTAAACAGACAGATTATGAAAAAAGTATTCTACATTTTAGCGATGACCGTATTTACCCTAGGATTATTCTCTTGCGAAGCAGAAAGCACCGCTAGTCAAGAAGAACTTTATATTGATTCTCCGGATGAAAATGATAAGGGTGAAGTAGAAAGAGACTAAAGCAGTTAGTACCACTACTTTTAAAAAACCCCAAATGTTAACATTTGGGGTTTTTTTGTATCTTGGAGGTAGGGAATCCGTTACAACCACTCTCCCGCCAATGCTATGAAGTTGGGAATCTGCATACTCATAATAACACTCTTTTGTTTGGGCTGCACTTCCCCAACAGATAACAAGGCTATAGCCAATGGAGTGCCCCAGGACAGTATTTCACTTTGGATAGATTGGGCCAAAGACAGTGCCGGGCTTGAGCTTTCTGACAAACAAATTCTCCTCCAAAAAGCGTATACCCGTACGCTGGAATTACCGGATAAGGTGGCAAGGACCGAAAAGCTGGCGGACATCTCCTATGCCAATTTGGTACTGGGCGACTCTGTCCATTTTAAAAAGGCCAATTCTACCCTTTTACAGCTCTCGAAAAAGAACGACGATTTTAAATCCCACGGCATGGCGCATTGGGACCTGGCGGACTTTCATAAACGCTCCCAGCCGGACAGCGCCTATTATCACTACCGGGAAGCCTACATCTTGTTTTCCAAAGCAGACCTGGAAGAACGGATAAAGGACTACCCCGCCCGTATGCTGTATTCCATGGCCTCCGTCAAGGAAGATGTAAAAGATTATGTAGGCGCCGAAAAAGATGCCATCCAGGCTATTGAACTATACAAAGAGTATAATTCACAGGAGCGTCTGTTTAATAGTTATGACCTGTTGGCCGTTATCCAAAATGGATTAGGCAAATTTGATAAGGCTTTGGAGTATCATGAGAAGTCGGTGCCTTACATTAAGGCAGCGAATCCCCGTAAGCAATTTGAGTTTAAAATCAGAAACCTTAACAATGTGGCAGGTACGCACCTTAGAAGTGGAAACTATGAAGAGGCTTCAGAATTATTTGCTTTACTGTCAAAAGAAGATAGTCTATTCCAGAAAGAACCCAGGCTCTTTGCTAAGGTACTAACCAGCAAAGCTTATAGTGATTTTAAAAAAGGGGATACCAATTATGACAATATCCTAGCCCAAATTGAATATTCCTCCAACATTTCGGACAGCCTGGGAGCACGTTATGAATTAGCTCGAAATCTCCAATATACGGCGGAAGTATTCGCTAAATCCGGTGATACCGCCCAGGCGTTGAAGAGTGGATATCGCGCCATACAAATTGCAGCAGAAACCGAGAACTATGATCGCTTGTTAACTTCCCTAAAACTCTTAACTACCTTAGACAAACCCAATGGCGCTACCCATGCCAAGGCCTATTTTGATCTTAGCGAACAATTGCAACTGCAGGAACGCAACGTCCAGGACAAGTTTGCACGCATACAAATGGAGACGGATGAGATCATTGAACAAAATGAATTTCTGGAAAGACGCACCGCCTGGTTGGCGGGAATTACCCTGGGCATAGTACTGCTGGGTATTGGCCTCTTTGTTATTATTTCCCAGCGCATCAGTAACCAGAAACTAAAATTCAAACAAAAACAGCAAGAGAGCAATCAGGAGATTTACAATTTAATGTTAGCGCAGCATGGTAAAGTTGAAGAGGGCAAAAAAACCGAGCAAAAACGTGTTTCCGAGGAGCTGCATGATGGGATATTGGGTCAGATGCTGGGTATCCGCCTGGTGTTAAGCGGGTTAAATGAACGTAACGACAGCGCCGCTGTAGCACAACGGGAAGAACTTATCGTAAAACTTCAGGAACTGGAAGAAGAGATCCGAACCATTTCCCACGAGCTAAGCGCATCGGCCTATGAAAAAGTTCACAATTTCATCATCTCTATTAAAGAATTGATCCAGGACAAAGAGCGTGCATCTGGTATTACCGTACATTTTACTTACGAGGAAGATTTTGAATGGGACCAGTTAAACGGAGATATTAAGATCAATACCTACCGTATTATTCAAGAAACGCTTCAGAATTCCATAAAACATGCCAAATGCAAAACCATTAGGGTGTCTTTTACGTTAGATAAAAATTTATTACATTTAGAAATAGCAGATGATGGTATTGGTTTTGATAATTCCAGAGGAAAAAAGGGAATCGGTTTAAAAAACATCACTTCCAGAGTTGAAAAAATGCATGCAAATCTGGAAATTAACAGTACGCCCACAACCGGAACTACTGTTGTGATAAAGATTCCTAATGTAGATTTGTATAAACAAAATCCAAAAGCAAAGAGTTTACGTAATACTGTTTTAGAAGCTTAACCCATCCAATACATAATGTACTACTATGAATACGCTTAGAATATTGGCAGTCGATGACCATGAAATGACAATGCTGGGATATAAGTTTATCCTGGAAAGGATTGTTTTTGACGATCACAACATTATAGTGGACACCGCCACCTCATACGAAATGGGGAAAGAAAAAATAGAAGAATCCCTTCACTCCTTTAAATATGACATCATCTTTCTGGATGTTCAATTGTTTCCTCCTAATGAGGAGCAACCTCATAATGGAGAAGACCTGGGCATTTTAGCAAGAAAGCTGGTCCCCGAATCCAAAATTGTATTCATGTCATCGTTCAGTGACAGTTACCGGATAAATAGCATTTTACAGTCCGTTGACCCTGATGGCTATATGGTAAAAACAGATATTGATCCGAAATCCCTGGAACAAGCGGTTAAAACAGTAATTTTTCAACCGCCATATTATTCTTCAAAAGCACTTGCTGTAATTCGCAAAAAAATGGCAAGTGATATTACCCTGGATGAAAATGACAAAAAGATCCTATATCATTTGTCCATAGGAACAAAGACCAAGGATCTGGAAAAGCACATCGATTTATCTTCCTCATCAATTGAGAATAGAAAACGCCATTTAAAATCCCTCTTTGGTACGGAAAAAGAAAATGACCTCGCCTTAATTCTGGCGGCAAAAAACAGAGGTTTTATTTAATGGACACTACCGGATCAATGAGTACGGTTTCCCACAAAAGCAAATACCAACACCTTAAAATAGTTTTTTTAACATAGATTTAACATTTTTTGGTTGAAAAATGAAGGAAACCCCAAATCTTTTAAGGTTTTTCTTCAGTCTTCCATGAAGTATTCATTCTAATTTCGATATACAGAATGAAAACTAGGGAGATATGAAAAAACGCAAAAAGGTCAATGAACCTGGTAAAAACCTTCAGGTTGATTCTCGTGTGCTAATAGGATTAGACGCCTTGAAAAAAACGTTAGAGCGGGATTTTTTTGCTGAAACAACTGTTGAATGCTCCTGGCTGGATGAGTCAAACGTTGATTTAATCGTACACCTTAGCTGTAATTTTGGTCTTACCGGGAGCCTTTTTCATTTAAACAATGGCAATTGGGGAGGTTTTGATCATCACACTTTAGGTAGTTTAAAGGTGTCTTCCCTTCAAGCGGCCTTATATGCCATAAATGAAGACAATCAATCCTGCAACGTAGACATTAAAGAGTTTTCTATTCATCTCGCAGATATCTCCATTGTTATTTCCAAAATACCGCACCTCAGCATAGTGGACCATCTGGAAGACATTCTTATTGCCCTGAGTGCCAATTTTGTCCATTTCACCAAAGGCCTTATCCAAATGCCATACGAAATTTTTGTTCCCATTTTTGAAGAACCGCAAAACACTCCCTCTTCTGAGCCCTATACGGATTTATCGAAGTCCGGCTCTAATTATTTTGATTTTTGGGGTCTCTATTTTGAAGATTGCGATGATGCCCTGATATATGATGTGAACAACAAAGAGATAGTGGACCAAAGTGATTTTTTCCTGTTGAACGAGTTACACTGATAGCCCGGCTTCCTGGGAATGGTACTGAAATAGCGGCCGATCTTGCATTAATTCGTTCACTTTTTGTTTTACTTTAAGAATACGCGATTCATTGTTGAAGTTCATAATGATCTCATCAATGCAACCTGCAACGGTCTCCATATCTACCTCAGTTAATCCCCTTGTGGTAATAGCCGGTGTCCCCAGTCGTATCCCGGAGGTGATAAATGGGGATTTGTCGTCAAAGGGAACCATGTTCTTGTTAGCCGTAATATCTGCCTTTTCCAAGGCTTTTTCAGCATCTTTTCCGGTAATGTTTTTGTTCCGGAGGTCAATAAGCAGCATATGATTGTCCGTTCCACCGGAAATCACTTGATACCCCCGCTCCATAAAAGCCCTGGCCAGGGCCCTGGCATTTTTCTGAACCTGGATCATATAATGCAGGAAATGGTCTTCCAGGGCCTCTCCAAAAGCCACTGCTTTGGCCGCAATAATATGCTCCAAAGGCCCTCCCTGATTGCCTGGAAAAACCGCTAAGTCCAATAGGCCTGACATTTTTCTCAAGTTTCCGTTCTTCAAACGGATACCAAAAGGATTTTCAAAATTCTTGCCCATTAGTATTAATCCTCCTCTGGGGCCTCTTAAGGTTTTGTGCGTGGTAGTGGTAACAATATGACAATGCGGGAGAGGGTCATTGAGGATGCCTTTGGCAATTAGTCCGGACGGATGTGAAATATCCGCAAGAAGTAAAGCGTTGCAACTATCGGCAATCTCCCGGAATCTTTTGAAATCCATATCCCTGCTATAGGCAGAAGCTCCGGCTATAATGAGTTTGGGACGTTCTTTATCCGCTATTTCCTGTATTTTGTCATAGTCTAACTGTCCGGTGTCCTGATCCACTCCATAAAAAATAGGACGGTACAATTTACCGGAAAAATTTACGGGCGATCCATGGGTCAAATGCCCACCATGGGATAAGTCAAATCCCAGGATGGTATCCCCCGGTTGAAGGCAGGCATGGTACACTGCAGCATTGGCTTGTGACCCCGAATGTGGTTGTACGTTGGCATATTCCGCACCAAAAAGCGCCTTGGCCCTGTCTATTGCCAGTTGTTCTACTTCATCTACTATCTCACAACCCCCATAATAGCGCTTCCCGGGATACCCTTCCGCATATTTATTGGTCAATACGGAGCCCGCAGCCTCCATAACCTGAGGACTGGTAAAATTTTCCGAAGCAATGAGTTCTATTCCTCTAGTTTGCCGTTCTTCTTCTTTTTGTATGAGATCAAAAACCAAATTATCCCTTTGCATCTATAGTATATTAATGATGGTAAAAATACGAATTGGTACAAATACAACTGATGTAATTTGTAGTGTTTACTGTGATTTTATCCCCAGGAAATCAACATTTTCTCTCCCTATCATCATGGCCGGTAAATTGCTACTCTTAAAGCTGTTAATCGTGTATTTCATCCAATAAATACTACCGATCGTCCTTTTTCGTTTCATAAACAGGGGATTTTGGCACATCAATTGAACCTGACATAACAAACCTTAAATACAAACACCATGAAAAAACTATTACTTTTTGCAGTAGCATCGATTTTGGTTGCCTGTGGTGGCGTAAAAAAAACGCAAAGGGCACTTAATAGCGGTAATTATCTCACCGCTATGAACCGGGCCATCAACAATTTGCAGAATAATAAAACCCGTAAGGGAAACCAGGACTATGTTTACCTGTTAGAGGAAGCTTTTGCCAAACATTCCACACGGGAATTGGAGCGTATCCATTTCCTGGAAAAAGACGGTAATCCTGCCAATCTACAGGTCATTTATGAAGGATATTCCAGTTTGAAACGCTTGCAGGAGCGCATTCAGCCGCTCTTGCCCCTACCCCTCTACGACGAGGATAGAAACGCACGTTTCAATTTTAGCAATTACAATACGGTTATCCTGGAAACGAAAAATGAACTCGCTACGTACCTTTACGATAATGCGTCCAACTTGCTGGATAACGCGTCCAACAAAAACGATTACCGAAGAGCCTATGAAGAGTTTCAATATTTGGAAGAAATTGATCCTGGCTACGGAGATGTCGCACAGAAGATGCAAAATGCCTATGAAAAAGGACTGGATTATGTAAAGGTTCAGTTAAGCAATACCACCCAACAGGTCATTCCCGGGCGACTGGAGCAAGAATTGCTGGATTTCAACACCTACGGCTTAAATGACTTTTGGACACAATTCCATCCAAAGCCCCTTCAAAACATTAATTATGATTTTGCTATGCAACTGGACTTTAATCAAATCAATATTTCACCGGAAAGGGTCAATGAACGGCAAATTATCAAGGAGAAGGTGGTCAAAGATGGTTTTGAGTATGTTTTGGATAATAATGGCAATGTGGCAAAGGACAGCTTAGGTAATGATATTAAAGTAGATAGGTTTAAAACCGTAAGCTGTAATTTTTACGAGTTTACCCAGGTAAAGGCAGCTCAAATTGGGGCAAAAGTAAGCTTTACCGATCTGAGAAGTGGCCAGTTGATCAATTCTTATCCCTTGTCCAGTGAATTTATCTTTGAACATATTTACGCCAATTTTGAGGGGGATAAAAGGGCATTGGACAATGACCTGGTCGCCCTGTTAGACCTGGCAGCGGTCCCTTTTCCGAGTAATGAGCAAATGATCTATGATGCCGGAGAAGATCTGAAAACCAGACTCAAAGCCCTGGTCAATAGACATCATTTCAACTAACAACAGTGGCCCCGGAGTATCCGGGGCTTTTTATAGGTAGGCAGAGATCTCTACATCTGCAATAGCGCCATGCGAAGCATGAAATGCCACAGCCCCGTCTCTAATGATCAAAAGCTGTGGGGATTGGTGAATTACCTGAAATCTGGACGCCACCTCATTGGAAATATCCCTGTGAGCATGTAAATCCAAAAAGTAGAAATCAAGTGCATCTTTAGGTTGGGAAAAACTATCCGAGAACATCCTTAAGATCATTCTGCTTATCCCGCAGGTAGTTGAATGCTTAAAGATCAATTGCGTACGGGATCCGGAGGCTTCCATAAGCTCATCCAATTGTTCCACCCGCTCTAATGGAATCCACGGCAGCTTTTCCCTGGTTTTGTGTTGTTTCGTATTTTCTCCAAAAAAATTTCCAAATATTCCCATGGTACAAATTTAAGAGGTAGTCGTCCTGGGACAAAAATCTTTACAAACTGACGAAATGTCCTTTGTTTTTAGGCTTTTACCGCCATTTTGACGGTTTGTTTTTCTTGGTAGGATTGTTGACATTCATACAGCAAAAAGAATATGAACGTGAACAATTTTACTATAAAATCTCAGGAAGCGCTACAGCAAGCGCAATTGATCGCTCAGGGATTTGGGCATCAACAAATTGAAAATGAACACCTTTTTAAAGCCATCACCGAGGTGGATCAAAACGTTTTGCCTTTTCTAATGAAAAAACTCAACGTAGGAATGGGGATGATAAATCAGGTGGTAGACAAAGAACTGGATAGTTTTTCAAAAGTATCGGGGGGCGAGATCATGTTGTCCCGAGAGGTTGGAAAAACGTTGAACGAGGCGAGCATACAGGCTAAAAAAATGGGTGATGAATACGTATCCATTGAACACTTATTGATGGCAATTTTTAAATCCAAAAGTAAAATTGCCCAAATTTTAAAAGATAATGGGGTAACGGAAAAAGATTTATCCGCTGCAATAGCCGAACTCCGAAAAGGTGACAAAGTTACTTCGCAAAGTGCGGAGGATAACTATAACGCTTTGGATAAATACGCCCGTAACCTGAACCAACTGGCCGATTCCGGTAAATTGGACCCCGTGATCGGAAGAGATGAGGAGATCAGGAGAGTGCTACAGATTCTTTCCAGAAGGACCAAAAACAACCCCATGTTGGTTGGTGAACCGGGAGTAGGGAAAACCGCAATTGCAGAGGGTCTGGCGCATAGAATAGTACAGGGGGATGTACCAGAAAATCTTAAAGAAAAGACCATTTATTCCCTGGACATGGGGGCGCTTATTGCAGGGGCCAAGTACAAAGGGGAATTTGAAGAGCGGCTAAAAGCAGTCATCAAAGAGGTCACTTCCTCGGATGGGAATATTGTACTATTTATTGATGAAATTCACACCCTGGTAGGTGCCGGCGGTGGCCAGGGCGCTATGGATGCCGCCAATATTTTGAAACCTGCTTTGGCCCGAGGGGAACTAAGGGCTATTGGCGCCACTACCCTGGACGAATACCAGAAATACTTTGAAAAGGACAAAGCCCTGGAACGACGTTTTCAGAAAGTGTTGGTCGATGAACCTGATACCGAAAGCGCGATCTCTATTTTAAGAGGAATTAAAGAAAAATATGAAGCCCACCACAAAGTTCGTATTAAAGATGAGGCCGTTATTGCCGCAGTGGAACTCTCACAACGGTATATTACCAACCGGTTTTTACCGGATAAAGCCATTGACCTGATAGATGAGGCGGCATCCAAATTGCGTATGGAAATCAATTCCAAACCGGAAGAACTGGACGTTTTGGATAGAAAAATTATGCAATTGGAAATTGAGATTGAAGCGATTAAAAGGGAAAACGATGAGGTAAAACTGAAAACCCTTAATTTGGAATTGGCCAATTTAAAAGAGGATCGGAATGAGATCTTTGCCCAATGGGAAAGCGAAAAATCAGTTGTAGACCATATTCAGAAGACCAAGCAGGATATTGAGAACTTTAAACTGGAAGCGGAGCGAGCCGAACGAAACGGGGAGTATGGAAAGGTGGCCGAATTGCGGTATGGCAAGATCAAAGAAGCACAGGAAATGCTGGAAAAACTGCAATTGGAGCTGCAAGAGCAGCAACGCTCCGGTACTTTAATAAAAGAAGAAGTAACCAACGAAGATGTAGCGGAGATAGTAGCAAAATGGACGGGGATCCCGGTTACCAAAATGCTACAAAGCGAGCGGGAAAAACTATTGCAGTTGGAAGAAGTGCTACACCAACGTGTTGTAGGGCAGGAGGAGGCTATTGAAGCTGTTTCCGATGCCATAAGACGCAGCAGGACTGGCCTTCAAGATGCAAAAAAACCTATTGGTTCCTTTTTGTTTTTGGGAACCACAGGGGTGGGAAAGACCGAATTGGCGAAAACACTGGCCGCTTACCTGTTTGACGACGAAAATGCATTGACCCGTATCGATATGAGCGAATATCAGGAAAGGCATGCGGTAAGTCGTTTGGTAGGGGCACCTCCGGGATATGTAGGCTATGATGAAGGGGGACAATTAACAGAAGCGGTCAGGAGAAGGCCCTACTCGGTAGTATTGTTAGATGAAATTGAGAAGGCCCATCCGGATACCTTCAATATTTTGCTACAGGTACTTGACGAAGGAAGGTTAACCGACAATAAAGGTAGGGTGGCCGACTTTAAGAATACCATTATTATCATGACAAGTAATATGGGAAGCCATATTATTCAGGAGAAATTTGAAAACAGTGAAGATGTATTCAACGCTTCCGAAGCCGCCAGGGTAGAAGTTCTCGGGTTGCTACGAAAAACCATTAGGCCAGAGTTTTTGAACAGGATAGATGATATTATCATGTTTACCCCCTTGAGTAGAACGGATATCAAGCAAATTGTAGGGGTACAGTTGGAGCAGTTAAAAAAGATGCTTATCACACAGCAAATTACATTGGATGCCACAGAAGAAGCTATCGAATACCTATCTAATAAAGGCTACGATCCTCAGTACGGTGCGAGGCCTATAAAAAGATTGATCCAGAAAGAAGTACTGAATAAGCTCTCTAAAGAGTTGCTTAAAGGCACTATACAAAGTGAAAGTATTATCCTTTTGGATTCTTTTGATGATGCCCTGGTCTTCCGCAATCAAAGTGAGTTGGTAAATTAAGGTAAACTAATCGGCTATACTGGAAAAGGCACCCCCACAGGTGCCTTTTTTGGTATACCATCCAGTATTTTATTTTTATATATTAGACAAAACTAAACTCAAGATGTCTACCAAGGCCGAAAGAACCACTAAATACATTATTGAAACCGTGGCGCCCATATTCAATAAGTACGGATATGTTGGTACCAGTATGAGCCACCTAACAGAAGCCACAGGCCTTACAAAAGGTGCTATCTATGGTAACTTTGAAAACAAAGAAGCGCTGGCATTATCAGCTTTCGAATACAACAGGGCTAAACTTTTGGAAAAGTTTGATGCCTTATTAGGAATTGAAGGAACTGCCGCAGGCAAGCTTGAATCCTTGATCAATTTTTTTAAACAATACGATGTATTTACCATGTCCATGGGAGGATGCCCAATATTAAATATCGGGGTTGATGCACAATTTAATAATCCGCTCTTAGCGGCTGCATGCAAGGAAACGATCTACGAATTGGAAGGTAAAATTGCCCTCGTTTTGGAAAATGGAGTAAAGGCAGGAGAAATTAAAATACCTGTTCCCCCGTTGCAATTTGCCAAACAATTATACACTATGTTGCAGGGAGGTGTAGCTATGGCTACCATGACCCGGGACAGAAAATACCTGGTAAATACCGCCGCTTACTTAAATCACTTGTTCCAAAAGGAAATAAAAACATAAATCAATTCCCCTTTACTCTAAAAATCCATAATTTCTCTGTATACCGGCCATTAAATTTGCTATCCCTTGCCTCCCGGGCTTCCTTCATGGAATCATATCGTTTAAGATAAACATAGTTATACCCGTTAAGGTCCCTGTAGAAGTACTTTGGCTCCAATCCTTTGGTTTGTAATGTTTTCATAAAATTCTCAAAATACTTTTGGGTACCAAAAACATTGGCTATCAAATAGAACCCGGGCTGCAATCCATCTGATGTATCCACCTCTTCGTATTTTTCTCCCGGGCGTACCTCGACTTCTTTTTCACGTTCCACTTTTGCAATACTATCCAGACGTGCTTTTTCCAATGCCGCTATCCTGGCAGCCGCATTTGCTCGGTTAATTGAATCCTGTTTTGCCTGTGCCAACCGTTGTTCTTTCTGTAAACGTTCTCTTTCAATAGCTTCTTTTTCACGTTCCACTTTTGCAATGCTGTCCAGGCGTGATTGCTCCAATTGAGTAAGCTGAGCAGCTTCTTTTGCTTTGTTAATAGAATCTTGTCTCGCCTGTTGCCGTTGTTGTTCTCTTTTCAGTTGCTCTCTTTTAAGGGCTTCCTCCTCAAGTCTTTTTTGTTCTGCTTCTTCAGCTATTGGTAGCTCATCAGAAGGGACTTCTCTTTTTTCCGGCTTAGTAAACTTTCGTTCCCCAAAGAAATAAGAGGCCACGATCTCAAAAGTGGGGTCTTGATCACCAGCAGGGGAATCTAAACCCGATTCTACAAGCCCCCCTAAAGAAAGTTTTTCAGATATCGTAATTCCTGCACCCCCTGAAATACCGTAAAAGCTGTTGTATCCCCCCTGCAACCAAAATTTGGGGTGAGTCAAAAGGGTGTTCAATCCGAATTGCGTTTCGCTATTCCGTATTGATCTTGTATACGCCTGAGGACGTAAAAAGCCGGTTTGATTGAATAGGAAAACGGGGAAATCATAACTGATCATCCCGGTAAATGCCAGGGGCGGATCATCCCTTTCTGCATCGGAGAAATTGAATTCCAAAGCATTGCCAATAGCTATTGCTACGCTGAAACTGTCCGCGTTTAGTCTGATTCCCGGAGAAAAACGCATCAGAAAAGCATTTTCACTGTTCAGGAGCGTGGTATCCTGGGAAGTATTGGGAAGTAGATCGTCATTGGCTAATTCCTGGTCGAAAACAAAAACATTGGCCCCCAGCACAAGATCAGAGGTTTCCCCAAGAGGAAAGGAATGTGCCACATTTAAAGCACCTCCCGTATTTAGATATATTCCCGTGTTATTCTGAAAAAACCCCAACCCTGCAGAAGTTCTCTTATCCAAATTTTGGGTATAGTTGATAAATAAGGTGGTGGGATCACCGTCAAAGGTTTGCCATTGCCATCGTGTCCATACCGAAAGGGAGCGGGGAGTATTCCTATCCGTAGAGAACGTGGGGTCCAACAAACTGGCATTGAATTGGGTAAGGTTATGGGATCTAAAATCTGCTGGCAGGTCGTTTTCCTGACCTAAAAAAATTGCAGGGATAGCTACCGCAAACCATATGAATATGTAACGCATCATATTCCCAATTAAAATTTAAATACTACTTTTAAGTTAGATCAATGTAAAAAAAATGCAAGACTTTCCGAATCGGTTTATCGCTAACTTCCTAAAATTATTGCTTTCTACCCTATTGATAACCGGGCTATCCGGTTGCAAGGAGGATCCCCGGGAAGACGATAATAAGGAGTCTGTGATTTCTACTTTTTACCTGATTCGACATGCGGAAAAGGACCGGGTAGATAGCACCAACCTTGATCCGGAGTTGAGTCAGAAAGGTTTAGATCGGGCAATACGATGGGCAGAAGTTTTTGATAAGGTGAAACTGGATGCTATCTATTCCACCAATTACGAAAGAACCACTATGACCGCTGCGCCTACCTCGGTTAAAAAGGACATTGATATTCAGTTTTACGACCCGGAAACTTTGGATATTGAGGGATTTAAAATCAGAAACGAAGGAATGGACGTACTGATAGTTGGCCACAGTAACACCACCCCGGTATTTGCCAATCAGCTTTTAGGAGAAGAAGAATACGAACAGATGGATGATGAGGACAACAGTAGCCTTTTCATTGTGCGAATAATAGATAACCGGCCCACTGCCATACGATTGAACATGGATTAATTCTCTTTGGTGACCTCAACTTCTTTGAGTTCTATTTTTGAAAGTAACTCCAACCTGTTCGCTAAAAACAGGCTGTCTATCCTAAAAAAGTCTACCTCTTTTTCCATAGGGGTATAGTTGTAGTAGTCTACAAACCGAATGCCTCCCACATACCTTTCATTGTAGGCCTCACGAAAACGGATACCCCCTCCGTCTACATGAAATTCATAGGCCAGATATACCGGCTTAAATGTTGCTTTACTGATCCAATACAAATAAATGTCTTCAAAATCATCCCCCCCATTTTCCTGATCAAAAGTCACCTTTATTTTGTAGTATTCTTCTCCATGTATCACAGTCTCTCCTAACAACGTTTTATTTACAGCAGGATCATTGAGCCCATAGGGCAAGCGTGAAAAATAATGCACGCTATTCACAGAGTTGGCGTATCGGATGGCTAAGGTGTCCGGCAAAACAATCAAGCTATCATTAAAAAACCGCCTGAGATCTTGATTTTCTTTAATGTCCGTGATGGTTAAAGAATCCGAAAACGAAATACGTTTCATCACTTTTTTTCCTTTGATAACTTCGGAAACATAGTGTTTATCCCGAAATTGAAAGGCAACCTTACTGGTGGAATAGTGTTCTCCTCCACTCACTGAAATGGACCGATCTACAATACCTTGTGCCGTTAGACTTACTTTTTTGGGATCGTGGCAAGAAAAAACCAAAATACTACTTAAAATGAAAACAATTCTGTGCATGGTGGTACTTGTTACCTCATAAATATCAGGTGGTATTACATATTGTACGTTATGAACTACTTTTGCACCGCAATGCAAAAGCAGATCAACATAAAGAACAAACGTGCCAGGTTTGATTACGAGATTTTGGACAAATATACTGCGGGTATCGTTTTGGCAGGAACCGAAATCAAATCCTTGCGACAAGGAAAAGCTTCCCTATCACAAAGCTTCTGTGAATTCAATGAACAGGGAGAACTTTTCATTATAAACATGCAGATTGACGAATATAGTCATGGCGGACACTTTAATCACAAACCAAAAGCCGCTCGAAAGCTATTGCTCAACAAAAACGAGTTAAAAAAACTTAGAAAAGAAGTAGCTGTTTCCGGACTGACTATTGTTCCTTTAAACGTTTTTATTAACGATAAAGGCCTGGCTAAAATGAATATTGCGCTGGCCCGTGGTAAAAAAGAATACGACAAACGGGAAACCATTAAAGACAGGGAAAGCAAACGCAATCTGGCCAGGGTAAAAAAGGATTTCAACCGTTAGCCGTTCTAGTTTTTATCTTCCAAAAGCGGGACAAAACGAAAACCGCCATAGGTCTTTTTTTCAAATTCCTTTTCCGACTTACGCTCGTAAACCGTCATTTGCTGCTCATCTACCCCTACCGGAATCACCAGCCTCCCTCCTACTTTTAGCTGCGCCAATAATGCTTTTGGTGTCTCAGGTGCACCTGCCGTAACTATAATCCCGTCAAAGGGTGCATCCTCTTCCATACCCTTATATCCGTCACCAAAAACCATTTTTTTGGGCCGATACCCCATTTTAGTAAAAAAAAGCTTTGTTCTTTTAAACAGTTCCTGCTGCCTTTCAATAGTGAAAACCCTGGCCTTCAAGTGCAACAATATGGCGGTTTGGTACCCGCTACCCGTACCTATTTCCAGAATCCTATTCTCAGGACGTACTTGCAATAGCTGGGTTTGGAAAGCTACGGTGTAGGGTTGAGAGATAGTTTGTCCGGCCCCAATGGGAAAAGGTTTGTCCTGATAGGCATGTTCTTCAAAACCACTGTCCAGAAATAAATGCCGGGGTATGGCTTTTAGTGCTTCCAGCACTTTTGGATCTTTTATGCCTTTGCCTGCCACTACCTGAGCCAGCTTGTTTCGCATCCCTTTATGCTTTGTGGTATCTCGCATCAATTTGGTTTGGATTACGAATATACATATCCCTAAAAGATGATCCCATTTTTTTCAATCTCCGTATTTTTGAAAAAACAAAAGTGCATGTTAAAAGTTGGTGTCCTTGGCGCTGGACATTTAGGTAAGATCCATCTCCGCCTGCTCAATCAATCCAAAAAATATGAATTGGTCGGCTTTTATGACCCGGATGAAATTAGTGCAAAACAGGTTAGCCAAGAGTTTGGGTATACCTATATAGACAATATCAACGCTTTAATTGATTTGGTAGATGTGGTGGATATTGTTACTCCGACGCTTTCTCATTTCGATTGCGCAAAAAAAGCGATGGAAAAGGGAAAACACGTCTTTATTGAAAAACCCATCACCAATACTTTGGAAGAAGCGGAGGAGCTGCTTCATCTGGAAAAAAAATACAATGTAAAAGGACAAGTAGGGCATGTTGAACGATTTAACCCTGCTTTTTTAGCGGTAAAAAAGAAAATTGAGCATCCCATGTTTATTGAGACCCATCGCTTGGCGGAATTCAATCCTCGTGGAACGGATGTCCCTGTAGTGCTGGACTTAATGATCCATGATATTGATGCTATTTTGAGCGTGGTTAATGCCGGGGTAAAAAACATCAATGCCAGCGGGGTGTCAGTAATTAGCAATTCTCCGGATATTGCCAATGCCCGCATTGAATTTGAGAATGGTTGTGTGGCCAATCTCACCGCCAGCAGGATATCCCTAAAAAATATGCGGAAATCCCGATTTTTTCAACGTGATGCCTACATTTCAGTGGACTTTCTGGAAAAAAAGGTGGAGGTGGTAAAAATGAAAGACGCTCCGGAACGGCCCGGTGATTTTGATATGATCCTCCAGAACGCGGAAGGTCAAAAAAAACAGATCTACTTTGAAAATCCTGAGGTTGAAGCAAACAACGCCATACTGGATGAGTTGGAAACCTTTGCCGAGGCCATTAATACCAATACACAACCTCTGGTAAGCCTGGAAGACGGAAAAAACGCATTACACGTTGCCTTACAGGTTATTGCCTCTTTTGAAAACAAATAAAACCATGAAAACGATTGCTGTAATAGGCGCAGGTACCATGGGCAACGGAATTGCTCATGTATTTGCACAAAACGAATACCCGGTACATTTAATAGATATTTCGGAAACTGCCCTGGAAAAGGGACGCGCTACCATTGACAAAAATCTGGATCGTATGGTAGCCAAATCATTGATTACCGAGGAGGTAAAAATGGCTACGTTAAATCGTATAACCGTATTCACCGACTTACAGGAGGGAGTTACCGGAGTGGATTTAGTGGTGGAAGCAGCCACCGAAAATTTAGAGATAAAACTGGATATTTTTAAGAATCTTGATCGCTTGTGCGGAGCGGATACCATATTAGCTACCAACACCTCCTCCATCTCGGTTACGCAAATTGCTGCAGTCACCCAAAAACCGGAAAAGGTTATTGGAATGCACTTTATGAACCCGGTTCCGATTATGAAACTGGTAGAGATCATCCGCGGGTACAATACCTCTGATGAAGTTACGCAAACCATCCTGGAAATGGCTGAAAAACTGGGAAAGACCCCTACTGAGGTTAACGATTATCCGGGTTTTGTTGCCAATCGTATTTTGATGCCAATGATCAATGAAGCTATTGAAACCCTGCACCACGGTGTCGCAGGCGTACTGGAAATAGATACTGTTATGAAATTGGGAATGGCACATCCGATGGGGCCTTTGCAACTTGCAGACTTTATAGGATTGGATGTTTGCCTTTCCATACTTAAGGTAATGTATGAGGGCTTTAAGAATCCTAAATATGCCCCGAACCCTCTGTTGGTAAATATGGTGGCAGCCGGAAAGTTGGGGGTGAAATCCGGAGAGGGCTTTTACGATTACGCAACATCACGAAAGGCCGAAAAGCTTTCCAAGCAATTTGCCTGAGTATGCCGATAATCAAAGCGTTCAGAGCCATCAGGCCAACAAAAGACAAAGTGGCCTTTGTATCCTCACGTTCCTATGAAGAGTATGATCCCGGGGAACTCAACTATCATCTGGAATACAATCCCTTTTCATTTCTTCATATTATTAATCCGGGCTTTAAATTCCATAAAGATATTACCGGTGAAGAGCGTTTTCATTTAGTCCGCAATCGCTATTTGGAGTTTTTGGAAGAAGGGACTTTTATCAAGGATGACCATCCTGGTTTTTATCTCTATCAAATTGGGAAAAGGGGATTTTTCAGTCTGGGATTGTTTTGTGCGGCAAGTGTAGCCGATTACAGAGAAAACCGTATCAAAAAACACGAGGATACCCTTCATAACAGAGAAGTGCTTTTTGCCAATTACCTGAAAACCGTAGGATTTAACGCAGAGCCTGTTTTAATTACCTATCCTCAGAATACCACTATTGAAAAGCTGCTGAGTAAAGCCACCGAAAAACCACCCGAATATGATTTTACCACTACGGACAAAATTCGGCATACACTTTGGAGAATTGATGATGATCCTACCATAAAACAACTCACCCAGGCTTTTTCCAAAATCGAATCCGTTTATATTGCCGATGGCCACCACAGAAGCGCATCCTCCAACTTATTGGCACATGAGCTTAAATCGGAAAACAAAGAACATACCGGCGAAGAGCCTTACAACTACTTTTTAAGCTACCTTATCCCGGAAAATGAGATCAAGATTTATGAATTCAACAGAATGGTAAAGGATCTAAATGGTCTTACCAAGGAAGAATTCCTAATTAAACTGGATACCTGTTTCCGGATTGAAAAGAAAGACGATGGAATTTACAAACCTTCCAAAAAGCATCACTTCAGCATGTATCTGGATGGCGAGTTCTATTCGCTGTATCTAAGAAAAAAGGTCTATGAATTTACGGATCCCTTGAGCGCGTTGGATACTCAGATCCTTTACAAAACTATTTTAGAGCCCATTCTTGGCATTCACAACTTAAGGGATGATAAACGCATTTCCTACGGTTATGGCAAATACAATCTTATCAAAATGAAAGATGCTATTGATAGGGGGGATTTTACGGTTGGCTTCAGTTTGGTACCCATAACCGTTGATGAGATCAAGGCCATTGCTGACGCAGACCTGGTAATGCCGCCCAAAAGCACCTATATTGAACCAAAACTTCGCAGCGGACTAACCATTTACGAGATTTAGCACGCCTATGAACACATCTATCAGACAAAACCTTTTAAACATTCTGGAATCCCTGGAGGAACATGTAACGCTGGTTGCGGTATCCAAGACCAAGTCGCATGAAGAGATTTTGGAAGCCTATGAGGCCGGGCAAAGGGTTTTTGGAGAAAATAAGGTACAGGAAATGACCGGGAAATGGGAAGCTTTGCCAAAAGACATTGAGTGGCATATGATTGGCCATGTACAAAGAAACAAGGTGAAATATATGGCAAGCTACGTTGCCCTTATACATGGTGTGGATAGCCTCAAATTACTCCAGGAGATTGACAAACAGGCAAAGAAGCATAACCGGGTCATTCCTTGTCTTTTTCAGATGCATATAGCCCAGGAGACCACTAAATTTGGGCTGAATGAGACCGAATTGGACGAACTTGTCCAATCCGGTACGTTGGAAGAATTAAACCATGTTGAGATTAAGGGACTGATGGGAATGGCCACTTTCACAGAAAACAAAGACCAAATCCGAAAAGAGTTCCAATTTTTGAAATCTGTTTTTGATCGGTTACTACCCAAATTGCCACAGCTAAGTATACTATCCATGGGTATGAGCGGAGATTACCCTATAGCCATAGAAGAAGGTAGCAACATGGTAAGAATTGGAAGTAGTATCTTTGGAGAAAGGAACTATAGTCAATAGGGATTGCATGTATGCTGTTTTAGATATTGAAAGTACCGGAGGGAAATACAATGAAGAAGGCATAATGGAAATTGCGATTTACCGTTTTGACGGTCAACGCATTGTAGAAAAGTTTATCAGCCTTATCAATCCCGAACGCGAAATTCAACCTTTTGTCACCCAACTTACCGGAATTAACAACAAAATGTTGCGTTCTGCACCAAAATTCCATGAAGTAGCCAAACGTATTGTAGAGATTACCCAGGATGCCGTGTTGGTTGCCCATAATGCGCAATTTGATTACAGGATCCTTAGAACAGAATTCAGAAGACTAGGATTTACTTTTGAAAGGCAAACCCTTTGCACGGTGGATTTGTCCAAAAAGCTGTTACCCGAGGCGGAATCGCATAGCCTGGGTAAACTTGTCCGTTCTCTGGGCATTCCCGTAAGTGATCGGCATCGTGCCAGCGGGGATGCGTTGGCCACGCTAAAATTGTTTAAGCTATTGTTGGCGAAAGATTCGGAAAAAACAATTGTTAAAAAGATAACCAGAGCGGAATCCCTGGGCGAATTGACACCAAGGCAGTTGGATATTGTTGAATCACTGCCATCTGCTACCGGCGTTTACTATATGCACGACAAAACGGGAGATATCCTTTTTTTGGGATCGACAAAGAATGCTAAAAAAAGAGTAAATCAGCATTTTACCAACGTCGGCGCACAAGCGAGAAAGCTACAACGTGAGACAAAAAAAGTCACCTTTGAGCCAACGGGTAGTGAGCTGGCAGCGGTGGTAAAGGCTGAGATTGAACTTGCAAAAAATCGTCCCGTATTAAACAAAAAGTTGAAATCCCCCGGTTTTACCCATGGGATTTTTGTTGCTTTGGACCCCTTGGGCTTCCTGCAACTAAAGGCGGAAAGACTGAACGGGCAACCCAAAAGGTTGAGCAGTTTTAACTCCATGAAGGAGTCCTGCGATTTTTTACATAAAATAACACGGGAATTCGAACTGGAAGAGAAAACAGATCTTTTTCTTCATAACCAAAAAGTGGAACGTATTCTAAAAGAATACAGTACCCAGGGGAGAAATGTGGTCCTACTGGATCGCGGGCGGGAACTGGGAGAACGAAGCGTTTTTTTGATCAAAAATGGGATATTCCAAGGCCTGGGATATGCCGATCTAAACCATCAAATCAATAATATTCATATATTAGAATCCATTATCACCCCTTTTGAAGGAGGACAAAACACTATTCATATCATAGAATCCTATCTAAGAAAAAGAAGGATGCAGATTGTTGAACTTGAATCAGAGTAACGGTTGAAACCCGGAAAGCCAAATAGAAGCTGGCGGGCCCGACTCCATGAAATCATTTACGGGACCCATACACCTGCAGGAAGGTGGTTCGATATCATTCTACTGATTGTTATTGTATACAGTGTATTAGTGGTCATGCTGGAAAGTGTTCCCCGGTACGACGTTAAGTATCATCGTTTTTTTAATATTTCCGAATGGGTGGTCACCATTTTGTTCACCTTGGAGTATCTTCTTCGTCTTATATGCATCAAGAGAGCAAGCAAATATGTTTTCAGCTTTTTTGGAATAGTGGATTTGCTGTCTACCATACCAAAGTACCTGTCCTTCTTTTTTGTGGGTACGCAGTATTTAACAGCTTTTAGAGCATTACGCCTTCTTCGGATATTCCGGATCCTGAAATTAGTGCGCTATACCGGTGCTTCCCATAGCCTTATCCGCGCTTTACGAGCAAGTAGAACCAAAATATTAATTTTTATCTTTTTCATTTTAGTCGTCTCCATTTTACTGGGAACGGTCATGTACCTTGTAGAAGGTCCTGAACATGGTTTTAACAGCATTCCACACAGCGTGTACTGGACAATAGTTACCCTAACTACCGTAGGGTATGGCGACATTTCCCCGGAAACCGGTCTCGGCCAGTTTTTAGCCACCTTTATTATGATCATTGGCTATGGTATCATTGCCGTACCTACCGGAATCGTGTCCGCTGAATATGCCTCCGCCAAAGAGCGTATTAATGATGACAAAGGACGCTGTTGTCCAAGTTGTGCTACGGAGGTTTTACGTGAAGATGCGGTATATTGCAGACGCTGCGGGGAGAAATTGGACAGCGACATCTGATGGGTAACTACGTTATTGCCCTTGTTGGCCCCACCGCAATTGGAAAAACCAAATTTGCCATTACGCTGGCGAAACATTTTAAGACCGAAATCCTATCGGCCGACTCCCGTCAGTTTTATAAAGAAATGACCATAGGAACAGCAGTTCCCAGCCCAACTGAACTTCAGGCAGTTCGGCACCATTGTATACAACACCTGAGTATTTTTGATCCTTACTCCGTGGGAACCTTTGAAAATCAGGCGCTAGAACTCCTCGCAACCCTTTTTCTGAAAAAGAATGTGGTAGTGCTGGTGGGCGGGAGCGGACTTTATATGAATGCTGTGTTATACGGTCTAGACGATTTTCCGGAAGTACCCCTTGAGCTTCGGGATGAGTTGAATACGCTTTTTGAACGTCAGGGGATTGAAACATTACAACAAAAATTAGCGGAGTTAGATCCTGTTTACTATGAAAAAGTAGATCGTAATAACCCGCATCGATTAATTCGGGCTTTGGAGGTGTGTATTGCATCAGGCCAGCCGTATTCCGCTTTCCTGAAAAACCAAACCATACAAAGGCCTTTTAAAACCATCCTCTTGGGTATTCACGCAGAACGGGAGATTATTTACGACAGGATCAACCGGAGAGTTGAGGAAATGATGGATAATGGGTTGTTGGAAGAGGCCAAAGCGCTCTATCCTAACCGAGAGCTAAATGCACTGCAAACCGTGGGCTATAAGGAGTTGTTCGCTCATTTTGACGGGAAAATGACATTGGATCAAGCCACTGAAGAAATAAAAAAGAACACCCGAAGATTTGCTAAAAGGCAATTGACCTGGTATAGGAAAAACAAAGACATAGTTTGGTTGGAATACGACCTGCCTGAGAAGGTGATACTAGAAAAACTGGAACATTTACTTAAAGTAGTCACCAATGGGAAGGAGTAAACTATTTGTAATAATGGGGGTGTCCGGTTCCGGAAAAACTACCGTCGGCCGGATGCTGGGTACCATTTTGGAGCATCCTTTTATAGATGGTGATGATCTTCACCCTGAGGAGAACATAACAAAAATGGCCTCAGGAGCCCCTTTAAATGACAAAGACCGTTATAATTGGTTGTTAAAACTAAATGAAACGCTGCAAAACCATCGGCAATCAGGTCTAATACTTGCCTGTTCTGCATTAAAGGAAAAATACAGGGAACTTTTGTGCAAAGGTTTGGGAGATACCATCACCTTTGTTTATCTGGAAGCTAGCTATGACCTGGTCAAGTCCAGGATGGCACAAAGAACAGGGCACTTTATGCCCCCGGAACTATTGCAATCCCAATTTGAGACCCTTGAGCCTCCCAAGGATGCTATCACTGTTTCCATATCCCTTCCACCGGAGGAAATAATACAACAAATAATTCGTCAATTGTAATCATGGAAATACGTCTCCTCTTTGCGGTTATTGCAGGTATTGCCCTGTTATTGTTCCTTATCCTTAAGCTCAGGATCAATGCCTTCATTGCCTTGTTAGTGGGAAGTATTTTAGTAGGGCTTATTGCCGGGCTGGATGCCATGGCTATTGTAGATACCATTCAAAAAGGTATGGGGGATACCTTGGGTTTTGTTGCAACAGTGGTAGGGCTTGGCGCCATGTTTGGCGCTATTCTGGAAGCCTCTGGTGGTGCTAAGGCTATTGCTAACTTCATGATCTCAAGGTTTGGGATGAAACGCTCCCCCCTGGCAATGGTGATTTCCGGGTTTTTAATTGCCATCCCGGTTTTCTTTGATGTAGCTTTCATCATTCTGGTCCCTATGATCTATGCCCTGCAACGAAAAACCGGAAAATCTCTTTTGCTTTACGGCATTCCCCTATTAGCCGGACTGGCCATAACGCATGCTTTCATCCCTCCAACGCCAGGACCCATTGCAGTTGCAGATATTATTGGTGTGCCATTGGGCTGGGTAATCCTGATAGGATGTATCGTTGGCGTACCTACTGCGATTGTCAGCGGACTCCTTTTTGGAAAATACATCGCGCAAAAAATTCACATCACCGCTCCGGAAGAGGCCGGAGAAGACACTGAGATTCAGTTACCGGGCTTCAACCTAACCCTGATCATTGTGGTGGTTCCTATCTTACTTATTGTAGGCAACACTCTCGCTAACAGTGGAATACTCGGAATACAAAACAGGGCTTTGCTGGATGTAATTTCTTTATTGGGGCATCCATTTTCCGCATTGATCATTGCTAATTTTTTAGCATGGTATTTTTTGGGTATCCGGCGAGATTTTACGAAAACGGAACTTTTCAAAATTTCCACCAAGTCTTTAATGCCAGCGGGAACGATAATACTGCTCACCGGAGCAGGCGGAGTATTTAAACAGATGCTTACAAAAACCGGGGCCGGGGAGCTCTTAGCCACTACCTTAAGTGATATAGGATTCCCCATTTTGGCGTTCGGATTTATTAGCGCGGCTATAGTTCGTGTGGTACAAGGGTCCTCAACGGTTGCTATGATCACAGCGGCAGGATTGGTTTCCCCCTTATTGCTAAATACCCCTGTAAGCGATGCAAAACTCGCTTGTATGGTAATTGCCATTGCTTCAGGAGCAAGCATTTTCTCTCATGTTAATGATAGTGGATTCTGGTTGGTAGGGCAGTATTTGGGGCTATCTGAAAAGGAAACCTTTAAATCCTGGACGGCAATGACAACTCTTCTGGCCTTTACAGGAATCCTTACCGCAGCCCTTATTTACAGCGTGCTTTAAAATAAAAAACCGCTCCCCAAAAAAGTGAAGCGGTCCTATTTGTAAAATATCGTTTTATTTAAATGGTTTCTCCTTCCGTTTTAACCACTAAACGAAAGCCTTCCCCATGGATGTTTAAGATCTCCACCAAATCATCCCGTTTTAAATATTTCCGTAGTTTGGCGATGTAAACATCCATACTTCTTGAAGTGAAGTAATTATCGTCTCTCCATATCTTGGTTAATGCCAATTCCCTGGGCATTAAATCATTTTCATGAAGGGCCAAAAGGCGTAATAATTCGTTTTCCTTGGGAGAAAGTTTTATGGGCTCCTCATCCTTGTATTTCAGGAACCTCAATTTTGAATTCAAATGGAAATTCCCAACTTGAAATTCAAATTGTTTGCTGTCTGCCAAAGAATTAGAGACCTTTCGCTGAAGTATTGCTTTTAGTTTCATTAAAAGCACCTCAGAATCAAAAGGCTTATTTAAGTAATCATCAGCACCAGCCTTGTATCCCTTTAGAACATCTTCCTTCATGGTTTTGGCCGTTAAGAAAATGATGGGCACGTTTTCATTTTTTTCACGGATTTCCTTAGCCAGCGTAAAACCATCTTTATACGGCATCATAACATCTAAAATACAGACATCAAAATTGTCTTTTTTAAACTTTTCAAAGCCTTCCATTCCGTTTTTAGCCAGAACCACATCAAAATCGTTCATTTGGAGATAATCCTTTAGTACTATTCCAAAATTGGGATCGTCCTCCACTAATAATATTTTTTTATTCTCTGTTTCCATACGTATTAAATTAAAGGCAACTTTATATAGAAAGTACTTCCTTTCCCTTTTTCACTTTCCACATAAACCTCACCCTGATGGTCGTCTATAATTTTTTTTACATAGGCCAATCCTAAACCATGACCTTTTACATTATGTATATTACCGGTATGTTCCCGGTAAAATTTTTCAAATATCCTCTTCTGGACCGCTTTGCTCATCCCCGCACCCTGGTCCTGAATTCTTATGATGATATGATTTTTAGCCACTTCCGTGTACACATCAATTTTTGGAGATTCGGGGGAGTATTTCACTGCGTTGTCCAACATATTCACGATTACATTGGTAAAATGCATATCGTTTGCCAAAACCTCTGATCTTTCTGCATCCAAATGGGCATTCACATAGCCCCCTCTGTCCTGCACAATTAATTCCACGTGGGCGATAGCATCCGTTATAATGTCGTGAACGTCTACTCTATCCTTACTGATGTCCAACTGGTTCTTCTCCAGCTTTGAAATCCTAAGCACATTCTCTACCTGCGCATGCATCCTTTTGTTCTCATCCCGGATCATCCCCAAATAGCGTTGTAATTTATCCTTATCTCCGATTGATTTTGGGTTTCGGATCGCCTCTACAGCTAGATTTATTGTAGCAATAGGAGTTTTGAACTCGTGCGTCATATTGTTAATGAAATCCGACTTAATCTCGGAAATCTGTTTCTGTTGGATAAGTTGATAAATAGCGCTTGAATACGCAACCACAATGACCAGTGTAAACAGCAAAGACAAAACAGCCATAGTCATGATGCTACTCAACAAGAATTTCTTTTTCTCCGGAAACGTGAGAAGTAAAGAGAAATTGGTTTGCCCTTCACTATCTCTGAATATTGGGGTTTTGTAAATAGTCCCTTTGTCAAACTTGAACCTTTTAGACTTTACTTTTGTAGGAAACCCCCGGCTATACACGCCATATTCATAGTTTATAGCTATGCCTTTGTGTTCCAATTCCCGATTAAGCAAAAGCTCCAGTTCCTGCCTGGATACTCTTTTATGTATGGGTACGTTTTTGGCCGCTTCCCTAAAAACATCCTCATAAGCTGCTTTCTCTATTGAAGACAACCCCCCTATTTTTTCAACCTTTTGAATAGGTGTAAGGGCGTAACGCTTACCATCTAACCCGAAATCTTCTTTGTAAATGGCGGTAGTACGTTTACTGGTGAAGTTTTTGATCGTAGTTGAATCATCAAATACATCATTTTCAAAGAACATGGATGAAATGTCATAGCTTTCTTCCAAAATACCATGGGAATAAAACTTGATTTCATCGGAATTCAAATCCCGGTCGACATATAGTATGTTCTTAAGATGTGCGGATTTAGGTTTTTCTACACTATCCACCAGTTGGGCTAACCGATCCATATAGTCTTTTCGCTCCCTGGTTTCAACCCGACCAGCTACATTGTCCAGAACACTTTCAACCGTATTTGAAAATTGCTCCTGCTTGTCCGCTACCGATTTTCGTATCCAATATACCTGAACAGAAATAATCCCTACAAGCGAGAGACTCATTAAAATGACCAGTAGAACAAAACGTCTCTTGTTCATTTATGTAAAATTAGAAATTTAACAATCAGCGACTTTGCCGTTTAACCAATCCTTAACAAAAATGTTAAAATTCTAGGTTTCCAGGGTCTGCGCCATTAATCGCTCATGAATTTGGAAAACTTTTTTAGAGGTAGTCATCATGTCAATATTTTCAATCACAATATCCGCCAATTTAATTTTTTCAGTATCCGGAAGTTGATGCGCCATTCTTGCCAGGATCTTCGCTCTGGTTGTCCCATCACGCGCTATAACCCTTTGAATGCGAAGTTCTACCGGTGCAGTAACTAGGAGCACCAGATCGTAGTTTTTCTGAATTCCGTTTTCAAAGATAAGTGCAGTTTCCTGGATAACATAGGGATATTCCTGGAGTGCCGACCATGCCGCAAAATGCTCCCGTACGGCAGGGTGAACTATCGCATTCAAGCGAACCAGAAGTCCTTTATCGCCAAAGACCTTTTGTGCAATGAAATTCCTGTTTACGTTTTTCCCTTCATACGCTTTATCCCCCAATAATGCTATAATTGCCTTTCTTACATCATCTGATGTCGCCATAATGCGCTTGGCTTCATCATCCGAGTTGTATACCGGTGCACCAAGATCCTGGAACATTTTGGATACCGTGCTTTTTCCGCTTCCAATTCCCCCGGTCAAGCCAACAATCATAATTTTTCCAATACAAATTCTACTTCATTCCGCAACAATCGTACCGAGAAAACGTCCCCGGGTTTGTTTCCGAGTTCTAAATAAAGGCGCTTACTTTCCCGATCTGTTAGCGCGTTATAGTCCACAAATACCTGAAAATCCTGTGGTTTTAATTCCTTTAAACGATCAATTCCCGCTTTACAAATCAGCTTTACCTCGTTGGGAAACACCCTAAGCCGATAGCCTTCCGGGGTATTTAAAGCGGCTATGTTTACGGAGAATTCTTTTTCCGAAAACCGCACCACTTTTCCTGTTACTTCCACCACATTTTTTCCCACAACTACATTATTCAAGGAATCTATTGGTTCAATTTGGAGCGTTCTTGTAAAATCGTCAGAAATGGCATTCAATTCCAAATAGACCGTGGATAATCGTTGTATTTTGGCTATACTTTTTTTGGGGCCTTTAATCTCAATACTTTCCGGCTGTACCGCTATACCACTCTGCAACATATGGTTTTGCTCCAACTTTACATCTATATTAGGATACACCGGTACTTTTTTGCTACTCACTTTGTAGAGGTCCACAAAGTAAATAGGCTCCCCTAAGTCGAGCAGTGTTACACGATTGGGAAGTTGTTTTTCTATTTCATTTTTTAAGGTATTTGCCGTTAAAAAATAGCCCTGTTTATCTTCCAATACTTTTGTTAAGTTCACCCTGATGGTCCTGGCATTTAGTGCATATCCCAAAAATTGGAAACCACTTGCCCTTACTTTTACTGAAATTGCATTTTTAACGCCTGTATTTAACATCAGGGAATCCGGAAGATTGTAATACTCCAAATCGAAATTCGTCCGGGATTCATAGGTTTCAGAAAACTTGCTTATTGCCCAGGCCAAAAATGAACAAACCAGGAACAACAAGAACACTTTGCCTTTGCCTGTATTAATCTCTGTATATATTGTTTTAAGAATACTCACCGCTCTCAAAAAAACAATTTTGGAAAAAGCTGTTCGGGTTGCTTTTTACTAAAGTTAATCAAGACAGAGGATTTCAAAAAACCATATCCATAATTAAAAAATTGCAGCGTGGTCGCAAATACGGATAAGAACGCTATTTTCAAGCTGCCGTTTTTTACAAGTGAATCAAGAAAAATAATGGCGAAATATGCCCCAAAAAACGCAAGGGGTATCCACCAACCCATTACGGCTAAAACAATGGCCATACATAGGGAAAGGCTAAAAACGACTGGAAACCAATACGTTATTTTTGCTGTTTTAGGGTGCCAGGAGTTTAAAATGGGACGTACCATACCAAATTTTCGCATCTGAACACCGAACTTTTTCCAGTTGATACGCCGCTTGTGAAAAACAGTGGCCCTGGGAAAAAACCGGGTGGGGTAACCCGCTTCCCAAATCCGAAATGTTAAATCCGGATCCTCCCCGGGATGAATATTACCAAAACCTCCTGTTTTTTCAAAAACCGTTTTGGAAATACCCATGTTAAAGCTTCTGGGTTGAAATTTACCTACCGCCCATTTTTTGCCTCTAACTCCTCCTGTCGTCCAGATGGCAGTCATGGCGTAGTCAATTGCTTTCTGAAGATCAGTGAACGATTCATGTGCAGCATCTGCTCCTCCATAGCAGTGTACAAAATCTGAGGTTAGTTCACGGTTTACCTCGGACAAATAATTTGATGGTAAAATACAGTCCGAGTCTAAAATGATGAAATAATTTCCCTGTGCCCTTTTCATTCCATAGTTCCGGGAATCCCCGGGGCCGGAATTTTCTTTTTTATAGTACGAGATTCGTAAGTGCGTTGAAAACTTGGCTACTATTTCCTCAGCCTCAATGGTGGAACCGTCTTCTACGATCACCACTTCAAAATTTTCCTCGAAATCCTGGCGCAAGATACTTTCCAATAATTCTTCTATTTCTTCGGGTCGGTTATAGACCGGAATAATGAATGAGAACTCTGGATGGAACATTTTTGGAAATAAGAAAGCCTTCTTATGGATGGCCTGTTAACCGCTATTCGATTTATTTGTTAAATGCTGTAATCACTTCCTCGCTTACTCCGGTAGTTGAAAATCCACCGTCGTGAAACAGATTTTGCATAGTGACCTTACGCGTAAGGTCCGAAAAAAGTGCAACCGTGTAATTGGCACAATCTTCCGCAGTTGCATTTCCAAGCGGAGACATCTTTTCAGCGTACGTAATGAAACCATCAAACCCTTTTACGCCTTGGCCCGCTGTGGTGGGTGTTGGGGACTGTGATATGGTATTGACCCTTACTTTTTTCTCTTTTCCGAAGAAGTAACCAAAGCTTCTGGCCACAGATTCCAGATAGGCTTTATTATCGGCCATATCGTTATAATCCGGAAAAGCACGTTGGGCGGCCATATAGGTAAGGGCTACTATGCTCCCCCATTCATTCATAGCATCCGCTTTGTATAGCGTTTGCAGTACCTTATGAAAAGATAGCGCGGAGACATCCCAACCCTTGGTAGTGAAATCATATTTTTCGTCTGTGTAATGCCGTCCCTTTCTAACATTTATGGACATCCCTATGGAATGCAGCACAAAATCCAGTTTTCCTCCCAAAATCTCCATAGACTGGGACACCAGGTTTTGCAAGTCTTCCTCGCTCGTTGCATCCGCAGGAATGATTTCCGCACTCGTTTTTTCGGCTAACTGTTTTATCTGCCCCATACGCATGGCGATTGGTGCATTGGTAAGCACAAATTCACCTCCTTCCTTGTGTACACGTTCCGCCGTTTTCCATGCAATGGAATGCTCATCCAAAGCGCCAAAAATAATTCCCTTTTTCCCTTCTAATAGGTTATAACTCATGTCAAAAAGATTGTTGTCGTTTTATTCCGGGGTAAATATAGTCAATTCAAAAATCGAATGTAGTAGTTAGTATGGGCTTTGCAAGCCACTAACAGATCCCGCTAAGAACTAATGTGAGCTAAATACGTTTAAAGGAATACTCAAAACCGGTGTTCTTAGCTTTGCATTAACAAGGTTCTGGCATGGTTCTCCGCGGATTCTGAGTACGACTTCCCCCCCAGCATTTCCGCCAGCTCCGCAATCCTTTCCTCACCGGACAACAACTTCATCTGGCTACGAGTAGTATTTTGGAACTCTTCTTTAAACACCTTGAACTGCTGTTTTCCCTTGGAAGCCACCTGAGGTAAATGAGTGATGGAAAATATCTGCATATACTGCCCCATTTCCTTCATAATTTCTCCCATGGCATTAGAGATCTCCCCTGAAACTCCTGTGTCAATTTCGTCAAACATCAATGTAGGAAGTTGTTCATAAGAAGCCAATATAGCTTTAATGGCCAGCATTATACGCGATAATTCTCCACCTGAAGCCACTTTCTTCAACTCCCCGAAATCCGAACCCTTGTTCGCCGAAAACAGAAAAGTCAAATGGTCTTTCCCGGTATTGGTAAAAACTTTGGACGGATCAACTTCAATTTTAAAGGATGCCGATGACATGCCCAGCACCCCCATTTTCTGCTTGAGCATATCTTTTAGTTCCGGGAGAATCTTTTTCCTGTTCCCGGATATCTCAGCACATAGCTTTTCCAATACCTCCCGCTGCCTTGCCAGAGCATTCTTTTTATCTTGAATTTCGGTATCAATATTTAAAGAAGCAGTTACCGTTTTAAGAAGCCTTTCTTTTATGCCAATTAACCCGGTAACCTCGGTAACCTGATGTTTTTTGAATAGATTATGCAATAGCTGTAATTGACTATTGACCTCCTCTAACCTCCCGGGATCCGGCTCCACCGTTTCCTGCAATCCTTGAAATTCAACAGCAATATCGGATAATTCAATTACTGCGGATTGTACTCTTTGATCCAGGTCTGTAAACCTTTCCCCAAAAGCTGAAAGCTTTTGAGTAAGCTGTCGCAGTGTGGTAAGGTGGGTCAATAACCCCATTTGATCCTCATTGAACAACTGATGTACCTGTGCCAGCGATTCCAATAAGGTCTCTACATTATTCAGTTGTTCGTATTCCGTTTCCAGTGTCTCTACAATACCCTCTTTAAGCGGGGCTTTTTCCAGTTCCTCTAATAAAAAAGAATTATAGTCCAGTTCCTTGGCGGCTTCTGTCTTAAAATCCAGTAACTGCTGTAGCTCCCTTTCCAATTCCCGAAAAGCATCCAGGTTTTTACGATATTCCATGAGCGGAAGGCTATTTCCAGCCAAAGCATCCACCACTTTAAACTGAAAAGCATTTTCGGTAAGACGGAGCGTTTGATGTTGGGAATGGACATCTACCAGCCTGGTCCCCAAGTTTGAGAGTATTTCAAGGGTAACAGGGGTATCGTTCACAAAAGCCCGCGATTTTCCGCTAGGTAAGATCTCTCTCCGCAAAATGGTATGTTGCTCATAATCCAGGTCGCGATCTTCAAAGAACTGTTCCAGGGCATACCCTTCAATAGAAAATCCTGCCTCCACGGTACACTTTCGTCCGCTGTCTTTCAGTGAGGAAAGATCCGCCCGCTTCCCTAATACCAGGGAAAACGCTCCCAACAAAATAGATTTCCCGGCTCCGGTTTCCCCGGTTATGGTAGTAAACCCCTCCCCAAAGGTAACATTGAGGTCATCGATGAGGGCGTAATTCTTTATAGAAAGCTGCGTAAGCAATGGTTATTCTTTTAGCATGGCAAAGATAACCATCTGTAGCATTAGTATTAGTATGTTATCTCATTCCAGGTACTGGAGTAGAAAGGGGCCACCCTATTTAAAGTTTCCTTGAGTTTCACGATGTCCACTTTAGGACCATCCGAAAAGATATTTTGGATCTCCTCTGCCTTGGCATCAAAAAAAGTCTGTATTAAAAACGCATTAGGCCGTCGTTTTATGAGTGTCTCAAAGAGGCGAAGACTTCCGGCAATGACTTGCTTCCCGTTGCTGTTGTTGTCTGCCAATACATCCATGCCCTTGAGGTGGTAATTGTACATCGCCATTCTATATTCCCGGAATGTATTGGAAAGAAGATTATCCACCAGTTCAAAACGGGTACGTTCTCCGGTTTCCTGAGCCCATCCGCCAAAACTGGTTCCCTGGGCCTGGGTAACAATGTTTTGTGCTGCCCGATAATACTCATCCCCGCTTTGCAAGGAAAAAGTATCCGCATCAAGGCCTAGGATAATATACATATAGTAGGCTATAACCCCAACCAAATTAGAGTCAAAGGAATTGGGATTGTAGACCAGGGGCTCAAACTCCTGATATATAAAATTAAACTCATTATCCTTATAATTGAATACAGGCGTTTCGTAAGAGGTATTGTATACCGGTCTTGAGGATTGAATTTGCAAAGTGGCTTCAAACCGATCAGATTCATAGCTGGTCACCGTGATAAACATCCTGGCACTTATCCGTTCATTTTCGGAGAACAAACGGTCCGTCCATTTGTTCTTATTGACAAAATCGTTTAAGGATTGCTCAAGGGTCCTAAAGATCTGTTGATTCGTCTGCCCAATTTGATCAGAGTTCACGGTTACCAAACAATCAAACTCCTGACCCGTTGCCCCTAGAGCACAACAAAAGATGAGAAAGAAAAAAAAACTACGCATGGATCCTTTGGATGATTTCTTCCCAAATGTCCGAAGCCACCTCGGACTTGGTCTTTACTTTAAACGTTTTGGAATTGAAATTCTTATCCAGAAATGTGATTTTGTTGGTGCTTCCAAATCCCGCGCCCGGATCATTCAAAGAATTTAGTACTATGGCGTCCAGGTTTTTAGTCCTCAGCTTCGTTTTGGCGTTTTGTAGTTCGTCCTGTGTTTCCAGGGCAAATCCTACCAAAAACTGCTTCTCTTTTTTAACCTTCCCCAGGGAGTGTAAAATATCTTTGGTACGCTCCAATTCCAATACCATGGTATTGTCTCCTTCTTGCTTTTTAATTTTATGAGTGGAAACTGTTTTCGGTCGATAATCCGCTACGGCTGCTGCACTTATGGCAATATCTACGGTGGCAAAATTGTCATGAACCGCACTATACATCTCTGCGGCAGAGGTAACATGAATACATGAAATATTGGGGTGATCTAACTGCAAAGCGGTTGGACCTGTGATCAAAGTTACCTGGGCACCCAGTTCTGCTGCTTTTTTGGCCAATTCAAATCCCATGCTACCGGTGGATCTATTCCCTAAAAACCGAACCGGATCAATAGCCTCATGAGTAGGGCCCGCTGTTATCAAAACCTCCTTGCCCGAAAGAGAGAGCCCTGTTTTAAGGTGATCTTCAATACATGCCAGGATATTCTCGGGTTCCGCCATACGGCCTTCTCCACTGAGGCCACTGGCCAATTCTCCTGATTCTGCGGGTATTATAGTAATACCAAAGGCCTCCAGTTGTTTTAAAGAGGCCTTTGTTGAAGGATGTTGATACATATCCAGATCCATCGCAGGCGCCACGTAAACCGGGCATTTCGCGGACAGATATGTAGCTAAGAGAAGGTTATCACAAGTACCATTGGCCATTTTGGAAAGGGTATTGGCCGTTGCCGGGGCAATCACCATGATATCTGCCCATAATCCTAATTCCACATGGTTATTCCATGAAAGGCTACCTTCTTCCTCATTGATAAAATCCAGTAAAACGGGATTCTTAGACAAGGTAGAGAGGGTAAGGGGTGTGACAAAGCTGCTGGCACTTTGGGTCATTATAACTTTGACTGTTGCACCGGCTTTGACTAATACCCTAACCAGGTAAGTGGTTTTGTAAGCGGCAATCCCCCCGGTAACCCCCAAAAGGATATTTTTTCCGCCTAACATTTAAGCTTCCTTCTCCGTGTTGCGATAGTAGATCTTATCTTCCAACCACTCCTGTACCGCCAGGGCATGTGGTTTCGGTAGCTTTTCGTAAAACTTGGATACCTCTATTTGCTCTTTATTTTCAAATACTTCTTCCAGGCTATCACTGTAGGTGGCAAATTCTTCAAGTTTTTCCAGTAGCTCTTTTTTGATTTCAGAGTTAATCTGTATTGCCCTTTTTGATGCAATGGAGATCGCCTCGTAGACGTTATCCGTTTTCTCATCAAATTCGTCCCGGTTAAAAGTAACCGTAGAAATAGGAGCTTTGGTGTTTTTTAAATCTTTCATTCTTGGATATTACTGCTGTTATTTTGAAACTGCCTCTTCCGGCAATTCCAGTGCTTCTTGTATTAATCTGAAGTAATTACTTGCTTCCTTTTTGTACTTTGTTTCGGGGTATGATTTCATTAACGCACGATAGAATACCAGGGCTTCTTCATAACGCTCTTTTTGACGTCCCGAAGTACTATTCTGAGCGAGGGTTATCGCAGACTTGAGCCGATAAAAAAAGGCATCTTCCCTGTAGATGGAACCCGGATTGTCCGAAACAAAGTTGTTCAATGCCGCAATGGAAGAGATCAAAATGGGATAGTTAAATTCCCCTAACTTATCAAACTGCTTAGCAATTTCAATTTGTTTTTTCTGCTTCTTTTGCGTCAATTCCTGAGCCATATCATTAGCCTCGGCAAAAAACTCCGAATCCGGATAGGTATTGATAAAGTTTTGAAGTTTGGCCAGTGCCTTGTCAGTATCCGTCTGGTCCAGGGAATATCTCGGGGACAGCATGTAATAACTTTTCCCTTCCAAAAAAACAGCTTCCTGAAGTTTTTCACTATTAGGGTAGGACTTGATAAAACGTTCAAATTGATAGCCGGACAGATAATACTGTTCGGTTTTGAAATAAGAATCCGCAAAAAAGAACATTACCCGCTCACCTTGTGGTTTGCCTACAAAACGCGGAGCAATTTGTTCAAATAAACGATTGGCCCGTTTGAAATCTCCTTCTTTATAAAAACGCTCGGCAAGATCGTATTTTGCTTTTACATCCTCATTCTTCAATACTTTTTGGTATTCATTGCAGGATGCCAGCAATAAAAGAATAAGCAGTGTGTATATGCAGTTAGCCCTTTTCCAACAAAACATTCGGCAAAATTAGTAATAATCCGTCGATTAACACAACGGAAGATGGGAAATATCCGTTAGATCACCAAGGGACCAAAAGCGGTTTTGAAAAATTTAACTTACTGGGCTTCCACTTGTTGAAAACGTGCTAAAAAGGAAGTTATCTTCTTTTTTAGGGTTGTACTTGCAGGAACCAAAGGTAAACGTACATACGGTTTACAAAGCCGCAACTCCCTAAAAAGTGCTTTAATCCCCGCAGGACTACCCTCCTCAAAAATCAGATGCATTCCATCCAAAAGGGACTGATGAATTACATAAGCAGGATCCGAATCGCCTTTTAGTGCAAGGGTAACCATTTTGGAAAAGGCGGAAGGCAAACCCTGCCCTAATACGGAAATTACTCCTGAGGCACCTGCAAGAACCGTTGGTAAGGCGGTAAAATCATCTCCGGAAATCACCAGAAAATTCTCCGGCTTTTGCCGTAGTATCTGATCTACCTGAAGCAGGTCCGCACAAGCTTCCTTGATCGCCACAATAGTATCAAAATCCTTTGCCAGACGCAAGGTGGTTTCCGGGAGCATATTACTCCCTGTCCTGGAAGGTACGTTATATAGAATTAAGGGAAGCGGGCTAACCTGAGCAATAGCCTTAAAATGTTGATATATACCTTCTTGGCTAGGCTTATTATAAGCCGGAGATACCGATAATATGGCGCAATAGTCCATAAAATCTATTGTTTGGAGTTCTTGTACCACAGCCCTGGTATTATTTCCTCCTACCCCAACCACCAAAGGCAAACGACCGGCGTTGGCCAGTGAAACCGTTTGCATTACCAGCCTTTTCTCCGCACTATCTAAAGTGACCGCCTCCCCTGTGGTCCCCAAAACTACCAGATAGTCCACTCCTCCCGCAATACAATGCTCCACAATACGTTCCAGAGCCTTTACGTCAATCCGGGAGTCTTTTGTAAAGGGTGTGACCAATGCAACACCGGTACCCATTAAGTGGTTTATATCAAATTTCATTTAATATTTTCAAATACTTTTTTAATTCAGAGGTAAAGGTCTTAAAGTCATCAAGTTGACAGTTAAAAATTAAATCATTCATGGCATTGTCCATGCCCTGGAATCCCACACGGATCCTTGCTGCTATTTTGGTGGACATTAATTTCAATAATAATCGATCATCCGTATAATAATTGATCAATACGTCATAATCTCTTCCCGAAAACTCGGCGAAGTCCCCATTTTCAATAGAACCATTCCATCCCAGGTCTTTATCGGTGCAAAAGGGTATGGAAAACATCCCATTGCGGTGGCCTCCCCGTTTGTACCCCATGATGTGAATAGCATTAGGTTTTAAATTGAGGAAGTGTCGCAATTCCTGAAAAGCCTCGGCATTTGGGAACTTGTCCATATCCACTACACAAGCCAAAGCAGCCACTCCTTTCTTCTCTTGGAAGTGCCTGGGCCTTCTAAGCTCGTCTTCCAGATATTTTAGACCTGATTTTACTTTGAACTTTTCCTGTAATGTTTTTAAAACCATTCTAAAACTTGCCTTTTTGCAAATGTAGGCAATCTAAAAACATCACATTTCAAAGATAAAAATACCTATTGTTTTAAAATAATAACAATTTGTTTTAAATAAAACAAATTGTATTCAAGTTACTGCTCCGGGATACTCCTTTGATCTGCTTTGATCATTTTTGTTCCTTTAAAATTGATAAAACTTGTGTTCAGCTAAGGCATCCAAACCATTTCTACGATAACCTAACATGAGGAATGTCCATGGTTATGAAGAATTGGAGGCAGTTATTTAGTTTCCCTTATCTGTCAAAATCACAGCTACGAGTTGAAGCCATTCTTCGGATAAACTTGTCTTGCAAAACGGCTTCCCCGCTTGACCGTACCAATAGCCAGCATTCCATTCGTCCCCTTCCTTACGATGCAAATAGGCGTGGATCCAATTACTCAAAGGTGTGGCACTTTGATCCACAAGATCGTGTGCAATATCCCAGTCTCCCCTGTAGTCCCACCACAAGGCCTTTAGTTCTATTGGCCATACACCCGGAGGTTCTGACTGCTTCAAGGCGGATTCGAATTCGGTATAACTCCCTGGGATTTTCATTCGGTTAACATTTGCAAAAATGTCTGCTCAGATACTATCGGCACTCCTAATCCTTCCGCTTTGGTGCGCTTGCTGGGGCCCATATTTTCTCCCGCTATCAAATAGCTGGTCTTTGAAGAAACTGATGATGCCACTTTTCCTCCATTGTCTTCTATTAACTTTTTAAGTTCGTTTCTGCTGAGAGTTGCAAATACTCCGGAGACCACAAAAGTTTGCCCTTGTAATTTATCCGATTGATTGCTCAATTGCTCTTCGGACAAAGAAAACTGTAGTCCGTGGTGTTTTAGGCGTTCCACCAACTCCCGATTGCTTTCAACAGCAAAGAATTGCACCACACTTTCCGCTATTCGCCCTCCTATTTCATCCACCCTGATCAATGCTTCCTCAGTAGCCTGCATTAAAGCATCGATATTTTTAAAGGATCTCGCCAACTTTTTGGCCACAGTTTCTCCTACATATCGTATGCCCAGGGCAAACAACACACGTTCAAAAGGAATGGCCTTGGAAGCCTCGATACCCTTTACCAGATTTTCAGCTGATTTTTCCGCCATACGTTCCAATGGTATTACCTGAGCTTCGGTAAGCGTATAGAGATCAGCATAATTGGCAATCAGCCCTTCTTTAAACAATAACTCAACGGTCTCGCTCCCCAACCCTTCGATGTCCATGGCCTTTCGGGAAATAAAGTGCTGAATGCGACCGGTAATCTGTGGGGGACAACCGGTATCATTAGGGCAAAAGTGTTGGGCTTCGCCCTCCTTTCTGATCAATGCTGTGCCGCATTCCGGGCAGTGGGTTATGTATTCGGTAGGACGGGAATCCGGGTTCCGCTTCGTAAAATCAACGGCTATGATCTTTGGGATAATCTCCCCTCCCTTCTCCACAAAAACAGTATCCCCTACCCTCACATCTAATTTGGCTATTTGGTCTGCATTGTGCAAAGAAGCCCGTTTTACCGTAGTACCTGCCAATAATACCGGTTCCAGATTGGCTACCGGGGTAATTGCTCCGGTTCGGCCTACCTGGTAGGTGATCTCTCTAAGCACTGTGCTCGTTTGTTCTGCTTTGAACTTGTAGGCCATCGCCCAGCGGGGCGACTTTGCGGTATTCCCCAGTTCGTCTTGTTGCTGTAAACCATTCACTTTAACTACCACCCCATCGGTTTCGTAAGGCAAATCATGCCGGTGTACATCCCAATACTCCACAAATTGCAACACTTCATCCGTGGATTTGCAAAGCTTTGCAACTGTGGGCACCTTAAAGCCCCATTCCCGTGCTTTTTCCAGCATTTCAAACTGGGTTTGTATTCCTGTTGCTCCCACTACACTATACAACAGGCAATCCAGAGGGCGCTTGGCCACCAACGTACTATCCTGCAACTTCAGACTACCGGAGGCCGTATTCCTGGGATTCATGTACGGTTCTTCCCCGTTTTCAATACGCTCCTGATTCATTTGGGCAAAACCTTCCAGGGTGAGAATGATTTCACCACGAATGTCAAACTTTGGCGGAAAATCCCCTTTTAATTGCAGTGGAATGGATTTTATGGTCTTCACATTGGTAGTGACATCATCCCCCTGAAAACCGTCTCCCCGGGTTACCGCCCGTAGCAGCTTTCCCTCCTCATAGGTTAGGCTAATAGAGGCGCCATCATATTTTAATTCACAAACAAAGGCTACCGGGACATCTCCCAAAATACGCTGGATGCGTTTCTCCCAATCCTGTAAATCTTCCTTGGAATATGAATTATCCAAAGAATACATGCGATGCTCATGGACAATGGTGTCAAAGGTTTTGGTGATCGTCCCGCCGACCCTCAGTGTGGGAGAAGTAGGGTCGTGAAATTCCGGATGTGCCTTTTCCAGGTCCTGGAGCTCTTTCAGCTTCATATCAAACTCATAGTCCGAAATAGTAGGCTGATCTAAAACGTAGTAGTTGTAATTATGCTCCCGGAGTTCCCCACGGAGTGAAATTATTTTTTGAGATACATTCATCAAATTTGACCTTTTTTTAACCACTTTGGTACCGCTATGGGTTCAAAATCCGCCATTTTTTTCAATAGCTCTTCAATTTCGGAATCTACCTGTATCATTTCGTAGTTTTCTTTTTTCAGAAATTCTAAGGCAATCATTTTCTCCAACATGGCCAACAACTCATCGTAGAAGCCATTCGTATTTAAAATGCCAATAGGCTTATGATGAAGTCCTAACTGTGCCCAGGTGAGCATCTCAAAAAACTCTTCCAGGGTACCATAGCCCCCCGGAAGCATGATGACCCCGTCCGATAATTCATACATTTTTAATTTGCGCTCGTGCATGGTTTTCGTGATGATCAACTCGGTAAGTCCTTTATGATATATTTCACGAAGCATTAAAAAATCCGGAATTACGCCAATTACGCTTCCACCGTTGTTTAAACAAGCTTGCGCCATGTGCCCCATGACACCCACGCTGGCACCACCATAGACCAACGATACCTTTTGTTTTGCCAGGGTACTTCCCAATTTTGAGGCATCTTCAATGATTTTTGAATCTTTGCCATCACTACTACCACAAAAAACAACAATGCGTTCCATCACTATTTCAAAGCCTTTATCATTCTATCCTTTCCAAAAATATCCTTTTTCAATTCAATTTTGGTAAAATCTTCTTCCTGCAATAACGCCAGGGTTGCTTTCCCCAGATATTGATTGATCTCCAAAAAAAGATTCCCTCCGGTTTTTAGATGTTCCCCGGCAAACTTCGTTATCGCCTTGTAGTACAAAAGGGGATCTTTATCAGGAACAAAAAGCGCTTCTTCCGGTTCATAAGCTTTGACATTATTCCGCAACCCGGGTTTCTCCGAATCACGTACGTAAGGGGGGTTGGAAACGATCACATCAAATTTGGCATCGGGATGATATCCCAACTCCAAAATGTTACTCTTAACGAATGCAATTTGAACTCCATGCAATTCTGCATTCCCCTTAGCTACCGCTAAAGCTTTTCCGGAAACATCCAAAGCAACGGTTTTGGCGGCAGGAAATTCCTTAGCCAGTGTTATGGCGATACAACCACTACCCGTCCCAATATCCAGAATAGTGAGCCCCTTATCTTGCGACTGTTGGTACTCTTCAATAATCCAACTGACCAGTTCTTCTGTTTCCGGTCTTGGTATCAGCACATTCTTGTTTACTTTAAGTATCACATCCCGAAAGTGGGTCTCGCCAAGGATATACTGGATAGGTTCCTCATTTTTTAATCGTGCCAATCCTTTAAACAAAGGTTGCTCTTCCTTCTTTGACAGTGTTAAAGCTGGCTGCACTACCAAAACAAAACGTTGTAGGTCAAGGTAATGTTCGACCATGCGATAAAAGAATGCATCAACTTCCTCTGCAGGATACAGCAAGTCCAACTCCGAATGAAAAATTGCCTTGATTTCACTAAGGAGCATAGCTTACAGTTTTTTATACATGTAAACGGGACAAGCCGAATGTCCGGTACACCCCATGGGAGCCTCTAAATAGGTGAATCCGTTTTCCCGGTAAAGCTTTTGGGCGGCTTCCATATTGGGCATGGTCTCCAAATAACAACCTTCAAAGCCAAACTCCCTGGCTTTGGACAAACAAATTGCCATCATTTTTTTACCAAGCCCCAAACCCCTGGTCGCTTTGGTCAAATACATTTTTTGTAATTCGCACACATTCCCGTTGTGGTTCTCCAAGGGAGCGATGCCGACACAACCCACAATTTTTTCTCCATCGCTAACCACAAAAAAAGCGGATTTTGGAGCGGTATACGCCATAAACATATCATCCAATGCTTTGTCCTGATACGCGGAACCCACTTTGGGCACGTTATATTCTTCCAGAACTGCCCGTATTAACTGTGCTACCCGGGTGTTGTCCCCATTTTCTATTTCACGTAGGAATAGATGTTTTTCCATCGGTTGAATGCGCTACTTTTGCAGCGTGAATATAGATCAAAAATACATGCTCCGGGCCATACAGCTGGGTAAATACGGTTTGGCTTTGGCCGCACCAAACCCCTCTGTAGGATGTGTATTGATGGTGGAAAACAGGGTTATAGGAGAAGGATTCACCAGCCCTTTTGGAGGGCCCCATGCCGAAGTAAATGCTATCAACGCTGTAAAAGACAAATCGCAACTTGCTAAAGCCACGCTATATGTCACCTTAGAACCTTGTTCTCATTTTGGAAAAACACCACCCTGTGCGGACCTGATCTTACAATGCGGCATCCCAAAAGTTGTCATTGGCCTACTCGATCCAAATCCTAAAGTCTCCGGAAGAGGGATACAAAGATTACAGGACTCCGGTTGCGAAGTGGTAACGGGTGTCTTAAAGAACGAGTGTCGGGCATTACATAAACGCTTCCTGACCTTTCACGAAAAAAAGCGTCCTTTTATCACCTTGAAATGGGCCGAATCCCTGGACGGATGGATCGCTCCGGAGAAAACAGCACGTGAAAAAGATCCCGCCCCATTTTGGATCACCAATACCTATTCACGGCAACTCGTACATCGGCTAAGAGGTCAGGAAATGGCCATTTTGGTGGGTACCCATACGGTTCTGGAAGATAATCCCAGCTTGACCGTAAGGGATTGGAGTGGACCCAACCCTATCCGGATCGCCCTGGACCGGCAGGGTAAAATTCCGCCGCATTACCACATTATGGACGGGAGCACAAGGACTATCATCCTAACCGAAAAAAAAACCGCTCAACCGACACCAAAACACACTGTTGTTGAAGTATTGGATTTTTCCCGGGAAATCACGGTACAAATCAGTACCCTGTTGTTCGAACACAACATCCAGAGCGTATTGATAGAAGGAGGGGGAAAAACATTACAGGCCTTTATTGATACCCATCTTTGGGACGAAGCCCTGATATTTAAAGGGAACGCTGTTTTAAAAAAAGGAATAAAAGCACCTTTTATCTCGGGAAGGACCGTAAGCACCCGAAAGATATTAAATGACACATTAATCCATTTGAGCAATGATTAAAAATATCATATTGGACTTTGGCGATGTATTCATTAATCTCGATAAGTCCGCTACCGCCAGGGAAATGCTGAAGTATGGATACACTACAACCACCCCTAACCTGGACAGTCTCTTTAAAGCATACGAGAAAGGAATCGTCTCCACTGAAGCTTTTTTAGAGGAGACAGGAAGATTATTTCCCACCGCTTCTTCACAAATTCTAAGGGATGCCTGGAATGCCATACTCCTGGATTTTCCGGATACCCGCCTGGAATTTATTGAAGCGCTAGCAGCAGAACAAAACTATCGTCTTTTCCTATTGAGCAACATTAATGAGCTCCATATCCGCTGGGTCGAGCAAAGTTTAGGGGTACAAAAAATGGAACGTTTTAAGCGTTCCTTTGAGGTTTTCTATCTCAGCTACGAAATAAACATGCGAAAGCCCGATCCCGAGATCTTTGAATTTGTACTTGACGAAAATGGTCTCCTCCCTGAAGAGACACTTTTTGTGGATGACACCAAGGAAAATACGGATGCTGCTGCCGTATTGGGGCTTGCCACCTGGAATCTAAAAGTAGGGTATGAGGACATTACCCAACTTAAATCCCGTTTATAATGCTGGACCTCGCTCTTAGCGTACTTTGCTCAACCCTTATTTTTATAGTATTCAAACTATTTGCCACTTATAAAGTGCAAACCCTGTATGCCATTATAACAAACTATGTGGTGGCCGGTATGCTCGGGATCATGATCAACCCCGAGCCCCTAAATATACAGGAGATAGTACATAAGTCCTGGTTCATGGAGACCGCCATTCTGGGTGTATTTTTTATTATCGTATTCAATATCATGGCAAAATCTTCGCAGGTCAATGGGGTTGGGGTTACTTCGGTAGCAACAAAAATGTCATTAGTGGTTCCTGTTGTATTTGCTCTTATGGTATATAAAGAAAGGCTTTCTTTTCTTCAGTTTATTGGAATAGCACTGGCTTTGATCGCGGTGTATTTAGCTACTATCAAAAAAAAGGAGGTTTCGGTCTCCAAACGTGATTTTTGGCTTCCTGTCCTTGTTTTCCTGGGATCCGGTGTAATAGATACTTCGATAAAATACATACAGGAGACCCATCTCGGGAACGAAGAATTTCCGCTGTTTTCTTCCACCGTATTTGGAGCCGCCGCATTATCCGGCATCGTTTTTATGGTTCTCCAAATCAAACGTTCTCCCCTTAAAGTAAATTTTAAGAATGTACTTGGAGGAGTTTTTCTGGGAGTTCCCAATTATTTTTCCATCTATTACCTGTTACGTGCCTTGAAAAGTGATGTTTTGAACAGTTCCTCCATATTTACGCTTAACAACGTGTCTATTGTATTGTTCACCACACTTCTGGGGGTTATACTCTTTCAAGAAAGGTTAAGCCCGAAGAATTGGTTGGGTGTAGGTTTCGCCGTAGTCAGCATTGTATTGGTAGCCTTATTTTGATGACCGTGGTATCCGATAACTTCAAAACCATACCGAATCCTTCCGCAGAAATACTTTTTAAAGAACAAAAAAGTAAGTTCTTTGGCTACGCCTTTCCTCTACAAAAAGAAGAAGAAATACCACCGCTTCTGGAAAAGCTTCGCAAAAAACACCCTGCGGCCCATCATGTATGTTATGCGTGGCAGCTAGGTGTAGCCCAAATTCAATATAGGGTGAATGACGACGGCGAACCCAAGAACACTGCCGGAAAACCTATATATGGACAGATCCGGTCTTTTGGTCTTACCAATATTCTGGTGGTTGTGGTCCGTATATTCGGGGGAACCAAACTTGGAACGGGAGGGCTGATAAAAGCCTACCGAACCACCGCATTACTTGCCCTAAGATCTGTTCCCCTAATTGAAGTTTTTAGTACGGTGACGCTCCATTTACTCTTTGACTATCCGCAATTGGATAGTGTTTTACGTCTGCTTAAAAAAATGGATGCCGTACTGGTCTCAAAGAAAATTGAAGTACGCAGCACTATAACGGCCACTATACGCAAGGATATTGCAGAAAGCGTGCTTCGGGAATTAGACAAAATACCCGGTCTTCAATCCAAACAAATTACCCCAGCTTCTCAAGGATCATGGGAGGGCACTTGACCGGTTTGTTTTTTTCTTTGTCCATAAAGACTAAAGTAGTGCTGGCAAGGACCAACAGTTCTCTATTTTCATTATAGATTTTGTAGTCAAAATTGATTCGGACCAGGGGTTTATCCTTCAGATAGGTTTCAACAGTGAGAAGGTCGTCGTACTTGGCCGACTTTTTGTATTGAATTTGTAAGTGTATTACCGGAAGGAAAATACCGTCATCTTCAAGTTTTTTATATGAAATTCCAAGGGAACGTAGCCATTCTACCCTCCCAACCTCAAGATATTCAGCATACCTACCATGATATACTACTCCCATTTGATCGGTCTCCGAATATCTTACCCGGAAAGAAACTTTGTTAAAATTCATTTAATTTCCTGAAAAACGATATATTTATAGGCTGGATTTTTGCGACCAAAACATGCAAAAAAAAAAGTATATTTTCAACTGACAAATGATTTTTTTTTTAGTTTTTTTGTGCACATATTTGTCGCGTTCTGAGCAACAGGGATACCCCCAAAAGTTTTGATCATAAAACTTAATCACTAACCAACAACTAAGGAACTATCTGAGCATGAGTGTTACTGCATCTTCCGTATGGAAAAATTGTTTGGTTTTTATCCAAGATAACATCCAACCGCAGGCATTCAAAACATGGTTTCTTCCTATAAAGCCTATACGCTTGGCAGACAATGCGTTGAGCATAGAGGTGCCCAGTAAATTTTTTTACGAGTGGTTGGAGGAACACTATGTAAAGCTTTTAAAAGTAGCGTTGCGTAAGGAGTTAGGCTCCAATGCTAAACTGATTTATATTATTAAAATGGAAAACAAGTACGGTGGTAATGAATCTTTCACGGAAAAGATTCCCAGTAGTAACCGTTCTGCAATGGCCCCCCAGGAGTTGGATGTCCCTATTACCTCTAAAAATCCGGAGCTAAAGAATCCATTTGTAATACCGGGTATCCGCAACATAAAAATAGAGTCTCAACTCAATCCCAACTATAATTTTGAAAATTTTTTAGAAGGGGATTCCAACAGGCTGGCCCGGTCCGCAGGTTTGGCAGTAGCCAATAAACCCGGGGGCACTTCCTTTAATCCCTTAATGGTATTTGGTGGCGTGGGCTTAGGTAAAACCCATCTTGCACATGCCATTGGAGTAGATATTAAAGATAAATATCCCGAAAAAACGGTGCTCTACATCTCTGCTGAAAAATTTACACAACAGTATATAGAATCAGTAAAAAAGAACACCCGAAACGATTTTATCCATTTTTACCAACTGATCGACGTACTGATCATAGATGATGTACAATTTCTTTCCGGGAAGTCCGGCACCCAGGATGTGTTCTTCCATATCTTTAACCATTTACATCAAAACGGGAAACAGGTCATCTTGACCTCGGATAAAGCTCCTGTGGATATGCAGGACATTGAGCAACGGTTACTGTCAAGATTCAAATGGGGTTTATCCGCTGAGCTGCAAAGCCCGGATTATGAAACCAGGGTCTCCATACTAAAAAACAAGTTATACCGCGACGGGGTGGAAATGCCCGAAGATATCGTTGACCACGTAGCCAAGAATATAAAGACGAATATCAGAGAACTGGAAGGCGCAATTATATCACTTATCGCCCAGGCTTCCTTTACCAGAAAAGAGATCACATTAGAACTTGCCCAACAAATAGTGGAGAAGTTCGTAAAGAATACCAAAAGGGAAGTTTCCATAGATTATATCCAAAAAGTAGTTTCCGATTATTTTGAAATGGATGTTGCCACTTTACAGTCCAAAACGCGGAAACGTCATATTGTCCAGGCGCGTCAATTGGCGATGTTCTTTGCCAAAAAGTTCACAAAAGCCTCACTGGCCAGCATTGGTTCCCAAATAGGAAAAAGGGACCATGCTACGGTTTTACACGCCTGCAAAACAGTGGAAAACCTGGCGGAGACCGACAAACAGTTCCGAAAGTATAAAGAAGACCTGGACAAAAAATTCTCCTAAGACCCATGCACGATGACCAAAATTCTAATGGTATGTCTGGGAAATATCTGCAGATCCCCATTGGCTGAGGGGATCCTAGAAGCTAAGGTAGACCCAAAACACGTAATTGTCGATTCTGCAGGAACTGCGGGTTATCATATCGGAGAACCTCCGGATGAACGCTCCGTACAGGTGGCCAAAAAGTATGGGATAGACATTAGCGGGCAACGTTGCAGACAGTTTGTCATTGATGATTTTTCCCGTTTTGACCGTATTTACGTTATGGACCATAGCAATTATCAGGCCCTTGTATCCCAAGCCACTACGGCATACGAAAAGAATAAGATCAAGCTTTTACTGGAGGAAACGGATTTGGGAGTGGTAGAGGTCCCTGACCCTTACTACGGAGGAAGGGATGGTTTTGAAAAGGTTTATGCCCTGATCAATAGTGCATGTGAGGCGATAGCCCGGAAAATCAGTACAGATGGATGAGATAAAAAAACCTAGTTTAGTAGTAGGGAAACTATATCTGATCCCCACCATGCTGGGTGACAACGCCCCTTTGGAAGTCTTACCTATTTCCATTAAGCGGATTATTGAAAATGTTGATCATTACATTGTTGAAAACGAAAAGTCGGCCCGGAGATTCATTAAAAGGATAAGCCCTGCCAAATCGCAACCTGAACTTCATTTTTATGTGTTGAACAAATACACTGACCCCTCGGAAATGCCTGGTTTTTTAGATCCCTGTATACAAGGTTTGAATATTGCTTTATTATCCGAAGCGGGTTCCCCGGGGATAGCCGATCCGGGGGCTGATATAGTGCAAATAGCGCATAAAAAAAAGATACAGGTAGTGCCCGTAGTTGGCCCTTCTTCCATACTAATGGCCATGATGGCCAGTGGGATGAATGGTCAAAACTTTGCTTTTACGGGATATCTTCCCATAGAGAATGACTTGAGGGGGAAAGCCATAAAATCACTAGAAAAGCTTTCATTTGAAACGGGACAAGCACAAATTTTTATTGAAACTCCTTATAGAAATGACAAGCTTTTCCAGGAGTTAATAAAAAAGCTCAAGCCCTCCACCCGTCTTTGTTTAGCTTCCGATATCACCCTTCTTACCGAGAGTATTTCCACAAAGACCGTTAACGAATGGCGAAGAATTGAAGTTACCCTGCACAAAAGGCCTACCGTTTTTATTATTCAGGCCTGACGGGCTGAACGAATAAAAAAAGTAAGCCCTTGATATAATTTAAACCTTGGGGTTGTGTACCGGTTTAATTTCAGATATATCGTAACCGGCAAATTTTCTCATGTAGTAGGCCACTGAACTACCGTAAGCATCAGAGAAATCCTGTTGTCCATAGGACCGAAGATATTTCTTCACATTACCGGCTCCGGCCAGGTGGGCGGCAGCCACTATGCCTGACTCGGTTATGGTAACCCCATTTATTTTTTTTCCCACAAACCTTTTGATATCCCTCCGTAATATCCATTTATTCCGGGCGATATTCATTTGAAAAACAGTTTCCTGGAGTTCAGGATCATCCAGAAATGCTACAGGGTCATATACCCCCATAAGCTTGAGTGTTCCCTTTCCAAACTGATATTTGCCAAGATATCCCAAAGTATTTACCGTATCGTAATCCCCCTGCGATTCTTTAAAGGCAAGTGCTTCTTTAAAACCAATAAAAGAATGGTCTAAAAAGACAATCGGAGCGTTTTGGTTGCTGTCCAGACTACTGCTGTCAGCATAGGCAATCTTGGCGATCAATTCGTCCTTAACCATCAGTTCTTCAGGAATTACAATTACACCTGGTTGAACGCCTCTGTAAGCGAAACTGGTTAGGACGATAATTATGGCAAGAAGGCCTAAAAAATTAATCCACCTTTTCATAAGCATTCATTTAAATCTGCACGCAGATTAAATTGGGCGGCAAATATAAGGGGGGAATTCTATTTGGGAAATGATAAATCTCATAAGTTTTTCCTAAACCCTTGATAAATAACGTTAAACCGCAATTAAATTCGTTAATCCACGCTAGCGGCGGATGCTCTGCTGGTTTAACCATCGGACGTACTGTACTTTATTTCGGTTGTGTTGCACAAGGGTTTTGGCAAACTTATGATAACCGAAGTTCGAAATGTCAGCTACAAAGTATAGATAATCGTGTTGTTCCGCATTAAGTACCGCATCAATGCTGGAGATATCGGGCATGGTTACAGGCCCGGGAGGAAGCCCCGCATATTTGTAGGTATTGTAAGGAGAATCAATTTCCAAATCCCGATACAACACTCTCTTGATTATGGTATCAAAATTTCCGGTCTCCTTCTTTATGGCATAGATCACCGTCGGGTCTGCTTGTAACCGCATTCCCCGTTTTAACCTGTTCAGATATACCCCGGCTACTCTTGGTCGTTCGTCAACCTTAGCGCTCTCCTTTTGTACTATTGACGCCAAAGTGGACACTTCTTTGGGATGCAAGCCAAGTTCCTTACATTTTTGCTTTCTCTGCGGATTCCAAAACCGGTGGTACTCCTGTAACATCCTATCTCTGAATTGTTCTGCAGAGGTATTCCAAAAAAGCTCATACGTATTGGGTAAATAAAAGGTAATCTCATGCTCCTGATCAAATCCATTCTCCAGGAGGTAGGTAGCATCCTCCATCGCCTGAATTAAACTGGCACTGTCTGCTTCTATTTGTTGGGCCACCCGCTGTGCAAGAGCCGCTACATTGTCCTGGTTATTAAAAGATACCTTTACCGGGATATTACCAATCCTAAGCGTATTAATGATTTCGTTATTATTCATTCCTTTGCGGATGGCAAACTTTCCCGCCTTAACATAGCTACTGTACCCTTTGCGCTCGGCTACTGCTTCAAAAGTGGCCAGGTCTTTCAACAAAGGCCTGAATTGTTCTTTCACCTTTTCGAAGGTCGCATCCGAAGGAATAAAAACATACGCTACTTCATTTTTGAAGGCTGTATTGGGTGTAAAAATGGCAGTGTAAATTGTATAGGCCAAGAAAGCACAAACTGCCAAACCCAGCAAAGCCGTAGCCCAAAGAACTTTTTTAAGATTGCTCAAGGTCGTATTTTTTGGTATAAAACTTCATTCTTGTAGGCATTCCCCCACCGTACCCAATCCTTTTTTACCCCTGCTATGGTAAACCCGAGTTTTTCAAAAACATGCCTGCTGGCAGCATTATCTTCAAGAATATTGGCATACACCTGGTGGAGGTTTAAAACGGAAAATGCGTAGTCGACAAACAGTGTAATGGCTTCCGCACCCATTCCCTTATTTCGATCCGCTGCGTTCAAAACTACAATACCTAAGCCTGCCCGACTATTTTTTGGATCAAAATCAAACATATCTATCAGCCCTTTTATATTTCCTTCCGGGTCACATACGGATAGCCGTAGTTGCTTTACCTCAAAAATATCCCTATGAGCATTATCCAGATATTTTTTCAAAACTGCTCTGGAATAAGGAACAAGCGTACCGCTTATTTCCCAAACCCCGGTATCATTTTCCAGTTGATACAAAAAATCCAGGTCCTGAGGTTCAAGCGCCCGTAAAAAGCATTTTTTTCCAGTTAACTTTACCATGGTACGTTTCCCTTGTAGACCAGCTGAGCAGGGCCCGAAAGATAAATATTGGTATACTTTCCGTTTTCCAATTGCTCAAAGGTTACCTTTAACTCCCCTCCTTTTGCCTGAACGTTAATTTCAGTAGTTTTCGCTAACTTCTTATGATACATGGCCAGTGCTACGGCGGTAACTCCGGTACCACAGGATAATGTCTCATCTTCCACCCCACGCTCATAGGTCCTGACAGCGAATGTGTCAGGGGTAATTTGGTGTACAAAATTTATGTTACACCCTGCTTTTCCATAAATACCATACCGGATTCTTTCCCCTTCCCGTTTTACATCCAAACCTTCCAGATCTTCAATTTGTTGAACGTGATGCGGAGATCCGGTATCCAAAAAGAGGTATTTACCGAGATCTCGGATAGTCGCTACGTCGAGCATTTTTAAAACCACCTCATCCTTTTTAATTTGGGCTTCGTGAAGACCATCAATAGCACTGAAGGTGGCAGTATCTTCTATGATTCCTAATTCCCGGGCAAACGCAACAATACACCTGCCCCCATTTCCACACATAGTGCTTTGTTTGCCATCAGCGTTGAAGTATACCATCTTAAAATCTGACAAATCGTCATCTTCAAGCAATATCAATCCATCACCGCCCACTCCAAATCTGCGATCACATAGAAACGCAATGAACTCCACATCTGTTTTTGGAAAGGAATTACTTCGGTTATCAACCATAACAAAGTCATTACCGGTACCTTGATATTTGTAAAATTGAAGGCCTGACTGCTGATTCATCCGGTAAAGATAGCACATTCCCTTAAGGAGCAGGGTGCCGTTAAAACAGCGTTAAACTGTTAAAACTGGCATGATTTATGGGTAATTTTAATTAGCTAAATGAAATTCAATCCCGTTGAACTATGAAAAGAATAGCACAGCTTTTTTTGGTGGCACTTGTAGCAGGGGGCGTAACCCTTAGTGCCTACAAACATTTTTTTGAGAAAGAAACGATTACTTATGTTGCTCAACCTCAAGACACTCCTTTTATCTCCACCAGTTTACCTACTTCGCCCAAAGGTGCGGGTATCAATGAGGTGGACTTCACCGTGGCAGCTGAAAAAACGGTTCATGCCGTAGTACACGTTAAGAATATGACGGTTAGTCGCGGTAACCCTATTGCCGAATTTTTTTATGGTTCGGAGGCTACACAACGCCCTCAAATTGGCATGGGTTCCGGGGTCATTATATCTCCGGATGGTTACATTGTAACCAATAATCATGTCATTGCCAAAGCCCAGGCCCTGGAGGTTACTTTAAACAATAACAGCAGCTATGAGGCCCAGGTTGTTGGGGCAGATCCTTCATCGGATATTGCCTTGCTAAAGATTGATGTGGAACAACCCTTGCCCTATCTCGCTTTTGGCGACTCCGATAATGCCAAAATTGGCGAATGGGTCTTAGCAGTTGGCAACCCTTTTAATTTGACCTCTACCGTTACCGCAGGGATTGTCAGCGCTAAAGCACGCTCTATTTCGCCCGGTAGAAATCAATCTTTTATCCAAACGGACGCCGCAGTAAACCCTGGTAATAGTGGGGGCGCCTTGGTGAATACCAATGGCGATCTTATTGGAATTAATACCGCCATTACTTCCCAAACCGGTTCTTATGTGGGATACTCCTTTGCTGTCCCCAGTAATATCGCCAAAAAAGTAGTGGACGATCTTTTGGAATACGGTAAAGTACAACAAGGCATTTTGGGAATAACCACGCTTACTGAGAACAGTCAGCAAGCACGTGAAGAGGGACTGGATGAAATAAATGGGGTTTACGTGGCCGGTGTTACGGAAGATTCCGGAGCCGCCGCAGCCGGCCTTCAGGAAGGCGATATTATAAAAAAGATCGGAACGGTGAGGGTAAGCAAGTTCTCCGAACTCACAGGATACCTGTCCTCCAAACGGCCCGGAGATGAAGTTGAGGTAGTAGTGGATCGTAATGGAAAACAAATGACCCTTCCGGTGCTACTAAAGAAGCGGGAAACCGAGAGGCTTCCGGTAATGGGCATAGAGGTGAAAAACCTCTCCCAAGAAGATCAAAAGAAGTTTGGTACAAATGAAGGGGTAAAGATCACCGCAGTACCAGAATTTTACAAAGACTATGACCTATTGAACAAGGTAATTGTTGAGGTGGATGGCGAGAAAATCACAGATATTGACGATGCCAAGGAGAGGTTTAGGAAAATTTCCCGCTATGGCAGGACCAGCATCATGTTGATAAATGAGGAGGGAACCAGGGAAAGAATAATTTTCCAGTAGCAACGGATATTCCTATTGTAAAAATGAAACGCCCTTTCAGTGGGCGTTTTTTTATGGCTATCTCCTTTTTCGAAATCGTTTGAAATTCTATTTTTGCCCAAAATTTTTGCAATCTTTAATTCTCATCATGAACGACATTAAATCCTATGAAAAAGAATTGGCTTTCCAGGCAGATAGGCGAAAAGCGACCACAGAATTCGTTAAAATAATAAGCGACCTCTGGTATGACAGATCCATTGAAGTGGTACTGTTCAAAAATCAGGTTATCGATAGGAACGTAAGTGAGATCATCAATTTGCACGAATATGCCGGTGAGTTTGTCCAAAAGCCCATTTCCATATTTGATTCCGTAGAGATCCTACGGGCCATCCATGATATTCCACTTCCCCCGGCTAAAATAGATATCGGTAAGCTTACCTATGAATATCACTCCCAGGACAACGGTCACCATGAGGTAAAATCGTTTGTGCTGGATAAACTGAAGGATGCAAACGCCCAAAAGGAGATTAAACCCAGGGATGTGGTCCTTTATGGTTTTGGGAGGATCGGCAGATTATTGGCCAGGGAACTTATGGCCAAAACCGGAAAAGGGAACCAGCTTAGGCTCAGGGCTGTAGTGACACGAGGTGAAATCACGCCCGAAATTCTTGAAAAGCGTGCTGCCTTGTTACGAACAGATTCTGTACATGGACAGTTTAGCGGTACCGTGGAGGCAGACATTTCAAGACAAGCCCTTGTAATAAATGGTACCACCGTATTTCTAATTAGTGCGGACAGGCCGGAAGCTGTGGATTATTCTAAATACGGCATTTACAACGCACTGGTAATTGATAATACAGGGGCCTTTAGGGATAAGTCGTCTCTCTCAAGACATTTGAAGGCAAAAGGTGCCAGCCGGGTATTGTTGACTGCTCCGGGAAAGGAAGTTCCTAATGTGGTACACGGCGTAAACCATAAAGCTTACGATCCGGACGCGACTAAAATTTATTCTGCGGCTTCCTGCACTACCAACGCTATTACTCCTGTACTTAAGGTGATTGAAGACTCCCTGGGCATTAAAAAAGGGCATTTAGAGACCATCCATGCCTATACAAATGATCAGAATTTGGTAGATAATTTGCATAAAAAGTATCGCAGGGGTCGTGCAGCTGCATTAAATATGGTCATCACGGAAACAGGCGCGGGTAAGGCAGTGGCTAAAGCTCTTCCCAGCCTGGAAGGGAAGCTTACCTCAAATGCGATACGGGTTCCGGTACCCAACGGCTCCCTGGCTATTTTAAATCTGGAGGTAAAGCAAAAGACTTCCAGGGAAGCTGTTAACACCATTCTAAAAAAGTATGCGTTGGAAGGAGATCTGGTAGAACAAATCAAATACTCATTGAGCAATGAGTTGGTTTCTTCTGATATTGTAGGTACTTCAGCGCCCTCTATTTATGACAGTAAAGCAACTATTGTATCCGGAGATGGAAAGAACATCCTTCTATATGTCTGGTACGACAATGAATATGGGTATTCCCATCAGGTAATACGGTTGGCCAAATACATTGCCAAAGTGAGAAGATATACCTACTACTAAATACAGTTTTGGGGATTCCCTTTAAAGGATGTACCTTCGCCTCTACCCTAAATCCGTTTTTAAATTAGAACTCTATGAAACACCTGACATTTCTAGTACTGGCGGCATGTATGTGCTTATCAGTAGTACATGCCCAACAACAAGCCGTAGAAGACAACTCCATCCAAGGGCAGTTCAATGTCTTAAAAAAGAAATCAACCAATTACAATCAAAATGGAAAACGGTATGAGGTAGTCCGCTTGTTGCAACTCAATGCCTTACAAAAGAATATTTTGGATTCCATTGACACAGCTAACAGTACCATTGGTACGTTAAAAGCAACAATTGCAGAGAATGAAACGGAAATCAGCGCTTTAAATTCAAAATTGAATGAAGCCACTACAAATCTGAACAAACTTACCGAAGAGAAGGACAGCATGCCTTTTTTGGGGAGTATGGTATCCAAGGGAACCTATAAACTGATTACATGGTCCATCATTCTAGTACTTGTAATTTTTTTGGCGCTCTTTGTATATAAATTTCGGAACAGTAACACCCTTACACGGCTTGCTAAATCCAACCTGTCTGATTTGGAAGAAGAATACGAGCAACATAGAAGAAGAGCTTTGGAGCGGGAACAGAAGATTAGTAGAAAATTGCAGGACGAGATCAATAAAAATAAGAAAACAACCTAAAGGGGATACCCCGTTTTCTGCTGTTGCCTATCGCCCTTTTCTGTTTTGAATGATCCGTTTGTAAAGAAATCATATCAAAGTTAATACGGTACAAAAAGTGCGCATTGACATTATTACGGTGCTACCCGAACTACTTAAAAGCCCCTTTGAAGCTTCTATCCTCAAAAGGGCAATTGATAAGGGTTTAGTAGAAATACAACTGCATAATTTAAGGGATTATGCCACTGGAAATTACAAGCAGGTAGATGATTACCAATTTGGTGGAGGAGCAGGAATGGTGCTTATGATAGCCCCTATTGACAAGTGCATCTCCCAACTGAAAAAGGAAAGAGCGTATGATGAAATCATTTACTTAACCCCGGATGGAGAAACCCTGAATCAGGGAATGGCCAACCAGCTTTCCCTGCATCAGAATCTTATTTTATTGTGTGGCCATTACAAGGGAGTAGACCAGCGGGTGCGGGATACTATTATCACAAAGGAGATTTCCATCGGGGACTACGTGCTTTCAGGAGGAGAACTGGCGGCTGCCGTACTTGCCGACAGCGTAATTCGGCTGCTTCCCGGTGTACTCAATGATGAAACCTCTGCCCTGACCGATACTTTTCAGGATAATCTATTGGCTCCCCCGGTATACACCAGACCATCAGAATATATGGGGATGAAAGTACCGGAAGTCTTATTGACCGGTAACACCAAAAAAATAGAAGAATGGCGGGAAAACGAGGCCCTGGTAAGAACAAAAAAGAATCGGCCGGATATATTGTAGCACGGTTTTCTACAAATTAATCCCTAAAGGTTATGGTCAGTTCTAAAATATCAACTAATTTTGCAGACCATTAAAGTCAACCTCTGGCGATAGTCGTGTATGTTGGTTTTAGGAAATCCATAAATCAAGAAATACAATGGACTCTTTAGTAAAATTTGTTGAAAACGAATTTGTTCAGAAAAAGGAATTTCCTGTTTTTTCTGCCGGGGATACAATAACCGTATACTACGAAATAAAGGAAGGAGAAAAAACGAGAACCCAGTTTTTTAAAGGGGTGGTTATTCAACGAAGAGGAAGTGGTGCTACGGAGACGTTTACGATACGCAAAATGTCCGGCACTATTGGTGTAGAGCGTATATTCCCTGTAAACATGCCTGCCCTGCAAAAAATTGAGGTGAATAAAAAAGGTAAAGTAAGAAGGGCCAGAATCTTCTATTTCCGAGGACTCACCGGGAAAAAAGCCCGTATTAAGGAAGTTCGGTCCTAACGCTTTTTCCAACCGTAATAGAAACACTCCCCCTACAGGGAGTGTTTTTTTATTAACAATTGTTGACAACTCCAGTTTATAAACTGTTGATTTTTAACCCCTTAATTTTCTTGCCTACTTTTAAATTTACATTACATTTACATCAGAACAATAAGGCAAGCAATTGTTTTTGAGTTCCTTTTAAGTTGACGTTCTTTAAAGTGTTGTTTGATCGATTTATTTTTAGTTGGTAGCACTACTAATCAAAAAATAAAGCGGCTTTCAAATTGAGCATTGCTTGAGTTGGGAGCTTATGTGTTGTGTGCGGATAAAAGAGCATTCTTTTATTCTGACAATGCGGCAAACAACAATCAGGGATGTCGTAGCCGTTCGATCTTCGGATCGGGCAGTAAAAGCATCTTTAAACGTTGAAACACTATTCAGCATAGGCCCCCGGGCCGAGACGAGGTGGCAACACCGCGTCGAATTGCCGAATAATTGTTTGAAGAAGCCATATCAATGCAATTTTGTAGTGATATGGCTTTTGTATTTTTGGATTGGTCTCTTCACTTGTTTTTTCCTTTTCCCGGGGTGGACCATCAACCAAAAATTTTTTAAAAAAACAAAGAAAGCCTATGGATCCCGAAAGATAATATCCTACCGGGTGTTCACATCTCTACCTTGACAATACCACTTCGTGCAGCCTTTAACGCAACTTTGAATAGTATTTGACACGTACCGTTTTAAGAAACTGTTAAGCGCAACCCCTATACCACCCACTTTGGCTATTTTAGGCGCAAGAAAAGCATGCCTTGGTTTTGAGAAGAGTTGTTTTCACTTGCATCCTGGTTGCCTTCTTCACGTCTTGTGAAGAAGCCATAAACGTAAACCTCCCTTCTCCGGAACCGCAACTCGTCATTGATGCACTTATTGGATTTAATGACAATAATGGTAACCCAATCACTATTGGCCAGGTAGAATTGACGCTAACCACTTCTTTTTTTAGCGAGGAAGTCCCGCGTGCCCTGGATGCCGACGTTCGCATTATTGATGAATCAACCGGAGAGGTTTTCTCTTTAGGGGAAAATGAACCCGGTGTTTTCCGAAACGGTTTCCCAAATCTGGAATTTGATAGAGAGTATACTTTAGAAGTGATCTATCAGGGCGAAACGTATCGTGCAACAGAGCAATTGGTCCGTACGGGAAGTATAGACAATGTGGAGCAGGGCGACGGATTTCTATTTAATGAGGATGAAGAAACCGAAGTGATCGTTACCTTTTCAGATATTCCTAATGAGAGAAACTATTATCTCTTTGCCTTTGGTTTTGACAATTACCTCGTTACAGATGACGAGTTTTATCAGGATGAAAGCCTTACCTTTTCCTATTTCTATGAAAACATTGAACCCGGAGACCTCTTGACCATTACCCTTTTAGGGATTAACCAGGAGTTCGCGAGTTTTGTGGAACAGGCACTGGTGCAATCCGGAGAAAATGGCGGCGCCCTGTTTGCCGTACCTCCGGCATCCGTTCGTGGAAATATTGTAAATGTAAGCCGTCCCGAGAATTTTCCCTTTGGCTATTTTGCGATAAGCGAGTTTGATGCGGTCCCTTTAACAGTGGAATAATATGCCCTGTTAATTTTTAAAAAACATGAACTAATTCCCTATTTTTAAAAAAACCAAACGAATGCCAAAAAAGCTTTTTCTGCCCCTAGCTGGGCTTTTGTTGTTCTTTTCCCTAGCCCATTCCCAACAGAAATACACTATTAGCGGGACCATAAGAGAAGCTGCCAGTAATGAAACCCTTATTGGAGTAACCGTAGCCGTTCCAGAGTTAAGTACGGGTACAAGTACCAATGAATACGGTTTTTATTCCATAACCCTACCCGAAGGAAAGTACAATCTGGTGATCACCTATCTTGGATTTCAGGATTTGTTGCGCGAGGTAGAACTGGATGGTGATATTCGCGTGGATTTTAACATGAACGAGAAAACACAGGAACTCGATGAAGTGGTGGTTTCCGAAGATGTAGAAAGGATGGATATACGCAAACCACAGATGAGTGTAAACACTTTGGCTGTTCAAACCATTAAAAACATCCCCGTGGTTCTCGGGGAATCCGATGTTATACGATCGTTAGTACTGCTCCCAGGGGTTACTAATGCCGGAGAAGCCTCTTCCGGCTTTAATGTACGAGGGGGTGCTGCTGATCAAAATCTTATTCTGTTGGATGAAGCCATCATTTTTAATTCATCTCACCTTTTTGGCTTCTTTTCCGTTTTTAATCCGGATGCCATAAAGGACGTCAAACTCTTCAAAGGAGGTATTCCTGCTAGATATGGTGGCAGGGTTTCTTCCGTATTGGAAATCTTTCAAAAGGAAGGAAACAGTAAAGAGTTTAAGGTAAACGGTGGAATTGGAGCTGTAGCAAGCCGACTCCTGGTAGAAGGGCCCATCATTAAGGACAGAACCGCCTTCTTAGCCGGTGGTAGAGCTTCTTATGCCCATTTATTCCTTCCCTTGTTTGATATTGATAACCGGGCGTATTTTTTTGACCTGAATACCAAGATCAGCCATCGGATCAATGCTAACAATAGTATTTTCCTTTCCGGATACTTTGGCCGGGACTTATTTAGTATCAATGATAGCTTTGTGAATACCTACGGTAATGCCGTAGGGAATTTCAGATGGAATCACTTGTTTTCAGATAAGTTGTTTTCCAATCTTTCACTGATCTATTCGGATTATTTCTATGGTTTAGAACTGGATTTTGTTGGTTTTGAATGGGATTCCGGGATACAAAATTTTAATGTGAAGTATGACTTAAAGCATTATATCAATGATAAATTCCAAATCAATTATGGTCTCAACAATATCTACTATGTTTTTAATCCCGGTAGAATTACTCCCAACGATGAGGAGTCCGGAATTGTAGAAGAACAGCTGACCAAAAAGTTTGCCAATGAAGCCGCCGCTTACGTGGATGTGGAACAAAACATCACAAAAAACCTAAGCATTAATTACGGGTTAAGAGTAAGCCAGTTTGACCGTTTAGGGCAGGATGAATTATTTGTATATCAAAACGACCAAGCCGTAACATTTGATCCTTTTGAACTGATATATCAATCGGCCACCCCAATTGACACCCTACGAACCGGAAGGGGAGGGAGTATAAAAACCTTCTTTAATTTTGAACCGCGCGTGTCTGCGGCTTATACCATCAATGACAACAACTCTATAAAGGGCAGTTATACCCGACTGGCCCAGTACCTTCACCTGCTTTCCAATACAAGTTCTCCAACGCCTTTGGATGTTTGGACACCAAGCGGACCTTTTGTAGAACCTCAATTACTGGATCAATATGCCTTGGGTTACTTTAGAAATATAAATAACGGGGAGTATTCCCTTGAATTAGAGGGTTTTTATAAGGATATTCAGAATAGGATAGACTACATTGACGGTGCAGACCTGATCGCCAACGATGCTATTGAACAGGTCATCCTCAACGGTGAGGCCCGTGCCTACGGAATAGAACTATTACTGCGCAAAAATGAAGGGCGCTTTCAAGGCTGGCTGGCCTACACCTGGTCACGTTCAGAACAACGCACTCCAGGAAGAGATCCGGTGGTAGATAACGGCCGTTCTAATTTGGAAACCGGTATTAATTTAGGGGAATGGTATCCTACTCCTTTTGATAAAACACATGATATTGCACTCTACGGTAACTATGAATTCAATACCAAGTGGAGTCTTAATGCCAATTTTATATTTCAGACCGGGCAACCTACCAATTTCCCGGTAGGGCAGTTTGAATTTCAAGGCCTGGTAGTGCCGTTCTTTGGCCTCCGAAATCAAACAAGATTACCAGATTATCACCGGCTGGATATCTCTGCCACACTTAAACCAAAAAAGAATAGAGGTCGAAGTTTTCAATCGGAGTGGGTGTTTAGTGTTTACAACGTTTATAACAGGATGAACGCAGCTGCTATCAATTTTAGACAAAATCAGGATACCGGTCGAAATGAAGCCATACGGACTGCCATTTTTGGTATTGTCCCGGCGGTAACCTATAATTTTAAATTTTAGTATGAAAAGGTTCCTAATTACAACGGTCATCTGCCTTGTTTTAATGGCCTGTGAGGATGTAATAGAAGTTGACCTTCCACCTCAACAGTCAAAACTTGTAGTCAATGGAATAGTACGTGTTGATGAAAGCCAGGAGTTTGTCCCCGTATTTATAAAAGTTACTGAAACCAGTGATTTTTTTGGTTCAAATCCGGTAACCAACCTGGAAACAGCCAGGATTTCCTACGGTATTCCTATTGAAAACGACCCCAGCTTATTTGAGGAGATCTTTTTTTCCAATTTGGCCGAAGTAGTTCCCGGAAGTGGGATCTATGAACCGGATCCGGATTTCACCTCAGATCAAAGGATCAGGACGCAAGACGTAACTCCGGAGACCGATTTCATCTTGGAGTTTGAGCATGAAGGCAGACGCTATTTTTCCCGAACTACCTATACCAAAGCGGTCCCCATAGAGAATATAGAGCAGGGCACCGAAACCCTTTTTGATGAAGACGATACGGAAATTGTAATTACGATTACCGATGTACCAGACGCTGAGAATTATTACGTTTTTGATTTTGGACGAGGTGAGTTCTTAGCCATAGAAGACCAGTTCTTAGACGGACAACGATTTGAATTCTCCTATTTTGTCGAACAGAACTTGGAGCCCGGCGAAGAATTGGAAGTTAGCATCTTAGGTGCTGATGAAAAGTTCCACAATTATATAGACCTCCTTGTAGAGCAAACCGCTAACGACGGCGGTGTATTTGAAACCCCTGCGGTAACGGTACGCGGTAACGTATTTGATGTTACCGGATTGGATAACATCGATATCTTTGACAATGTTGAACGCCCGAATGATTTTGCTTTAGGCTATTTTGCAGTAGTTGAGGAATTCAGGGAGACGCTCATCATAGAATGATCAAAACAACCCATAGAGTACCAAAATAACCAATATTCCAACAAGTCCTTGAAACAAAGTGGCGAGAGAATGCCCTCGCAATGCCGTTTTCATGTCCATTTTTGAAAACTCTGCCACCACCCAAAAATAGCTGTCATTTACATGGGAGACCGTCATTGCTCCCGCCCCAATGGCCAAAACGGCCAATGCCTTATCAATAATACTTTCCAATCCAAAAGTAGTAAGCAAGGGGGCGATAATAGCGGCAGTAGTGATGATGGATACCGTAGAAGATCCCTGAGCTGTTTTTAAGACGGCGGCAATTCCAAAGGCCAAAAGCAATCCGCCCCAACCCGAGGCGGAAGTAATATTCAATAGCGATTCGAAATCCAACGTTCGTAAGACTGCCCCAAACGCTCCACCGGCGCCGGTAATCAATACGATACTTCCGGCCTGTTTTAACGAATCTCCAACCCAGGCTTGTTTTGCTTTAGATCTCCCACGCCCTAACAATAAAAAGCAAAGTATTACCCCAATAAACAAGGCTACAATAGGATTACCCAAAAAGCCAGCGGTTTTAGCGAAAATAGTAGCTCCAAAAGGTTGGGTGGGATATTCCGCAATGGATTTTAATGCAATCAGTACTAGGGGTAATAGGATGGGCAGTAGGGTTTGTAAAAGACCGGGAGGGGCTACGGATGCTTCAGTTTCGTTTACAATGGGGGTGATTTCATCTTCTTTTTCTCCTGTAGTCAATCTCTTCCCGATAAGAAGCGCCCAGCCATATCCTGTAAGGGAAACACAAACCGCCACCAGTAGTCCAAAAAGCATTACCAGGCCTAAATCGGCCTCCAAAATGGCAGCCGCCGCTAAAGGCCCCGGAGTTGGGGGAATAAAAACATGGGCAGAATACAATCCGGTAGCCAGTGCAATTGCGAATATTGCCATTTTAATTCCGGATTTCTTACTCAATGCATAGTTTAAAGAGGATAAGATCACAAACCCGGAATCACAATACACGGGAATGGAAATTACCAGTCCCGCTAAATTCAATGCCAGGGGGGAACGTTTCAGTCCCACCCATCTTAAAATAGTATTCGCGAGTACTTCCGTACCCCTGGTCCTCTCCAGGAAAGTACCAATGATAGTGCCAAAAGCAATGACCAAACCAATTCCGGACAGGGTTTTACCAAAACCTTCTCCTATGGTTCTCATGACACTTTCCGGTGATAATCCGAACAACAGACCGGATATAATCCCGGCAGCGGTCAATGAAAAAACTGGATGAACTTTATACTTTATCGTCGCAACAACGATCAAGACAATGATTCCCGTAAGGATGAATAGTTCCATATTATCTGTGCTGCGTAAAGAAGTGGATTATTCCTTTTTCCAACAAAGTGGCGGCATGCTGCATATTGTACGATAAGGGCATATCTTTTTCCGAAATCTCAACCATATAATCGATGGGAAATCTTTGTTGTTCATTGGCACTTAGCGCCAACTTCCCACATACTCCTACCACAGGAATTTCAAATTGTTTTCCCAAAGCTACCACACCGCTAATGAGTTTACCTTGTAAGGTTTGATTGTCTATCTTACCCTCTCCTGTAATGATAAAATCAAAACGCTCTCTTTCCAGGATCTCATGTATCCCCGACAACCCTAAAATAAACTCAACGCCACTTAAAAAAGTAGCATTGCAAAACGTTTTCAATCCGTAAGCAGCACCTCCCGCTGCCCCGGCACCCGGAATAGTAGCATAGTGTTTTTGTAACCGCGCCTGAACCACACCGTCTAAATGCCGTAGTCCCTGATCTAACATTGCAATCTGAGCCTCCGATGCCCCCTTTTGTTCAGCATACACATGGGCTGCTCCATCTTGCCCAAATAGAGGATTGTTTACGTCATTTACGGCAAAAAAGGATATGCCTTCCCAATCCTCTGCTTGTATGATGCGATGTATTTTTGACAGATTCTCTCCTATGGGTTCCAGTTCCTCTCCGGAAGCGTCAAGAAATTGGTAACCCAGTGCTTTTGCCATACCTATCCCTCCGTCGTTGGTAGCACTTCCTCCTAATCCAAGGTAAATGGTTTTTGCACCCATTTCCATAACCTGCTTAAATTGCAGGCCGGAACCGTAGGTAGACGTTTTCATCGGATTCCGCTCGGAGTCTTCCAACATCACCAAACCGGAGGCCTTTGCTAATTCGATATAAGCAGTGCTGTTCTTATCATCAAAAAGAATCGGGGCAGCTATGGGTCTTCCCAACGGATCTACCGTATCCACAGTTATGGACTTCACACTGACATAACTGGAAATAGCCTCCAAAAAACCATCTCCCCCGTCGGATACCAGTGCATGATGTATCTGCGCCCCGGGAAAAACCTGTAAAACGCCTTTAGAAATATGATGAACTACCTCTTTGGCTGTTAAAGAACCTTTGAACTTATCGGGTAGTACTAATACTTTCATGCTTATCCTGTCTTCAGTCAAAAACATTCAAAAGGCCCAACCTTTCCATCCATTGGAAGCGAGTAAATACACAAGGATAGTGGTATTATCCATCCTGCTCACAGCGGTTGTGGCCATTCCAAAGCAGGAAAATAACGATTAATTCGAAACCTGACAATGGGTAAGAAAGGCGGTGGAAAATGAGTATTTTTACAGGAAATTAATGCCATGCGAACGGATAAGGCGCTACTTATCAAAGGAATAAAGTCATTTGGGTATACGGCGGCAACTATGTTTATCGCCCCGGTAGTACTTTACCAGGCCTTTAAAAATACGGATAAGCCGCTGTTTATCCCTGTCTTGATTTTAGGAATAGTATTGGCAGGTTTAGCGATTTATCTGGGATTCCGCTCTGTAAACATTGTGATGAACGCCGTTTTTGGTCCCAAGAAAAAATCTTAGTTTTTCGGAGAGGGAGCCGATTTCCATTTATTGCTTAAGGAAGCATAATCATAATCCAGGACGGATTTTTGCCGTTGCAATTGATTCGCCGAAAACGCACGTTGCAAAATATCTTCAATCAAATAATCTTCATGAACCTCCGTAGGTCGGAACTCCTTCTTTAAGCTGATTTTGAAAGCTTTGGCAGTAGCGTTGTACCAAAATGCCCGCCAACCACTGCGCAGTTCTTTTACCAGGCTAAAAGCGGTACTTCCGGTTTGCCGGTGGATCAGTTTTATTAAGATCTGGCCTTCAGTACGGGTCAGTTTCTTAAGTTCTTCGGAAAACTCACCCTCTATGTATTTCTGAACTTTTTTGGTGTATCGTTTCTGATGCCTCCTTTTTTTGATCTTGGAGATACTGTCATTCAATTCCACCAGGCGTTCTGCTGCCAGTTTGGCATACGGATACACTTTTAAGGTCTTTCGGCGGAGTATGTAATACCGTAGCCGTTCTTTTTTATTGGCGAATTCCAGTTTGCCAAAAATGTAGACATCATCCAGGGCAATAGCTTTTATCCAGGAGGAATCCCCTTCCATACGGACATAGTAGGCCGTAGAATCAATAATCTCATCTTTTACCTGAGCCAGTAAAAAAAGGGGCAGCATAAAAGAAAAAAAGAAAAAGTACCTTCTCATACCGACCAATCGTCCAAGAATCACACCAAAAGTAACGATATTGATGAGGGCATATTATTAAATAAAAGTGAATATTGTTAGCTTTGGAAGCTAAAATTCAAATATGGCATCCAATACAATCCTTACCAAAAAATCCCTTGAATTCTTTGAAAAATATTTAAACAATGCCTCTCCCACGGGATATGAATGGGAAGGGCAAAAAATTTGGATGGACTATCTCAAGCCTTATGTTGATGATTTTATTACCGATACCTACGGCACTGCCGTGGCAGTAATTAATCCGGATGCCAAGTACCGCGTGGTCATTGAAGGGCACTCGGATGAGATCTCATGGTACGTCAATTATATTACGGATAATGGCTTGTTATATGTCATTCGCAATGGCGGTAGCGATCATCAAATAGCGCCTTCCAAATGGGTAAATATCCATACGAAAAATGGTGTCGTTAAAGGCGTGTTTGGCTGGCCGGCTATTCACACCCGGAAAGCGGGAAAAGAAGAGCCGCCCAAATTGGAGAACATTTTTATAGACATTGGGGCAAAAGACAAAGAAGAAGTAGAAGAAATGGGGGTACACGTGGGCTGCGTGATCACCTATCCGGATGAATTCCATGTATTAAACAAGGATAAGTTTGTTTGTCGTGCCCTGGACAATCGGGCCGGTGGGTTCATGATTGCCGAAGTGGCCCGTTTGTTGCATGAAAATGAAAAGCAATTGCCCTTTGGTTTGTATATCACCAACTCCGTGCAGGAAGAGATCGGATTGAGAGGTGCCGAAATGATCACACAGACCATTAAACCTAATGTGGCTATTGTTACCGATGTAACCCATGATACCACTACCCCCATGATAGAAAAAAAGAAAGAGGGCGATTGTTCCATGGGTAAAGGCCCGGTGATTGCTTATGCCCCTGCGGTGCAGCAAAAACTACGGGAACGGATCATTGAAACAGCGGAAGCTAAAGAAATTCCATTCCAACGCGCCGCAAATTCACGATATACCGGAACGGATACCGATGCTTTTGCCTACAGCAATGGTGGCGTGGCTTCGGCATTGATATCCCTGCCGTTGCGGTATATGCACACCACTGTAGAAACGGTACATAAAGATGATGTGGAAAATGTGATCCGCCTGATCTATGAAACCTTGTTGACCATTAAAGACGGAGAAACCTTCAGTTATTTTGATTAACATTGGACGAATGGGTAGACATCCTGGATGCCTCCGGTAGTTATACCGGAACCTCCGCACTAAAATCTGAGGCCCATAGACTGGGCCTTTTTCATCCCACGGTACATGTATGGTGTTACAATACGAAGGGTATGATCTTGTTGCAGCAACGCGGTGCTCAAAAGCAAACCTTTCCTTTAAAATGGGATGTCTCGGTTGCGGGGCATGTAGGAGCAGGAGAAGATTTAGCGGTCGCTGCCGTCCGGGAAGTCCAGGAAGAGATCGGGGTAGAGATAGTCCTTTCCCATCTTGAAAAAATAGCCGTCTTCAAAACCGAAAAGAGACATTCCAAAGATCTGTTTGACCGGGAATTCACCCATACTTTTTTGTATGAGCTATCAGAACATGTTCCGCTGGTCAAACAAGCCTCTGAAGTGGAAGCGCTTCAATGGTTCACGCTATCGGTATTTGAGAACATGGCCCATGAGAACGACCCAATGCTTGTACCCAACTCCCAAAATCGATACGAAGTGGTGATCACTGAAATTCGATCACGATTGCAGTTGTAGCACAAATGCTTCGGGATGCGCCAGAGGATGAGTGTCCTGCTTACCGGTTAGCATGTTTTTGACCACAAAGTTACCTGCCTCCAGTTCCTGTTCTCCAACAAGTATCACATAAGGTACCCCGCGCCTGTCCGCATACTTCAATTGCTTTTGCATTTTTGCCGAAGTGGGATACAAATCCGCTTTAACCCCTTTTTTTCGTAATTCGGAAACCAACTGTAAAGCGGCTCTGCTTTCTGCCGCTCCAAAATTCAAACAAAGGACATCCAAACTTTTCGTTACCGTTTCAGGGAAAAGGTGTAGCGCCTCCAAAACCAAATAAATTCGATCCAAACCAAAGGAAATTCCGACGCCACTCACGTTTTTCAACCCAAAAATACCGGTAAGGTCATCATACCGGCCACCCCCTCCTATGGAACCCATTTGGACGCCTTCCGGCGCGCTAACTTCAAAGATGGTACCGGTATAGTAATTGAGCCCCCGGGCCAGGGTAACCTCAATTTGGAGTTGGGTAGCGCTTAGCCCTAAGCTTTCCACCAGGCCAAAAATTTCCTCGAGTTCCGCCACACCCTGCCTCCCGATCTCTGAATCGGTGAGGAAGGATTTCAACTGCACCAGTTGTTGTTGGGCATCCCCTTCCATTTGGAATAAGGGGGCCGCTTTTTGGATGGCGGCCTGGGAAATCCCTTTTTCCAACATCTCGGCTTTAACCTTCTCCTCCCCTATCTTGTCTAACTTATCCAGGGCTACTGTAAAATCAACCAATACATGTCCGGCCCCTATAACCTCTGTAATACCGGAAAGGATCTTACGGTTGTTCATTTTTATAGTACAACCTTTTAAGCCCAGATCATTAAACACCGCATCATATAACTGGATAAACTCTACTTCTTGCAACAAGGAGTTGGCCCCCACCACATCCGCATCGCATTGGTAAAATTCCCTAAAACGTCCTTTTTGGGGGCGATCTGCCCGCCATACCGGCTGGATCTGGTAGCGTTTAAACGGAAAATCAATGTCGTTTTGATGCATGACCACATAGCGTGCAAAAGGAACCGTGAGATCGTATCGTAACGCTTTTTCAGAAATCTTTCGCGCCAGGGTATTCGAATTTTTGGAACTATAAGTATCCTCATCCACTTTGGCCATAAAATCCCCGGAATTTAAAATCTTAAAGATCAAGCGGTCGCCTTCCTCCCCATATTTTCCCAAAAGCGTTTCGGAGTTCTCAAAGCTTGGCGTCTCTATGGGTTGGAAACCAAAGATCTCAAAATGCTTTTTTATGGTATTAAAGATGTAATTGCGTTTAGCAACTTCAACCGGTGAAAAATCCCGGGTGCCTTTAGGTATGCTGGGTTTTTGTGGCATGCTAAAATTTATTTCGCAAATATAAGGAGGAGATTCCCGCCTTCGCGGGAATGACAAGTTTAATTAATGATCTCATCAAACCACTGGTAGAGTTCTCCTTTGGTGATCACTGCTCCCTGCTCAATTAAGGTAAACTTATCTTTATTCTTGTCTTCCGAGTACGCCTTGGAAGCTGTAAGATATTCTACAAAATCAGACTGCCAGTTCTTTTTGAACCAGCCAAAACCTTCGGGGGTCCGCAAATCAATATTGGGGTTGGCCACTTTCACCGAGATTAACTTCATTTCCTTTTCCGTCAGTTGAAACAAATGCATATGACGAGCGGAAATATTTTCCAAATACTTCACTTTGGCCAAAACGCCTTCCCAAATCAAATCGCTGAACACATCCAATTCCTCTTCTGCTACCTGAGGGGTATCTTTTTTCAAAGCCGCCCACTCTTCCGCAGTTATGGACTGTGTCGCCAGGAAGTTGATAAACTCCTGGTGTAATTCTTCCAACTGCTCTTTGCTTAATCTTTTATACTTCATAGGAAAACAAAAGCCCCGACATCCGTCAGGGCTTTCAAAATTACAATGTATTGTTTAAAAAATATAGCGTAACCCAAATTGCATTTGCCATCTGGAAGCCACACTAAAATCATCCACAAATGTAGAAGTCTGGGAGGGATCAAAACTGTAGATGGGTTCTCCGGTGTTGCCATCTATGGTTACACCTAGGGGTTGAGTGGTTAACGGTAATTCCACTACGCCCCAATCTGAACTGATCAAATTACCAAAATTCAAGATATCCAAACTCAATTGCAAGGTATTTTTATTATCACCGATCGCACTGAAGTTCAGGTCTTGAAGGATTTTAACATCCCATCTTCCTCTCCAGGGACTTAGTTGATCGTTTCTTCCCACATATTCACCCCGTCTATCACTCAAATAGTCACTTTGTTGAATAAAGGCTTCAAAGGCATCTCGTTGTTCTTGAACACTTGGATTGGTTGGGAATTGCGGTGCTGCAAATTGTTGTTGTTGTAGTTCAGACGCTGTGGGCACATAGATAAGGTCATTCGTAAAAGAGCCATCGCCGTTAATATCCCCGGAATAGGTGTAAGAGAATCTTCCTCCTTCTGCATATTCAAAGAACGCTCCAATGGAAGTACCCCATTTCCCCTTTCCATAGGTCCATTGTTTGTTAAATTGTCCGATAAACCGGTGGCGGTTTCCGAACAAACTGGGCGCCAGAGGGGTTTGATTCGCATTGCCGCGAACCGGGTTTAGATCAAACAAATCACTGGATATCTCAGCGGACATGGAATTCACATCCAGGCTTTCCAGGAAGTTGTAGGCCACCATGGCATACAAATTATTTTGAAATTGCTTCTGTAGTTTCACGGTCCAGTTAAAAGAGCGGCCTTCATCAATATTGGAAATCACATAGGCATTAGTGGGCCCGCCAAAAACTTGCGCCCTATCCGATGGAAGATACACCGGCCGATTATCCGGTCCGGGCAATGTACCTGTAGGGGTCCCTAGTCCAAAATTATAGGTAGTCGCTGCATTCAGGTCTTTGGTAAAAATGATGTCTGTGGTAGCAATGATCCCGTTATCAAAGCGATAATCAATGCCCAAATTAGAACGCCACACCTGTGGGAACTGGAAATTAGGATTGGTAGGGGTGTAAAAGAAGAAATCCGTATTCTGAACCTGGTTTCCTACCCAGACAAAAGGAAATCTTCCGGAAAAGATGCCGCTTCCCCCTCTGATTTGAAAACTTTGGTCATCCCTGATATCCCAATTAAAGCCTAAACGGGGGGACCAAAGAATCCCATTGTCCGGTAAATCAAAGCTATCCAGGAAAATGGACTCTCCGTTTTCGTCAAAATACTGGATATCCGGAGCATAACCTCCTCCATCAGCCAACAGGCCTCCTTTTCGATCAATATTCTCCTGAATTAAATCCCGGGTGTTAAAATACAAAGGCCGGTCCGCTCTGAGACCATAGGTTAGCTTGAAGTTATTCGTAACATCCCATTCATCTTGTACATAAAAGGCCAATTGCCCCACACTGGTCTCCGCCAAAGCCCATCCGCCGGGTGTTCCGATGGGAACTGCATTGTTGGCGGCAAAAGTGGATTCTGCACTGTTAATGGCGTCTCCAATAAGTCCGCTATCCACAGCATCCAAAAAGGATTGTACGTTTGGAAAATCAGCAAAAACGCCTACAGCACCCCGATCATCCGCGAAGAAATAGGCCCCCAGGTTAAAGGAGTTAAAGAAATCAAATTTTTCATAGGAAAATCCAACGGTTACGGTATGATCCCCTGAAAAGAAGCTAAGGTTATTGGTTAATTGAAAGACATCTTGTTCCAGTCGGTTATTGATGGAAAAAGGTTCATGACCTGCTACGATAGCCCTTACCCCATCTTGTTGGATATTAATGGCAGGCGCTGGGCTTGAGAAAGGATTTCTAAAATCATTAAAGCTGGTATAGCCTACCTGTAGTTTATTAACCGCAGTACCCTCTCCAAGGGTAGAGTTTAATTCCGCCAAAAACGAGTTTATTTCGTTGTTGATCTCATATCCACTATTGGCAAACTGTAGCGTAATAGCATCGGGTCCCCTACGACCAATAGCCAATTCATTTGCGGGTAAATCCCTGCTGGCATTCAGGAAGTTGTAAATCAGGGCCAGCCGATTGTTATCGTTAATATTCCAATCCAGTTTTAAAATTCCTTTGGTGGACTCCGAATCCAGAAGGTAGCCTTCAAAGGGACCCGTTTGGTAACCTAATCCGCCTAAAGCATCGGAAACCAGTTGTAGATCTGTAGCACTTACCCGTGATACATTGTTCCCCCCTTGTCCTCGATCGGCAAAAAAGTTGGAACCCAGATCCTCACGATCATCCACCTCAAAGTTGGCGAAAAAGAAGAGTTTGTTCTTTACAATAGGCCCTCCAATGCTGATACCGTATTGAGTTTGGGTCAGGTCCGGCACAAAAATGTCTTCTCCGGATACTTTACCTCCGGTTAAATCCTGATTCCTAAAAAACCCGTACACCGTTCCCCTAAATTCATTGGTACCGCTCTTTGTCACGGCATTCACTGCAGCCCCGGTAAAGCCGGCTTGCCTTACGTCATAAGGGGCAAGGGATACTTGGATTTGATCAATAGCATCCAGGGAAATAGGTTGCGCATTGGATTGACCTCCAGGAGTGGGTGCATCCAGACCAAAAGGGTTGTTGAAGATAGATCCATCCAGCGAGAAGTTGTTAAACTGGTTGTTACGTCCCCCGAACGAAATCCCATCTGAGGTAGGCTCCAGTCGGGTGAAATCTGACTGAGATCTGGTGATTGTCGGTAATCGCCTCAGTTCTCTGTTCCCCAAGCTGGTCTCTGAACCGGTTCGGTCACTTCCAAAAGTACCGCTACGGTCCGAGACAACCACTACTTCGTCAAGTAGTTGACTTTCTGAGACCAACTGGGAATTCAAATTAAATGTTTTACCTAACGACAGAAATATCCCGGTCTCCTTTTGTTCTTTAAATCCTATATAGGAAATGGTAACGTCATACGGCCCCCCTACCCTAAGGTTCAAAAGATTGTAACGTCCATCTTCGTTGGTGATGGCTCCGTAACGTGTTCCTGTGGGAGTATGCACGGCGACAACGTTTGCCCCTAATAAAGGAACTCCCTGATCGTCTCTGACTTCTCCCCTAATGTTTGAGGTGGTAACCTGGGAAAAACCCGATGCAATAACAAGCACCAGGGCAAGCCCGGCAAGCAAAATTTGTTTCATAATGTTCTCTGTTAAGTAATGTTCAAGCAATTGCAAACATAATGCAAAAAAAAGAGCTGCGCATGCGCAGCTCTTAACAAGTTGTTAACGAAAATATAAGCTTTATTTTGCCTCTGCAATTACTTCAAATGGAAAATCGATTACCACCTCACGATGCAAGCGTATTTTTGCGTTGTAGGGGCCGGTTCGTTTAATAATACCGCCCTGAATCGTAATAAACTTTCTATCAATGCTTTCCCCTGCTTTGGAGATCGCCTCTGAAAGATCAATATTGGATACCGATCCAAAAAGTTTATCCCCGGCGCCTACCTTAGCCGGAATTTTTATTTCCAACGCTTTTAGCGTATCCGCAATCTTCTGCGCATCATCTATTAGCTTTTGTTCTCTATGGGCCCGTTGTTTCAAATTCTCTGCCAGCACCTTTTTAGCTGAAGGGGTGGCCAGGGTAGCCAAACCCTGAGGTATAAGAAAGTTTCTCCCATATCCGGGTTTTACGGTAACAATATCGTCTTTGAAGCCCAGATCCTGTACGTCCTGTTTTAGTATTAATTCCATGCCCTTTCGTTTTTATTTTAACATATCCCCTACATACGGCATCAACGCGAGGTGACGCGCCCGCTTTACCGCCTGGGCCACTTTGCGCTGATACTTTAAGGAAGTACCGGTTAATCTTCTGGGTAATAATTTTCCCTGTTCATTCACCAGCTTCATTAAAAAGTCAGGATCTTTATAATCAATATACTTGATACCCGCCTTTTTGAAACGGCAATATTTTTTTTGCTTGCTGGTTTCAATATTCAATGGGGTTAAATATCGGATCTCCCCATCTTTCTTGGCTTTTGCTTGTTGTTCTATGGATGACATATGCCTATGCTTTTGCTTTTAGTTTATCTCTTCTTTTCTCTGCCCAAGCAATAGCATGCTTGTCCAATTTCACCGTTAAAAAACGCATAATGCGTTCGTCTCGCCTAAATTCCACCTCATAGGGGGCAATTGCCTCACCTGGGGCGGTAAATTCAAATAAGTGGTAGAAGCCACTTTTTTTGTGTTGAATGGGATAGGCCAGTTTTTTTAGCCCCCAGTCTTCTTTGGCCACCATTTTAGCGCCATGCTTAACCAAGAAATCTTCAAATTTCTTTACTGTTTCCTCTATCTGGGTCTCAGATAGAACGGGATTTAAAATGAAAACAGTTTCATAATGATTCATATTATTGTTTTTTAAGGAGCGCAAAAGTAAACATATTTACTGCTTCTAACAAGAAAAAGCAGTATTGTTCGTTATTCGATTAAGAAGTTATTAACAATTAAAACCAAAACAAACCTACATCATGCGTTACGTCAAATACACAACAGAAACTACCATGTTTACATCTTTTGTTGTAGTTTATCTGGTTATTTATGTAATTTGCCGATGATTTAACCCCACAAATCGCCCCTTTTATGAAACTTAAAAGTATTATTGTAGACGACTCTTCCATGCAGCGAATGGCTGTGGCAAAGTTGGTCAACAATCACCCTCATCTTGCCCTGGTTGCAGAATACAGCAATGCTATTGAAGCAAAAAACGGATTAAAGACCCATGAGGTAGATCTGATCTTTTTGGATGTAGAAATGCCTATCATAAGTGGATTTGACCTCCTGGAAGCATTGGAGAATCCTCCTCAGGTAATTTTAATTACCGGTAAACCGGATTATGCTTTAAAAGCTTTTGATTATGATGTAACGGATTACCTTCATAAACCCATTACTTTGGCAAGGTTTGAGGCCTCTGTAAAACGCGCTGTAACAAAGTATGAGCAAATGCACCGATCCGATGAGGATGAGGAGCATATTTTTGTAAAGAGCAATCTTAAAAAGCGTAAAGTAATCCTTAATGATATTAAATGGATTGAAGCGCTTGGGGATTACATTAAGTTGGTAACCGATGAGGCCAATATTGTCATCCTATCCACCATGAAATCCTTTGAGAAGCAACTGCCTTCTGAAAAGTTTTTAAGGATACACAAGTCGTACATTGTAAATCTGGAAAAGATAGAAAAATTCAACAGTAAAAATGTTGAAGTAGGTGGGCGCCAAATCCCCCTAAGTCGGAACAAAAAGACCGAGTTGGCGGAAGCCCTGGCAAACGTATAAGTCTAAATGTGGTCAACATTATAGACCACTCTTACACTTTTAAAATTAGCAATAGCATCAAATGATTGTTGAATCCTTTTGATGCTTTTTTTTGCTTTATAAACACCTTCCCCTGCGGATAGCTTTATCAAAATGTTCTTCAGATACAAATTCCTTATCCGGGATATCGTTGGGTACTCAGGGCCTAGAACCTGAGCCCGAAGTACATTCTTTAGCGATTTGGCGAACCAATCACTTGCCGCATTCAATTTGTTGAAATCCCGATCTTTAAGGGTAATCTTAATAATCTTTACATGAGGTGGATAGTGGAACTGTTCCCGTTCATAGGTCTGATCGGTAAAAAAAGCTGAATAATCATGGGTAGACACCTGTTGCAGAATCCTGTGGTAGGGATTATACGTCTGGATAAGCACTGTCCCCCTTTTTTCGGTCCTTCCTGCCCTACCTGCGACCTGGACCATAAGCTGAAAACTTCTTTCATGAGAACGGTAGTCCGGGAAGTTCAACAGGGAATCCGCATTCATAATACCCACCAGGCCCACATTTCTAAAATCCAATCCTTTCGTAACCATTTGCGTGCCTACCAGGATGTCTGTTTCCATAGCTTCAAATGCGGCAATCAGTTTGTGATACCCATATTTTCCCCGTGTTGTATCCAAATCCATCCTGGCCACTTTGGCCTCGGGAAAAAGCTCGGAAAGTTCCTGTTGGATTTGTTCGGTACCAAAACCTTTGGTATCCAGGGTGGTATTGCCACAAGCCGGACAACTCAATAGCATTGCCATATGATATCCACAGTAGTGACAGCGTAATTCCCGCTTTTGCTGATGATAGGTTAAACTCACATCACAATTTGGGCATTGCACCGCATGTCCACATGTCGTACATTCCAGGACAGGCGCAAATCCCCGTCTGTTCTGGAAAAGAATAATCTGATCTTTCCGGGCAAGCGTTTGTCGTATAGCGGATACCAGCTGTTCCGAAAAGTGACCCTGCATTTGTTTCTTTTTATGAGATTCCTTGAGGTCTACCAACCTGATCTCCGGCATGAGCACCTCGCCAAAACGTCTGGGGATCTCTGCTAGGCCATATTTGCCATTCCTGGCATTTTGATAGCTCTCAATACTGGGGGTTGCGGAGCCCAGAAGACAATTCGCTCCATGCATACCGGCCAGGACCATAGCAGCATCCCTGGCATGATATCTGGGTGCGGGATCAAATTGTTTAAAAGATTGTTCATGCTCCTCATCTACTACCACCAAGCCCAAATTGGAAAACGGAAGAAAAATGGCCGATCTTGCTCCAATAACCACCTGGGCTTTGGGGTTATTGCTCGATACATTTCGCCACACTTCTACCCTTTCGTTAAGCGTGTACCGGGAATGATACACGGCCACCTGGTTGCCAAAATATTTTTTAAGACGACCAATGAGTTGAGTGGTAAGCGCAATTTCGGGAAGTAAATACAATACTTGCTTTCCCCTATCTAAAGCGTCCTGGATAAGGGTTATATACAATTCGGTCTTCCCGGAAGAAGTAACACCGTGAAGTAAACCGATCTTTTTGGCATTAAAAGATCTGACTATGGCATCCAGGGCTTTCTCCTGCAACTCATTTAATTGAATAGTTCCCGGATCTTTTTCCCTGGGGGCGTACTGAATCCTGTCCGTTTGTAACTGATATTCTTCAAAAACCTGCCTGGCGACCAGGGCTTTAAGGACTCCCTTTGACACTCCGCTTTCTTTTTCAAATTCGGCAACTTGGATCGGTTTCTTTTCCAACCCCCAACGACCAAAATAAGATAGGACCGCTTTGGTTTGTTTCGGCGCACGCTGTAAATCTTCTAAAAGCCCCTCAAGCGCTTTTTCCGATTCATATTTTGGGTGGAGCTTAAGGTATTTGATGATCTTTGGGGTATACTTTTCATGTAACGCTTCCTTTAGTTGTACCACTCCTTTTTGAACTAAACCGTTGATCAGGGGCAGAATCCGCTTTCTACCCGTAATCCCCATTACATCTTTTATCTGAAGGACGCTTTGATGGTGAAGGGCTTCTACTACCAAAAACTCATCATCACTCAAGGTTTTGTGATCCACCCTATCCAGGTTATCCGCCAGGATCTGGGTTTCGCTTTCGAGTAGCAAAGAGCCGGGTAGTGCCGCTCTAACTACTTCGCCCAGCGTGCACATATAGTACGAGGCTATCCATTCCCAATGTTTTAATTGAAGGGGATGTAGCAACGGGCTGGTATCCAATAGGTCATGAATTTCCTTTGCCTCATAAGCTGCCGGGGGAACAGTATGCGTTGCATAGGCAATAGCCGTATAGATCTTGGCTTTTCCAAAAGGTACGGCCACCCGCATACCCGATTGGATTGCTTCTGCTTCCCCGGGCGATATTCGGTATGTGAACTTTCGTTCTACCGGAATAGGGAGAACGACATCTAAGAAATGCTGCATTTTCACAAAGTTAAGGAGACACCCTTAACCAAGTCTGTGTGCGGTAGAAAAAGGCGATATACCCCCTTACTTTAAGTCTATCCGAATCCTCCGGATCCAACCATACTTTCCCTTTCACCGTAAGTCCTTTTACCGGATCAGTCAACTTTTTCCCCTTGTAAAATCCTTCTTCGTCCTCAGAAAAACCATCAATTATGGGTAGCCCGAGGATAGGCTGATCTTTTAGCTTGCCATCACATTTTGTACAGCGGGCATTTTTCCGGTCTTTATTTAAAATCTCTACAACCTTCCCAAAAATCTTTCCTTCTTCCTGGAAAATCTCCACTATGGCTTTGGTTTCTCCGGTTTCGTCATCCACAGTCCTCCATTTACCAATTACCGATTGTGCTGTAATAGCCTGATTTCCAAAAATTAAAAATCCAAGTATAAAAATCACTCTGTTCATTCTTCACGTTTTTGTTTCACATTTTTCTTTAATGAATACAGGGTAGCATTAAGCTCAAAACCCAAAAGTAAAATATTCGCGTTCAACCAAATAAATACCATCAATATCAAAAGCCCTCCCAAAGCGCCATACAATTCATTGTAACGGGCAAATTTTTCCACATAAAATCCAAATAGATAAGAGGTGAGCAAAAATAATACCGTAGTTACCAGAGCGCCCACAGAAAAGAATTTGACCTTTCTTCCTTCTGCTGTACCGAAGTAATACAAAATTGCGGTGGTTAAATAGGACAACAACATAAAGAACAGTACTTTGGCCAATTGTACGCCAAAAGCATCCCCTTTTTCAACATCGTAACCAAAGGTTTTTCCGAAATATTCGTTGGTTTCTGCGATATAAAATTCAAAATATACAAAGGCTACGGCACCCGCAATAAGCAGCACAGAAAGGATAAGCCCTACCATGAGTGCATAGGCGTATTGGCGTATAAAATTCCGGGTTAACTCTACATGGTAGGAATACTCAAAGGCGCTAAAAATGGAATTCACCCCATTGGCTACCAGAAAAATAGAAAGTCCAAAAGCAGAGGAAAGTAATCCACCCTGTTTCTGATCCTTTATTTGTTGATAGATCTCTCCAAAATAATCGCCGGTTGCCGTAGGTAAAAAGGACTCTAAAAAGAGCAAAAACTGGGTGTCAAAGTTGGCATTGCCCACCCGCACATACGGAATAACAAAGGGAATAAGGGTAACCAGAAAAATCAACAACGGAAAAAGCGCCAGAAAAACGCTAAAAGCAATAGCACTGGCCCTGCTGGAAAGCGCACCCTCTATGATGCCAACAATATAAATTTCAGAAAGATCATACACGGAAAGCCCTTCAAATCCCGGAAGTTTAATTTTTTTTAACAGCCGTACGCCCCAGTTGATGACAGGGATTTTTTCCAGTTTTTCCTCAATCTCACGCGACATCTAAACCGCTTTTAAGCTTAAATCCATATTGTGGACCGAATGGGTCAAGGCTCCGGAGGAAATATAATCTACACCACATTCGGCATATTTTCGCAGGGTCTCTTCGTTAATACCCCCGGAGGATTCCGTAAGACACCGGCTTCCGATAAGGGCCACCGCCTTTTTGGTATCTTCATAGTTAAAATTATCCAGCAAAATACGATAGATACCCTCCGATCTCAAAATTTCTTCGACCTCAACAAGATTCCTGGCTTCCACTATGATCTTTAACTCCTTTTCTTTTTCCGCCAAATATTCCTTGGTTAACCGGATGGCTTTGGTAATTCCACCGGCAAAATCAATATGATTATCCTTTAGCATGATCATATCGTACAAGGCAAATCTATGGTTTTCACCACCCCCAATTTTTACCCCCCATTTTTCCAGGGCACGGATACCGGGAGTGGTTTTCCGGGTATCCAGGATTTTTGTCCCGGTCCCTTCCAGCAATTTTACAAAATGCGCCGTTTTGGTGGCTATAGCACTCATGCGTTGCATAGCATTAAGTACTAATCGTTCCGCTTTCAAAATACTTAACGAACTTCCTGCGACAAAAAATGCTACGTCACCATGGGTTACCTGTGCCCCATCATTTAATTGTACTTCCACGGTTACGGCCGGGTCTACATAGTGAAACACCTGTTGGGCAAATTCTACCCCTGCCAGTACCCCCTTGTCCTTCACAAGAAGTTGGGCTTTGCCTTTAGCGGTTTCAGGAATACAGGCCAGTGAGCTGTGGTCACCATCACCTACGTCTTCCCGAATGGCATTAGAAATGATTAGATGTAATTCCTTTTGAAACTGATCCTCTGAAATCATACCATGGTAGTTTGGAGCGAAAATACTAAAAACCCTATCGAAAAATCATCACGAAGTCGTAAGATCAGGCAACCTAAATTTGTCCGCTCTTATCCTGCTATTACCCCACTCCAGCGTTTTTGCATAGGTCTTTACTACGGTTTGTTGGATATTCATACCTGTTAATCAAAAAACGAACAGTATGATACTCAAAATGAGAAGAATTTATTTTTATTGCTTCACGTTGGCTTCCATGCTACACTTTTTATCTGTATTTAGCCAAAGCACTACTTCGGAAACCATAGTAAGTCTTTCAGGAAAAGAAATAGCGGTTGATACGATGGAACAATTCATTACAGCGCAAATGCACGGACTAAAAGTTCCCGGGATGTCTTTTGCACTTATCAATGATGGTCTAGTGACATTCCATAAGGTCTATGGCTATGCCGATAATGAAAATGTTAAGCCAGTAACCAAATCTACCATTTTCGAGGGAGCTTCCTTGTCCAAGCCGCTATTCGCATATTTTTTAATGATGTATGTAGAAGAGGGGTTGCTGGATCTCGATGAACCACTTTATCGTTATTTGCCCTATGAGGACATCGCCTATGACGAAAGATATAAGCAAATTACTGCTCGTATGGTCCTTTCTCACACCACGGGTTTTCCCAATTGGAGAACAGATTATGAGGACAAAAAGCTTTTTATTCAATTTGAACCGGGAACGGCATTTCATTACTCTGGAGAAGGATATCAATACCTGGCAAAAGTTTTGATGCATTTACTACAAACGGACAACGCCGGCCTGGAGATAAAGTTTCAGGAAAAGGTGGCACGTCCTCTTGGTTTGGAATACACCAAATACATTCAAGATAATTATACCATTTCCCATAAAGCTCTCGGGTATAAGGATTCCATGCCTGTCCAACAAAATAATGATCACAAATTTGGTGCAGCTTATTCCGTTCATTCCGAAGCAGGAGATTTTGCGAAATGGGTAATAGCGCTTTTGGAAAGAAAGGGATTATCCCAAAGTAGTTTTGATGAATTATTCAAAACACAGGTCACCCTGCCGGAAGAACACCCCCAGCGGGAGGCAGGAGTCACTTCTTGGACATTGGGCTTCGCCAAAGCAGAGTTCCCTTTCGGAAACGCTCTAGGACACGGGGGCAACAATTATGGTTACACCAGTCTCTTTGCTATTGTCCCTGAAAAAAAATGGGGCTGTGTTATATTTACAAATGCGAATCAATCTCCCTTTCCCCTCCTGCTTTTACAATATCTCATGTATTAGTCCGAACGAATATTGAACGTAAAACCGTATCTATGTAGTCGTGGACAGCTTTAAATTCAATACATCGGATTACCTGCTAATGAGATTTTACTTTGGAGTATCCGCTCTATGGCTACTTTTCCGCTACGATGTTGAAGAATACGGGCAGTTTCAAATGATAACCGGTGTAATAGGAGCACTAGTTAAAACTGGCATACTATTGTTTGTAATGATTGGGCTTATTCAAAAGTATCTCGCTTTAAAAAAGAACTACCTTCTCTTTTTCGTACTAACCTTTATAGGCTTAGGATTTGTAGGATTTCTTGATCTACTTCGGGACTATTACACTGCGGATCCGAAATGGGAATGGAACTCTTCTTTTGGGGTCATAACCGTAGATATATTTTACCGTACCATACCTGATGTTGCCCTTCCACTCGGATTGATCCTTGGAAAAAAATACTACGAAGATCAGATAAAGAACATTCAAATTGCCAATGCCAATAAAGAGCTAGAACTAAAGGTACTACGGTCTCAATATGACCCTCATTTTTTATATAATAGCCTAAATACTATAGACGCCATTATCGATTATTCCCCAAAACATAAAGTAAAGGAATATGTATCGCATTTGGCCGCTTTGTATCGTTATCTCATACAACATCGTAATATGGATGTGATCTCCCTGGAAGAGGAACTGCGGTTGGCTAAACACTATTTTTATTTGATAAGAACTCGTTTTGAAGGGGATTACGAGTTTATCCTACGGAATCGTATGTTTAAAAAAGAAAAATATTTGCCTAACGGTGCACTACTAACTATTTTGGAAAATGTGGTTACCCACAATAAAGCAATCGAAAATAGCACAATTGCTACGCAAATAGAGGTTCTGAATGACCATATCTTGATCTGCAACAATAAGGGAAGCATTAACCTTAAAAAAGTAGCGTCCTCCGGCACAGGTTTGGATAATTTAAATAAGAGATACCATTTGCTTAGCGAGAAACAACTCGAGATCAGAGAGAGCGACAAGACCTTTTCTGTGATGTTGCCCTTACTGGACCTAGTACATTAACCATGAATATTTTAATCCTTGAGGATGAAGTACCCGCTGCGAAAAAAGTAGCCGCTTATCTCGAAGAATTTTTTTCGGGTAAGGTGAAAATCGATATTGTCAGATCTGTTGCTGACGGTATTAAACTTCTTTCCGGAAGCCCTGCCTATGACTTAATTCTCTCAGATATCCAACTGTTGGACGGTACCGCTTTCCAAATATTCCAATGCGTAACCACCAAAACCCCAATCGTATTCTGTACAGCTTACCATGAACACTTACTACAAGCCTTTCAAACAAATGGGATTGCCTATATTCTAAAACCGTATTCCTATTCCGAATTTGAAAATGCTTTAAAAAAATACCAAGACCTGTTTCCGTATAAACCATATGAACATGAGCTTTTTGAACGTTTAACAGAAACACTTGAATCCTATGGAAAAAATTATCGTAGCAGATTCGCACTAAAAAAAAGAGGGGGAATAAAACTGTTAGAGACAAAGGATATCGCAGTAATACAGGCAAATGGGGATTTCTGTAAACTCACTGATTTCAAAGGCCAATTACATGCTGTTACCAAAAGCATAGGAGTTATTACTAATGAACTTGATCCCAAAGGTTTTTTTAGGATAAACCGAAGTCAGATCATTAATATTGCGCATATAGATTGTATTACTCCTTACTCAAAAAATCGATTGGCCATCAAAGTCAAGGGTAGCGCAGAGGTATTCATTACCAGTACGGCCACCACTAAGAATTTCAGAATTTGGCTTGAGCAATAGCAATTGAAACGGATTTGTATTTATGACGATAAGACTTTTAGTTGTAGGAAAAACGGATAGCGCTGAATTGAGTACGCTTTTTGGAAAGTATGAAAATAGGTTAAGACGATATGTCCGTTTTGAGTTTGAAATATTACCAGATCTCAAGAACAGAAAAGTGCTTACAAAAGAAGATCAAAAGGAGAAGGAAGGGCAACTGTTACTAAATCAAATAAAACCATCAGATTTCGTAGTTGCTTTTGATGAAAAAGGAAAACAATTTTCCTCTAAAGAATTTTCGAACTACCTTCAAAAAAGAATGAATAGCGGAATCAAAAACCTGATTTTTGTAGTGGGCGGACCCTACGGCTTCAGCCAACCGATGTATGATCGCTGTAATGCTACTCTTAGCCTTTCTAAAATGACTTTCTCACATCAAATGGTTCGGCTTTTTGCGGTAGAACAGTTGTACAGGGCTTTTACGATTTTGCGGAATGAGCCATATCATCATGAGTGATCTCTTCAGTTGACACCAACCCGTACTTTTCAAGTAGTTCTTCTACTTTTCGTATCACTTTGAAATGCGATAACCGCATACGTTCGCTTTTCTTTAAAGCCTTGACCATGTTTTCAGAAACGTTGTTCAGTTGATCCAATTCTTCAGATATAAAGGTTATGATCTCTTCTCTTCGCTGATTATTTTTTTCCACATTTAAAACGTACTGCAGATCCTTTATATTCTTCATGTGAGAAGCAAAAGCATGGGATTGGTGCCATGCGATCTCCGCCAGTTTCTTCTTTTGATTCATGATGCGATTGATAATTGGATTCACAATGAAGAAAATCTCGAAAAGCACAATGAAAACCGAAAATATGGCCAACTCTAACTCTATAATTCGCATAGTCTTAATGTCCTGTTCGGATTTTTTTTGAAACTGTAGCACAATTTCATCCATGATCTCCAAAAAGCGATCTACGCGGTATCGAAGGTCATTAAAGGCCACTTGATCAATTTTACGTACATCGGAGAGGTTGGACTGCAACCATACGACATAAGGGTGAAGCTTCCTGAAATTTTTGGCAATATCTTCGTTGGTCAAAGGATCAATATCCAGATTTTCGCTGCCCTCTTGAAGAATGGTGTTCATCTGAACCAACTTATTTAAGGTAAGTTTCAGTTCGGCAAAATCGCAGTTATGGAATCTGCAGGAATAGGTTTCATTCAACAAACGTTGGCTGAGTGTACGTTGCATACCTGCAAGGTTGACCACCATTGCCGTATTACGTTGTTTGTCCAGAGAGTATTGGATGATGGTTTGTATGGCTATAGTCAACAGGATGATTGATACCACCAACAAATAATATGCCCTGAACCCTTTTTTAAAGATGGTTACCTTGCCTATTTTCAACTACAAACATTTTAAATAAGAAATTACTTACAATGTAGGCAGAAAAAAGAAGGATAGCTCAAAAATGTTGTGAAATGGAAATGAGCGCTTGTGAAACGATTATGGTAGTATTTCTGCAATTTGTTAGTAGAGCACTCTAAACTTTATAGTGTGTTCTACATTTTTCAAAGCTTTCGTCACTTCTTTATTATACTCTTTGTCCAAATCCGTAATTACATACCCCACATCGGAATCGGTAGACAGATATTGCCCCATAATGTTCATCTCGAACTTGGCCAGCACTTCATTAATATGAGCCATTACCCCGGGCACATTTCTGTGAATATGTAAAAAACGATGAGATTCATTTTGTTTGGGTAAACGAATGTTAGGGAAATTAACGGCATCTACTGTATTTCCGGAATTGATATAGTCCATGATCTTGTTAGGCACAAAATCTGCAATATCCCGTTGGGCTTCCTGAGTGCTTCCTCCTACATGTGGAGTTAAAATTACGTTGTCCAATCCTCTCAACTCCGTATGGAAATCCCCATTGCTTCTGGGTTCTTCCGGATACACATCAATAGCAGCCCCGCCTAACTTTTTGGTTTTAATCGCCTCTACCAACGCATCAATATCTACCACAAAACCACGCGAAAGATTGATTAACATGGCGCCATCCCGCATCTGCCTGATTTCATTTTCGCCAATAAAATTCCTATTTGCCTTATTATCGTCCACATGAAGCGTGACCACATCAGAAACCGATAGTAATTCCTCCAAGGTAGTACATTTGGTAGCGTTGCCCAATGCCAGTTGGTCTGCTACATCATAGTAAAAAACACGCATACCGATAGATTCGGCAAGAACGGAAAGCTGTTTGCCAATATTGCCATACCCCACTATACCCAGATTTTTCCCTCTTACTTCATGAGAATCCAAAGCTGTCTTAAACCATTTCCCCTGATGTATTTCCGTACTTCTCGTAAAGACACTGCGCTTAAGCATTATGATTTGCCCTATAGCCAGTTCTACTACAGACCTCGTATTGCTATACGGGGCATTAAAGACAGCTACCCCCTTCTTCTTTGCGGCATTCAGGTCTATTTGCGTAGTGCCGATACAAAAAGCGCCAATGACCAATAAGCGGTCGGCAGCCTGCAACACTTTTTGTGTTACCTGTGTTTTGGAACGGATCCCTAAAACATGAATCCCCTTAATCTTTTCAATAAGCTCCTCTTCCGGAAGACTATGCTTCACCAGTTCCACTGAAAAACCATCGTTGGATAAATTGTCAAAGGCCGCAGGATGCACATTTTCCAGTAGGAGAATTTTAATCCTGTTCTTGGGGTAGGATATTTTTCTGGGTAAATCGTTCACAAATAAAAATTCGTTTAAGTTAGGGGCAATGTGATCCGCGGCGTTAGCCGCCTTCTCACGGTGTATATTTTCGGTATAGGCAAAAAACTTATCGGCTATTCCCGCTTCCCGCATCACATAATCACTATAACCATCACCTATCACCTGTACTTCCCCTTCCAGCTTCAGTTGTTTTAAGCATTCTATTTTACCATTGTGGGAAGATAACACGTTGTTAGCGTCAAAACCTACTATATTTCCACTATTGTCAAAGATAAAGGTATTGGCAAAAACCCGTTCGGTAGGAATGCCATACTCCGCTACAATCGGATCTATAAATTCCTTGAACCCACAAGAAATCACATAGATGTCCTCTGAATGTGAATGAAAAAACGCCTTGTTTTCCTTGATTGATTTTGAGATTTTCTTTTGTAATTCGACAATTAGCTCGGGCAGATCATGTTTATGTGCTTTCAAGAGCGCAATCCTTCTTTCCAGAGATTCGGTGAATGAAATCTCCCCATCGATTCCCAGGTTAGTAATACGCTGTATTTCAGAAAGCACCTCTTCTCTGTTGGCTTTCCCTTGCAACGTCATTTCGGCCCATACATCCAACGCTTCCACCTGGGTTAACGTACTGTCAAAATCAAAAACGTATTTTCTGCGGGTCTCTACCATTACCAATAAATTAAAGGGTAAAAGTAAACATTTCGATCAGGGAAGGGGGGTCTTGTTCAAAAAAAGGGGTTACGGTTAATAAAATACCATCTCCTCTTGAAAATCTTCTTTTTTTTCCCCGATAAAATTGTCAATTCCTAAAAATCAAAACCAACGTCTAACCGCTTTGCAGTACCACTGGTATTGCTTTCCAAATTTCTTTTGAAGGGCCTCCTCTTCATATCGTATTTGAAAGTGGTTCATATAATACACAAAACCTGCAGCCAGAAGTGTATTGAAGGCATTACCTAAATGTAATCCCCATGCTATAAGTAGTAATAATAACCCCAAATACATTGGGTTTCGGGTATAGCTAAAAATACCTGAAGTGACTAATCTATTGGTCTTGTCGAAACCCAAAGGATCAATTGTGGTTTTCGCTTTCCAAAATTGAAGGAGGGCAACAAGTGCGACCAAGATACCCAGAATTAAAACAATATACATAAGTAGCTTCCTCCCAAAAAAAACAAACTCACCTACGGGAAGAAACCTATCCAGCAGGTACATCAGCAGTGCAAAAAGTGCGGTTACGATTGCCGGAGGGATTTTAATCATCATAATTCGAAAATACTATTTTTGAACTAATACTTTTCCGATGAAACTAGTCTTTGCCACCCACAACCAAAATAAATTAAAAGAGGTACAAGCGCTAATGCCCGGAAATGTGGAAGTAGTATCATTACAGGCTATTGGTTGCCATGAAGAAATCCCTGAAACCGGGCAAACACTGGAAGAGAATGCAAGGATAAAGGCATTTCACGTGGCCCATACCTATGGCTACTCCTGTTTTGCAGATGATACGGGTCTTTTGGTAAATGCACTGAATGGAGCTCCAGGTGTTTTCTCGGCTCGCTATGCCGGACCTCATAAAGATGCCAGCGCGAATATGACCAAGTTGCTAACACAATTGGAAAACGAAACAGACCGAAGGGCACAATTTGAGACCGTAATTGCTTTAATACTAAACGACGTAACCCATAGTTTTAAAGGAAGTGTCCCCGGAACCATTACTAAAGCACCTCGCGGTAAGGAAGGATTTGGATATGATCCTGTTTTTGTACCTGATGGCTATAATCAAACCTTTGCAGAATTACCCTTCCACATAAAAAATACCATCAGCCACCGTGCTCTTGCCATAGAAAAATTAACGCACTTTTTATTGGCTTTAAAGCCTTCCTAACCAAATAAGTGTACCTTTGCCGCCGATTTAATGTCGCGCCCATTTGGGTTATGGGTAATGGGGTGTTGCTACAGGCTTGGTTAAAAAGGGTTCGCCAAATGCAACACAGCAAATGCGAGCGTTCGTAAACAAGTAAGTATGACAACATTTAAAGATTTGGGACTACAATCGTCCCTTTTATCGGCTATTGCCGACCTGGGTTTTGAATCACCCTCCGAAGTTCAATATAAAGCCATTCCCCTACTTTTAGGTGAAGAAACCGATTTGGTAGCCCTGGCGCAAACAGGTACGGGAAAAACGGCAGCTTTTGGCTTTCCCCTGCTACAAAAAATTGAAGCAGGAACTACTACCACACAAGGACTTATCCTATCCCCTACCCGTGAACTTTGTTTACAAATTACCAATGAACTTCAGCTGTATTCGAAATATGAGAAAGGGGTCAATATTGTGGCCGTTTACGGAGGTGCCAGTATTACGGAGCAGGCCAAACAAATCAAACGAGGTGCCCAAATAATTGTGGCTACCCCCGGAAGGATGAAAGATATGATCCAAAGGGGCATAGTAAACATTTCAAAAATTGAGTATTGCGTATTGGATGAAGCAGACGAGATGTTGAATATGGGGTTTTACGAAGACATTAAGGATATTCTTTCCAATACTCCTGAGGATAAATCCACCTGGTTATTCTCTGCTACCATGCCCAAAGAGGTAGCTCAAATTGCCAAAAAATTCATGCATCATCCCAGGGAGATCACTGTTGGTACTAAAAATGCCGGTGCAGTTACCGTGCAACATGAATACTATATAGTGGGCGGAAGGGACCGATATCCAGCGTTGAAACGCCTTGCAGATGCAAATCCGGGGATATTTTCCGTGGTGTTTTGCCGCACAAAACGGGATACCCAGCGCATAGCGGAAAAACTAATCGAAGATGGTTACAACGCCGGGGCGTTGCATGGGGATTTGAGTCAAAACCAAAGGGATTTGGCCATGAACGCTTTTCGCAAAAAGCAAATTCAACTGCTGGTGGCTACTGATGTGGCAGCCCGGGGTATTGATGTAGATGATATTACCCATGTCATCAACTACCAATTGCCGGATGAGATAGAAACCTACACCCATCGCAGTGGTAGGACGGGAAGGGCTGGAAAATCGGGTATTTCTATGGTCATCGTTACCCGAAGTGAGTTGCGAAAGATCAAGGCTATTGAACGGAAAATACAACAGGACTTTCTGGAAAAGAAGATCCCTACCGGGATTGAAATCTGCGAGATCCAGCTGTATCACCTGGCCAGCAGAATACGGGATACCGAGGTAAATCCGGAGATAGATGATTACCTTCCCGCCATTTATGACGTATTGGAGGGACTGGATCGTGACGCCTTAATCAAAAAGATGGTATCTGTGGAGTTCTCCAGGTTCTACAACTATTACAGTAAAACCCGGGATTTGGGATATCAAATGTCTTCTTCGGAAGAGTATTCCGGCAAAGCCATCCCATCCGAAGGTTCGGTACGATATTTTATTAATATGGGGGAGCGTGATGGATTTGATTGGATGTCCCTGAAAGACTTTTTGAGAGAAACCCTGGGCCTGGAAAAGGAAGACGTTTTTCGTGTGGATACCAAAGACAGCTTTTCCTTCTTTAACACAGAGGCTAATCTCTCCCCTTTGGTTCTGGAAACTTTTAAAGATTTTAAGCTGGAGGGAAGACGAATTAAGGTGGAAGTTTCCAAAAACCCTGTGCGCAATGGGAAAAACAGAAAAAGAGATCGAAAAAGAGGCCGTAGAAAAGAGGGTAACTTCTCATCCGGAAAAGTGGGAACAGGCTCCCGTAAACGTAAAAAAGGGAAGAACCCCGGCTTTTTTTAGTTAAGGAGTTCCCAAAAAAACGGGCCACCTCACAAAATTCTTTTGTTTTGTATTTTTGTAGGATAAATTGCTAATGAAAAAAATTATCATCCTTTTTTTGGTGCTGGCGGGAATGGGTGTATCCGGCCAAGAAAAGGAGGATGCAACACCTTCTCAAACCTTACAGGCCAAGGTGACCAACGCGCAAACGGGTTTTCCTCTGGAGAGTGTTCACGTTATCAATCTCAATCAGGTCATTGGAACCATTACCGATCAGGAAGGGCAGTTTTCCATCACCGCTGCGGTAAATGACACTTTGTATTTGAGCTATTTAGGCTTCAAGCCTGAAAAAGTTCCTGTCACCAATGATATGTTCAGGTTTGGTGTAACGGAAATAGCGCTTACAGAACTGGCATATGCACTGGAAGAAGTGATTGTACGTCCCTACCAACTTACCGGTTATTTGGAAATTGATGTGAAAAATCTTCCGGTAAATAATGCCTACCAATACAGTATTTCCGGACTAAACAAAAGCTACGAGGCCGGAAGTAAAAGCCCTAGTGCGGTAACCAAAGTCCTGGGAGCTATCCTGAATCCGGCGGATCAACTCAGAAACTTATTTGGTAAAAAACCAAATCAAATGCGAAAACTGCGTCAAATGAAAGAGGATGACAACATCCGGGATTTATTGGCTTCCAAATTTGACAGAGAAACGCTAACACAACTGCTTCAATTGGAAAAAATGGACATAGAAGACATATTGAATAATTGCAATTACTCTCGCTCCTTTATCCAAACAGCAAACGATCTTCAGATTTTGGACGCAATAAGTAGCTGTTATGAAGAATATAGAGTCCTTAACAGAAAATAATTGGGGCTATTGGCATTTCGCCCAAATGAAAAAATACGTTCTCATTTTAAATAAATTTTAGATTTCAGTTGGCATTTTATAGTTTTAGACAAAATCCTCAAAGCATGAAAAATCTGCTTATCGCAATATCTTTGATATTGTTTCTTTTTGGCTGTAATACTTCCAGAAAAGATGCCCTGAACGCCAATCAAAAAGATCTTCAAAAACAAGAGCAAGCCATGAAAAAAGATGCGCCTTTCACCTGGGAAGCTGCAAATATCTACTTTCTGCTAACGGATAGATTTTACAACGCTCATCCCGAGCAAGACGTAAACTTTGAACGCTCGGATACCACTGCGGTGCTCAGAGGTTTTGAAGGCGGGGATATTGCCGGGATTACCAAGAAAATTGAAGAGGACTACTTTACGAATTTAGGGATCAATGCTATCTGGTTTACGCCGGTTGTGGAACAAATCCACGGAGCAACAGATGAAGGCACCGGTTTGACCTATGGCTATCACGGCTATTGGACAAAAGACTGGACCACTATCGACCCTAACTTCGGCACAAAAAAAGATTTGGAGAATTTGGTCAAAACGGCCCATGCCAGAGGTATCAGGATCATACTGGACGTGGTGTTAAATCATACCGGACCCGTAACGGAAGTTGACCCCGTCTGGCCTCAGGAATGGGTGCGTACCGGCCCGCAATGTGAGTTTACTACCTATGATAACACTACCGCTTGTACCCTGGTAAACAACCTTCCCGATATTTTGACAGAATCCGACGAGGCCGTGGAATTACCGGATCCTTTGTTGGCAAAATGGAAGGAAGAGGGCAGGTTAAGCCAGGAACTGGATGAACTCAATCTTTTCTTTGAACGTACCGGGTATCCAAGGGCTCCCCGTTTTTATGTCATTAAGTGGTTAACAGATTATATTCATGAATTTGGGGTGGACGGTTTTCGGGTGGATACCGTCAAGCATGTAAATGAAAATGCCTGGGCTGAATTACAAAAAGAAGCGGATTATGCCTTCGAAACCTGGAAAAAAAAGCATCCGGATCAAGTTTTGGACGACACCCCTTTTTATATGGTAGGCGAAGTGTACGGCTATGGTATTTCAGGAGGAAGACAGTTTGATTTTGGGGACAAAAAAGTAGATTATTTTAATAACGGTTTTAAAAGCCTCATCAATTTTGATTTAAAAGCAGATGCCAAAAGAGACTACGAATCTGTTTTCCGTAAGTACAGCTATGCGCTCCACTCTAAGTTGAAAGGAAAAAGCGTTCTCAACTATTTAAGCTCCCATGACGATGGAAACCCTTTTGATCCGGAACGTTCCCAAACCTATCGCTCGGCGAATATGTTGTTGTTAACTCCTGGAGCGTCCCAGGTATACTATGGAGATGAGACCATGCGTCCCTTACAAATTGAAGGGGCTCAAGGAGATGCCAACTTGCGTTCTTTTATGAATTGGAAAGACCTGGACAGCCTGCCTGAAGTTCAAAAAGCACATGAGCACTGGCAAAAATTAGGGCAATTCCGAAGGGACCATCCGGCAGTTGGTGCCGGAAAACACAAGCGTCTTGCCAAAAAACCGTATGTTTTTTCAAGAACCTACGTAAACGGAGATTACAAAGACAAAGTGGTGATTGGTTTAGACTTACCCAAAGGAAAGAAATCCCTTCAGGTAAAAGGCTTTTTTGGAGATGGTACCCGGCTCAGAGATACCTATTCCGGTACTGAAGTCATGGTCAAAAAGGGTAAGATCATTTTAGAAAATGATTTTGATACCGCACTTCTAGAATTGGTAGAATAGCATCAATTATTTTTGGGAATGTAACGCTATCCGGTTCCCTTCGGTATCCATAAATACCGCCATAAAGCCATGGCCCGCGCCGATCTCTGTTTTTGGCTGTACTATCTTTCCTCCTGCTGCTTCGATTCTATTTAATTGAATTTGAACATCTTCAGAGGAAAAATAAATCACAACACCCTTGTTTTCTCCCGGAAAATAAAAGTCCTTATTCAATACCAGGGAGCCAGCAGCGCCCGGTTGGCCTTCGAAGGAGGGAAACCACCCCATGATCAACTCATTCATATTATGAACACTGATCTCAATACCAAAAACGGTATCATAAAATGCTTTTGCCCTGTCCATATCGGTCACAGGGATTTCAAACCAGCTTACCATATTATGTTGCATACCGTTAGTCTTCAAGCATTGATTTCAGTGCGGATAATCCTTCTTCAAAATCCTTCCCTACCATTTTATCCATACTCATAAACAACATCACAATGCTAAAGGGAAATTTGTTTTTACCGGAAAACCCCCAGGTCACTTCTGTGTTTCCGGCGGCTACTTCTCTGGTTTCAAAATAGCAATCCGATTCTAATTTCCGGGGTTTTAAGAAACGGAGTTCACCTTCTATCCGTTCTCCGTCAATAATCTTGGTAATCTCCTGTTCTCCTTCACCTACTTCCTTATTCCCATTCCAATAACTAACGGAACCTACCTCTCCATCAGTGCCTCGAAATTCCTTTTTCATATCCGGATCTCTTTTTGCCCAGGGGGACCATTTGTCCTGTTCCTTCAACGAACGCAATATCTTAAAAACGGTGTCTTTTGGTTGGTTGATAACAATGGAACGCGATACGTTATAGGTTTTAGGGGCAAGGATGGCCAAAATCAAAATCAACAGGACAAGCCCAACGACAATATAAAGAAGTGTAGTCATTTGTTTATGAATTGGTTACGGCTAAATGTACAAAAAACATTAGTGGGGAGGGTAACGACTGATAATCTGTTCCACATTTTTTATGGACTTTTTGGTCCAATCCAATCGTTTGTCCAAAACTTCAATATCAGAGAGTTGCCAGAGTAACATGGAGCCACGAAGCTGCTGGGTTAACGCTTGAAGTAGTACCGCAGCAGATACGGAAACATTCAGGCTTTCAGAAAATCCCACCATTGGAATTTGCAGGAAATCATCAGCCTGTTGCAAGACCTCTTCACTAAGGCCTTCTTTTTCAGTACCAAAGAAAAGTGCGGTTTTCGTGTTAACCTCAAAATCCGGAAGTAAATGTCCCCTTTCCTGTGGCGTGGTAGCTACAATCCTATATCCTTCTTGTTGCAACCATCGGATACAGTCGGCCGTAGTTTGGTAGGTTTCAACATCCACCCACTTCTGGGCGCCTAGTGCAATATTTTTATCCAATTGCACCGGAAACCGATCGGCAATAACATGAACCTCCTGTATTCCAAAGGCATCACAGCTTCTTAGAATGGCACTGGTGTTGTGTAGTTGGTATACATCTTCAATAGCTACTGTTAAATACTTGGTACGCATGGACAATACTTCCGTAAAGCGCTCTTTCCTCTCCGTAGTCAGGAAACCTTCCAAATACTCCAGTAAATCATAATTAAACATAACTTTGAAGATAGCAAAATTGATAAATTTAGGTAATGAAAAAAAGGATTGTAGTATTGACGGGGGCAGGAATGAGCGCCGAAAGTGGTCTAAAAACCTTCCGGGATGCCAATGGCCTTTGGGAGGGGCATGATGTTATGCAAGTGGCTTCACCCCAAGGTTTTTCAAGAGATCCTGCTTTAGTGCTGGAATTCTACAATCAAAGGCGCAGGCAATTATTACAGGTAAACCCAAATGCAGGGCATCGGGCATTAGTGGATCTAGAAACCCATTTCCAGGTAGATATCATCACCCAAAATATTGACAATCTTCATGAAAAAGCAGGAAGTTCCCGGGTATTACATCTGCACGGGGAACTGCTAAAAGTAAAAAGTACCGTAGATGAGAATGTGATCTTGGATTGGACGGAGGATCTGAAGTTAGGCGACCTTGACCCTCACGGAAATCAATTGCGCCCTCATGTGGTATGGTTTGGTGAAATGGTTCCTATGCTCCAACCGGCCATGCAAATTACCCGGCAGGCAGATGTTTTACTCATCATTGGCACCTCTATGCAAGTATATCCCGCCGCAAGTCTTGTGCATTACGTGTCCTCGCAAACTCCAATATATTTTATAGACCCCAGACCCAATGTCAGGGCATCCGATTTTGAAAATCTCACGGTGCTTTCCGAAAATGCTGCCTCGGGAGTGCCCAGACTGGTTGAAACTCTGATAAGTGGTAAATGACAGCGCAACAATTACGGCAACAATTGAACGTGCGTAGGATTAACAAGCCGGAAGTTGATAATATGGTCCTGGAGATTTTAGCCCGTCCCACGCTAGTGCGTCCATTGCTCCAGGAGGTAGTACTCCAGGATAGATCAAATCATTTCAGCGCTGGCTGGATCTTTGACCATGTTATGCGTAAAGAACTGGATCTCATCTTCTTAATTAGAGATGATTTCGTTTCCGCTTTGAACCAATTACAATCGGACTCTTGTATACGACCTATGGCCCATGTCTGTCAAATGATTACGGAACGCTACTTCAAGAAAAAAGATGATCCGTATGTTCAGGGTTTTACTACTGATCATTTGGAGGCTATGGTAAGCATCTGCTTTGATTGGCTTATCGGTGAACGTAAGATCGCTACCAAGGTCTTTGCTATGACCAGCTTATTTTACCTTGGTGAAAAGTTCCATTGGGTGCGGCCGGAGCTACGCTCCTTTTTAGAGCAAAACATTGCTTCCGGTTCGCCGGGTATTCAAAATAGAGGGATTAAAATCCTAACCCAACTGAAGAATTTGGGGTATTAACCTATCTTTGAGGTTTTCTAATCCAACACCAATGTCATTGCATCCTTTAAACGCTATTTCCCCGGTAGACGGTCGCTATCACCGTAAGACCCAACGCCTTTCTTCCTATTTCTCCGAAGAAGCACTGATGAAATATCGGGTTCAGGTAGAGGTTGAATATTTTATTGCATTATGTGAGCTCCCCTTACCCCAGCTTGTGGATTTTGATACCTCAAAATTCAATGCCCTGAGAAAGATCTACCAGGATTTTGCTCCCGAGGATGCCCAGAATATAAAACAGATAGAACAGACGACCAATCACGATGTAAAGGCGGTGGAATACCATATCAAATCGTACTTCGATGCCCTAGGGCTGGAAGAGTATAAAGAATTCATCCACTTTGGTTTAACCTCCCAGGATATTAACAACACGGCTATTCCCTTATCTATTAAGCTGGCCATGAACGAGGTATACGTGCCACTTTATCTGGAGGTTTACGAAAAACTTGGGGCTTTAGCAAATACCTGGGCCGATGTTCCCATGTTGGCAAGAACGCACGGCCAACCTGCCTCTCCTACCCGGTTGGGAAAGGAAATTGCAGTTTTTGTAGAGCGATTACGGCAACAATTTGACCTGTTGAACGACATTCCCTCCGCGGCCAAATTTGGTGGCGCCACAGGAAATTACAATGCACATAAAATAGCCTATCCCGGGATAGACTGGATCACCTTTGGAAAACAATTCGTTCAGGAAAAACTGGGGCTATATCATTCTTTCCCGACAACACAGATTGAACACTATGACCATATGGCCGCTTTGTTTGACGGCCTGAAACGCATAAACACCATACTCATTGACTTAAACCGGGATGTTTGGAGTTATGTTAGCATGGACTACTTTAAACAGGAGATAAAAGAAGGTGAAGTGGGATCTTCCGCCATGCCGCATAAAGTGAATCCCATAGATTTTGAAAATTCGGAAGGCAATCTGGGCATTGCTAATGCACTGTTTGAGCATCTTGCCGCAAAGCTCCCGATATCAAGGCTTCAAAGGGATCTAACAGACAGTACTGTTTTACGGAATGTTGGCGTTCCCTTTGCCCATACCTTAATCGCATTTGAGTCTACCTTAAAAGGATTACATAAACTGGTCTTAAATGAGGAAAAGCTGCAGAGGGACCTGGAAGACAACTGGGCTGTGGTGGCGGAAGCGATACAAACAATATTACGCCGTGAAGGATATCCAAATCCTTATGAAGCTTTAAAAACCCTTACCCGAACCCATTCAAAAATGACACGATCTGCAATTGCGGATTTCATTGATACACTTGAGGTATCCCCCCAGGTAAAAGAGGAGCTAAAAAAGATAACCCCGGTAAATTATACCGGGGTCTAGTATGTTGTTTAAGAAAGTAAGCGCTGTTAACCTTCTTTGTGTATTTCCACGCTGTGTGGATAGGGAATTTCAATTCCTGCTGCGTCCAGGGCGAGTTTACAACCTTCGTAAGTAGCAAAATAAACGTCCCAGTAATCCTCCGGTTTACAAAAAGGACGCACCGCAAAATTTACCGAACTATCCGCCAGTTCCAAAACATTTACAGAAGGTTCGGGGTCGGTCAGGACTTTTGGATTGGAAGTCAACACCTGCAGTAAAACTTCCTTGGTTTTTTTAATGTCCTCTCCGTACCCCACACCAATTACGGTATCTACCCGTATTTTACCTTCAGCAGTATAGTTCACAATATTGCCGTTGGCCATAGCCCCATTGGGAACTATCGCCAACTTATTTTGAGGTGTAGTAAGTTTGGTGGTGAATATCTCAATCTCCTTGACTACCCCTAGTACCCCTTGTGCTTCTATAAGATCGCCTATTCTATAGGGCTTAAAGATCATGATCAAGACCCCTCCGGCAAAGTTGGACAGAGAACCCTGCAATGCGAGACCAACCGCCAAACCGGCCGCAGCTATTATAGCGGCAAACGTGGTTATATTCACCCCTAATTTCTGAACTACTACCAGGACCAGCACAATTTTCAGGGCCCAGGAGAGCAGGTTTAACAAGAATTTTTGCAGAGACTCATCGTATTTGCTCTTGGACATTACCCTGCGTAAGGCTCCCATTATTTTCCTGATAACCCAGGAACCAATAATAAATATCAGAATTGCCCCTAATACGTTCAGGCCATATTCGGAAACAAAGTCAATGCCTTTGTCTATCCATTTTTGTGCATCTTCCATAATTTTCTAGAATTGTTAGTGTTTTTAGTATGACACTAAATTTAGTACATGGTCACGAAGATTACACAAGAAACACTAAGAAGTGGTTTAAACTTTTCATAATTGGCTAAGAAATTGCTGTTTTGCGGCCCTATTTTGTCTTTTTATCACTCCGTAGCGCTGCTACCTGCCCGTCCGGTACAGGCGGGTGCAGATCAAAAAAGCCTGCCCGTTCCATTCAGGCGGGCCTTCATAAGACCACAAAACCGCTAATTTTCGCTTCAATTCAAAAAGCTTAAACCACTTCTAAATAAATTATTGGCATAAAAAAACCCAAATTTCAAAAATGAAATTTGGGTTGCAGTATTGGTTTGTTGTGGTCTACCCTTTTAAGAATTTTCCAATTTCTCCAAGGCCTTCTCCCTTGTACTCGGACTTTTGAATGGCCTGCATGAGTTGGATGATATGCGCAGGGTTCATGTCTTTCCCCAGTACCCGTACCAGGGCAAAACCCTGTTCTTTACTATCCCCGTAAATGATTACCTCGTCTATGGCATCGTCTTCTCCCAGATATTTGATCACCCCTCTGCCATATTGGGAGTTAATTTTCATCAGTTCTACAAAATCTTCCCCCTTGAGAATTTCTTTCACCTTGGCTTTTTCCAGTTTGTATTCCGCTTCATTTTCCGAGGTCTTTTTAAAGGCCAACAGATTAAACTTTCGCAAGGAGGCTACCGCCTCCTCCTGTACTGAAGTTAGTTCTACTTCTTCCATTTTTAGGATACTAGCCGGGATATCCAGTGAAATAAAATTCGGGTTTTCCTGATTGTCCACGTAGTACTCCTGTAAACTCTGCTGCGAAGCACATGAGGCGAGTAACACCACCAAGAGCAAGGCTAAACTTTTTACTATTCTCTGTTTCATTGTTCTTCTTTTTTGATCGATCTATTCATAAGTAGGAATTTCCTCTGGTTTGTTACAACCGTAACGTTTCCTTTCCATATCTTACTTTTCTGCCTTTTCCAAATCCTTGGGCAAGTTCATTTTGTTAACCAGGGTTCCTATCCTGGTCAGATCAATATCACCGGTCATGGTAAGTAATACAGTGTCAAAATCCATTCCTTTATCATTTTTATCCATCCCGGTAACCAACATCACCATTTCCCTGACATGATCGTCATCCTTACCGCTTTTTACGTAGAAATTCACGTGGGAATCCCCATCCCGCACTTTCATAAGTTCGTCCAACTTTGACTTTTTAATGTATTGTTTTGCTGCTGAAGTCATTTCCGTAGCCGCCTCGGCATCTTCACTGATAAAGACCTTGATCTGGTCTATACCCTTAGCCAACTGCGCAAAGGATTCGGCGTCATCATCGTCGCTATACTTAGACATATCGGCCACCATTTGTATCATCCCTTTGTTGATAATCACTGCTCCTATTTTTTCTGAATTCTCAAACTTTTTAAAGGCGGCTTGAGAAAACGTAAGTACAGGGCATAAAAAAAGTACTGTCAAAAGGGTTCTTATTGTATTGTTCATGTTCTCTTTTTTGATTGATTTATGATAAGGTATTGTTCTAAAACGGCAGCAGTACGTTTTCAGCGACTACCGCCGTTTCAGGTTATTTATGTTTCCCGCTACTCTCCCTTTTTATCGGCTTTGTTTAACTCTTCGGGAAGATTCATTTTTTTTGTAAGAGAGCTAATTTTATTCAAATCTATATTGCCTGTTAAGGACAAGAGGACCGTCTCAAATTCTCTTCCATTAGCCTCAATCTCCTTCATCCCCGTAACAAACATGAGTAACTCACTTACATGGTCACTGTCTTTGCCTTCTTTAATGTAGAATTTTACATTGGCATCTTTATCCTTTACCCGCATCAACTCAGTTAAATCAGAGGATCCCAGGTATTTGTCTACGGATGCCTTCATATCTGCACCAATAGACTTATTATCTGTGGTAAACACCTTTAAACTACTTACACTGGTGGCAATATCCATAAAATCCTGAGCTTCAGGATCATCTACTTCTATATCCATCTTAGCTAACAATTCAAAGGCTTTCTGCGTGACAACAACCGAGGTCACTTCTTCCAGGTCTTCGTATTTATCAAACAGGGACTGGGAAAAACCAGTAGCTGAGATTAGGGCTATCCCTAAAATTAAAATATACTTCTTCATTTTTTTGTTTTTAATTTTCGTTAAACACTTTTGATTTTGCAACAGCAAATTCGTTCAAATAGGCTACTTTTTCTCTGCCTTTTCCAAAATTCTCGGCCAAGAGATTGAGTGCCTTTCTGGTTTCTTGGTAGGCATATTCAGCCTCTTTTCTATCCTGGTATGCCCGGTATTGGTCCGGACCAAAATAGATGCCAAAAGTCAGTACAACTGCCGCTGCAGCGGAAATCCACCCATAAATGACTCTTTTTTTAGTGTTTAGTGGAACCTGCTTGGTAAATTGTTCTTTTTTGGCAATGGAATAGTAATTGAACATAGGCTTGTATTGCTCAAGATGAGCAGCTACTTCCTCCTGGGCAAAATAGCGCCTTAGCTCTTCTTCTTCGGCTACCGTTGCAGTAGCCTCAAAATACTTTTCCAAAAGTTTTTCTATGTAGTTATCCAATTCCATAGTTATGTTTTTTCATTAATTTTTCCCGTACTGCTTTTCTGGCCCTGGATAGGGTCACCCGCACAGCGGTGGGTTTCATATCCAACATTTGAGCAATCTCGTCAAACTCATAATTTTCAATATCCCGTAACTGTACTACCATTTTTTGCTGTTCCGGTAATTCTTCCATTATTCGCTCCACCCAGCTCAAACTGTCTTCCGTTTCCAACTGCCGTTGAACAGAAACGTTTTCATCCCGGTAATTGCTATGCACCAGCTTCAAGTTCCCTGCTTGCTTTGACTTTAACCGGTCCAAACAAAAGTTTTTGGTCATCGTCATTGCAAAGGCTTCTACACTTTTGTACTGCCCAATCGCCTCACTTTTGGCCCATAGCTTCAATAATATTTCCTGCGTCGCATCTTCTGCCTCCTCCCTGGAAACCAGAAGGCGTTTTGCCATCCGGTACAATTTGTCTTTAAAAGGCATGACAATCGCTAAAAACTCTTTATGCTGCATTTGGTGGTTTAGTTATTTGTAAATCCTATTGGGATGTACACAAGGATGACGACATACATCGATTTTTGTTACAAATCCATTTTCATTTCTTTGAAATGTAAGTATTTTAGGGTTTTAGAAACTAAAGTTGTCACATTAGAATCGTTTAACTCCAACAAGCTTGGAATGATTCTTGTAACAAAGAATTGAAAACTATTGCTATGAAAAAAATCCTTATCCCAATTGTATTTTGTGGGCTGCTTTTGTCTTGCAACAATGATGATGATACTCCTGAAGCTCCACCGGAAGAACAGGACCAAGAAGTACCACAACCTGTTGAACTGCAAAGTGAAATTAACGAATTTGTATGGAGTGCTATGAATACCTGGTATATCTGGCAGGACGAAGTAAATGACCTCGCAGATGACAGGTTTGAAGATAATGATGCTTTTTTTACCTATCTCAATGATTTCTCGAGCCCTGAAGAATTACACAATAGCGTTTTATCACCAAAAGACCGCTTCAGTGTTATTGTCAGTGATTTTGACCTGCTTTTTAGCTCGTTTGCCGGTGTTGCCACTACCAATGGGGTGGAATTTGTGTTGACCCGCCCACCGGAAGGAGGTACTGCTGTTGTAGGCGTAGTTAGATATATTGTAAATGGGTCAGATGCCGAGGCAAAAGGAGTACAAAGAGGGGATATTTTTTACGCCATTGACGGAACTCCGCTTTTTGCTGAAACCGATGAAGAGGGAATAATAACCAATAGTAACCTGGGGCTGTTAAACCCTACCACCTACACCATGAATTTTGCCGACATTGAAAACAATGTTACCACTCCAAATGGTGTGAATATTGAACTTACCAAGACTGAACTTACAGAAAATCCGGTACATATTGCCAAAACCCTTGACATCAATGGTACGCGGATAGGTTACATAATGTACAATAGTTTTACAGGAAACTTTGATAACGATCTTAATGATGCTTTTGGCCAGCTAAAAAATGATGGTGTCACAGCCTTAGTGCTTGATCTTCGTTATAATGGCGGTGGCTCAGTGCTTTCTGCAATACGGCTATCCAGTATGATCACAGGACAGTTTACAGGACAACTCTTTGCACGGCAGCGCTGGAACTCCAAGTGGGACGCACTGTTAGGGGGTGACGATCCTTTTGTGGACACCATAGGAACTACCCCTATCAACAGTCTCAATTTGAGTAAGGTGTATATCATTGCTACGGATGACAGTGCTTCGGCCAGTGAATTGGTAATAAACAGTTTAGAACCGTATATAGATGTGGTCCACGTTGGAGATGTAACCGTTGGAAAAAACGAATTCTCCGTAACCCTTGTAGACAACCCGGATCAACAGGCTGGCCTCACCAATGGGGGATCTATTCCTTTTCCGTACATTGTAAACGGTGATGCAACCATAGAGGGCGCCGATGAAGATCACAGGTATGCGTTGCAACCGTTGACCGGCACCTACGATAATGCCGAGGGTTTTGGTGAATTCACAGACGGAATATCTCCGGATATTCAAATTCTTGAGGTGTTAGGCAATCTGGGAACGCTGGGCGAACCCGATGAACCTCTTTTGGCAAGGGCCATAGAAGATATTATCGGAGTTACGGCAAAAAGCAGATTCCTTGAGGTACCGGAAGGGCTAAAAATTAAAACGATCTCCAGCTCTTATCGCTTAAATCCCTTAAAAGGAGGCATGCGATATGATGTTTTAGAGAAATAATATAATGATCTGTCCGCTACAACATCTTTTTAATCAGGGTAAAACGCTACTGTTTCTTTTCTTAACCCTGGTTTTAGCCTCTTGTTCGGAGGATGATGACTTTGGATTTGAGCCTACAACCGACGATGTGAACGTCCAGGATTTCATGTGGCAGGCGATGAACTTCTGGTACTTTTGGCAACAGGACGTTCCGGATCTTGCCGATGACGCATTTGCCGATAATCAGGAATATACAGCGTTCTTACAGGCCACACCCAATCCGGATAATTTCATAAGAAGTCTGTTGTTTACCGAAGATCGATTCACTTTTTGGAATGAGGATTTTGAGGAACTCCTCAACTCACTTTCAGGTATTAGTAAAAGCAACGGGTTGCAATTTTTTATTGTGGACCTTACCAATGACACATCAAATGACCTGTTCTTATTCATACGTAACGTTGTCCCCGGTTCTGATGCCGCCCTGAATGGGGTGCAACGGGGAGATGTGTTTTATGCCATAGATGGCCAGCAATTAACCTCTGAAAATATCAATACGCTACTGGATCAGGATACGTATACCTTAAGTTTTGGGGAATTGGACGTCAATAACCGCCTGGTGAATCCCACAGCAGCTACCGTGACCCTTACTAAAGAAGAAAACTTTCAGGAACCGCCTATTCGTTTAGCGACAACCCTGGACATCAACGGACAAAAGATCGGATACCTCATGTACCAGAGATTCAATCGCAATTTTAATGAAGCATTAAACGACGTTTTCGGACAATTTATAGCCAACGGGGTAACCGATTTGGTGTTGGATATGCGGTATAATCCCGGGGGTTCTGTGGATACCTCACGCTTACTGGCCAGTATGATCTACGGAACCAATACCAATGATCTGTATATCCGGCAACGCTGGAACGACAAACAACAGGATCGACTCTCAGGTCAACTGGAAGACTTTTTTGCAGACAGGGTCAGCTCCGAGGTGCTCTTAAATTCTCTGGAATTAAACCGGGTATTTGTACTGACCACAAACCGTACAGCATCGGCCAGTGAATTGTTAATCAATGGGTTGGATCCTTATATTCAGGTGATCCAGGTAGGTGCCACGTCCAGGGGGAAAAATGAATTTTCCATTTCTTTGGTAGATGACCCGGACAACAATTATCAATACAATTCTTCCCGGGAAAACAGGATTGACCCCGAGAACAGGTGGATTATACAACCCCTTGTGGGTAGAAATGAAAATTCCGTAGGCTTTCTGGATTACACCAATGGATTCTCACCTGATTTTGAAGTAGCAGAGGATGTCTTTAATCTGGGAACTTTCGGCGACCCTAATGAACCCCTACTCGCTAAAGCGATAGAAGAGATTACTGGGGTATCCAGTAAAAGTGGGTTACGAGCCCGTGAACTACCCCCGCAGGCACACACCATCTTAGGGTATGACACCCCTGCCCGGGAGTTAATGATATTGGATAAACCCCTGTCATCAAATAATCCGTAGCCTACTAAAAGGAGTAAAGTGGCCAAACTGCAGCCGTTACCCGCATTTTAGGCAGGCAAATGCAGATCGCAATACCAAAATCCGTATTCAGCCTCTTTCGAACCAGGGGCTGGGTAGGTTTTATATACAAGATCCCCTTTCCTAAAGGGAACAGGCCACCGAAAGATAGGGCCATCAAAGCAAAATGTATGAAATTCCCCGTTTTCACCACAGGGGTCTACGTTTGGCGGTAAGTCGTCCAGAAACGATGGGTCAATCATACGCCCACAAAAAGATTTATCCAATACCTGTGCATTTGTACAAATCACTACTGCTTTAAAGCCCAAATTGATAAAATCCTGTACCAGTTGTCGGGTGTCTTTCTCCCAAAGGGGAAAAACCACTTCAAACCCCATAGGATGTAGCATATTTTCACGGTAGGTCTTTAAATCCTCCAGAAAAATGTCCCCAAAACAACTTGTTGTAAATCCTTGGCTTTGTAGTCCAGACAGCCGTTCCTGCATGGCGTTACCATAAGCTTCCATGGAAGGATCTTCCGGTAATTCAATCACCTCTAAAGGGATCCCCAGGGATTCAGCCTGTGTTTCTAACAGACTTCTATGAAGACCATGCATAGATACCCTTTGATATTTTGCACTAAGAGTAGTCAGTAAAAGGTCAATACTCAGGTTGTTTTCCTGTCCGAGAATATGCAAAGCCATTGCCGCGTCCTTCCCACTACTCCAATTAAAAAAGGCTTTGTTATTTTCCATATTCAACTTTCCAATCTTTTATGATTTGATGGATCAGAGGAATACCCTCCAACAGGGCGGCAGGGCCTGGCTGGAGAATGATTTCCGATTTAATTTCATGGATGGTGTCTGTTTTTATCGCAGGTATCCCATCCCAGCTCTTGCGTAGCAGCATCTTTTCTTTTTTGAACATCTTACCACACCAGGAAACCAAAATAATATCGGGGTTCCTTTGTATTACTTCCTCGTCATCCTCAATAATCCGGCCCTTCGCCAGGGAAGCCTGCCTATCTTTAAAAATGTCTATTCCTCCTGCTATAGCTATGATTTCACTTACCCATTGAATACCAAAGATCAAGGGATCAAACCACTCTTCAAAATATACCCTGGGCCGGGTCTCCCAACCAGCGGTATTTTGCTTGATTTGACGGATGTTGTTTTCCATCTTTTGTACCAGATCCATTGCCCGCTCTCTTTTGCCCACCAAGGCGCCCAGTTGTACTATCATTTCCAAAATCCCCTGTACACTTCTGTGGTTGTTGATCCAAACCGTGATCCCCTTTTCAATTAAGGCTTTGGCAATAGACGCCTGAATATCCGAAAAACCAATGACCAAATCCGGTTGCAGTGCCAGAATATCGTCTATTTTGGCTTCTAAAAAGGTAGACACTTTAGGTTTTTCTTTTCTGGCCCTTTTTGGTCGGACTGTAAATCCGGAAATGCCTACAATCCGGGCTTCCTCCCCTAGTAAATAAAGGGTTTCCGTTGGTTCTTCGGTAAGACATACAATACGTTTGGGACTATAATCCATTTTTTTGCACCACTTTTTCCCTTCGTTAGCCCTCTTTAAGACGAAAGCCTCCCCAAGTTTACAAATTTTGGGAAGGCTTTTCTATATAAGGCGGTAGTATAGTCAGTTTATATCCAACATATCCTTAAAACTCGAAACTGCCATTAAAATATACTGCTCCCGGAATAATGGATACTTCCAAGGATTTGATCAAGGAATTATCGGACAAGTTATACACTTCCAGCGAACCCTCAATTACAAAATCTTTGGCATCCACCCCATATAATCTTCCGTTGTTTACCGTCATATCATAAAAGGAAACACCGGTGATCTCAGCAGTATCTGGCAAGGAAGTGGCCGAAACATCCATGGTAAAGACCTCACCGCTTAATAAGTAATACAGACTATTACCGTCAACAGAAAGGTAATTGGGATGCTCGGTTTGGGCAAATTCAAAAGTGGACGCAATGGTATTGGTGGTTACATCAATTCTGTCCAGTTGACCGGCGGTCTCATTACCCGTCCAGGCCGGATTTCCCCCGGAAAGTACCCAAAGATCATTATTCACCAGTTGCATGGAATTGGGGCGATCCGCTACCGTAATTGGAGTTCCGGCAGTATCGGAAGAAGCATCAATGACCGATACAATATTATTTTGACCAAACCCTCCCTGGTGGGCCACATATAGCGTATTCCCGTTGGCCACAATCCACTCCGGCCCCTCCGGTACCGTAATAGTAGATTCAACGGTATAACTCTCCAAATTGATCACCGCCACATAGTCATCATCCGGATTGGTACCGTCACCCCAATTGGTCACATACCCCTTACCGTTGGCAAAAGCAATATATCGGGGGTTAAGAAGACCGGCTTCCACTGTGCCGACGGATTCAAAAGTATACCGGTCCACTACCTCAATGGTTTGTGAATTGTTCACTACGATGTAGGCCAAATCTCCGTCAAATCCCATACTCTGTGCGGTATCCCCCAAAGGCGCATTATTCACCTCAGTAAAAATACCATCAGCGCTTAAGAACAGGTTTTCCGAAACAAAGGAGACTGAAGCATTACCCTCAAAAAAGTTGCCTTCATGAAGCACTATAATGCCATTTTCAAACGGGAAAGAATCGTTATCCGTTATTGTTATGGTAATGGAATTGGAGGATCCTATAAAATCTGTTGTTCCATCCACCCCGGTAAGCGTCAAAATGATTTCTTCATTAGGTTCCACCTCATCGTCTTCCCTTATTGTAATGGGTTGAGTAATAGTGCTTTCTCCTGCAGTTAGGACGAGACTATTAGGTATCGTAAGAAAATCCTGGGCAGACGCTGTACCGGAAACGTCGTAGGTCAGTACAACGTCAGTGGCAAACACCTCATCTGTAGTAAATGATACCATAGTAGTAATATCGCCTTCCGAAACCGTAGCTTGGGTGACGGAGACATTTATACCCGGTAATACGGGTTGGTCGTCATCATCGTCACAACTTGTAAAGAATAGCCCCGTTAGGGCAACTATCAAAAAAAATCGGTTGTTTTTCATTTCAAAAATTTAATAATTGGTTTTAAGTATTTCTATTGGGCATTGGTCGCAATGCTATGTTCTCGTAATAGGCGTTAAATACATTATTTAAGGTTATACCCAACTGGCATTGTAACTTACTTTCCGGTATAGCTTTATCCTCGGAAACAGTATAGGCATAGTGTGTCATAAGATCAACTTGGCAATCCAACTGGAAACTAGTATTAATCCCATTCCGTATTACCCCCGTATGCGAAGCCTTGGTACCGCAAAATGCAATAGAAGACACTATCCCCAGATCATTTTTCTTAAAATAAGTATTGCTATTAAATGCTAAAAGTGAAGTCAGAAAAACACCATTGCGTTGTATGGTGCTGTCCTTTAGTTCGGAAACCTTATACCCATCCGCATAGTGTTGTACCCGTGTGTCGGAAATCACAACTTTATCTAAATACGTAATGGTTTCCTGGACTCCGAGTTCAAGGAGGAAAAAAAATCCCAGTGATATTAGCAGGTGTTGTTTCTTCATACAGTAAACCTCTATCCCGAAGGTTCTATGTTTACGTTGAATAAGGCAGGTCTCCTGGCTTGCGTCTTACCAACTACCTTCCCATCCCATTAACTCCAGGGACAGTGGTTTTGAAGTGATGGTAAGCATCCTTACGGACAAAGCTTACAGTTGCGGGAACAGCTCCGGAATTTCTGAGTTACGAATGATGATTGTAGAATTACGATTTTTCAAGGATAAGACTTCGTACTTCTAAATTCTAAAATCGTATTTCAAATCACCGGATTCCCTTTTAATTCCACAAATCAAAAAAATGTGGACACCTAAATTCGAGGTGAAAGTAATGATTTTATAGCAATATGCTACTTTTGACAGCATGAATGTAAAGAAATATTTTTTCCGCTTAAGCCTGCTTATAGTTCTTGCCCTTGCTTCCTGCAGGGATACTACTCAAAAAGCAAAGGAAGATCTGAATTCGACCAAAAGCGAGAACCATACGGAAATTCGACATGCCAAAAGCTTTGAGCTGGAGACAAGCGAAAACTATACCGTCATTCACGTACATAAAGCCTGGCCCAATGCCAAAAAAAGCTTCAAATACCTTGTAGCCTCCCGGGAACATCTTGCAAAAATGACATTACCCGCAGGTAGCTATGACGCCATCATCGCTACACCGGTTAAAAGTCTGATCACTACTTCAACCACACATATCCCGGCACTGGAAAGCCTGGATGGGCTTGATGCATTAGTAGGGTTTCCGGAAACACAATATATCTCTTCACCACCGGCACGAAAATTAATAGCGGAAGGCAAGATCAAAGAGTTAGGTTCCAATCAAAATTTAAATACGGAGAGGGTCCTGGATATGCAACCGGAACTTATCATAGGTTTCGGGATTGATGAACAAAACAGTGGATACGAGCTCTTTAAAAAAGCCGGTATTCCCGTAGTGTACAACGGCGACTGGACGGAAGCCACTCCTTTGGGAAAGGCGGAATGGATCAAATTTTTTGGAGTACTATTAAACAAGGAAAGAGAGGCTGACAGCGTTTTCACTGTAATTGAAAAGGAATATAAAAAAGTAAGGTCGCTGGCAGAAAAGACCATCACCAAACCCTCTGTTTTAAGTGGTGCTTTGTACAAAGATGTGTGGTACCTCCCGGCAGGAGAAAGTTGGGCGGCTCGTTTTATCGCAGATGCCAATGCCAACTACCTGTATGCCAATACAACGGGAACAGGGAGTCTTTCTTTAAGCCTGGAAAGTGTACTGGAAAAGGGGCAGCAAGCCGATTTTTGGATTGGTCCTTCCCGATTTACCGCCTACCAGGAGATGGCGCAATCCAACACCCATTACCAGCAATTCAAAGCGTTTAAAGAAAAAAGAATATTTTCTTTTGCCGGCACCAAAGGACCCACCGGAGGGCTTTTATACTATGAATTGGCCCCACAACGCCCGGACCTGGTCTTAAAAGATCTGGTGCACATTTTTCATCCGGAGGTATTGCCAGAACATACTCCCTACTTTTTCAAACCTTTGCAATAGTGCAATCCATGGTATCATATCGGTTCCGGTTTTTGGTCCTGGTTTTCATACTACTGGCCGCCTGGATGTTGAACGTTAGCTTAGGCTCTGTTGCTATTCCTTTACAGGCAACCTTGTCTTCCCTTTTCGGGCAACCGTTGGAACAGGCTTCCTGGGAATATATCATTACGCAATATCGGTTGCCAAAGGCGTTAACAGCTATTTTGGTAGGAGGTGGTCTTTCCCTAAGTGGCCTTTTAATGCAAACGCTATTCCGGAACCCGTTAGCGGGGCCGTTCGTCTTAGGGATTAGTTCCGGGGCCAGCCTGGGCGCTGCCCTGTTGCTTATGGGGTCGGCGCTACTGGGGCAACTGATCTTCTGCGATTTTTCCCTGGTAGTTGCCGCCAGTGTAGGTAGTTTTTTGGTATTGTTGGTGGTGCTTCTCGTGGCCAATCAAGTCCGTGATACTATGACTTTGCTTATCATCGGATTGATGTTTGGCAGTATTACTGCTGCTATTGTAAGTGTATTAGCGTATTTCTCAAATGCCGAGCAACTGCAACGCTTTATTTTTTGGTCGTACGGCAGCGTAGGAAGTTTGTCGTGGCACCAAAATAGCATTCTTGGGGGGCTGGTTCTTGTAGGAATAGTGCTAAGTGTAGTCTCCATTAAGAGTTTGAATGCACTGCTACTGGGGGAGCACTATGCCCAAAGCCTCGGGGTGTCCTTAAAGCGGTCAAAGTTGTTGATCATTATAGCCACAGGCCTATTGGCAGGAAGCATTACCGCCTTTGCAGGGCCTATTGCTTTTGTAGGATTGGCGGTACCCCATTTGACCCGTCAGCTCTTTTCCACCATGGAACACAAGGTCTTAATTCCCGCCGTTTTTTTATATGGCGCCGTTTTAATGTTGCTTTGCGATGCCATTGCGCAACTACCGACGGCCGCCCAGGTACTGCCCATCAATGCCATTACCTCTTTGGTAGGGGCTCCGGTGGTCATCTGGTTGTTGGTCCGAAAACGTAAAATGCTATTTTGATGGAACAAACCGCACTTAAGATTCAAAATTTGGGCATTGGGTATACATCCCGTGTAGTGGCACAACACATCAATTTTACATTGATCCCTGGAGAGCTTTGCGCTATTGTGGGGGTTAACGGCATCGGAAAGTCTACCCTATTGCGAAGCATAGCAGGTTTACAGCCGCATTTGAAAGGAACCGTGGAAATTCGTCAAAAGCCCTTTGAAAAACAAGCGGTTTCAGAACGTGCCAAAGAAATTGCCCTGGTATTGACAGAACCCCCGGCAACCCGGAATTTGACAGTCCGGGAATTGATTACTTTAGGGCGACAACCACACACCAATTGGTGGGGTACACTGACCAAAGCCGATACCACAAAGATCAGGGAAAGTATGGCGTTGTTTTCTTTGGAAGAATTGGCTTCCCGGAAATGCTTTGAACTAAGTGATGGTCAATTGCAACGGGTACTTATTGCCCGCGCTATGGCCCAGGATACCCCTATCATCCTTTTGGATGAACCCACTACCCATCTGGATCTTTCCCATAAGGTGGAAATCTTTAAACGCTTGCAGCAATTGGCCCATGTACATCACAAAACAATTCTTTTTACTACACATGAAATTGACCTGGCCATTCAGCTATGCGACAAAATGCTGATCCTGGATGGAAAAGAAAATCCCTTTGCGGCACCTTGCGAATTAATTGAAAAAGGATGTTTTGAAAGCTTGTTCCCCAGCGAATTAGTGACCTTTGATGCAGCCACCGGTTCTTTTAAGCTAAAAAAGTAGCTTTTTTTGTCCTTTCCACGAAAAGGGGAATCTTTATCTTTACTTGAAGAATAATTTAAATGAGTACAGAACTATTATATCTACTTATTGGCTTTGGTGCTTTGATTATTGGTATAGGAATTGGCATCTACATTCAACGGTTAAAAACCAAAACCAATGAAAGCGTTTGGAATGAAAAAAACAATCAGTTAGATAGTTTACTTGGCAAAAGTGAATCAGAGAGAACATTATTGTTCGAAAGAAAACAAAGTTTGGAAATAGAATTAGCTAAAGAAGAAGAAAAATTCAAACATTTAGAGGAAAAATTTCTTAATCAAAAGGGCGAAATTGAAAAACTTCAAGAAAAATTTACTGAGAGTTTTAAAAATCTAGCCAACGAGATTCTCGATGAGAAATCAAAAAAGTTCACCGAATCTAATGAAGAAAATATAAAGAAAATTTTAAATCCGCTTCAAGATAAAATCAAGGAATTCCAAGGTAAGGTTCAGGAGAATCAGGAGAAAAATATTGGCTTACATGCTGCATTGAAACAGCAACTATCAGGACTTAAGGATTTGAACACGCAAATGACCAAAGAGGCAACAAATCTAACGAAAGCATTGAAGGGCGACTCGAAAACTCAGGGAAATTGGGGTGAATTGATACTTGAAAATGTACTAGAAAAATCCAACCTCACCAAAGACAGAGAGTATTTTGTGCAGAAAACTATTGTTGACCATGAAGGTCATAGACAAGTACCTGATGTCATAGTCAATTTGCCAGGAAGGAAAAAAATGATTATTGATTCAAAAGTTTCTTTAACCGCGTATGAAAGGTTTTCTAGTTCGGAAAATGATGATGATAAAAAGCGCTTTTTAAAAAAACACATTGACTCTTTAAAATCTCATATAAGTCTTTTAAAACAAAAGAAATATGAAGATATATACAAGACGGAATCACCGGACTTCGTATTAATGTTCATCCCTATTGAACCGGCTCTGTACTTAGCTCAAAACGAAGACAACAATTTCTTTTTCACCGCATTTAATTCTAACATTCTTTTGGTAAGTCCAACCACTTTGTTGTCAGTTTTACGCACAATTGATACTATTTGGAAAAATGAAAAGCAACAACAAAATGCTATTGATATTGCCAACCATGCAACTTCGTTGTACACAAAGTTCAACAACCTTCTTTTAAATCTTGAAACTGTCGGAAATAGGATAAACTCTACTCAAACCGCTTACCAAGATGCGATGAAAAAACTAACTGGGAATCAAAATTTGATAAAAGACATTGATAAATTGGAAAAACTGGGTTTAGCGCCGAAAACAAAAATTAGTCAAAAGTGGCTAGACAAGGCTAATGTTGATTCTGAGGACGAACAATCCAAATTGGAACTCTGATGCGAAAAATACTCTTTATCGCTATTTCCGTACTGCTGCTTGGGATAGCTGCCTATTTTGCCTTTGTGTATTATGTCCCTTTTAGTGAAGGTTACCGTTCCGGCGAGCTTATAAAATTCAGTAGAAAAGGCGTTTTGGTAAAAACCTGGGAAGGAGAGATCAGTCAGGGGATCTCGGGGGCACAGATCTTTAAATTCTCCGTACAGGACTCGGAACAGGAAGTGATTGAAAAATTAAAACAATTCCAGGGACAATACGTAAAGGTTACCTATAAGGAACGCTATGCTACCTTCTTTTGGCTGGGGGATACCAAATATTTTATCATAGAGGTGGTCCAGGAAAAATCCCCGCATTTCAACCGATGAAAAAGTTCAAAACCGCCAAAGAATCCCGGCTTTCCATAACGGAGTTGATGCTCCCCTCCCACTCCAATTTTGGGGGCAAGGTGCACGGGGGGTATATTTTAAACCTTATGGACCAAATTGCCTTTGCCTGTGCCAGCAAACACTCCCAACGCTATTGTGTTACCGCCTCAGTGAACCGGGTGGACTTCTTAAACCCGATTGAAGTTGGGGAGTTGGTTACCCTAAAAGCATCCATTAATTATACCGGCCGTACTTCCATGGTGGTGGGGGTACGTGTAGAATCCGAAAATGTAACTTCCGGAGCGACCAGGCATTGCAATTCCTCCTATTTTACTATGGTGGCCAAAGATAAAAACGGGAAAAACACCCCGGTTCCCGGATTACTGATTACCGATAAACAGGGTTTACGGCGTTTTGCAAGGAGTGTAGAACGAAAAATGGCGGTGTTTAAAAGAGATTCTAAATACGACAACAAGAAATTTAAGATCAACGAATATCTCAAATTGCTGGATGGAGAGAATGTAAAAATGGATTTAGACTAGGCCCGAAGCAGCGGCTTCATCCAAAAACCAGGTCAAATTTCCGGTTTTTGGGTTTACCAGAGAAGCAGGATATTGTTCAAAGCCATCTTTCTTGTTGAGGATTTCATCTACCTTTTCAGATTTACCTGAACCTGTTACCAAAAAAGCCACTTCCTTAGCCGTATTGATCACCTTTCCGTTGATGGAAACCCTTCTTTGACCAGAGTTCGGATGGGTGGCCACCACACAATGATCGGTGGCGTCCCAGAGTTCAATTTGGTGTGGAAAAATAGAAGCAGTATGTCCATCATCCCCCATGCCCAAAATGACGAGGTCAAATTGAGGTATACTGGCTACCCTGTCCAGATTGATTTCCAGGAGATTGGCATAACGCATGGCCTCTCGTTCCGGTTTGGCCTCCCCTAAAATTCGGTGAATGTTCTCTTTAGGAACCTCTATCTTTGAGAACAAATGTTCCACCGTCATTTTATAATTGCTTTCGGCATCTTCCGGTGGTACACAACGCTCGTCCCCCCAGTAAAAATGGATGGTGGACCAATTTATGGTATCGCCGTATTCCCTGGCCAGTTCCTCAAAAACAATTTTTGGCGTGCTCCCGCCGGAAAGCGCTACATGAAAACTCCCTTTTCCTTTGACCAAATCTGCAAAATAGGCCGAAAACTGTTTGGCAACTTCCTGTTTGTCTTTAAAGCTTTTTATTTCCATTACCCTATTTAATCGTCATTTCGAACATCCCAATAACCATCAGAACCAAAATCCAAATTTCAACACCTAACTCCAAATCCCAAATTCCAATCCCGATAGCTCGGGATCAAATCCCAAATTTCAAATTCGTCCTTTTACATTCGTTATTCGTTATTACCACTTCCCGTTTCGTATTTCCAATTTCATACTTCATACCTTCAACCTTAAACTTTCACCTTTCACCCTTTCACCTTTCACCTTTCACCTTTCACCTTTTACCTTTTACCTTTTACCCAGAACCTTAAACCTTCCTACTTCAAATTTCCCATTTCGCACTTCGTACTTCGACCTTCCCATCCCAAATCTCAAATCCCAACACCTACTATCTGACATCCAACACCAAACATCGAACACCTAACACCTAACACCTAACAAATCACACAAAAACCGGGATCATCAGTCAGGTTAGGTCCGGGATTTCGCCAAAACCCGATGCCATCAATTAATTCGTCCGCGTTTTCCGGTCCCCAAACCCCTGCCGCGTAGCCATACATACGAACGTCTTTTCCATTTTTCCAATACGCCAAAATAGGGTCTACGAATTCCCAGGCGGCTTCTACCTCATCTGCCCGGGCATACAGTGTCGCATCGCCCTGCATGGCATCCAGCAATAAGCGTTCATAGGCTTCCATTACACGGGTCTCTGCCAGGCTGGAATAGGAAAAATCCAGATTGGCCCGCTCTACCTTAAAGCCCTGCCCTGGTACTTTAACCCCAAATTTGATCAAAATGCCTTCGTCCGGTTGAATCCGGATCACCAATTTGTTGTCTTTGCTACTCATCCCGGAGTCCTGGAAAATCTGATGGTGCGGGGTTTTGAAATGAATGACCACCTCGGTTACTTTGGTCGGCATTCGCTTTGCGGTCCTGACGTAAAAGGGCACATCGCGCCAACGCCAATTATCCACAAAAAACTTAACCGCCGCATAGGTTTCCGTTGTGGAATCCGCATTTACTCCCTCCTCCTCGCGATATCCGTTAACCTTCTTTCCATCAATAAGAGAGGGCATATATTGCGCCCTAATGGTATTGCTATGCAAAGTTTTGTCATCTTCCATAATGCGAAGCGATTTTAAGGCCTTGACCTTTTCATTACGGATATCCTCAGGAGCATCACTTATGGGAGGTTCCATTACGACCAAAGAAACGATTTGCAATAAGTGGTTTTGAAACATATCCCGTAAGGCACCGGATTTGTCATAGTATCCCCCTCTTTTCTCCACCCCAACACTTTCGGCATTAGTGATTTCCACATGGTGAATGTAGTTTCTATTCCAAAGGGGTTCAAAAATGCTGTTTGCAAATCGCGTGACCAAAAGATTCTGAACCGTTTCCTTGCCCAGATAGTGGTCTATCCTGTATATCTGATGTTCTTCAAAATATTGCTGTAAGCCGGAATTAAGCGCCTTTGCAGTTTCCAGACTATATCCAAAAGGTTTTTCTACGATCAAGCGTTTCCAACCGTTTTTTTGGGCGTTTAAGCCGGCCTCGGCCAAATTCCTGGCAATGGTTTGATATAGCGTAGGAGGAGTAGACAGATAATAAATGATGTTTCCCGAAGTGTTGTATTCCTTCTTTAGCGCTTCTATGCGATTTCTGAGTGGGTTATAATCCACGTCATACGCACCCCCTAAATCCTCATAAAAAAAGCGATCGGAAAATCTGGAAATGTAGCTATCCTTCAAATCCTCCAGCTTACTTTTCAGGTATGTACTTTCCAACACTACCTTTTTACGGAATGCATCATCGGTCATATCACTTCGGCTGGCACCTAATACTACAAAGTCTTCCGGTAGCTGCCCGGCCAAATACAGATTGAATAAGGCAGGCACCAGTTTGCGAGCGGTAAGGTCTCCGGAGGCCCCAAAAATTACAAGAATTTGGTTATCGGTTTTTTTCATTTTTCGATTGTCCCATGAGTTGCGTAACGAATATAACGTTTATTTTAGGTACGGATTTGTAGAATTCACGTACTTAGCGTACACTTAACAAACAACACAATCACCTGAACATGTCAAACACGTATGATTTTGGATTGGTAGGCCTGGGCGTAATGGGTCGGAATTTTATTCTCAATGTAGCGGATAATGGATTTACGGCTTTTGGCAACGACCTGGATGAAGAAAAAGTAAATGCCCTGATCGAAGAGGGAGGCGATCCTAAAAACGTTAACGCCGATGTAGATGCGGGCGTTTTTGTAAAGGCACTTAAGACCCCGAGAAAGATCATGTTGTTGGTTCCGGCCGGAAAGATCGTGGATGCAGTGATTGAAAATTTGTTGCCGCTTTTGGAAGAGGGGGATATTATCATTGATGGTGGAAATTCTTTTTTCACGGATACGGATCGAAGAGAAGCTTATTTAAAAGAAAAAGGGATTCATTTTTTTGGCGCCGGGGTATCCGGAGGCGCAAAAGGTGCCCGACTAGGGCCCAGCATCATGCCCGGAGGGTCCAGAGAAGCCTATCAGCATGTGAAACCCATTTTTGAAGCGGTTGCTGCAAAATATGAGGGGGAGCCCTGCGTGGCGTATTTGGGACCAAAATCAGCAGGGAACTATGTGAAAATGGTACATAATGGCATTGAATACGGCTTGATGCAATTAACCTCTGAAGTCTATGACATCCTTAAAAAAGCGGGGAAATTGACCAATGCCGAACTTCACAACACCTATGCGGCATGGAACTCAGGACGGTTGCAATCTTTCCTGGTAGAAATCACTTCCGAGATCTTTGCGAAACAAGATGATTTAACGGATGGTGATCTGGTTGACATGATCTTGGATAAGGCCAAACAGAAAGGTACGGGGAAATGGACCTCTCAAAATGCCATGGATCTGGGCATCCCTGTTCCTACCATAGACATTGCTGTGAGTATGCGTGAGATTTCCGCCTTAAAAGCAGAACGTATCCTGGCGGATGAAAAATATGACCGCCCTAACCCGGAAGAGGTCGTAAAATCTACCTTGGTTGACCGTTGTGAGCAAGCGCTTTATTTTGGTTTTATCATGGCCTACGCTCAGGGTATGCACCAATTGACGGATGCCAGTAAGGAATACGGATACGAACTGGACCTGGGAGAAATTGCCAAGATCTGGCGTGCAGGCTGTATAATACGTGCCGCCCTATTGGCCGATATTACCAGGGCGTATAGAGCAGCACCGGATCTTGCCAACCTTTTGCTCTCCAAAGATTTTGTAGATAAGGTGCAGGATACGGTGAATGCTACCCGCGAATTGGTGAGTTATGGGGCAGTTAATGGGATCCCCTTACCCGGGCTTTCCAACGCATTGACCTATTTTGACGCTTATACCTCTCAGCGGCTTCCCTTAAATCTGATCCAGGCGCAACGGGACTATTTTGGTTCGCATACCTACGAACGTACGGATCGGGAAGGGATATTTCATACCGAGTGGGAGGCATAGGCTTAGCCAATATTGAAGATGGAACGATTCGAAAGGAGTTCCTGCAAAGAACACTTCATGAACATCTAAAAAGGCTAGACTTCAAAAAGTCTCCCAAATGGGGACAGTTCAACCCTCAGCAGATGGTGGAACATTTGATTTGGGCCTTTGACATTTCAATAGGAAAGGTTGTGGTACCCTGTACTACTCCAAGGGACAAAATTGATGTCTTTAAAAGATTCCTCTATTCCAACACCCCTACCCGGCCAAATTTTAAGAATCCAATACTCGAAGACCTCCCGATAGCACCCCTTCTTGCAGACCTCCAAAAGGCCAAAACAGTGCTTAAGGAAAAAACGCTACAGTTTTATGGTCATTATAAGCAACCCGAACAAAAGGAAATACACCCTATTTTTGGACCCTTGAACTTTGAAGAATGGGAAAGGAACCATTTTAAGCACTGTATCCATCACCTGACACAGTTTGGCCTAATTTGAAACTATGGGTTAAAGCACCTGACTTAATCCACTATATTGCCTGGTACCAGCGCTTGTGTTTGTTGATTATCCTCTAAAGTTAACTCACGAATTTCTCCCAAACCTTCAAAATACCATTGTACCCCACCTATTTTGCCCAAACTTTGCTGAAGTTGCTTCTGAAAAACGGCTTCACCACCCAGAAGTACCGTTACCTCCTGATCCTCCACCACAACTTCACATTGGATCCATTGCTCCTTAGTACTGCCAAAAGCAGATAGATCGTGGTTTTTCCCATGGACCATCTCACCGGCCATAAAGAAGCTTAAATCCCCAACACAACCGGGAACACTAAAGGCCAACGAAACCACCTCACGCGTACCGGTAACCGTCATTCGGATGGTATTACAAATGCTACTTTCCAGGACATCCGTAGTTCGAAATACCGTCCTCAATCGGAAGGCGTCACCATTAATCACCGGGTTATCGGAAAGATAGGCGAGATAAAGCTCCCCTCCTTTAAACGCCTCCAGTTCATCCAGTACTTTGGGATCAACACGGATACCCTGGGCATCTTTAAGCACCTTGGTTTTCAGATAGGATAGCTTTCCTTCTGTTCCCAGCACTATTCCCTGCCATCCCAGGGTAGGGATATATAAATCGCGTTCTTCTACAATCTGGTCATCTACCACCAATTTGGCCAGGTAATATCCGGGTTGGTAATATGTGGACGTAACTAATCCTTTAGACTCCGACAAGGGTATGCGCTTTTCAATGTCCCACGATTGTTGAATACAAAGGGTGTCATAGGAAAGGGTGCCGAGATCATATTGAAAAATTACGGTGTTCGGGTAACCGGAGGCCACCTTATCAAAGGAAAAAGAAACATCTGCCAATTCAGCGATATTATTCAGCTTGGAAGAGGGTTGCGCAACCTCCTTCTTTCCCCTCCAAAAAATAAGCAACAGTACCAAAGCGACAATAGTGCCCACTCCCCATTTCCATAGGGGATAGGGTCTTTTGATGAGGTGAATTGTTTTTTTTTCCGGTCTACTGGATTGTTGAAAATCCCGCCAGCTATCGTATCCCAAAAACTCGGAGAGGATATCATAGGTGGTGACGCTGAGGTTAGCTATGGGTTCCACTCTTCCCCAAACTCGTTTCAATGTGGTAACACTCAGCTGTTTGCCGGTAATCTCAAAAATTTGTTCACTTAGTTTGCCAAAGTCCTTGTTTGTCCAGAATTGTCCTGAACCCCATCCCAGGTGGTTTTCTATCCTAGCCACAAGGCGTTTCTTCATTTGCGCATTTGACTTTTTCATAAATCTACTAGGCTTACCCGAAATTAACCAAATTGAACGGGATTGAATACGATTGAACAGGTTTCCACCGGGAAGAACACCCACTGAAATATACCTTAGTGCTCTTAGATACAGTTAAATTGAAAAACGGAACATCATGATCAAAAGAGTAGTACTAATAGGCTGTTTAGCACTAGGGATAATGTGTTATTCCCAACAAAAAGAAATCCGAATACCCATGACACCGGAGGCCTGGGAACACAACCCGGAAGAAGTAGAATTTGTAACCCATAGATCCATTCCCGCGGTACGCTCCAAAACCGAAGAGGGTTTTAGAATTGCATTGAAGGATCAACAGTTTTCAGAGGGGACCATCGAGTTTGACGTAGAATTTACGGGCAGAGGATTCCCCGGAATTGGTTTTCGTCATTCGGATGATTTGCAGAACGGAGAGTTCTTTTACATCCGTTATTTTGGGACGGTAAATCCGTTGAGTCGTTACACCATGCAGTATGCAGCCATAATTGATGGTGTAAACATGTGGGATATGACCGATGACTATCAGGCGGCGGCGAAAATTAAGGATGGTAGCTGGAATCATATCAAATTGGTTATCTCAGGTAAGCAAATGAAGGTCTATGTTAACGATATGAATACCGTTGCGCTTCATGTCCCGGCATTAGAAGGTAATCGGGAAAGGGGTAAGCTTTATTTGTCCGGAAGTGTTATCTATGCCAATTTGGTCATTAAACCAGGGGCTACCGAAGAGTTGCCTAATGTAGCGGGGTATGATCCGGCGTACAGCGATACACGCTACTTAAAAAAATGGTTGGTAACACCCGTTGTGGATCTTCCTTTTGAAAGGGATATTTTTAAATCTACCCCCGGAAACTCCGGTGGGGTCATTGATAGTTCCTTAATGAATAATGATAGCTGGACTCCCATAACAGCAGAGCGTCGGGGCATGGTGAATCTAACCCGAAAGTATGGAGCGACTGAAAATGGAAAACGGCGATTGGCCTGGCTGAAAACCAACATCAACTCTGCCAGTGACCAGGTACGTTATCTGAATCTGGGCTTTAGTGACGAGATTTGGGTATTTCTGAATGGGCAACCCCTGTTCATAGACAGAAACTACTATGGTTCTCCGGGTATGAAGGAGCCCAGAGGCCGATGCACCATCGAGAATAGTAAGATTAGAGTACCCCTGAAAGCAGGAGATAATGAACTGGTTGTGGGCCTGGCGAATTACTTTTTTGGATGGGGCCTTGTGGCTCGCTTGGACAGCACCGACGGTATTACGCTAAAGTAAATCCCATAAGAGCAAATAAGGCCCCTTGCCTTATTTGCTCAAATACATTTTTCTACGGGAGTAGAGATTGTAGAATTCGTCATCCTTCAAACTATCTATAAACAAGATGCTTTCTCCCGTACTTTTCATCTCAGGCCCTAAATTCTTGTTCACATTGGGAAACTTGTTAAATGAAAATACCGGCTGTTTAATGGCATAGCCCTCCAAACGAGGCGTAAAAGTGAAATCTTTGACCTTCTTTTCGCCCAACATCACCTTTGTAGCATAGTTTACATAGGGTTCTCCATAAGCTTTGGCAATAAAGGGCACCGTTCGGGAAGCTCTGGGGTTCGCTTCGATCACATACACGGTTTCGTCTTTTACCGCAAACTGAATATTGATCAATCCAACAGTATTCAAAGCCAAGGCAATTTTCTTTACATGATCCTTGATCTGCTGTAATTCGAACTCCCCTAAGTTAAATGCCGGTAAGGTAGCATTGGAATCTCCCGAATGGATACCACAGGGCTCAATATGTTCCATAATTCCAATGATATACACCTCTTCCCCATCACAAATCGCATCGGCTTCCGCTTCTATTGCGCCATCCAGGTAATGGTCCAAAAGCAGTTTGTTATTGGGTATCTTTCGAAGCAGGCCTACCACATGGGCCTCCAGGTCCTCTTTGTTGATCACAATTTTCATACCCTGACCCCCCAGCACATAGGATGGGCGCACCAGCAGGGGAAAGCCAAGTTCATCGGCCAGATCTAGGGCTTCATCGGCAGTTTCTGCCGTTCCGAATCGGGGATAGGGAATGTTATTCTCTTTCAACAGGGTGGAAAAACTTCCTCTATCCTCCGCCAGATCCAGGGATTTAAAACTGGTCCCAATAATATTGATCCCATACCGATCCAATTTTTCGGCCAGTTTTAAAGCGGTCTGCCCTCCCAATTGCACGATGACCCCATCGGGCTTTTCATGCAAAATGATATCGTAAATATGTTCCCAAAAAACGGGCTCAAAATAGAGTTTATCCGCCGTATCAAAATCGGTGGATACAGTCTCCGGGTTACAGTTGATCATGATGGTTTCATAACCACATTCCGCTGCAGCCAGAACACCATGAACACAGCAATAATCAAATTCTATTCCTTGTCCAATTCGGTTAGGGCCGGAACCTAACACTACAATTTTTCGACGTTCCGTAACAATGCTGTCATTGGCCACAAAACGTACCCCTTCTGCGGTTTCAATTTCTTCTTCAAAAGTGGAATAATAATACGGGGTCATCGCCTTGAACTCTGCTGCACAGGTATCCACCAGTTTGTACACACGATTAATGTTCAGCTCCATGCGTTTTTTATGCACCTCGCTTTCATAACAGTCCAGCATGTGGGCAATCTGACGATCTGCAAAACCCTTTTGTTTGGCTTCCAACAACAACGCCTTGGGGAGGCTGGCAATCGTATATTTGGAGATTTCCTGCTCTAAAAAGTGTAGTTCTTCATATTGCTTCAGGAACCACATATCAATCTTTGTGATATCATGGATGCGTTTTAGGGGTATCCCCAATTGAATAGCATCATAAAGCACAAAGACTCTATCCCAACTGGGGACGGTCAGTTTCCGGATTATGGTTTCATAATCTTTATAGCCTTTTCCGTCTGCTCCTAATCCGTTACGCTTTATTTCCAGGGATTGGGTAGCCTTGTGCAGAGCCTCCTGAAAAGAACGGCCAATCCCCATTACCTCTCCAACAGACTTCATCTGAAGGCCTAGCGTCCTATCGGAACCTTCAAACTTATCAAAATTCCATCTCGGGATCTTAACGATAACATAGTCCAGGGTAGGTTCAAACAGTGCCGAAGTGGATTTAGTGATCTGGTTGCTCAATTCATCTAGGGAATATCCAATGGCCAGTTTGGCGGCAATTTTTGCGATAGGATACCCCGTGGCCTTGGAAGCAAGGGCGGATGAACGCGACACTCTGGGATTGATCTCTATGGCAATAATATCTTCTTTTTCATCCGGGCTTACCGCAAATTGCACATTACATCCTCCGGCAAAATCCCCAATGCTACGCATCATATGAATAGCCATATCCCGCATTCGCTGAAAAGTGCGATCCGACAGTGTCATCGCCGGTGCTACGGTAATCGAATCCCCGGTATGAATACCCATAGGATCCATATTTTCAATGGTACAAATGATAACTACATTATCATTTTTATCCCTTAGTAGTTCCAGCTCATATTCTTTCCAACCCATCAAAGCCTTATCGATCATCACCTCGTGAATGGGCGAAACTTCCAAAGCACGACTTAACAAGCCATCAAAGTCGTTGGGATCATGAACAATGGAAGCGCCGGCACCTCCTAAGGTAAATGACGCACGGATAACCAGCGGAAAACCAAATTCCTGGGCAATTTCCTTCCCTTTCAGAAATGAAGTAGCCGACGCCTGTGGCGGCATCCCAATACCAATCTTCAACATTAATTCCCTAAACTTTTCCCGGTCTTCGGTAATGTTGATCGCATCTATGTCTACCCCAATGATCTCAACTTCAAAATCTTCCCAAATCCCTTTTTCATCAGCTTCAATACAAAGATTTAAGGCGGTTTGTCCTCCCATGGTAGGTAACACAGCGTCTATATTGGGATGCTTTTTAAGTATCTCTATAATGGATTTGGTAGTTAACGGTTTCAGATAGACATGATCCGCCATGGACGGATCGGTCATAATGGTAGCGGGATTGCTGTTAATTAAAACGGTCTCTATACCATCTTCCCGCAGGGAGCGGAGGGCCTGGGAACCTGAATAATCAAACTCACACGCCTGACCGATGATAATAGGTCCTGAACCGATGATCAAAATTGATTTTAAGTCGTCTCTTTTGGGCATTTTGGAAAGCTAAATTTCAATTAATCGCTAAAAATAGGTCAAAAAAAAGGTGCTAACCGATGAAGTAGCACCCTTTAATTTAAAAGTTATTGAC
>JANQSA010000075.1 GCA_028284285.1 Croceivirga sp.
AGGAACTCTTTAGTTTACGGATAAATAAAAATACGGCAACACGGTAAAAGGCAATGAAATCTTGGTTTTGGGTCGTCTTTGCCATCATTCTGATTCACTACAATACTGGTGTTGGAAGAAGCTGGTTTTTCTGGAGAAGATGGCTTTCGTTATGTAAAGGGAAGACAAACCGATCTTTTGATACCTCGGAAAAAAGCACGCCAGAGGAATTAGAAGTTGTTAAAGTTTTCCTTAGCAATCACTGAATGGCTCATTTTTTGATATCTTATAGATACCAAAACGATTAGTTGTGAAAAATATCCTTCTCTTCCTTTTTTGTATCCCTTTTCTTGTTTTTTCTCAAACGGGTTCCAGGACTATCAGCGGCATCATTTCCGATGGGCGTAACCCTATCCCTCATGTTTCTGTGAGTGTAACAGGTTCCGACCTAAGTACCTTTTCAGATGACATGGGGAAATACAGTTTAACGGTAAACATCGGGGATGTTGTGAAATATTCCCATTCCGGGATGAAAACCTTCAAGATAAAGGTTGAGGACGTCACCCGGGTTTTGAACGTTAAAATGGTCCCTGAGGTAGAAGAATTGGAAGGGGTTACTGTAGTAGGGGACAACGGTAAGTCTCAAGAAGATCTTGCGAGCGAATATCTGGTACGGGACGATATCATTCGAACGGCTTATGGTTATTTGGATGCCAAAACTGCTACAGGACAACTTCTTATTTTGGATGAAAAAAAAATTCGCCCAGCGTATTTTTGCATTCTGGACTTAATACGGGGTCATTTTTTTGGCACCGGTGTAATGGTCAGCGGGAATTGTCAGTTCGGCGGAGCGGTATATATGAGGGCGACTGGTATACCTCTATATTTGCGTGGGGGTATGGGAGGGAATGAGGAGGATGCCAGTACATTTAACGAAGCCCCCGCTATTTATGATATAGACGGGATAATTTTTAGAGAAACCCCTCTTTGGCTGGATGTTAATATCATAAAGCGTATCGCTATTTTGCCAGGTCACGGAATGACTTCGTTTTATGGATCCAATGGAGCAGCAGGTGTTGTTGTTATAAATACCCTGACAAGCGCTCCACAACCGGATACAGTAACAGACCGTGCAAAACTCCGCAACAATTTTGTTACCGGCAAGGTGTTAACCCCAGAGCAGGTACTGGAGAATTCTCCGACGTATTTGAGGGAACTGGAAGCCAGCACTTCCTTTGCTGTGGCTAAAGAGGTCTTTGACCGTTACGAAACGAACTTCTCCAATTTCCCTTTTTTTTAC
>JANQSA010000076.1 GCA_028284285.1 Croceivirga sp.
GATACGGAAGGTTTTTCGGAAAATAGAGTAAGTGACTTTCGGATACGGTTCATTCCAAAAACAGATGCGATAATTGCCAGTAGATATAGCATCCTGGTCAAACAATTTGTCCAATCAAGAGAGGCCAATGCCTTTTACAAGACATTACAGGAGTTTTCAGGTATGGAGAGTTTGTTTTTTCAGACACAACCCGGTTTCATCGGGGGCAATATAAGTTCCGACAATGACCCCAATGAAAGGATATTAGGACTTTTTGAAGTAACATCGGTAGTAACACAAAGGATCTTCTTCAATTTTGAGGACATCTTTCCGAGAGAAGACCCTTTCGCCCTTAATTGCGCAGTACGGGAAATTGGTTTCTCTGACCCCGAACTATTTCCGCTGATTACATCCGGTAGATGGAGGTTCGTAAATACAGCGTTTGGCCTTATTTTGCTTGCACCCGCCCGCTGTGTAGACTGTACTTTTTTCGGCACAACCGTTGAGCCGGATTTTTGGGAAGATTAATCAAAATTATGTTGAAGAACCCTATAAGCATTAGTATAGCGGATACAGTCTAAGGGAAAGCACTGGTAGGTCAAGTGATATCAGTAAATGGCCTATGTAAAAAGAGTTGTGGAAAATGGCTCGGTCATATTCAAACACAAGCTTTGGCTGGAGGATGGGTATGGATATGGTGATTTCTTTATTCCGGTGTCCGTTCCTTCCGGGAATTATAAACTCATAGGTTACACCCGGTGGATGCTCAAGTGGGGAGAAGAAGTGTTTTTCCAGGAGGATATTAGTATTCTTAATCCTTACACCAATGTACAAAAGCCTTTTCTTGGGGATCAAGAGGCTGCAATACCAAATAATACGCCATCAAAAAGTTCCGGGGATAACCTATAACTTTAGATTTTAAAGGTGAGAAAGGTGGTAAGACATATAAAAAGAATTATACCTCTAATCTGTGTTTGTTGCATCACTGTAACCTGTACGGAACCTTTTGATTTTGAAGCAGAGGAATTTGAAGATATTTTAGTAATCGATGCGAATATAACCAATGAGAGCAAAAGGCAGGAGGTTTTTTTGTCGCGTACGCAGTTGTCGGCAGAAGATGAAGAGGTGCTGGTCAGTGGTGCCGTGGTAAGCGTTGAAGACGATTTGGGAACAGTGTATCAATTCCAGGAAATG
>JANQSA010000083.1 GCA_028284285.1 Croceivirga sp.
AGGCTTTGGCCGCCGGTGACCGGACAGGCAGGAGCGAAGCGGTTCCATCTGCAATAAATTTTGGAATAGCTTTAATTTCAGTGTATTACAAAATTTTTAGACAGATGAAACCATACTTTCTTATAGGAGTACTGCTCTTTGGACTCATTTCCTGTAACCACAATGGTAAAGCCGACGCTTACGGGAATTTTGAAGCCACAAGTGTAACCGTTAGTGCCAAAGGTAACGGGGAGTTACTCCAATTTGATGTGGAAGAAGGGGAAATACATGATACAGCGATAAAAGTGGGTTTAATTGACACCCTGCAACTGCATTTGGAAAAAGTGAAGCTAAAAGCACAGTTGGAAGCACTGGATCTCAAACTCCAGGAAGCTGCACCTGAGGTGGCCGTCTTACTGGAAGACCGCAGTAACCTTTTACGGGAAAGGGACCGTACACAACGGTTGTTTGAACAAAAGGCAGCTACCCAACAACAGCTTGATGATTACAATGGCAGGATTGACCTTATCGAGCAACGTATCACTACCACCAAGCGCAATGTGAGTATTGCCAACCGCGCCATACTATCCGAGCGGAAACCACTGGAGGCGCAAATTGCTTTAATGGATAAGCAGATCAATGACCATATTGTCATCACCCCTATTACCGGAACGGTGCTTACCAAGTTTGCAGAAGAACACGAGTTGGTAAACCATGGGACACCGCTTTTTAAAATTGCGAATCTGGATAACATCAAATTGAAGGCATATACCAGCGCTCCTTTACTTCAAAATGTAAAATTAGGGGATGTGGCAACCGTAAGGGTAGATAAGGGAGAAGAGGAGTATACCCTATTTGAGGGAAAAATCACATGGATCGCCAGTGAAGCGGAGTTTACCCCAAAGACCATAGAAACCAAGGAAGAACGGATCAATCTGGTGTATGCCATCGAGGTTACGGTTAAAAATAATGGCTTGCTGAAGATCGGTATGCCGGGGGAGGTCATTTTTAGCAAAACTACCACAGAATAATGCCGGCAATTGTAGTAGATCATATCCACAAATCCTATGGCGATGTCATCGCTCTTAACGACCTGTCCTTTACTGTAGAGGACGGCGAACTCTTTGGGCTTATTGGCCCCGACGGCGCCGGAAAATCCACACTTTTCAGGATCCTCACTACTTTATTGCTGGCAGATAGCGGTACAGCTTATGTGGTGGGCCATCATGTGGTAGAAGCGTATAAAGCGATCCGAAAAAAAGTCGGGTATATGCCGGGACGTTTCTCTTTATATCAGGATTTAAGTGTAGAAGAAAACTTATCCTTTTTTGCCACCATATTCGGAACCACTATTCGTGAAAATTACGATCTGGTGAAGGATATCTATGTGCAGTTGGAACCTTTCAAAACACGCCCGGCTGGGAAGCTTTCCGGCGGAATGAAACAAAAGCTGGCGCTTTGCTGTGCACTTATCCATAAGCCGGAAGTGTTGTTTTTAGATGAGCCTACTACAGGAGTAGATGCGGTAAGTCGTGTTGAATTTTGGGATATGCTTAAAAAACTAAAGCAAAAAGGGATTGCTATTTTGGTAAGCACTCCCTATATGGATGAGGCCACGCGATGCGACCGAATTGCCCTTATCCAAAAGGGTAAGATCTTATCCCTTGACTCCCCTGATGAGATGGTTGCTAATTTCGGAAAACCTTTATACGCCGTAAAAACTCCTCAGATCTATCAGGCACTTATGGTGTTGCGAAATGCTGGTTTCACCCATAGTGCACTACCCTTTGGAGAATGTATTCACCTTACCACAAACCTATCTCTAAATGCCTCCGAAATTAGGGATTACATGGAGCAAAAAGGTATAGCGGTGGAAGAAGTACAGCCAATTGATGCCAGTGTTGAAGATATTTTTTTAAATCTGTCGCAAACCGCAGAAAGCCAACGCCAATGAATACCTCAACAGTAATACAGGTCGAAAATCTCACCAAACGCTTTGGCAACTTCACCGCGGTAGATACCATCTCATTTGAGGTAAAAAAAGGGGAGATCTTTGGCTTTTTAGGAGCCAACGGTGCCGGAAAGACCACCGCAATTAAAATGTTGATTGGGTTAAGCAAACCTACGGATGGGATGGGAAAGGTAGCGGGTTTTGATATCGCTAAAGAGCCGGAACAGATCAAAAAGAATATTGGTTATATGTCCCAAAAGTTTAGTCTCTACAACGATCTTACCGTGAAACAAAACATTCGGTTTTTTGGGGGTATTTATGGCCTGAGCAAAGAAAAGATCAGGCAAAAGACGCATACCATCTTAACCGAACTTGACCTGGAATCGGTAGCCAAAAAACCGGTGGCCGAATTGCCTTTGGGCTGGAAGCAACGTTTGGCCTTTGCCATTTCCATGGTACACGAACCCGAAATTGTCTTCCTGGACGAGCCTACGGGCGGAGTGGACCCCAATGTGCGCCGTCAGTTCTGGGAAACCATTTATTATGTAGCCGGACAGGGGCGCACCGTATTTGTAACCACCCACTATATGGATGAGGCGGAATATTGCGACCGGGTCTCTATTATGGTAGATGGTAAAATTGAAGCCCTTGACACTCCAAATACTTTAAAAAAACAGTTTAACGCCACCTCTATGGACGAGGTATTTCTAAAATTAGCACGATGATAAACACCCGTATTGTAGCCCTAATGGCAGGTTTATGCCTTCCGCTTATGGGTCTTGCACAGCACACTGCAAAAATCAAAGTCTCCGTAAACGATATCAAAAGTGCCGGAAAAGGCGAAGTCGTTTTTATGTTGTTCAATACCAGTGACGGTTTTCCCAAAGAACGGAACAAAGCTTTCAAGTACCACGCCGTTTCAGATTTTGGCAATTCGGCAACCTATACGTTTACCGATGTACCCTACGGAGAATACGCCATTTCCGTACATCAGGACAAAGATGCCAATGGCGAAATGAAAAGCAACTTTATCGGAATGCCCAAAGAACCCGTTGGCGCCAGCAATTTGACCAAAATGGGGAAACCCAATTTTGAAAAGTGCAAGTTTTTGGTGGATGACCCTGCTGAAGAGATCAATATCAAATTCATCATAGCCAATTCCCCATGATAAACGTATTCTGGGCATTTGTAAAAAAAGAGTGGTATCACATTATTCGGGATAAGCGGACCTTGCTAATCCTTTTTGGAATGCCAGTGGCCCAGGTACTTCTCTTTGGCTATGCTATTTCCACCGAGTTTAAAGGGGCGGAAATTGATGTGCTGGACTATGCACAGGACGAAAGTAGCGTACAGCTGATTCACCATCTTCAGAGTTCAGGGCATTTTACACTTCATAATATCCTTACTTCAGAGCAAGAGATGGAAAAGGGGTTTAAGGAAGGCACCACTAAACTGGTAGCGGTGATACCCAGGGATTTTGACAAGGAGCTGTTTAATGGCCAACCTATTACCTTACAACTGATCACGGACGGCTCAGACCCCAATAATGCCAATACCCTGGTACAATACGCCACCACAATGTTAAATGACTTTCAACGAGAACAGTTGTCAATGCGTAGCACTCCGTTTCAGATCCGGGTAGAGAGTCGGATGTTATACAATCCGCAACTGGTCAGTGCATATACTTTTATTCCAGGCACCATTGCCCTCATCCTGCTAATTGTGTGTGCAATGCTCACCTCTTTGACCATTGCCAAGGAAAAAGAATTGGGTACCATGGAAATCCTTTTGGTATCGCCTTTACCGCCTTTGGTCATTATTTTGGGGAAAGTGACCCCTTATGCAGTATTGGCATTTATCGATGCGGTATTGATTTTGCTCTTAGGGTATTTTGTATTCAAGGTTCCCGTATTGGGAAGCGTTGCACTGCTTCTTTTTTGTTGTTTGCTCTACGTCCTGGTAGGCCTCAGCCTGGGTACCCTGATCTCCACCCGTTCCAGTTCGCAACAACAAGCTATGATGTCATCACTGATGGGTTTGATGATGCCCTCCCTCATCTTGTCCGGATTTATTTTCCCCTTGAGTAGCATGCCCGGGATACTCCAACTGATAGGACAAATTATTCCGGCCACTTATTTCATTGAGATCCTAAAGGGCATTATGCTTCGGGGTGTTGGGCTTCAATTTGTCTACCTGGAAATACTGGTGTTATTGGGTATGGTCATGGTGTTGTTAGCCTTTGCCTGGAAAAATTTTAATGTACGGCTGCAATGAGAATACTCAGATACCTCATACAAAAAGAGTTTATCCAAATCTTTCGGAACAAGGCCATCTTGCCTATGATGACTATTATGCCCATTGTGCAATTGATCTTATTGTCCAATGCAGCGTCCAACGAAATTAAAGAGGTGAACATTGTTATCGTGGATAGGGATCAATCTGAAAGTTCACGACTGCTCAATCGCAAAATTATTGCCAATGACCGTTTTAATCTGGTAGCTATTCCATTTAGTAGTAGCACCGCTAAAGACTACCTGCAGGCCAATAAGGCCGATATTGTTTTGGAAATTCCCAATGACTTTGAAAGAAAATATGTTCGGGGAGAACGTCCAAAACTTCAAATGCTGGTCAATGCTATTAATGGGCAAAATGCAACAGTAGGTTCCGGATATTTAAATACCATCATTGGTACTTTCAATGCAGAGATTATTCCGAACACCTTAAGAACAACCCCTGCCACGGCACAATTCACGGTGGCATCAAGAAACTGGTACAATCCTGAACTCAATTACAAGCATTTCATGGCACCCGGGATATTGGCAGAATTGACGGCACTACTGACCATTGTGCTTTCAGCCATGAACGTTGTCCGGGAACGGGAGCTTGGGACTATTGAACAGATCAACGTTACCCCTATTAAAAAGTGGCAGTTTATTATAGGAAAACTGGTTCCTTTCCTCTGCGTAGGTATGATATTGCTCACCGTAGGTATACTTGTAAGCAAACTGCTGTTTGACATCCCCATACGGGGCAATATTGGCTTGATCTTTGGCTATGCTGTTTTCAATTTGATCGCAGTCCTGGGACTGGGCTTGCTTATCTCCAATTTTGCGGATACCCAGCAACAAGCCATATTTGTTGCCTTCTTCTTCATTATGATCTTTGTTTTAATGTGTGGATTGTTCACACCTATAGAAAGTATGCCCAAATGGGCACAATACCTTACTATTCCCAACCCCCTGGCCCATATTATTTCGGTATCCCGAAAGGTTTTGATGAAGGGAAGCGGGTTTTGGGATATCCGCTGGGAAATCATCTACACTATCCTGCTGGCAATCGTTTTCAACGCATTAGCCATTTGGAGCTATAAAAAACAGACGTAAGTGTTGACTTTCCAAAAAAAAATCAGCAGGAAGCAGTACCAAAGCGTCATAGAGCATGGTATTATCATTTTATGCTTTGTCTTTGGCGCTAATTTTTTTGTTTTTTTAAAGGTTCTTGGAATTGAGAACCCCTCTGAGGTAATTGATATTCGTTTGTCACAACCTTTAGCGGTCCCTCTACGAGTGAGTGTTGGAGGTGCTATCATAGGCACACTTATTTTGTTGTACGAAACCTACATACACCCCAAGGTTACCAAAGACTTTTCGCTGCTTTTCAAACGGGTGATCTGGCAAATAGATGTCGCGTTAATCATTGTGATTCCCATATTTTTTGTTTTTACATTGTTTGAGCTGTTTGTCAATAACAATGCACTTCCTGTAGCGGCCAAAACAGCCTTTACCTTTTTATCTACGGGGCTTTTTCTTTCTTTTTTTGTCTACTTCTATTCTCTAAGCATCCTGGTTAGTTTTTTACGACGTCTCCGCCAAAGCTTTGGTCAGCATGTGTTTTACAATTACCTGATGGGGAAATATGCAGAACCCATAGAAGAAAAGCGGACTTTTATGTTCCTGGATTTGAATGACTCTACCCATATAGCCGAAGCATTGGGTCATGTGAAGTATAGCCGTTTTTTAAATCGTTGCTTTGATGATATTATACATGCCGTAAGGAATTACAATTGTGATATCTATCAATTTGTGGGGGACGAAGTGGTTTTTACCTGGCCTGTCACCAAAAATGATCGGGGCAAAGCAATAGAAATGTTCCATACCATAAAAAGGCAATTGGCGTTATTCGACAATATTTATCAAACCAAATTTGGGGTTCGCCCGATTTTCAAGGCATCGGTAAGCACGGGCAATGTTACCGCCACCCTGGTAGGGGGCAAAGCTAAGAATATTGCCTATCACGGGGATGTTTTGAATACCACTTCGCGATTGTTAGGCTTGTGCAGGAAGTATCAACGGGATCTCCTGTTTACCCATTTTTATCTAAAGTCGCTAGACAAAGCCCCGTTTTTTGAACCGGAGCATATTGCTACCCTTAAACTTAGAGGCAAGGCCAATGAAAGCAAAATATATGCTGTAAAGGAATGAAGCCAAATCGTTGCATCACCAAAACTCCCACCCATGTTTTACCTAAAAAAATTGCCTTATGTTCTTTTTCTCTCCCTTTGCTTTTTGGGACAGGGTCAAACTACCAAAATAGACAGTACCAACTATAAAGCCATCATTAGAAGTCTACCGGCTTTTACCATGTATGGAGATAATTATTTTGTCACGGGCACTTCCTTGAATGAGGCGGTTTCTTCGGAATCCAGCGATGCGAAATTTGAAATTGGGTTTAAGCAACGGTTAACCAATATTGACCTGCCCTGGAATGTTTTTCCGTTCATTACCTATCGGCAAAAATCGTTCTGGGACATCTACAGGGAATCCTTCCCTTTTCGGGAAACCAACTACAATCCGGCTCTCGGCATAGCAAAACTCTTTTTTGACGGAAATGGGGTAAGATCGGGGCTCTGGTTTGCCTTTGAACACGAATCTAATGGTCAGGATGGTGAAAATTCCCGTAGTTGGAATTACTTTTCCCTGCAACACTTCAAATTCTTCGGTACGCATTGGCATTTTCGCACAAAAGTTTGGGTTCCTATGGGAGATTTGAGTGATAACGAGGATATTCTATCCTTTCGCGGCTTTTTTTCTTTTGGTGCAACTTACCACCCTTCAAAACATCTCTTTTTTGATATTGATATACAACCCGCCTATGACGATAAGCTGACCGGATTTGTCAAAGCAGGGATAAGTTTTAAGATCTCTAAAAACAGTAATCAATTTGTGTACCTTCAGTACTTTGGAGGATATTCGGAAGATCTTATTGACTTTGATCAGGCAGTGAGTAACTTACGCCTTGGAATTGCATTTAAGGATCTGTTCCAAATCGGAGATAGCAGATAAAGGGCAGTAAAATAGGCTATTCAAAAAATAGAAGACATCACATCAAAACAATCATCAGGCAAGACTCAAAACATCCTCTAATACGGGAGTAGAACTCTAAAAAAATACTATGCAAAAAACAATGCTATTAATACTGATCGCACTAACGGTTTCATCATTTGTACTCAACAAAAAGATCGATGCGACGAACTCGACCATCAGTTTTCTTTTTGAAAGTAAAAAAGTGAAGGGTACCATTGGTGATATTCAATCTTCCTCAAGTATTGATCTTGACAATTTTGAAAATTCTTCCCTGGAAGGTTCCGTGGCGATAACTACGCTAAAAACCGGAAACTTTCTTAGAGATGGCCATCTCATGTGGGAAAAATACTTTTACCGCAAGAAGTACCCCAGGCTCTATTTTAAGAGTGAAACCATTACTAAAAAGGCAAATAATGAATATGTTGTTGTTGGTGAACTTACTGTTAAAGGCATACGCAAAGTAGAGACCTTTAATGTGCTTCTGAAAAATGCCCAACTCAAGGTTACCGGCACAATTAATACGGCGGACTACGGTGTGGTCATCGAAAAACAGAAAGAAAAAAACACGGTTACCGTTGAAATGAACTTTGAAATTAATTGATCAGCACTAAGAACAATAATGGTAAAATTACCCCTCATCCTAATCCGTCACAGATAAAATTGGCCTCCCAATAGATGGAAAGCCGGCATTGGTAGATTTCCTTTTACAGTCCGTTCACTCCAAAGTAGCTTTATTTAAAAATTATAGTAATGAAAGGGAGGAGGATTCCATTTTGTCATCCCTAATCCACTGAATTTGTCCGGGTTTTGCTTTAAAAGCCAAAAAAAGTAAAGCCGGCGAATAGAATAAAGACTACTGCTATGAAAACAGAAAACAAAAGAACAATCGCCTTTGGGGTCTGCCTTGTACTCACCTTTTTGTCTAAGAGCAGTTTCATTTATGCTCAGGAAAAATATGTAGTAAGCGGTAGCGTAACTGATGAGGTTACAGGAGAAACCATCTTAGGCGCTAACGTTATTGTTCCCCAATTGAACATTGGTGTTATCACCAATGAATATGGTTTTTATTCGCTGACCTTGCCGGCCGGAACACACCGCATTTTGATCAGCTATTTAGGGTATCAAACCATAGCCCGGGAGATAACGCTCTCCCAAAACACCAAAATAGACTTTACCATGGCCGAAGAGGTAAACCAGTTGGATGAGGTAATCGTAGAGCAAAATGTAGAAAAGAACAGTGTGCGCACTCCCCAAATGAGTGTGAATACCCTTACTTCCAAATCCATAAAAAAAATTCCCGCTGTGCTGGGGGAGCCCGACGTAATACGATCCATACTCCTACTCCCCGGAGTCAGTAATGCCGGAGAAGGAGCTTCGGGCTTTAACGTAAGGGGTGGCGGTGCTGACCAAAACCTTATTTTGTTGGATGAAGCCATTGTTTTTAATACCTCCCATTTGTTCGGATTTTTCTCTGTCTTTAATACCGACGCCATTAAAGACCTGAAACTGTATAAAGGAGGAATTCCTGCACGCTACGGTGGCAGGCTCTCTTCGGTGCTTGACATTTACCAACGGGAGGGCAACAAAAAAGAGTTTAAAATGAACGGAGGTATAGGGGTCATCTCCAGCAAGCTGCTTCTTGAGGGGCCTATTGTCAAGGACAGAGGCTCTTTTCTTGTAGCAGGACGATCTTCCTATGCACATCTGTTTCTGCAAGCAGCCGGGGAGGAAACCACTGCTTCTTTTTATGATCTAAACACGAAATTAAGTTACCGTCTCAATGACAACAACAGCCTGTTTTTATCCGGTTATTTTGGTCGGGATAACTTTGAAATAGGAGATAGCTTTGTCAACACCTATGGTAACTCAGTGGCCAACTTACGTTGGAATCATCTCTTTTCAGAAAAGCTCTTTTCCAACTTATCCCTTATTTATTCCGACTATTACTACGGTCTTGAACTTGATGTACGGGGTTTTGAATGGGAGTCTCATATCATCAACTTCAATCTTAAATATGATCTTAAGCATTACCTATCTAATAAACTAACACTGGATTATGGTATCAATAATATTTATTATCGTTTTAGACCCGGTGAAATACGGCCGAATAGCGAAGACTCAGGGATAGTAGAAGAAGAGTTTACCAACAAGTACGGCAATGAATTTGCAGCCTATATTGATGCGGAACACAGGGTAACGGATCGCCTTTCTCTGCGGTACGGACTGAGATGGAGTTACTTCAATCGTTTGGGACAAGATGAATTTAATGTTTACGAGAATGATACACCGCTGATCTACAACGAAGCGTTTCAGATCTACCAGGGTGCTGATCCCATTGGGGTAGAAAGTTTTGACCGTAGTGAAAGCCTGGCCGAGTTCAATAATTTTGAACCCCGGGCTGCCGTTTCTTATCTCTTGAATGATGCTACTTCCCTGAAGCTAAGCTATAACCGGATGACGCAGTACCTCCACTTGTTGTCCAACACCAACTCTCCCACCCCTTTGGATGTATGGACTCCGAGCGGCCCTTATATCGAACCTCAGATCTTAGATCAATACGCTATTGGATTTTATAAAGATTTTGCCAATCAGGAGTATTCCTTGGAGATGGAAGCTTTTTACAAAGACATTGACAATCGGATCGATTATATTGATGGTGCGGACCTGATCGCAAATGAGGATATTGAACAAGTTATTTTAAATGGTGAAGCCCGTGCTTATGGTTTGGAAGTCCTTTTACGCAAAAACAGGGGGCGTCTAAACGGTTGGATCGCTTATACCTTATCCCGGTCCGAACAACGTACACCGGGAAGAACACCCAACGAACCCGGCATCAACAATGGGGAATGGTACAGGGCCCTTTTTGACAGACCCCACGATTTGGCGGTCAATGCTTCCTATAAAATTAACGATAAGTGGTCGCTTAATGGCAACTTTATCTACCAAACGGGAATCCCTACGAACCTTCCCATAGGCCAGGTAGAGCAGTTGGGATTAACGGTGCCTATTTATGGCGGCAGAAATGAAAGTCGCCTTACCGATTATCACCGTTTGGATCTCTCGGCCACCTTAACCCCGAGAAAGAACAAGAACCGCAAATGGCAGTCGGAATGGGTCTTTGGGTTTTACAATATTTACAACAGACGGAATGCAGCTTCCTATTCTTTTGAGGAAAACAGGGAGACCGGGCAAAATGAAGCCATCCGTACCGCTATTTTCGGGATAGTTCCTGCTATTAGTTACAACTTTAGATTTTAAGCCATGAAAAAGATAGCTTGTTTAATCGTCATTGCACTTGTGTATAGCAGTTGTGAAGACGTTGTGGAATTGGATACTCCAACGGGAGAAACACGCTTGAATATTGATGCCCATTTTAGGGTGTTTACACAGGAAGCCCCTGTTAGGGCTACGGGAGAAGTGATACTCACCGAAACTGTCAACTTTTTTGATGATACCATTCCCACAGTAAGCGATGCCATAGTGACCATTACTGAAAGGGAAACAGGAAATAGCTACGCATTTGAAGAAGGGGCCCCTGGCTCAGGCAGATATGAAAACGATAACCTGCTCTTTCTCAACAACTTTGATGCAACTTTTGATCTTAGCATTGAAGTTGACGGCCAGGTTTATACGGCCACTGCAGCCCTGATGCCTTCTGCTCCTATTGTTGATATTCAGCAAGGTGATCTGGAAATATTTGGTGAAGAGGATCTGGAGATTATTGTCACCATATCGGACACTCCGGACAGAGAGGATTACTATCTTTTTGATTTTGAATTCGAGCTATACCAACCCCTGGACGATACCTTTTTTGATGGTAACGACTTTGAATTCTCTTTTTTGTATACGGAAGATGATGAAGTGGACCTTCAACCCGGAGATGTGATCACCATCACCAATGAAGGGATTGATCAGCAGTTTTTTACCTATATGGAGCTTTTATTGGAGCAAATTGGGGGAGGAGCCCTTTTCAGCAGCCCGCCGGCAACGGTAAGGGGAAATATTATTAATGCTGATAACCCGGATAACTTTCCTTATGGGTATTTTAGAATTTCCGAAGCCATTTCACGGGAGTTTACGGTTGTAGAGGATTGAACTTAAGTAGGATTTTCGGTGTTTACGGAGCTGAAAACCAAAAAGCCGACCAGCTCACAAAACCTACATCTCCTTCGATCAGATATTCCTTTCCAAGAGGATTCCTCGCTCCACTCAGCGTCCTCCAGCACTCCGTGCTGAAAATAAAAAAGCCCCACTTACAAATTCAAGCTATACTTTGGAATCAAATACCAGGGGATAAGGGATTCCTCGCTCCGCTCGGCGTCCTCCAGCACTCCGTGCTGAAAACCAAAAAGCCTCACTTACAAATTCAAGCTATACTTTGGAATCAAATACCAAGGGATAAGGGATTCCTCGCTTCGCTCGGCGTCCTCCAGCACTCCGTGCTGAAAGTACAAAAGCCCCACTTACAAATTCAAGCGAGCTTGATTTGACGTGGAGCTTTTGTACTTATTCGTGACCGCGGGAGGATTCGAACCCCCAACCCTCAGAGCCGAAATCTGATATTCTATCCAGTTGAACTACGCGGCCTATTTATTTGTTAAGAACTTAGTTTTGCTTTAACGATAGTGGAAATGGTCTTTCCATCGGCCTGTCCGGCCAATTCCTTGCTTACCATCCCCATCACCTTTCCCATATCTTTCATCCCGGAAGCGCCCAAAGCATCAATAGTTTGTACTACCACCTTTTCGATTTCTTCTTCCGTCAATTGTTCCGGTAAAAACTTTTCTATCACGGCTACCTGGGCCAATTCCGGCCCGGCCAGATCTTCCCGCCCCTGTTCCTGATAAATCACCGCGCTGTCCTTCCGTTGCTTGACCAGTTTTTGTACCAGCTTTATCTCATCCGCTTCCGCAAGCCCTGTTCCGCTTCCTTTTTCGGTTTTAGCCAACAGTATGGCAGACTTTACTGCGCGCAGTGCCTCCAGGGCTACCGTGTCCTTGGCTTTCATTGCGGTTTTCATTTCCGTCATTACTTTCTCTTCCAACCCCATATCTTCTTTAGTTTCGGGCTGCGAAGATAAAAAATAAACCCGAAAATTTTTCAATTTTCGGGTCTAATGATTTCCTACCACGGAAACCCTATTAAACACTACTAATCAACATTATCGTGCAGAAACGAATTGTTGGAGCGCAGCTGTATTTCATCATTGCTGTCCTCCCCCAAACTCATCCTTGATACTTTTTGTTCTGTCGGCCCTTCACTCAAATCCACACCCTGGCGTTTGTAAGCGGGTTCCTTTTCAATATCATCGATGCTGTTTCTGTTGTTCTTAAACTTGTAATTAAAGCTTTTTAGCTTTTTTCTACGCTCATCCGCCCGCTCCTTCAACAAATCATTAATGGAGCTGTTCATAGGATCAACGTTCCCGTCAGATGAACTATCGCCCTCGGTTGTAGCTTTAGTCTTTATGGTCTTTTTTTCAAAAACCAATTCGTTTTCTACCAGCTTGGGTTCATGGGTTTCGGCAACAGACCGTGCTCCGGTAAGTTGTGTCTCCAATTCCATATATTCCTCCAGATTGTACCGCGTTTCCCCTTGCTTTTTATAATCCAGTACAGGGCTTACCTCAATATATTCCTGCACCTTCATATCCTTCACCTCTTCATCCAGATCAAACGTAATGGTATTCTCCTGCGCTTGGCTTTTCACTTCATTTAAAGGCAGATCAAAGGTTAACGCGAACTGATCCTCTTCTATTTTTGGGGCAACCACTTCCGGATCTATTACTTCCATATCGTTAATAACATTCTTTGCCTCAATGATGATAAAATCGTCTTCTGAGGTAGTGGCGATAACCTCTTCTACAGGTTCAGGTAAGATCTCTTCATAGAAAACATTGAAATTCCGAATGTACTGTGTGGTAGGGATCAAATCGGATTCGGGGACCTCTTCTTCTTCCAACTGGTGTTTTATTACAGTAGGTCCTGCATCCGTAGCTTGTACAAAAGCCGTTGTTGTTCCCAATTCATGTACCGCTTTCTGTTCATCATCCAGCGTATGTATGATTTTTTTGGATTCCGTATTTACGATATTGTCTTGTTGATCCATAGCAAAACCGGTAGCAATTACAGTTACGGCTATGGCATCCCCCAGATTCTCGTCTTCACCTACCCCCATAATGATGTTTGCCCCATGTCCGGCTTCAATCTGGATATGGTCATTGATCTCCCCTATTTCGTCAATAGTGATCTCCTGAGAGCCTGAAACAATAAGCAACAATACGTTTTTGGCACCGGTAATTTTGTTATCATTGAGTAAGGGAGAATCCAGGGCCTTCATAATGGCTTCATTAGCCCTGCCGGATCCGGAAGCCATAGCAGACCCCATAATAGCCGTCCCGCTATCAGAGAGCACCGTCTTGGCATCCCGAAGGTCAATATTTTGGGTGTAGTGATGGGTGATCACTTCCGCGATCCCACGGGCTGCGGTGGCCAATACTTCATCGGCTTTTGAAAATCCTGCTTTGAAACCAAGATTGCCGTATACTTCCCTTAGTTTATTGTTGTTAATGACAATCAGGGAATCTACATTAGCCCGTAAGCGCTCAATTCCAGCCTGGGCCTGTTTACAACGCATTACACCTTCAAACTGGAAGGGAATAGTAACGATACCAACAGTAAGAACGCCTAATTCCCTAGCCATTTTTGCAATTACCGGAGCAGCACCGGTACCGGTCCCTCCACCCATTCCGGCAGTGATAAATGCCATTTTGGTGGAGCCTTCCATCATGGCCTTTATATCTTCCACGCTCTCTATTGCCGCCTGCTCCCCTATTTCGGGATTTGCTCCTGCACCCAGCCCTTCGGTCAAGGATACTCCAAGCTGAATTTTGTTAGGGACGGAACTATTTTCCAATGCCTGGGCATCTGTGTTACAAATGACAAAATCCACTCCATTAATGCCTGCAAGGAACATGTGGTTGATGGCATTGCTGCCTCCACCACCGACGCCAATGACTTTTATAACGTTGCTCTTATTCTTGGGCAAATCAAACGAGATGCTATCAAATTCGTTGCTCTTACTCATAGTGTTGTTGTATTAGTGGGTGTTTTATTCTGCGTTGTCTAAAAAGTCTTTGAGTTTCTCTGACCATTTGTCAAAAATGGACTTACGTTCCTTAACAGCGGCATTTCCTTTATCTGAAAACTGTTCTTCACCAACAAGAACCTGCTCCCCTTCCGCTTCCTGTATTTCCTGGGGTTCCAAATGATTTTTTTCACTGGATCGTACCGCATTCATTAACAAGCCTACCGCTGTGGCATACAATGGACTGGCAACTTCCTCGTCCGAATCTCCGGCTAAATGTTCATTGGGATAACCTATTCGGGTGTCCATACCGGTAATGTATTCCACCAGTTGCTTTAGATGTTTTAACTGACTTCCTCCCCCGGTAAGCACTATACCGGCGATTAACTTCTTTTTCTGTTCTTCATGACCATAGTTTCGTATTTCTACGTACACCTGTTCCACGATTTCTACCACCCTGGCATGAATAATTTTAGAAAGGTTTTTTAGTGTAATTTCCTTGGGCTCCCTACCTCTGAGTCCCGGAATGGAAACTATTTCATTATCCTTATTCTCTCCTGGCCAGGCTGAGCCGAATTTAATTTTCAGTAACTCAGCTTGTTTCTCTATGATAGAACAGCCTTCCTTGATGTCTTCCGTAATTACATTGCCTCCAAAAGGAATTACCGCTGTATGCCGGATAATACCATCCTTAAATATGGCGAGATCCGTTGTCCCCCCACCAATATCAATCAATGCAACTCCCGCCTCTTTTTCTTCCTGACTCAACACGGCTTCCGCGGAAGCCAAAGGTTCCAGGGTGATATCCCCCAGATCCAGGCCTGCACTTTTAATGCAACGCCCTATATTTTTAATGGAAGATACCTGGCCTACCACTACATGGAAATTAGCTTCCAAACGTCCCCCGTACATACCGATAGGCTGCTTTATCTCGGCCTGGCCGTCCACCTTATACTCCTGAGGAAGGACATGAATGATCTCTTCTCCCGGTAGCATCACCAATTTGTAGACCTGGTTGCACAACTTATCCAGATCATCTTCACTGATAACTTCTTCCGCATTGGCCCGGGTGATATAATCACTATGTTGAAGACTTCTGATATGTTGCCCGGCAATACCCACTACCACAGAACCGATTTTTAACCCGGCATTTACTTCAGCTTGCTCCACAGCTTGTTGGATAGAGGAAATGGTTTGGGTAATATTGTTTACTACTCCCCTGTGCACCCCCAGGCTTTTGGATCTTCCTGAACCCAGAACCTCTATTTTTCCATACTCATTCTTGCGACCGATCATCGCCACAATTTTGGTGGTCCCAATGTCCAGACCTACTGAATATTTAGCTTCTTCCATATCTTATATTTTTGTGCAAACCACTTGATTGTCAAATTCCAAACTCACCGCTGCATAATTTCCCAGGGTATCGTCTTTAGCTGCCTTCACATAGAAGGCCATAAAATTTTTGAACTTTTCATTTAAGTTGTCCACACCGCCCAAATTCACTACAAAATTGTCCAGGCGCAACCGGAGTTGATACTTGTTTTCCGCTTCTATATGAATCCCGATCACGTTTTTCCTGAGAAATTCATCCTTATTGATATAGGTTAAAATCAAATACGCATCTTCCAGACTTTTCCCTGTGATCTTACCGGTGATAATGGGTACACGCGCCGAGTGATATCTTGATAATGGCATGTGTTTTCCTTCATCATCCAGATAAAATCTGTTGACTCCTTCTACTCTTCCAATTGGTTCTCGCTGAACAATTTTTGAAATCAGTTCTCCCTCCACGGAGAGGTAGACTTGGGCATCTTTCACCATAGGACTGGATTTAATCACGGTCTCTATGGTATTCAAAACTACTTGTTCTTTTGCCCTGCTTTTTACGCTGCCGTAATTTTGTATTAACAATTTATTAACTGCGTCTTCGGTTAAGTATAAATTATTGTCACCCAAAAGTTTAATCGCAACCGATTCCACTTTTTTCTGGCTGCTCCGGTGGTTGGCAAAACCATATAGCCCTGCCAAAATCAGCAACAGCGCTATCCCCTTAATCAAATTCCAATTAAACCGCATACGCCAATTCCTTTTTTATTTTTGGTACTTCCAATCCAATATCTCCAGCCCCAAGGGTAACCAAAACTTCCGTTTTACAATTCCGTATCTCTTCCACAATCTTTGCCTTTGTGATTAGCTTCTTGTTTGGATTTTGAATTTGTTCCATTAACCAGGACGAACTTATCCCGGGAAGGGGGAGTTCACGTGCCGGATAGATCTCCAGCAACAAAATGCAATCAAATTGATCTAGGCTGTCCGCAAAATCCGAAGCAAAATCCCTGGTTCGCGAGTACAGATGGGGTTGAAAGACCACAGTGATGGACTGATCGGGATGCATTTCAGAAACCGCCTGGTACACCGCATCAATTTCAGTGGGATGATGGGCATAATCATCGATAAAAACAAAATCCGTTTCCTTTATTTGATAGGAAAATCTTCGCTGGACGCCTTTAAAAGAACCGAGCGCTTTAGCTAATGTTTCGGGAGAGAAACCGGCTTCTACCCCCATCGCAAAGGCCGCCAAAGCATTCAACAAATTATGTCGCCCCGGTTTAGTAAACGTAACATTTTTCAATTCCGCTTCGTGGGTCTTGATGGTAAACCGATACCTCCCGTTTTCAACCTGAATATCCCGTATAGCGTAGTCCGATTCCGTCTCCAAACCAAAGGTGATGCCTTCTACAGCTAAATCGTTTCTTACCACCAACTTTCCGCCAGGTACTACTTTTTTAGCAAAGGCAAAAAACGCGGCCTCCAGATCTGCCGCTGTACCGTAAATATCCAGGTGGTCTGCATCCATAGAGGTAATACAGGCCAGGTTTGGCGCCAAATGCAGGAAAGAGCGGTCAAACTCGTCTGCTTCAACCAATGAAAATTCGTTTCCGCGGAAGATAAAATTACTGTTAAAATCTTCTGATATCCCCCCTAAAAATGCTGTAAACGCGCATCCCGCTTCCTTAAGCATATGCGCCAGAATACAGGAGGTAGTGGTTTTTCCATGCGTCCCGGCTACAGCAAAACAAAAGGTATCCTGAGCGATAACTCCCAATACCTCTGAGCGTTTCTTTACCGCGAAACCGCCTTCCCTGAAAAAAAGTAACTCAGAATGTGTAGCAGGTACCGCAGGCGTGTACACCACCAGGGTCCCAGGCTTGTTCCTGAACGCTTTGGGTATTGCGGCTGTGGAATCTTCATAGTGAATGGCCATTCCGGACTGTTCCAACGCCTCGGTCAAAGGTGTTTTGGTGCTATCATAACCGCCCACTTTTTTCCCAATACCATGAAAGTATCGCGCCAATGCAGACATCCCTATACCTCCAATGCCAATGAAATAAACGTTATGAATATCCTTTACCTTCAACGTAACAACTTTTCTATTTCGTCCACAATATGCTCCGTTGCCCTGGGCAAAGCCAGTGCTTTAATGTTATTGCTCAAGCTATTCCTAAGCTCATCCGATGTCATCAGCTGGCGGAATACCCCCTCAAATTCCTTATCACTTTGCCCTTCTTTATATAACAATGCCGCCTCTTGCTCCACCAAGGCCATGGCATTTTTAGTCTGATGGTCTTCAGCCACATTTGGGGATGGGATAAACACCACCGGTTTGCCTACCAAACACAATTCCGATACGGTACCTGCCCCGGATCTGGATACGATCATATCGGCCACAGCAAAGGCATTTTCCATACGGTTAATAAAAGGTTTTACCTTCACCTGATCGGATTCATATTGGCGATACTCCGAATAATACAATTGGCCACATTGCCAAAGTAATTGTACCCCCAAGGCTTTAAAGAAAGGCAACTTACTTTCAATAAGCTGATTGATTTTCCTGGCGCCCAAACTACCGCCTAAAATCAACAAAACAGGCTGTTCGCTTTCCAATCCGAAAAAGTGCAGTGCTTCTGCTTTATCCATCTTTGCATTGATCAGATCCGAGCGCACCGGATTTCCGGTCAGTACTAGTTTTTCTTTTGGAAAATAGCGCTCCATGCCCTCATACGCCACACATATCTTTTGCGCCTTTTTTGCCAATAGTCTATTGGTTATCCCCGCATGAGAATTTTGCTCCTGGAGCAGGCAAGGGACACCTTTAACAGAGGCTGCCCTTAGTAACGGGCCACTGGCAAAACCCCCGGTACCTATGACAGCATCAGGTTTAAACGTTCTTACTATTTTCCTTGCGCTTAGCAAACTATACATCAGTTTTATGGGAAACATCAGGTTTTTTAACGTGAGTTTCCGTTGTAATCCACTTATCCAGAGGCCTTTTATCCGGTAGCCTGCCTGCGGCACCTTTTCCATTTCCATTTTGTCCTTGGCCCCTACGAACAAAATTTCAGCAGTAGCATACCGCCTTTTCAGCTCATTGGCAATAGCTATGGCAGGATATATATGCCCTCCCGTTCCCCCTCCGGAAAGTATGAACTTATAGTTGCCCACTTAATACTTCCAAAGGGTTAGTAGTGTCAATATTTGCGGATTTTTTTTCCGCCTCTCCTTTATTGCTTGCGCTAAGGACTATACCAATAGCCAGACAGGTCATCCATATAGACGTCCCTCCCATGCTGATCAAGGGTAAAGGCTGTCCCGTAGTGGGAAACAACTCTACCACCACCGCCATATTAATGAAGGCCTGAAAAACAATAGGAAGACCCACTCCTATTACCAACAATTTTGAGAACACCGTATCCACTGAGTTGGCTACCACCACAATCCTAAACAACAGCAACAAATAGAAAAACAGCAGCCCCAGCCCACCAACCAGTCCATATTCCTCAATAATGATCGCAAAAATGAAATCGGAAGTGCTCTGCGACAGCAGGTTCTTCATTACGCTTTTGCCTGCTCCTTTACCTATCAGGCCTCCTTCTGCAACCGCCATCTTAGCATATTCTACCTGCCTGGAAGCATCCGCGGAGGCGTTTTCCGGATAGATAAATGTTTCTATCCTGTTCTTCCAGGTCACGGCCCTTTGTGAAGGGATCTTATCAGGAGCAACAAACAATGCGGTAATGAACAGTGTTCCGATCAATAACCCCACCCCGATCATACTAAATAGATATTTCAGGGGGTAACCTCCCAAAAAGCAGAGTATCAGGACCATAAAACCAAGAATAGCCGCGGTGGAAAAGTTTTCCGGCAAAATCAAGAAGATCACCAAGGCAACGGGCAACCAAAGCGGCAACAGACTCTCTTTAAAGGTGATCTTCACCTCCTTAATTTTGGACAAGTAGCGCGCCACCCATATCATTAATACCACGGCCGCCAGCGTGGAGGTTTGAAAATTAATACCAATGACAGGAATCCGGATCCAACGGTTGGCGGTGACTTCCCCTATTTGTGTTTCCACTGTAAGTGTATAGGCCAAAAGGGGCAGTACAATAGGCATTGCGATTAACGAAAGTCCCTTAAAATAATGTGCCGGAATACGGTGAACGGCATAGATAATCATAAACCCAAGAAATAACAGTACCCCATGTTTAACCAAATGGCTTATGGTTGTCCCGGTATCTTTCACATAGACCAGATTGGTACTGGCACTGTATACCGGTAAAAAAGAAAATAGGGCCAGGAAGGCCACAATACCCCAAATAGCCTTATCTCCCTTTATATTTCGCAATAGTGCCCTCATTAGTATCTTATAGTTTTCGGATCGCCGCTTTAAATTGATCGCCCCTGTCCTCGTAATTTTGAAAAAGATCAAAACTGGCACAGGCCGGCGAAAGCAAAACGGCATCTCCTCTTTTAGCAATCTTATACGCCACTTTTACCGCTTCCTCCATGGAATAGGTCTCTACTAATGGCTCGACTACCTTCCCAAAGGTTTCTACCAATCTGGAATTGTCCATTCCCAAACAGACTATTCCCTTTACCTTTTCCCGCACCATCGGCATCAGTTGGGAATAATCGTTTCCTTTGTCTACCCCGCCTACGATCCAAACTATGGGCTTTTTAATCCCGTCCAGGGCATAGTAGGTAGCATTCACATTCGTGGCTTTAGAATCATTGATATACTCCACATGATTGATTTTCAACACTTTTTCCAACCGGTGCGGTACTCCCTGGAAAGTTTGAATGCTTTGCTTTATAGCCTCCTTCCTTACCCCAACTAACAAAGCCGCCAGGCTGGCCGCCATGGCGTTCTTTACGTTGTGTTGCCCATCCAGGGCCAAAAAATCTGTACTCATTTCCAAGGTTTTAGATTCTACATCTATCTTAATACTGTCTTTTTCCAACCAGGCGCCCTGTTGTACTGCTGTTTTAAGCGAAAAGGGCACCAATTTGGATTGAACGGGGTGCTTTTTTAAGCCTTCTGCGATGGCTTCGTCATCTGCATCATAAATCAGGTAATCGTTTGCATCCTGGTTCATGGCAATGCGAAACTTGGAGGCTACGTAATTTTCAAATTTGTACTCGTAGCGGTCCAAATGGTCCGGGGTGATATTGGTAATGACAGCCACACGGGGTTTAAAACTGACTATACCATCCAACTGAAAACTGCTGATTTCCAGCACATAGTTTTTCAAATCCTTTTCCGAAACCATCCTGGCAAAACTGTCGCCAATGTTTCCGGCACAACCTACATTGAACCCGGCTGCTTTCACCAGATGAAATGTTAAACTGGTAGTCGTGGTTTTTCCATTGGTTCCCGTAATTCCAATAATAGCGGCATCGGTATATTGACATGCAAATTCTATTTCCGAAATCACAGGAATCCCCTCGGCAACCAGCATTTTTACCAAAGGTGCCTTATCCGGAATTCCAGGGCTTTTCATTACCACATCTGCAGTAAGGATCTTTGTTTCCGAATGCTGGTTTTCTTCCCATTCAATCTCAAAATGTTCAAGAACTTCTTTATACTTCTCTTTGATCTGCCCTTTGTCCGAGACAAAGACTTCAAATCCTTTTTGTTTCCCCAACAAGGCAGTACCCACTCCACTCTCTCCTCCACCAAGAACCACCAGGCGTTCCATGCTATCGTATTTTCAAGGTGACAATGCTCACTATGGCAAGCAAAATCCCAACAATCAAAAAGCGTGTTACAATCTTGCTTTCGTGATATAGCTTTTTTTGGTAATGATGGTGTAACGGCGCCATCAAAAATATGCGCCTCCCTTCTCCGTATTTCTTTTTGGTATGCTTAAAGTAGCCCACTTGCAACATGACAGAAATGGACTCTGCAAAAAAGATCCCGCACAACAACGGAATAAGGAGTTCCTTTCTCACGATAATAGCGATAACCGCTATTACCCCTCCTATGGTTAAACTCCCGGTATCTCCCATAAACACCTGTGCCGGATAGGTATTGTACCATAAAAATCCTACCAAACCACCTACAAATGCCGCAATAAATACCACCAATTCCCCCACTCTCGGGATATAAAAAATGTCCAGATAATCCGAGAATTGAATGTTTCCGGACACCCAGGCAAAAATGCCCAGGGTCAATACAATAATGGCCGAAGTACCCGCTGCCAAACCGTCTATACCATCTGTTAGATTTGCTCCATTAGAAACGGCAGTAACAATCAAGATCACTACAGGAATGAAAATTAGCCACGCATAGTCCCGGGCTCCTTTCCCTACCCAGGCCACCAAATCGGCATAGTCCAACTCATTATTCTTGAAAAAAGGAATATTGGTTCTTACCGCTTTTATTTCTTTTCCATATACTTTTTCTACCTCAAGTTGCTGGTTGATTGTCGTGGAATCCTTTTCCTTCATGGTCACCTCCGGATGGAAATAAAGTACCGCCCCAACAATTAACCCCAGCGTTATTTGCCCCATTACCTTGAACCGACCTTTAAGTCCTTTCTTGTCCTTTTTGAAGATCTTGATATAATCGTCTATAAAACCAATAACCCCCATCCATAACATGGTTACGATGAGTAAAATCACATAGATATTTTTTAGATCGGCTACTAACAGAACAGGAATAAGCGTGGATATGATGATGATGATACCTCCCATGGTAGGAGTACCGGCTTTTTGTTGCTGTCCTTCCAGTCCTAAATCCCGTATGGTTTCGCCTATTTGTTTGGATCTGAGGTACAGGATGACCCGTTTCCCATATACCATCGCGATCAACAGGGAAAGAATTACCGCAAAAGCCGCCCTGAAGGTGAGAAACTGGAATAGCGAAGCCCCGGGAAATTGGTATTCTTGCTCCAAATATTCAAACAAATAGTATAGCATGTTCTCTATTTATTTAGTGCGTTTAATGCTGATTTTACCTCTTTAAAATCATCGAACTCCGTTCGTACCCCATTGGTTTCCTGATAGGTTTCATGCCCCTTTCCTGCCACCAGGATAATATCATTGGCCGCGGCCAACTTGCACGCAGCGGTTATCGCCTGCTTTCTGTTTTCAATGGACAACACTTTATTGGTGTTCTGAGGCTCTACACCGGCTTCCATTTCTTTTATGATGATAGCGGGGGATTCTGAACGCGGATTATCCGAAGTAAAAATGGCCTGATTGCTCATTTCGGTTGCGATATGACCCATAACCGGACGCTTCGACTTATCACGATCACCACCACACCCCACGACGGTGATGACGTTTTCATTTCCAGTCCTCAATGCGTTGATAGTAATCAACACATTTTTAAGTGCATCCGGTGTATGGGCATAATCAACAATAGCTGTAATTTTCCCTTTCGATATATAGTATTGGAACCTGCCTTCCACGGTTTCCAGTTCACTCAAAAGCTGAAGTATCTCCAATTTTTCCAAGCCCAGAATATCTGCTGTAGCGTAGATGGCCAGGAGATTGTAGGCATTAAAGTCACCAATTAACTTGATCCACAATTCATCGCCATCAATTTTCAACAATTGGCCGTTTAACTGTCGTTCAAGAATTTGTCCACGGTAATCCGCATAGGATTTTAGCGCATAGGTAACCTTCCTTGCTTTGGTATTTTGAAGCATTACCTTACCGTTTTTATCGTCCTGATTGGTAAGGGCAAAGGCCTTTTTTGAGAGCCCGTCAAACAGTTTTTTCTTGGTATCCCTGTAATTAGCAAAGGTTTTATGGTAATCCAGGTGATCATGAGAGAGATTAGTAAAAATAGCCCCCGTAAAGTGTAAGCCTTCCGCCCTTTTTTGATGGATACCATGAGAGCTTACTTCCATAAAACAGTATTCCACCCCTTCTTGTGTCATTAGGTGCAGGTAGTGGTTTATGGTTAATGAATCCGGTGTCGTATGAATGGTGGGGTGTTCTTTATCATCGACCATAATTTTTATGGTGGAGATCAAGCCAACTTTGAATCCGGCCTTTTTGAAAAGATGGTATAGCAATGTAGTTACAGTGGTTTTGCCATTTGTACCCGTAACCCCAACCAGCTTCAGGTTTTTAGAAGGAAGATCATAAAAATTGGCTGCCATTATCGCCAATGCTTTCTGACTATCATCCACTTGTAAATAGGTGATACCGTTTACTATAATGTCCGGAAACACTTCACATACTATGGCTCTTGCCCCGGAGTTCACGGTATCTTGAATAAATCGATGACCGTCCACCTGTGTTCCGGGTATGGCTACGAAAACATCGTCAATCCCCACTTTTCGGGAATCAAAATGTACCGCATTTACCATAACGCTGGTCTCTCCATTCACCGCCGTAAGCCCCACTCCATACAATATGTCTTTTAACAACTTCATGAAAGCTTTAAGACTATTTTTCGTATCTGGTTAATTTTTGTCCCGGGCACCACGGATTGCTGCTTTACCTTGCCATTTCCCTTGACCTCTACCTGAATACCAAGATTTTCCAGTATGGAAATGGCGTCCATACCACTCATACCCTTTACATTAGGTAAGGTGATAGGTTCCTTTTGGGATACCTTGAAATATTCTTCAAAGTCTGCATACAACTGATCAGAATCAGGACTATCCGGAGATACTCTGTCTACAACCGGCGAGTTCGTATAAATCTTTTGTGCCAATGATTTGAATACGGGACCTGAAACATCAGCACCGTAATACCCTACACTTTTATCGGGTTCATGAATTACTACAATACAGGAATACTTGGGGTTATCCGCGGGGAAGTATCCCACAAAAGAGGAGATATAGGCTAATTTATCCGGATCTTGTGCTACATAATTCTTTTGACAAGTGCCGGTCTTACCCGCCATGGAAAAACTATTGGAATACAGACCACTTCCTGTTCCAAAGTCTTTTTCCACAACATTCTTAAGCAATTGTTGTGCTTTCTTAACGGTTTCCTTAGAACAAATGGAAGGATTAATAACTTCCTTTCTAAAGGTTTTTATCTCTCTTCCTCCTACTCTGGCTGCTTTAAGAAATCGCGGGCGTACCATCTCCCCATTATTGGCAATAGCATTGTAAAAGGCCAGGGTTTGCATCGGTGTCATGGAGACTTCATAGCCATGGGACATCCATGCCAGTGATATGCCGGACCATCCTTTATCCCCGGGGTAGCGCAACACAGGCTGGCCCTCCCCGACAATGGGCAGTTCCAGGTCTTCGTGAAGCCCCATATTCATTAATCTGTTCACAAATTTCTCCGGGGCCTCCTTGTAATTCTCATGAATGATCTTAGCGAATGCGGTATTTGAGGAAACCGCAAAAGCCTCTGCCACCGTGATCTCGCCGTATCCTCCCCATTTGGAATCCTTAACCACCCTGTCATATACCCGCCATCTTCCTTTTTCCGTGTTTACCATGGCACTGGTATCAATCACTTTATCCTCCAGCGCAGCTACCAAACTCATTAACTTGAAGGTGGAACCCGGTTCATGGGATTCCCCAACGGCATAATTCAATTTTTCATAATAGGTGCCTTCTTCTGTCCTGCCCAAATTGGAAATGGCTTTGATCTCTCCGGTTGTCGTTTCCATCACCACCACACAGCCATGGTCTGCTTTGTACTTTTCCAGTTGTTCCAACAAAGCATGATGCGCGATATCCTGGATATTGGTATTAATGGTAGTCACAATATCATGTCCATCTTTTGGCTCTATCGTGTTATTGAAACCCACCGGTTTCCACTGACTTCCCGCACTCTTCTGCTTTAGACGTTTACCTTCCTGCCCTCTTAAATAATTGCTCCCAAAAGCGCCGTCCAGGCCTACCCGGGTAAAATATCCGTTCTCATCTACCCGCTCATAACCAATACTGCGAGCGGCAATTTTGCCCAGCGGATATTCCCGTACCACCCGATGTTTTTCGATAAACCCTCCCCGATTGGGCCCATAACGGAATAATGGAAATTTCCGCATTCTGGCAAATTCCAAATAGGAAACGTTTTTAGCGATAAGTTTATAGCCGTTCTTGTTGGCCCTTGCTTTTCTAAACAATTGAAGGTAATGTGAGGCCGGCTTGTTAAAAAGTTGTGCCAGAGAATCGGATAAGGGCCCTATGTTTTCGTCCCAATCTTTTTGCTTGACCGTGTTGGCGTCAAATCGTATCTCATATTTTGCTACGGAAGCTGCCAACAGACTACCATCATCGGCATAGATATTGCCTCTGTTAGGCTGTATGGTAAACATACGCTCGGTCTTTTGCATAGCCAACTCCTTGTAGGTATCTCCCTTGACCATTTGAATGTCTACCAGCTTGACCACAACAGCCACCGCAAAAACAAAAAGACCTCCTGCCACCAGGTAAAGTCGGTTCATAATGTTTTTCTCACTAATCGGCACTATTCCTGAGATTTGACGATTATCTTTTTAGGGGGAACAGCGGAAGGACGCAACCCGTTCTCTACTACAACTGCCCGAAGATTAGATTCCAACCGAAGTTGTTGTAGTTCCTGACGATTGGACACAAACTCACTGCGCAATGCCCTTACCTCTTCATTTAATTTGGAAATTTTAGTAACCTTTTTGTCCGCCTGGTGGCTACTCGAGATCATTAGGGCCGCCAGAAAAGAGGCAAATAGCAAAAAGAGCCAGTTTTTAGGGGCGTCTCCGCTAACCAAAAACTTGCCTTTAAGTATGTCTAACACTCCTTTTTTCATCTGTTTAAAATTTTTAACTATTTGAGAATAGCATACTTAAAAATTTAAGAACCGATGCAACCACTCGTTGCACTCGCTCTCTCATGAATTTGTTTTAATCATTGCTCCATGTGTAGTTTTTGATCAAAAAAATTCATGCTCGTTTCATCTCCAAATTCAGTTGTTCTTATGTTTTCAATTTTATATTCTTTCCGCTATACGGAGCTTTGCACTTCTCGCTCTGTTATTTTCCGCAATTTCCGCTTCCGAGGGCACGATTAATCCCCCAACTTTTTTTAGCGGCACATTTACATTGCCATAAAAATCCTTTTCCGCCTGCCCTTCAAACTTCCCTTCCCGTATGAATCGTTTCACCAAACGGTCTTCCAGGGAATGGTAACTTATGACGCATAGTCTGCCGCCAACATTCAATACTTCCGGAACCTGTTGTAAAAATTCTTTTAAGGCCTCAATTTCTTCATTCACCTCAATCCGAACGGCTTGATATACCTGTGCCAACACTTTATTTTCGCGTCCTCTCGGAAGAAATCGCTGTAGCACCTCCCTTAACTCTTGCGTACTACTGATCTTCTTTTCCAATCTCGCCTCCACTATAACCCTTGCGATTGCTCTCGCGTTATGCAACTCACCGTATTCCTTTAACACCTGTGTCAATTGCTCCTGAGAATAGGCGTTTACCACCTCAAAAGCATTTTTGCTTTTCCGCTGATCCATTCGCATATCCAGATCCGCATCAAACCGGATGGAAAACCCCCGGGCCGCCTCGTCAAATTGATGAGAAGACACCCCGAAGTCCGCAAGGATCCCGTCTACTTTTAGAATGCCATAGAACTTTAAAAACTGTTTGAGGTAGCGAAAGTTTTCATTGACCAATTGAAACCGCTCATCCTCTATCACGTTGGCTAACGCATCTTCATCCTGGTCAAAAGCGATTAACTTCCCCAGCCGCCCCAGCCTTTTCATTATTTCACGGGAGTGCCCCCCGCCTCCAAAAGTGACGTCTACATACACCCCATCCGCTTTGATATTCAAACCGGCAACCGACTCTTCCAAAAGCACGGGATGGTGGTATGCACTATTCGCCGCCACTATTAAATATTGATTCGGATATTTTTTCAAATTCCTCATCAGACATGGAATCCAACATGGATTCATAGCGGTCCTTATCCCAGATCTCTATCATGTTATGAGAAGCGTTCAACACCACCTCTTTTTCAATTCCCGCATGTTCCACCAAATTTTTAGGGATCTGCAAACGGCCTGTCTCCGAATCAATTGGCACCTCCTTAAGCCCTGCGGTGAATTTTCGCAGCCAGAGCTGAAATTGTTTTCCCTGGTTGGGATGTGCCATAATTTTTTTCATAATGTCATCGAACTTCACTTTGGGATGCAACTCCAGGCATTCCTGATAGGCCGAACGTTTAATCACAAAGTCATCCCCCATAAAAGGAATGAGTTTATTCTTAAGGGTAGTAGGTAATGAAATCCTTCCCTTGGCATCGGCTTTGCATTCGTGTTGTCCTACGATGGAAGTCACTTAAATAACGGTTAACTTCTTTTATTAACCCAAATATATAGAAATTATTTCCCTAAAATTCCACAAATCCCCACTTTGTTGATAACTTATCCACTTTACGGCACTCTGTTTTTCACCATTTTACCCTTTCCACCACTTCGCTTTCCCCGGTTGTTGTGTTTTGAAATGCCTATATTTGCCGCTCGATGCCGAACCAACTTAGATGGAAGACGAAATCATAAAAGACGGGAAATACCGTTACATTGAAATTGGTGAAGGAAAGCCCATTATTATACTGCACGGGCTAATGGGAGGGCTAAGCAACTTTCAAGGTGTCACCCACTTTTTCCCACAAAAGGGGTATAAAGTCCTGGTACCCGAGCTTCCTATTTACGATATGCCCATGCTCAAAACCACGGTAAAGAACTTTGCCAAATTCCTGGAGGAGTTTATTGAGTACAAAGATTTGGAGGATGTCATTCTTCTGGGCAATTCGCTGGGCGGACATATTGGCTTGCTTCATACCAAAATGTATCCGGAAAAGGTAAAGGCTTTGGTGATCACAGGAAGTTCCGGTCTTTATGAAAGCGCTATGGGGGATGGCTATCCCAAACGGGGCGATTATGAGTTTATTAAAAAGAAAGCCCAGGATGTTTTTTACGATCCGAAAGTAGCCACCAAAGAGATTGTAGACGAAGTATTTGCCACGGTTAACGACCGAATGAAACTGGTGAAAACATTAGCCATTGCCAAAAGTGCTATCCGGCATAATATGTCCAAGGATTTACCCAATATGCAAACCCCCACCTGCATTATTTGGGGGAAGCAGGATAATGTTACCCCACCCAATGTAGCCAAGGAATTCCACGAGCTTCTACCGGACTCCGAATTGTTCTGGATAGACAAATGCGGACACGCCCCAATGATGGAACATCCGGAGGAATTCAATCAGGTTTTGGCCGCCTGGTTGGAAAAACGGGGATTCTGAGGTTGTTGCAGACATTAGATTGATATCATGAGATCTTAGTTTTGTATATGGACTGCTCAATTCTAATAGCTCAAATCTAACAGCGAGTAATCATGAAAATCACCTCTGCCCAGTTTGTAATGAGCAATTCCGATGTGGCAAAATGCCCGAAGGAGACCTTACCGGAATATGCTTTTATTGGTCGCTCCAACGTAGGGAAATCTTCATTGATCAATATGCTGGTGGACCGCAAAGGACTGGCAAAAACTTCGGGGAGACCCGGAAAGACCCAGTTGATCAACCATTTTAAGATTAACGACAATTGGTTTTTGGTGGATCTTCCGGGCTATGGTTACGCGAAGGTCTCCAAGGCAGCCAAAAAGACCTTTCAGCAATACATTACCCAATACTTCTTACAGCGGAACCAATTGGTTTGTGGATTTGTCCTGGTGGATATCCGTCATGAACCTCAAAAAATAGACCTGGAATTCATGGAATGGTTGGGCACTAATGGCATTCCTTTTGCCCTTATTTTTACAAAGGCCGATAAGCTCAAGCCCGCTGTTCTGGAATCCCAGGTAAATGCCTATCTGCAGGTATTGTTAGAGACCGCATGGGAAGAAGCCCCGCCCTATTTTGTAACCTCCTCTGCCAACCGTATGGGCAGAGAAACCGTTTTGGAGTACATAGACAGCATCAACAAACAAGTAACTAAAACACCTTGAGTGCTAGTTGCTTCGGCTTACTTACAGGAATCCTTCTTTTCTTTTTTGCTATAACATGGTGATAAAAAAATAAAAGTGCTACCGCGCTTTTAATGCTCTTCTGTTCTTTCTTTTACCAGACGGATCAGGTCATGTACCGTTTTGGTTTGGTTCAGTTCTTCCGTTGCAACCAACACTTCCAGGCCATTTTCACCTTCGGTAAGAACAATGGGAAAGGTAAACTTATACCCAAACTTGCTTTTGTACTTTTTGGCAAACTCATCTTTGTGCAAAAACACCATAACATTTTTGGTTTCCTCCCTGAACCTTTTCCATGTTTTGTTTTCGGAAACCACCCCAAACGTAAGCTCGCACAATTTACAGTCATACGTCTGCGGACGAAACACCTTGTGCATGCTATCTAAAAAGGCATTTCCCCTTCCGGAATTCGCGTTGTAGATAAAGAGGAGTTGTTGTGGGGTATCCATACTTTTAATGAAGAAATACCCGTTGTGCATTTTGAGATTTTTGTAAGGATTTCTCCGATTTTTCCCATTCCCTGAAGGGATAATCAGAGAAATCTTCCTTCCCTCCTTTAGGATAAGAGGAAAAGAAGGAAGATTTCGAAATTATTATGTGTTTATTTATCAAAATGCACAATAGGTAAGAAATTGTTTTTTTGTAATGTAAAATTTTAAGTCCTAGCGTATCCTTAGGGCAACTAAAATACGTAACCTTCCATGAAAAATATTCTATTATCTGCAAGCGTATTACTATTGCTAATGGCTTGTACCACTAAAATAGAAACCTCCGCAGTAGATCCAAATAAATCATTCTCAGCTGAACTCCAGGAATTAAAAGACTACTTCCAAATTCCCGGGCTTGCCGTTTTGGTACAACAGGGAGATTCCGTTTTGTACGAGGACTACTTCGGGTATGCCGATGTGGAAAAGCAGATAAAAGTAGATTCCACCACGCAATTTCCTATCGCTTCAATCACCAAAGCATTTACCGGGGTAGCGCTATTCCAATTAATAGAACAGGGAAAGCTCTCCTTAGATGATCCTATGGATGAGTATTTGAGCGATCCGATTTTTGGGGATTCCATTTTAATCAAACATGTGCTGTCCCATACTTCGCAAGGTGAAGTGGGGAAACACTTTTACTATAGTTACCGCTTTGGAGCATTGACCCCGGTCATTGAAAAGGCCTCGGGACAATCCTTTGAAGCCTATCTTCAGGAGGGCATTTTTGATCCCTTAGGGTTGGAACAAACCTTTACACTGACGGATTCTACTGTGGTTACCCCCACCATGGCCCGACCTTACTATTTAGATGATAGCATTGTCCTGGGTCAGATAGAATATGGCCTTTCCGCCTCGGCCGGTATGGTCTCCACAGTACAGGACATGGCCACCTTTAGCCGTGCCCTGGACAAGAATTTGCTCCTGAAGACATCCTCCAAAAAACGTATGGGCACCCCTTTTCAACCGGATCTCCCTTACGGTTATGGCATTTTCGCACAACACGTTGAGGACACTAACCTCCTCTGGGGGTATGGGCAATACGATTGCTATTCCAGTTTGTTGCTAAGGGTGCCTGAGAAGGAGTTAACCCTGATCCTTTTGGCCAATACCAATCTGATGAGCGATCCTGCCCGACTTATTAATGGAGATGCGCTGTCTTCCCTCTTCGCCCTAAGTTTTGTAAAGAATTATGTTTTGGAATTAGACACCTTGTCCCTGTTTGAACCAGAGGACCACTCCAAGGAACAGCCAAACGCTTCGGACTTTTATCGAAAAAAGTTGTTAGCCGAAGCCCTGTCTGCTTCTTTTATGGCCCGTTTTGACAATAGGGAATTGGAAAAAAGCAAGCGATTGCTCCAAAAGACCTTTGCCCTGTTCCCGGACTATTTGGCCTATGGCGACCTAAACCTGTTGCACACCCTTACGTTTATCAAGTCGGTACATTTTTATAAAGAATTAGGGGAGTTTCCTGATTTTGATCCTCAGATTGAAGCCATCGCTGAAAAACTGCTGGAGCAAGATCCCAATAACCCCTATGCCCATGTGTATATGGGATCCTATCATGACCGCAAAGGGGATCCGAAAAAAGCACGGTGGCACTATGAAGCCCTGGCTAATGCCAGGAACTTTTCCCCCTTTTGGTACACTGCAGAGGCCAAAAGCTGGTTGGCGGAAAATGAATAGTCGTTGTAGTGATTGGACTATAAACGATTAAAATTACGACGGTTTTGTGCCGGCTTTGAAGGTGTAGGGAGGTATTTGCATGTATATGAACAAGTTGTGGCACATTAATTAAATCCTATTATGATGAAAACAATAAAACAAAAGTCTACTTCGAAGTTCAAAACAATGGCAATTATGGCTATCCTTTGTGTAGTCTTTTCGGGGTGCAGCCATAAAGAAGCAAGAAAGGAGGAGAATGCCAAAGTGCTACAGACGAAAAGCATTGAAATAAAATATCCCACTGCTGAAGTGGCCATTCTTGGAACATTTCATTTTCAATCCAATGTAGATGCTTACAAACGGAAGTATCATGTAGATATTTCCGCTGAAAAAACGCAGCAAGAGATTCAAGAACTATTGGATCATTTGAAGCGGTTCCAACCGACTAAGATAGCGCTTGAGGTTCCCGTTAAAAAACAGGAAAAACTAGACAGCCTCTATCAGGAGTATAGAAAAGGCAATTTTGAGCTTCCGGTTCCTGAAATGTATCAACTTGGTTTTAGACTCGCTAAGCAATTGGATCACCCTCATATTTACGGGGTGGATACACAAGCACCTCTTCACATGGAAAACCGGGTAGCAGACTGGGAACAATATGCCAAAGAAACGGGGGTATACGACAAGTGGCGTTATTTCGATTCCTATTTTACCGGGAAATATGCTAGTAGCGATTCGCTAAAAACCACCATGTCGCTACTGGACTACTACAGTTTTTTGAATTCGAAGGAAGTTGAAGATGTGAGCGGTCAGGATAAACTTAATGGTATGATCCAGCTTGGTGCGGGCGACTCCTACATTGGAGCCGATGGAATAACAAAAGACTACCGAAGAAACCTAAGAATTTATGCAAACATGTTACATCTCATCGAAAGTGATGAAGATCGCTTTCTAATGATCTACGGATCCTCTCATAAAAGAATATTACGGCACTTTTTTGAAGACTCTCTGGAGTTCACCTATATGGATATCTCATCCTATTTAAAGTAGCGAAAGACCTGCGCTGCGAAGTGCTCACCAGAGGTGTATCAGCCTATGGCTGGCTGGCAAGTTTACCTGTCCTTGGTAGGTAAAACTTTTCACAGGGGGTTTTGTGCTGTTTTACGGTATTCCCATAGGTAAAAAGTATTGGGTTTGGTTATCTTAGGGGTATATGATCAATTATCATATATACTTGTTGGCAACAATATAGCAAAGCTGTAACACTAACATACTAATGGAATCTTTAAGAAAGTTTTTAGCTTAAAAAATATTTGAATGAAATATAAATTTATTGCGGTAGTAGTAATCGTCTTTTTAGTAAACCCAATGATAGGAAGTGCCTGTAGCATGTATAAAATAACAATGAACGGAAAGACTATTGTTGGAAATAATGAAGATTTTTTGAGTCCAAATAATCAGTTTTGGTTTGAATCTGCTGAAGACAAAAAATTTGGAGTTATGTATATGGGACAGTTAAATAATTTTGCCCAGGGCGCAATAAACGAAGTAGGTTTGGTCTTCGATGGCTTTTATGCACCGGAATTACCTGTAGAAAATATAGCAGGAAAAGAAAAATTGCCCATTGGAAAAGCTATCAGGAATATCATGCAGACAATGTCCACAGTAGAGGAAGTTAAAGCATACTTGGAAACAATTGATTTAAGTGCTCTTTCGAGCAGTATGGTAGTATTTGTTGACCAATCAGGAACGTATTTAATTGTTGAAGGTGACCTATTGATCATTGGTGAAGAATCGGAAAAATCATTTTCCAACTTTTATTATTCTCAAATACATTCTGTTGAAGAAGTTACTCTTCCATGGTTTCAGGCAGGACAAGAATTTCTTACTACTACAAAAGGAAAAGCCACTTTAGACTATTGTAGCAATGCCATGAAAAGTATGAAACAGAAAAGTTCAGATTTGTTTTCTACTCAATATTCTACCATATATGATCTTACTTCCCTGAAGATAAGAGTTTATTTATATCAAGATTTTACGGAATTCGTTGAATTAGATCTAATGAAAGAATTAAAAAAGGGCAATCATAAAACTATGATGGTCGACTTATTTCCCAAAGAGTCCTTAGGAAGTAAGTTTTATTATAAATATAATGACATCAATAACCCGGTTTTATTTCTACAAGAACAAATAAATCCGGAGGCATATTCTGAAAAAGAGTTAATAAAAATGGAATTCAATGAAACTATCAACATACTTGGATATGAATGGTTAGAGCACAAAAAGAATCCGGAGGTGGCCATAAAGGTTTTTCAATATGGTATTGATCTAATGCCAAACGATTATGACCTTTATGATAGTTTGGGGGAAGCCTATCTCGAAAATAAGGATTGGAACAATTCAATAAAAAACTACGCCAGGTCTTTAACGTTGAATCCCGAAAATGAAAATGCGATAGAAGCACTATTAAAATGCAAGGAGGGTAGAGATAAATTAAAAGTTGATAATCGTTAAAAATACTGTTGCCAACAACGTGTCCTATGAAAAGCACTAAGGGAGTTCTCCGAAGATAGTGAATATGTTCTTTTTGGTTTAAACCACCTTTTTCTTCATTAGTATAACTTG
>JANQSA010000030.1 GCA_028284285.1 Croceivirga sp.
GGTGTATTGGGAACCAAAATCAAGGATCAGGACTTGGTTTTGCATGGGCAAAAATAGCAATTTGACCTATTTGCCAAAGCATCTTTTTAGGTATATTTAGGCGTACATATTGTAAAGCTTTATGATGAAACATCTTACCGCAATAATCTTCGGACTCGCCATAGTATTGGCGGCTTATTTTTTAGGGACTGCGTATGTAAAACGCGCTAATCCGCCAAAAGTAATTTCAGTCACCGGCTTGGGCAACGAGAATTTCACCTCCGATCTCATTGTCTGGGAAGGACGGTTTTCCGCCTTTAGTCCGGTACTGACCTCGGCTTTTGAACGGCTCAACCAACAGAAGGAAATTGTACGGGACTATTTGGTATCCAAAGGCATTCCCCAGGAAAACATCATTTTCAACTCCGTACAAACCCTGGAGCAACGGGATAACCAATACGAAAATGGAAATTATGTTGGTAGTATTTTTAGAGGATATGAGCTTTCGCAGTCCGTACAGATAGAATCCACGGATGTAGCTAAAATTGAACAGGTGGCTCGTGAAATCACCGAGCTTTTGAACAAAGGGGTTCAGTTCAATTCTTCGCCGCCAAGATATTACTACACCAAATTGGCAGACTTAAAAATAGAAATGATTTCCAAGGCTACTGAAGACGCGAGGATTCGGGCTGAAAAAATAGCAGAGAATGCCGGTGGAAAACTAAGTGACCTCATTTCTGCACGCATGGGGGTTTTTCAGATCACCGGACAAAACTCCGGGGAAGATTATAGCTGGGGGGGCGCGTACAACACTTCCTCCAAAAACAAAACCGCCTCTATTACCATGCGATTGGAATATAACGTTAAGTGACTTTTTTCTTAACATTTTTAGACCTTTCTTTACCCTCCAAACGCTAAACCATGATCAAAGGATTTATCTTCGATTTAGACGGAGTCATCACCGATACCGCTGAACAGCATTTTCAAGCCTGGAAGCAACTAGCTGACGAAATGGGCTGGGATTTTGACCGGGAAATAAACGAAAGATTACGGGGGGTCTCCCGAATGGATTCCATTAATATTATCAAGGCTCACAACAAAGCGGAAATACCGGAGGACCAACTGGCGGAGTTGGCCACCAAAAAGAATGAATATTACCTTGCGAGCCTGGAGGAAATTACTTCTGAAGATTATCTGCCAGGTACAAGAGAATTACTAACCCATCTAAAACAAGAGGGATTTCGCGTTGCTTTGGGCAGTGCCAGTAAAAACGCAGCCAAAGTACTGCAACAATTGGGAGCCACAGGCTATTTTGATGCTATTGGCGATGGCAATAGTGTTTCAAAAAGCAAACCCGCACCTGATATTTTTATCTATGCAGCAGAAAAACTAGGACTTAAACCTGAAGAATGTGTGGTCTATGAAGACGCAGAAGCCGGCATTGATGCCGCCAAGGCAGGAGGCTTTCACGCTGTGGGTATTGGCCCCGAGGAAAGAGTGGGTCATGCTGATATTCGTTTTGATAGTATGAAGAAAGCCACACTCTTTGAAGTCAAATCGCATTTTGCCGATTTGTTTAGCTAAACAGTAATCGTTCTTTTTCAAAAAGCTGGTTTTTAAAACGCTATAAAATTAAAAGCCCCGGGAACCACTCCGGGGCTTTTTAATAAAATCAAAACCAACCTAAACACATGAATTTATTAACTCAAAATTTTAAAAGGTTAACTACCTTTCCATAGCAATTTGTGTATATAACAACCCAACCCCACTTAACCCTACCCTTTTTTTGAATTATTTTTAAAAAAAATTCCATTTTGGAGCAATTGATATTTCAACAACTTAGAAATGAGCTTATTAACGGGAGTATAAAAAAAGGGCATCCCTTTAAATTTTTTACACTAGGAACAGTTTCCGGGAAAACCCCCGCGCTGCGTACCGTTGTTTTACGCAAAACCCATGCAGATTTGCGCTTGGTGTTTTATACGGACAAACGCTCAAAAAAAGTAAACCAGTTGTTATCTAACAACCAGGTAGCTTCGGTTTTTTACCATCCAAAGAAACTGCTACAATTACAAATAACGGGGGAGGCTAACATAATTACGGATCCGGAAAGTATATCCACAATCTGGAAGACTATTCCCAGTCATTCCAAAAAGGACTATACTACCGCATCCGCACCAGGATCACAAATTAAAAACCCGGATGATGTTGAGTATTTAAGCAGCAATCATCATTTCTGCATGGTCGAAATTGTACCGCATACCATAGAATACCTGAGGTTAAAGCGACCCAATCATATCCGAGTGAGATTTGAAAGGACTCAGGAACAATGGCAAGGACAGTTTTTAGTGCCTTAAAATCAAAAATTCCTGTTTTAAGGGATCCAGGGCCTGCTTAAGTAAAGGGATAAGCTCTTCCCCGTATTGCAGATACAGTTCAGAAAAATTGAGTTGTCGTTCCTGTAGCGCGTGATTCGGAAACAATTGGTTCTGCAATGCCGTTAAACGAGTGACATGATCCTTAAGCTTTCGCTTTTGTGCCTTAAGCAATCGTTTTTCCAGGTGATCCAATCCCTTTTTTTGTTTTACTTCCTGGGCTTTCACCGCTCCCAAAAAAGAGGGGTCTGTTTTTTGGGCTAACTCATACAGCGCTTCAAATTGAGATTCTAAAGCCTTCTTTTGGGGAGTAAAATCAATTGGAATATTTGAAATCTGCCGGATTTTCTTGTTAATAAGGCTGGACTGCTTTAAAAACAGATCTTCCACTTCCAACTGCATCTTATTCAATTTCTTTGTTGCCTTCTCGGTAATCATTAACACCGAGTTGCGGAGCAAGAGTATCGGAAAAGTAACATTTAAAGCTTCAAAATAGTCTTTTAGTTCCAGCCAATAGGCCAACTCCCCTCCTCCTCCTATATAGCACAGATTGGGCAAAATGATTTCCTGGTAAAGAGGACGCGCAATCACATTGGGGGAAAATCGCTCCGGATGGGTTTCCAATTCTTTGGTCAAGGCGTCTCTGGAAAACTTAAGGGAAGTGCCGTTAACCAAAAAAGTACCCTCTTTTTCAATTATTCTTTCCCGAATACCTTCTTTGATATAGAAATAATTGATCTCCCTCGGATTTACCTGGATGTTGTAGGATTCGGAAACTTGGGACAAAGCCTGCATAGTTTCCGAAACCTTGGTAAAGGGCACTTTGTCAAAGATATCCTGTTTGGCATAGGGAACTAACAGTTGCTTTAATGACCGGTCATCTCCATCCAGAATCACCAATCCATATTCGCCAAAAAGCGCATTGGCCAAATATCGGGTTGCTGCTGAAAGGGTAGGATGTTCCAGATATGCTTTTTCAAAGAGGGAGACCAGTTGCCGGGCATTATCCGAAACCCCAAGCTGCTTTGAAAACACACGGGCTACCTCCTGCAATCCTTGAGTGGAAAGCCTTCCTACTGCTCCCCCAGGATTAATATCCCACCGCATCTTTTGACCTTCAAAATTGAAATAGTTGATCTCTTCAAAATCATGGTCTTCAGTAGCCATCCAGTACACCGGAACAAAATGGTATTCCGGATAGGCTTTTTTAAGTTTTTCTGTAAGATTTATGGTAGCAATGATCTTATACAAAAAGTAGAGGGGCCCTGTAAAAAGATTTAACTGATGCCCGGTAACCACGGTAAAGGTACTGGCTTCCCGTATGGACTTTATATTACTCAATGTAGAAGAAGTTGTGCTGGATCTCTCGTATTGTTGGAGCAAGACATTTGCCAATACCTCACGATGTTGATCCGTGTAATTCTGTTTTTTTTCCTCTAATTGTGGAAGAAAATTTTCCAGCTTAGGGAATCGATTAAAAAACGGAGTTAACGCGGTTGAATTATCAAGGTAATCGCAAATAAGTGGGGAGAAATATCCGGTTTTCCGAAAAGGGATACAATCTACTTCCATTCAAAGAAAATCTTGCTAAAGATACACCTATCCCCAATTTGAAATCCTAAGAATACGTTAATTGCCTGGAGAAGGTTTTTATTCTTAGCTTTGGATTTCCTTCAAACCAAAGGTTTATGAGTAAACTGTTACCTCTTTTTTTATTTTTTATTCCCGCTGTAGTAGCATCACAAGTTTTGCAATCCCCTTCTGAATTTTTAGGATATGAACTGGGCACCCAATTTAGCAGGCATCACGAAGTAGTGGACTATTACCAGCATATAGCAAATACTGAATCTTCGAGGGTAAAACTAGTTGAATATGGCCAAACCCACGAACGCAGACCATTGCTTCTGGCTTTTGTTTCTGCCTCAGAGAACCTGACCAACCTTGAAGCCATCCGGGAGGAGCATTTGAAGGCATTACGAGGGCAGGGTGATGCCAATAAAGCTATTGTATGGCTTAGTTACAATGTACACGGCAACGAAAGTGTTTGTACGGAAGCTTCCATGAAAACTATCCATGAACTACTTACCCTCAAAAGCAATTTATTGCAGAATACCGTAGTGATCATAGATCCCTGCCTTAATCCCGACGGACGAGATCGGTATGTTAACTGGTACAATCAATACAAAAACACCCCATATCAAGTAGATCCCAACAGCAAGGAACACCGTGAAGGCTGGTGGACCGGACGGAGCAATCACTATATGTTTGATCTGAACAGGGACTGGGCGTGGCTTACTCAGTTGGAGAGCCAACAACGCTTAAAGGTATATAACCAATGGTTACCTCATGTACATGTGGATTTTCATGAGCAAGGCGTTAATAATCCTTACTATTTTGCACCGGCAGCGGAACCTTATCATGAGGTGATTACGGATTTTCAAAGGAGGTTCCAGGAAACCGTTGGCAGAAATCATGCCGGATATTTTGATGCCAATGGCTGGTTTTATTTTACAAAAGAGGTATTTGATCTGTTTTATCCGAGTTATGGGGATACCTATCCTACCTATAATGGTGCCGTTGGAATGACGTATGAACAAGGAGGTAGCGGTCGTGCCGGCCTGGGTGTGATCTCTAAAATTGGGGATACCCTTACTTTAAAGGACAGGATTGCCCATCATTTTACCACGGGCATTTCAACAATAGAAGTAGCTTCTCAAAATACCCAAAAACTAAACGAAGAGTTCAAAAAGTTTTATCAAAATAACAGCTACAAATACAAGAATTACGTATTGAACGGTAATGCCGATAAAATCAATGCGCTTACTACCCTTCTGAAGAAGCATAATATTGAGTTTGGTTTTGCAGAAAAAGGTACGGTAAAAGGCTTCAGATATAGCACGGGAGTTGCGGGTAGTATGTCAACAGATGAGAATTCCCTGGTGGTCTCTACGGATCAACCTAAGGGAACCTTAGTAAAGGTATTGTTTGAACCCGAGGCTAAGCTTACCGATTCGCTTACCTATGACATTACCGCCTGGTCTTTACCCTACGCGTATGGTTTGGATGCCGTGGCAACAAAGAACGCTGTGGTATCTTCCAAATCCGTAAAAGAGGGCACCATTCCCAAATTTCCTGTGGATTCCTATGCTTACCTTACCGACTGGAACAGTATGGATGATGCGCGTTTTTTAGCGGCACTATTGAAAAATGGTATTCGGGTCCGGAAAGCGACTACCCCTTTTGTAATAGATAATAGGTCCTATGAAAGGGGGAGTTTAATCATAACAACAGGTGACAATCAACTGGTAAAAAACTTCAAAACGCTACTTTCAAACATTGCTAAAGAACATTCCAAAAGCATCCAGGGCGTGGCTACAGGTTTAGTGGATGAAGGAAAAGACTTTGGATCTTCCCGTGTACAAATGATCAAAACCCCTAAGGTGGCCATATTATCCGGAGAACCTACCTCCACCTTGCGATTTGGTGAAATTTGGCATTTTTTTGAACAACAGTTACACTATCCCGTAACCGTTATTGGTGCGGAATATGCGAACAATATAGACCTTTCCAAGTATCATGTACTAATACTCCCGGGAGGTAGGTATTCCGGTTATTTTAAAGAAGACAAGCTTGAGAAAATTAAAGAATGGGTAAGAAATGGGGGGAAACTGATTGCCATGGGAGGCGCCATACGTGGAATTCAGGGTGAGGATGGTTTTGGCCTCCAGCCTATTAAAAAAGAACAGGACACTGCGGCATCCAAACTTATGCCCAAGGAAAATTTACAGCGGGAATCCATGAAAGATGCCATAACAGGAGCCATATTTAAGGCCAAAGTAGACAATTCGCACCCGTTGGCCTACGGCTATGGAGATCAATATTTTACTTTAAAACTGGGTAGTGGTTCGTATAACTACTTGGAAAGAGGAAATGCCGTGTATTTAACAGGAGCAACAGAACCCGTATCCGGTTTTGCCGGAAGCAATGCCAAAAAGAAAATACAAAACTCCCTGGTGTTTGGAATGGATAATTATGGTAGAGGAAGTGTTGTGTACATGGTAGACAATCCTTTATTCAGAGGCTTTTGGGAAAATGGTAAACTGTTCTTTGCAAACGCATTATTTATGGTAGACTAATAGATGTTCCATTGACACACTATAACTAACAGACCCAAAGAACCTTAAGGTCTTCGCCTTTCCGGACAGTCTTTATTCAGTTATAGAAACAGATTTTCCTACAAATCACGCAAGTTATTTTCCTTAAAAATCCGGCAAATAGCTATATTTTACTGCAAGCATTTACTAATTTTAAGGACATTGTTATTTTGTTAAAGCTTGGGTATTTAAAAGCTTTCATTGGTTTATTTCTTAAATTTATAAGAGTGCAGGATCATTTTTACTTTTAAAATAAATCTCATTAGTCATGAAAGATAAAATAGTACTATTGGTTGCTTTGATTTTCGTCGGCACCATTAATGGCCTTGCTTTCCAGCAAGTCCAGGAAGATTTTATTGAGTATAAAGGCGAAATACTGGACCAAAGCAGTAGCAAACCACTAGCTCTGGCTTCTTTAACTGTCGCGGAAACTAATATTAGTACCGTTTCCAATGCGGAGGGAGAATTTCTGCTAAAAGTGCCGCGATCCCTGGAAAATTCAAATGTAATTGTTTCTTTTTTAGGGTATGAAAATAAAACCATTCCATTACGAGAGCTCAATAACAAAAACAACCGTATTTATTTGCAGGTTTCTATTACCCAGTTGGAAGAGGTCAACATCAATGCCCCGAAGGATGCCGAAGCCCTGGTACGGGAAGTAATGAGAAAAAGAGGTGATAATTATCTGGATAACCCGACAGTCATGACGGCATTTTATCGGGAGACCATCAAAAAAAGAAGGAAAAATGTCTCTTTATCAGAGGCGGTTGTCAACATTTATAAAACATCCTATGCCTCCCCAAAAAGGGATGCCATGCAGTTGTTCAAGGCCCGTAAAAGCACTGATTATAGCAAGTTGGATACCGTGGCTTTAAAACTCCAGGGGGGACCGTTCAATACACTTTATGTGGATATTATGAAGTATCCGGAATTCATTTTTTCGGATGGTTCTATTAATGAATACCGGTTTCGTTTTGAACGTTCCACTTATATAGATAATGCATTGATCTACGTAATTTCATTTGACCAATTAAAATCCATTCCAAATCCGCTCTACCGTGGTCAGTTGTACATTGATGTGGAAAATAAAATATTGACCAGTGCCATCTATACGCTAAATATTACTGACAGAGAACTCGCTTCACGACTATTTGTGCGTAAGAAACCTGCCCGGGTAGATGTTTGGCCTACCGAAGTCTCTTACAGGGTAGATTACAGGGAAAAAGACGGGAAATGGTATTACGGGTACAGTAATATGCTCATGGAGTTCAAAGTAGACTGGAAAGGAAAACTTTTCAATTCCGTCTATAGTATGACCGCAGAGATGGCGGTGACGGACTGGGAGAAAAATACTACAGGGGAGATTCTTAAAAATAAGGATAGAATTAAAAAATCCATTATCCTGAATGATGAAGCAATTGGCTTTTCGGATCCTGATTTTTGGGGGGAATACAATATTATTGAACCGGAAAAATCTATAGAATCGGCCATTAGAAAGATTCAGCGACAGCTTCGGAGGGCTAACCGAAACGGAACTTCCGCTGCACCTTAGCCAAAAACACAGTAAAAAGATCCCCTAAAAGGGGATTTTTTAGTGTTGGAATGCTAAAATGGTTTTTCTGATAATTGCGATACATTCATAAAGCTGTTCCTCGGTCATCACCAGTGGCGGAGCAAAACGAATAATATTCCCATGCGTGGGTTTAGCCAATAGCCCATTGTTCTTAAGGGCTACACAGATCTCCCAGGCCGTAGAGCTGTCTTCCGTATCATTAATAACAATGGCATTAAGAAGGCCTTTCCCGCGTACTACTCTGACCAAATCGACTTCTTCGATAAGCTTTTCCATTTCTTGCCTGAAAATATTCCCTAATCGTTCTGCATTCTCGGCAAGACGTTCTTCTTTCACTACTTCCAGGGCCGCCATAGCCACAGCACAAGCCAATGGGTTCCCCCCAAAGGTAGAACCGTGATTTCCAGGTCGGATAACATCCATTACATTGTTGTTAGCCAATACAGCAGATACCGGAAATACTCCTCCGGAGATCGCTTTGCCCAGAATAAGAATGTCCGGTTTCACATCAGGAGTTCCGGAGCAGCTTTTATCTTCGCAGGAACAATTGCCGCAAGAAGCCAGTAGCCTCCCGGTGCGTGCTATACCCGTTTGAACCTCATCTGCAATAAAAAGTACGTTTTTGGATCTGCAAAGTGCAAAAGCTTCTTTCAGATAGCTTTCGTCCGGAACATACACGCCGGCCTCACCTTGAATAGGCTCTACCAAAAAGGCAGCTACAGTGGTATCTCTTAGGGCTTCCGATAGCGCATTTATATCATCGTATCGGATTGAGACGATCCCCGGAGTAAAGGGACCGAAGTTCTCCGTAGCTATGGGATCATTTGAGGCTGAAATAATAGAAATTGTCCTTCCATGAAAATTATTCTGACATACTATAATTTTGGCCTGATTGGAGGGGATACCCTTTTTTTCATACCCCCATTTCCTGGCCAGTTTAATGGCTGTTTCTACCGCTTCAGCACCTGTATTCATAGGTAATAGCTTGTCATACCCAAAATACTCGGTAGCGTATTTTTCATATCGCCCCAACATATCGTTGTAAAAGGCCCTGGAGGTAAGTGTCAACAGCTCCGCCTGATCTTTAAGAGCGTTAATTATCTTGGGATGACAATGCCCCTGGTTCACTGCGGAGTAGGCAGAAAGAAAATCATAATACTTTTTTCCTTCCACATCCCAAACAAAAACCCCCTCTCCCCTGCTTAAAACAACAGGAAGGGGATGATAGTTTTGTGCTCCGTACTGGTTTTCCAATGCGATAGCATCTTGTGAAGTAAGTGTGCTAACTACTGCCATGATTCTAAATATTTTAAAATAAGACTTTCGTTATTCCTGCTGCACCTTTTTCCTTTCGAAGTATCGAAAATTCAGCGTAGGAGAGAAATCATCCTTGTGACACTACAAAGTTAAAAATATTTCTATAAGCCCGTCCCCCTCATTGCTTATCCTGATGCTGTGCCAAAACCGAAATCTGCAACTCTATCCTCTTTAACTCGCGAAGAATATCATTTTTATCCATTTGCATCCATACATAAAGTTTCATCATTGCCATAAAGATCATACATAAAAAACCTGCGGAAGACCAGATAAAAAGTTCTTTGGTCACTTCGGCATTAAAAAATTCCACTACGCAATACACAAAAGCAATAAAGAAGATGAGATGCATGATATTCATTAGAATCACAAGCCAGCCCATTTTACTTTTGTAGACTTCGCCAATTTTTCCAAACAAGTCTTTTTCTTCCAGTTCTTCATAGAACTCCGCTTCTTCCTGACTTAGACTTTCTTTAATCAATTCGTCTATTTTTTCTACTTCTTTTTTCATTTTTCTGTTTTTCTAATTCGACTTTAATTTTCTCCCTGGCTCTAAACAATCTCGTTTTTACGGTGTTTATGGAGGTCTCGGTTATTTGGCTTATTTCCTTTAGACCGTGTTCTTCCAGATAAAACAGTTTCAGCACTATCTGGTGCTCAAGGGATAAGGTTTTGAAGACCTCCAATATCTTTTTGATCTTCTCCTCTTTTGTTTCACTGTCCTTTGACTCTTTTGAGTGATTTTCCCAAAATAGACCATTGACTTCCTTTTCAAACTTTGCCTTCCTTTTGATGGCATCTATAGCTTTTCTACCTGCAATAGTAAGAGCCCAACCACCAAAACTATGGCTATCCCTGATCATATGTATTTTGACAAGAATAGTACTCCAGGTATCTTGTGCGATATCCTGGGCTAACTCCCAGTCCCGAACATAGCGGTAGGCATGAACGGCTATCTTTTTGTTCCAACGTCTAACCAATATGTCCATAGCTTTCTTGTCCCCTCCCTGGTAAGCGATGACCAGTAGCGAATCCACTATTTTCTCAGGACGACTCATAGTACTAAAATAAAGACGTTGTTTTAGTAAAAAGGTTCCCAACTTGGAAAAGCGAAAATCCTATTTTTGCCCTATGCAAAAAAAGAAGCACTTTTTTTTTGAAAAACTTCAGGTCATTGATGCCGGGGCCAAAGGAAAATCTGTGGCGAAAGCTCCTGATGGAAGGATCATTTTCTTGCCCAATGCTATTCCTGGTGATATCGTGGATATTAAGACGCACAAAAAACGAAGGGCCTATTTTGAAGGGGTGGCTACCCATTTTCACCACTACTCTGACAAAAGGACCGAACCGGTCTGCGAACATTTTGGGGTTTGCGGGGGGTGTAAATGGCAGCATATGGGATATGAACATCAGCTGTATTACAAACAAAAGGAGGTGGAGAACAACTTGAGGCGCATCGGAAACCTGGAGTTGCCCGTGATTTCTCCGATAATCGGTTCGGAAGATCACTATCATTACAGGAACAAAATGGAGTTTTCTTTCTCCGATTCCCGCTGGTTATCAGAAGAAGAAATCCTTTCCAAAAAAGAAATAAAAAACCGCAACGCCCTGGGATTTCATATCCCCGGGATGTGGGATAAAATCCTGGATATTAAAAAATGTCATCTGCAGGCTGAACCTTCCAATGCTATTCGTTTGGCCATCAAAGCGTTTGCAGAAGCCGAGGGGATGTCTTTTTTTAATCCTAAAACACAGGAAGGATTATTACGTAGTTTATTATTGCGTATCGCTTCTACCGGAGAAATTATGGTAGTACTTCAATTCTATGAAGATAATGAAACACACCGGGACTTACTTCTAAATCACATACAACAACTATTTCCCGAAATCACCTCGTTACAATATATTATCAATCAAAAAGCGAATGACACCATTTACGACCAGGAAGTGGTCTGTGTTTCAGGCAGGGACCATATTTTTGAAGAAATGGAGGGGCTTCGCTTCAGGATTACCGCCAAATCCTTCTACCAAACCAACTCCAGGCAAGCGCATGAGTTGTATAAAGTCGCCAGGGATTTTTCGGGACTTACCGGGAAAGAATTGGTTTACGATTTATATTCAGGGACCGGTACTATTGCCCTTTTTCTGGCCAAGGGCGCGAAAAGGGTGATCGGAATGGAATCCGTTCCCGAAGCCGTAGCAGACGCCAAAGAAAACGCCAAAATAAACCGTTTGAACAATGTAGAATTTGCTGTAGGGGATATGAAAACGGTTTTTAACGAAGCGTTTATAACCGATAAAGGCCGCCCCGATGTAGTAATTACAGACCCCCCCAGGGATGGAATGCATAAAAAAGTTGTTGAACAATTGTTAAAAGTTGCGCCGGAAAAAATCGTTTATGTAAGTTGCAACAGTGCTACGCAGGCACGTGATCTGGGGATGTTGGACAAGAAATATCAAGTGGGCAAAGTGCAACCTGTTGATATGTTCCCACAAACCCACCACGTGGAAAATGTAGTACTTTTACAAAAAAGGTAGCCCTTATTCTTCTATGAAAAGATTGTTCCCAGTACTACTATTCCTGGCCGTTTTACAATTTTCTTCCTGTGAAAAAGACGATATCTGCGTAGAAGGAGACACCCCCTTATTGATCATAGGTTTTTTTGACGCTGAAGATACCACTGCCACTAAAAATGTTACGCGCCTTCGGGTTAGAGAGTTAGGTTTGGATACTATAGTGGACACTTTTGATGATCGCACAGACAGGGATAGTATTAGTCTTCCTCTTCGCATTGCATCCTCCACCACCGAATTTGTCTTCATATTGAATTCCATGGATGACGAAGATACCGAAGAAGAACAGGGTAATCGCGATACCTTGCGATTTAACTATGCCGTAAACGAACGATTTGTATCCCGTGCCTGTGGTTTTGTGGCTAATTACATCGGTCTGGACACCATTAGACAAGTTAACCCGACGGAAGACTGGATCAAGAGGATTACCGTAGTGGACACTAATATTGTAAACTCAAATGCAATACATGTCAAAATATTTCACTAGCTTCTTTTTGCTTTTTTGTGTTGTGAGCGGTCTGGCACAAAGCAACGCTATAGACCTTAGTCAGAAGGACACGGTTACCCGGAAATATGCCTATGGATTGCGGGTGGGCATAGACCTAAGTCGCCCTGTACTTTCATTTACCGATGAAAACTATACCGGTTTTGAGATTGTTGGAGACTATCGTTTAACGGAAAAATGGTTCTTGGCTGCAGAATTAGGCAATGAAGAACGAACACAAGACGAAGATCTGAGCGGTGAGATCCTTTATGAATACACTACATCCGGCAGTTATATTAAGGCAGGAGCAGATTATAATACGTATAGCAACTGGTATGGTATGCGTAATCAGATTACCGTAGGCGGCCGGTACGCTTTTAGTAGTTTTAGCCAAACCTTGAACAACTTTAAATTTTTTAATAGTAACCGTTTTTTTAGCCCCGATGGTCTTGTTGTGGGTAGTACAGAAGAAATCCAATTTGAAAATCTGACTGCTTCATGGTTAGAATTTGTAGTGAGTTTAAAAGCCGAGCTTTTTGCCAATATCTATATTGGTGTGAGTATTAGGTTAGGGCATCTGGTAACCAATACGGATCCGGATAATTTCAGGAACCTGTGGATCCCCGGGTTTAACAGAGTCACCGAAAATAGTAAGTGGGGTGTGGGGTACAACTATTCGCTTTCCTATTTTATACCGCTTTACAAAAAGGTAAAGCCAAAAAAAGAAGAACCCCCTTCTAACTAAGCCACTTTATCAACGGTTTGGATTAGATTTTAAGAAACCATTTTCTTTCTGCTACCCTCATACATTTCATACCCCACCAAACGGGATTCCAATTTCCCATTAAATACTTTGACTTTTTTGGAGGGTCGTAGCCCCACATGTTTTAATGCTTCCAGATTAGAAGTAATAAACCAGGCTTGCGTTCCCGGATACCCTCGTTTTAAGCTATCTCCAATCTTACGGTAAAATGAGGGAATATCCACCGTTAAACGCTCTCCATAAGGGGGATTAAAGAGAATGTGCAAGGGATCCTTTAGTGGTTTTTGGGTACCAAAAAAGTCTTTTTGCTCAACGGTAATGTACCCAGAAAGATTAGCATTCGCTATGTTTTGCTGGGCTTTGTGAACCGCAGAAGGCGCCTTGTCATACCCTATTATTTTATGGTGGAATTCCCGGGTCCTGTTCAGGCATGCTTCTACAATGGTATCAAAGAGTTCAGCATCAAAATCCGCCCAATGCCGGAAAGCGAATTCCTGACGGTTAATGTTCGCCGGGATATTACAGGCAATCATTGTTGCTTCGGTTAATATCGTGCCACTACCACACATCGGATCTAAAAAACTGGTACGACCCTCCCAACCACTTAGTAACAATAAACCCGCAGCCAGTACTTCATTAATCGGGGCAATATTAGTGGCTATACGATATCCTCTTTGATGCAAAGAACTCCCGGAACAGTCGAGGGATACAGTTAGATCATTGTTTTGAACATGAATATTAATACGTACCTGCGCTTTTTGCGTATCTACATTCGGTCGGGTATAGCCCATCGCCCTAAACTTATCTACCAAAGCATCCTTAGCTTTGAGAGAAACAAACATGGAGTTTTTAAAAACCGTAGTATGCATGGTAGTGTCAAATGCAAAGGTCTTCTCCGCACCAAAATAGCCGGGCCAATCCATGGCATACAACTGTTGATACAACTGTTTTTCATTGAATACCCTACCTTGATGTATTGGTTTGAGCACTTTGAGTGCGGTTCTGAGGCAGAGATTAGTCTTATATAAAAATCCAAGGTCCCCTTCAAAAGTTACCATACGATTCCCTTCACGGACATTTCCAGCACCCAAATTCCGTAGCTCCCTGGCTAACAAAGGCTCAAATCCATATAGGGTCTTCGCCAGCATTCTAAAGTTATTGCCCATATCTACACGACTCAATTCTCCAAAAATACGGTAAATTTAACCCCTTCAACCTGGACCCATTCATGAACTACCTCTTGCTGATATTGGCCGTACTGGGAAGTTTCTTTTTAGTAGTATGGACGAAACCTAACCATAGTGCTAATGTAGCGTTGTTACTTGCTTTTAGTGGTGCTTTCCTCCTAGCACTTACTTTTTTTGAACTGGTTCCACAAGTATACCGGGCCTCGGACCCCAAAATAATCGCCCTTTTTATATTAATGGGTGTGTTGCTCCAGGTATTTCTGGAATCTTTTTCCAAAGGTGCGGAACACGGGCATATGCATTGGGAACTATCCAAGAACCAGTTTCCTGTAATTCTGTTTCTAAGTCTTTCCCTGCACGCTTTGATTGAAGGTGTTCCTGTAACTTCGGAAAGTAGTATTATCTATGGCATTCTGATCCATAAGATACCCGTAGCAATAATTCTTTCCATCTTTTTGGTCAACTCAAAGCTCAACCGGGGACTTACTTTTCTCTTTATCCTACTTTTTGCGCTGATGACACCACTGGGGAGCTATTTGGCTACGGAAAACGCTGCCATTTTTAGCTATAAGACCCAATTAACGGCATTAGCCATAGGAGTTTTTCTTCACATTTCTACCGTCATCCTCTTTGAAAGTGCAAAAACGCATAGGTTTGACCTTAAAAAACTGTTGGTAATCATTTTAGGTTTTGGGATAGCCTATTTCATGTAATTTGAAAGTAAAAGTTGGCCTGTTGATTAACCAAAAAAAGACTTCTCCAAATCATTTCTGATAGATCCGTGTGGTATGGTTTTCAAATAAAGCCTTTTGTTCCAATAACAGTTCAAACTGTTCCAGCGTTTTTAAACTCTTCTTATCCCGGGTGTTGGTAAGAATATAGACATTCGGATGTTCTACCAGATATTCTTTGAGTTCGGCTATAGATTCCACTACTGGAAATGTGCGTTTAAAATTGATAGGGAAAGCACTATCAAATCGTTGGTAAACAATGATATCGTCCTCCGAAGCAATGACTTTAGAGGCTATTGCAACTGGATTCCTGGTATTTATAGCCGGCCAAATAACACCAAAAAACAGGAGTCCAGTGAGTATCCAACCAGTTGAAATACTTAAAAATGACCTTTTAAACTGCCCGTTTCTAAAGAAGTATAGCCCCATAATAGCGGAAATGGGTAAAAGGGTCAACAATAACGTCAACCATTTTAGATCTTTAAACCGATTTTCCAAACTTAGCGCAATGTAACCCCCAATGGGTAATAGCAAAGCGATAACCAGCAGCACCCACAAACTCACTGTCAAACCTCTTTTTTTCGAGTTTTCTCCATACACTCCAGATAAATAGGACCCCAGAAGAATAGCGACAAAAGGATAGCAAGGCATCGGGTAATTAGGTAATTTAGTGCTTGCGACGCTAAAAAAAACCACAGTTATAGTAGAAATTATAAATGCAAAAAGAATCAGATCGTTGTGTTTCCTACCCGTCCATCCATTTTTAAAGCCTTGCAGTATAGTTGTTGAAAAGGGAAGGAGACCAAGAAACACAAAAATAGGTGTCAGCAAGAAAATCCCTCCATGCCCTTCTTTTCCGGAATTAAACCGATTGATATTGTGGTCCAAAAAGAAACCGTTGGTCCATTCGCCATTGGTAGCTTTGTGGACTAAATAATACCAGGGCACCGCAATGGCCAATGAAAACAATACTCCCAGAACAGGTTTGAAAGAGAAGATCCCTTTTAGGTGAAATTCTTTTTTAAAAAGTAAAAAAAAGGTCAGGCTCAGGCCAGGTATTACCAAAGCAACGGGCCCTTTGGTTAACAGACCCAAGCCAATACTTGCATAGGCCCAAAAAAGCCATATCCTTTTCCTGCTTGTGTGAAACTCATAAAAAGAAAATAGTGAAGCGGCGATAAAAAAAATAAGATAAGGATCAGGTACTGCAAGGTGGAATTCAAAAATGAATAATAAAGACGATAACAAAATAAGAGTCGTTATATTCGCTTCTTTACTTCCTAAGTTTTTCTTAATGCTTCCGTAGGTAACCAAAATGGTGAATGCTCCAAAAAGTCCGGAAAAGAATCGCGCCCCTAACGCATTCACTCCAAAAATCTGGTAACCCAGTACCATAAAATAGTAGTGTAAAGGAGGCTTGTCTGTACGCAATTCCCCATTAAAAAAAGGAACTACATAATTCCCAGAAACCCACATCTCCCGCGCTGCTTCAGCATTTCTGGATTCATCCAATATATAAATAGGATATAATCCAATACCAAAGGTACAGGCAAACAAAGCAATACAAAACACCACCCATCCCCCGTATTTGTTTACAAAAACCATGAAAAACAAGGTAGCAATTAAAACAATTGCCTGAAAGCATTTTGGGTGCTTCTGGCCACGCCTTTGAGATTAACCTGAAGCTGTTTGGTGTGCCAGCTTTTTGGATACGCCTTTACCATCAAATACGCGGTAATGGGTGAAGCTGTACCAAATAGCATTCCAAAATAAACATCGGCATACCAGTGCTGAAGTAAATACATTCGTGAAAACCCAACAATAACAGCTACCAATACCAATGTCCAGGAGGCAACATTATTTCGAGCGAGAAGCGCAAAAAAGGAAGTTAAAAAAAAGATAGTTGCCGTATGTCCTGAAGGAAATGTGTTTATATATCGAATTTTAACGCCTTCTACCAGCGAGATCATATCCATCATATTAGAACGATAAAAGTATAAGTAAGGACGCAACTCCCCATGAAAAAGTCCTTTTTTAAATAGTACCACTACAATAGCCTGAAGTAAAAAGCCGAGGACAAAAATGGCGAGCCACTTGAATTTAAACCGGAGGACCAAAAGCAACCCAAAAATTACAGTAACGGCGTGGCCCAAAGCACTTGCCTTAATAAAAAAAATGTCCCAGAAGGGGGTTCGCAGGGAATTCACAACCACCAGCACATCTGTTTTAGGAAGCAAAAGCAATGGAAAGCCAACCAAAAAAGCTATAAAAAATGGGAATAAGCGATCTTTTACAATAGCCATAGTACTATTTTACTTTCAAAATTATTTTACATTTTCTCCAATCCGGTTAATAGGGAATTATCCCTTTTTTAAGAGTGGTTTACGAAAACGTAAAAAAAACAGGGGATTAACAGTTCGGAAATACTGGGTTAAAGTCGTTTTAAACTCAATTCCCCAGTTCAAGGTAGATCAGCCACCAATGACTAATAGCGCCGCCAAGTACAAAAAAATGCCAGATAAGATGGTTAAAAGGAATTGCCCTAATGGCATAAAACAATATCCCAAGAGTATAAAATGCTCCTCCTGCTCCTAATAATAGAAGCCCGTTTGTAGAAGTGTTTTTAATAAGAAAAGCAAGGTCAATAACAATTAGCCATCCCATAATGCCGTATAGTAATAGAGAAAACACTTCAAACTTACCGGTAAAAAAGATTTTTAGAACAGTACCAAAAAGTGCTAATCCCCATACCAGGTAGAGGAGTAATTCGCCCCTGGAATCCTCCAATACCAAAAGGCAGACAGGAGTATACGTTCCTGCTATGAGGTAATAGATACTAATATGGTCTAAGATCCTAAGTTTTTGTTTCCATTTAGGATTGGAAACAGCATGGTACGCCGTTGAAGCCGAAAACAAGAGGATAACCGAACAGCCATAAATCAGGATAGACCATATTTTTTGTCCTTCAAAATTATCTTGCAAAAGCAATACCAGTCCAATTACTCCCAAAACTATTCCCAATGCATGGGAATAAGCATTCCATTTCTCTTCAAGTAGCTCTTTTGGTGCATTCATTTCGCTAAACTAAAAAAGGCACCCATCGTATTGATGAGTGCCTCAAATCACGTAAAACGTGACGAAGAAGGCGGCGACCTACTCTCCCACCTGGTGTGGCAGTACCATCGGCGCTGACGGGCTTAACTACCCTGTTCGGTAAGGGAAGGGGTGGGCCCCGTCG
>JANQSA010000041.1 GCA_028284285.1 Croceivirga sp.
TAGTGGAGAATACCGGATTCGAACCGGTGGCCTCTTGCATGCCATGCAAGCGCTCTAGCCAACTGAGCTAATCCCCCTTTGGATGGGCAAAGGAAATACTTTTTGGACAAGTTTCAAAATGACTTGTCCATATCAATACTTCTTTACACTTAGCACCAATACCGGTATTGGCGCGTAAAATTCAGCCTTGAGAATTGTATTCTTTTCCCAAAGCTTCTTGAAAAAGCCTCGCTTCCTTCGAAACACGCAAAGTAAATCCGGCTGCTTTTTCTGAAAATGTTCCAAAACTCCCAGGTAGGTAGTTTGATTTTCAGTAATGGTCAGATTTTTACTAAGATCCAAAAGAGCGGTATTAATCTGGAGATCCTCTTCTGAATAACCGGGTGTTTTTACCAGCAGCAGGTTTACTATAGCATTATATTTATTTATTATTTGCACCAGCGGGTGTAGAATCCTGCTACGCTTCAAAATTCCGGACTTAAAAGCTACCAAAACATTGGATATTGGCTTATATTCCGTCCCCTTGGGGACAACCAAAGTAGGGATATTAGTTTGTTTGATGATTCTTCCGGAAGTATTCCCCAAATAGAATTCCTCATTAACATCATTGCTTCTGGGCGAAATAATGATCATATCTATACCCAATTCCTTTTGAATTTCTTCAAGTCCATCTATGATATCACCATTATAGGTCGCAATTCTAACATCTACCCCTTTCGTGTCTACTTTGCCAATAATTTCCTTGATCTTCTCCCTGTTGGAGGACGCTACTTTCTCCGGTACATTGGCTAAACTTCCGGCGCTGGAGGTGACTGCAAAAACATCCATAACAAATACCTTGGCGCCAAATTCGGCAGCAAAATCCAGTGAGTAGGCCAAGGTCCCCTCACATACCGGGGAAGTGCCTAACGGAACCAGAATGTTGTTCATAGTTTGGTTGTTATGATTAAAAGTTAAATTTACAATTTAATCAAACGCTTTCCATGATTAGACCAGCAAAGATGTCAGATGTGGAAAAAATTCTTTCTACTACCAAAGCTTGTGCCGCCCACATGAGTACTATGGGGATTTTTCAATGGAACGAACATTATCCCTCCAAAGCTGCTTTTGAAAAGGATATCCACCATAAAGAGTTGTACGTAATACCCAAGGATAGCAATATTGTTGGAGGTGTTGTGGTTTCAACCCATATGGATGAGGAATACCTCCCCATCACATGGCTCACGGAAACAGGAAATAATGTCTATATCCATCGATTGTTTGTCCATCCGGACTTTCAAGGCAAAGGGTATGCAAAAGGCCTCATGGATTTTGCAGAAGCTACTGCACGAAAAAACGGCTTTATCTCTATACGACTGGATACTTTTTCCAAAAACAAGCGTAACCAAAAATTTTATGAAACCAGGGGGTATCAAAAACTGGGAGACATTTTTTTTCCCAGGCAAAGTGAACACCCCTTTCATTGTTACGAACTTGTGCTTTAGTATTCCATGATTACAAAAATAGCAGTCAACTTCAAGAACATTAACCGATTAGCTATTCCGGCTACGCTGTCTGGCATAGCTGAACCGCTATTGTCCATAACAGACACCGCTATTGTTGGTAATATTCCTGTGAATGGTGTAGAATCCCTGGCAGCGGCCGGAATAGTAGGTTCCTTCCTATCCATGCTCATTTGGGTGCTGGGACAAACCCGTAGTGCTATTTCCGCCATAATCTCCCAATATTTGGGCGCCAATAGACTAAACGAAGTTCAAAACTTACCGGCCCAAGCCATTTTTTTAAATCTTACCCTGAGCTTTCTGGTGCTGGGCAGTACTGTTTTTGTTGTAGAGGACATTTTTAAATTGTTTGAAGCCTCCGGAAAAATACTGGAGTATTGTGTTTCCTACTATTCTATAAGGGTATGGGGTTTCCCATTTACCCTCTTCACTTTTGCACTCTTTGGGATTTTTAGAGGCCTGCAAAACACCTTTTACCCTATGCTGGTTGCCATGATAGGGGCCGGACTCAATATTGTGTTGGATTTTGTCCTGGTGTACGGTATTGAGGGTTATCTTCCTGCGCTCTACCTTGAGGGGGCCGCCTGGGCCAGTTTAATTGCCCAGATGGTGATGGCCGTAATGACTTTCTTCCTTTTACGTGCAAAAACCAATATATCACTTAGGCTCCAACTACCTGTAAACAAAGAATTAAAAAGCCTTGTTTATATGAGTCTCAACCTTTTTATACGGACATTGGCGCTGAATACCGCCCTATTATTGGCGGTCAGAGAGGCTACTGCTTTAGGGATCCAATATATTGGTGCCCATACCATAGCTATAAATATTTGGCTTTTTACCGCCTTTTTTATTGATGGTTATTCTGCTGCGGGAAACAGCATGGGAGGACGTTTGTTTGGGGCTAAAGACTATAACGGCTTGTGGTCCCTGGCTAAAAAGATCAACTCTTATGGGATGGTTATTTGTTTGTTTTTGTTGCTTATGGGTTTTCTTTTTTATGAACCTATCGGCCGGCTCTTCTCCAAAGAAACCCAGGTGCTGACTACTTTTTACAGTATTTTTTTTATTGTTCTTTTAGGCCTGCCTGTTAATGCCATAGCCTTCCTTTTTGATGGCATGTTCAAGGGAATGGGTAAAATGAAATTCCTGCGCAACATTTTGTTAGGCGCTACTTTCTTTGGTTTTGTACCGACCCTCTATTTAGGTCTTCATTTCAATTTGGGTATTTATGCTATTTGGATAGCATTTCTTGTGTGGATGTTGTTGAGAAGTTTGCCATTGGTTTGGAAATTCCGTACTACTTTTAAACCATTACTGCAAAAGGAGTAATTTAGACGTAATTATTACCCATTTAGCATCCTATCAATGACAACCTCCAGGGAAAACGGAAGCTTATACACCAAAATAGAAAACCGAACAGCTACGGTGGAATTTGGTCACCCGGCAGGCAATTCCTTTGTTTCTGAATTGTTGGAAAGATTGACAAGATCTTTTCAGGAGTTATCAAGGAACGATAGGGTATCTGCTATTGTACTTCAATCCGAAGGTGAGCGAGCGTTTTGTGCCGGTGCTTCATTTGATGAATTGGTTGCCATTTCAACCCTGGATCAGGGCAAAGCCTTTTTTAGTGGTTTTGCCAAAGTGATCAATGCCATGCGTAACTGCCCAAAACCCATCATCGGACGTGTACAAGGTAAGGCCGTTGGGGGAGGTGTTGGTTTGGTTTCCGCTTGTGATTATGTGTATGCAACCGTAGATGCGGCTATTAAACTCTCTGAAATTTCCATTGGGATTGCGCCTTTGGTTATTGCTCCTGCCGTTGAACGAAAAATAGGAAAAGCTGCTTTGGGAGAGCTATCGTTTTATCCCACAGAGTGGAAAAATGCCTACTGGGCCAAAGAAAAAGGACTCTATGCCAAAGTATACGATTCTATTGCAGAAATGGACAAAGAAGTAACTATTCATCTGGAAAAATTGGCAACCTATAACCCTGAAGCGCTTACCGCCATGAAAAAAGTACTATGGGAAGGTACGGACCATTGGGATGCACTTTTAACACAACGAGCTGAAATGTCCGGAAGACTGGCCATGTCTAAAGCCACTAAAGAAGCCCTGGCAAAATTCAAAAAATAGAAAATGGATATACTGGAGTTTTTAAACAGTGACAAGGCAATTCCATTATTGGCCATTCTGGTAATTGCAATTTATGTTGTTATGCGCATCAGAAACCGAAACAAATTTAAAAGAGATTGATGAAAAAGGTACGGAAAGGGTATTGTGCTTTACTATTCATGGTTATATTGTTAAGCCTCCCCGCTTGTAATAATATGCAAAACAAAGAAGCCATAGCTGACAGGAGTACATCTTCAATCAACAAAGACAGCGTATATCCTCAGGGAGCGCCTTTAAAAGTGGCCGTAATAGGGCTTGTCCACACCCACGTGCATTGGATCTTAGGAAGGGAAAAGATAGGGGATATTGAAATTGTTGGGATAGTAGAACCCAATCGGGAATTAGCACAACAGTATAGTGAACAACATGGGTATTCCATGGACATCGTTTTTGACTCCATGCAAGACCTCTACGCAACGGTACAACCGGAAGCTGTAACCGCGTTTAACACCATTTATGGGCATTTGGAAGTAGTGGAATTCTTTGCTCCCAAAGGGGTCCATATTATGGTGGAAAAACCGCTCGCCGTAAATTGGGAACACGCTCAAAAGATGGCTGCTTTGGCTAAAAAACACAACGTCCTTTTACTTACCAATTATGAGACCTCCTGGTATGGCTCCAATCAACATACTTTTGATCTGGTCCACCGGAAAAATGCTATAGGCTCTATACAACGCATGGTTTTTCATCATGGTCATCCCGGACCCATTGAAATTGGTTGTAATGAGGAGTTTTTAGAATGGCTTACCGATCCCGTTTTGAATGGGGGTGGGGCGCTTACGGACTTTGGATGCTATGGGGCCAACCTGGCTACCCGGTTCTTAAAAGGAGACACACCAGAGAAAGTGACCTGCATTACCCGCCAATATAAGCCCGAAAAGTATCCCAAAGTAGATGATGATGCCACCTTAATCCTGGACTACAAAAACACTCAGGTCATTATCCAAGCCTCATGGAACTGGTCCCATAACCGAAAGGATATGGAGGTCTATGGAAAAACCGGATATGTTCTCTGTAAGAATGGGGAAGACATGGAAATTATGGAAAGTGAAGAGAATGGGCCAGTCCTCTTAAAAGCCCAACCTTTACCCACAGGTGTTCATGATCCGTTTGCTTATTTTGCGAAGGTGGTGAAAAATGAACATCCTGTAGAAGTTTTTGGCGTTTCTTCACTTGAAAACAACCTAAGAGTGATGCAAATTCTGGAAATAGCCAAACATTCTGCCACAACCGGAAAAACGGTAGATTGGGAATCGTATTTCACCGCATCCGAACTTCAAGTTCGTAATTCTGAGCTTCAATGAATGCCTTAACACTCCCCGAAGGCAAAAAAGTTTACTTTGCCAGTGACAACCATTTAGGTGCTCCCACCGCCAAAGCCAGTCTTCCTCGTGAAAAAAAGTTCGTATCCTGGTTGGATACCATTAAAGGGGATGCCGGGGCCATTTTTTTAATGGGCGACCTCTTTGATTTTTGGTTTGAGTATAAAAAAGTAGTGCCCAAAGGTTTTACACGAACACTGGGGAAATTGGCAGAACTTACAGATACGGGTATCCCTGTTACCTATTTTGTAGGCAACCATGATCTATGGATGAATGGGTATTTTGAAGAGGAGCTAAACATTCCCGTTTACCATACCCCACAGCAACTGGTGATTAACGGAAAAGACTTTTTTATTGGTCATGGTGATGGCCTGGGCCCTGGGGATAAAGGCTTTAAGCGGATGAAAAAAGTGTTTACCAACCCTATCGCCCAATGGTTATTTCGTTGGCTACATCCTGATTTGGGTGTGCGGTTAGCACAACACCTTTCCGTTAACAACAAAATTATTTCCGGGGACGCGGATGCCAGATACCAGGGTGAGGATAAGGAATGGTTGGTACAATATTGTAAACGAAAGCTAGACACCCAACACTATGATTACTTCATTTTTGGGCATCGACATCTTCCTTTGGAAATAAACCTTAACGGAACATCTACCTATGTAAACCTCGGTGATTGGATCCGGTATTTTACCTACGCCGTCTTTGACGGGCAAACACTGAAATTAAAGGAGTGGGAATCGTAACTGTTTTCCAAAACTATCCGTTTCCAATTAAAAAACCCTGGCCCTATACGAACCAAGGTTTTTAACTGAGGATTGGTCAGGTTGTTTATCGAATCGCTGCCTGGGCGGCTGCCAGTCTTGCTATGGGCACCCGGTAAGGGGAGCAACTTACATAGTCCAATCCGTTGTCATGGCAAAAAGTAACCGAAGTAGGCTCACCACCATGTTCCCCACAAAGTCCAATTTTTAGTGTAGGCTTGGCGCCACGCCCTCTTTTGGCCCCTAAGGTCACCAATTGTCCTACACCTTCCTGATCCAGAACCTCAAAAGGATCATCTTTCAACAGACCTTTTTCAAGATAAATGGGTAAAAACTTACCGGCATCATCCCTGGAAAATCCTAAAGTCATTTGGGTAAGGTCATTGGTCCCAAATGAGAAGAAGTCGGCTCGCTCTGCAATGGTGTCTGCAATCAAAGTAGAACGGGGCGTTTCAATCATGGTCCCAATAGTATAGTCAATTACATCGCCATATTCTTTGAAAATGGTCTCTGCGGTAGTTCGAATGACAGCCTCCTGGCTTTCAAACTCCTCAAGAGAGCCTACTAAAGGAATCATAATCTCCGGGTTAACCATAATGCCTTTTGCTTTAAGGTTAAGAGCGGCTTCCATGATCGCACGGGTTTGCATTTCAGTTATTTCGGGATACGTAATTCCCAACCTACAACCCCGGTGTCCCAGCATAGGATTAAACTCATGCAACTCGGCAACCTTGTTTTTCACTGAAGCCAAAGAGATATGCAAATCCTCGGCCAACTCTTTTTGTGTGGCCAACTGATGAGGTACAAATTCATGTAGCGGTGGATCTAAAAGTCGTACCGTTACAGGATGTCCTTCCATGGCTTCAAAGAGGCCTTCAAAGTCACTTCGTTGCATGGGCAGTAAGGCTTCCAGGGCCAATTTTCTTCCTTTCAGCGTGTTCGCCAGAATCATTTCACGCATGGTTTTAATGCGGTCTACTTCAAAGAACATATGCTCTGTACGTGCCAGACCAATCCCCAAGGCCCCAAACTTTCTGGCGGTCCTAGCGTCTTTAGGTGTATCTGCATTGGTACGCACTTTCATGGTGGCATACTTATCGGATAAAGCCATTACTTCTGCAAATTCATCGCTTAACAAAGGCACCATGGTGGCTACTTTTCCTTCCAGGATGTGTCCCTTGGATCCATCCAGCGAAATCCAATCCCCTTCATGGTACTCATAGCCCTCAACGGTCATGGTGCGTTTTTTATAGTTGATCTTAAGCGCACCCGCTCCGGAAACACAACATTTACCCATGCCACGTGCCACTACCGCTGCGTGGGAAGTCATCCCTCCCCGGGCCGTTAAAATACCGTTGGCAATATTCATCCCCTCCAGATCTTCGGGAGAAGTTTCCATACGGACCAAAATGGAGTTTTTGAACTTATGTGCTTCATCCGCAAAAAATACGATTTGTCCTGTTGCTGCTCCCGGGGAAGCCGGTAGCCCCTGGGCAATGACCTTAGCTTGTTTTAGGCCCTTTAAATCAAAAACAGGGTGCAATAGTTCATCCAGTTTATTGGGTGAAAGTTGTAATAACGCTTCCTTTTCATTGATCAAACCTTCGCGAAGCATATCTATCGCAATCTTAACCATTGCCGTACCCGTCCTTTTACCGTTTCGGGTCTGGAGTATCCAAAGTTTACCATCCTGAATGGTAAACTCCATATCCTGCATATCCCTGTAGTGGATCTCTAACTGGTTCTGGTACATAAAAAGCTCTTGATATTGTTTGGGCATTACTTCCTGAAGAGAAGGATAATTCTTAGCACGGTCTTCTTCGGTAAGTTTGGCCAACTCTGCCCATTTTTTTGAACCTTCCAACGTGATCTGCTGCGGGGTTCGTACTCCGGCAACTACATCCTCGCCTTGCGCATCAATCAAATACTCCCCGTTAAACTGGTTCAATCCTGTGGCCGCATCCCGGGTAAAACATACTCCTGTAGCCGAATTACTCCCCATGTTACCAAATACCATGGCCTGTACGTTTACTGCAGTCCCCCAATCAGCGGGAATACCATTAATCTTCCGGTAATATACAGCGCGCTTCCCATTCCAACTGTTGAAAACGGCCATCACTGCACCCCAAAGTTGTTCCCAAGGGTCGCTAGGAAAATCATGTCCTGTTCTTTCTTTAATCAGTGCTTTGAATTCCCTAACCAGTCTTTGAAGGTCCTCCGCGTTGAACTCCGTATCCAGGGAAATGCCCCGCTCTGCTTTCAACTCGGCCATGCAATGCTCAAAAGGATCTTCATCATCCTTATTCTCAGGTTTCATTCCTAATACTACATTCCCATACATTTGGACAAGCCGGCGATAGGAATCCCAGGCAAATCGCTCATTTTGGGTCTTTTTGGCCAAGCCGAGTACCGCTTTGTCATTCAAGCCTAAATTAAGGACGGTATCCATCATTCCCGGCATAGATACCCGGGCTCCCGAGCGAACAGAAATCAACAAGGGGTTTTTAGCATCGCCAAAGGTGGTCCCCATGATGTTTTCAATATTTTTTATGGCATTGGTTACCTCCTCTTCTAACAGCACAATGGTCTGTTCTTTTCCAATGGCATTGTATTTTGTGCAAACTTCCGTGGTAATGGTAAACCCTGGTGGGACTGGGATCCCAATTCGACCCATTTCCGCCAGATTGGCGCCTTTTCCTCCTAAAAGATTGCGCATCGTCCTGTCGCCATCGGTATTTTTATCGCCAAAACGAAAGACATTTTTTGTGGTGCTTACTGTTGCATTCATATACCAAAATTTATTGTCTGCTAAATTAAAGCCGCGGCCAGGGGCATTTTATGACATTAGTCATAAAAGTCTCAACACCAATGTTATGAAAAGGTTTTGTTTTAGCTATTTCATCTATAGCCTTTACAACGACGGAAAGTTCCAAGCGTCTAAAAGAAGTTGACACTAAAGGGACAATCCCCATGCTTAACCGGGAAAATCACATCAATCCAATACTATCCAGGTAAAGGGGTATTGGTCATTAACTAACGAATGTCCCTTAATTTCAGCTGCAAACTAATTGTGCCATTCCATTCGTTCTCCTCTAGCGAAAAAACAATATCAACCTCTGTTGAATTTTTAACCAGCTCTAGTTTTTCGCCAAGGTTAAAACCAATAGCCCCAATAGGAGTGGTCCCATTTTGACTCAATGTCAGTTTTAAATGCGCTTCTTGCTCCCCCACTCCCCGCGCATATCCGATATCCTGAACCCTTTTTGCAAGGAAGACGGGCTTCATGTTCCCCGGACCAAAAGGAGCGAATTGCTTCAAAATGCGCATTAATTTTGGTGTGATTTGGTCTAATGTTATCTCCATATCAATACCCAATTCCGGGGTGAGCAGCTTTGGATCTATGGTGTCAGCAACTACGCGTTCAAATTGGTGCTTGAAGTTTTCATACTGTTCTTCCAAAAGGGTTAAGCCCGCCGCATATTTATGTCCCCCAAATTGTTCAATGCACGTTGCACAGCCCTCCAAAGCTTCATATACGTCAAAACCCTTAACCGAACGGGCGGATGCAGCCAGTTTATCGCCACTTTTGGTAAAGACCAATGTAGGACGATAATAGGTTTCTGTTAGTCGGGAAGCAACAATGCCAATCACTCCCTTATGCCAATCCTTACCATAAACCACCGAAGTATACCGTTCCTCTTCCTCATTCTCTCTAATCTGTTGCAGCGCCTCCTCGGTGATTTCATGATCTAATCCTTTCCGGGTGATATTGAATTGCTCAATCTCTCCGGCAAGATGTTGCGCCTTTTCAAAATTGGTTTCAACGAGTAGATGTACAGCGTGCTTTCCGTGCTGCATTCTACCTGCTGCATTGATCCTCGGGGCAATAATAAATACCAGATCGGTAACTGTCAACTCCTTTTTTTTGACCTGCTGAAGAATAGCCTGAAAACCCACTCTGGGATCAGAATTAACAACTTTTAATCCATAATAGGCCAGCACACGATTTTCACCGGTCATAGGAACAATATCCGCCGCGATAGCTGTAGCTACAAGATCCAAATAGGGAACCAACGTCTCAACGCTCTGCCCTTTTCTTTCTGCCAAAGCCTGGATTAGCTTAAACCCTACTCCACAACCACACAACTCTTTATAAGGATAGCCGCAATCTTCTTGTTTTGGGTCGAGGATAGCTGCAGCATCCGGCAAGTCCGGACCGGGACGGTGATGATCACAGATGATAAAATCAATATTTTTGGCCTTGGCATACGCTACCTGGTCAATGGCCTTTATGCCACAATCCAGGGCAATGATCAAAGAAATGTCATTATCGTCTGCGAAGTCTATGCCCTGAAGCGAAATGCCATACCCCTCTCCATAACGATCCGGAATATAAGTGGCCACATTAGGATACTGGTGCAACAGGTAGGTGTACACCAAGGCCACCGCTGTGGTACCATCCACATCATAATCTCCATAGATCAAAATGTTTTCTTTCCGGGTTATTGCCTGTTCTATACGTTCCACTGCTGCATTCATATCCCTCATAAGATAGGGATCGTGTAAATCCGTTAGTTGAGGCCGGAAAAAATGTTTGGCCTCATCATAGCTGGAAATACCCCGCTGTAGCAACAAATGGGCTACCAGGGGCTCTACCTTTAATATTTGCGAAAGCTGCTGAATATCTTCAACTAGGGGTATAGGTCGTACGGTCCAGCGCATTTTTACTAATCGATCAGGTACTGTTTTTCAACCGTAGTATTTCCGGTATCTTAACAGCTCATTATTTAGTGGTTATGAAAATGGGTGGATATGTCCAGTTCTGCAAATTGCCTGAACATTTCCATTACCCCACAGTATTTCTCTACGGATAACTCCACTGCTCTTTTTAACTTTTCTTCGTTTAGATCAGGGCCGTGAAAATGATATTGGATACGGACTTTGTCATAATATTTGGGATGCTCATCAGTTAGGTCCCCAAAGGTGTCGATATGGAAATCTTCCACTTCCAACTTCATTTTTTTGATAAGGGAAGCGACATCCAATCCCGAACATCCCGCCAGAGCGGAAAGCATTAAGGCTTTAGGACGGTATCCACTGCCTTCCCCGCCATCCTCCGGACTAGCATCTATTTTTAGCGTATGCCCGGAAGGATTCGTGCTTTCAAAAGCCATTTGCCCCATCCACCTGGTGGTGATATGATTCGTATCTCCCATAAATTTTGTTTCTTGTAAACCCTAAAAATACAATAAATCCACCCAGTATGGCACTCGTTGAACCACTATCCCCAGACCACGACCCTGAAACCAAAAACCTGGCCGAGTTTTTTAATGAAACCTTAGGCTTTTGTCCCAACTCCGTGTTGACCATGCAGCACCGACCAGCGATTTCCAAGGCATTTATAAACCTCAATAAAGCCGTAATGGCCAATGAAGGTAAAGTAAGCTCAGCCTTAAAACGAATGATTGCCTGGGTAAGCAGTAATGCCACGGGTTGCCGATATTGCCAGGCCCATGCCATAAGGGCCGCTGAACGCTATGGTGCCGAACAGGAACAGTTGGATAATATCTGGGAATATCGCACTCACACTGCATTTTCCGATGCGGAACGTGCCGCCTTGGATTTTGCTCTTGCCGCTTCTCAGGTTCCCAATACCGTAAATGCAGATATTAAGCAACGCTTGCAACAGTATTGGACGGATGGGGAAATTGTAGAGATGCTGGGGGTTATTTCTCTCTTCGGTTATCTTAACCGATGGAACGATAGCATGGGGACTACTATTGAAGAGGGTGCTGTGGAAAGCGCAGAACAGTATCTGGGCAAATACGGTTGGCAGAAAGGGAAGCACGATGGGTCCGGATATTAGATTTTAGATGTGAGATTTTAGATGTGAGATGATAGATGTTAGATTATAGACTTTAGACATTAGATCGCTTCGCTTTTAGATGGAGGTCCTTAGACCGCTTCGCTGATAGATATACCATTCTGGCAGATTATTCTTGAATAGTTGTGCTATTCCAATATCAAATAGTAAATAAGGTTTTTCAATATGTAAAGTTTTATTTACTTTTAGACAAAAATAATAGCAAATGTCACTTCAAATATTGCCTAACTGGTGTAAAAAGTTAGGGTTGATGTTATTCATAGTAACGGCGGTAGCCGGCGGCCTTGATGCATTTTTGGACGGATTAAACGGTGTTCCCCGGGGGACACACCATTTTTTTAAAGATTTATATGGTGAAGGCCTATTCCATATCATCTATATTACGCCAACTATAGGCCTGTTTCTCTACTTACTATCAAAGGAGAAAGCGGAGGATGATTTTATCAAACTGCTCCGTCTTGAATCGTATCAAATAACGGTTATCACCTTCCTCGTTGCTTCTCTACTGTTCTATATATTCCGGCCAGACGTTGTTTTTGGTTTGGATTGGTTTCTTTCCTTGTTTATGCTACTCTTCCTGGTCGTTTTTTATGTCAAAAAACAAGCGTATTCGTGAAGAATTTGGTTAAGGTAGAACGTGCAAGACTTAATCTCACTCAGGCTGAACTAGCCCAAAGACTGGGAGTTTCCAGACAAACCATTCATGCTATTGAAAAAAATAAGTTCAACCCATCCGTCACATTAGCCATTAAAATGGCCAGACTATTTAAGCTCTCGGTGGAAGAAGTTTTCTTTTTGGAAGAGGAATAATCGCCTATTGCATAGCCTTTTAGATATTAGATAATAGATTTGAGATATTAGACCTAGGACTGCTGTGCTATTTGATTCAATGATGGTTACGGAAAAGTTTGTACAATGACCTGACATTCCCATTGGCCAAAATACACTATTACCTGTCTTTTAATCCTAATCATCTTTATTTTAATCTTACTTACTTTCTACAAAAAAGAAATACTGGAGATCATAAGTGCTTTCTAAGTTTTGTTAGGAAAGATGCTCTCCCCAATAGATCCCTACTTCCTTTAGAAATGATAGCCATAATTCTTACCTCTTAAATCTATCAGCAAAGCGACCTCATGTCTAACATCTATGAGCGAAGCGGTCTTATATCTAATATCTGACAGCAAAGCGGTCTTATATCTATTATCTATCAGCGGAGCGGTCTCACCTCTAACATCTATCAGCAAAGCGATCTCACCTCTAAGACAACATTTCTTGACCCAGATCAACTTTTAACAGCAAAGAATATCTGACCTTTATGGGCATCAAAAAACGAACATCCATGGCACAATTGGTGCTTACTCCGGAACATCAGATCCAACGTCTCAACCAAATCCTTAACAGGGCAACAGAATTAAGCACGCTGCCTTTGGACGCCCTGACAAAAACACCGCATCCCAAATCCTGGAATGTGTTGGAAGTACTGGAACATTTAAGTATTTCGTATTCGCTCTATGTGCCTAAGATTGAAAAAGCCCTTTCCGAAGTAACCCCATCTGACATTGGCTCCTGGAGCTTTAAAGTCCGTCCCTGGCAACGCTTTGTCATTGAAGGGCAGCGCCCAAAAGGCAATAAACGTCGTTTTAAAGTAAAAACACTGAAACGTTTTGAACCCCTTATCGCTCAAGGTAACTTTGATGAAGAGAAAGCAAATAGGGTGTTTGAACTTTTTCAAAGCACGCACCAGCAGTTAAAAAACTATATTGTTTCCAGCCGGACCAGGGAAATGAAACACCCTCCGTTTTCCTCTGCCATTGGCCCCATTGTAAAGTTCTATTTGCCGGAAGCCTTCGAATTCCTGTTGTGTCATGCGGAACGCCATATGGTACAAATTGAAGAGATTCTGGCAACCCAAACATGATCCTTATCTTTATTTGATAATGGATGCAGCACATAGTGAACGGTTAAGATCCTTTTTCCAAGGAGTTCGCTTTTCAGGGCCACAAGAAGAACTCTTTTTAAGGTCCTGGAACGTCTATACTTTTACCCAAAACGAATTGATAACGCAAGCCGGAAGCATTGAACGATATTTTTATGTCGTTGTAGCAGGCGTACAGGCACTCTATCTATTGAACAAAAACGGGGAGAAAGTAGTTTTGGGGTTTTCCTATCCCGGTAGCCCTTCGGGCGTTTTTGATTCTTTTATCTATCACAAACCTGCAGATACTTTTTTAGAAGCCCTTAAACCTTCAACCCTACTGGGTATCTCCCGAAGTGATTACCTCTCCCTTTTTGAGAATCATTCGGATTTTCATAAATGGGGACATCACTTTTTTAGGGATATCCTCTTTGGACGGCTGTTTCGGGAAGTAGAATTGCTTACGCTTTCTGCAGAAGAACGGTATATTGCCTTTATGGAACGGTGCCCGGAAGAGCTCCGGGTGATCCCGCAGAAATATCTGGCCTCATACCTCAATATGAAACCTGAAACGTTCAGCCGCCTGCGCCGTTCAATACGGTACTGATCACTTTTTGCAATTCCGGCAAAACAGCCTCTTCAAACCATGGGTTTTTACGAAGCCAAAACCGATTTCTTGGTGAAGGATGAGGCACCACAAAATACTCCGGCAAATAATTGGTATACGCCCGCACGGTTTCCGTAAGGTTCGGTTGCAAGCGTTTTCCCAAATAATACTTTTGGGCGTATTGCCCGATCAAAATAGTCAAGGCTATGTTGGGCATTTTCTCCAAAAGGATTTCATGCCATAAGGGGGCACACTCGGTACGGGGGGGTAAATCACCGGATTTCCCTTTTCCGGGATAACAGAAGCCCATAGGGATCAGCGCTATTTTGGTTTCATCATAAAATACGTCATCCGGGACACCTAACCACTTTCGCAGTTGTTTTCCACTGGGGTCGTCCCAGGGAATCCCTGTCTCATGCACTTTAGCGCCTGGCGCCTGGCCAATGATTGCAATTTTTGCTTTGGGATGTGCCGTAATAATTGGCCTGGGACCCAACGGTAGATGTGCTGAACAGACCGTGCATTTTTGTATCTCTTTTAGTAATTGCTTCATTATCCCTTACCCCCAACTATAAGTACAAATTCGCCTTTTGGTGTTTGCCTTTCAAAATGATCCCGCACTTCCGCTGTCGTACCCCGTATGGTTTCTTCATACAACTTGGTCAACTCCCGGGATACGGACATAGGCCGTTCCGGGCCAAAGTAGTCTACAAATTGGTGTAATGTTTTTTTCAATTTATGCGGACTTTCGTAAAAAATCATGGTTTTGGATTCTTCGGCCAACGCTTCCAGTCGGGTCTGTCGTCCTTTTTTCACGGGCAGGAATCCTTCAAATACAAAACGATCACTGGGCAGGCCGCTGTTTACCAGAGCCGGAACAAATGCCGTAGCTCCCGGCAAACACGCTACTGGTAGGTTGTTTTCAATACAAGCCCTTGTAAGCAAAAACCCAGGGTCCGAAATCCCCGGAGTTCCTGCATCTGAAATGAGTGCTACAGTAGTTCCTGATAGCATTTTTTGAACCAGCCCATCTACCGTTTTATGTTCATTATGCATATGATGGGACTGCATGGAGGTTTCAATGTCATAGTGTTTCAGCAGCTTTCCACTGGTACGGGTATCTTCAACCAGAATTAAGTCGACTGCTTTTAGTACATTGATTGCACGTAAGGTGATGTCCTCCAAATTACCTATGGGTGTTGGAACCAGATATAGCTTTCCCATGGGCCAAAGTTACGGCCTTACGGCCTTTCCCGTGAAATAAGAGATCAAGACAAAAATAAATGCCAAAAGCGCACCCATTTGCTGTCCATCGGAAACCATGTAATGGGCGAAAAACGCTAAAATGGCATTGAAGAAGAACCCGGCATACGCCCATTCCTTTAACCACTTTGAAATATTACTCCATAAAGCTACCAGTCCCAACAGTTTGGCCACAGCAAGGGGATAGATCAAATACGTAGGGTAGCCAAAGCTTTCAAATGCAGCAGTGATGGCCTCATGATTGAAAAAATAGTTGTAAACGGAAAACAGCATGAGGAGCGTAAAAAGTGATGTGGCTCCCCAGTAAAGGATTTTTTGAAGCATGATCGGTAGGTTGCGCTAAATTAGTAAAGCCCTAATTTAAGCAAACTTCCTTTCAATGATCGCTTTGAAGCGACTTTCATATTCTTCTTTACCTTCCCAATTGTTGTACTCCGGCTTCACCATAGTATTGATAAATGCTATGGAGCGCTCTTCACTATCTATTGTATTCAATTGAGAAATCACCCTATTGTAATCGTCTGTATTGTTGTCAAAAAGATGTTTTACAAAGGCCAGGCGATCGTTTAACCCGATATGTAACGAGGTGGATAGTCTATCGTTTAAAGATTTCGGGCTGATGACCGTGTTTTCTACAGTGGGCTTGGGAGAAAGTATCTCCTTCTCCTGCTTCATGGTTTCCGGCTTGGCGATAAAATCTCCAAAAATGTACTCGATAGCTTCGCTGGGCATCTCAGACACCATCCCCTTAATGGTTTCCATACCCGGGGTAATGATATCTTCGTCATGTGGGTTGCTTTCCGGAACAGCAGTATTTTCACTCATTACCGCGTTTGCCATTTTTTCAAATCGGGAAGCAAGGACGTTTTTTGAAACGTCCACTTCTATATCGTTGAGCTTTTCATCTATGAATTTTAAAACCGCCAGTTTCTCATAGAGGTCCTTAGCCAAAGTATACAACTCCGTTAATTCCTTATCTTCCCTTGAAGTGATAATATCCGTGGAAAGCTTAATCAATTCTTCTCGTAACTTCCTTTTCATTTCCTATATCTTAGGTCCTATAAAAATAGTTGGAATCTCCGTAATCCCTTAAGAACAAAAGGTTAAATTTTGATCGCAAATAACGGGATGTTTTTTTAGTAATTTTGATTTTCTTCTTCAATAACGAAGAAACACATTATTTTCTTTTAAAGGTACTGCATGTTTCTTGAAAACACCGTAAATCATAGCGAGCAATTCGGATGGATCGAAGTAATCACGGGGTCTATGTTTTCCGGAAAGACTGAAGAATTGATCAGACGACTGAAACGCGCCCAGTTTGCCAGGCAAAAAGTGGAAATCTTTAAGCCCATTGTGGATACCCGCTACAACGAAGAAATGGTGGTTTCCCACGATGCCAATGAAATCCGTTCAACACCGGTTCCTGCTGCAGCCAATATACGCCTACTTGCAGATGATTGTGATGTTATAGGAATTGATGAGGCCCAGTTTTTTGATGACGAGATTGTCACGGTTTGCAATGATCTGGCTAATCAGGGAATTCGTGTAGTTGTGGCCGGCCTGGATATGGATTTTAAAGGGAATCCCTTCGGTCCTATGCCGGCGTTAATGGCCACAGCGGAATATGTGACAAAAGTACACGCTGTATGTACGCGTACCGGAAACTTAGCGAATTATAGTTTTAGAAAATCTGATAACGACAGCCTTGTGCTGCTTGGGGAAACTGCTGAATACGAACCCCTAAGCCGGGCGGCCTTTTACAAGGCCATGCTCAGAGAAAAAATTGGCAAAATGGATGTTACGGCAGAAGAGGTGCCTCCAAAAAAGCGGAACAAGTATGAGTAAAATAGGTGAAACCACCCTGGAAATTGATCTTTTTGCTCTGGAACATAATTTCAATTACCTAAAATCCCGAATCACTCCGGGAACCATGTTTCTCGCTGTGGTCAAGGCATTTGCCTATGGTAGTGATATGATTACCATAGCCAAAAAGTTAGTGCAACTGAACGTGGACTACTTTGCCGTGGCCTACACCAAAGAAGGTATACTATTGCGGGAAGCTGGGATAGAATCCCCTATTTTAGTACTACACCCACAGCCCGTAAACTTTGAAGTACTAATAGATAACTGCCTGGAACCCAGCCTGTATTCTCCAAGGATTTTGCAATTATTTTTGGAAGCCGCCAAGGCAAAAGGACTGCAACAGTATCCGGTGCACATCAAATTCAATACCGGTCTGAACCGATTGGGCTTTTGGGAAAATGATATAACGCCTATTCTTGAACAGCTTACGGACCGGAATGAAGTCCGGATCAAATCTGTACTTTCTCATTTGGCCGCGTCTGAGGATATAAAGGAGAAAGCGTTTAGCTTACAACAAATAGAAGACTTCACGGCTATCTGTCAAAGATTAAATGCGCATCTGGGTTATAGACCTATACGTCACCTACTGAATACTTCCGGAATCCTTAATTTCCCCCAGGCTGCTTTTGAAATGGTCCGCAGCGGTATTGGCCTATACGGTTATGGCAACAACGCTGAAATTGATGCGAAATTGAAGCCTGTGGCTACCCTGAAAACTGTGATTTCGCAACGGCATAAAATAGCCCCGGGCGAAAGTGTAGGGTATAACAGAAGATACAGGTCTAATGACTACCGCATCACTGCCACCCTTCCCATTGGCCATGCAGATGGTATTGGAAGACAGTATGGAGGAGGAAAAACCAACGTATGGGTAAACGGAAAAAAAGCGCCTATTATTGGCAATGTTTGTATGGATATGATCATGATTGATGTTACCGATATTGACTGCAAAGAAGGGGATGAAGTACTTATTTTTGGCCATGAGCACTCTGCCGAAGATTTTGCAAACTCAGCGAATACTATCTCTTACGAAATTTTAACCGCTATTTCCCAAAGGATATCACGCAGGATTAAATCGTAATGCATTGTTAACAAAATTTTAGGAATTTTCGTATTTTGGGCGCCGTAACCATAAAACTATAAAAATGCTCAAGGAATTTAAAGAGTTTGCCATGAAAGGAAACCTGGTGGATATTGCCGTAGGTTTCGTGATGGGTGCTGCTTTTAACAAAGTAGTAGCCTCCTTCACCGGTGGAATTGTATCTCCATTGATTGGATTGCTTTTTGATGCTGATTTCCGAGATTTAAAATATACTCTAAAAGAAGGTACCATGAACGATGCCGGAGAAAAAGTGGGAGAAGTTGCTGTGCTGTACGGGGATTTCCTAACCAATGTAATTGACTTTATTATTGTAGCCTTTGTCATGTTCTTAATTGTAAAAGGTGTAAACAAAATGAAGAAAAAAGAGGAACCCGCTCCGGAACCACCAAAAGGCCCAACTGCAGAAGAATTGTTGGCTGAAATACGCGATGCCTTGAAAAAATAATTCGTAATTCCCTTTGTGGGGAATTCCCGCTACACCACCTTAATTCCTAAAGCCGTTATTCCATTCCGCAAATGGGGTAACGGTTGTTTTTTAATGAGATAGTAAATCTTTGATTTGCGTTATCGAATTAAACCCTGAGCCAGCCGAAGGGTCTCCTACTCCTAGTTGATAATTGTTATAAAACCAACACTTTGTTGTTTTTTGAGTATTCCTGATTTAATTACTTGTAGCTATCGTATAGTATGCTACATTTGTTCGCTTAAATTTGTAGTATGAAAGTTGCCGTTGTAGGTGCTACCGGAATGGTAGGGGAAGTAATGCTAAAGGTCCTGGCCGAAAGAGATTTTCCGATTACGGAATTACTTTTGGTGGCTTCCGAGCGCTCTGTAGGAAAAAAAATATCCTTTAAGGGTAAGGCACATTCAGTGATTGGTTTGGAAGCAGCGATTGCGGCCCAACCGGACATTGCCATTTTTTCAGCTGGGGGAAGTACTTCCCAGGAATGGGCACCAAAGTTTGCTGCCCAAGGCACCACTGTTGTGGATAATTCCTCCGCCTGGCGAATGGATCCGACCAAGAAGTTGGTAGTGCCTGAAATCAACGCCTATGTATTGACCAAAGAGGACAAGATTATTGCGAATCCCAATTGTTCTACTATTCAGATGGTTATGGCTTTATATCCGCTACACCAGAAGTATACAATGAAACGTGTTGTGGTTTCTACGTATCAGTCTGTCTCCGGTACTGGGGTAAAAGCCGTACAACAGTTGGAAAATGAGACTGCCGGGGTCCAGGGCGAAATGGCCTATCCCTACCCCATTAATAGAAATGCATTACCTCACTGTGATGTGTTTTTAGAAAATGGCTACACCAAAGAAGAAATGAAACTGGCCCGGGAGCCTCAAAAAATATTGGACGATCGTACTTTTTCCGTAACCGCTACCGCGGTCCGAATTCCCACCGCGGGTGGGCACTCTGAAGCGGTAAACGTAGAATTTCATAACGACTTTGATTTGGCGGAAGTGCGAAAATTGCTACATGATACCCCTGGTGTGGTGGTACAGGATAATCCGGATACACATACCTATCCCATGCCTATTTACGCTCATGACAAAGATGATGTTTTTGTAGGTCGAATCCGCAGGGATGAAACACAACCCAATACCTTAAACCTATGGATTGTGTCAGACAACCTTAGGAAGGGAGCGGCTACTAATGCCGTTCAAATTGCGGAGTATTTAGCGGAGAAAAACTTACTATAGCATTGTCATTCCTGCATCCCGAGCTATCGGGAGCAGGAATTCAAAAAAGAAGGGTTCCTACCCGTTATGCATTTTGAATATGAAATGACCAAAGGCTGTCAGTTCGAGTGTCCGACGAAGGAGGATTTATCGAGAACCTTCTAAACTCTTAATGCTTCTCGATACATTTTTATTTTCACTTCGTTCCAATAAAAACACTCGAAGTGACAAAACGTTATGAAGAAATCAATATAACAGTTTCATTCCTGATAAAAACCGCAACCATCAGTTCGAGTGATTTTGAGTGGTTACTGAACTTGTCGAAGTAGGACGAAAAATCGTATCGAGAACCAATCTGAAAGATAAAACTCTTGCCTGTCTGCCGACAGGTAGATTTTCGATACAAATTTTACTCATTTCAATCGTAAAATTCACTCAAACTGACGAGTTTATCTCA
>JANQSA010000046.1 GCA_028284285.1 Croceivirga sp.
AGGTTTTGACCAAAGTCAATTGACCAATATCGGGGAAATAGAGAACAAAGGTTGGGAGATCAGTGCCAATTTTGAGCCCATCCGGACCGATAAAAGTTCGCTCCAACTAAACCTATCCATAAACACCCTGGACAATGAAGTAGTAAGCTCGGGGGGCAGCGCGCCTTTTAACATTAATGGTTTTAGTGCCCGAACCATTCAAACCGTGGTAGAAGAAGGATTCCCGGTGGGTTATCTAAGAGGGAACGTCGGTGTTTTTGATGAAAATGGTGTTTTTGAAAGCACAACGCCAAATTCTTTTATGGGGACAACCATCCCCGATTTGTTTGGTAATATGGGATTGACGTTTAACTGGGGCAACTTCTCATTGTTTGCTAATGCCAGTTATCAGCAGGGGGGCTTCGCCCACAGTTTTGACCAACAGTTCAGGTTTTTGTACGGAGCTTCTGATGATATTATTCCCGCTGCGGAAATTGAGGCTAACGGAAGAGCCAACTGGTTGAACTTTACCAATGAGTTCGTAGAAAAAACGGATTTTATCAAGGTCCGTAATATTGGTATGAATTATGTGATAACCCCACCTTTCAGTACCATTTTTGACAGAATAACTATTGGGGCTAATGTGGTGAACCCGTTAAATTTTGCCGCCTCATCATTTGACCCCGAGGTCACCCAAAGTGGGGCAGCACAGGGTCAGAATGGAGCTTCTACAGGGGGTATTTCTTACGCCGTGTATTCCGCTCCACGACAATTTTTAACCTCCGTCAGAATTAACTTCAAATAATATCAAAAAACACATTACAATGAAACCAGGAAGTATATTTTTAATTCTTTTATTAGTAGTCCTTGGCTCTTGTGTTGAAAATCCGAATGTAACAGAAGAGATCTATTTAAGCACTCCAAATTCGGCAAAAAGCTGGGTTACGGGTCTTAGGGGCCAGCTGGCACTGACCATGAACACGGTATTGATCAATACCGAAATGGTCTCCGATAATCACTTTAATAACAGTACGCTCTACAGCAAGGTTTTTGACGGACCGGTAATTATTTATACCGATCTTGATGTAAATATTTTGCAGCAGGAAATCGGGAGGTTACGTGAAATGGCTGACTTTGGGTTGGATGATGTTGCTCAGGCCGATGAGGCCATTGCTGCAGAGGATCTGGCCTTTATGCACTTCAGCAGGGGTTTTGCGCTACTGCTTGCGGGTGAAAATTTTGTAGGACTTCCCATTGAACCTCTTGGGGAGGTGGTAGATTGGAGGAACTTATTGGAGATAGCCCTTGAAGAATTTGACCTGGCCATAGCACAAACTTCAGATACGGAAGCAATTGCGGCCTATGAACTTTTAAAGGCCAGAGCGTATTACCGCTTGGGAGACCTCACCAATGCAAAGAACCTGGCCAGTGCGTTTATGGGAGATACGTCTTTGCTTTTTACGGTGGATTTTGATGGGGAGAACGGGTTTAATAATCAGTTGCAGGGCGCTTTATTTCCTATAGGCCCCAACCAATCTTTTGAACCCCTGCCCAGATTGGATTTCCTGGATCCTAAATATTTTAATGAGGGAACCGCGGCTTCGGACCAAAGACCCGTGAGCCTGGCAAAAGTGGAAGAAGCCTATTTGATCATGATGGAAGCTTTACTGGCGGAAAACAACTTGGGTGAAGCACAGTCCGTTGGAGTAGCCTTGTTGGATGTGGTTGACGCACGACCTACAGTGCTCCTGGACGACAGTGCGGAGACCAGGATAGGCCCGAATAGAGAAGGGTACCCCACAACTGCGGTTCGTGTCAGGGAAGATGAAAATGCAACATTCAAGGACGGATTTATATTGGATCGTCAGGCGGGGGAGGTAACCACTTTTACCGTTTCGGGAACTAAAGTGACACGGGAGGACATTGAAGCTACGTCCACTGTTGATGAGTTGCTCTACCTGGTGTATAGACTTCGTCAGGAGATCTTTATCAGTGAAGGAAGACGAATGAACGATTTGGGGATCCGTTTTCCTATATCTGAAACGGAACAGTTGAACAATCCCAACGTGAGTGCCACTGATATTGAAGCTGTGATTCCGGATTTTATTCCTTTAAATGGCGGAATGGATGGTTTTACTGTGGATGCGGCCACCGGAGATGTCACCATTTTATTTGACATGAACAGGGTAATTGTTGAAAACAAAGCGTCTGATGAGATTGTCCCATTCCTATAAATTATTGCTCTTATTCGGAATACTATTCTTCAAATTCGTATCTGCACAGGAGCATCCAAAATATGTGGTGGTGATTAGCATAGATGGGTTTCGGCCGGAGTTTTATACGGATCCGTCCATGCCCACGCCACACCTTCAGGAAATGTATGCCAAGGGGGTGGGTGCAAGGGAAGTGACCGGTGTTTTTCCATCGGTCACCTATCCTTCACATACCACATTAATTACCGGGGTAACGCCCAGGGAACACGGAGTGTATTACAATACTACCATACAGGAAGATGGCTCCCCCGGAAACTGGGTGTATGATTTTAAAGCGATCAAAAGCAAGACCCTTTGGCAAGCGGCTAAAGAGAAAGGACTGGTTACGGCCTCCGTATCCTGGCCGGTTTCCGTGAATGCCAGGTATATTGATTATAACATCCCGGAGTTCTGGTCCTTTGAAAATCCAAGGGACCGTAGAGGGGCAACTTCTGAAAAAGCCAATCCCAAAGGCTTGTTTGAAGAAGTGGTCAAGAATGCCACGGGCACCCTGGAAATCAATGATTACAACCTCTTTTCACCAATAATGGATCAAAATTTAGCGCGGATTGCCGGGTATATCCTCAGGAAATACAAGCCTAATCTATTGACCATCCACTTGCCGATCACTGATGGCGCTCAACACAGAGAGGGCAGGGAAGGAGTATTGGTAAGGAAGGCAATTGCCGGGGCGGACAATGCTGTTGGGATCATTCGCGATGCGTTACAAAAAGCCGGGATAGCAGAAGAAACCACCATTATTGTTACCGGAGACCATGGTTTTGTGAATGTACATACCCTGGTATCACCCAATAGTATTTTGGTCAAAAACGGACTATATGAGAAAAGAGAGGGTAGACCAAAAGCGTTCTTTTTTGCTTCCGGAGGGGCCGCCTTTTTGCATTTGAGGGATCCCAATGACACAAAAACCTTAAAAGAAGTGGAACAGCTATTTTCGGACTTGCCTTTTGAAATACGAAGTACTTTTGATATGCTTTACGAGGATAAGATCGCAGAACGCGGAGGTGATCCCAGAGTGAAACTGGCATTGACGGGTAAAAAGGGATACGGCTTTGCCAATAGTGCAGGATATAGTT
>JANQSA010000047.1 GCA_028284285.1 Croceivirga sp.
GGTGATGGCGTTTCCAACGGTGATGAGGACACCAATGGGACAGATCCTTATTTGGTCTCCGGCGATACCGATGGCGATGGTATAGATGATGACAATGAGGCGAACGACAGCACGGACCCCGCAGACCCCTGTGACCCGGTGCAGGCCACCGGTTACACGGGTTATGATGCCGGGAACGTTATATGGGCTGCTGCAGACTGCGATGGTGATGGCGTTTCCAACGGAGATGAGGACACCAATGGGACAGATCCCTATTTGGTCTCTGGCGATACCGATGGCGATGGTATAGATGATGACAATGAGGTGAACGACGGCACGGACCTCGCAGACCCTTGCGAACCGGTTCAGGCCGCCGGTTACACGGGTTATGATGCAGGGAACGCCATATGGGCTGCTGCAGACTGTGATAATGATGGTATTACTAATGGAGATGAGGACACTAATGGTACGGACCCTTACTTAGCCGCTGGCGATACCGATGGCGATGGTATTGATGATGACACGGAGACCAATAACGGTACAGACCCATCGGACCCCTGTGACCCTGCCCAGGCTGCCGGTTACACAGGTTATGATGCCGGGAACGCACTATGGACCGCTGGGGACTGTGATGGTGATGGGGTTACTAATGGGGAAGAGGACACCAATGGGACAGATCCCTATTTGGTCTCTGGCGATACCGATGGCGATGGTATAGATGATGACAATGAGACGAACGACGGCACAAACCCTTCAGACCCCTGCGATCCGGTACAAGCCTCGGGTTATACGGGCTACGATGCCGGAAATGCGATCTGGGCCGCTGCGGACTGTGATGGGGACAGAGTGACGAACGGAGCTGAGGATACCAATGGTACGGACCCCTATTTGGTCTCTGGCGATACCGACGGCGATGGAATAAACGATGACAATGAGGCGAACGACGGTACGGACCCAGCGGATGCTTGCGACCCTGTTCAGGCTGCAGGCTACACGGGTTATGATGCCGGAAATGCGATATGGGCCGCTGCGGACTGTGATGGTGATGGTGTCACGAACGGAGCTGAGGATACCAATGGTACGGACCCCTATCAAGCCTCAGATGACACAGACGGTGATGGAGTGGACGACGATACGGAAACAAACAATGGCACGGATCCATCAGATCCCTGCGACCCAGCCCAGGCTGTGGGCTATACGGGCTATGATGCTGCGAATGCCCTATGGGCTGCTGCTGACTGTGACGGGGATAATTTGACCAATGGAGAAGAATTAATGTTGGGAACAGAAGTTTATAGTGCTGATACCGATGGAGATACTATAATTGATGGCCAAGAGGTTGCAGATGGAACCAATCCTTTCGATGATTGCGACTCTTTGGGTGGGACCCCACTTCCAGATACTCTCTGTGATAGAGATGACGACGGTTTAAGTGATGATGATGAAGCAGCCCTGGGTACCGATCCCGACAACCCTGATACTGATGGAGATACCATTAATGATGGGCAGGAGATTTCTGATAATACTGATCCACTGGATCCATGTGATTCTGATGGAGGTACTCCGCCGCAAGGTACAATTTGTGGTGTTGAAATTGCAAATACTATCATCACACCGGACGGAGATGGTGTCAATGATTTTTTTAGAATAGAGAATATTGAATTGTTTGCCGATAACAGCGTAGAAATTATCAATCGCTGGGGGGCTCCAGTTTTCAAGACAGAAAACTACGACAACAATTCCAATGCTTTTGAAGGAATTGCAAATACAGGTGTTTCCCTTAATAAGGGAAATGTGCTGCCAGCCGGAGTGTACTTTTACGTCATAAAATATATAGATGAAGGGGAATCCAGAAACGCCTCAGGGTATTTGTACATCAATCAATAAAAACTTAAGACGATTTTACAATGAAAAAATTCATTTTTACAATAACAGTAATATTGGGCATGATGAAAATTACGACTGCCCAACAAGATCCGCAATACACCCAATATATGTTGAATACTATAGTGGTAAATCCAGCTTTTGCAGGTGCGGGAAATGTTTTAAGTGTTTCGGCATTACACCGATCTCAATGGATTGGTCTGGATGGCGCTCCTGTCACCCAAACGCTAAGTATACAAAGCCCACTGTCCGAAAGATTCGGGGGAGGACTCTCTATTGTCAACGATAATATTGGAGATGGAACCGTACAAGAAACTTATTTTGATTTGGCATTTTCTTATACCATTCCAGTTTCGCAAAGTGGAAGCTTAGCTTTCGGTTTGAATGTAGGTGGAGATTTCCTGAATGTCGATTTTACTAATCTTACGAATTTTGGTGTAGAGACCAATTTGCCTAATATTGACAATAGATTTTCTCCTAATGTTGGAGTAGGGATTCACTACTATCAAGATAGGTTTTTCGCAGGGCTGTCAGTACCAAGTCTTTTGGAAACGGAGCATTTTGACAACTCTTCCGAGGGCACTTCATTCCTTGCCAAGGAAAGAATGAATTATTATCTGATTTCTGGATACCGGTTTGATTTAAACCCGGATCTTGTATTGCAACCGGGATTTTTATTAAAGGCGGTGAGTAATGGCCCTGTTCAACTTGACCTAACCACAAACCTGACCTTCAACGATAAGTTTTCCGTGGGCGCGGCTTACAGACTGAACTCGGCCGTAAGTGCCCTCTTCGGAGTTAAATTTGCAGAAAAGTTTCTTTTGGGCCTAGCGTATGACTTTGAAACTACGGTACTAGGAAGTACCCAATTTAATGATGGTTCTTTTGAGGTCTTTTTAAGGTATGATTTTATCAATAGGTTGAATAGAAGAAATGTAACAGGACGCTTCTACTAAGTAATCAATGATAACAGCACATAAACTCCCTCTTCATGTCATATATTTTTCTTTAGGTTGAGTTAAGACTCAAAGCGGTGGGCTAGGATGTTTATGATTATAGGTTTTCAGAAAAGGATATCTTGGATTTAGCAAAGTGTTACATACTATCCGCTAACTGATTATATTTCACCACTCCTTGCATTATACCGAAGTAAATTTCATGTTTTGGAGGATAAGAGTAAGAATAGACAAACCCTTAACAGTAAAAGTTTTGGTAAAATCTATTTTTGTTATCAGTTAATTGTTTGTATTGAGAAGAACACTTTACCAAGATAGTTGGATTATTGGTACACTTGTCACGGAGGTTAATTTTACTCCTCCAACTCGAATGAAATAAAATCAATCATTAAGCTTTTTTTAGTTGATAATTTCTACGGACTTATTTACCGTTTTGTGCTTTTTTACCCTTAATGTAATCCGCTATGACCTTTGCGATCAGTTCTCTTCCATGATTGTTCCAGTGCCAATCATAAATTAGGGTGACGGGCTTAGTAGTACTTTCAAATGTGGGGGCAAAATCAATATATTTAAAGCCATTTTCATTACAATACGCCAAAAAGGAGGCCTTAGTTTTTCTTGAGTCTAGTAGTATTGTGGTTTTGCTTTTATCATATCCATACAGATTTACCAAACTCTTAAAATTTTCCAGATATTCCTGCTCCTTTCGTTGAGCAGCTTTTGATTGGTCAACATCAACTGTATTGTTTTCATATGCTTCGGTAGTATTTTGGAAAGCCTGACCTGTAACCAACTTTTTAATGGGTTCCAGAATTCCAACTTTAGAGCCATAGGCCAAAAGCTTAACATTGTCCCGTATTTTAAAGACTGTTGAAGATAGCATTGCAATTCGTTCCCTATTAGGCTCATAGACACCGCGTTCTAAATCGCTTTCATAATTGAGGTAAATGATTATTTCATCAATAAGATTAAATTGCTCTTTGTAGGCCTTGATCAAATGCATTTGGTTGGCCAAATCATAGCCTGCATAACCATATTGATATACTTCAACCGTGTCCAAGATTGTTTCTATTTTTTTTCCTGTCGAATCATAATAATCCTGGTGAAACCCTTCAATAAACGAGTCTCCTATCAGCGCTATTTCGAACTTTTCCTTTGTTGGAACAAATTCCCTATGGGAATTAAATCCTGTGGTATTGATATTGAATTCGGAAAAATTCTGGTTTCTGTTGCCGGTTACAGCATAGCCATTATGCCCCGGCACACGCTTTTCAACAAGATATTCATCTATATAACGCGGTGGATCTTCCGTATACAGGTGAAAAACCCGCACGATGGTTTCAAGAAGCAAAAGAATCAGGAAGACGTACAGTACTGTTTTTAACAAAAACTTTTTCATGCTGTTAAAATTGGAAATAGATGAAGGATCGGTTAACGCCATCGTCATAAAACAGAAGCATAGCCAATACTACTATGGTATATAGTAAGATGCGAACCATTTTTGATTTGAATTTGAATGGACTGCGCTCATCTTTTCTTATCAAATATTCATAAAACACAAACAGGCCCAACAACACATAAAAATCGGACATTCTGTAGCCCATAGGATGAACATAAGGCTCGTATGCAAAGTTTGTAACTATTCCATTGATGTATTGAAAGGAATCTGTTAATGAGGGCGATCTAAAGAAAATCCGTGAAAAAGTAACCAAAGTGAAGGTCAAAAGCACCTGCAACACTTCAATTGGAGTAGGAAAAAGACGGTTCTCCCCTATCACGTTGTGGGCATACATTCTATTGCGTCCCATTAAAAAGACAGGAATATAGAAGAGCGCGTGAAGCCCCCCCCAAAAAATAAAAGTCCAATTGGCCCCATGCCAAAAACCACTCACCAAAAAAATTACAATAATGTTTCTAACAGATTTCAGTTTGCTTACCCGCGATCCCCCCATAGGGATGTAGAGATAATGCCTGAACCAAGTGGATAGGGAAACGTGCCATCTTTGCCAATATTCAGCTACGTTTCTTGAAAAACTGGGAAACCTAAAATTGGACTTGAGCTCAATTCCAAAAAGCTTTGCCGTGCCAATTGCGATATCCGAATAACCACTGAAATCTCCGTATACCTGAAAACTGAACAAGCAAACACCAAGAATCAGTGTAGAAGCTGAGTAGGTATGATAGTTGGCAAAAACATCATCAACAATTGGAGCAATAGAATCCGCTATCACCAGTTTTTTAAAAAACCCCCATAAAATAAGCTTTAAACCGGCAGAGGCCTGTGGATAACTAAAGGTTCGTCCCTTTCCAATTTGGGACAATAAATTTGAAGCTCTCTCAATAGGCCCTGCGACCAGTTGGGGGAAAAAGGATACAAAAGCCATAAACGCAACAAAGTTGTTAGTTGGTTTTAACTTTTTATAGTAGATGTCAAACGAATATGACATGGTCTGGAACGTATAAAATGAAATTCCCACCGGAAGAATTATCCGCAAAGTCCAGGTGCTTTTCATTTGATATCCAAATAGTTGGAAAAAATCGATAAAAGAGTCTAAAAAGAAGTTACAATATTTAAAAAATCCCAGCATCCCTATGTTGAACGCCATACTCACCCATAACCAATACCGCGCTTTTTTCCTGATATCAATATTTTGATAGATCTTTTGCCCTACAAAGAAATCCACCAGGGTACTTAGAAAAATTAAAGCTAAAAAGCGCCAATCCCACCAACCGTAGAACAAATAGCTGGCAAAAATCAAAAACAGGTTTTGGACAAGTGTTTTTTTATTAAAAAAGAACCAGTATAGAAAGAAAACAAGAGGTAGAAATAGTAAAAACTCAATGGAATTAAATAACATATACTAACTGTTTGTATTTTACCGGGATTTTTTTACCCCTTTCTTGCTGTTAAGAATACAAATGTCCCTGGTCCTGGAGTAATGAAGCGATATATGATCCGAATGCTCCTGAGTCAAAAAAAAATCATTGATAATTTGTTTGTCAATCGGTAAGTTATTCTGCTTCAAGTTGATTTCTTTCAATGATTCTGTGGGCATTTCTGTTATTGTTTCAAACTTATACAATGGGGTCAGATTTTGGTGCTTTATACCCTCCTTTTAGTTTTTTCTTGATTTATGACATCTTGTGTTGACCCTTTGGAAAACAAAAACGCCAAAATACTTGACTTGTTGCCTTTTTTAAGACATAAAAAAGACCGCTCATGGAAAACTTGGAATTAAGTATGCGATGGTTAAATTTAGGTATTTCATGGGGACATCTTTTTTAAGCGATAGCCAAAATGGTGCAAATGTTCATTGAATTCTTGATCCCTTAAACATTGCTTTAATTCAAAAAGAGTTTTATGATTAGGAGGGTGCACTTGGATAATGGTGATTATTTTAAAAAGTATAAGATAATGCAAATCATATCTTTTTTTTGACCATTGTGTTTTATAGTCAAAATGGCCTTCGGAGAGGAAAAAATGACCAATGGGGGTAAGAATCGTTCAAAATATACAGAAAAGGAACTCAAGAACAGGAGCTCAGAATTTAGGAGATATTTTTTTGAAGGATTCGCAATATCGTATGCTGGTTTAAGCACATCCAAAAGCGCCACTTCTGTAGGACATTTGCACGGGATAAAACTAAGGTGTTCTAGGTGTGTTTTTAAACCGTAAAGGGGGAATAAGGGCTATCTTTGCTTTTTAACGATAAAACCTATTCCTTCAGGGACAAAATCTTGACCTAAGAAGTAATAAGATTACTTTTATCCAGGCTTTATCATCCAGATGAATATTGTAAATGAAATATTAGAGCAAAGTACACCGATAGAGGAGTTAAAAGAAGTGGATGCCGCTACATTCAAAAAAAGGTATTTCAACGGTAAGCGCCCTGTTTTAATAAAGGGCTTTGCCAATGAGTGGGCTGCTAAAAAAAAGTGGAATCTTGATTACTTTTTGAGTCTTAAAGGCGATAGGGATATCCTTCTTTTGTCGGAAAACTTTATTCAGAATGATAATCGATATAAGAAAGCCTCCTTCAAAGAATATATTCAAAAGCTCAAGGATTCAGAATCAGGCCAGAAAGAGGTCAAAGATTATTTGACCACATTGAATATATTTGAGTACTACCCAAACTTAAAAGAGGATATCGATTTTTCGCTTTTCGAAGACCTGACCAAGACCAACGAGGTTACCGCTTGGATAGGGCCATCAGGAACGATTTCCGGTTTCCATGCAGATACCGCCAACAATATGTATGCCCAGATCAAGGGAAAAAAAATGTTCATCATCTGTTCTGCAGATTTCAATAAACAGATGTACCCAAGCGATAAGCATATCTATGAGGCCGTGGCAAGTCAAGTGGACATCAATAATTTTGACCCAGAACGTTTTCCAAGATTCAATGAGGTGGATTTTATCAAAGTAATTCTGGAACCCGGAGATGTGCTGTATCTTCCACAGAGATGGTGGCACTATGTACAATCTCTTGATCCTTCAATAAGTATAAGCAATTTTGGCTATACCACGTTTGAATCATATACTTTGAAGTTTTTTGAACGGGTAAAACATTCACTGCACAAAAGAGGTTATTACAAAGCCGGAAATTGTTTTTGCTGCAATTGAATGGTACTTGATTTTGTCAAATTACCTGCCCTAATGGCTTCCAATCAGAACTAGCTGATGCTAGCTCTCTACAACGATTTTCTGAATTTGACTACTGCCAATAAAGCAATACTCTTTCTTGTTCGGTGCTTCATAAATTTCAATCGAAGATACCTTTTCAAGTTGTGCATAGGCAAAATCATACAAGGGTTTTCTTAAATGTTCATAGGAGGTGTTTGAGATGGGGTTTACCCGGGTGAAATTTGACAGCTCTTTCTTATCAAAACTGCCTTTTACAATGGTGTATTTGGGAGGTAAGCCCTTTTTCTTGCCCAGAAGGAAATTCTTAACTCGATGATAGATTACATTGATATTTTTGGCCAGCAAAAAGTTGATGAATTGTGTTTTAGTGGAAACATAACCTACCATCATTCGCGAAATGATTGAAGACTGTCTAAAGAACAAATGATGTTCAAAATTGTACGTCGTATTGCACCACTTGATTTTATAGTCAAAAGCTCCATAACCCATATCTAGCATTACATAGGCATTTTCAATACACCATTCCAATAGTTTTTTAATGCCAAGGTTACCAAGTCCAAATTTTGCATAATCGATATCATAAGAGGGAATGGCCAAGAAAAAAATGTTAGCGTAATGATAGCTCAACGAAATCTGAATGGGTCTTGAATCATGGTAGATCACAAATAAAGAGGCACTTTTCTTGTTGATCATGGCAAAGGTATTTTGCTGGTAATCGTCCCACCTTTTGAGGACCATGTTTTTGTCATTACGTTGATTAAACCGCCTGACCAACATGGCATGGAGGTTTTGCATGATGTATTCGTATTCCTTGCGTTCAATATGGCCATGGTACATCGCATATCGCACATTAAAACAGGTTTCCAGCCCTTTGAATCTTCTTCTTAAGGATGTCCTGAAGTTGGGTTTGAAATGCGTGCTGAGATAGGTGTCTGCACTATCTACCTTAATATCTATGGCAAACCCTTTTACCCGGAAGATTTTTTTTAACCGTAATTCCGGATGATGATTTCTTTCAAAATCCAAGTAGGAGGGAAATAACTTTATGTACCATTGAACAGCTTTCGTTTGAGAATCAAAAAGGGTGTTTTTGTAAATGGGCTCTTGGGCGTTCTTAAGGAATAAGGCCTGGTAGATGTTCGGCACTGTTCTTTTTTCGAAAAACCCAAAATAAAAACCTGCTTTTTTAAATCTTTTTCTGCCCATTGGTGGTTACTTTAGATGGGGTTTTACCCAGATTAAACGGGTTTGTTTAAAGTATTGGAACTCCGTTCTTGATGGGTTTTCAATATAGCCCAAAGCGAACTAATTTTTAAAAATAATGGTCTGAACATTCTTTTTCCCTCTAATCAGATAAGTATTTTGTTCGTTTATAACCTTTAATACCTCAATTGAATCTTTGGTCTCTTTTGTTGAATAAATAAAATCATTGACAATGGCTTTAAAAGGAAGTGAGCACTGATCACGATAATTCACTTTTTCAAATTCTGTATGGGAATGGTTATGCCCTATATTGGATTTTTCATAGGTTATGGCTTTTCCCGTTGTCGAGATCTTGTTTTTTTTCAAACGCATTACCGTTCTAATTCTCCTGTATAGAATATCCACTTTTTTTGATTTAAGATATTCTTTGGCATGAAGTTTTGCACCTTCCAATTTTGCAAGTAGGGTAGCGCCCAAAGACCTACGATCAAAACTGATTTCATATTTGAATTTATACACATAATTGCTCCAATTGCTTTTGTAGTTTAAATCTCCATACCCAAAGTCGAGCAATTTGTAATTATTAGAATGACACCATTCCAATAATTTTACTTTTTCAATAAGCCCCAACCCAAACTTGTAGTAGTCAATATCGTATGAAGAAACCGCACCAAACATGATCGTCTTAAAATGGTAGTTTAAAGAAATATCTATAGGAATTGTATCATCATAAATAACAAATAGCGAGGCTTTCTTTTCATTGATCTTTTGTTTTGTGACTTTCAATAGCTCATCCCATTCCTTTAGTTTTTCATGTATGTCTTGACGTTGCTCAAACCTCCTTGTTAACATAGTATACAAGCAATGCATCAAATACGAATACTTCTCAGGTGTTATGGCTCCGTGAAAAAAATCATAGTGTATTTTGTAACAACTTTCCAGCCTAACTAACCTTTTCTTGACGCTCCGATAGTTGCTTTTCAGTTGTCGTTTCAAAAAATCCTCAACCTTAAAACCTTCGGTAATTTTTACAGCATAACCCAAATTAGTTTGATTATGAGCCTTTGATTTAATGTGTTTTGGAGCAATTACATCGAATTCAAGGTAATCGGGTATTAGGGCTACGGAATAGGCCAAATGACCATCATCCGAAGCATGATCTTGATTCTTTTCGCTTTGCGAAGTATGCAGAACATGGTCTCCTAATCGAATTCTAGAATATACTTTAGGGATCTTTTGTTCAACAAAAAGATCCATAAAGAAATTAGGTGTACGGTGAATGTACTTTCTCATTTTACAAGGTCAGCTTGGTAAACCACTTTAAACCACTGTATGTTATTCTTCCCTTTTACGAGATACACATCTTCTTCTTGGTCTACCTTATAAATTTTTATGTCTTTTGAGGTCTCCAAATAGGAATATTGAAAGTCGCAAACGGGTTTTCTAAGAAAGGAATTAGCCTCCTCCCTTAAATTCAAAAGTGTCAAACCTAGATCTATAGGATAGAATTGCCGAGGTAAAATTTCAAATCTTGGCCCCAAGTATTTGTTTTGTTGTTCTTCTTTTTTGTTGAACAATTTTCGAATGGAATAATATGTTTTGTGCAAATTCTTTTTCTTTAGAGACGCCTTAGCCCTATAGTAATAGACCAGACCCAGTGCTGTCACTTTCGATTCGAGGTTATTTTTTGAACAAATGACCTGATGTTCAAAATCATAAACCACATTACACCAACGGCGCTTATATTCCATATCTCCCGGACCTAAATCAAACAATTGAAAATTGTTCCTTATGCACCATTCAATTTGTTTATAGATGTCAATTTGGCCTAAACTAAATCTAGCGTAGTCAATATCGTAGGCAGCAATTGCATTGTGATGGATGTTTTGATAATGGTAACTTAGACAAATTACAATGGGTTCCTCGTTGTCGTAGACCGCAAAAAGGGAAGCCTTTTTGTTTGTTATCATTTCAAATGTTGTTTCCAATAGGAACTCCCAACTATCAAAAAGTTCATGCTCGACACCTTTTTGTTTAAAACGTTTGTCGAGGAACGAATGGAGTTTAGAGAATAGAAAGTCATACGTTTCTTTTGAAATATATCCGAAATAGAATTTATAATCAATTTCGAAACAAGCTTCCAATTTTCGAATATACCGTCTTATCTTGCGGCCTTTAGTGCCCATTTTTTCCTTTATATATCCATCAATGTCGTGGAAGCCGTTTAGATCAACCATAAAGCCCTCGTTCCCTGCCATGCGAAATGGAACGATGTGCAATGCATTTCGCTTTGTATCACTCATATGAGGCTTTAAAAAGGGGGGAATGTAATTGACCACATATATTTTCTTTCCTATTTGATTGCCATCATCTTTTGTCCCAGATTTAAGTAGTTGGCCATTGGTCGTATTAAGAACCCCAGAATAAAAAGGATAGGTCTTTCTTAGTTGAAGAAAATCAAAAATAAACCGATATTTTTTTAATCTGGGAAAAACCAAGGCTTTGGTTTAGGTTGTTTAGAGTATTTTAAGTTGTATCTTTTTCTCTTTTCCGGAAAGTACAAAGCTCGTGCTGTCTGATTCTTTCTCTCCAAATAATTCAAGTTGATAATAAGGCTCATTGTTCAGGTATAGAAAGTCAAAAATTGCTTTTTTTAAAAAAAGATTTTCTGATGCATCAAGATCCATTTTATGAAACTTTTTGGCCGAAAACCCCTCTTTCAACTCTGCAAATTCATACTTCAAAGGCGGCTCTTTTTGACCAAATAAAGTTTTGACCCGAAAAGTGAATCGGTGTAATTTCTCATTTATTCTTTTGTCTCGCAGGTATTGTTTCAACATAAAGAAGTTTCTTAAGACAGTGGCTAATATCCTTGCGTTTAGCGATGTGGAGTCATAAATTACATGATAGTGGAAGTCGTATGCTTTATTTGCCCATCTTTTTTTGTAATCAAAATACCCCTTAGAAAAATCAAAGATTTTCACATCGTGTTGCAAGCACCATTCCAAAAGTTTCATAATGTTTATTGAGCCTAAATGAAATTTAGAGTAATCAATGTCAAAAACGGTAATGGCATCAAAAAGGACGTCTTCTGAAAAATAGTTCAACGTCACTGCAATTGGCTGATCATGGTCATAGATAACAAAAAGCCCTGCCTTTTTTTCCAAAATCATAGGGTAGGCCATTTCTTGATAAAAGTCCCATTCCTGCTTTTCCAAATTGTTATTGGTTACCTTCTTATCTGCAAATCTTTTAACCAGGAGTTCTTTAAATCTTTTGAAAACAAAATCGTATTCATTTTTTGACATGTGTCCATAAAACATTTTGCTACTGATATCAAAACAGGTCTCTAGTTTTTTCTTGTACTTTTTTAGCTTATATCGGCTACTCTTTTTAAAGGTGGCGGCCATAAAGTCATTTAAATCGCTATAAGGGGTCAAATCAATCAAGAACCCTGGGTATTGTTTGATTATATGTCTTTTTATCGTTGTGTCATAGAATTCAGATATTCCAATAGAAAAAGAGGGTACATCATAAATTAGGAGCACTTTTCCCTTCAGATCTTCCGAATTTGTGTCATCTACCAAGTAACTTATACCTTTGGTGTGTGTTTTTCCAACATTGACGAAAAGAAATGGAAAATGGGTTTTAACAAAAAAAAGTCCTTTAATGATATCAAAAGTTCTGCCTGGTCGCGATTGATTAAAGTGTTTTGACCAAATCGCGGTAAAAGTTTTTGAGGTGAATGGGTTGGTCTTTATCATTTGGTATAATAATATTCGCTTTTATACCGATAGGGAGGAAAAAAATTTGCATTGGTAGGTTCTTTACATTCTGCTATCATTTTTTGATAGACATTGGGATCTACAATTAATTTCCAGACATAAAAATCAACCATATTTTTTGAGAAAGACGACTTAAATTGAAGCAAGGTATCGTTGGCGCCTGAAAGCCCACCACCTAAATTAAAATAACTCAAACCGCGTTCGGTAGCCTTTATTCGCATATCATCAATTAAGAGCTTTATAGGCATCAGTGGCAAGCTGTCTCCTCTTGTACCGGACAGGTGATAGTGAATAACAGAATTTTTGTAGATGAACATACCTGCACCAATAGTTTCACCGGTATCCTGGTGTTTGGCCAATAAGGTTTCGGTATGAAAACTATTACTCTTCGTGAGCACATTAAAATAGTGGTCATCAAAATAATACCTTGGTTTTGCATTGACCCTGTCCATGTTTTCGCGATAGAGTTTGTTGAAGTCTTGAAACTCATCATCATTGAAGGCCTTTTGAACATAACAATGCCTTCTTATTTTGTTCAGTTGCCCCTTAAGCCTTCTTCCGAACTCTTTTCGTTGTTGTCCAATGTTCTTTTTGAGATCGATACTAACAACCACCCCTTTTTTCTCCACACTTCCTATCTTCTCAAGGACTTTATGTTGTTGTTGCATAAAAGGATTTAGTCTTGAAAAAACGGAAATAATATTGTGGTCTGAAAAGTATTCAAGTAGCGCTTTCGAATAGTGCTGGCTGTTAAAATCTACCGGTATGTTTTGACATAAGGGCCCGGGATATCCGTAAACTGAAGTAGCATCAAAAAAAGGGGTATTCGGAATATTTCGTATTAATAGGGGGAGACCAATCCTGGTATCCTCATGGGAATATTTCAACAGTACGGGCCTTCCATCACCCTTCGCAATCATATGGTAGTCAAAGGTGTGATAAAAGTCTGAATGGTCAAAGGTGGAAACGAAGTCATCCCAACCCTCTTTTTCTTTAATAATTTCAATCATTTACATCAGGGTGATTTTCATTAGACCCTACACTTTTATGTAGTAATATTTATAAAAACGATTGAGAGAAGGAAATATTTTTAAGGATAAAATTATCAGGAATATTCGATTTAATAGAATTCCCCGAGGCTCTGCCTCGAGTGTAGCGTGATGTTCTATTTTTGTGGGTATGAGCGATCACATCCACAAGAGCCACAACAAGAGTCTGTTGATGTATCATTTTGTCTGTCCTATCAAGTACCGCCGCAACGCGCTGAGCGAGTAGGTCTTGAAGACCTTCCGTTCGGTGTGTTTGAAAATAGAGTAGTGGTACGAGATCCACTTTTTGGAGATTGGCCTTGATGGGGACCACGCCCATTTTCTTGTTCAGAGTGTCCCGATGCTCTCCCCTGGAAAAATCGTCAACGCTTTGAATAGCATCACGGCAAAGGAAATTTTCCGACTTCATCCCGAGGTCAAACGGCAACTTTGGGGCTGGGGATTCTGGACGATCGGCTACTATGTGAATACAGTGTGGTAGTACGCCAACGAGGATATGATAAAGAAATATCTCCGGAATCAAGCAAAACAGGACAAGGGGGAAAAAGAGATACATAAGAATCAATTACGTTTGTTTTGATACCTCGCACGCTCTGCTTCGAGGTAGTTCATTAAAGGAATATTGTATATTTTCCTATTGATAAAGTAGGATTATAAAGAGTAATTTAAAGTTACTCAATTCATTTGATATTGATGAACAAGCAGACTGGATCAAAGGCCTGTTCTTTGATTACGATTTTTGAAAGTATCAAGGCTTCAACAAAGCTATGGGCTAATTTTGAGCTATCCCTTTCCTAATAGTAAAAAGGACTCCAAAAGGAGCCCATTTTTGTCTGAAAGATCACTTCTGTTAGGGCCTGACGCCCCTTTTTTACCAAGTTCGCATAAAGTTATCAAAACTATAGCTTTACAAATTAGGACTGAGGTTTTACAGTTCATTCAATGACCCTACAAAACTCAACAAAAATGAATGATCTACGGAAATTGCTGAAACTTCTTATACCTGTCAGGAACGGGAAATTCTGGAGTAACACCATGCCAGAACATGTTGATAATCCACCACCTATCCTGGTAGTAAGCTAGTTGAATACTTTTTACATCTTGTTTATAAGGTTTGTTGTTAGCCATATCTTCCTTGCTATGGAAAGCTTCGCAGTGGCTAAAAGCATGACCTATATTTCCATAAGTTTCTACAACCCTACCTAATTCTCTTTCATAAAAAGCGGTTTCTCGAGTATTGTTAAACCAAAAACCAATACGTTCGATGTAGTCATTTGGGTGTATCCATTGAGGTCTAAAGTTTCGGTTGATGTCGTACTCATAACCAATTTTCATCCCTTGGGGGTGAAATAAAAATTTCATAAACTCCCAATCTCTTTTTTCACCTGGCTCACCACCCAGACTGGCGTAGAATGCCGTGATCAAATCATCAATCGTTTGAACCTTTTTTAAATATTCTTCTTTCATCAATCTATATAGTTTTATTTGAATCTAATCTATTCTGAAATGTCTCAACGCGAAGTAAAACTAATTATTTCAAAAATTTAAAAATTAGAATATTTTTTGGGTTATTTACTCCTTTGTGCCGCTGAATGGTAATATATGGACATCAACTCATTTAGACTTTTTGGTTTTGAACTTTTGTAGTATCAATACGGTAAGTGCCAAAAAGTTGAACCCTTTCCAGCTTGTGGTTGTCGTATTGAATCTATTGCGAAGTTACCGGAAACTGTCCATCCATGCATTTGTGAAAACCTCTCTTATTTGCTCGTAATTTGATTCAAAATTATGCTTCTGAATTGAAGGGTAATTGTTTCAATTTCTAACTGTTTAGAAGTTTGCACCACCTTTTTTAAATGCACTTCGGGCTAAAGGAATATTTGTTTTATTTTTGTTAAAATTTGTATTTAGTTCACCTTAGGAGATAGGTGGTTCGCTTGTTTTGAAATTATTTAGAGTAAATGAAAATACTTATTACCGGAGGGAATTCTAGCGTTTCAAGGCATCTAATGCCTTTGTTATCTGAAGATTATGAAATAATTACAGTGGGTCGTAGGGACTGTGATATTAATTTAGATCCTAATAGACCTTTTACTCACCAGTTGCCCGATTACATAGACATTGTGATCCATACAGCGGCTGCATTTGGAAGACAAACAGATGAGCAGATATATGAAACTCAAAAGTTTAATGTATTGGACACAATGGACTTGTGCTTTCATTTGAAAAAAATGAATGTGAAACACTATGTTTACATTTCAAGCATATTTGCCCATTTGGATGAAAGTTCGCCACTCTACAGTATATATTCTATTTCAAAAAGACATTCAGAAGAGATTATACAATATTGTTTGAAAAGGGACAAAATTCCATACACCATTTTAAGGCCCTCTCAGTTATATGGCAATGATTCTTCTTTTATACCTCATCATCCTTTTCTTTATCAAATTATAGAAATGGCATCTAAAGGTGAGAAAATCACCTTATTTGGAAAACATGGTGGAAGTGCGAACTATCTTCACATTAAGGATTTTACGGAAACCATTTCAAGGGTAGTCAAAAATGGAGTGTTCGGAGTATACGATTCTATTACAAGGACTCCTAATACTTATTTGGAGATTGCTAGTATCGTCTATGAATTAACGAATAACCCTGTAAACATTGAATTTTTAAGAGATAGAAAAGAATCAGGGCAAGGATTTACATTCGATGATACCATTTATAAAAAGATAAACTTTTTTCCCAAAATGTCGATAAAAGATGGTTTGTCCGAAATACTAAATGTAACGTGAGTTGGATTTAAGAAGTCAATTCATTGTTCATCCTTGAAAAACCACCCGTATAGCCTTGGGCAATTATTCTGTTAGCGTCGGTAGAGCCGTCATCAAAATTTTTTGGCCACGTTACAAACCACCGAATTTTCTTTTTTGGTAATAGGGCTTATGCCCCTAAATAGCATGTCAACGACCCAAATACCCTCCATCCACTGGTATTATGGTTCCTGAGACATAATCACTGGCGGCAGAGGCAAGAAATACGGTAATACCCTTTAAATCATCACCAATCCCCCATCTTTTCATCGGTACCCTTAGCATGACTTCATCAGTTCTTTTTTTGTCATTGATCAAAGCGGTATTTAATTGGGTATCCATATAACCCGGTGCTATGGCATTCACACAAATTCCCTTAGAAGCCCAATCATTGGATAGTGCTTTGGTCAATTGTCCTACTCCTCCTTTGGACGCTGCATAGGCAGGTATGGTAATGCCTCCCAAAAAGCTCATGAGCGAGGCCACGTTAATTATTTTACCACCCCCATTAGGTAGCATGATATTTGCGGCCATCTTACAGTAATAAAAAGTAGCGTCAAGATTTATGGCAATAACTCTTTGCCATTCGTCATCAGGAAAATCTTCGCTAGGATACCTTCGTTGAATCCCAGCGGTGTTTACTAAAACATCTATTTTTCCTTCCAGTAATTTTAAAGATTCTTTAAATGAGTGCTCAATGGCATCTTTATTGCTCACATCGGCTTGTACCGCAAACACCGAATATCCTTCATTTTGAAGTTGCTCACAGAATGAAAATACCCTTTGGTCCAAATCAATTACAATAACTTTTGATCCTGCCTCTGCCAAGGCTTTGACCATAGCTTGTCCTAAATCTCCCGCTCCGCCTACAACAACTGATTTTTTTCCTTCTAAGCTAAACTTTTCTAAGATGTTTTGCATGCTACTGTTTTTTTAAATTCTATTCTTTTTGAGTAGTCGAATTTTAGAAGGAAAAACGTTGGATGTTGGCCCCCTAAAAACTAAAATGTTAATTGAAAATATAATCTTCGGTTTTCCAAGGGTTCAACCACTCGATTACCATATCGTCACCGTTGGAATCAGTAACCTTAAGTGTTTTCTTTATGTCTTCGATGGTTTCATTGATTCCAAAGATGGAATCTGCTGCCGTATAAATTCTGAATAACACCTGTCTTTCTGTTCCAATCCATTCATCCTTCACGGTATCCCCAACTTTAAATCGTTCAACGACGAAATTCACATTCTTGTGCGATTTTATGGTATCTAACCCTTCTATCGATTCGATTTTACCACCCTTTAACAGTACCCAAACAGAGCAGGCGGCCCCTCCCTTTAACATATAATCGTTCCTCTCTGAAAAATCACTTTCTCCAAAAACGCCTGTGAGGGCATAGTTAATCAACATTTTGCGATGATCAAACCCATTGATATGGGCAAGGTGTATGTGTGGTGCCTCACCTTGCAATCGAAATCCTGGATCATAACTATAAAAAACATTATCCTCAACAAAGAATTGTACATTAAGAACACCCGTTTGTATTTCCAGTCCTTTGAACATTTCACATAGTTTGGGGTGAACATCTTTTACAAATAATTCGGTATACGTTGATGGATATACCGTGCCGATGGCAATTGGACTGGAATCGCCCTGGAGTCTGGTTAGATATCTATCATAGGTGGCAGAAAGATATGGGACACCGTCTTTGAATGTATAATAAACGGCCATATCATCACAATTGGAGTCCATGTATTTTTCTACCAAAACCACGCCTTTTTTTGAGAACCTTAATACGTTCTGAACGGTTGCGATATAGTCTTCTTGATCTCTGCAAATCTTCATACCTACCCCTCCGCCACTATCAACAGGTTTAACCATCACTGGAAAATCCACATTTGCGGGTTTTTTTACAGCGGTATCCCGAGTTAAATAAATCCCCGGAATATCTTGAACACCATATTCAGCACAGTACCGCTTGTAACCATCTTTACTGCAAAAGGCCTCTATTGTTTTCTCATTGGCATAGCAATGCACACCTAATCTCTCACAAATTTCCCGATAAGGTTTGACCAATATATCGGCGACTCCCACCAGGACCCCATCTACCTTTCTTTCTCTTGCAACCGCAACTATACCATCAATGTCGAAGCCATCGATATCATGGGTTTCAGCAGCATTCTTTTTCGCCGGTGCATTGGGGTTGGGGTCAATGACAATGGTATGAATTCCCATAGCGTTGGCTATATCCACTAAAACTCCTGTTTCAGGATTACCTCCTAATATTATAAGTTTTTTGGTCATTTTTTTGATGGATTAAAGGATTTTTAAAATCTAATTCGATTGGTTTTCTGTTTGATTCAAAAGGTAACTGAAGTCGTCTTTGAACCCCAAATGTACCAAGAGTCCCTTGATTTGCTCTTCATCGGTAATGATTTTTACAATTTTCTTTTCATCAATACCCATGAGTATCAACTCCGATTTAATGGACTCATAGCTCGATGGATTGATTGTTGCTATTATTAGGAAGTCAAACTCTTCATTGTCAATTGAGCTGAGCGGTCTAACAAAATTACCTCCCACGTTCAATTCGTGGTGGTCCACATCTATCCATTTGATTATCCGAAAAAAATTGGTTTTGGCATTGGTGGAAAGAATGTGCTGTCCAAATGAGCCAGAGCTATAAACAATAACTTTTGCATTTTGTTCCACATTCAAAAAAGGGTTAAAAAAGACTTTTCCGGAATCATCATAAATTACCCCACCTGAACGCACTAAAATCTGGGAGTATAGATAATACAAAAGTTGCTTGTTCAAGTTGCTCTCCTCAAGTATTCGGCCAAGTCTTATCTTTAGAAAGTTCATGAGGAGTCCCAACCTGTAGTATTCCATCGTTGGATTCTCAATGGACTTAACGATGGAATCGTGCCTTTGTCTATAATAGTAAAGTGGAATTTTACTGATGGTCAGTTTTTTTGACAGTGCTAGATAAGCATAGGTTATCGCGGCATCCTCACCCATAATTATTTGGTTGGGTACGTCAAAAAGTACTTCCATAAGCAAGTCTTTTTTAAAAAGTTTGTTCCAGACGTAAGTTGATATCTCGTGTTCACAAAAATGACCATTGTAAATGACTTTTGGAAGTATTGAGGACCGTATTTCAGCTTCATTAAAAATACCAGTATAATGCGGTTTTATTGTCTCTATTTTGCCATCAAATTCCCGGAAATGTCCGGTTACTACTAAATCAGAAGAATTGGCTTCTGCCAGTTTGTATAAAACATCCAGGTAGTATCTGTCTACCCAATCGTCTCCATCCACATAAGAAACATAATTTCCCTTGGCGTTTTCAAGACCTGCCTTCCTTGCGCTTAACAATCCCCCATTTTCTTTATGGATTACTTTAATCCTTGGATCCTTTTTAGCATATACGTCACAGATATCAGGGCAATTATCTGGACTTCCGTCATCCACAAGAATTAATTCAAAGTCATAAAAGGACTGATCTAATAGACTATCAATACACTTTGGTAGATAAGCCTCAATCCCATAAATAGGAACAATTACACTAACTAACGGTAGAGTCATTTACTGGAAATTATTGTTCTCAAAATAAAACAACCCTCCTCCTAAATTATTGTTTTGGTCATTAGATTTTGCTGTGGTTATATACATACCTCCTTTATCGTCAAAAGTACAGGAAGTGACATTTGGGCAGGGTAACTCCAAAACTCCCAGTTTTTTACCAGAGTAAGGATTCCAGAGGGATACGCAGGACCCTCCCCATTCTGCAATCCAAAGATTTCCATTATTATCCATACACATTCCGTCAGGACTTCCATTTTCTTTGAACTCAATGACGTATGCTTCAAATTTGACATCACCACTGACTATATCGTAGGAATACCTTGCCACCTTTTTTGAAGGAGTATCGATAAAATAGAGCAATGAATTGTCTTTGGAGAACGCTAGGCCATTTGAAATGGTGGTATTTTCAATGATAGTCCTATATTTTCCTTTGTGAAATGAAAAAACCTTTCCTCGATTGGACAGCACTTGAGGATAACCCATGGTACCAATCAACAATCGACCTTTGGCATCTTCTATCCCGTCATTAAATCGGATATCATCATCAATTTCTATTGTAAAGGCGAGGGTTGCCTGCAAGGTATTAAAGTCTATCTCATAAAAACCATTTTTGGATGCGGCAACGACTTTTTTATTGTCTTTTAGATAGATATTGCTAACCGGGGAATTTAGTTTTACACTCAGAATTCTTTTTGTAGCAGGGTCATGGCAATAAACCAAGCCATCAAAAATTGATACAAAATAGAGTAAGCCATTGCCATGATCATAAATTGGACCCTCCAATAATTCGTTGTCAGCATAAAAAACGAGTTGGGCTTTCATAAGTAATCAAATATATTCACCTCCAGTAATTCTAATCAATGAACCTGTGGTCATTGCAGATTCATCAGAAATAAAGTATAGTACTGCGGGTACGGGATCCGTTGGATTTAGCATTCGACCCATAGGGATGATACCTTTTGCTTTGTTTTTGAGGTCTTCTTCACCAATCCCTTCACTGGCCCTTAGTTCAACCTCACCTTCTGTATGGGTCCAACCCATGACAAGGTAATTGGACCGAATCCCATACTTCGCATAGTGATGGGCAATATGTGTTGATAGGGTATAAAGCGTACTTTTTGTAAGAGCATAGGCTGCCCTGTCTTCTTGGCCATAATCCATATGTGCCGATCCAAAAAAAACTATGGATCCTGATTGAGCATTTACCATAGTTTTTAAAACATGTTTTAAAAGGAAAAAAGGTGCCTTGAGATTGACGTTGAAAACACTATCATAAAGTTGTTCTTCAGTATCCAAAATAGATGCGACCGGAGTAACCCCTGCATACAAAATCAAAGCATCAATTCTTCCAAACCTTTTTAGGGTTTCATCATGATAATTTTTGAGCTCATCAATTTTATTTAAGTCTAACTGGTGAAAATAAAGTTGATTTTTAGATTTTGAAGATGTTATGATTTCCTGACCAAGTTTTGCACTTCTTCCACAAAAGGAAACATTGTACCCTTTCTCTAAGCAGGAGTAAAGAATTTCTTTACCAACTCCCTTAACTCCCCCTAAAATCATTACTGTTTTCATTAACAATGCTTTGACCTCTGTTTGATAATATCAGTCTCAAATCTAGTTATTTATTCCATTGTAATATTTTTTCTTCTGCGTAAGTAAATTATTCTCGTTTAATTGGAAGAGATTTGCATTGCATTCGAAAGTTTTAAGGTAGTCTTGTGCCAGGTACCCAATGAATAGGACACGTTGCCTTGTGGTGTATTACCCGAATAACAAAGAATTTATTGAAGTGGCGAAAGCGCTAAGTCATGGCCTTCCTATGACTTGAAGTAGCCCCACAATAAGAATCATGGATTGAATGAAACAGTTTCTAAGTTGTTTATATTACACTTTTTTTAGTTAAAAGTTATCTGGTCCGAATTTGTTGTTTTTAGTCGATCAAACTCCAATGTGACAAATAATTGTTCTTTATCCGTTTCATCAAATAGATTGTTCCATGTTGACCTTCGTTGTCCCCGTTAAGAGTAAATTAGTAACTTCAGATTGGGATAAATTCAGTCAATTATATGAGAGAACCCTGAAGTCTATTTGCAATCAGACGGATTCAAATTATAAAGTTATGGTAGTCTGTCATGAGATTCCGAAAACTACTTTCAGTCATCAAAACCTTCATTACGTACATGTTGATTTTGCCCCGCCCATTTCCAATGACTTAGAAAGCCCTGAGAGCGGTTATAAAGGAAAGAAAATATTGCTAGGAGTGGAGTATGCTTCCACGGAGTTCAGTACTGATTACATAGTGACGGTAGATTCAGATGATTTTATAAGTAAAATATTTCAGCATTCGTAAATCAGTAGTGGACATATTCCTGGTTGGTACGTTAAAAATGGATATATCCATTTTGAAGGGAAAAAGTTTTTGGTTAAAACCTTGAAGTTTAACGAACTCTGTGGAAGTTCAATAATTGTTAAGCCCGAACTTGTAAAATATTGTATTGGGATTGATTCAACATTCTATTTTGATCACCGCTTAACAACTCTCGAACCAAATATAGAATTGAAGAGGGTTTCTTTTCCAGCGGGGATATATAACGTAGGAAATGGTGAGAATATTTATATGTCTTTCCAAAATGTAAAAAAGTTCAATGACCATGGGAATTGGATATCGGTGCTAAGTCTCAAACGGCTATATAGTGAATTCCAAAACTGCCGCTTTGGATTCATTACACCAGGATTACGAGAGGAATTCAATTTTTATCCGGTTACGGATGAACAATTAAATTGACAAAATATGGAGTCTGCCTGGCATCGGTTCTTTTTTATTTCCTCCCCCCAACCGGATACCGGCTCTAGAATATTTGTTTTTTTTCTTGGTAGGGTAAACAGCCATGCATGACAGTTGGGCAGTACTGGCCTGCTTCAAATATCGATTTTGAAAATCAACTTGTAAATTTTCTTTAACGGGGTTATCTAACGTTTTTCTTTTAAGATAAAGAATTTCTTTCCTTAATTAAATTTGCGGTTAAAAGCTCGTATTCCGCGTCAATTGATTCGTTTTTATAAGAGAAGGCTCTGTTTGTTGCTGCGTTTTTCGAACGATCTTTGATTGTAGAAGTTTCATCGATCAAAGTCTCAACCAATGGCAAGTTGTTGTCTATTTCCTTGATCTTAATGTAAGTTACATTTTTTAACAAACTGGTTTTTTTAGTCCAGTCAAAATAATATTGAATCAATTTGTCGATTATTTCTTGGTTCTTTTTAGTTTCGACCCCAATTTGAAATTCACGTAAATCTATACCTACCTTTCTTTTCCAAAATAAATCAACGACAAAATCAAATTGGAAATGGAGTAGGGAATCTGATCTGTAATAGTAGTTTATCAAAGAGGTTACCCATGAAGAGGGAGGTCTTAGTGTCCAAATGTATTCCAAATCCTTAGCGATTTCATTTTCAGACAACTCACTGATGTAAGCACTCAAAAATCCGGAACATTCCAACTTGAGATTTAGATAGTTCATTCGTTTTGCGAAAAAATCGTCAAAATTTTTATCGAGATATTTCAATGTTACATGATGAAGCGGTTCGTGTTGTGATATTTCTGGACTAAAACAGCTTGCCAAATAGGTTGTGCCTGTTTTATATGGTGAAATGCAGTATACCGTTTTTCGTTTAACCTCTGATTTCAAAGGGGGTATGCCCGCATATAATATCCTTGCCTGAATATTTTTTACATTTTCGGCGAAAGGGGTTCGAACAATGTAACGTTTAATCGAATTGGTTATGCTCATGAATTTTGTATTTGCCACCTATCTTTTCCATATTTGATAGAGAGTCTAAAATTAATAAGGGAGTACCTATATTAGACTATATTAACGATGAAAGACTTTGAAAATTCGACTACTTTTAATAAAAACCAATTTCCCCTACTTTTGAAGCTAAACGAACTCCTTACAAATGACATATTCTTTATGAACTTCAGCTTTCCCTTCCGAATTTTGAAGGTGTGCTAAAATATCGCCACCAAATACAAATGTGTTCCTTTGAAAAGACAATTAGGGATCTCAAACGAGGCCATCACCAGAAATCAGAGGACAACATGCAACTTGTAAAATATGCAAGACTTAATTCTTTGGGGCTAGCCCTAAAAGGGCTAAAAACAATAACTCTGTAGAAATTTTAGAAAAGTAAACAGTTCTAATTAGGGGAAACTTGCAATTTATCAATTAGTTCTTTGTATTCCTTGTCAATATTTTCATTTTTATAAATAAATTTCTTTTCATCGTTTATTTTCTTCCATCCATTCTCCGTGATTGTTTTCTCATTTATTAGTGATTCTATGAGCGGAAGGTTTTCGTTAATTTCTTTCAAATGTATATAAGTAATATTGTTCAATAATCTTGTTTTGTTTGTAAATTTGAAATAGAAGTCAATTAACTTATTTATTATTTGCTTATTTGTTTCTGTGTCTTCTTCAAAATTGAAAGAACGCAAATCGACGCCAACTTTATTCTTCCAAAAAAATTCAATTGCAATTTGAAACTGAAACTCTAACAATGTTGGCTTATTCCAATAGTTTATTACAGACGTGATCCAGGATGAAGGGGGTCTTAAAATGCATATATATTCTAGGTCTTTTGCGACTTCATGGTTAGCTAATTGGTCGATATAAGCACTCCAACAACCAGAGCATTCTAGCTTTAGCCCTAAGTAATTCATTCTTTTTACAAAGTATTTATCAAAATCCTTGTCAAGAAGTTTATAAGTGATATAATGTATAGGTTCATGCATAGCAACTTCAGAACTGAAAACACTGGAAAGGTAAGTGGTCCCTGTTTTATATGGGGAAATACAATACACGGTTTTTTTCGAGGTATTGACTCCAGAACTATATCTGCTTAATTTTAGATATATCAATTTTCCCTGTATATATCTTAAGTGTCTTCCTAGAGGGGATTTCACTAAACGGAACTTTAATTTTTCAATGGCAGCCATTTTTAATAACATTAAAAAGTTTTAATAGACTCATAAAAATACAAATTAGAATTATTAGTGTTCATCCCAACAGAGTAGTTTTCCTGTTCATCAGAAAATATGCCATCTTCATCAGGTCCTCCTCTACAAATGATTCCATCAAAAGACGATGGTTCGTGTCAAAATCCGGGTACACAAAACGGCCTTGGAACTCGGATGATCCCTGCCTGGTTCGGCAAGGCAGGTTCGTATTTCTAATATCATCTGTAAAAGACAAAACCCCGTTTTTGGACGATATCGACCGATTTCGGGGTTTGTTATAACTTAAAGTTATGAAGTATTCGAATGTAAATCAATAGGTTACTTTACTCCTGAATACCCCTTCTTAGGTCGTACTCAGGGTTTTTATTACAAATTGATTCGTTCAAGTGTTGTTCCCCTTCCAACCGGCAAATGAGGCTTGTTCAATGGACGACATTGCCTCTCGGTTGAATATTTTTTGAATTGTTTTTAATAAAATTTTCAAATCGTTATAAAAGCTTAAGTTGTCAACATACCATACGTCATGAGCGAATTTTTCCTCCCATGTTAAAGCAGTGCGACCATTTACCTGAGCCCATCCAGTGATGCCGGGTTTTACCAAATGCCTTTTTGCTTGTTCTTCATTATATAAGGGAAGATAATCAATTAATAAGGGCCTAGGGCCAATGAGCGACATATCGCCCTTCAAAACATTGACCAGTTGCAAAAGTTCATCTAATGAAGTCTTTCGAATAATTGCACCAATTTTTGTGATTCGCTGCTCTTGATTGATTAATTCACTTTCGTCATTTTTCGGGTCCCTCATCGTCTTGAACTTTATGATGGTGAATATTTTTGTATTCTTTCCGGGTCTTTTTTGGAAGAAGAACGGTTTGCCGTTATTGGCAAACATTAACAGAATGATTAAGATAATAATTAAGGGAGAAAACAAAATCAGTGCTACCAGTGATGCGGAAAAGTCTAAAACTCTTTTAAAAAACTTTTTGTACATAATAAACAAATCATTTTACCAATCACTTTTTTATAAAACTTTCAAGTTTTTGGTCTTTAAAGCTTTATTAATAGATTTTAGATAACTAAATTATACTAATTTTTTTTTCTAGGCTAACCAAGTGAAGCATTGACCGAAAAACAAACTCCTTTAAACTCTCTATATAATTTCCCTTTTCGATATACAAGCTAACGACGATAAGATCTGACCGAACTGTTTTTTTGATCATCCCATTTCGCCGGATAGGTAATAAACAGCATTTAGTGAGGTCATATAACGGTTCTGATGTGCTGTATTAATGAACTGTTTATGATATTCACATCAAATTTTCTCTCGGCCAAAAGCCTACTTTGTTTACCCATTTCCTCCACAGCAGAGGGGTTTTCAAGAAAATAGCGGCATGCTTCCAACAAGGGGTCAAAACTATTAGGTGGAATCAAAAATCCATTTTTCTTGGGAATAACCGTCTCCTTGCATCCCGGCATATCGGTAGTAATCACAGGCATCCCAACGGACAATGCTTCCAAAATCGATCTTGGGACTCCTTCCCTATAAAAAGTGGGTAATACGAAAACATCCATCTCTTTCAAGAATTCGGGAACATTATCCTTGATGCCGTGAAAAACAATAATATTAGCCTCATCCAATTGCTTTAATATATCGACATTTATACCAGAAGGGGGATCTGCCTGTCCACCAATAACATGAAATTCTGCGTTAGGAAAGTGCTTTTTAAGTGCTGTCGCCGAATCCATAAAAAGTTGAATGCCTTTCTCCTTAATCAATCTTGCCACAATGATAAATTTTATGCTTGAAGCATTCGCTTTCTTGATGCGGAAGGGGTATCTGTTCAAATTTACCCCGGAACCATTTACAATTGAAGTCCTTTGATCTTTTGAAAGTATATTACTTTTTTTAAAAAGCTGCAAATCGTCTTCATTTTGAAAAATAACCAGTTTGTTACTTCGTAGAGCAAACCGATATAACCTTTTCGTTATTTGTTGCAAAAATTTAGCTTTCCTTGATGCCCCGCTGAAGGTAAATCCAAGACCGGTTATCAAGGATATTACTGGTACCCCGACCATTCTTGATGCTATTGAACCATAGACTACAGGTTTAATGGTATATGGAAATACCAAATCGATTTTGTGCTTAGATATAATTTTTTTTAGCTGTAATACTGATTTAAAATCACTTAGAGGATTAAGTCCTGTTCTGTCCAAATCAATGGCAATGGGATTTACCTGTAGTTTTTTCAAATTATCGGTTACTTCTTTTGAGATATCAGGTGCAGCAGCAAAAACAGTATAACCTTGTTTTACCAAAGCAGCCATAAAATCACCTCTAAAATGAATTAGGGATCCAGCCAAGGATGCCAGTAGTAATACATTTTTATTCATGAACGATTTAAATCTTAAGGTAGTTATACTTATACCATTTTTGAAAGCAGTAAAAGGCCCAAACCCTAAACGTATTATCTCGCTTTCTAGACAGATGATTTTTAACTAGGGGCACTATGGTATCCGTGTTAAACAGTTCCTGCGATTTTAAAAATTTGATATCGATGTAAGATTCCAATTCTTTGCGCAAACTTGATCTTAACCAATCCCCTACAGGAGAACCAAAACCACTTTTGCTTCTTTCCAAAAACTGGTCAGGAAATTGATCTTTAAAGGCCTCTTTTAGAATATACTTTTTGCTCCAACCCTTCATAAGGTACTGTTCGGGAAGCGTGTTTGTAAATTCCCATAATTCCCTATTTAGAAAAGGCGCCCTACATTCCAGGGAGTTCATCATACTTGTACGATCTACCTTGGGTAACATTCCTCCCTCCAGACTAATTATTTTATCGATTTGCCTAAAGTCAGTAAGAGAGGTAGCCTTATCTAAGTCAAGTATTTTCTTGTATTCATCAAATAAACCAGTTTCAAGAATATGTGGTAATAGTATTTCAGCTAATTGACTTTCTGTATTGGCAAGTGAAACAATATTCCAGAAAAACTGCCCGTCATAGTCGATGCTATTAAGCAGTTTTCTAATTTGAAAGCGCCTACCTCTATGGTCGCGCTTTGTTGCCAGCATTGAATTGGCAAACCCCCTTATAGTGGTATGTAAAGTCTTAGGAATCCATTTTGTATATTGGCTGTTCATCTTGCCCACATAGTACTTGTTATAGCCCCCAAAAACTTCATCACCCCCGTCTCCGGTTAGCGCTACGGTAACATGCTCCCTTGTTTTTTTGGATACGAGATATGTAGGCAAGGCAGCGGTGTCCGAAAAGGGCTCATCAAAGTTTACCAATATTTCATGGATATCGTTCTTTAGATCATTTTCATCTATTTTGAATTCATGATGGTTGCTATTGATAAGTTTGGCAACAAGTTGCGATTTATCGGTTTCGTCAAATGGATTTTTTTTGAATCCAATGGAAAATGTTTCCACTTTTTTAGAGGAAACCTGTGATAAACACAAGGAAACTATTGAAGAGTCGACCCCACCTGATAGAAAAGTTCCTAAAGGAACATCGGATACGGAACGACTTTCCACGTTTCGCTCTACAATATCTTTAACTTTGAGTTTCGCTTGTTCAAAGGGAATTGAATTGGGAACTGGTCTTGGTTCATCATTAATTCTTTCCATATTGAAAGTATGTGTGACAAGATCATAGGTCAAAAAATGATTCGCTTCAAGCTTATGTATCCCCTCATAGATGGTATGTGGTGCCGGAACGTAGGTAAGTCGAAGATATAGATTTAAGCCCTTGGAGGAGATTTTGGGTTTTGCTTCTAGTTCGCTCACTATGGATTTGAGTTCTGAAGCCCATAAAAACTCATTTTCCGTCTGTGTAAAATATAGAGGCTTTTCACCAAAAAAATCTCTGGCAATATATACTTTTTTCTTGTGCTCATCATAGATGGCAAAAGCAAACATACCATCAAGCTTTGAAAAAGAACTTGAACCTTCTTTTTCGTAGAGCTTGAGTATAACCTCTGTGTCGCTACTGGTGTTGAAGTTGATATTCTTCGCTTCTAATTCAGCTTTTAACTCTCTATAGTTATAGATTTCACCATTAAAGGTTATAACGATTTTTTTATCGTCCGAATAGATGGGCTGTTGTCCTGAAGTAAGGTCGATAATGGAGAGCCTTCTCATAGCCATTCCCACTCCGTATTTATCTTTAATTTGCGCAAAAGTTCCGTCTTCATCCGGACCTCTGTGAAAAATCAAATCATTCATTCTTTTAAGAACATTGGGAATATCCTTTCCGAGAGCGCTTTGTTTTACTATTATTCCATTAATCCCACACATTCTTTAAAGGAGCTTTTGATATAATTGTTGTAGTTTTTTGGCATTGGAATTTATGTCGTAGTTGCCTTCTACGATTAATTGATGGTTGTTGTTACGTGGGTATTCCAAATCCTCTAACATCAACTGTGCCCATCTTTCGGCAGTCTCATTCAGACTTGTAAATCTAATTTGATCTGTTAAGTCCACCTCTTTTGCAATGGTGCTTGAGGCGATAATTTTAAGGCCTGCTGCCTGGGCTTCTATAAGCGTTAATGGTAAGCCCTCATATAGCGATGGGAAAAGTAAATAGTCCATGGCTTGAAGCAAGTCGGGGATATCATTTCTAAGGCCAAGAAATTTTACTTTTTCCTTTAATGAATATTTGGAGGTTAAATTTTCAATTTTTGGCTTTAGGTTGCCATCTCCTATTAACATAAGTTGGGTGGAAGGTTTTCGCTTAACCAGTTCCCTGAAAATTTCTACAAGAAAAAAATGATTCTTTTGTTCATTAAATCGACCAACGTGACCAATTACTTTGGTGCCATCAGGGATTTGAAAATGGGATCTTACTTTTTCTCTTGTCTTTTGATTAAATGTAAACTTGTATGAGTCAATTGCATTATTGATGATTGTAACCTTATCCAGGTTTTTTTTACCATAAAGCCAAATACCTGCTTTAATTCCACATGCAAAATAATGATTGGCATATTTTCGTGTTCTTCGTCTTATCAAGGACTGAATGCTGTCTTTAACTGTGGCTGTAATGTCCGTGTTGGGAACAAAGATTTTTTTAAGTACAAAGGGTTCTACGGCAAGATGGCTATGGGCAATTCTAACCGGTATTTTTTTGCTTTTTGCCACTTGAAGAATAATACTGCTCAATGCGTTTAAATGGGAATGAACAATTTCATACTCAGGATGTTCTTCAAAGAATAGGAACAAAGTCTTTTTGTACCTAAAATAGTTTTTAGGTGAGATAGCGGGCATTCTATATATTTTACCTCCCAAAGATTTTATTTCTTCATCAAAAAAACCTTCTGCTTGTCTATGCAATAGGAAATCAAATTGAACCTTAGTTCGATCGATATTTCGATAATAGTTCATAATCATCGTCTCAGCGCCACCACGATTCATAATCGTTAAGACTTGCAATATTCTCAAAGGTTGGTTCATCTATCTAAAAGCTTGTTAAATAGGTTTCATAAAGCCCAACGATTTTTTTACTATTATATTTTTGTAAACCATGTTCCAAACTATTTTGGATCTCTTTTTATCTCATTTTAAACCGAATAATTATGCCATCCACGGCCAATAAAACTGAAATAAATCAGAATTTCAATTTCATAATCTGATATGGCCTAAAGGGGGCAAAATTAAATAGTTTTTATTACTTTTCTTTTTTTTGTCTAAAGATTGTTATCTTTTTTTACTGGGACTTTTTCAGCTCTTTTTTTCGATGTTATTCGGGAAGGACTGCAATACCTGCGCATTCATTCTTTCGTTGTTTTCATTGAACATCATATTGTATTTGTGTGCTACGAGAAAAATCATAGAGGAAAAGTAAAAGTGCTCTGTAAGGCGCTATGAAACCGAATTAATTTAGTTCCTTGCGAGGTTCAATTTTTATCGTTCCCACGCTGAATTCCATTAATTCTTTTTGTGTGAACATATTTGTTTTAAAGAGGTGGGTAAAGAAAAGGGGGATTTGTCCTATTCATATCATTAAAATGGTAAGCATAGGCTACCATATCTTGTAGTTTTAGCGGTATCATATCTACCAAACTCAGCTTTACTGAATTCAACGAGAAAGCTTTTGAACTTATGTACTATGATACCAAGTTCATTGGCTATTAGGGAGTTGCCCATTGCGCAGACCAATTATCTAATTGCAATCATAACCAAGGGAAGGTACAATGCTCATTTGGAATTCCATCAAGAAGAATCCCTAATTAGTAAAGTATTCAAAAAAATATTGAAATTTAGAGCTGAAATTTCGCTAACCTGATTTAATCAAAATCTACCTGATTGAGGTATTCTTCAATATTTTCATAGCCATCACCATCAAAATCTTCAGTAGCATTTTGGCTCAAATCGCCAAACTGGGATATTTCCCAAGCATCAGCCATACCATCTTTATCAGTGTCAAAAGTAGCGGCACGCGTATTTTCAGGCAATGTCGGCTGCATCCATGACTTATTACCCAATACCCCTTGAACCCCGTTGATGGTTTCGTCAATTAAAGCGGTGTCATAGCTATCCAAATAAAATCCAACACTGCCATCAACGGTCAAATATTTGTTGGCACCTACATCACTGGTTACTTTTGAAAAAGCATCCGCTGCAGATTCAATTTTTGGTGCGGCCCCTAGCAAAGGGTGCATGTTAGTTGTAAAGCGATCGCTTGGTACTGGTGGAGCTGGGTCAAATCCAAACTGTGACCATATTTCTTGGTCATTCAAAACGGGAGTTGTCCTTAACGTGTTGTGATAATTGTTTGCCGTGTAAATTGAAACATTGCCGGGGCTTTGCACTTTGTTCGGCGGATAGATGGTGGAAGTTGACCCCATTCTAATCCAGTTGCCTATGTAATTCACGTCTTTGTTTCCTGTTTTATTGATGTTAACAACCCTTGAAGGAAAAGTGTCATGGATATTATTGATAATATCCACTTGACCTACACCACCGTAATTGGGCTGTCGGTGATATTCATTCTTCCAAAGATTTCTGTAAACTGTAACGTCGAATACATTTCCAGTTCCAGAACCATCTAAAATGACCGAAGTCGCATTTTCTGAAAACAAACTTCTCGATACCGTAATATTGTCAACACGCCCCCAGTTGCCATTCATGCTGATTGCCTGATCGTCATTAAATGAAAATGAGCAATGATCCAAAACTAGACCGTCCGTACCCGTTGATATAAATCCGTTATGCAGGTAGGCATCGGCAACACCTGTATAACTACCATTTCTAAATCGTATATATCTCCAAATGGCATTATTACAAGGTTCCTGTGCGCGACCAAACCCACCTCCCAATTGAATAGGTCTACCACTTATGGTTATCCCTCCTCGAGGTGCCGTCTGCCCTGCTACCGTAAAGTTGCTGTTTTCGTTTATCAGTTCGATGATGGTATTTAGGGTTATGGTTCCGCTTACGTCAAATACTATGGTGCGGGGAACAGTCATCATCAAAGCCTCCCTTAAACTACCTGGGCCACGATCATTTAAATTGGTCACGTGAACAACTACACCGCCTCTACCCCCAGTTGTGTATGCACCTGCACCTACTGCCGAGGGAAAGGCTTTTAATTCTTCCGTGTTATCTTCTAGGGTATATTTGGTACTCACCAATACTGAGGCTTGTTTCTGTTGTGAGTCACCATGTCCTGAAATTTGAACATAATAAGTGAATTCATCGACAACAATTTCTTCATTTGCCTTGTTACTACTTAAATCCGGTGTATACGAAAAGGTATTGTCATTATTTTTTATCAAAGAACCTAGATTAGGTTCATTTATGATATCTATTTTAACATCTATACTATCGTTTTTTGGTACGCTGTCATTTTTCAGGACGTCCAAAATTGCCGGGGTATTCAAGGCAGGAATAGTAAACTCGTCATCTATGACTTGAAATGATATCGGTTCAACACCAATACCGATTTCTCCAGCATTTGTTTGTTCTTGTGTTTGTTCTTGAATTATCTCAGAAAACAGGTCACTATCCTTATTACATGAAGTCAGAAATAAGATAAATAATAAAAACATAAATCTAAAAGTAATGGATTTGTGGGGAGCCATTTCTTATTGCGGTTAAGTGGTAAAATGAATTAAAATAGATTTGGAAAGCTAAATTAATCCAAAGGTATTTTTTTTCGATGAAATTTGGCTTTTTTTCGATGAAATACATTTTTTAACGCAACGTATACTGAAAAAATGGGTTTTGAGATTACAAAAATCAAATTTTTTTGATGAAATATGCTTATTTGGTCCAAATGGTTTTGGGACCTTACCCATTTTACGGAAGGTTTTTATTTTCCTCTAATTTGTTTACAAAATCAGAATATAAGGCAAACAACTATAAGCAGGATTAAGTGTAGCATTTGTTTTTACAATTCTGCATACTATCTCATGAGATGAATTACTTAGGATTTTTCATTCATTATTTCAACACTAATGCTTTCAATAGCATGGTGTAGTGATTCCAATTTCCATTTAAATGTTCGTTTACCAACTTAATTACTGCTTCTGGATGAATATTGTGAATGTCTTTTAAGTTGGTAAAAACCAGCTCATCCAACACTTTTTTTTAAACCCATTTCTAAACCACACTTAAAAAGGTGTTGTGAAACCTGATTTTTGTCGATTGGATATCACTTCAGGGTGGTATTGGCATGATCTATCTTTTGCAATAAGTTTTGTTTGTCTTTTTGTAACTAAAGTTATTTAGAAGATTTTGGGGAAATTCAATTACTCGGTTTTGTAGGAAATGGGGAGTGCGCCTCTAAAAAGTAAACCATTGTGGCACAATCTGCCCCTACATTAATATCCCAATGGAGATGGGTTCTTAGGTCAAAGTCACTAATACTAGAATAGAAATCCTTATAATTATGCATGTGTATATTCATCATAGACTGTATAATAAACGTTCCCATTTTTCGCCTACCGTATGCAAAGAAAATTTATCAAGGGATTTTGTTGCATTAGCCTTCAATGATGCTCGCATCTTTTCGTTGCCCATCAACTCCCCAAGTTTTTGAATCATTTCCTCCTTATTTTGATTACTTACAAGGATTCCGTTTTTCCCATCATCAATAATTTCTGAAGGTCCTGAGACACAATCATAGGCGATACAGGCCATTTTTTGGGACATTGCTTCTATCAAGACCATCGGCAAACCTTCATATCTTGAAGTCAAAAGATATATTTCGGACTTGGCCATTATCTCTTTTACGTCTTTTCGAAAGCCAGAAAACCGAACTTGATTTTGGATTCCCAGTTTTTGGACTTTCTTCTTGAGCTCTGCCATACCAGTTTCTCCGCCACCCACGATATTAAGATTCCAATCTGGATTTGTTTTAAAGACTTCATAAACTATATCCAACAAATTGTCGAACCCTTTATGCGCGTATCTGTCCAAATTACCTACAGCCATGATTGTTTTTTCTCTCTCTTGCGGCACATTTTCATTAATAATAAATGAGCATGGGTTTTCCATGACAACGGTGTTTGGATTGATTTTTTTGAAAAAGGGCAAATCGAACTTTGTTAATACTGTAATGGCATTGGGAAAACGGAATAAAACATGCCATAAAAACTTAATGGATAATGTTGAGGGCAGGTGTAAATGGTTCAAATGTACTGAAACCACTGATTTAATGCCGTAAATTTTAGCAGGTAATATTGTGGCATAACCCACCATACCGATATGTGTGCTTATATACTCTGGTCTATTTCTTTTTTTGAAATAAAAAACAAGTAATGAAAAAAAACCTCGAAACGAAGCATAATTAATGATTGATTTTTTATGGAACCGTATGCGCTTAACTTTAGGATGAAGATCATAGGCGTCTTTCCCATAGAAAGTAATTACCCGCACTTGGTGACCGTTTTCAGCAAAATGGTTGGACAAAAGACTTACCACCCTTTCTGCGCCACCTCCCTGCATTGCGCCTATCACAAAATCTATTTTCATATCACATTAGCCCTAAGCCTATTTTCAATTGAGTATTGATAGCCCATCCAAACAAAAACCACCAAAAGGTAGGGTTCCGTTATGATGGATTGCAAACTCAACATGTATATTGTTATTATAAAGAATATGGATAATAAAAAGTACCGATTCTCAGAGGTTGATTTCATGGACATCAAAAAATGTCGAAAAAGCATGGTTAGAAAAAACAAAAAAGTAAAAATTCCAGCATCGGCCCAAACCCCCATGATTGTATTGTGACCGTGTATGCTAATCGAAAAATTTACGCCATTTCCTAATATCGGATTCTCATATATATAGTTCATCATGTTTTCCAAGAGCACGTTTCTCCCTGAATAATCAACTTTGTCCGTCTGAAATGTAAGTATGTTGGCGATACTTAAAATTCTTTCTTTCTGAACAGGCGACAAGAAATCACTTTGCATTAAGAATGTGAAAAGAGAGGTCAAACCAAAAATCAGTATTACTCCCGTAATTAGAATTCGCTTTGGATCAAACATTTTATGGTAAATCAAACCCAGTACAATTAGAAAGATGACGAAGCCAGTCTTAGAAAACGTGAGAATCAATGCATAGAGCGTAATCATAAGGGCTGAAAACTTAAGAAGTTTTTGAAACTTATTGGTAGGTTGGAACAGATATTTAATAAATACAAATGTGAGCAGTGCAACCAATGCCGACTGATTGGCATCTCCATAAACACCACCAGCCCTATCAAGGGAGTATTCGTAAATTGATCGGTGATCAAGATCAAAGTTTAATCTATTGAATATTATCAAAATGATGCAACCAGCGAAAAAAGTTGTAGCGATTACCTTACCCATGAGTTTGTGGTTATCTTCAATACTTAAAAAAATTGAAAAAGACAGAAGATAGGCCAATGGAATCGTATGTCTTAATAATTCTACAGGATTGCCATGGATAATATTCGCCAGGAGGCCAAATGTGTAATATAAGCCAAAGAACCAAAACCAGAGTATAACGGTATGTGAGGTCTTTTTTCTTTCTTTTAAGAAAAAAAACATACCCAAAATTACAAGGCCTAAATTTAGATAAGCAATGTTTCGAATGGTGGACTCCCCCAGATAGAGGGTAGCCAGGTTTTGAATATTCAGCGCACTTAAGATGAATGGAAGTAACAAGCAGATTTTTCCAATCAATTTGATCATAGCGGACTAATTGCATTCAACAAATCTTCCCATTTTCTCCCAACGTCAGCCAATGAATATTTATCAACTCCCTTGACGGCATTTTTCCTAATTTGATTTCTTATGGTAGGATCAGCTACGAGATTTTCCAATCCTTTAATCATGGCCTCCTTGTTTTGGTCTTCAATCAATAAACCGTTATAGCCATCAATAATCATATCTGAAGGACCTGTTTTGCAATCATAAGAAATACAGGTCATACCTTGCGACATGGCCTCAATTAGAACCATGGGTAACCCCTCAAATCGTGATGGCAATATGAAAATATCTGATTCTTGCATCAGCTTATCCACGTCACTTCTGTAACCGGTCAGAATTATCTGTTCATTTATTTTATTTTTAAGGATTAGCTCCTCTAAATACCCTCGGCCTTCGTCCCCTGAACCAACAATTTTCAACGTCCAATCTTTATTCTTTTTAAGAAACGGCGCCATCATTTCAATTAAGTTGTCAAACCCTTTATGATAATAACGGTTTAAACTGCCAATGGCCAATATTACTTTTTTTCGAGGTCCGTCAGGGTTAGTCAATGGTTTAAATGTGCAAGGGTTGGGCATTACAATGGTATCTACGCCCCTTTCTTTGTAATAGGGTACATCGAAAGCCGTTAGAATGGTAATTTTATGTGCATATCTATATAAATAGTTGCGAGTAAAATTAGCCGTAAAGTCTCTACTTCTCAAGTGGTTTATATGTTCGGAACAAATAATGGTGATTTTATATAGTTTAGCAACAAGCAAAGCTACAAAGCTCGCTGGCGGTAGAAACGAGATTACGACGTTTGGCCTATGTTCCTTTTTTGAGTAGTACTTTCTAAGATTTAGAAGATTCCGAAGCTTGTAGGGTTTTATTATTCCTCCATGTAAACGAATTCTTTTAACATGGTCAGAGACTTCATAGTCTTCGCCTTCCATAAAGGTAATTATTGATACGTCGTACTTCCTATCGGCAAGATAATTGGCCACCAATAAAAGAACCCTTTCGGCCCCACCACCCTTTAATGTGTCTGCAATAAAATGAATTCTCATAGAATCAAGCTTGTTTTAGGCCATTTTTATACAAAACTATATCTAATTTGTACATTTTTGGTGACTTTATAGATTAACCGTTGTTTTATATTGTTTATAAGTAAAACCTACGTAGATAAAGCTGCAAACAATATAAACCACAGTTGTGCTCATTACCAACCCATAAACATCAAAAAAATGCATTAGAATAAAGTTCATTATGAGATTCAATATGAGGTTCCATAGAGAGACCCAGGCCATAAAACTATTTTTATTGATGGCGGTAAGAAAGTTTACACAAACCAAAGTGCAGAGATAAAATGGCACATAGACCAGTGCGATTCGTTGTAATTTTGAAACGACGACAGTATCTTCAGGGGTAAACGCATCGCGTTCAAACAACAATCGGATGATTTCGGGTGAAAAAATGAAGGCAAAAAGTATAATTATGGCACTAGCGGAAAAAATGATTTTTAAAATTTTGAAAAGTTGGTCATAGGCATTTGGCAAATCTTCATTGATGCTTTTAGAAAAGTGGGGGAGCAAGACACTGCCCAAAGCCATAATCAATATGGTAACGGTAAAACTGGGTATTTTACCACCATAACTTATTGCGGTAATAGATCCGGCTACTAGTTGTGCCGCAAAGAATTGATCAACAAAGGGACTCATACCTGTCAATAACCCAGACACTATCTTAGGAGGATATTGTCTCAACATGACCAACATATTAGAATTTACAAGATACTTGCCAAAGTTAAGAGTGCCATACATCAAGTTCATGGTGAGGTAATAAACAAAGGTCAAAAAACTTCCTATGGTTAAAGACCAAGCCAGGACCATATCCCCAACAATAGGTTTTAAAACAAAGAGACAGGTAATTATGGAAATTGGGGTAATAAACTTTGAAAGTGTAGAGATTAGAAATTTATCTTCCAATTCAAGCATACCCGACATAAAATTGCTATATCCCCAAAAAAACAAACAAGGCAACGCGATATAAAACTGTTTTCGTATAAGATTGTAAAACAAAGTGTCATGACCAGGAAAAACCATTTCCAGAAAAAAGGTAACAAACAGTACGGACAACAACACCAATAAAAAGATCAGGGCAGTTATCAATAGAAATACAAAGGTTTGAAAACTCCCATTTTCACGGCTGGTCTTTTGTTCAATGACGTAATTGGGGATAAAGAGTTTTTTGAGTGAAGTGATAAATATATTTTGTATGATGGATGGAATCAAAATGGCTATCAAATAGGTGTCCATTAAAACCGATAGGCCAAAGAAGGACGCTATCAAAGTTTCCTTATAAAAAGAAACCAAAGACCCTAGAAGAGATATAAAGCCAACAATAAAAATATTTTTGGCTACACGATTTTTTGAGACCTGCCTAGCTTGAAACCAAATACTTTCTATAAGGGGCTTGATCATATATTGAGTTTAAGCGAAGGGGTACTTTTGTATAAAAGCCTCAAATCATCGTTGATTGTATGGCACTATAGGTCGCCGTTTTTATTTTTTAATTAAATACTAAGGTATTGATGGACGCCAGTAAAGCTTTAATTGAACTCAAGATAAAAGGTGTTTAAATTCAGAAGAACCTATTTTCCTTACCAATTCGTCGTAATTTAGAATCAATTCTTTTAAACTTTCTGGATTTTGCCGTTTAAGATTGAAATTGGATTCCTTCATTTTGTTATTCTCTATTCCTAAAAATGAGTAAATACGGCTTATTTGGTCTTCTCTGCTTTGGATAAGTTCTTCATAGGAAAGTTCAAGGTATTGATGATTTGGAAACCGAGTTTTACCGTATTGCGCTTCTAACGCTTTGGATTCCCTGAGCGCTTCTAAACAATGCTCTACATCAACTTTTACACGTTTATCCAAGACCTCTTTTTTTTCTCCTTCCTGCATACTATTCCAGGATCCAGTCTTAATGGCAATTAATTTGGAAACATAGACCCTCAAAATATTCTCACGCTTTATGTGTATGATTTTCACGTCGGTATTAGCCGATAGGATTTCCCAAACTTCCCTGTCCTCGCTGTCATCGGGATGATTATAAAAAAGTTTAAATCCGGCGTATTGTATCCAAGGTAGTTTCTTAGAAAACAATTCTTCCCAAACGGTTCTACAACTTCTACCCTCCAATAATCGAAATACCTCACCCCGCATATCAATTTTAGGATGGTCATGAAGCAACATCATCAATAGACTTGATCCCGTTCGCTGTCGGCCAAGAATTACCAATTTTTTGTATTCCTTGTTTCCAAAAACTTGGCTAATAAAATGTTTGAGTGCCGCTTTTAGAAAAATATATGTTGAGGTTTTTGAATTTGCCATTTGATTTGCTTATCGATTGCCTACTATTTTAACTCGGTTTCTGAACAATCCCTATAACGTTTTGCATGAGGCAAAAGTGTAACTGATCACAATTAATTTGTTTGGTTCTTGTTATTTCTGAACCCTGGTTTTTAATATTTTATTATTGCAATATCTTTTGGGGATAATCCTCTGGAGCAAGCACAATTGCGTCCACCCTGGAAGATGTTCTCAATGAACAGATAATTTTGAGTTGCAAAAATAGAGTGCAGGCACTGAAAAAATCAAAAATTAGATGAATTGCATGTTTATCCGGTTATCCTAAAACAAAATGAGGGAATTTTTGAATGCTCTCATTAAATATTGAAGAAAACGATTTTTTTATTCAGCCAAAAAATGGGGATACTCTTCCAGGTTTGTGTATCCGTTGGAATTAACATCACCAGAAAACTGTAAAGCATTGTAGTGCATCTAAACTATCATCCCGGCTGCCACGGTTTCATTGGTATTTTCGTCGATTAGAATAATGCTACCAGTGGTCCTGTTTTCCCTATAAGAATCAACCATTAGCGGTTTGGTGGTACGAATTCTGACTTTGCTGATATCATTCATATTCAGTGTTGTATCATCTGCTTTTCTCCCAAGGGTGTTGATGTCAATCTTGTAAATGATTTCTTTAATCATAGCAGTCTGCTCATTTGAAGTATGTCTTATGGCGTATTTAGCTCTGGGTTTGGCCGATTCGTTGTTGAGCCAACAAAGCATTACCTCGATATCCTGGGAGGTAGTAGGTTTATTGTTGGACCGAACGATCATATCGCCTCTACTAACGTCAATATCATCTTCCAATGTCATCGCTATAGAAATTGAAGCAAATGCCTCTTGCAATTCACCGGCGGGACCATGGATGGATTTGATTGTCGAGGTAAAGCCGGATGGCATCACTGTAATCTCGTCGCCAATTCTAAAAATCCCACTTGAGATCCTGCCGGCATACCCTCTGTAATCAATAAACCCCTCCCTTTGAGGACGGAGTACGGTTTGCACCGGAAATCTTGCATCAACCTTGTTCAGATCGCTGCTGATATGCATGGTTTCCAAAGTGTGCAATAAGGGGGCACCTTGATACCAAGACATGTTTTCTGAACGATTGACCACATTATCACCCAAAAGTGCGCTTATGGGAATAAAGCGGATGTCAGTGACTAAAAGCTTGGATGAAAATTCTTCAAATTGCCTTGAAATGGTATCGTAGACCGCTTCTTTAAAATCTACCAAATCCATTTTATTGATACAGACTATAATATGAGGTATTTGAAGTAAAGAAGCTATAAAGGCATGCCTCTTGGTTTGTTCTATTACTCCATGACGCGCATCTACCAAAATAATTGCCGCATTGGCTGTTGATGCACCGGTAACCATATTTCGGGTATATTGTATATGCCCGGGTGTGTCAGCAATAATAAACTTACGTTTAGGGGTTGTAAAATAGCGGTAAGCGACGTCAATGGTAATGCCCTGTTCCCTTTCATCACGAAGTCCGTCGGTGAACAGTGCAAGATCCAAGCTATCATGGCCTTTCTTTTTGCTGGTATCCGTAATGGCCTCGAGTTGATCTTCAAAAATTGATTTTGAGTCGTAAAGCAGCCTTCCTATCAGTGTGCTTTTACCATCATCAACGCTTCCTGCGGTAGTAAATCGCAATAATTGATTGTTGTTTGTTACCATGTTTCCAATTAGTTTAAAAATACCCTTGCTTTTTTCTATCCTCCATCGCCGTTTCTGATCTTTTGTCGTCACTTCGGTTACCGCGTTCGGTTTTTCGCATAGCCGATACCTCCTTTACAATTTTATCAATAGTGTCGGCATCCGATTCAATACCTCCGGTTATGGTAATGTCTCCAAGGGTTCTAAACCGTATCTTTTTTGTTTCCACCGCTTCATCTTCCTCCAAAATCAAAAACTCAGATTTCGGAATCCAGGAATCATTCCTCCAGACCACTTCGCGTTCATGGGCTAAATACAATGAAGGAATTTCTATTTTCTCTCTGGCAATATAATTCCAGACGTCCATTTCTGTCCAATTGCTTATAGGAAACGCCCTAAAATGTTCTCCTTCAAAGTGCCTTCCATTGAAGAGGTTCCATAGTTCGGGTCGTTGGTTCTTAGGGTCCCATTGTCCAAAATCGTCCCGATGCGAGAAAAATCGCTCTTTAGCTCTTGCCTTTTCTTCGTCTCGTCTACCACCTCCGATAGCGCAATCTACTTTATGGGATTCAATTGCATCGAGTAGCGTTGTGATCTGGAGTGCGTTTCTGGTAGCGTTCTTGCCTTTTTCTTCAGCCACCCTTCCCGTATCTATTGACTCTTGAACAGAACCTACAATTAAACGGGCATCCAATTGTTTTATCAAGTCATCCCTAAATTTTATGGTTTCGGGAAAATTATGCCCGGTATCCACATGCATTAAAGAAAAAGGGATCTTACTGGGGTGAAATGCCTTTTTGGCCAGATGGGTCACTACTATAGAATCTTTTCCTCCGGAAAAGAGAATAACCGGATTCTGAAATTGCGCCCATACCTCGCGTAATACGTATATTGCCTCAGACTCGAGTTCATCGAGGTAATTTAAATAGTATTTACTCATGTTCTTGGAGCCTTAGTTTATTTGTTATTCGATTATGGATCAGTTCTACAGACCCTTCCAAAGTATTCTTTTCGGTTACTTCCACATCAGGGGATTCGGGGGCTTCATAAGGCGCCGAAACACCGGTCATATTTTTAATTGTTCCCTCACGTGCTTTTTTGTACAATCCCTTTACATCTCTGCGCTCACATACTTCCAGACTGGTGTTGACAAAAACTTCAAAATAATTGTCGGGTGCTACCGTATTTTTAATAAGATTCCGATCTTTTTTATAAGGGGCAACAAAAGCAGCAATCACTACCAGGCCCGCATCAATGAACAGCTTGGTTATCTCACCAATTCTTCGGTTATTTTCCGAACGATCTTCAGGGCTGAATCCCAGATCTTTGTTGATCCCTTTTCGCACATTATCACCATCGAGAACATAGGTTTTGATTCCCTCCGAAACCAAACGCTGTTCCAGAGCATTAGCAATGGTGGATTTTCCCGAACCGGAAAGCCCCGTCAAAAATATTAAAAAAGAATTGTGCGAATTGTTTCTTCTTCTTTCCTTTCGGGTAATTCCGTAAGTGTGCGTTATGATATTTTTCGCCATTTTTTTAATTTTATCCGTTTGTCAAGGCCAAAATTAATTCGATACCATGCCCTCTCATGAAGGTAATACAGGATCATTTTTGTAATAACCTCAGCGAAACCGATTTTCAATCCGGTAAACGGGTTTCCCGTTATTAACCAGGATAACAAAATGGTATCCAATGTTCCCACTGCCCGCCATGAAAATGTTTTTAAAATGTGTCGCCTTTGACTATTCACAACCTCGACCTTAAGCCAGGCCCGCTCATGAAAATAATATAATACCATCTTAGAAACCAATTCCACGGCTCCGATCTGCAACCCCATAAACGGGTCTCCGGTAATGACCCAGGAAAGCAAGATAGTATCCAAAGTACCTACAAAGCGCCAGGTAATGGTCTTGGCTAAATGTCTTTTGTACGAAACTTTTCGCATTGTTATTGTACTACAAAATGGCTGTTTAGTAAGCTTTCTTTATTGTATTTCAGTTCCTTATTTGTCTCTTTTGATATTACCCTGAGACCAACTGCATTACAGATGGCGTGACCTGCAGCCGTATCCCATTCCATAGTTGGGGCCAACCTTGGGTAGATATCCGCTTTGCCTTCTGCAACCAGACAAAACTTTAACGAGCTACCTTTTGAAACAATCTCCACATCATCATATTTTGTTTTCAGCGCTGTCACAAAATTGATAGTATCATCGTTCATATGAGATCGGCTGCCTACTATTCGTATTTTGTTTTCATCGGAAACTGAGGGTCTAATTTCATCTGCTTTGTTGAAGAGGTCATTTCGTATTTCGTGACCTTCATCCAGTACCGTTTTGTATGCTATGCCATCTTTGACCCTGGCATAATACAATTCTCGGGTAACCGGTGTATAGATTACCCCTAAAATGGGTGTTCCTTCATGGCAAAGGGCTACATTGACCGTAAATTCCCCATTTCGCTTAATAAACTCTTTGGTTCCATCAAGAGGATCCACAATCCAACAGGTGCTCCAGGACTGGCGAGTAGATGACTTCTCGGTTCTGACTTCCTCGCTAATTATGGGAAATGGGGTAGGGTTCAAATAGTCATTGATAATTTCACTTGATGCTAAATCGGCCGCCGTCAAAGGTGAAGCATCCTCCTTTACGGACACTGAATAATCATCATCATGGTAAATATCCAATATCGCCTTACCGGCATCTATTGAGGCGGTAATAGCAAGTTTAAAAAAATCGTTTTCTAACGCCATAAAACTCTTTTTAAGTATAAAATTCGTAAAATTGAGTATCAAAATCCATTATACAGGTATAAATACGACATAACGATTAAATATGTCGACAACAAATAGGTTACTTCCCAAAAAAGACGCAAATTTTAAACATTTATTGTGAATTATTGTGCGTGGTAGTTTTTATACCAATTTATAAATTGGGCTATACCTTCTTCTACGGGGGTATTGGGTTTATAATCATAGTCTTGTATAAGGTCGTCAACATTGGCCCAAGTTCTTAGTACATCTCCCGGTTGCATGGGGAGCATATCTTTTTTTGCGTTAACCCCAAGACACGCTTCAATCGCTTTAATAAAATCCATGAGTTTAACGGATTGATTATTCCCAATGTTGTAGACCTTATAGAGGATATTTCCAATTTTCTTGCTTTTTGGATCGGATTCAATAATTTTTACCACACCTTCTACAATATCGTCAATGTAGGTAAAATCACGTTCCAGTTTCCCATGATTAAAAACCTTAATGGGTTTGCCATTCAAGATAGCATCCGTGAACAGAAACATGGCCATATCAGGTCTGCCCCATGGGCCGTAAACTGTAAAAAAACGCAGACCCGTAGTAGGAAGATCAAACAAGTGACTATAGGTATGTGCCATCAGTTCATTACTTTTTTTAGTAGCTGCATACAGGCTTACCGGATTATCTACCCGATCGCTGGTTTCAAATGGAACCTTTTCATTTGTTCCATATACACTGGAACTACTGGCATATACCAGATGTTTGATGTTATGGTGACGACAGGCTTCCAAAATATTAAGAAACCCTACTACATTGCTATCTACATAAGCTCCCGGATTTTCCAGACTATAACGTACCCCGGCCTGTGCAGCCAGATTGCAGACAATATCAAAAGAACACGTACTGAATAATTCAGGGACATTTTGACGGTCTTCCAATGACATTCTTACGAAACGGAAATTATCGTAGGATGCACTTTGCACCATTTCATTTGCATTTTGAGCCTTGTCTTTAGGAATGCCAAGCTCTTCTAGTCTATCAAATTTCAGCCCGGGGTCATAATAATCATTAATATTATCAAGGCCCACAACCTCATGCCCTTTTTCCAAGAGGTTTTTTGATACATGAAAACCTATGAATCCGGCGGCGCCTGTTACCAATATTTTCATGATTGTCCTATTTTGTAGTATTTAAAACCAATCTCGTTCATCTTCTCGGTGTCTAACAAGCGTCTGCCATCAAAGACAAACGCAGGTTTTGACATATTCTCAAAGATTTTTTGCCAGTCAAATGTTTTAAACTCATCCCATTCGGTTAAGATAGCCACAGCATGTGCCGCTTTAGTCGCCTCAATCGGGTCATTGACCACTTTTACCAATTCCTTGTTTAAATTGGGATCTCGGGTATTTAGATAGTCAAGGTCTGCGTACACTTGCTTTCCAGACACTTTGGGATCGTAGACAACGATTTCCGCTTTTTCGTCCAGTAATGCATCAGCTATGTAAATAGCTGCGGATTCCCTAGTGTCGTTGGTGTCCTTTTTGAATGCCCAACCATAAAAGACAATTTTCTTTCCCGAAACCGTATTATAAAGTGTGTTTATAATGTTTTCGGCGAAGCGTTGCTTCTGATAGTCGTTCATTAAGATCACCTGCTCCCAATAGTTGGCTACTTCATGCAAGGCATAACTTCTTGCAATGTACACCAGGTTAAGGATGTCTTTTTGAAAACAGGAACCTCCGAAACCAACGGACGCTTGCAAGAATTTTGAACCAATTCTGCTATCAAAACCAATGGCTTTGGATACCTCTTGGATATTAGCATCTGTTTTTTCACATAATGCCGAAATCGAGTTAATAGAGGAAACCCTTTGGGCCAAAAATGCATTTGCCACAAGTTTGGAAAGCTCTGAAGACCATACGTTGGTCTGCAATATTTTCTCTTTGGGAAGCCAATGTTCATAGATCTTGCTTAACGCATCTTTAGCTTCCTGGCCGGAAGGTGTATCATCTCCACCTATCAGGACCCGATCAGCCTTGAGAAGATCGTTGATCGCCGTGCCCTCCGCTAAAAACTCCGGATTTGAAAGTATCTCATAGTGCACATCGTTCCCGGTATTCTCCAATATGTTTTTTATGGCCCGGGCAGTCCTTACTGGGAGGGTAGATTTTTCCACTACTATTTTGTCATCCTTGGCTACCTTAGCAATATTTCGGGCACACAGTTCAATGTATTTCAGATCTGCCGCTTGTCCCTTCCCTTTTCCATAGGTTTTGGTCGGGGTATTTACGGAAATAAAAATCATTTGGGCCTTGTCTATGGCCTCATCAATTTCTGTAGAAAAGAAAAGGTTTTTGTTTCGGTTCTCCGCAACAATTTCCTTTAGTCCAGGTTCATAAATAGGAAGGTTTTCCAGATCGGTGGCATTCCAGTCAGCGATTCTCTTCTCATTGATATCCACAACAGTAATGTTTATTTCAGGACACTTGTTGGCGATAACTGCCATGGTTGGTCCTCCAACATATCCCGCTCCAATACAGCAGATTTCCGTAATTTTTCTCATGGATTATTCTGATAATTTTGAGGTGCAAAGATTAGTAAATAACTCTGCATTTAATAAAAAATTATCGACAAACTAATCTTTATTGAGCCAAAAGGTAAAGGTCACAACTTAATGGTCCTGACTTCCGACTTTTGAACCTGAAAAAGTCCTTTAGCCGATGTTTTTCAATTCTTAAACGAATTATCCTCAATTTTTGACTTTTAGAACAAAACTATGGCTAATTTGGCTTGGAATTAGGGATCAAATCCTGTAGAACATTAACCTAGTGGAAACACAGACCAAGATTTGGCTTTCCTCCCCCCATATGGGAAGCAATGAACAAAATTATATTAATGAAGCTTTTAGGACCAATTGGATAGCACCTTTGGGGCCTAATGTAACGGGCTTTGAAGATGCTATTGAAAAATACCTGGAAAATGAGGTATATGTTGCAGCATTGAGCTCTGGTACGGCAGCAATACATTTAGGTCTTAAAATTCTAGGCGTTGGTGCTGGGGACACGGTCCTATGTCAAAGTTTTACGTTCTCAGCTTCCGCCAACCCCATCCTGTATCTGGGGGCTCATCCGATATTTGTTGATAGTGAGCAGGAAACCTGGAATATTTCCCCCCAACTCTTGGAAGAAGCTGTTCAACAAAGTATACAGCGGGGAAAAAAACCTAAGGCCATAATTGCTGTACATCTTTATGGAATGCCTTACAAAGTACATGAAATCCATGCCATAGGCCAAAAATATTCCATTCCAATATTGGAGGATAGTGCTGAAGCTCTGGGAAGTTCCTGGGAAGGAAGGAAATGTGGCACTTTTGGAGATATCGCTATACTTTCCTTCAACGGAAACAAAATTATTACTACTTCCGGTGGCGGAGCCCTGGTTTCCGCCAATAAAGCGTATAGTGATAAAGCGGTTTTTCTGGCTACTCAGGCAAGAGACCATGCAGCACATTATCAACATTCTGAAATAGGGCATAACTATCGTATGAGCAACATCCTAGCTGGGATAGGCCGGGGCCAGATGGAAGTTTTGGAGGATAGGGTCGCTGCTAGGCGCCGGAATTACGATTATTATATGGAACATCTCCAGAATCTGGAAGGGATATCCTTTATCCCGGAGTTGGAGGGAATGTTTTCCAATAGGTGGCTAAGTTGTATCCTAACGCCATCTTATGGAGCCAGGGAACAGATCCGTTTGGCGCTGGAAAACGAAAATATAGAATCAAGGCCTTTATGGAAACCCATGCATTTACAACCGGTCTTTGAAAAGGAAATACATTTTTCTGATGGAACATCTGAAGACCTATTTTCAAGAGGGCTATGTCTTCCCAGTGGTTCCAATCTAATATCCGATGATTTGGACCGAATAATTGAAATTATAAGATCTGTGGTAATATGATTCAACATTACTTGACAAATACAGCTGAACGTTACGCTTCCAAATGGTTGGTGCTGGCCATTGATATCGCAATAGTGGCTTTTTCTTTTGTGCTGTCTTATTTCATTCGGTTCAATTTGACTTTTGACTTTGATGTTGACAAGCTCTTTGTACAATTACCTTTAATTACACTGGTTGCATTGCTTTCTTTTCTGATAGTGGGTTCCTATAAAGGGGTAGTAAGGCATACGGGGGTGCGGGATGTATATAATATTTTCAATTCCATTTGTCTCGTAAGCATTCTTACGATCTTTTTGGTACTGGTTAACAGGAAATTGGCCATCGCTGATAATTTCACCATTCCGTTATCCATAATTATCATCAATAGTTTAATTGCTTTTATAGCGTTGGTTTCTTCCCGATTTGTATTCAAATCGTTGTTTAAAAGTTTTGTCAACGAAAACGGATTCAATTCAACAAAAAATATTTTGATTTACGGTGCGGGAGAATCAGGAGTGCTGACCTATGGAGCTTTGACCAACCATACGAAAAGTAATGTAAAAGTAGTAGGGTATATTGATAAGGATAAAAAGAAGATTGGAAAGCTTATTAATGGTGTAAGGGTCTATGCTCCGGAGGATTTGAATGGGGATTTTATACGTAAAAAGCGAATAGCAGAGGTAATTTTTTGTATCCAGAATATTGAACCCAAAAAGCTTAAGGAGCTTGTAGAAGGATTGGTAGATTTTCCGGTGCTGGCCAAAATTGTTCCTCCGGTAGAGGATTGGATAAATGGCGAATTACAAGCCTCGCAAATCAAAAATGTCCAGATTGAGGACCTTTTAAATAGAGCGCCGATAGCGATTGTAAATTCGAAAATTACGAAAGAAGTAAAGGGTAAGTGCATAGTTGTCACTGGAGGTGCAGGTTCAATAGGCAGTGAGATCGTCAGACAAATATGTAACTATGAGTATCGCTCATTAGTAATTATTGATCAGGCAGAATCAGCATTGTATGACCTGCAACAAGAACTCAAGCAAAAGGGTTTTCATAATTTCACACCTATAGTTGGCGATGTTCGGGATAAAAAAAGGATGAATTTTCTTTTTGGAGAACACAAGCCTGACATGGTATTCCATGCAGCTGCTTACAAACATGTTCCTTTGATGGAATATAATTCATATGAAGCGATTAAAGTTAACATAGCGGGCACAAAAACTATTGCTGATTTATCTATTGCGCACGATGTGGAAAAATTTGTCCTTGTGTCCACAGACAAGGCGGTAAATCCGACCAATATTATGGGGGCCAGCAAGCGTATTGCAGAGATCTATGTGAGTTGTAAGCAGCGGGAGGGCAATACCAAATTCATTATAACGCGTTTTGGCAATGTTTTAGGGTCTAATGGCTCGGTAATCCCCTTGTTTAGAAAACAAATTGAAAATGGTGGGCCACTTACGGTCACACATAAAGATATTACAAGGTATTTTATGACCATACCCGAAGCGTCTCAATTGGTGTTGGAAGCCGGAGCAATGGGTAAAGGAGGGGAGATTTTTATTTTTGATATGGGCGAATCGGTTAAGATATATGATTTGGCACAAAACATGATAAAGTTATCCGGGTTAAAGTATCCGGATGACATTGATATTAAAATTACTGGACTTAGACCGGGAGAAAAATTATATGAAGAATTGTTGGCAAATGGAGAAAATACATTACCGACATATCACAAAAAGATCAAAATTAGTAAAGCCAGAGAATTGAATTATGCAGAGTTGAGGTCGAAAATAGATGAGCTTTGTATCAGTAATATGTTTTTTAGTAAAGATACGGTTCGGCTTATGAAAAGCATAGTCCCTGAGTATATCTCCAAAAATTCCGAGCTTTGCAAATTGGATAAAAAAGAAAACACTAATTTTGAATCCGAATCTTCCTTAAAGGCCGTACAATCATAAATTCTTTCAAGTTAAATTGTAAAATTTGTCCCCGGTATGATAAGAGAAAACAGCGAATTGCGTTTATGTATATACCTTTTACTATGCCTCTTGATCCTTTCGTCCTGTGCTTCAAGAAAGGATGTGGTATACTTTCAGGATACCGGAGATTTTGAGACTTTGGTCAATGATAACGCATTTGTTTCAAAATTCAAGGTAGATGATTTGGTGTCTATTCATGTATCTTCTCTAAATCCTGAGGCGAGCGCACCGTTTAACTTATTTAGAGGGGCTGCGGAAGGTGGGTTTCAAGCAGAACAAGTGGATTATTTGGTAGATCAAGCGGGGGAGATTGACTTTCCTGTTATCGGAAAATTAAAAATAGAAGGCTTGTCACCAGATGAATTACGTCAATTGCTACGAGAAAAATTATCTGAATATCTAAAAGATCCCATTATTAATATTAGATTACGAAATTTTACCGTAACAGTCTTAGGGGCGGTAAACAGTCCCGGAACTTACCCAGTGAATGGGGAACAGGTTACTATCCTAGAAGCCCTTGGGTTTGCCGGAGATCTTACCATTAGAGGTGTCCGTGAAAACGTTTTGGTAATTCGGGACTTTAATGGTACAAAAGTCTACACACGAATTGATTTAACGTCTAAAGATGTAATAAAATCACCGGTGTATTATCTCACCCAAAATGATGTGGTTTATGTGGAACCCAACAAATCAGGAATAAAAGAAACTTCAATTGATGCCAGAGCGGGAATATACGTATCGCTGGTTTCGGTTCTAATTACATCTACTGCCATATTCCTAACAAGACGCTAGCCCTCAATTAAAGCTTAACCTATGAATACTAAAGATTACGGGAATTCTGCAGTTGATTTTAATTTATTATTGAAACCTTATTTGAAAAATTGGAAATGGTTCATGCTGTCTTCAATAATAGCCTTGGTTCTTGGTTATTTGAAGATTCGCTATTCAACTCCACAATACGCCATACAGGCAAAAATTCAGATTTTAGATGAAAAGTCAACAGCTTCAGAACTAAATCCCTTCAAAGACTTACAGGTATTCACTGGGATAAAGAATAGCAGTATACAAGATGAGATTGAGGTTTTAAGTTCCAGGTCCAATGTATTGAGTGTGGTCAAAGAACTTGGCCTAAATAAGAGTATAACAGCCTTAGGCAATATTAAGGACACCGAAATTTACGGTAAATCACCTATTAACATCAACTTCCAATCACCAGACTCCATTGTTTATAAAACGAAAACCGCATTTTTTGTTACAATTACTTCAGATACTTCGTTTGAGGTGTTTGAGGAGGAGGATGAACCTTCTAAGACCTACTCTTTTGGTAAAATAATACCTTCCCCAGCAGGTGATATTGTCATCACCCCCAATGCCATTAGTCTAAAACCGTATCACGGCAAAAGTTATGAAATAGCGATAACGCCCATAAGTATGGTCGCTGAGATATATCAAGAGGCTATCAGTTTTACTTCGGGTGAGGAGTATTCAAACATCATTTATATTTCATTGGATGATGCTGTTATTCAGCGCGGAAGAGACGTTATCAATGCTTTAGTGGCCAATTACAATAAGAATGCCTTGGAGGACAAAAAGGCCATCGCAGATCGGACATCGAATTTTATAGACGATCGAATTGCAGACATTTATGGCAGTCTTTCCTCTGTTGATCAAAGTGCTGAAGACTTCAAGGCAGGTAGGGGAATTGCCGATATTGCGGCGCAAACCAGTGTAAACCTCAATATTGGGGCTTCTAATCAACAAGAACTCCAAAATGCTTCGGTGCAATTGGACATTGCTACCTCGATGAAAGATATCGTTGATAATCAAGAAGCTTATGAGCTTCTTCCTACAAATATTGGTTTAGATGATGGTACCATTGCCAACACCACTGCGCGTTATAATGAATTGGCTTTGGAGCGAAAAAGACTTTTGGAAAGTTCAAACGAAAAGAATCCAATCATACTCAATCTTGATCAGCAACTGGACGGATTAAAAAGAAGCATGCAATCGAGTCTGAACAGTATGACCAATAATTTGGAATTACAGGTGAATAGTTTAAGCCAGCAACTTTCAAGGATCAATTCTAGAATTTATTCTGCACCAAAAAATGAACGCGCATTGCGAGACATCAGCAGGCAGCAACAAACTACAGAATCCTTATATTTATATCTGTTGCAAAAAAGAGAAGAGTCACAAATTACTTTCGCATCCGCATCGCCAAAATCTAAAATTATTGATGACGCCTATCTCGTTAGCGATATACCAGTTGCCCCTAGAAGGAGCGTCACTTTTTTGATTTCATTATTGTTAGGCCTTCTTATTCCTTTTTCGATAATCTATAGCAGGGACTTGTTTGACAATAAAATACATAACAAGGCCAATTTAGAAAAATTAACAGGAGACGTGCCGGTTTTAGCAGAACTCCCAAAAATTTCTAAAAAGGAGGAAACCCTAATTAAAACGGATGAACGTACTGTATTGGCGGAGTCTTTACGAATTTTAAGGACAAATTTGGATTACGTGCTTAAATCCAAAATGGGAGGAAAGGATAACGTTGGAAAGACTATTTTTATTACGTCGAGTGTGCCTGGAGAAGGGAAAACCTTAGTGTCCTTCAACTTGTCGATGATTTGCGCCAACGCCAATAAGAAAGTGCTGCTTATAGGTGCGGATATCAGGAACCCAAAGATCTACAACTTCTATCAAGGTAAAAATGTGGATAAATTGTTGAAATCGACACAAAATAAGGATAACCTTGGATTAACGGATTTTATATCTGATGAGGACATTGAAACTAAAGATGTTATTTCGTCAATTCTGGTAAACAACCAAAGTATTGATATCATTTTTTCCGGAAAAATACCCCCCAATCCCACCGAGCTGTTGATGAGTGAAAGGGTTAACGATCTGTTTAGGGAGGTAAAACAAAAATACGACTACATCATCGTTGACACAGCCCCGTTAATGGTAGTGTCGGATACGCTCCTGATCAGTGGAAATGCTAATCAAACCTTATATGTTACCAGGGCGGGAGTTACCGAAACCAGTGTTGTCCAATTTCCAATTCAATTGCAAAAAGAGGGGAAACTTAAAGGACTGTCTTTTATTGTAAACGGCGTAAAAAGTTCTAATTTGGGATATGGTGGAAAATATGGTTATGGTTATGGAAAGCCTGAAAAAAAATGGTGGAAGTTTTAAGTTGTATTCCTTTCTCTATTAATATGCCTCAGGATCAAAAGCTCAAAATAGAATTATCGATTATTCTTGCTTACTCCTTTTAACGTTGCATTATAATGATGATGCTACATATTAGAAAATCTACCCTTACAGGGAATAGCACCCATTTCTATCTGTTTCAGTATGGGTAATTTGAGGGAATGGTGAAGAAAAAAACAAGAGGAATTATCGATAAAACGGTAATGAAGAAGAATTTTTAAGACTTAAATTCCTCTATGGTTTGGATGATCAGATTATTTAAAACGTATACATCAGTGTGTTTCACTTTTCCGGATTTAAGGGCATTTATATGTCGTTGGCCATGTGTGTCTGTCGCTATAAAATCATAAAAATTGTCTGCTAAAAGTTTAAAGGCTACTTTTTGAATGTTTTTCCCGTAGTATCCGAATACGGAAAGGGCATTCAATTGAAATTTCAGCCCCATTTGCTTATACTCCCGGTATTTGTTCAAATCATTATGTAAATAAACATATCGTTCCGGATGTGCAAAAACAGGGAATAGTTGGAGGTTCAGTATTTTCTTTACTGCCACATCAAAATTAATGCTGGGCTGCAGATAGGACATTTCTATTAAGAGATGGTTTTTTCCTAACGGAAGTATCTTTCCGTCCTCTAAAATATTTTCGAAATTATCATCTATCATGTGTTCTGCGGCAACATCTAAAGCTACATCCATAATACCCTGCGACGCCATTTCGTTTTTGAGTTGCTGAAAAGAATGGGTTATGGTTTCCGGAGTATTCTCATAATAATTATGCATGATATGGGGAGTACATATAAAATGGTTTACCCCAAATTCAGAAAAAGCTTTAATAAGTGCTATGGATTCTTCAACAGTTTTCGCGCCATCATCAATACCCGGTAAGATATGGTTATGTATGTCTACAAATCCATGAAGCAGATCTACCAAGAAGCGTTTCTTATGAAAAAAACTGAACATGTGTTTTTATTTTCCGTAGCAGTATTTTATAATGCCCCTAAAAAGTTGAGTAGGGGAGTGCGGAGTGGAGAAATCGGTGAAAGCCTTTTGGTCTCTTTTGATATATTGTTCAGATATTCTTCCAAGGCTACTTTCCTTGGGATGTACTCTTCCTTTTTTTTAGGTACCCTAATGTTCATTTTTCAAGCTTTGATAACATAAAGCTATTTGTTTTAGTGAGATGAAGCAAATATGGACCTACTTAATTACTATTTTGATACTGCGCCAAATCTTAGCAGGACTTTATGCTGTCTCTGAGCCATACGGGTACGGAATTTCCTCTGCGTTGGGGAAGATAGATCGATTTACTTCAAAACCCTTCGCATAAAATCTTCTTTGTAAGCACGACCAATGGGAAGCTTTGTTCCTCCCTTGAGGCAGACCTGATTACCTACTATTTTTTCGATTTTCTCCGTATTAATGATATGCGATTTGTGGATACGATAAAATCGATCACCGGGGAGTGTTTCAAGCCAGAGGCGAAGCGGTTCACCGGATACGTATCTTTTGTTGTCTGTTATGATTTCGGTATAGTCGGAATCTGAGGTGATATGATAGATGTCTTCAATGTTTACCTTGATATGTTCATAACCGGACTTGAAATAGATTTCTTTTCTTGGAAGAGAGTAGTCGTTAAAGCTGGGGTCCTTCTGTGTCGTCTTACGTTCAGAAGCCTTGGAGACCGCCTTCAAAAACCTTTGGAAGGAAAATGGCTTCAATAGATAATCCACAACATTGAACTCGTAACTTTCCAACGCATATTCGGAAAAAGCGGTAGTGAGTATCACGTTGGGTGGATGAGGAACTGTTTTTAAAAAGTCGATACCGGATAGTTTAGGGAGATGAATGTCAAGAAAAAGGAGGTCAACGGCTTCGTTTTTCAAGAACTCTATAGCCTGCAAGGCGTCCGAAAAAGTGCCTTTCAGCACAAGCGACCCCGTGTCCTGGATATATTTTTTAAGTATACGCTGTGCCGGGGGTTGATCTTCAACAATAATGCAGGTCATGAGCTATTCATTTTTTCCAGTTCCATGGATAGGTTCACTTCGTATCTGTTCCCCTCTTTATGGATTTTTAATCCATGCTTGTTTGGGTAGAGCAATTGCAGGCGTTTCCTAACATTTTTAAGCCCGATCCCGGTAGCTACGGTGTCCAGTCCTTCACTGGGCATGTAATTGTTGGCACTGTGAAAGTGCAAAACAGTGCCTTTCATTTCAAGGTCAATTTCAATTTCAATGTTTTCCGACTGACCTGCTTGACTATGTTTAAAAGCATTTTCAATAAAGACGATCAAAATCAGTGGAGCTATCCGGTACCCTGCTGCAATGCCTTTCACATTGAATCGTACAACGCCCCGATCCTCAATCTGTAATTTATTTAGCTTTATAAAGTTATGCAACTGTTCCACTTCTTTCTCCAGTGGAACAAATTTTTCCTTGCATTCATACAGCATATAGCGTAACAAGCCACTGAGTTCAAGAATGATCTCCGGGGTTTTCGTGGAACCTTCCAGGGCATAGGAATACAGATTGTTCAGATTGTTGAACAGAAAATGAGGATTGATCTGCGAGCGCAGAAACTGTAATTCACCCTCCTGCACAGTACTTTTTAAAGCTTCGATCTGTTCCTGTTTTTGGAGGGCGTCCCATCCGAACTTAAAACCGGAAAGTATGGTAATGACAGGAAGAACTTCTATTAATGAGAAGATGATACCGGGAAAATTCTTGGCTCTTTTTGTACCGGGAAAGAAAACCTGTTCAAGGAACAATTCCTCCAACCCGATGACCATTGCAATAATAAGGATTACATAGGCAAAAAAAGGCACGTATTTTTTGCGGTATAAAAAACGGGGCATCAGCCAATACCCAATAAGCCATGCCGCTATGACATGGGTAGAAAAGAAAGCCACCTGGGACCAACGGAATTCGGGGTTCTGCCGGTCAAATGAATAGAACAGAAAAACCAGAACAATCAAAACTATCTGAAAGATGAGCTCCTTTCTTGAAATTGACATGATAGTTGTAAGGTTGGTCTAAAGGTATTCTTTACAAGGTAGTAAAAGAAATGATATCCAGTGAACGACAGTTTTTGGAGGGTAAACCGCAAAGCTTTGTTCGTGTTTTCAACCTGCGTTGTTTGTCGTAAAAGGTCAGTCGTTCGCAGAAAAAGATTTTCTTTCCTTTTTTTTCTTGTTCATTTTTGAACCAAAATTGCATAACCATGAAAGTCCGGAAAGCCTTGCTTCCCATACCCCTTTTTTTCTTGTTTTTTTTCAGTGCACATACTATGGCACAATTAAATACGGTAACCTATATAGGCAAGGTAGTGGATAAGAGCTCAGGTCAGCCTGTTGCGTATGCTACGGTGATCATTGCCGACAATGCAACCCAACAACCCATAACGGGAAGCACAACGCTTGAGGATGGTAGTTTTTCCCTGGAAACCAGCGCCTCTAACTATTATATAGAGATACGTTTTATGGGTTTTAAAAACAAAGTAGTACGTCCTTCCTTGTCAAACGCGAAAACTATTGATTTAGGTATTATTGAAGTGGAGGAGGATGCACAGCAATTGAAGGAAGTGGTTGTTGAAGGCGAGGTGTCGCAGACGGTTTTTCAGCTGGATAAAAGAGTATTCAATGTGGGTAAGGATTTAAGTAGCACCGGGGCCAGTGCCCTGGAAGTGTTGAACAATGTCCCCTCTGTAAATGTGAATATTGAAGGGCAGATCAGTCTACGGGGCAGTCAGGGGGTGCAGGTACTTATCAATGGCAAACCTTCCATATTAACCAGTGATGAGAACAATGCATTGGGTACTATTACAGCGGATATCATTGATCGGGTTGAAGTGATCACCAATCCATCGGCCAAGTATGATGCGGAAGGTACTTCGGGCATCATCAATATAGTACTGAAAAAAGAGGAGAAAAAGGGATTGAACGGATCTGTTTCCGTGAATACCGGAGCCCCCAATAACCACAGTGTTGGGATCAGCCTTAATCGCAGGACCGAAAAACTCAACCTGTTTACCCAAATAGGCTTGGGATACCGAGAACTGCCTAACGAAATTACGGTGCGCAATACAGACCTGACCACGGGGACCAGTATTCTTTCCAACGGGGATGAGTTCCGCAATGAAACGTTTTACAATTTTATCCTGGGAACGGACTATTATTTCAGTGCTACCAGCGTGGTAACCTTATCGGGAAATTTTGCTCTCGAAATTGAAGACCAGCCTTCCACCACTAATTTTGCAGCGCTGGACAGCTCGGGAAATTTTACTTCGGAATGGGAGCGCACGGAAGTAACGGATGCCAGAAACCCCAAGTTTCAATATGAGCTACAATACAAAAAGGACTTTGAGGACGACGAGGACCACGATCTCCTCTTCAGCGCTTTGGGAAACTTTTTCGGGAAGGATCAGAATTCAGAATTTCTGGACACCACGCTTTCCGGGGAAGACCGTGATGCTGAACAGAACACGCGTACCAATTTTCAAGAAGCCATATTCACTTTCAAACTGGATTACACCAGGCCGTTTTCAGAGAAGTTTTCCGTAGAGACCGGGGCACAGTACATTCTCAATGATGTCAGCAATGATTTTGAAGTGCAGAATCTTGAGAATGGACAGTTTGTGACGGATCCGGGACTGACCAACATCTTTGAGTTTGACCAAAACGTACTGGGGGTCTATGGCACAGTGGCCTATGAAGGAAAAAAACTGGGGATAAAAGCCGGAATGCGGATGGAAAATACCGATTTGGGCACCCTGCTGGTCAACACCAATGAGACAAATGACCAAAACTATACCAATTTGTTTCCAAGTGTACATACTTCGTATAAGTTTTCGGAAAAGATTTCGCTTCAGGCCGGGTATTCCAAAAGAATTTACAGACCAAGATTATGGGACCTGAATCCGTTTTTCAACATACGGAACAATTTCAACATTCGACAAGGGAATCCCAATCTACTTCCGGAGTTCACAGATTCCTATGAAGTGACAGGGATCTTCTTTATTGGGAAAACCTCATTGAATCTTGGGGTCTATCACAGGTACACTACGGATATCATAGAACGAATATCCATTTTTGAAAACAATGTGAACATCACAAGACCGGAGAATATAGGAACCAACCAAACCTGGGGGGTGGAGTTTAACACAAAATACAGTCCATCCAATTGGCTCACCTTTAACCTGGATTTCAATTACAATACCTTTGCCCGGGAGGGTAGCCTGGAGGGCACCGTATTTGACTTCAGCGCCGAACAGTGGTCATCAAAATTACTGACCAAACTGAAATTGCCCTGGGACATAGATTTTGAAACTACGGGGAATTACAGGTCTGCCTATCAAACCGTACAGGGAGAAATAAATGACATTGCCTTTTTAGACTTTGGACTGCGAAAGAAGATTATGAAGGGTAAGGCCGTTTTGAATATGAGTGTCCGCGACGCATTTGCCTCCCGAATACGTGAAAATCAAATTGTACAGAACGATTTTGAAGTGTTCAACCGAAGTTTCAGGGCAAGGTTTGTTGCCTTTGGCTTCAGTTATGGTTTTGGCAAGGGAGAAGCCATGCAATACTCCGGAGGGAGAAGAAGGTAGTAATGATTGTACACCAGGAACCCCATTTCTATTTCACTTGCTCTAAAAAAACCCGCACCCGTAAATATACGTCTTTTTGGAATGATACGTTTTCTTCTTTTCGAAAGCCAAATGAATTATTGCGCCAAACCCGCCATTATTTTCCAGGATATTTAAAACGTTTAAAATGGGTACATACCCTCCTTCCAAATCAAAAATATAGGTTTTCGTTACGTTCTGTGCTGTTTGGATGCGGTGAGGGGCATTAAAATCAATAAAGAGCATCTCGTATAATTCGATTGTATTGTCAAATCTGCGTTTGAAGGTCTTATCTTTAGAGAACAATCAAATTAGTACAGATAAAAAATGAATAGGTTTTACTTGATCATATTAGTGGTATTTCTTCATATTGGGTGTAAGAAAAGCAACAAAACTTCGGAGAACAGTGTTGGATCGGAACCCGTTGGAACTGAAAACATGGCCTATAGATGGGGTCAAGTTGCCCTGACCGCAACGGCAAATGATACAGAACGATTTCAACCCAGACCAACAGTAACCTCCCGATATTTAGCATTGATTTTCGTTGCTGTTTTTGATGCCTGGTCGCGATATGATGAAAACGCAATTCCGGTTTACTTAAATGACGTTGAACGAAGACCAAAAAAGGAACATTCCTTAAACAATAAGGAAGTAGCTATCAGTTATGCTGCATTTAGAACATTAAATGAATATTATTTCACCGATAAAAAGCAGTTCTCTGATTTTATGATAACCCTAGGTTTGGATCCAAACAACAAGAGCTTGGACCCAAACAGCCCGGAGGGCATTGGGAACCTGGCGGCCAGAGCAGTAATAGAAGCACGTAAGGGCGACGGTGCAAATCAATATGGAGAGGAAAAGGGGTCAAATGGAGAGCCCTATTTCAACTATGTGGGATATGAACCCATTAATTCTGCAGACGATAATGTTGACCCAAATCGTTGGCAACCCAAGTATTTTTCGGACGGAAAGGGAGGAAAGTTTGCTCCGGGTTGTTTGACACCCTTTTGGGACAAAGTAAAACCAATTGCCCTAGCGTCCGCAGATCAGTTCAGACCTGGTCCTCCTCCTATGATCGGTTCTGAACAATTGGAAGGAGAAGTACAAGAAGTGGTGGAGATGCAGACCAATTTAACTGATTATCAAAAAGCTTTGGTCGAGTTTATGAGGGATGGTCCGAAATCCGTCCAGCAGGCCGGACATTGGCTCATGTTTGCCCAGGATGTCTCAAAAAGGGATGATCATACCCTTGACCAGGATGTCAAAATGTATTTCTACAATCAAGTGGTTGCCATGGATGCTTTTATCGCATCCTGGGATTCAAAAATGCATTATGATTATGCAAGACCATACGCTTTGGTCCACGAATACTATGGTAACAAAATAATAAAGGCATGGGGAGGAGAAGGCAAGGGAATGATAGAAATGAAAGGAAAACAATGGCGGCCCTACTCTCCTGAAACCTTTTTATGTCCCCCGTTTCCAAGCTATGTTTCAGGTCATAGCACCATTAGCGGGGGATGTGGAGAAGCTTTAAAAATCTGGACAGGCAATGATTACTTCGGCTCAGAGGCCCGATTGGTGGCAGGCGCCATGACCGAGCCTTATCATTTGGGAGATACGATAACCCTTAAATTTCCAACCTTTACGGTAACCGCTGAAATGGCTGGGGTCTCAAGGGTTTTGGGTGGATACCATATCCAATCGGACAACGTTGCCGGATTAGAATTGGGCAGAAATGTGGCCAGGGAAGTCTGGAAGTTTTACCAGAGGCATTTAGGCGAAGAATAACCTATCAAACTGTTTCCTATTCATATGGGAAGTCTTTGGCCGTACTACGTATCCACTGGAGATGACTGGCAATTTTTTATACTTTATAAAACCTTCGATCTTTAAGACCCGGATAAGCAATTATTTCCTATTTGAAAATCCAATACGTTCAAGAAAACTATCCTTGTAGGTCTCGCTAATGGGTATTCTTTTGTTTCCTATTTTGATTCTATTCCGCTCTACAAATTCTATTTGGGCAATAGATACTAAATAGGATTTATGAACCCGGCAGAACCTATCCTTTGGTAGGTATTTCTCCAATTCTCCAAAGGTTTGCAAGGTCAAAATCTTTTTGCTTGGGGTCTGAATGTTTCGGTAATCCCCCATACCCTCTACAAACAAAATGTCAGCAAAGGATATCTTTTCCATCCTGTACTCTGTCTTTACAAACAAGTAATCCTTATCGTTAAGCCTATTGCTTTGAAGGCTGTTGTAGGTTTTTTCAATAGCCTGCAGAAATCGTTCGAAACTATAAGGTTTCAACAAATAATCCGAAATATCCAATTCATACCCTTGTAAAGCGTAATTTTCATACGCCGTGGTCATAATTACCTTTGGCGGGTTTTCCAAGGCTTTTAAAAACTCGATTCCTGTCAAATCATCCATTTCAATGTCGAGAAAAATCAAGTCTACTTGATTTGATTTCATGAATGCAAGAGCGTTAAGGGCAGTATTAAATTCACCGATTAAATTGAGGTAAGCAATCTTTTGGACATAGCTTTTTATGCGCTCCATGGCCAATGGTTCATCCTCAATTATAATACAATCCATAATCATGGTAGTTCAATTTCAAGTGATGCTTCGTAATAGCCACTATCTGAAGATATATTCAATTTATAGTTATCCCTATATATCAAATCTAATCTCCGTTTCACAGAAGTTAAACCCATTCCCCCTTCCCTGGTATGCGCATGGACGGGTTTTTTCCCTATGATATTTCTACATCTAAAAAATAATTTGCGAGATGATATTTCCATGCAAAGTACAATTGCGCGATCTTCTTTTTTAGTAACAACGTGCTTGAATGCATTTTCAACAAATACCACAAAAATCATGGGTGCAATCATTACGGACACCGGATTTCCTTTAATTGTAAAATCGACAAAATTCGGATTAACCGATCGTATTTTTTGAAGATCAATATATTTTTTAAGGTACTCAATTTCATCTTTCAAAAGAATCCTATCCACTTCATTGACACGGTATAACATAAACCGAAGCAAGTCGCCAAGTTTTCTTAAGTAATCGGAAGCTACCTTGGGATTATTTTCAATCAAGACATCTATATTATTGATGGTATTAAATAAAAAATGCGGATTGATTTGGGTTTTTAAAAGATGTAACTGGGTTTCCAGTGATTTTTGCTTTAGTCGAGCATTCTCTAAATCCCGGGTTCTACCATATTCCAAAACACGCAATAAGGCGCCAACAATAAAGAAAAAAATAAGAACTGGATAGGCAATGAAAAATGAGAGGTGGTCGACTTCTTTAAAGAAAAAGTCCAACACATATATAAAAATAACCGGTGCTAAAAGAAGAGTGCCAATGCCAAAAGCGATTTTCACAGTTTTTTCCCTATGAAGAAAATCAGATGCGATTGAATAATTGGCAGCATAAAATCCGAGTGCACCGCAAAAGACTATGATAAAGTTGTTAAGGATATTCCCCTTATCCGAAAATACCTCAAGAAAGCCTAAACTATCATTTTCTATGGAGAAAACACTTCTGAAAAAGATCCAAACGACGAAAGACACCATAAAGGGCATGCATAACCAAATAACCAAGTGCCCCAGAATCGTTTTTGTTCTGTTCATCGTTTGGATTCTATATTCCATGAAAACTATTTAAAGCTTTTTTAGCCAGAGATCCATAGAAGATAGCAAATCGTGTTCAAATTCAGTTTCACTTCCTTTTTTAACAAAGGTGTAGGTTATGGTTCCATTCGCATAATTATTGTAGGACTCATATTTGTGCGACAACTCCAAACTTTGGTCATCCATTTCTTCTATCTCAAGATGTATTGAAGAACCCTCTGTTGGGTAAAGAAAAAGTGTTTGCCCTTCTTTAGTCCAATGGCCTTCTGCAGTTGCATTTTTAAATAGACCCTCCTCCAATAACTGTAATTCATCCCCTAAAAAGGCTTCTAGCGTTTCAAGGCGCTGTGGAGTCCCGTTATCTGAATTGACTAGGGTAGCATCCAATCTGGAATAGTCCCCTATAATTGAACTTTCGCTAATGGCTTGATCCGTGGGTAATTCTTCATTTTTTTCACAGGATACGAAAAATGTCACAGTAGCTACCAATACCATACTGATAAAAGGTCGCAAAATTCTCTTTTTGTTTAGACTCGTTTTTTTCATGATCTTTAATTTTAATTGTTTTCCCAAAATTCTGAGAATAGTTTTCCATTGAAGAATACAATCTGTGAATCGGGAGATTGTGTCTGTGAAACAGGGAAGAAAAATCTAGCTACCTAAAATGGCGAGTTAATGGAACGGGTTGGAAAAAGGAGGCGGATCCCCAGGAAATGTTTGTTTTACAGGACCGCAAAAAAACGGGTAACGTCCGGTATAATCACCTCCTTTGCTTACATACCGGTCATAACTAGAGAATCCGCACTAATTGTATTTATTTCTCTTTTTTGGTGGTAATGACCACGGCTCCGTTGGGAGCATTATATTTTTCAATGGCTTGCTCATCTTTGAAAATCCTCATTTCTTTTATATTATCCGGGGATAATGTATTAAGGGCTTCTCTTGTTGAGACTTTACCATCTATGATAACCAAAGGAGCATTTTCACGGTAATCGGATGTTGTGGAACCGATTACGGTTTTAGGATCCGTTGACTGGATTTTTCGTTTGGTTTTAACCAGGACAACTCCATTGGGGGCATTGTATTTTTCCATAGCCTGCTTGCCTTTAAGAATCTCTACCGATTCAATTTTACTTTGATCCAGTAAGTCCAATTCAAAATCAAATTTTTTTCCATCGACATAAATGTCAGGTTTTGCTTGTTCTGAAACCTCCTTTACCTTAATATGGACGTTTCCGGATTTTGGATCGTTACTGTGTTTTTGTTCGGTTTCCTGCGAATGGATAATAGCAGTAGACAGTAACATTGCATAAAGGATCGGTAATACATTTTTCATGATTTTTAGTTTTCAATTGTTAAATAATGTGGGTAGTGTCCACTATTCCAAATGTGTATAAATAATGATTTGTTCATCTTCATAAATAATACTTTCCCTGGCTATTTCCTGTTCATAATCAACAAACATATTCAGGGCTTCATTTAGCAATACTTCTTTCTCCTTATAGCTGAGTTGTTTTTGTTCCCGGAAGCCAATGAAAAATGCAATTAGGAGTAGGACCGATGCTGCGGCCGATAGTATTTTAATTTTTAACCTGCGTTTCCTGGTGGTTCTATTTTGAAAAGAGTCCCATAATCTATCATTTAAATTCCGGGGCACTTCTATTTTGTTTTGGTTGATGAAAGCAGCCCATGCATCCATCATGGATGGTGAATTCTCTGAATTATCGAACAAAACTTGTTCTTCCTGTAAAGTACTGGCGCCTTCTTTATATTTTTTGATCAGTCTTTCAATTGTTTTTTCTTTCATAACAATATGTTTTTTCCAGTGCTTTGCCTATCTGTTTTCTTGCCCGTGATAACAATACCCGGACATGTTCTATTTTAAGCTGTGTGGCAGCGGCTATTTCAATAAGTTCATAGCCGTCCAGGTCTCTCATTATCAAAACTTCCTTTTGCCGTTCAGGCAGCTTTTTAAGTAATCTTCTTATAATAATATTCAGTTCTTTCCATTCCAATTGTTCCTGAATATTTTCTGATTCCAACACCTTGAACAGCAAAGTTGAGTCGGCCATTTTCATTTTTTTCTTCTTCAACAGATCAATGCAATGATTACGGGCCGTTAAAAAAACAAAACCTTGGATGTTTGGATGTTGCCCGAGTTGTTTACGCTTGATCCATAGTTTGATCATTATTTCTTGAATGGCATCTTCGGTGTGTTCACTATTACCAAGTATGCGGGAAACCATGGGGTATAAGCGCTCCGATAATGAAAACACCTTACGTTTAAACTCTGTCTTGTTCATCTATTTTAATAACGAAAAAACACCTGTTCCCATAACAAAAACAACGGATTTAGTGCTACAATTGAAGGTATTTGAAGACCACCCACATTTTACAGCAAAGGTATACCACCCAGCTTTGGAAAAAGAGGATGGGTATTCAAGTGGAGGAAAAAGGTGGAAACACCATTCTTTTGGGAAGATTGTGAGAGTACCTAAAGTAAGACGTTTAACTAACCGTTATTGCTTTCCCGTAACCAAAACCTGTTTCAATAGATCAATTGTGAGCCATCCACCTGTTATGCTATTTGTGAAGAAAATAAAACCCATATCCATTTCCGGATAGTAGCGGTATATGGATACGAAATCCCTTGTGACCCCCGAGTGTCCATAGAAGTTACCCATATTGTCCACTCCTAATTCAAATCCAAGTCCTCTAGAGGTCGTTTCATTTAAGGAAACTTGTGCTTCGAACATTTGGGCATAAGTTTCCCTGGACAACCCCACTTGGTTTCTTATGGCTATGGCATACGCACTAAAGTCCCTGGCATTGGTCATTAAACTGAATGCCATCATCGGTTCCTGTATGAACCTCATTTTTGACGGTTTGCCCAGGTGAAGGCCATCGCTTGCATGCTCATCAACATATTCCGTTGTTTTGAAATAAAAATTGTTGAGTTTTAATGGATGTATCAATTCTTCTTTGAGAATAGTATCGATATCTTTTTTAAGAAGATGTTCAACTACCTCTTTCAAATATTCGAATCCCTCCCCGGAGTATCCGTATTGCGTGCCTGGGGTAAATAGCAAGTTAAATTGTCCGTTAGCATCTCTTTCCGCCCAATTTGGAAAACCGGTTTGATGGCTGAGAACATGTCTTGTTGTTATCAACTTATACCTTTTATCATGGGCCACATCTTTATAGGAAAGGTATTTGTACAAGGGCCTGTCAAGATCGATCACGCCTTTTTCTACTAATCGCATAATCACGAAAGCAAATACAGGTTTGGTAATGGACCCTGCTTCGAAAAGCGTAGTGTTCTCAACAGGGGCTTTGGTGATTGGATTCTTCACCCCATAATGCTTTAGGTAGATAACTTTTCCTTCCTTCAGCAGGGCCAAAGAGGCACCGGGCACCTGATAGTAGTTTAGCTTTTTGGTAATGAAATCATCCAGAAATTTTGCCCTTTCGGCATCAAATTCGGGCAAAACCCCCTTTTCGGGAAGAGAACCTGAAATTCCTAAAGTATCAAGTGTAAGTGTAGGAACCTGAATTTGGTCCGTAGAATCAACTGTCACCTGTATTTTGGATTTTTCCTCATCAATCCGCACAAATTTTTGATCCCACTTGCGTTGCCAATGATATTTTGAGGCAGGTTCAATACCATATGGACCTGGTGCCAGGTTTGCTGAATAGTTACCCATGGTATCCACCTCGGCAGACGCAATGAAAAACGGATTGTATTTAGATGAAATCTTTATCCATGCCGGAAATTTTTCAATCGTAGCATCCCTCCACTCCAGTTTGCCTGTAACCTTAACAGATTTATGGTTTTCCTGGGCTTTCATAGTGGTATTTCCCAATATCAGACCTAATATCGCCCATGCGGAGGCTCTCAACAACGATATTGTCATGTTCCCCGTACTTCGAATTGCCCTATGGATTGCTTGTGGTTATTACAACCGCGCCCGGTGCAGCCCTTGAACCATATTTTTCTACAGCTTTCCTGGGACTAAGCTTGACCACGGTGCATTTTACTCCTGAAATATCCATGGCAGTGTCTTTTGTGACAAGTTCGTTGTTAAAGACAAAGTAGTCTACTTTACCCAGATAAGAAGCCTTCCCATTAACAGTAAAATTATTGTCTCCATGAACCACCCTTATATTTCCTCCTTTTAGATATATCTTATTATCTGCACTGGACCAAGTCAAATTGTCCGCATAGAGGACACCCGGATTTTCCAAGAGTCTATCCTCCTGGGTTTGGACTGAAGGTATAGTATCCAGCAGTGCTGTTTCGTTAAAGGCGGTACAAACAAATAACAGTGCTGTGATGGGTATAAGTAGAAGAAAACGATAGGCCTTAGACTGTTTTTCCTGGAATCTTGACAACATAATTAATCGGTTTTTAATGGTAAAATGATTGTTGAACGCACTGGCAAAACCAGCAATTTTATGTGGGAAGGTATGATCGAGCAGTTGATTGGCGTACATCTTAGAGTCTGCGCCACATTGCAGCACAAAGTCGTCGGCCAAGTACTCATGGTTAGTTTTGATTTTTCGTTTGAACAAATAAATAAAGGGATTGAACCAGAATACCGCCTGTAATAGTTCCATAATCACAATGTCTATGGAGTGGTATTGGTATTTATGTGCTATTTCATGAACGATCAGTTCCTTACTGAATTTTCCGCTTTTGTACTCCTCACGATTCATGAATATGGACTGAAAAAAGGTAAATGGCGGAACTTTTTCATTAATTAGGGAGAGCAGGTGTCCTCTATAGTTCACCTTTTCCGAGGTACGCCACTTGAAAAACAGTGTTTTCAGATGGAGGGCAAATCGAAGTACCAAAACAAGCAGAACTGCGATATACACAATAAAAAGAAGAGACGAAATGTCAAAAAGATCACCTTCAAATTGGGAAACTATTATACCATCGCCGGGAGGTATATAGTTGGATACTGGTAATGCTTCCAATAATTGCTTCCCCCTACCAGTTACATCCGGGGAAATCGTATCGATTGAAATATTGAGTAGGGGGACCAATAATGAAAATATCGGTGCAAACAAAAGAACCATTCTATTGGCCCTATGGTTAATAGAGCCCTTAAGGAATACCATGTATATGGCATAAAATACGGCCATACAAAGTGTGGATTCGATGATGTACTCAATCATTGGATTTTGATTTAATTTTTTCATCCACAATGGTTCTCAACTTTTTTAAGTCTTCGTCGGAGATATCTATTTCCTTGGTAAAAAAAGATCCGAACTGTTCAATGGAATTATTGAAGAAGTTCTTGAGCAGGCCCTGCATGTGCTTTGAAAAATAATGCTCCTTGCTTATCAAGGGATAGTATTGCCTACTATTGCCATGTAGCTCATAACTGATAAAGCCCTTTTCGGTTAATTTTTTTAAAAAAGTATTGATTGTGGTAGTAGCGGGCCGGGGTTCCGGATATTCTTCTTTCAATTCCTTGAAAAAGGCCTTTTCAAGCCTCCAGATGTACTTCATCAGTTGTTCTTCCGACTTTGTTAATTGCATTCTCTCTATATTATTAGTTTTTACTCTAAAAACATAGAGCAAATATATAAAAAATTGCATAATACCATCAAGTGGTATTGTTTTTTCTCAAACCGTCTTGTAAATCAGCCGTTTTATGAGCCAAAAAAGCAAATTCAATTTTCACTTTGTGGAAAGTCCCACTTTTTATACCCATCTCTCTTACCTCCCCCAATATGGGTTTGGACAGCCAATTGATGGACCTATCCTTCCCTGGAGTAACGAATCGGATGATTCTATCGAAATAGAGCTTCCGGGAAATTAACCCTTACTGCTGACAGAATCCCGCAAGAAGCGAGATGAAAGATTCCGGAGAACCGATACTATGGTTATAGAAGCCGGAAGCAGAAAAAATAGTACGATTGATTATCTTGACCGAGATAAAAAAAAGGTCTCGATTCTTTTAAAAATCGAAAATAGCCTGAAGTTCAAAAAAAAGGATGCCCGAGATACAATATCATGTTTACGTTATAGAGTTATCGAAAAGAGTGTTTACGGAGAACGCCAGGTTCCGGAACGCAAATCCTCAGTTCAATGGAGTGCTACAATGTCTCTATGTGGGTATGACAAGCAAGACGCCCGCAGAACGCTTCAAACAGCATAAGTCCGGTTACCGAAATAAAAAAGGCAATAAGCTTTCGTCAAATATTGTTCAAAAGTACGGTATGTATTTAAGACCCAGCCTTTACAATCATATAGATCCTATGCCAACAAGGTTGGAAGCTCTTAAAATGGAAGAAAAGCTGGCCTTGGAATTAAGGAGACAACGATATGCCGTATGGTTCAATTAGTACAAACAAGTAAACCTTTATCCTTAATAATCAAACTTGAAGAAGTGTAAATAAGGGATTATAAGAGAATTTCCTATTCCCATATCTTTCGAATAAATGAAACCTAAGAAAAATAGTGCCGGGTCCAGGAAGGTTAGGAGTTGTTGAAAAAAAAACCCCTTGTTGAACAAGGGGTTAAAGTAGCGAGAGGGAGACTTGAACTCCCGACCTCAGGGTTATGAATCCTGCGCTCTAACCACCTGAGCTACCTCGCCATGGTTTATTTAAGCGGGGGCAAATATAAAGGTTAATTTCCGCTCGTTCAAAATTCGTTATTATTTTATTATTTGGAATTAATTTTTTTATATTACCCAATTAAAAATGTTAATACGTAAAAGGCGTAGCGAATGGGCGATAAAATCAAGTTTGAAATAGAGTTTGTGATTCAATCATCACCACAATTACTCTACCAATATATTTCCACGCCCTCCGGGCTTTCCGAATGGTTTGCAGATAATGTAAACTCCAGGGGAGAGATTTTTACTTTTATTTGGGACGGAGCTGAGGAATCTGCGAAACTGTTAAAGCGGAAAAGTGATGATTTTGTCAGATTTGCCTGGGAAGAGAATGACGATTCCAGCTTTTTTGAAATGCGCATTATTGTAGATGAGATTACCAAAGATGTTTCGCTGTTCATATCTGATTTTGCCGAAGAAGACGAGATGGAAGAGGCAAAAATGCTGTGGCGCAATCAAATCGCTGACTTAAAACAGGTATTGGGCTCTTCTTAGCCACAATGGGGATCTTACCGTATCTTTGGCCGTCAAAACGCAAACTTTTATATGGTCAATTATAGGGGGGAACTGATTCCCGGCGATTCTAACTTTTTTAATCATACCAACCGGGGATTTCGGTTTGGAGATGCCCTTTTTGAAGAGATTAGGGTCATCCATGGCCTACCTGTTTTCTGGGAAGCGCACTATTTCAGGCTCATGGCCGCTATGCGTATTCTAAGGATGGAGATACCTATGGAATTCACCATGGAGTTTTTACAAGAGCAGTTGCTGAAAACGGTAGCAGCAAATGGCATGGACAAAAAACCGGCACTGTTAAGGATAACGGTGTTCCGGGAAGGCGGTACAGAGGTTAACAGCGTCTCAGCACAAGTGTCTTACGTTATAGACGCCGTTGAACTACCCGGCCCATTTTATACAATGGGCTCAGCACCCTATGAGGTAGAACTTTTTAAAGACCATACCATAAATGCCGACATGCTTTCCAATCTGAGCACTTGCCATACCCTTTTACCCACCCTGGCCAGTATTTACGCCGTGGAAAATGGATATTCGGATTGTTTGCTGATTAATGTCAATAAACAGGTGGTAGGTACAATTTACGGCAATCTTTTCCTGGTAAAGGATAATATGATAAAAACTCCGCCTTTACAAGACGGATGTACCAATAGTGTCCTTAGAAAAAGACTTATTGAAATTGTAGAGGCCATGGCATCTATGGAATTGATGGAGGAATCTATCTCGCCTTTTGAATTGCAAAAAGCAGACGAACTCTTTATGGTGAACATCAGACAGGGAATAGTGCCTATAACTCGGTACAGGAAAAAGGAATATCAGCAAAAAACGGCAGTAGCGGTATTGGGAAAATTGAATGTGAGTGCCAGGTTGCTTAATTGAGAATGGGATTTTCCGGTGCGTTGGACCAGATGAGATAATCGCCCCCCAATTCAATCATTTTTTCTTTCCAGAAAGCAGAAGAAGACTTTTGTATAATATCACTTTGATATTCGTTGGTGGCTACTACCCAGGACTTTGACATGAGTTCCTGATCCAATTGCAAAGAAGCCCATCCGGAATAACCCAAAAAGAAACGGATATCATTTTCCGTAATGGTTAGATCATTGATAAGTTCAATGGTTCGCTCAAAATTACCGCCCCAATAAATACCATCGGAAATTTCTACACTACCTTCAATGAGATCAGGTACTTTGTGGATAAAATAAAGATTATCCTGCTCAACAGGCCCACCGTTAAACACCTTGAAGGAGACCTTTATTTCAGACACCAGGTCGCAAATATCATATTCCAAAGGTTTGTTCAGGATAAAACCAACGGAGCCTTCTTCATTGTGTTCAGCCAGCAAGACTACCGATCTGTTGAAGGAAACATCCCCTGTTAAAGCCGGTTCTGCAATTAATAATTTTCCTTTTTTAGGCTTTGAAACTACCATTCAGCTTGTCAATTGCAACTAAATGTAATGTTTTATGGTATAATATCAAAAATCACCTGAAACAAAAAAGCACCTCAACAATGGCGAGGCGCTTCCTTTCAATGAAAACATATTTTTTAGTTTACGGCATCGCTCAACTCAGATCCGGCCTTAAACTTTACAACATTTTTTGCGGCAATCTGGATAGTTTGTCCGGTTTGTGGATTTCTGCCTTCTCTTGCGTTTCTTTTGGAAACAGACCATGAGCCGAAACCTACTAGAGATACCCTATTACCTTTTTTTAGGGAACCTTCAACATTGCCCAAGAAAGATTCCAATGCTTTTTTTGCAGCTGCCTTAGTGATTCCGGCGTCAGCGGCCATTGCATCGATTAATTCTGTTTTGTTCATAATTGAATTAAATTAATTGTTGTTAAAAAAACTTTAATGCTGAACAAATTTATACGGAATTGGCGTCGAACCAAGTAAAATCAAGGGAATTCGGGATTTTTGTTGATAACTTGGAGTGTTTGTTGATAAAAGCCCCCCAATTTGCATTTTTTACCGCAGCTCAGTAATGGTGCAGCTTTAGAAGACATGGGCGTCTTTGTGTAGGGTTAAACCATTGATAACCTCCTCAACCGCCATTTTTCGTCTTCCGGGCAATTGGATCTCAAGAAGCTCCAAAAAACCTGCTTTAACTGCAATTTTGAGACGCTTTTTGTCGGAAAACAGCTTACCGGTTTCATGACGGTGGGAATGCGGTTCTTTTTTAACCTTGTAGATTTTAAGGATCACCTCTTCATTGCCATTTTTGAGTTGGGTCCAGGCAGTGGGATAGGGGCTTAGGCCTCTGATATGATCATATATTTTTTCCATGGGCTGGTTCCAATCTATCCTACATGTTTCACGATGGATTTTAGGCGCCATTTTTAAGCCGGTAGCTTGCGGTTGTTTTTGTGTTTTTACGGCTCCCGAGGCAATGGCTTGTACCGTTTGGAGAATGAGTTTGGCACCGAGTTCCATCAATCGGTCATGCAGTTCTCCGGCAGTTGCCGTTGGTGCAATAGGCGTTTTCTCCTGAAGTATAATTTCTCCGGTATCTATTTTTTCATCAATAAAAAAAGTAGTCACTCCGGTCTCTGCTTCACCATTTACGATAGCCCAATTGATAGGTGCCGCACCACGATATTGTGGGAGCAGGGAGGCATGTAGGTTAAACGTACCATATTCCGGCATTTCCCAAACCAACCGTGGCAACATCCGAAACGCCACTACAATTTGCAGGTTCGCATTTAGGGATTTTAGTTGTTTAAGAAAAGATTCCTCTTTGAGGTTGGCAGGCTGCAATACCGGCAACCCCATTTTTTCCGCATATTTTTTTACAGCAGACCCCGTTAGTTTCCTTCCCCTTCCTGCAGGTTTGTCCGGCGCTGTGATCACCCCAACTACTGCATATCCTTCGTCCAGCAGTTTTTCCAGTCCGCGAATTGCGAATTCCGGAGTTCCCATATACACAATTCTAAGTTCTTTTTTGTTATTCGCCAATACCATATTTATTTTGTTCTCGTACGATTACTTTTCCATCTTCCAATAATACCCGGATGGCCTTTATCAAATCTTCCTCTTCCATGTTCAGGATCTCCGTAATATCCCTTGAAGATTTATCCCCGGTGGCCAGGACCTCTAAAATTTGATCTTCCAGGCTACCTGAGGGAATGGCCTTGGTGTTTTGAGCAATGCAAATATCGCATCGGCCACATGCTTTTGTACCCTTTTCCCCAAAATAACGCAACAAATACACCATCCGGCATAGTGTAGTATTATGGATATACCCCAAAAGCTGTTCCAGCTTGTCTTTTTTGGTGCGGTTGAGGAGTTCTACATGGGAAGCGATGGCGTTAATGGTAGCATGGTCTTCCCTCGGTACCAGAAACGTCAATCCAAGGTCTTCATTGGCTGTTGTAAAAACAGCAAGTCCATCCTGCTGTAATAGTTCCAGGGTCTGTAGCAGATAACTTTCGGATACTTTGGTTTTTTGGGAAATTCGAGAGAGGTTTATTTTAGTATCAAAATCAAACAGGCCTCCGTAGGTTCTTAGTAAGGCTTGTACTACTTTGACCCTTTTGGGGTGTTTCGCTAACCATTGGAACAAGGTCTCTTTTTGTACGGAGAGTTGTAGGGTCGCTTTGTATTGGGAGGATTGGGAGAGCGTTATTACACCATTCTGATCCAGTAAACGCATACCTGCCCAGGCTTTTAGCATGGGAAGTGTATACGTAGCACAAAATCGATCAAAATTAAACCCAAACACCTCATGGCGGTGTTCTCCATAAGCGATCTGAAAATAGTTGCATAGTTTTCGATACAGCAACTTCAAGAAAGCCATATCCGGCAATGTCTCCAGAAATTGGCGTTTTGCGTTTTGAACATCAGTAGGATTAGTGAGCATTACGGCATTTGCCGGTTGCCCATCTCTTCCTGCCCTTCCGGCTTCTTGAAAATAGTTTTCAATACTCTCCGGGATTTGATAATGGATGACCCACCTGACGTCAGGCTTGTCCACCCCCATACCAAAAGCATTGGTAGCCACCATGATCCGCACCTTATTTTGAAGCCATGCCTGTAGTTTTTCCTTTTTTTCACTTTGGGAAAGCCCTCCGTGAAAGTGGGTGGCGGTTTTCCCCCTGGCATTGAGAAAATTGCTTAAGCCTACAGTATCCCGGCGTCGTCTGACGTATACGATAGCGCTATCATTTGATTTTGCCAATAATCGGTCCAATTGATAGCGCTTATCCTCTTTGAACTTAACCTGGAAAATTAGATTTTTTCTTAAAAATGAATCCCGGAATACCTCCGCATCCTTCATATTAAGATTCTCCAGGATGTCCTTCTCTACCCGTGAGGTGGCGGTAGCCGTAAGTGCAATAAGGGGAACCCCTGTTTTCAATTCCCGCAAAACGGCACATTTTCGGTAGGCGGGTCTGAAATCATGTCCCCATTCCGAAATACAATGGGCTTCGTCTATGGCAATAAGATTTACATCCATTTGGCGTATGCGCTCCTGCACCAGGGATTGTTCCAACCGTTCTGGGGAAAGGTAGAGGAATTTAATACTACCGTAAATACAGTTGTCCAAAAGCACATCCAAATCCTTAAAGGATATTCCCGATGACAGGGCTACTGCTTGAATTCCCTTTTCTTTTAAAGTGTTTACCTGATCCTGGATCAATGCCACAAGGGGCGATACCACAATACATAAGCCCGATTTCGCCAGGGCGGGAATCTGATAACAAGCTGACTTACCTCCACCTGTTGGCATAAGAGCCATCACATCCCTGTTTTCTAAAATGGAGTGGATGATCTTTTCCTGGGAACCTCTAAAATTGTCGTGCCCCCAATACTCTTTTAAAATGGCCTTTGGCGATTGCTGCACAAATCTAATTTATCATATCCAGGAGCAGGGTCGCCCGTTCCTGAACGGTTGTTTTGGGTAAAATGTGGATGGGATACTTAAATCTTTCATAAGTGGCTTTTAAATACGTGTGCAATTCTTCAGCTTGCTCAAAACTTTCCATCCGTTCATTGTCGGAAACATAGATCTCCTTCCAGGGCGGCAGTATAAAAATTTGGTCGTACTTATGCTCCCTACAGGCCTTGACAAATTCACTGGGGTAGGTCTGGCCAAAATAATCCATATAAGCTAAAACATCAGGAATACCTCGATCAAAAAAGCAAATGGACACGTTGAGGTTCAGGGAAGCCCGGAAATGTTCCCTACGCCCCTCCAGTAGTTTTTTGTTAAAACGAAACGGGTCATCCACAAAGGTGAGTGGATTTGTAGTGTGTGTTTTTGTTTCCTCTCCTTGCTTTGCCGCAAAAGTCATATCCCTTATAATTTCCGGAAAACAATGATACCCCTGGTTTTCCAAAGCCTTTACTAAAAGGGTTTTTCCGGTGCCCGGGGCACCGGTGATCACTATCTTCTTTATGTTCAATTTGAATTTTTAAACAAATTAAGGAATTGAAGTGATCTAAACTTTTCATAATTGGCTAAAAAATTGTTGTTTTGCGGCCGTATTTTGTCTTTTTATCACTCCGTAGCGCTGCTACCTGCCCGTCCGGTACAGGCGGGTGCAGATCAAAAAGCCTGCCCGTTCCATTCAGGCGGGCCTTCATAAGACCACAAAACCCCTAATTTTCGCTTCAATTCAAAAAGTTTATACCACTTCATTATGGGAAACCTTAAAATTGCATACTTCCCTTTATATTTGTAAAAAGAATCTATGGAAGAGCAAGATTCAGAAGAGTTTTACGAAAGATTGCGGGAACAGCTATGGGAGAATACAAATTGGCCTTCTAACTATTTGTACAAATTTATAGTTCCTACAGATAAAGGTAAAATTAATTTCATCAACAAAATCTTTGATAATACCGGTGCGGTTATTGAGTCCAAAAAATCCAAAAATGGGAATTATACCAGTATTTCCATAACCGTAAACCTTAAAGATCCGGATGAGGTAATTGCAAAATACAAGGAAGTCTCCGTGGTAGAAGGCGTTATTTCCCTGTAAGCATTACAACAATTACAATTTTCTTATTTTGCACAAGTTTAAATGTTATTAAAAACTACAGTTTGAATTTAGTCGATAATCTTGAATACAACACAGAGCGCCCAAAATTGTTCATCCCGGAATACGGGCGTCATTTTCAAAAGATGGTAGATCATGCGGTTTCCATTGAAGATAGGGAAGAACGCAATAAGGTGGCTAAAGCGATCATTAGCGTTATGGGCAACCTGCAACCTCATTTACGGGATGTGCCGGATTTTCAGCATAAGTTATGGGACCAACTATTTATTATGTCCGACTTTAAATTGGATGTAGATTCTCCATTTCCCATTACCTCCAAAGAAGTGCTTCAACAACGACCTGAACCTCTGGACTACCCTCAGAATCATCCAAAATACCGGTTCTATGGCAACAACATTAAAAGAATGATTGATGTTGCGGTAAATTGGGAAAAGGGCGATATGCGGGATGGACTGGAGTATGCCATTGCCAATCATATGAAGAAATGCTATCTCAACTGGAATAAGGATTCTGTTGAAGATAGTGTGATCTTTGATCATTTAAAAGAATTGAGTGATGGTGCAATTGATTTGGCCCCTGATGGCGAAAGTCTTACAGACAGTGGCCAATTTTTGAAGCACAAAACCCAAAAGTCCAATCGGAACGGAGGTAAAAAAGGACAAAGAAGCCACCGTAGCAAAAAAAGGCATTAAATCTTGCTGTAGTTAGATGGGTACATTTAGAATAGAAGGCGGAAAGCCACTACATGGAGAGATTACCCCTCAAGGAGCAAAGAATGAAGCATTGCAAATTCTTTGTGCCGTACTCCTGACTCCCGAAGAGGTTACCCTACATAACATTCCCGATATTGTAGATGTAAACAAGCTCATTTTCCTTTTGGAAGACCTTGGTGTCAAAATCCAGAAGCGCGGAAAAGGTTCCTATACTTTTAAAGCTGATGATGTTAACCTTGAGTACTTGCAATCCGAACCATTTAAACGGGACGGAAGAGGACTAAGAGGTTCCATTATGTTGGTGGGCCCTTTGCTGGGGCGATTTGGAAAAGGCTATATTCCCAAACCGGGTGGCGATAAGATAGGGAGAAGACGATTGGACACCCATTTTGATGGCTTTATAAAGTTAGGTGCAAAATTCCGCTATAACCGGGAGGAATACTTTTACGGTGTGGAGGCGAAACAACTTGTCGGCACCTACCTGCTTTTGGATGAAGCTTCGGTAACCGGAACAGCAAACATTGTAATGGCAGCGGTACTGGCCCAAGGTACCACGACCATTTACAATGCTGCTTGCGAACCCTATTTGCAACAATTGTGCAAAATGTTGGTGCGTATGGGCGCTAAGATCTCCGGGATTGGCTCCAATCTATTAACCATTGAAGGTGTGGAAAGCCTGGGGGGTACCCAACATACCATGCTTCCGGACATGATAGAAATAGGAAGTTGGATAGGTCTGGCGGCTATGACCCGTAGCGAATTAACCATAAAAAATGTGAGTTGGGAGCACCTGGGGCAAATCCCCAGGGCTTTTAACAGGTTAGGCATCCAATTTGAGTTAAAAGGCGATGATATTTATATTCCCAAACACGAAAAAGGGTATGAGATACAGCACTTTATTGATGGTTCAATAATGACCATTGCCGATGCTCCCTGGCCTGGGCTTACTCCGGACCTTTTAAGTATTCTTTTGGTCGTGGCGACCCAAGCCAAAGGGGAGGTGGTGATCCATCAAAAGATGTTTGAGAGCAGACTGTTCTTTGTGGACAAGCTATTGGATATGGGCGCAAAAATAATTCTCTGTGACCCCCATCGCGCTACGGTTATCGGACACAATTTTACATCAACCTTAAAGGCTACCACTATGACCTCACCGGATATCCGTGCCGGGGTTTCCTTGTTGATAGCGGCACTTTCCGCCAAAGGGACATCTACCATACACAATATTGAACAGATAGACCGGGGGTATGAGAACATTGATGAACGCCTCCGGGCAGTTGGGGCAAATATCGTCAGGGTTTAAGGCATAATGACCCCTTTCCTTATGGGTTCTCTGCTTGTTTCCCCGTAATTAAAAATTCGTTCAGTGAAGCATGGAGACGGTCGCCGTTATTGCTGTTCGTAAATATCACAAAACCTGCCTCTAGCTCAGAATACATTTTGAACTGGCATTTGAAATCTCCATTGTTACCACCATGGCCAAATGTGGGACCAAATGGGGTCTCTTCCATGTGGATGCCCAGGCCAAAAAAGTCCTCCCAACCTTCTCTAACCTCATCATCATCTTCCTGTGGGATCCGGGTCTCTTTAGTGAACATCTTGGCATAGGTTTCAGCTTGCATTCCTTTTCTGTAGAGAAGTCCCAGGGCGAACCGGGTAAAGGACTGGGCTTCGGTATGCATGCTCCAGGCCATTCCGGCGGCGTTCGGGAGCTGTGCTCTTGTAGGGAACTGCCCGTAGTGCCCATTGGCCACAACTTGCTGCAAGTACTCATTTTTAGAAAAATAGGTGTTTTCCAATGCCAGAGGCTGTAATACCTCTTCTTCCAAAATGGTTTGAATGTCTTTTCCGGTAATTTCAACCACTACACGTTTTAAATACTCAAATCCCTCTCCGGAATAGCCATAGTCCGTGCCAGGGGTAAACTTGATATCAATCTTGCCATCTTCGTTCATCGATCTCCAGTTCGGAAAACCGGTTTTATGAGATAACACATGCCTGGCCGTGATGAGTTTATACCGCTCATCATGTGCGATATCCTCAAACGGAAGGTAGGTGTATAAAGGTTGATTCAGGTCAAGTATCCCTTGTTCTGCCAGTCGGCAGACAGCAAAGCCAAAAACGGGTTTGGTAACAGAAGCAGCTTCAAATAATGTTTTCTCGTTTACACGTTCTTGTGTGTAGGCATTTTTTACACCATACGTTTTGTGGTAAACTACTTTTCCGTCCTTAATGAGGGCCAGGGAAACCCCGGGAATTACGTAATACTCCTGATAACGGCTAATGAAATTGTCCAATACTTCGGGATGCTTAGGATCAAAATCCATCAGTATTCCCTTGTCCGGTATAAGATCCAGAGGCTTAAGTGTGTGTAGTTCAAGATCAGGAACAACTGGGGTGGTATTGGCATTGACGGTTAGCGCTGCACCACTTCTGTTGAGGTCAATCCGGTGGTCGTTTCTAAGGTGCCAAAAGGGTTTTATCATAAAATTGCCTTCCGGTAGTGTGGTGGTATAGCTTCCGGTACTGTCTACCTGGGCAATTGTCCATAAAGCAGCATTTTCCGTAGAGATGAACTTAACCCTGCTGGTCATTTTGGTGATAGCGGTGTCCTTCCATTTTACCTTTCCCTTCACTGTAGTGGTAGATGTTTCTGCTTTCAAAGGGATAACATCCCCCAAGCGCACGGGGGATTGGCTTTTTCCACCGTCCATACCCCAGGAAATGAATTTTCCCGTTCCTGTATCATTAGCATCCTTATCGATGATTACGTGGTCTATGCCAATAGACTTGCCTATTTCCAAATCATCTCCCAGGACTACCTTTACTTCGTATAAGGTAGTACGACCCAATCGGGTGGTGGCAATGGTGATCTGATCCCAGGTAAGATCTTTTGCAAGGGGATCCCAGCTTGTTGTGGTATCCGCTGTGTCTTTTAAATTGGAAGCAAATTGGAAAAGATTTACCCCCGAGCCGTTTGGGGAATGCTTTCTATCCACATAAAGGTTATAGGTGTCCTGGGTATTCCAATCCACCTCATCTGAGCTGTCCACCACATGGTCTTCATCATTTACAGTAATTAAAAAGTACAGGGACTGTTCTTTGAGATCATAGCCTACCTGAAAAAAAGCGCTAAAATCATCAGGTTGGGGTGCATCAGCATAGGGGGTCACGGCTATCGGGTAATAAGTCAGATGAGCAGGCCAGTCATCGGAATTACCGTCTACTGTGATATTCGTCACCGGATAGGCATACGCCACCGCTCCATTGGAAAATGGCAGGGCTGTTAAGGTGTTGGCACTAAGGATTATCGGAAAAAAAAGAAAAGCAAAAACCACAAGGAGTCTCCCTATGCCTTTTGGGTGGGTGAGTGATGTCATTGGATTGAATTAGCAATTAAAAAACCTTTTTCATTGCTAAAGACAACCCAAAATTCAAATCGTTACAGCTAGATAGTATTTTTTTTAACCTCTTTAACTAGATAGGTGGAGAATCATTTTTCAATTCCTTGCAATTACTTCAACTACGCTTATTCCAAATATCAAGGTCCACAACAGGGTACGACTCCAGTTTTTTACAACTAATTTTCGGATAACGGGCTGCACTTCCACGGAACCTTCCAAAGCGCGGTGTAAGGGAACAAAGATCATAAAGGTCAGGATCCACGTCAAAAGTATGAGCAGGAATTTAAGCAAATGGAACCCGCTGAATTCAAAAATCAACTGTACGCCTCCTGTGATCAATTGTCCCAACATGAGGGGTAGTACAATTAGAGTGACCAAAGCGGTGTACTTTTTGTGCCATTGCAGCAAGGGTTGAGTAGGATAATAGTGGAAACCCGGATAGACGACAAGTTGGACCATCCATATCAGCACGCAACATCCCGTATCAAAAATCAGTGCGAACAGTTCCAGCATTAATAGGCAAAAAGAATATCCTTTACATTGGAGAAAAACTCTAAAGTAGCGCTGCTCTTTTTGCTAAAAACATTGGATTTGCTCAAAAATTTATCAATTTGCCGCAACTTGTGATGTGCCGAAAGGCCATTTTGCCCATAATCATGGAAGGCCATACTCCATTCATTAAAGAGACGTACCTCAGAGTCTTCATTTTCAATCAGGACTACATCATGATGTCTTGGATCATGGCGTATTTTTTTAAAAAGTTGTTCTACTTCCTGCTTTTCCCCTTCCAAAAGCTGTAGAAAATGCGAATTATGATACAACAGGCATCCTGTGATGCCATGTTCGGTATTGTATTCCTTTGCGTTGCTCAGCATACTGTAAATTTCGGGCAACTCAAAAGAATCACTGGCTACCGAACGGTAAACAAGCGAATGCATAAAAATATTTATTGGTTAAGGTGATTTAAATATAGTAAACTCTCTAAAACCATCCGCATTTTCCTTCGATTCACGTAACATCTTTAACGCACCATACCCAGAAAAGGAGTAAAGGGTGAATCACAATTAACCGTAACCATCCCACCCAACCGGGAACACAAAGGCTGTTTTCCACGCAACTGCCTAATTGAATGAAGTGGATATGAGAAGGAATAAAAAGGACCAAGAGCGCCAAAATACCGTAGGAGGCAGGAATGCGATACTTTTTGAAAAAAAGCAAGCCTCCAAAAATGATTTCCAGGATACCGGATACACCGTTAATGGTTTTCGGCCAGGGCAAATACTCGGGTATTAGGGGAAAATAGAAGCCCGGATCCCTAAAATGATTGATGCCTGCTACCAGGAAGAAAACGGCTAACATATAGCGCAGTATCCGCTTTAGCTTATAATTTCCAGGCATGTTCCAGGTGTACTTTTCTTAAGATAAGTGCAAAGGGAATCCACCAGATAAAGTCATTGGTAATCAAGGTGTAAAAGAAGCCGAAGGGAACCGATCCCTCCAAATAGTTGATCAAAAATCCAACGGGGCCAAACAATTTACCCAGGGCACCAACCGCAATTATGGGCCAATGCTTTATGGGGTTATAGGAAGCCCACCAATAGCCCAGCCCATACACGCCAATAACCATCCCCATCCCTTGCCATACCATTGGATGATTAAGGGGTTGCATTCCTACAAGCTCAAAAAAATGGTTAGGAAAAAGTACTACCCAGCCACCCCAAAGAATGTTGTAAATGGCGGCAAGTTGTAATGTCAACCTCATCGTTCTTCCAGCCGCCCGTCAGGATATTGGGCAAAACGCCCCTTTTCTTTTTCATGCACATTGTCGGGGTAGGGCCAGGGCCAACCGCCAAACCGGGTTAAGCGGTATTCTTCAAATGCTTGTTGAATTTCCTCTTGTGTATTCATCACAAATGGCCCCTGTTGTACCACAGGTTCATTAATTGGTCTTCCCTGAAGTAATAAAAATTGGGCATTTTTCTTTCCTACAGTGATTACAACTTCTTGAAGAGGGTCCAAATCCAAACCGAAGTTGACGTTAATTTTACGTGTGCCGATATGAATTTCATCGCCGCTAAAGAAATACAGTGTTCTATTCATCCCGGTGGTCGCTTTGGGCAGGACAAATTCGCTATCGGCCTTTATTTGAATATTCCAGATAGCCACAGCGTTCTCTGGGTTCGCCGCCCAGGAGTCCGGTGCAGGTGCAGCAGCTACCGTATTCTTATAGTCGCCTGCTATTATCTTAACAATGGCATTATCTTCTTGGATTACCGGAATATCCTCATGCCATAACATTTTGAAATGGGGAGCGACCCGCTTACTGTCTTTGGGTAGGTTTAACCATATCTGAAAGAGCTCCAGGGTATTGGGAACATCGGTGTGAAGTAATGGAAACATTTCCGAATGTTGTACCCCATTACCGGCCGTCATCCACTGTACGTCCCCCTGGCCAAAGCGTCCGGCAGCTCCCAGGGAATCCGAATGATCACAAAAACCTTGGTTTACAATGGTAATGGTCTCAAAGCCTCTATGCGGATGGTAGGGGAATCCGGGAACGGTATGCCCGTGATACATGCGCCAACCATCTTTTATAACAAAATCATTACCCAGGTTTCTTCCTTCCAGTAGCGTTGAATGGGGTCCCATGTTGTCTTGCCCTTCGGGATAGTGATCCAAATGGTACACACAAAACAGGAAAGGATCCTGTGTACGCCATGGAAAACCAAGCGGAAAGCTATTCAGGATCGGTTCATTCATTGTTGTACTTTTTTCAAAGTTAACCTTTGTAGTATGAATTACAGGGTAACTAGCGGGAGATATCGGTAGCTCCTATCTTAAATTATGTTAAAAGGCTGTAGGGTTTTAAAATTGTTCTCGTCCTAGTAAGCGTAATCGTCTTTTAATGCTAAAAAGAATACCACTAGCCCTCCTGCTTATTACCGCTTTCGCTTATTCTCAAAGCAACGTGGATCAATTGGAGTTTTCAGGCTTAAAAAGAACCAAAGAGCGCTTCCTACGAAGATTGATCAAAGTAAAGCCCAATACCCCCTTAGATACCGTAAAAATTGCAGAAGACATTGAACGGTTGAAACGCCTTCCGGGAATTGCAAGTGCTTTGTACACCACAAAGCAAGAGGGGGGAAGGACTATAGTTACTTATGATATTGTAGAAAACTTTACGATTATTCCGGGATTGCGAATTTCGAATGACGTCAACGGAGATTTTGCGTTTCGACTTTCCGCCTTTGAATTTAATTTTTTGGGGAACAATCAACTGATAGGGGGCTTTTACGCACGAAATGTTTTTGACTCTTACGGATTTTTTTATGAACATCCGTTTCTGTTCAGCGATAAAATGGGAATAGGATTCAGTTACCAGGACCAGACCACGCAAGAACCTGTTTTTTTTGATGCCGGGGAGAAAGATTATCGTTTTAACAGTAGATTTTTTGAAGGTAACCTCCTTTTTTTCTTCGATTTTAACAACGAGGCCGAAATTGGAGCCAGTTTTATAGATGAATCGTATGCTTTTATTGGAGACGACCCCCTTCCAGGTGCACCTTTAACCCTGAATGCCGACAAAGTAGCCTACCGCTTGTTCTACCGCTATGTAAATGTGGACATTGATTATCAGTACATAGATGGGGTAAGTAGTGAGTTTACCGGGCAATACTTCACCTTTGTCAACGGATCCCGGGAATCGCAAACCTTTCTGGGCGATTTTCTTGCCCTACGCAACGATTTCATTTATTACAAAAAGATTAAGGAAAACGGCAATTGGGCAAGCCGGTTACGATTAGCTGCTGCTATTGGGAACGAAGACTCCCCATTTGCACCCTTTACGTTAGACAATCAGTTGAATATCAGGGGAGTGGGGAATACTGTGGACAGAGGAATAGCCTCGGTAGTATTCAATACCGAGTATCGGCATACCTTTTATGAAAAAGGGTGGTTTGCCGTACAAGGGAATGCTTTCCTGGATGCGGGTAGCTGGCAGAAACCGGGAGAAGACTTCGCTGAGCTGTTCTCCGGTAGGAACCTAAGGGTTTTTCCCGGCTTGGGATTTCGTTTGATACACAAGCGTATCTTCAACGCAGTTTTTAGATTGGACTATGGCTTCGGGGTTGCCGAAGACGGTTCAAATGGTATCGTTTTTGGCATCGGGCAGTATTTTTAAGGTACGGGCCTACTTTCCCTTAATGTGCCTACTGACAATATGCTGAATGACTATCCCTTACAACAGATACATGCTGCGTATTTCCAGAACAAGGAAACGACGGTTTATATTCCCCTTCTTCCAAAACACCCCAAAAAGCCTTTCCCCCTTATTTTGAAATGGCTTCTATTTGCTTTTGGATCTTATCCGCTTCCGCATATTTTTCGTCGCTTGCCGAGCGATTGATCTTAGAAAGGTCAAAGGCTTCTTTCATTAGCTTTTCATACCGTTCCTGCAACTTTTCTACTTCTGATTTTTTCTTAAATAATCCGAACATAGCAATGGTTTCTTTTGTTTTAACATTCTCTTTTTAATGGTGGGCCATCAATCGTAGCCTCATATTTTTTATCCCCTTATTTTTTCACTTTTCGAGCTTTGGTCTACTTTTGTAAGAATCAAAAAAGCATCAACCTACCGCTTCTTTGTAAACTTTTAAACAGCGTTCCCTGGCCAGCTTATGGTCTACTATTTTCTGGGGATAGGTGAGTTCCTGAAACTCGGGAACCCAGGTAGTTATGTATGTTTTGTCCTTGTCAAATTTTTCTACTTGTGTCATGGGATTAAAGATCCTAAAATAGGGGGCAGCATCTACTCCGCTTCCGGCTGCCCATTGCCAGTTGCCCACATTACTGGCCATCTCATAGTCTAACAGTTTTTCGGCAAAATACGCTTCTCCCCAACGCCAGTCTATTAAAAGGTGTTTGCAGAGAAAACTGGCCACCAACATGCGCACCCTGTTGTGCATGTACCCTGTTTGGTTGAGTTCCCGCATGCCCGCGTCTACCAGTGCATAACCCGTTTTCCCACTTTTCCATTTTTCAAATTCCTCCTCGTTGTTACGCCACATGATCCTATCGTACTTTGGTTTGAATGCTGTGTTGACCGTGTGTGGAAAATGCCATAGGATCTGCATAAAAAATTCCCGCCAGATCAACTCATTCCAAAAAGTTTCCTTTTTTGAGGCAATGGCCTTTTTAACCATTTGCCGTATGGACACTGTCCCAAATCTGAGGTGGGGGCCCAGGCGCGAAGTACCTTGTTCTTTTCCGGGAAAATTTCGTGTGGCCTCATAATGCTGCACGAGATCGGAAGACACAGTGTACTCTGGCACCTTTATTTGAGATGTCTTAAACCCTATGTCAGCAAGGGAGCGATTGGGTAAGCTGGAATGCTGTACCAAATTGTCAAAGTAAGAAGGGATATCGTGGTGTACCAGATGGATTGAAGGATTGAAGGTTTGCTTCCATTTTTTCATGAAGGGAGTGTAGACCACGTACGGGGCTCCATCGTCTTTCAACACCTCGTCTTTTTCAAAGATTACCTGGTCTTTAAATGTTTTAAATGCAATCCCATGCTCTCCGAGCCATTGAGCTATTGAGGCATCCCGTTTTCTGGCGTATGGTTCGTAATCATGGTTGGCATAAACCGCGTCAATGGGATATTCCTCTATAAGTTTTTGGAAAACTTCTTCGGGAGCTCCGTGATAAATAGCTAAACTGCGTTTTGCCGTATCCTCCAGAACCCTGCGCATATTTTGAAGGGAACTATGGATAAAACAGACTCTCGCATCATCTTTGGGTAAGGTATCCAGAATTTCGGTATCAAAAATGAAGATGGGAAGCACCGGGTACTCCCCCTTAAGTGCATGATACAGCCCTACATTATCCTCTAAACGCAGATCCCTTCGAAACCAAAATATGTTGATGGTATCCTGCATCAATTCACGTTCAATGTGGACAAGCCCCCATCCACCCCGATGATTTGACCTGTAATCCAGCTGCTCTGATCTCCGAGTAGAAAAGCGGCTAAATCTGCAATATCCTCAGGATGTCCGTAGCGTTTTAGGGGATGTCGTTCCGCCATCATTTCACGTTTTTTATCATTGTTCAATAAACGTCCGGCCAATGGGGTATCCACAAGGGAGGGTGCTATGCAGTTTACCCGAATTTTAGGTGCGTATTCGGCTGCCAGGGATTTGGTAAAACCTTCAAGTGCTCCCTTGGCGGCAGCAACACTGGTGTGAAAAGGCATCCCGGTTTGTACGGCAACAGTACTGAAAAAAACGATACTGGCACCCTCTGCCAAATGGGGCATCACCGTTTTTAAAACCGTTACCATTCCAAAGAAATTGAGCTCCATATCCTGTCGGAAGGTCTCCGGGGAAAGCATTTTAAACGGTTTTAAGTTGATGCTTCCGGGTAAGTACACGAACCCATCCAAATTTTCGGGGATTTTAGTACTATCCAGGGTTTGGGTATTTACATCAAACGCCAGGTGGGTAACCGCTAAATCTTCCAGTTTTTCATTCGTCCTGGAAGCTACGTATACCGTATTTTCTTCACTTAGGTTTTTGGCCAGTGCATAGCCTATACCATGGGAACCCCCGATTAACAAAATGTTTTTAGCCATATCTTTTAATTAATAATCAATGCGTTCTGATAGCCGTTAAGTTTTCCAAATAATTGTTCCAATTTCGCTTCGCGAAAAGCAAAAATTTGTTGTAATTGCTTCTTCACCAAAATGGATTGCATCAATTGACCCAGGACTCCAAAAGGAATTTTGTAATCGATTAAGTCTTCCATTTCCACTCCACCTTCAATCTCCTTGATAAAATGCTTGTGGTGCCATAAGGCATATGGGCCAAAACGTTGCTCGTCTACAAAATATTCCCCTGGCTTGAGATGGGTGATTTCAGAAACCCATGTGGTGGAGAATCCGGGAAAAGGCGTAACCTTATATTGGATAATTTGCCCTTGGAACATGGGCCTGTCCGCCCCGCTTATAATCTTAAAACCCATATGTTCCGGTGTAATTACTTTTAGGTTTTTAGGATCAGATAAAAAACTCCAGGCCTGGTCTTTGGAAATCGGTAAGGCTTGCTTCGCTTTGAGCTGGTACAACTTCATGTACTTTTTTTAACAAAAGTATTAGGATAATTGTTTAATTAAAAATAAAATTAGTTAAACAAAAATAAATTTTATGAGTCCACTCCTTCTTTTCATAATTTATCGGGAAACCGTTGCTTTCATCCGAAAATATGGGGCTGGTGCAGTAGGATTCGTAATTTGTTAAGGAAATGAAGATAAACCGGTATTTTTTTTCCCTGCTTACATGCTCGATATCAATTGCTGGTATAGGGCAATCGGATATTAGTGCTGTGGGAGCATTACCGGAACAAGTTATTGAAACTTCGGGACTAATCCACTATAAAGGAAGGCTGATTACACACAATGATTCCGGAGGCAACCCGGAATTGTATGAGTTAGATCCGGAAACCCTGGAGATAACAAGAGTGATTCAGATCACAAATGCCGAAAACACAGACTGGGAAGATATTACCCAGGATGAAACGTTTATTTACATTGGGGATTTTGGAAATAATTCCGGAAATCGGCGGGATTTGGTGGTGTATAAAGTTCCTAAATCGGAATATGACAGGGGTACCACAGTACAGGCGGAACGCATTACGTTCGTTTACGAAGATCAGACCACATTTGATGCCACGGAAAATAGTGATTTTGATGCTGAAGCCTTGTTTACACTGGATGATCATCTAGTGATACTCACCAAACAATGGCAAAGCCAGGGTACCGTAGCCTACAGGCTCCCTAAGCTTTCAGGGGCATTTTTGGCGGAACGCCTGGATGATTACCCCATCGGTGGGTTGGTTACGGCGGCTACATTTAATTCCGCTAACAGCACGCTCTATCTTGTGGGATACTCCAACTTTTTAGTTCCTTTTTTTGTCCAGGTAAAAAGTGTTACCGGGAATACAATTTTTGGAGGGGAAATAATCAAAACTAACCTGGAAATAGGGTCTGCACAGGTGGAGGCTATTACCCAATTCGGTAATGGAGCATTTTACATCAGTTCAGAGAATTTTTCCAATCCCCTGGTAAATTCTACCTCAAGGGTATTTGTTTTCGGTCTTGACGAAAATGAACCTGAAGAACCGGAACCAGAGAAAGAGCTAATCGTTTTTAAGTCTCCTGGTGCTGATCTGCTAAATTATCGGCTCAACACAGAGCGCGTTCTTTTTGGAAGAGGAATTTTTAACAGTGTTGGGCAAATGGTTACCTACACACCTCTTGAAGAGATTACTTCAAAACCGATTGACCTGTCCGGTTTGCCCCAGGCACTGTATTACCTTGTATTTTTTTATTCTGACGGAATTATTTATGCTCCCTTTTTCAAAGACTGACCGGTGTATTTAAGGATTCATTAACAACAGCAACCTAACAATATGGCTAGTTTTGCTGCACTAATTGATTCCTAAAACACTAAAACACAATGAAAAAACTATCACTATTAGCTTGTGTTGCACTATTGTCATTTTCAGTAGGTGCACAAATGCAAACCCCACAGCCTAGCCCTGAGGGTGAGTTGGAACAAATGGTTGGATTGACCGAAGTGGAGGTAGAGTACTCCAGGCCTTCCATGAAAGGAAGGACTATTTTTGGGGATTTGGTCCCTTATGACAAGCTTTGGAGAACCGGAGCGAATAAAAACACGATCATTACGTTTGATGATGATGTCACGGTGGAGGGGAAAGCACTGGAGGCCGGATCTTATGCCATTTTCACCAGGCCCGGCGAGGCAGTTTGGGAGGTGATTTTTTATTCCGATACGGAGAATTGGGGAGTTCCACGGGAATGGGATGCTTCCAAAGTTGCCGCTACGGTGAAAACGGAGGTATATCCTATAGAAATGCCGATAGAAACCTTTACCATTAGTATTGATGACCTTCACAATAATGGGGCGACGCTCGGGATGATGTGGGAGAAAAGCTATGTTGGGGTCAAATTTGAGGTACCCACTGCAGAAAAGGCCACAAAGAGCATTGAAGCGGTTATGGCGGGACCTAGCGCAGGCGACTACTATTCTGCAGCTTCCTATTATCTGGATGCAGAAAAAGATTTGGAAAAGGCCAAAGAGTGGATAGGCAAAGCGGTAGCTATGGATACAGAAGGAAGAATGTTCTGGGTGATGCGGAAACAATCCCTTATTCACGCAAAACTGGGAGATACCAAAGGCGCTATTGAAGCCGCTAAAAAATCGTTGGCTGCTGCGGAAAAGGCCGGTAATGCCGACTATGTAAAATTGAATAAGGATTCATTGAAAGAGTGGGGTGCACTTTAAGTAATCTCACTTTACCGAACGAACGATTAATAGCCCTGGTGAAAATTCGCCAGGGTTTTTTATGTTTTCACGGGGGGCCTTCCAAGCATATGATCCAGTCCTTCGAGCAGAAGCGCCAGTACCATGACCAGAATACAGCCAAAGGCATTTAACCATAAGTAAGACATCCAATCCTGGCTCCACCCCATAATCACTACAATTTGGGTGATGATCGCAGCAATGAATACGGCGTTACCTTTGACCATTTTGAAAAAGAAAGCCAGTAGAAATACTCCCAAAACATTTCCATAAAAAATGGATCCGATAATATTGACGAGTTGTATGAGGTTGTCAAAAAGGTTCGCAACACAAGCAATGATGATAGCGATGATTCCCCATAGCAGGGTGAACCCTTTGGTCGCCCAAACATAGTGCTTTTGGGTAAAATCCCCTTTTTTATTTCGCTTATACAAATCCAGGGCGCTTATGGTACCCAATGCATTAAGCTCGGAAGCTGTGGACGACATGGCAGCGGAAAGAATAACGGCCAGTAGCAATCCAATAAGTCCGCGAGGTAGATTGTTCAAAATAAAATGGATGAACACATAATCTTTATCGTTGGTTTCCACGCTTGAATCCGCCGTACTGATCACGTTGCGTGCCGTTTCCCGATTATTGAGCTCCCTGGTGTTGACATTTTTTAGATTGATTTTGGCTTGTTCTATGGCATTGTAGTCTTTGAGCTTCAGAGCGGCAACAAAGTCGTTTTGCACCATGCGTTTTTCTTTTTCTATATCCCTATGGCCTTGTTCCAAGATCGCATAGTCCTCAGCATAGGGAGATGACTTCACCGCTTCGTTAGCCGCCGGATTAAAATGTAAAGGAGAAGGATTGTACTGATAGAAAACAAATACCATAACGCCTACAAGCAAAATAAAAAACTGCATGGGGATTTTGAAAACACCATTAAATACCAAACCTAATTGTTGTTCGCGTATGGATTTTCCCGAAAGGTAACGCTGTACCTGGCTTTGATCGGTTCCAAAGTAGGCCAGAGCCAAAAAGAATCCGCCGGTAATACCGCTCCAAAAGGTATATCGGTTTTTAGTGTCAAGATCAAAATTCAAGATTTCCAGCTTTTCGTTCGCTCCTGCTATCTTTAAGGCCTCTCCCAAAGAAATATCGGTGGGGAGGCTGCCGAGAATAAAGAAAAATGCGAAAAACATTCCCACCATAATGACAAACATTTGTTGTTTTTGGGTGATGTTTACCGCTCTTGTACCTCCGGAAACCGTATATAATATAACAAGTATCCCTATGATGATATTCAAAGTCTGAAGATTCCAACCCAATACCGCCGACAGGATAATAGACGGGGCAAAAATGGTAATGCCGGCCGCTAAACCTCTTTGAATCAAAAATAAAATGGCAGTGAGCGTCCTGGTTTTTAAATCAAACCTTTTCTCGAGCATTTCATAGGCCGTATACACCTTCAGTTTATGATATATAGGAATGAAAACCGCACATATAACGATCATGGCCAGAGGAAGCCCAAAATAGAACTGCACAAAGCCCATCCCGTCATGAAAAGCCTGCCCCGGAGTAGACAAAAATGTGATAGCACTTGCTTGTGTAGCCATTACCGAGAGCCCGATAGTCCACCATTTGGTAGTGCCCCCTTTTACATAATCCTCCACACTTTTACTGCTTCCGGCTTTCCAGGCCCCGAAGCCAACTATAAATACAAGGGTGCCTCCCAGCACGATCCAATCAAGAACATCCATAGCTTAGATGTAAGCTAACATTAGGTAGGCAAAATAAAGGATATAAATTGCATTTAAGACTAATACAACGGTATACTCCTTCTTCCAGATGAACTTTTCTCGAAAACTATCCTTTGACCTCATCTTGTTTTTTATCATTTCCCTTTCCCAGAGAAAGCATATTAGCAAATAGCTTATACGCCCCTGTAACACCTGCTGGTAGCTCCCTAAAAAAACTTAAGCCGGTGTAGATATAATATCCATTGCCATAAGGTGCCACCAGTAAACTTCCTTGTTTTGGTGTTTCGCCTTCATCATTCATGGTAAGGATGGGAGTGAATTCCTGGCTCCACTCGCTGGGAAAATAGAGTCCCCTTTCCTGAACCCAACCATCAAAGTCCTCAGGCCCAATTTCGTTTGGAAAACGAACCAGTTCATGTTCTTTCGCCAGAATCCTCACCTTAGCCTTTTCATCCGTTACCCTGTCCCTGGATATCGTAAGCGGATAGGGCGCAATGTTTGCGAATTGAGAACGCCATCTGTTTGCGGTATTGTATTGTACAATCATGTTTCCGCCTTTTTTTACATACTCCAGCAAATAAGGTTGTTTAAACTGTAGCTCTTCAATAACATTGTAAGCCCGTATACCCAAAACAATTCCATCGTATTTATCCAAAGAACCTTCCTCAATGGAAGCTACATCAATAGTCTCCACCTTGTACCCGATCTGGGTTAGACTCTCGGGAACTTTATCTCCGGCTCCGACAATGTAGCCAATGTATTCCCCCACTTTTTTGATATCCATACGCACTACTTTGGCGCTGGAAGGCAATAAAATAGACTGTTTGGGAATGTGATCATAGGTTATTTCCACTAATTCCTGGCCAAAAGTCTCGCCATTAACAGTTAAAATAGGGTGTATGTTACCAATACTTTCCGAATTAGGAGGCAATACTTCAAACGCAATGTTTTGGACAGCTCCTTTATTTTTGATATCGAAGTTGATCGCAACTGGATGGGTTTCCCAACCCACCGGAAGCTGTAATCTTGCAATACCTTTGATGTTATCTTCTCCGGCTCTAACGGCTAAATTGATAGTGATAGGATCTGAAGTATTGAACAAAAAGACGTCTTCCGAAAAACCAGCGGTGACTTTAGGCAATACGACAAAGGGCTCATATAACTCACCCTCATCCGGCTTGGAATACCGATGTACCACAGGTTTGAAGAATTCCAGGGACACCCCTTCAACAGTTAAACTGAATTGAACCTGAATCGCACTTGGAGTTTTCGGTTTTCCAATCATCTGTTGATCGGCCACCGTATACATTCCCAAGGTTCCGGCTTCGTTCAGCCAATAGGGAGTGGTGTAGGCCTTGTTCCCGGGCACAGTAAAATCCAGGGCCAAATTCTGCTTTGAATTTTCCGTGAGCGGTGTATTTGGCAACAAAGACGCCTCAGTATCCGGTATTGCGATGGAGTTTAGACGGATATCTGCCGTACTTCGGTTTACTACTTCCACATCCAAAGACACTTTTTCACCGGGCGTAGCCGAAGCCGATTTTGCACTGGCTTCGAGATAAATCCCCCCGCAAGCAAGAATGATTTTTTTTAAGTGTTCAGATTTCACCTTTTTCCAATGGGCATCACCAATGGTTTGAAGTAGCTCATAGGCACGGGTCAGATCAGGAATATGGGTAGAAGGGTCCTGGAAATTAAAATTCCGCTCAACCGAATAGAGAATATCACCTACAGCTGCCCCCCCTTGAACTCTTGACCACGAAGTATCAATCCCGTCAAAAATGTTACCAGGATCTTGCGGCATATCTCCTTTCAAAAGTTCTAAGTATTCCGGCTGGCTCCCTCTTACCAGAAGCCGACCAAAGCCCTGACATTTGTGTTGGCTACTGGCTATGCTGGCGATCTCATTGTTAGAGAGGCCCAAATTGGGATAATACACGCCAATATCAAATTCTAAAAGTCGGGACTTATCTGCCTTATCAAAGTTTTCTCTACTACCGTAAAACCACCACGAAGTATTAAAAAACAAGCGCTTGGGTTGCCAAAGATTGGTGGAGGAAAGTTGACTCGGGAAGGCGTTGGTGTCATTTGTTAAATCAAAAGCCTCATGACTTAACATGGCAGAAGCGGTATGGTGACCATGCGTGGTTCCCGGACTCCTGTGATCAAATCGGTTGATGATCACATCGGGCTTCAGGTTTCGGATAACCCATATCATATCGCTTAACACCGCATCTTTGTCCCATATTTGCAGTGTTTCATCAGGATGTTTGGAATACCCAAAATCATTTGCACGGGAAAAGCGCTGTTCTCCGCCATCTGTCCTTCGGGCAGCCAGTAATTCCTGCGTACGGAGGACACCCAAAAGCTCTCGCAGTTCAGGGCCTATGAGGTTTTGTCCGCCATCCCCCCTGGTAAGGGAAAGATAGACTGTCCTGGCCTTTACTTCATTGGAAAGATAAGAGATCATTCTGGTATTTTCATCGTCGGGATGCGCAGCAACATACAATGCCGTTCCTAAAAAATTCAGTTTTTGAAGCTCATGGTGGATTTCAGCGGAAGTGTATCTTTTTGGTTGTTGTGCGCTGGAAGAAAAGTGGATAAATAGCGAAATCACACAACAAGCCCATAAAATTCGCATAGTTGGAAAATTAGTCAAAATCAAAGATAGAAGAATTGTAAGCTATGCTTTTCTTTTTAGAACTTCTTTAACAGCCAAAGTGGTACACTCCGGATCTTCGTTGTGGGCTAGCTGTTTTTATGATAAGTACCTCGCCTTTCTGCAGTAAAAGATGGTTCGGATAAGCAAGCGGTTCTCCCATCGCTCTAAAGCTGTAGGCTATCGCGCAAACGAACAAATTTGTTGGAATTCTGTCTCCAGTACGGTGTTTTTAATGTGTTTAGTTTGGTCCCCCTGGAGGTCATGAGTTTGGCACCCGGACCATAACCGCTTTTGAACTCTTCTTCCCAACTTTCAATTTGATACGGAAACTCCGAATTGAAATGGATAGTCAATTTCCGTGGAGTATCCTGGTATTCCAGGGTATAGGAAGTAGATTTACCCTCAACGGTTAGGGTAGCATTTGCAGTGTACGATTGAACCGGCGCATGTTGTACTCTAAAATATTCCAGTGAAGGAATAATAGCGATTTTGCCTTGGGGTAGCCCATCCGGGTCAATTCGGATCTTATTCCATAGCTCATTTTCCAAATGCGTTTTTTCCAGGGTGAGCTGTTCATCCGCTTCCCCTTCAAAATAGCTATGGGAAGTAAACTCAAACTCTTTTCGATTGTTCAGTTGGGAATATACATGACCACACCATTCCTGAACAGACAGACTGGTCTTTATAGCATGTTGGTTATCGTGAACCGGATAAAAGGTGCTACCCATAATTGAGTAGGGATAAATTCCGGTAAGATATTTTTTCGTTGCATTTAGCTTCAGCACGGGGACGTTTTCGGGATGCTTGTTATCCGCTTTTACCTGCACATCAGGAAGAAAAGGTTCAGTAACATAAATGAGAACCGCTTTACCTTCCCGTATTTCTCCATACCGGGCCTGCTCTAATTTGTAGGAAGTAATTTCTGCATCACCGGCATACCAATAGTATTTAAATTCTTCTGACAAGGGTTTTTTGGCGCTGTCTTCTGTGCCTGGAGTGGATTCCGTTGTGGCGGACAGGGCAAGGGTTTCGGAAGTGCTGTCCTTGTTTTGAATACAGCCGTTCAAAAGGAGTACTGCAACAAGAAGGATACTATTAATTCCCCAAAATTGTAAGCGGTTTTTCATAATGCTTCGATTTTATCCAAAATTAGCCAACACTCCCTAAGGAACCATATTCATTAACGTTTTGTAAACCAAATGGGAGGGTAAACCTACTACATTATTGTAGGAGCCCCTAATTTCCTCAATGGCTACGGCACCTAACCATTCCTGGATGCCATAAGCGCCGGCCTTATCAAAAGGATGGTAATTTGCAATGTAGTAGTCAATTTCCGTTGCGGTAAGCGCTCTGAATTTTACCTTTGTTATGCTATGAACTATTAGCTGGTCGTGAATTGTAGTAAAACACACCGAAGTGATTACTTCGTGCCAATCCCCGGATAACTTTTGAAGCATGTCCCGGGCCGCTTTAGCGTCTACTGCCTTGGCCAGAGAGGTATCCTTATGCCAAACTACCGTATCCGAGGTGATTAAAATTTCGTTGGACTTCAAACTGCTTCGCAAGCCGGATGCCTTTAAGGCTGAGAGATAATCCGAGATTTCCGCTGCTTTGAGTTGTGAAGGATATACTTCATCCACATGGGGTAAGCGAACTTCAAAATCTACGCCCAGGGTTTCCATAAATTTTTTCCGTCTGGGTGAGCCGGATGCGAGTACAATCTTGTGATTGCGTAGTTTTTTGGCAAGGGGGTTTTCAATCATTTTTTGCGCTAAAGTTGGTATTCCAATCCCCACGTACTTTTAAAACCTGTTCAATGATGTCCCGTGCACACCCCTCTCCGCCTTTTCTATGGCTAACGTAATCACAAATTGCTTTTACTTCAGCCACGGCATCTTGGGGACAGCTGGCCAGCGCTACTTTCCGCATGGGAGGGATATCCGGAAGATCATCTCCCATATACAGTACATTTTTAGGAGCAATTTGATGCATATCCAAATATTCCAGAAGTGGTTTTTCTTTGTGATGCGCCCCCAAATAAATATGGGAAACCCCTAGCCCCAGGAGACGGTCTCGTACTCCTTCATTACTGCCTCCCGTGATGATACAAATGTTGTACCCTTTTAAGAGTGCGGTTTTTAACGCGTAACCGTCTTTAACATTCATTTTTCGGAGCATTTCTCCATTGGTGGTTACCAAAACAGAACCATCGGTTAAAACACCATCTACATCAAAAATAAAGGTGTTGATGTCTTTGAGGTATTCCTTATAATTTTTCTTCATACATTTTTTGAATTGAATTGCTCATCGCCTGGTAAATTTTACGGTGCTCGGGATCCTGCAACATGTCCAGATGCCGCTGCAAGGTTATCAAATCCTTTCGTCTGGCCGGCCCTGTTTGGGCATTTTTTGGAGGTAAAAATCGTATTTTATCCGCTGTTTCCGCAATTAGGGGATGTAACATCTCAAAAGTAACACCCTCTGAATTGCAGATTTCCTCGGCGATTTGATAAAGATGATTGGTAAAATTGTTAGCAAATACAGCCGCTAAGTGCAAACTTCTGCGCTGCGGCGTAGTGATACGATATACGTTGTTGGAAAGGGAACTTGCCAGCCTCCCCAGTAGTTCATAGTCCCTTTCATTTTCGGCTTCCAAACAAATAGGGAGCGACGTAAAGTTGAGGGATTTGTTCTCTGTAAAGGTTTGGAGCGGATAGAAAACAGATTTCCTGTTGCTTTGCAATAGGTCTAAGGACAGGCTTCCCGATGTATGTGCCACGAGCCCTTTTTTTGTTTTAAGCAGTGCCGATACTTCAGCAATCGCAGCATCACTTACCGCAATTAAGTACAGATCTGCATCCATGATTTCTTCCGGAAATACTGTGGTTGCTACCCGGGCTTCAAACTTCTTGATCGCGGAAGTATTTCGGCCAAACACCTGAATTACCCTTGCCTCCGAAGAGGAAAAACAAAATTGGAACAGGTGGTGCGCTACATTACCGGTTCCCAGGATTACAATTGAAAGCATAGCCAAAGGTAAAAACTTCCATAGTGTCCTTTTACAATAGAATTAACAAAGTTGTTCAACTTTTTACTCAGGAGATTATCCATGGAAATAACTTAAAACACCGTAATTTTGCAAGCCAAAAGGCCAGGGGCTTATGATGGATCTACTAAAGAAAACGTTGTTTTCTACCAAATTGATGGCAGTACTTTTTTTGGTTTTTGCCGCGGCTATGGGCATTGGTACCTTTGTTGAAAGCAGGTACAGTACGGAAACCGCCAGGATTTACATCTACAATGCGACATGGTTTGAAGCTATAATGGTCTTTTTTGTGATCAATTTTATCGGTAATATTTTCAGGTATCGATTATTGCAATGGAAGAAATGGCCGGTATTGGTATTGCACATTTCCTGGATCTTAATCATAGTAGGCGCTTTTGTAACCCGATACATAAGCTTTGAAGGGATGATGCCTATCCGGGAAGGCAACTCGGAAAATGTTTTTTATTCGGACAAAACCTATCTGACGGCTTACGTGGATGGTACCATTAATGGAGAGACCCGCCGTAAAATGCTGGAGGATGATATTCTGGTGACCCCCGAAGGGAAAAGAAGTAGTTTACCATGGCGTGATGATTTCAATGGTATTCCCTTTAGCATAGCCTATGTAGATTTTATTGAAGGTGCTAAAGAGGGATTGATACCGGATGAAACCGGTAAGGAATACTTAAAAATTGTAGAAGCCGGCGATGGCGAGCGGCACGAGCATTTTTTGGAAAGCGGAAAAGTAGCGAGCATTCATAATGTCTTGTTTGCGGTAAATAGAGAAACCAAAGGGGCTATAAACATTTTTACCGACCAGGGAACGTATCAAATTAAATCGCCATTTGAGGGAGGGTTTATGCGTATGGCCGATCAATTCCAGGGTACCGTTACTACGGATAGTCTTCAACCTTTACAACTACGTTCACTGTATACCATGGCCGGGATGCAATTTGTGTTTCCCGAGCCTGTGATCAAAGGAAGTTACGGTGTGGTCAAAGTGCCTGAAGATCAGATTACCGAGCAGACACAGGACGCCCTGGTAGTAGCGGTTACCGTAAATGAGCAAACCGTAGAAAAAAGAATTCTGGGGAGTAAGGGTCCTTCGAATTTTTCAGATAAGTTTTCTTTGGGAGGGCTGGAGTTTTCACTTCGATATGGCTCCAAAGTACATGAACTTCCTTTCCGGGTCCGGCTTAACGACTTTATTGCGGAAAAGTATCCCGGAACAGAGACCAGTTACAGTTCCTTTATGAGTAAAATTACGGTAGAAGACCAACGTTCTTTTGATTATGATATTTATATGAACCATGTTCTGGATCATCGGGGGTATCGGTTTTTTCAGGCTAGTTTTGATCGTGATGAAAAAGGTACCGTACTTTCCGTCAATCATGATCAATGGGGTACCTGGATCACCTACATTGGTTACTTTCTACTGTATTTTGGACTTTTGGGCATTATGTTCTTTGGCAGAACGCGGTTTAAAGAACTGGCTGTCGCCCTGGAGAAGGTAAAGCGCAAAAAAGCTACGCTGGCTACAATTTTTCTGTTGTTACTTAGCCTTAGCGGTTTTAGCCAGCAGGAGAGCCATGAGCATAACAGATTACCAACACCGGAAGAAGTAGATTCGGTACTTCAAGCCACTACGGTAGCCAAAGCTCATGCGGATAAGTTTGGCGCTTTGGTGATCCAGGATGGGGGAGGACGTATGAAACCAGTACATACCTTTTCATCCGAATTATTGCGTAAACTTAGCGGAAAAGACAAGTACAACGATTTGTCCGCAAATCAGGTATTATTGGCTATGATGTTGAATCCATCCGTATGGTTCAATGTGGAGTTCATTAATTTGGCGAAGACAGAGAATGACAGTATCCGTAAGATCATTGGAGTACCCAAAGGTCAAAAATATGTAAAGGCCACGGATTTTTTTGATGCCACGGGAATGTACAAACTAAAGCCGTATTTACAGGAGGCCACTTCAACCACAAATCCCAATCAATTTCAAAAAGACTTTACCAAAGCCCATGAACGTTTCAGCTTGCTTAACATGGCACTTAGCGGTCAGGTATTAAAGATCTTTCCACTGTTGAATGATGAGAATAATAAGTGGATCTCTGCCGTGGAGTTCCGTTCGGGGCAATTTCAGGTACAGGACTCGCTGTATGCCAATTTTATGGCGAATGGATTGCCGTATTACTTAAATACACTGCAAAATGCCATTACAACCGGAGACTATGCGCCATCAGATAAACTTCTTGAAGCCTTTAAGCAAAACCAAAAAAACCATGGTATAGAAGTGCTTCCAAAGGAAGAAAAAGTAAAAACGGAAATTATTTACAACAAGCTGGATATTTTTAATCGTTTGTTCAAATATTACGGCTTTATAGGCCTACTGCTATTTCTGGTTTTAGTATTCCGGATTTTCAAGGATCGTGAAATATGGAAGGCGGCGGCCTACTTTCTAAAAGGGGTAATTATTCTTCTGTTTGTCTGGCATACGGCAGGTTTGGTGTTGCGTTGGTATATCTCAGGCCATGCCCCCTGGAGCGACGCTTACGAGAGTATTTTGTATGTTTCCTGGGCTACTTTAGCTATGGGACTTGCCTTCGGAAGGAAAAGTGAACTTACTATAGCGGCAAGTACTTTTGTCGCCTCCATGCTATTGTGGATCGCTCACCAAAGCTGGGTGGATCCGGCTATTGCCAACCTGGTTCCGGTACTGGACAGCTATTGGTTAATGATCCATGTTGCGGTAATTGTGGGTAGTTATGGGCCTTTAACCGTAGGAATGATTTTAGGGGTAACCGCTTTGTTGTTGATTATATTGACCACGCAAAAGAACAAGGCACGCATGGAGCTTAATCTTAAAGAACTTACCATAATTAATGAGCTCTCACTCACGGTTGGACTCATCATGCTTACCATAGGGAATTTCCTGGGCGGGCAGTGGGCCAATGAGAGTTGGGGTCGCTATTGGGGATGGGACCCTAAAGAAACCTGGGCGTTGGTCTCTATTATGATCTATGCTTTTGTCTTACATATGCGTTTGGTACCCGGTTTAAGGGGAAGGTGGACCTTTAATTTTATGAGTGTTGTAGCTTTTGGAGCAATTATGATGACGTATTTTGGGGTGAATTTCTATTTGGTAGGATTGCACAGCTACGCACAGTCCGGTGCGGCTGCCATTACTCCGGATTATGTGAAATACATTGTTTTAGGGGTCCTTCTCCTGGGAGGAATCAGTTATTGGCGGTATCGCGCAAATTATCTTTCCAACTAATTACGCCATTTTTTTGCTTTATCTGTAAATACGCTTTGTTGGTAAACATTTTTTTGCCACTTTTGCACCCGCAAAGATTACGAATTATGTACGATCTGGCGTTTTTGGCCCTGGGCCGAATCAAGTAACCGAAGGGGAGTCTCCGGAGCTTAGCTAGTACTCTTATATATCAACGCCTAATTACGTAATCATGTCTTCACAAACACTTTCTATAAAAAAACTATTTCATTATTTCTGGATTGCGATTTCCGGAAAAGAAACGGAATTTACCACCGGTAGTATCCGTAAGGCCATATTTATGCTCTCCATTCCTATGATTTTGGAGATGCTGATGGAAAGCATATTTGCATTGGTAGACATTGCCTATGTCTCTCAGGTAAGTGTTAATGCCGTGGCGACCATAGGCTTAACGGAATCCGTGATCACTTTGGTGTATGCTGTTGCCATAGGTTTAAGTATGGCGGCCACTGCAGTGGTGGCCAGAAGGGTAGGGGAAAAGGATCTGCAAGGTGCCCGGGAAGCTGCAGTGCAAGCTATCTTTTTGGGAATACTGGTGGCAGTGATAGTAGGTATTGTGGGGTTTCTTTATAACAAGGAAATTTTAGCGTTGATGGGAGCAGAACCGGATTTGATTGCAGAAGGCCACGGCTATACAAAATGGCTTATTGGCGGCAATATTACCATAATGCTCTTATTTCTTATTAATGCTATTTTCAGAGGAGCTGGCGATGCCAGTATTGCTATGTGGACCCTGGTACTTTCCAATGGTCTAAACATTATCCTGGATCCCATATTTATTTTTGGTTGGGGTCCAATTCCCGAATATGGAGTTATGGGTGCGGCCATTGCTACGAATATAGGCCGTGGCACAGCAGTACTTTTTCAACTGGGGATTTTGTTCTTTGGATGGGGTAAAATTAAGTTGTTGTGGGCAGATGTAGTGCTCAACATACAAGTAATGCTCAACCTCGTCCGGGTATCTGTGGGCGGGATTGCACAATTCCTTATCGGAACATCCAGCTGGGTATTTCTCATGCGCATTATGAGCGAGTTTGGCAGTGAAGTACTTGCGGGCTATACCATAGCGATTCGGGTAATGATGTTTACTTTAATGCCCTCCTGGGGAATGAGTAACGCAGCCGCTACATTAGTTGGACAGAACCTTGGTGCAAAACAACCGGAGCGTGCGGAGACCTCAGTTTGGAAAACGGGGAAGTACAATGCGTTTTTTATGGGCTTTGTGTCCTTGATCTATCTCCTTTTTGCCAAACAAATCGTAGGATGGTTCAACGCCACCCCTGCAGTAGTTGAAAACGGGGGGCTTTGTCTACAGATCATTGCTGCCGGATATGTCTTTTATGCCTATGGAATGGTAGTGACACAAGCATTTAACGGATCAGGGGATACACAAACTCCGACAAAAATCAATCTGATCTCATTTTGGACCTATCAACTTCCTGTTGCGTATTTGCTGGCTCTTGTACTGGATTTTGGGGCGATAGGGGTGTTTGTAGCGATCACTACTGCTGAGGTGCTACTGGCGATTATTGCTATAATCTGGTTTAGGAAGGGTAACTGGAAGGCTGTAAAAGTCTAAGCAATGCACCTTATTTTGTTATTTTCGTTAAAAATACAATGCAGATGAGCAAGCCGTTAGGAACAAATACAATTTGTACTCATGTAGGCGAGGTAAAGGACAAGCAGTTCAAAGGAGCTATATCCCCTTTGTACATGAGTACCTCTTATGCTTATGAAGAGGTGGAGCGTAAGCGATATCCAAGATATTTTAACACCCCCAATCAGGAAGGCGTAGCCCAAAAAATAGCGGCATTGGAGCACGCAGAGGACGCTTTGATCTTTGGTAGTGGTATGGCTGCCATTAGTCACGCTCTAATGAGCTTCCTACGGGAGGGGGACCATATAGTTTTGCAGCAAAACTTGTATGGGGGGACCTATAATTTTGTAACCACACAGCTGGAAAAATATGGTATTTCGTATTCCTTTACTACCGGTTGCCGGGTCCAAGATTTTGAGCGTGAAATCCTGGACAATACCAAAGTAATTTATATAGAAACCCCCTCTAATCCGCTGTTAACTATCACAGATTTGAACGCAGTAGCCGGAATATCTCACCAATATGGGATAGTGAGTATGATAGATAATACTTTCGCAAGTCCTATTAATCAAAATCCTCTGGATTTTGGTATTGATATTACCATCCATAGCGCTACAAAATACATGGGAGGCCATTCGGACATTTGTGCCGGTGCTGTAGCTTCAACAAAAGAATACATTCAACAAATTTGGGACACGGCAATTTGCTTTGGAGGCAGTTTGAGTGACCACACGGTTTGGTTATTAGAAAGAAGCCTTAAAACCATGGGACTGAGAGTGCATGCACAGAATACCAATGCTTTAGAAATGGCCGGGTTTTTGGCTAAACACAGTGCTGTGGAAAATGTCTATTATCCGGGATTGGAAAGCCATTCCGGGCATGAATTGGCAAAAGAACAAATGAAAGCGTTTGGCGGAATGTTGTCTTTTGAGCTAAAAGAACGATATAATGCCGATGTTTTTATGAGGTCTCTACAACTAATAAAACCGGCAATGAGTTTAGCAGGAATAGAAAGCACCATGGTATCTCCCGTAAAAACATCCCACGCCCTTATGCCCGAAGAAGAACGTGAAAGGCAGGGAATACGGGATGGGCTTATCCGTTTTTCCGTGGGAATTGAAGAATGCCAGGACTTAATTGGGGATATTGAACAAGCTCTTTTATCCGCAAAATCACACTCAGTTGTAAGCCTATGAAGCTCGATATTTTAGTTTTTGGGTCGCACCCGGATGACGCAGAGTTAGGTGCAGGTGCTACCATTGCAAAGGCGGTAGCCGCCGGAAAAAAAGTAGGAATTGTGGACCTGACACGAGGAGAACTCGGCACCAGGGGATCTGCCAATATACGAGATAAAGAGGCCGCGAAAGCTGCTGAAATATTGGGTGTGCAGTTAAGACAGAATCTTGAGTTTGCGGATGGATTTTTTGCCAACGATAGGACCCACCAATTGGAGGTGATTAAGATGATTAGGTACTACAAGCCTGAAATTGTACTGTGTAATGCGGTAGAAGACCGGCATATTGATCATTCCAGAGGGGCCAAATTAGTTAGTGATTCTTGCTTTTTAAGTGGTTTGGTAAAAATAGACACTAAAATGGACGGGGAGGAACAATGGCAAGAGCCATGGCGTCCGAAAAATGTGTACCATTACATTCAATGGAAAAATCTTGAACCGGATTTTGTGGTAGACGTGTCGGATTTCATTGAAAAGAAAACAGCCGCCATACTAGCATACGCATCGCAGTTCTACGATCCAAAGAGTGAAGAACCGGAAACTCCGATTAGCAGCAAAAACTTTATTGACAGTGTTAATTATCGTGCCAGGGATTTGGGCAGACTTGTTGGCGTAGACTATGCAGAAGGGTTTACCGTAGAACGACTTCTGGCCGTGCGAAACCTTGAGGATCTTATCTAGCTGGCCTTCTGATAGGTCTTGGTTACTTTGGGAATAGTAAAAAAGAAAGTGGAACCCTTTTTCGGAGTGCTTTCCACCCAGATTTCCCCTTTGTTTTTAGCGACCATTTCTTTGCAGAGAGAAAGTCCCAGTCCGGTTCCTTTTTCATCATTGGTCCCATATGTAGTGCGGTTGGAGTTTTCCGCAAAAAGGACCTCTAGTGTTTTTTCATCCATACCTATCCCGGTATCCCGAACCCGGATTTTCCAATGATAGTTTTCCTCTTCAGCTTCTATTGTAATTAAACCGTTTTCGTGGGTGAATTTTATACTGTTACTGATTAAGTTTCGAATTACCACATCAATTTGATTTTTATCTGCATAGGCCAGTGTATTTTCCGGAATGCGATGGATAATCTTAATGGATTTGTTTTTAGCCATTTCGGATAGTAAGTTAATGTTGCTTTCTACCAATTTATTCAGACTTACCATTTTGGGCCTTGAAACAGTCCCGTTGAGTTGCGCATATCCCCAGGATAAAAGGTTATTTAGGGTAAAAAGGATATGGTCTACATCGGATTTCAGTTTGGGTATGAATTCGGAGAAATCTTCTTTGACAATTTCACCCGATGAAAATAATTTGAGGATACCCTGTAATGCTCCTATGGGGCCGCGTAGATCGTGGCCTATGATAGAAAAAAGCTTGTCCTTTGTTTTGTTAATCGCGTTTAATTCCGCTTCGCGATCTTTCAAACTACTGGTGTTTTTTTGTAGTTCCTTATTAAGGCGTCTTAATTTCTTATGATTGAAATATAAGGGTATGGAAACCCCTAATACCAGCAACAGGAATATCAGGGCGATATTGATGTAGTTACGTTGTTTGGCCAGGGCTCTTTCGTTCTCGGAAATTAGTTCAGTTTTTTGCTTATCATAGTTAAGCTTTGTCTTTAGCAGGGTGAGGGTCTTTTTGTTCTCATCTTTATAGAGGGAATCCGAAAGGGTTTGAAAGATCTCAAGATAGTGTAGTGCTTTTTCAAAGTCATTGCGATTTTTGTAGATTTTGTACAACGTTTCAGCGCAATCTCTCCGGCCTTCAAGCGATTTTATTTTTTTGGAAACCCGGAACCCTTCCAGTGCATATTGGGTGGAGATATCGTTTTCCCCCAGACCGAAATAGGCGTTTGCTAATCCGTTTAATAGGTCAATTCTACTCCGGTCATCTTCCAGGTTTTTATGCAGGAGATTACTTTGTTCAAACCAATGCAAGGCCCACTTGTACTTCTTTTGGGTCAAATAGATCTCTCCTTTTACCCCATAAGCAAAAGCCAACCAGTCGTAGATTTCATGTTTTTCAAAAATCTTTATGCTTAGGTTTACCTTCTCCATGGCTTTTTCCTGGTGACCCATATGGGAATACAGCCAGGCAATATTACTAAAGGTTTCCGCCATGTACATTTCGTTGCCTATTTCTTCGTTCAGTGCTTCCACCTCTTTATAAAAATCCAGGGCTTCCTCATACTCTTTTTGTGAGGCGTACAAACTTGCAATGTTTTCATTGATAATAGAAAGCATCAATTTGTCCTTAGTTCCCCTGGCAATATCAATACCTCTGAGGTAACTTTTTAAAGCTTCGGCATAATTTCCCAAATAAGAATATTGAGCGCCGAGATCGTTTAATATGCCTGCTTTGATCTTCTTTTTGTTTAACGAATCGGCCAGCAGAAAGGATTGTTGATAGTACCGGATGGACTTTTCGGTTTCCCCCTTATCAGAAAAATAATCCCCGATATTCCCAAGAGCCCTGCACTCTCCAAGAGTGTATTTTGCCGTTTTGCTCAAGGAAAGCGCTCTGTTGGAAAGCTCATATAAACTGTCCAGTTTAACAAAACGATAGGCTGTTCCAAGTTCTATCAGGAGATTAACGTACTGCTGATTTTGGGGTACATTCTTCCCTAATTTTTCCAGGCTTTTTAGCTTGTAGGAAAGGCTGTCCCGGATGTCCTGTTGGTTAAAAGCGGCATGAGTTGGAAATACAACCCACAAAGTGATGAGGAGATAAAATATACTCCGGTAAATATAGGATACCAAGTAGGGGGTATTTTTGGGCATAGACCTATATGATTATCAGGTAAACTTATTGGATGTAATGAAGAGAAACCAATTAATGTTGTGAAGCTCCTGTTTTTGTGTGTTTCAGGGATGAAAGTTCGCATTTTATCGACGTTTTGATCTGTTCTTTTCCAATAATGCGATACGTTTGAATTTAAACTATGCTACATTGGAGGATATATTAATGGGTTTTAGAAGGAAAGTGTCGATTTTATTTTTGAACTATAGCTGAAAAAAAATTACCTTTGCATCCGCTTAAAACGGTGGTTGTAGCTCAGCTGGTTAGAGCGCCGGATTGTGGTTCCGGAGGTCGCCGGTTCGAACCCGGTCTTCCACCCAAAAAAGTGAAATGAGGTCCCACCTGTTCAAGGTGGGACTTTTTGTTTCCTGAGGGTTCAAGAGTAGGGTGAGAAGCCTGTGCCGAGTGGCGTCGAGGTAAACCCGGCCCGCCTGCCTACTGCGGGCAGGTCTTCCACCCAATAGGAAAGGCCCCATTTATCGAATAGGGCTAGCAGAATAAATAAACCTCCTATTTTGCCATTTTATCTACGGTGACCTTATTGGGACGGTTGGCCAATTCCCAAGCGGTATGAAAAATTAATCTTGTCCTGTTCTGGAGAAGATCATAGTTTATTTTGTCGGGAGTATCACCTGGCTGGTGATAATCCTCATGAGTTCCGTTAAAATAAAAGATGATAGGAATGTTATTCTTGGCGAAATTGTAGTGGTCGCTTCTGTAATAAAACCGATTAGGGTCATTCTCATCATTATAAGTGTAATCCAGTTCTAACTGCGTATACTTGGTATTAACCTCCTCCGAAAGCTCATGTAATTCCGAACTTAATTTATCCGAGCCAATCAAATACACATAATTGCGATGGCCGGTTCGTTTAGGATCTATCCTTCCGATCATATCAATATTGAGATTAGCCACTGTACTTTCCAACGGGAAAACCGGGGCATAATCCGTATAGTATTTTGATCCTAATAATCCTTTTTCCTCTCCGGTAACATGTAAAAAAACTATGGTGCGCTGAGGTCCGTTTCCCGCCTCCGATGCTTTTTTAAAGGCTTCAGCAATTTCCAACATGGCTACGGTTCCGGACCCGTCGTCATCCGCTCCGTTGTTAATTCTCCCATCTGCAGTTACGCCAATATGATCGAGGTGCGATGAAATCACTACGTATTCATTGGCCTTTGTAGTACCTTTTAAAACCGCTATAACGTTTTCCGAGGCAATTTTTTCATTGGCACTTTTTATTTCCAGTTGTACCCTTGCCTCCAGGGTTTCAGCACTATTCTTTTGGGCAATCTCGGGGAATAATCCCTTTGCCGATTTTTCATTCAACAGGATTAAAAAGTCGTTGGCGTTTTCAGCAGCCAACTGCATCCTTCCACTACTGTTGGTCCTCATAAAATCAAAATAGCGCTTATATCGCCCGAAGTTGCCGGGATCGTAATACAATATTCCCCTTGCTCCCTTTTTAACCGCCAATTCTCTTTTCTTCCCCAGCGCTTCGGACATATTACTCCAAATGGATTTTTCATTGGTGCCGGATAAAACATAGGTTCCATCCTCATTCCTGGGTTCTCCTGACTTTATAAGCACAATTTTTCCGGTAATATCCCTGGTGTAATCCGAATAGTCTTCGGTTTCAATGCCGTAACCTAAAAAGACCACTTCATCAAACTGCCCTTCAACTTCGGAGAAGGTAATAATGTCTTCCCCTACAGGATAGCTCGTATCTCCAAAAGTTACCGTGCCCATCGGTACCTTGTCGACTTCCAAAGGGACTTCTTGAAAATAATCCCCATTACCTTTTGCGGCAGGAACCTCAAGGTTCTCATAGTATTCTTTGAGATAGGCCACCGCCTTTTTTTGCCCGGGCGCCCCGGTGTCTCTTCCTTCAAAATCATCCGAAGCATAGATATATAAATGTGTTTTTAGCTCCTCTTCGGTAATAGTGGATGCGAATACTTCAGGATTGGAAGGGGATTCTTGTGGTTCGGGTGAATCCGTAACCGACTTTTGGGAGGAATTACATGAAAAGGCGAGCGCAACAAGTATTAGGGATAATTTTTTCATTTTAGGACGATATTCGTATGATCAAAAATAAGGATTGCATCTTAGAAATTACGAGAGAGTTTATTTCGATAATTGCTGGGATTCATTTGATTGATAGCCTTGAATTGACGATTAAAATTAGATAGGGTGTTGTAACCGGATTGGGTCGAGACCTCTAAAATGGACACTTCAGGTTGTTCTCGAAATAGTTCACAGGCGTGTTGAATTCTTATTTCTGCTAAAAATTGAAAGAATGTTTTATTGGTTCGTTGCTTAAAAAACCGACAGAAGGCATTTTTACTCATATGGATTTTATCTGCAACCTGTTCCAATTTAATTTCAGTTTGAAAATTTTGCATGACGTAATCAAACACTATTTGCAAACGTTCTCCCTGGTTCTTATTGATTTTGAGGACGTAGGGACTTTTAACTAGGGGTACTTTGTTTACTTGCGTTAGTAATTCCAAAAGTTCAAGAAGTTTAATAAAAAGTTGAAATTTGTTTTCGTTCTTCAATTCTGCAAAAAGTCTTCTTATCACCTGCGTCTCTTTACCCACCTTAAATCCATACGGCAAGTACTCCCAAAGCGGAAGTAAATTCTCCATTTCCTGATTTTCAAAGAAGGTATCACCAAAAGACTTTTTGGTAAAAAAAATAGAAATCATATGGGATTCCCTATTGTCCAAAGGACTGAGGAATAAATGAGGCAAGTTGGAACCTATGGCAATAAAGTCCCCCGGTTTAAACGTAGAAATCGTATTGCCAATCACTAATTTTCCTTTGCCGGATAGTACGTAACTCAGTTGAATTTCTTCATGTTGGTGCAGTCTATCATAAAAACGGGCAGCCTTGTCAATTTGTAGAATGATATTCTCTTTAGGCTTTTTCGGAATTTTAAACGGATATACCTTCATTTAGGCTTAAAAATACAATAGAAATTGATTTATGGTTAATATAAAGGTGGTATTGGGTAACTTTTAAAAGGTACAAATACAAAATCCCTAGTACTTTTAAAGCGAAATTAAAAGATAAGTTTTATGGATTGGAAAGGGGTTATGCCTGCGGTAACCACAAAATTCACTACTACTGATGAATTGGATCTTAAAATGTTCTCAACCAACCTCCAAGCACAGATGGATGCAGGAGTGAACGCCATCATTTTAGGGGGAAGTCTTGGAGAGGCCAGCACTTTGACCAATAGTGAAAAAAAGACGCTTGTAGAGCATGCCGTTGGTTTTGTAGATGACAAAGTACCCATTGTGATGAACATTGCTGAGCGTTCAACCGGCAGTGCAATAGCTTTAGCAAAAAATGCTACGGATTGGGGGGCAAAAGGACTTATGTTACTTCCTCCTATGCAGTACAAAGCAACGGATTACGAAGTAATTACGTATTTTAAGGAAATTGCAAAAAGCACAGATTTACCCATTATGATTTACAACAATCCGGTGGATTATAAAATCGAAGTTACTTTGGAAATGTTCGATGACTTGCTGAAATTGGATAATATTTTAGCGGTAAAGGAGTCCACAAGGGATATTACAAATATTACCCGCATACGAAATACATTTGGCAATCGATTGAAAATATTGTGCGGAGTAGATACCCTGGCACTGGAAAGCCTTCTGATGGGAGCAGAGGGTTGGGTAGCGGGATTGGTATGTGCCTTCCCAAAGGAGACAGTGGCAATTTATAACCTGGCAATAAGCGGCAGATGGGAAGAAGCCAAAGCGTTATACCGTTGGTTTTTGCCCCTGCTGGAACTTGATATTAACCCGCAGTTGGTACAAAATATAAAGTTAGCCGAAAAAGCTACGGGGTTGGGGACAGAATATGTACGCCCTCCGCGCTTACCGTTACAGGGAGAAGAACGGGAGAGGGTTTTGCAAATAATCGAAAAAGGGATCGAAACGCGTCCGAAGCTACCAGTTTAGTAATAATCATGATCACAGGAAAAAATCTAATCGGGAATCAACACTCCGCAAGGGGAAATACCGTATTTACCACCTTCGATCCTCAGTTAAATGAGGAAAATGAGTGGAAATTCGTAGAGGCATCAGAGGAAGAAATAGATGCCGCAGTAGAATTGGCCATGGAGGCTTTTTCGGAATTTAGTACCGCATCCGGATCGGTAAAAGCAGCTTTTCTTCGCGAAATAGCTCTTCAAATTGAAGGACTCGGTGATGAACTTATCGCAGTTTACTGCAAAGAATCCGGCCTGACTGAAGGTAGAGCAAAGGGAGAACGAGGGCGTACCTGCTTTCAATTGCGAAGCTTTGCAGATTTGGTAGAGGAAGGTTCCTGGGTGAATGCCACAATTGACACGGCTCTGCCCGATAGGGATCCTATCCCCAAACCGGATATAAGGAAAATGGCTATTCCCATTGGCCCGATTGTGGTTTTTGGGGCGAGTAATTTTCCTCTGGCCTATTCTACTGCAGGGGGGGATACGGCGAGTGCCCTTGCCGCTGGCTGCCCTGTTATCGTAAAGAGCCATCCGATGCATGCAGCCACAAGCGAACTGGTGGCTTTCGCCGTGCGTAAGGCTGCGAAACAAACCGGTATGCCCGAAGGTGTTTTCTCTCACCTGAACAGCAGTGGTATTGAAGTAGGGCAAGCACTTGTAAAACACCCTGGTATTAAAGGGGTTGGGTTCACAGGGAGTAGAATAGGAGGACGGGCGCTATTTGACATTGCCGCACAACGTCGGGAACCTATACCGGTTTTTGCCGAAATGGGAAGCATAAACCCTGTGGTATTGCTGCCGGAGGCGCTTGAAAAAAATGCTACTACCTGGGCCAGGAAATATGCCGCTTCCATTACGTTAGGAACTGGTCAGTTTTGTACCAATCCCGGATTGCTGTTGGCTATTAAAAGTGAGGAACTAAAAGAATTTATGAATGTACTATCCGAGGTATTGGAAGCAACTTCCCCCGGTTGTATGCTTCATCCCCGCATTCACGAAAAATACACGTCTCTTAAATCCGAAATGATAGCAGGAAAGGAAGTGGAAACAATAGCAGATCTCAGGGACAGGGTGGCGCCAAATTACGCACAGCAATCTGCAGTGACGGTTTCGGGAAACGTCTTCTTATCCCATCCAAAATTGCACCAGGAAGTGTTTGGTCCTTTTTCTATGGTCGTAGTGTGTGACAATGCAGCAGAACTGGAGAGGGTAATTTCCAGTTTGGAAGGACAACTTACCGGCACGCTGATTGCCGAAAAAGACGAAATAAAGCGGTATCCCAATATTTTGCAAAATCTAAAAAATAAGGTGGGCCGATTGATTTTCAACGGGGTGCCCACGGGGGTAGAGGTTTGCCCTTCCATGCAGCATGGCGGACCCTATCCCGCATCTACGGATAGCCGGTTTGGTGCAGTAGGAATTCATGCCATCCAACGTTGGGTGCGTCCGATGAGTTATCAAAACTGGCCCGATGCGATGCTTCCGGAGGCTTTAAAGAATGCCAATCCTTTAGGGATTTCAAGACTGGTCAATGGAAAGTTGACCTCAGAACCTTTGTAAATTTTTATGCCAAAACATACATTTCAGTGTATTGATGCCCATACGTGTGGCAATCCGGTTAGATTGGTCAAAAAAGGCGGGCCGGAACTGGTAGGAAGTTCTATGCATGAGAAACGACTCCACTTTTTAAAGGAGTATGACTGGATAAGAACCGGACTGATGTTTGAGCCAAGAGGTCATGATATGATGAGTGGCAGCATCTTGTATCCGCCGCATGACCCTAAAAATGACTGCGCGGTACTATTTATAGAAACAAGTGGTTGTTTGCCCATGTGCGGGCACGGAACCATAGGTACCGTAACCATTGCCCTGGAAGAAGGCCTTCTTGAACCCAAAACCCCGGGAAAACTGCATATTGAGGCGCCTGCGGGCTTGGTCATTGCGGAGTATTACCAAAACAACATGGGAAAAGTAGAGTGGGTAGAACTTACCAATGTAAAAAGCTATTTGGCAGCAAAAGACCTGGATATAGATTGTCCCGGGTTCGGACTATTGCGTTTTGACGTAGCCTATGGTGGAAATTTTTATGCCATTATTGAAAAACAGGCGAACTATGATGATCTTCGGGACTTTTCTGCCGGCGAATTAATCAGGCTTTCCCGGGACATACGAAGGCAGATAAACGGGAAATACCCTAATCACTTTGTACACCCTGAAAACACGTCCATCCGGGACGTTTCGCATATTCTGTGGACAGGAGCACCTTTGCATCACGGGTCTTCCGCTCGTAATGCGGTTTTTTACGGAGACAAGGCCATTGATCGCTCTCCCTGTGGTACGGGAACATCTGCCCGTATGGCCCAGCTATTTACCAGGGGAAGGTTGAAAGTAGGGGAAACTTTTATTCATGAAAGTATTATCGGCTCAAAATTCACCGGATATATTGAAAAGCAAACCATCCTGGGTAACGAAAAAGCAATTGTCCCTAAGATAAGAGGATGGGCTAAGATTTATGGTACAAATACCATCACTATTGACACGGAGGACGACCCGTATGCTTTAGGTTTTCAAGTAGTATGAGATGAGAAAGAAAGTAGTGATCGTTGGGGGTGGAATTATTGGTTTGTGTTGTGCGTACTACCTGAACGAAGAAGGGCATGAGGTAGTTGTAATTGATAAATCCAATATACAATCGGGAGCTTCTTTTGTCAATGCCGGGTATTTGGTTCCAAGCCATATTATTCCACTGGCAGCACCTGGAATGATTAACCAGGGTATCCGCTATATGTTCAATACCAGCAGTGCTTTTTACATGAAACCAAGAATGGAGCCTGATTTTTTGAAATGGGCCTGGTATTTTAAAAAATCAAGCACTGCTGCCAAAGTGAAAAAAGCCATTCCGGTGATTAAAGATATCAACCTGTTAAGTAAAGAGCTGTACTTCGCGATCAAAGCTTCCGGTGATTTAGGCGATTTCCATCTCGAAAAACAAGGGCTTTTAATGGTCTACCAAACCACCAAATATGAGGAGGCAGAAGCTAAAACAGCAGAGAGGGTCAGGGCTTTTGGGCTGGAGGTCCGCCATTTGGATTCTGAGGCAATCAAAGCATTACAACCCGATAGGGAATTACACGCTTTGGGCGCTTACCATTACTTGTGCGATGCGCATACCACACCGGGAGAATTTATGAACGGGATGACTGCCTTTTTATCCAAAGCGGGGGTACAAATTCATCGAAATGAAACCGTAAAGAGTTTCACTGTTTTAAATAACAGAATAACGGGAATAGTTACGGATAAAGGGAACTTTGATACTGATGAAGTAATTCTTGCAGCAGGATCCTGGTCTGCCGGGTTGGCAAAAAAACTAGCTGTACCATTGCCGCTTCAAGCAGGAAAAGGATATTGTATTGATATTGAGGAATCCACCGGGATACGCATGCCCACACTGCTCTGTGAGGCAAAGATTGCGGTTACCCCCATGAGTGGATGTACTCGTTTTGCCGGTACCATGGAGTTTTCCGGCATAAATAGTACTATACGTAGGGAACGAGTAGCGGCAATAATCAAAGGGGTAGAACAGTATTACAAAGGATTTCGTATTCCCGAGCAGTATAGAGAGCGTGCAAAATATGGGCTTCGACCGGTTTCACCGGATGGCTTACCTTATATTGGTAGGGTGAGTACCCTAAAAAACCTATTACTGGCTACAGGTCATGCCATGATGGGTTGGAGTTTAGGCCCTGTGACCGGAAAACTGATCAGCGAGTTGGTTTCTGAAAAAAAGCTGTCTTTGGATATTTCCCCCTTTCATCCGGAACGGAAATTTTAAGTTAGCGGTAAACTTTTAGGAATTTCGATATTTGGCACTGCATTTGTTTCTCCAATGTTTCGGAAGCCCTTAATTTTGCAATATGATCAAAAAATACTTCGTCCAATTATTCTTTTTCTTTTTCCTGGTATTTGAAGCGACCGGCCAGGAAATAGAAAGATTTACCACCAGCGACTTTTACTTGAGGGGGAATGTCAAGAGCTGCCAGGTAATTACGGATTACGGCAAGGAAGTTTTTGAGTTTGATCAATTGGGAAGGTTATTACAGGTAACAACGGAATACAATGAGAATGACAGGGATGTTACCTCCTATAAGTATGGCAATGGGGAGCTCATTGAAAAGCGTTCGGAAAGTTATAAGGACAATGCTTTGGATGTATCCAGTTCCATGGCCTATTTCTATAGTGTGGATAGCACGGATCATAAAATGATCAAGGAAGAGATTATCTCTTATGATAAGGAGTTTTTAGAAACTCAGAGATACCATTTTGATGATAAAAACCAATTAGAGCGGATTGTAGTTTCTCATCAAAATGCAGTAGACGAGATCACTATAACAAAAGCCAGTTATAAAAACGAAGTTACCACAACCTATTTTGAGAACGGAATAATCCAGAAATCAATTCGGGAATCGGTAGGCAAGTCCACTGGAGGTAAGAGTCCAAAAATAACACTGACAAAGGTATATCTGGATGGTGAGCCAAACAAGGCCACAGAGGAACGCTATGATACCCAAAATAAATTGGTTTCCCGGGAGATGTTTATGTATGATGCCGCTCAAACTCAATTTGTAACACAGGAAAAAAACACTTACAGTTACAGTGCGGAAGGCTTTTTGTCTAAAGAAATCATTAAACGCGGAAATGCAGTATCTGAAAAGCAGTACATCTACCAGTTTGATGATGCACCTGTGAAAAACTGGGTTAAAAAAATTACCACACCAGATAATACCTACACCACCAGAAAAATAGAATATTATCCTGCAGAAAGCACGTCAGAAAATCCCCCTGAATAGAAATTAGTTCCCTAGCTTCAAAAGAATATCCGGTTGTATCTCATGACCTCCCTGGAATGTAATAACCTCGAGGGAAGTACTAAAGAGTTCATGTGCTCTTTGGATTTCGGTTTGCAGGCGTTCTTCACTCAAATAAGGATCCGTGTTTCCGTAAACCAGAAACACTTTAGTTTGGCACGCCGTCAGGAACATAAGATCATCTTTAGTAAGCTCTTTGGGGATGCCCCCGGCGTAAAGAATTAACTTTTTGCAGCAGAGTTTTTTTCGTACCAACCAACGTAAGGCAATGGAAACCCCTTGTGAAAACCCAAATACGATAGCATTTCCTTCCCTTTCAATTTCTTCTGACGCCCAAACTTTGTCCACATAATCCAAAACATTCCCGGTTTCCAGAAGCGTATCCTCTTTGGTAAGCCAACTTGCACCTACATGTTTAAACTCCCCGTTAAGATAGTATTTGGAAGGGGCTTGTGGCGCTATAACATAGTTTTCCTTCGGGTTCAGATGCTGGAAGTATTTCAAAAAGTACCTGCTTAAATAGCCCATACCATGAAATACCATCCATACATTTTTGGTGGTGGAAGAAAGCCCATTAAGCGTCTCATATGAGTTAGTACTTAGGTAGCGTACTTTTTTGATATTATTTTCCATGGCGCAAAAATAACGGTAAAAACGAGAGGCTGTAATGCGTACTTTTACCAAAAAAATTAATGCAGGATCACAAAACAAAAATTTTGGCGGTATGTAACCAAATACGCAAGGGGACGTTAATGGAAACTCTGGATATTGAATACGTTGATGTGGGTGAGAATTATTTAACCGCCAGAATGCCCGTCGGCCCTAAGGTTTTTCAGCCGGATGGTGTACTCCATGGTGGAGCTACAGTTGCCCTCGCGGAAAGCGTGGGAAGCGCTGCTTCCTATGTATTTTTAGACGGTAATAAGTTTTATGTTCGTGGAATTGAGATTGCCGCCAATCATGTCAAAAGCATACGGGAAGGATTTGTTTATGCCACGGCTTCCATTGTACATAAAGGGAGAACCACACAGCTATGGGAAATAAAAGTGAATAATGAGGCAGGGGATCTTGTCTCAAACTGTAAATTGACCACCATTGCACTCCCCAAAGAATAATGCCCCTTTTGACAAGTCGAGGAGATGGCTGAAAAATGGGTTGCCTTTTGTCATGTACAGGTGGCCCAAAGGAGATACGCTTCATGCCGTTTATCAAGAGAAGGATACCCTGCAATTTCTAAGTGATTATCAACAACGTGGTTTTCTTTTTGCCCCTTTTGATGAAAGCAACAACATAGTAGTTTTACAGCCAGATGAAATTGAAGCATATTCCTGGGAAAAATCGGAGCCGGGTGATAGTGAAATAAAAAGCTTACCGGATACAGGAAAAGAACTTCATTTAAATCTTTTAGGGCAGGGGATCTCGGAGATTCATTCCGGCAGATTAAAAAAAGTGGTTTTGTCCAGAAAGGTTACGGTCCCTTACACCAAAGAAGTTTTTCAAATTTTCCATGCGCTATTGTCAAAATATCCCAATGCTTTGGTCTATTTTTTTCATCACCCCAAACTAGGAACCTGGCTGGGTGCCACTCCTGAGCGATTTGTAGAATTTAAAGATGGGGTAGTGCAGACAACAGCCTTGGCGGGAACCCTTCCGTATCAAGAAGGATCGTCCCCTCCCTGGACCGACAAGGAATATGAAGAGCAACAGATGGTCACAGATTTTCTCGAAAAAACATTGTTTCGGTATACAAAGCACCTGGAAATAATCGGACCTGTTTCCGCCAGATCGGGAAAGTTATGGCACTTAAAAACGGAAGTTAAGGCAAAAGAAGTGGATTTTTCAACCTTGGGTGAAATCATCAAAGCTTTGCATCCCACGCCGGCAGTATGTGGATTGCCAAAAAGCAGGGCAAAGGCATTTATTCTGGAAAACGAAAATTACGATCGGGAATATTATACCGGCTTTTTGGGGGCGCTTAACCTGCAGGGGAGTTCGAGTATACAGCTGTATGTGAATTTAAGATGTATGAAACTGGAAAATGAGAGGGCACATGTTTTCGTTGGAGGAGGGGTAACCAAGGCTTCGGAAAAGGAAAAAGAATGGCGGGAGACCCAATATAAAAGTCGTACCATGTTGGACGTATTGTCGTAGAGGTTGGTTTTTGAAATCTCGCCGTTGTACTTTTGCAATTCATGAAATACTCATCTATACCATCCGCAAGGAATGTGGTGTTATCCTGTAAGGCAAATGGGATCAAACACATTGTTATTTCACCTGGTTCCCGTAATGCCCCGCTAACCCTTGGTTTTACAAACGATTCATTTTTTAACTGTTTTAGTATCGTAGACGAACGCAGTGCCGCTTTTTTTGCCATGGGGATAGCGCAACAATTGGGTACGCCTGTTGCCGTGGTATGTACCTCAGGAAGTGCATTGTTAAACTATCATCCGGCGGTAGCAGAAGCATTTTACAGCGATATTCCTTTGGTGGTTATCTCTGCAGATCGGCCACCTTACAAGATAGATATAGGAGATGGGCAAACTATACGTCAGGATTTTGTTTTTGAACGGCATATTGGATATTCCGCTAATTTAAAATTGGATGTTTCCCATGCCGTAACTAAGATTGAAGCATTTAACCCGTTTCTTTTGGAGACTGCTCAGGAAGAAGTGGAACGCTTTAACCAGGAGGAAGTGGAACGCGCTTTACACCTTGCGCGCACCAAAAAATTACCTGTTCATGTCAATGTTCCGTTTGAAGAACCTTTGTACGGACTTGTAGACTCTATTTCGCAGTATAATGAGGTTTCTACGAAGACGGTTGCTCCGGAAAAGTTAGCTCCGGAATTGCTTTCTGAAGCACGCGCTATTTGGGCGAAATCAAAAAGGAAAATGGTACTTGTAGGAGTGAACCCTCCCAATAGGATTGCACAGGAATATCTTGAAATCCTTGCGAAAGATCCATCCACATTGGTTTTTACGGAGACCACTTCAAATCTGCATCATCCAAATTTCTTCCCTAGTGTAGACAGCATTATTTTTCCAATTGAAAAAAGCGAAGATTCTCATTCGCTGTTCCGTTCCTTACAACCCGATATTCTGCTTACTATTGGCGGTCTGGTAGTTTCCAAAAAAGTGAAGGCATTTTTGCGTTCGTATAAGCCAAAACAGCACTGGCATGTACATGAAGAAAAAGCATATGACACCTATTTTGCCCTTTCCGAACATTTTAAGACCAGTGCCAATGTCTTTTTGGAGGCATTGCTTTTGAATACCGTCCCATCAAAAAGTGAGTATCGCACTTTTTGGGAGACGCGTAAAAAGGATTATGAGCAGAAACGGGCCATATATTTGAACCAAATCCCATTTTCAGATTTTAAGGCTTTTGACAGGATACTCGCTACGATTCCTCCAGGCTATCAACTTCAACTTTCCAACAGTTCCACAGTGCGATACGCCCAGCTATTTGATATGGAGAAAAGTATTACCGTGTATTGCAATAGAGGGACCAGTGGGATAGATGGAAGTACATCTACGGCTATTGGAGCCGCGTATCTCTACAAAAATCCGACGGTGTTAATAACCGGGGATTTGAGTTTTTTCTATGACAGCAATGCGCTATGGAATGATTACATTCGAAATGATTTTCGTGTAGTACTGGTTAACAATTCCGGCGGAGGTATCTTTAGGATATTACCGGGTTTCGACGGTTCGGAAAGGTTTTCCCGCTTTTTTGAAACCACCCATGGCCTTACTGCCGAACATATGTGTCAACAATTTGGATTCCAATATACTTCCGCAGAAGATGAGAAGGGATTGGAACGCTCACTGCAAGACTTTTATAGCTCGTCGGATAGGCCCAAAGTATTGGAGATTTTTACTCCCAGAGAAGTGAATAACAAAATTTTGCTTGATTATTTTGATTTCATATCTTCGGACTATCGATAATTTCTAAAAGAGCACTAACAATCATGAGTAAAAGAGACGAATTAATTGAAAAGTATGCAGCGGACATCAAAGAAAAGTTTGGGGAAACCCCGGACATGGATTTTCTCACCAAAGTTGCTATTGGTTTAGGACCTGCAATCTATAATCTTGATGCTTCAAAGGTTTCCGGAAGTGATGATAAGGAACTGGAAACGGTGAAGAACAATTTCCTAATTAAAAAACTGGGGCTTTCTGATGGTCCAGAGTTGATGGATGCCATTAATACCGTGATTGACAAATATGGCAGAGGAGACAAAAATAAGCACAGAGCGGTGATTTATTACCAGTTGGCCAGGCATTTTGGCAAAGAGGCTGTGTACAACTAATTGCAGTTAATACTGAATATAAAAACCGTGCATAAGCGCGGTTTTTTTGTTTTTAACAGTACTTGAATGATTAAGATCGGAGACTTCAACGAGCTGGAGGTGCTGAGAAGTACCAGTGTAGGGGTGTTTTTAGGGGATTCAGAGGGGACAGAGATTTTGCTGCCTAACAAATATGTTCCCGAATCCCTGAAGCTACATCAAAAGCTGGAGGTATTTTGCTATTTAGATCATCAGGAAAGACCCGTTGCTACCACGGTTACACCATTAATTAAAAGGGATGGTTTTGCCTATTTGCAATGTGTTGCTTCAAATGAGGTTGGGGCATTTGTGGACTGGGGATTGGAAAAACAGTTGTTTGTCCCTTTCCGGGAGCAGCAGCAACGAATGATAGTTGGGAAGAAATACGTGGTGCATTGTTACCTGGATACAAAAAGCTTTAGGTTAGCAGCTACCTCCAGGATCAAAAAATACCTTACCGATTTTGACAATAGCATTGTAGAAAATGAAGAAATAGCGCTTTTGATTTTCAGAAAAACGAATCTTGGATGGGAGGTGGTCATCAATTCCAGGTTTCTGGGGTTACTCTATTTTGAGGACGTTTTCAAAACAATACAAGTGGGCGATACCATAACAGGATATCTCAAAAAGATACGGGATGATGGTAAACTGGATGTAACACTTCAGCCGGTCGGAGCCAAAATGCTGGATAAAACGTCATCTTATGTATACCATAGGCTGGTGGAGGCCGGAGGCTTTCTTCCCCTGCATGATAAGTCTTCTCCGGAGGAGATCAAATCCCAACTGGAATTGAGCAAAAAAGCATTTAAAAAAGCTATCGGAGTATTATACAAACAGCGCAAAATAGCCTTGAAATCGGAGGGTATTTTGTTGATAGAAGATACTTCATCAAAACAGCGCCCTTAAACGTCTTTTATCATTACTGTTTTTTTCTTGGATCAAATAAATTACATTTGCAATTAGATTTACGTTAACTTGCTGATTTTTATAACTTTACTATAACTATTTAATTTCCAACAGTATGCCATTCATAGAAGAAAATGATTTGTTGGACCTACACAAGGACATCGAAAAGTCCCAAATAATAAATGAGCGACTACTTGATCAAATAAAGTTTAAGAATAAGGATCTTAGAAAATTAAAGATTCAAAGAAACCTCTTTATTGGAATTACTGCACTGCTGTTGGTAAGTGCCTTGGCTATTACGTCGTTTACCGCAGGAGTTAGTACTTCTAACAGCAACCAAAATGTATTATTTTCCATTGATAGCCTGGAGGCAATTAAAGCCAGAATGGATAATCTTAAACGACAAAATCAGGAACTTAGCCTGGTGAAGGAATTCTATTTGGCGAAACAGTTTTTGGAAAAAGAAAAGATTTATTCCGTTCAGGTAAAATCCTTTGTAGATAATAATACTACCCTCGCATCGGAAGCGCTTACCAACACATTATTTGTTAAAACAAATCCATATTACGCCTATTCTTTGGGCACCTTTGAAACCCTGGAGGAGGCACAGTCTTTTAGGCAACAGTTGGTGAGTTTGGGTTTTGAGGATGCTTTTGTGGCCTCTTACCAGGATGGCAAGCGCTTAAAAATTGAATCTCCCAACTAATTGAATACACTGAAGACCTGGTTGAGTGCCGCCAGATTACGAACACTGCCCTTGTCTGTATCGGGGATAATAGTGGGTATTGCCCTGGCCAATCACGCGGGTTATCATAATCCTTTTATTGTTCTTTTTTGTTTACTGGTTACCATAGGATTCCAGGTGACTTCCAATTTTGCCAACGACTATGGAGATGGCACCAAGGGAACGGATAATGCGGATAGGGTAGGACCGGTACGTGCCTTACAAAGCGGTGCGTTAACGGCTTCTGCACTTAAAAAAGGAATTGTGATCAGCGCAAGTATAAGTATGCTCCTGTCCATTATCTTGTTAAGTTACACTTTTGGAATAACCCGATTTCCACTATTTCTGTTGTTTATGGTCCTGGGACTACTAAGTGTATGGGCTGCTATAAAGTATACCGTTGGAAGTAACCCGTATGGTTATATTGGCCTGGGAGATGTATTTGTGTTTCTCTTTTTTGGACTTTTATCCGTACTGGGAACCAAATTTTTACTGGCAGAGCACCTTACCCCATGGGATATGTTGCCGGCAATAGCCATTGGCCTATTGTGCATAGGAGTGCTCAATTTAAACAACTTACGGGATGTACACTCTGATAAAAAACATGGAAAAAACACCTTGATTGTTAAGATGGGGTTTAAAAACGGTAAACGCTATCATGGAGTTCTTTTGCTCCTTAGCATGTTGAGTTTTGTGATATATAGTATGAGCCAAATGCCATCCCTGATAGCAAACGCTTATTTACTGGTTTACGTACCGGTTTTTTTCCATTTACGGAAAGTAATCCGTACCAAAACACCTTCTGATTTGGACCCGGAGCTTAAGAAGCTTGCGATCTCTACTTTTCTTCTTTCCCTGGGCTTCTATTTCTCGATTAATTATTTTTTGTAATTTTGATTGTTAAAAATTTCTAAACAGCAAACGTTTTGGAACACCCCATCAAAATTCTCATCGTTGAGGACAACGTCATCATTGCTGATGATATGCAGTCTATGTTGGAGGAGATTGGTTACGAAGTAGTTGACAATGTCATTGTTTATGAACAAGCGATCGAGGTGCTCAAAAACCACCATGTAGACCTGGTGCTCATAGACATTATCCTGGCCTCGGACAAAACGGGGATAGACCTGGGAAAACATATCCGTCAGAACTACAATATCCCCTTTATATTTGTCACCTCCAATTCGGACAAAGCCACTGTAGAAAATGCAAAAACGGTAAAACCGGACGGCTACCTGGTAAAACCTTTTGAGCAACAAGACCTGTATACCTCTATCGAAATTGCACTGTCTAATTTCAACTATTCGAAGAAAAGTGGAAGTACGGATATCACGCAAACCGGAGCCGAAAGTTTTACTTCAAATTCTGTATTAAAAGATTCTATCTTCGTTAAGAAACAGCATTTGTATTACAGAATTCAATTTGGTGACATACAGTTCATCAAAGCGGATAACGTATATCTGGAAGTAAATACGGTGGATAAAAAGTTTTTAGTGCGTTCTCCCCTAAAGGACTATTTGGAAAAATTACCAAAAGACAAATTCTATCGTGCGCACAAATCCTATATAGTTAATGTCGATCATATAGATGCTATCAATTCGAAGGATATCATGATCAACAACACCCTTATCCCTATTTCTAAAGACTTCAAGGAATTCATAATTTCATCCATGAATTCTTAACGCAGAGGATTTGTTAAACACAAAATAGTTTTAGCGCCATATATATAGGCGCTTTTTTGTTTGCGAATGTTTCTATGCCGTATTCCTGGCTAATTCACCACAAGTTCAGATAGGTTCACAACATTAGTTTTAGTGTACAAATCGGGCGAACTACTTTTAGCATGTAATACAAAATTAAAGGGTAATTTTTTCATTTTCATATAGTGTTCTCGTGAAAGGGTCTTCTCATAAAGGAAGGCCCTTTGTTTTTGTACCAATTGGCGTATTCTTTCCATGAAATGCACAAAACCACGATAAAATGCAATTGTGCATCGGTTAAGAGCACTTTCACAACAAAAAAAAGGGGTTTCACAACAAAACAGGAAGTGACGTTTTCTTTCCTCCTATTTTTGAAACAGACAATGTAGAGACCCCAAATCTTAGCATTCCTTATAATGTCAAGAAAGACTGTACGAAAGTAGTGTGCGGTCTTTTTTCTTGATATTTTCAAAATTCATCAAAATTAATTCTATGGTTAAGCGCTTCAAGTGTTTTGAAGGGGTTTCACCACGTATGCTATTGGATTGACAACAAAAATTAAATGGGCAACTGGGATCGTAGTAATTTTGTGACAAAAGGAGTAACGGTTGCCCTTTCTAAGGGATTGGACTAATACGCTATTGGAAATTATGTTTTCAACACAAAAAAAATTGCTGCTACTATTTTTGTTCCTTTTTGGAGGCCTGAGTACTGCCATTCCCCAACCTACTCAGGAAAAAGATCCGTTTACCACTTTTCAAGAAACAAATGGGGCGACAAACAAGCTGAATTTTTTCTTTGCTACTCCTAACAGGTATAAAAAAAGTTCTGCCTATGATTGGCTGGAAGCGGTAAAAGTATATCTCAGTACAGCAGAGAAATCAAAAGATACGTTCGGGATTAAAGCCTACAGATTGATGCAGGCGCAATTATATAATGATATTTCGGATCATTATAAAAGTATTGCCATTGCCAATGAGCTCTATCAGGAGGTAGACAGTTTGGAAAGTACCGAGTTAAAACTGATCCTGCAATTACTGGATCAGAATTATGGCAGGCTTCAAATGTATGATAAACAGATAGAGGTTCGCGAACAAATGCAAGAACTTGGGATAACGGAAAGCGTTCCTTTTTATGACATATATGCCAATATGGGGCTTTATCGGAAAGCTATGGAGCAGTATATCCTGGCGGTTAAACCCACAATTCCGGACAATGACCATTTGGCGCTAGCCAAACATCACAACACCGTGGGATACTACCTGTACCTGGATAAATCTCCGGAGACGGCTACCAATGAATTTAAAAAAGCCCTGGGTTTTCTAGAGGTATATATCAATGACATCTCCAGGCAAAAATCGGAAAAGGATATCTTTGAAAGTGAGGCTTTAAAAGCAGAAATTGAGGGGAACATTGGGAAATGCCATGTACAATTAAAGGAATACCAGGAGGCCCTACCCCTGTTAACCAGCAGTCTTTCTGTACTGGAAGAATTTAATCATGGGAGGTATAAAAATCAGATTGTAGATAATACCCTTAATCTTGCGGAGACACATTTGATATTGGACAATAACCAAACGGCAAAGCAATTATTGGATAAGCGATTTGAGGATATTGAGATCAGGCAGGAAATAAAGCGAAACAAACTACTGGCAGCTTACTTTGATAAAGAGGAAAACTTCAGAAGTAGTTCGGGCTTTTACAAAAGGAATGAATACATTATGGATTCGCTAAAAGCAAATGAGCGGTCCATTTTACAGCAACAACTTGTTGCTATTGTGGGTACTTCGGATTTGGAAAATTCCCGTAGGCTTATCAATGAACAAAAACTGGCTAATGAAAGGATTCGGAATGAGATACAAGCCAAGGACGAGCGCATTAATTTGGTTATTATTTCATTGATTTTTACGTTGCTGGGGTTTATGGGGCTGGTATATGCCTATCTTAAGAGTATTAAAAACCAACGACTCATTGCCGAACAGAAGTATATTATAGAAAACTCCCTTAAAGAGAAGGATTCACTTTTGAAGGAAATTCACCACCGCGTAAAAAATAACCTTCAGATGGTATCCAGTTTATTGAGTTTGCAAACGCGAAATACAAAAAGCAAAGCAGCAATTGTAGCCCTTGAAGAAGGAAAAAGCCGGGTGAAGGCAATGGCGCTCATTCACCAGAAATTGTACCAGAATGAAGACTTGTCCGTTATTGAAATGCAAGGCTATATAGAGAGTCTTATTAACAGTGTCCAATCCGTTTACAAAAAAGGAGGGCATAACATCAGTATCACCGTAGATGCCGAAGGAACAGAACTGGATATCGATCGGGCTATTCCTTTTGGACTTATACTTAATGAGTTGGTATCCAATACTTTCAAATACGCTTTTCCGGAAAGTGATGAAAATGGAAAAATTTATATTCATTTAAGAAAGAACGGCGACAAGGGATATTTCGAGTATTCAGACAATGGTGTAGGTCTTCCGGTAGATACGGATGAACGTACCAGTAATTCTATGGGACTACGACTTATAAACCGATTGGTAAACCAGTTGCAGTCCAAATTGAATATTGACCGGGGTAGTGAAGGCGTTCGCTTCTGGTTTAATTTTAGCTAAAAAAACTACTGTCTTTCCCCACCATTTGTGTACTACTTATTTCACTAAAGCGAATAGCTGTATTTTTGTCAATGCATGACGGCAAAGTACGTAAAACACATTCTTCAATTTAAACGGGCCAGTGGAACTTCCAGGGGGGTAATGACCCAAAAAGAAACCTGGTTTATCCTGATTCAAGACAGTGAGAACTATGGAATAGGGGAGTGTGGATTGCTTCGCGGGTTAAGCATAGACGACAGAGAGGACTATGAACAGCAACTGCAGTGGACCTGTGAAAACATCCATCTGGGAAAAGAAGAACTACTGTTGGCTTTGGCTGATTTTCCTTCTATTCGCTTTGGGGTAGAGCAAGCTTTTCTTTCCCTTAAAGCACGGCATCCTTTTGCACTTTTCCCGTCAAAATTTACAGCTGAGGAAGCCCCAATAGCCATAAACGGGTTGATTTGGATGGGAGAAGAACGCTTTATGATGGAACAGATAGCGGAAAAGCTGGAGCAGGGATTTCGTTGTATAAAGATGAAAATTGGGGCGATTGATTTTTCGGTTGAGCTCAAGCTCTTAAAAAGTATACGAGAGCGGTTTCCTGAGGATGAGTTAGAGCTGCGGGTAGATGCCAATGGGGCTTTTTCCTCCTCGGAAGTACTGCAAGTACTGGAACAACTATCAGAACTTGGGATCCATTCCATAGAGCAACCCATACGGCAAAAACAGGGGAAGCAAATGGCCGATCTGTGTTTAAAGACACCACTACCCATTGCTTTGGACGAAGAATTGATAGGAGTCCATGAGATATCTGAAAAGAAGAAATTACTACAAACCATTCGTCCCCAATACATAATTCTTAAGCCTAGTTTAATTGGAGGCTACCGAGCCAGCATGGAATGGATAAGGTTAGCTGAGACCATGGAAATAGGTTGGTGGGTGACCAGTGCCCTGGAAAGTAATATTGGTCTTAATGCAATTGCCCAATGGACGTATACTTTAAACAATAGCATGCCCCAGGGTTTGGGTACGGGAAGTCTTTTCACAAATAATTTTAAAAGCCCATTGGAAGTAGAAGGGGGAAATTTATTTTATCGAAAACACCTATCTTGGCAGGCAAATTTAATGGAGCAACTATGTATATAGAGCAAGGGTACCGGGGCGATATTGGCTTATGGAAATTTTTTGTGATCCCTACCTTATTTATTGGATGGATAGCTCTTAACGCCGTATTGATGTATATGTCTCCCATGGATACCACTACGGTGATGGAGAATTTGATTGACCAGTATGGATCCTCATTGTTACTTATTTTGTTGTTGGTACCGTTTGCCGCCGGCCTTTTCTTAATATTCCTATGGACTTATTTAGTACATCCGCAGCCACTTACCGCGCTGACGACCTCTCGAAAAAAAGTGGATTGGAGCCGTGTTTTTTTCGCATTCTGTTTATGGGGGGGGATTACCATTGTGTTTACGGCGGTAGAGATCTTTAGTTCTCCGGACAATTATGTCTTTAATTTTGATTGGAATAAATTCTTGATATTGGCTGCAATAGCCGTGGTTTTGATACCATTGCAGACCAGTTTTGAAGAATATCTTTTTCGGGCCCACCTTATGCAGGGATTGGGGCTTTTAGCTAAAAACAGATGGGTGCCCCTGGTGGTTACTTCGGTGCTTTTTGGAGCAATGCATATTGCTAATCCGGAGGTAGAAAAGTTGGGCTACGGTATCATGGTATATTATATTGGAACGGGTTTTTTCCTGGGGATAATTACCTTGATGGACGAGGGACTGGAATTGGCACTTGGTTTTCATGCCGCCAATAATCTCATCACTGCCTTGTTGGTTACGGCAGATTGGACCGCTTTTCAAACGGATTCTATTTTCAGAGATGTCTCCAATCCCACCCTGGGTTGGGATGTACTAATTCCTGTAGTAATAGTGTTCCCGATTTTGCTTTTTGTCTTTAGTAAAAAGTATGGTTGGACCGCCTGGAAAGAACGGCTGACCGGTAAAGTGTTGACCAGGGAGCAATTTGTAGCGTTACAAGATGAAAATTCATCCTCGGTTCAAGCTTAATGGCATATCGTATACCTCGGATGAGTTAGTGGAGAGGGCTGCGTATTGGAGTAAAGAAGGGCAATCCTTTGAAAAGAGTTCCGGTGAATTTTTATGCTCCTGGTTGGATTCCTCCGAGAGCATCTTCGTGCAAACCTCGGGCTCAACGGGGCAACCCAAGCAAATCTCCTTAAAAAAAGGAAATATGGTCAATTCTGCCCTGGCCACCGGCGATTTTTTTAAACTAAAACCGGGAGACACCGCACTGATGTGTCTTTCTGCAGAGTTTATTGCAGGAAAAATGATGTTGGTTAGGGCTATGGTGTTGGGATTGGCCCTGGATATTGTGGCCCCGGACACTACACCTCTGGAAAAAACGGCCAATACCTATGATTTTTGTGCAATGGTTCCGTTACAAGCCCGGAATTCCCTATCGCAGCTGTTTCGAATTAAAATCTTGCTTTTGGGCGGGGCCCCGGTGTCTACCGAGTTGTCAAAAGAACTTATAAGATATGGTAGCGGTATTTTTGAAACCTATGGTATGACCGAGACCATAACGCATATCGCTGTAAGGAAAATTGCAGTTCAGGGCACAGCTGGTAACTCGTCTTACTTCCGGACACTTCCCCATGTTCAAATTATCAGGGATCAAAGGGGGTGCCTTGTAATTGATGCCCCGGGAATCACTGAGGGTAGCATCGTGACCAATGATCTTGTGGAATTGAAAGGTACCCGCCATTTTAAGTGGTTAGGGAGATACGATAATGTGATCAATTCCGGAGGAGTAAAACTCATCCCGGAGCAAATTGAGGCCAAACTTTCAGAACAATTGCAACACCGATTTTTTGTCGCCGGAGTACCCGATGCCGAATTTGGGGAGAAGTTGGTTCTCTTTCTGGAGGGAGAACACGATACAAAACAGATACTGGAAGACATCCGGAAGGGGAATAGCCTGCGCAAATATGAAATCCCTAAAGCTGCGATACCCATTCCAAAGTTTGAAGAAACCAAAAGTGGTAAAGTGGATCGCAAAGCGATATTGAAATCCTTCCTTGAGGACTAATTTTGAACGATAACAAACTGAATAACCCAACTATGAAATGAGCATAAACTTTTTTAACCATACCCTACCGAACATGGGTAGAACAAGTTTATGCGAACCTGCCTTGCCGGACAGGCAGGAGCGAAGCGGTTCCATCTGCAATAAATTTTGGAATAGCTTTAACTTCAGTGTATCACAAAA
>JANQSA010000073.1 GCA_028284285.1 Croceivirga sp.
GTTTAGGAAACCTGCCTGCCGTAGTAGCCCTACCAGGACTCGAACCTGGATCTAAAGTTTAGGAAACTTTTGTTCTATCCCTTGAACTATAGGGCTTTACTAAATCGGCACGCAGGCAGGCTTCTATTCCCAGTCTACCGACAAGCAGATATCCATTGAACCCGCCGGCTGTCTCACGGGGATGCGAGCCAAAGGGATGGCAAAAATACTATTTTTTACGGCTTTGGGAAACCGGGGATTTCCAATTCTTCTGTACCTTAGTGGGTATGGAAACTAAGATTCAAAGTGTTTTTGTAGAGGGGGCTATTGCACCGGATTTCATCGCTACCTCAATAGCAAAACACCAAAGTAAAACTCAGATAGGGGCACACGATATTTTTTTGGGCCAGGTTCGTGCGGATGAAATCGAGGGTAAAATCGTTAGTGGTATTGAATATACGGCCTACGAGTCCATGGCCAACCAGAAGTTCCATGAGATACGAGAAGCTACTTTTGAAAAATTTGATTTAACCTCCATGCATATTTATCACAGCCTGGGGACGGTAGCAGTAGGTGAAATTTGCCTGTTTGTTTTGGTTTCCTCCCCGCACAGGGCGGTGGTTTTTGAAGCCCTTCAATTTGTGGTGGAAGCGATAAAGAAGGAAGTTCCCGTTTTTGGGAAGGAGATCTTTGAAGACAATTCGTACCAATGGAAAGTGAATACCTAAAACCTTATGGTAGATATTACGCAAAAAGAACTTACCCACAGGAGGGCCATTGCGCAAGCCATTGTAAAAGTAGGTTCCCGGGAAACCATTCAGGCTATTGAAGAAGGCAAAGTGCCCAAAGGGAATGTTTTTGAAATGAGTAAAGCCGCGGGGTTCATCGGAATTAAGAAAACACCTGAACTTTTACCCGATTGCCATCCCTTACCCATAGAATTTGCGGCTGTGGAGTATACCATTTCCGGACTGGAAATTTATATCAAGGTTACGGTTAAAACCTACTATAAAACAGGGGTGGAGGTAGAGGCTATGCACGGGGCAAGCGTGGTTGCTCTTAATATGTACGATATGCTGAAACCCTTAGATAAAAATGTGCATATCACTACCATACGCTTAATAGAAAAAACGGGAGGGAAATCGGACCTAAAAAATACTTGAAATTAAAACACCTTTGGTGCTGCATTAAAAATTGTTCTATTTTTAAGGTAATAACCAATGCGTAAATGCAACATCTGAAACGGGTAATAGTCGATTTTAAAAAACTTACACCTGAAGTCTTAAAACTACTGGTGGAGGAGTATCCCCATGGTTATGATAGAGGAGATATCATATCTTTTAAAAACGCTGCGGGAGAAAAAGTGGAGTGTGTTGAAGTGCTTACGGAACATACCAAGTATTTGGTTAAAATTAGTTCCAAGCTGGAACGCACCATGGCCAATTATGATGAGGAAGATTATGCGGCCTTTGCAGCAGATGACCCCAACGCTGTGATTGACCCTGAATTACTTTCACAGGACGAAGAAGAATAATTTCTTTTTCATTTTTCTTCCAGGTGCTTCAACATTTCCTTAGTGGTGGCAGCCAAATCAAATTTTGGAGTCCAGCCCCAGTCTTTTCTGGCAAAAGCATCGTCAATACTACCTGGCCAGGAATCGGCAATCTGTTGCCTGAAATCAGGGGTGTAATCCATCTTAAAATCAGGAATATGGGGCTCAATGCTTTGAGCGATTTCATGGGGAGAAAAACTCATGGCTGCCAAATTGTAAGAAGACCGTATGGTCAAATTTCCTGAATTGTACTCCATAAGGGTAATGGTAGCACGGATAGCGTCATCGATGTACATCATAGGGAGAAAAGTGTCCGGCTCCAAAAAACAACTGTATTTCCCATGTTTCAGCGCTTCGTGATATATTTCTACAGCGTAATCAGTGGTCCCACCCCCGGGGGCGGTTTTCCAACTGATAAGTCCGGGATAACGGATACTGCGAACATCCACCCCAAACTTCTTGTGATAATATTCGCACCAACGCTCACCGGATAATTTGCTAATACCGTACACTGTGCTGGGTTCCATTACCGTATTTTGAGGGGTATTTTCCTTAGGCGTATTTGGGCCAAAAACCGCAATGCTGGAAGGCCAGAATATCTTGTCTATTTTTTTCTCCTTTCCCAGGTTAAGGACATTAAACAATGAGCTCATGTTAAGATTCCACGCCCGTGTGGGGAATTTTTCTGCTGTTGCACTTAACATTGCTGCCATCAGGTATACCTCTTCAATCTCATAGTGCATCACCACATCTTCAATTGCAGCGTAGTTGGTGGCATCCAACAATTCAAAAGGCCCAGAGGCCATTAGATCAGAACCACCTTCCCTGATATCACTGGCCACCACATCGTGATCTCCATATTTCTTCCGTAACTCCAGGGTAAGCTCCGTGCCAATTTGGCCACAAGCCCCCAGAATCAGAATTGATTTCCCCATCTATTTTTTGTATTTGCAAGCGGCAATAAAGATAGGGTATTGGAAGAATTTGTACTTTGGTCCCTATGCATAAATTCCTAATAGCGCTCCTGATCGTTTTGATAAGTACCGGTTGTAAACGGCAACCCGGAGAAGAGGTGATGCTTCAAGAGGAGGAGCAGGATTTTAGCTTCAGGAATATGCCAAAAACTCCGGAAATTAATTCGGCAGCTGGAGAAATTCTTAAGGATTGGAAAGAATACCAAGACCTGGAAAATAGTTTTTCCGTGCTTAGGAGAGCTTCCAACACGGAAGACCTGAAATTAGCCATTGACGACCTGATCGAAAAGGAAGTGGCAATGGCGCAAGGGGAGTATCCCGCCCCTTTTGACCAACTTCAAATTAGAAGCAGACAACGTGTTTTACGGACCTTTTTGTTGAAGATTAAAGGGAACCTGGCGGAGAACAGAGATGTAGAGGAGCCTATGAAGCAAATGCTGGAGGGGTATAACGCATTAAAGAACCAATTCAACCGGATAACCAGCAATACCTTGGATAAAAAATTAATACTTAATGAAGAATAGCCTTATTGCCCTATTTGTAATTAATTTGAGTTGTTGCTTTGCCCAGCATTTGGAGAAGGCCCAAATAGGAGAGGTGCTGGATAGTTGGCATAAAGCTGCTGCGGATGCGGACTTTGAGGTTTATTTTTCCAAAATGACAGGGGACGGTGTTTTTCTGGGAACCGATGCTACTGAAAATTGGCAGAACACAGAATTCAGGGCATTTTCCAGGCCGTACTTTGATAACGGGAAGGCCTGGAGCTTTAGCGCTGTGGAGCGGAATATTTATCTGGATGACAATAAAAGGTTTGCCTGGTTTGACGAGCTTCTGGACACCAGAATGGGCCTGTGCAGGGGCTCGGGGGTGTTGAGAAATATAGATGGTGAATGGAAAATAGCCCACTATGTACTTTCCATAGCGGTACCAAATGAAAATGTAGCGGCCTTGGTACAACTGAAAAAACGGAAGGACAGTCTTTTGCTTATTGAACTAAAACAGTCGTATCTCAGCAACAAATACTGATTAATTCTCTTCCTCTGCTTCCGTTTTACGGGTTTCCAAAGCTTGTTTGCTTAAACTGGCCAAATTAAAATTGGAATCGGTCTTCAAGGCTTCATCCATAAAAGCAATAGCTTCATCTATCTTATTCTTATCCTGGTTAAATACCAAAAGCCCTTTTAGGTGCAGGAATGCAGCCTTTAAGGAAACTTCATAGGGTTGCTGCCTTTCAAAGAAGGCATGTTTCATTTCTTCGGTAGAATTTGCAATGCCGTACTCGATATTTACCGCAGCCCCTTCCAAATTACCAACCTGTATCTGGAGGTCCGCCAATTCATAGGCCAAATAAGGAGTGGGGTTCCGTTGATGGAGGATCTCAAACTGTTCCAGGGCCCTTTTAGGTTGGTTAAGTGCCTTTAGCGATATTGCCTTTATCTGTATAGCAAGGTCAGAATCTGAAGTATTCTTTTCTATACCAATCGTATTGAGTGCCTGTAAGTGCTGATTACTGTTCATATACACATAAGCCAGGGTATCCTTGCGTTGCTGGGAAGGAGACAATACGTTAAGATGGGTTAGGGCATTGATCACACCATTCATATCCCCTTGTAATCTCATCTCTTTGTAGAATGCTTCGTAATGGGTAAGCAAATCTGACTTGGATTGTGCCTGCAAACTCAGCGCAAGGCAAAATGCTAGAATTACCGCTATTCTTTTCATTTTATCTCGTTTTTGGTGCGGCAAAACTAAAAAATAATGCCAAGAAGGAATGTTAAAGTTATGGAAACACATAAAACACAAAAAGATGCCAGCGGCATCTTTTTTATTAGCAATTTTTCCTGATGTTTTCCTAGAGTACCATTTTCGCCATTTTCTTGCTGGTAAAATCCTGTAATAGTTTAGCGTAAAAAGCGATACTTTTGGTATCATTTTCCAGACAAGAGTTTAAAAAAACACCAAGGTTCTTGAAGAACAGGTTTACCGGCAAAACATCCAAGTTCAAATTCACTGTGTTGGGATCATAGCCCTTTTCATCCATAATGACATGCATCCTTATCCTGTGCCTGTGATAATCTATAACAACATCTGATGCATTGTAGTGTCTTTTGATAATTGCTTCATGAAATGACTGAGCTTTTTTAGTCATTTCCCCTTTTGCACTGCTTTTAGCAATTAATCTTTCCATTTCCTTCAAGATTCTCGTTTTCAATCCTGACTTTTCCATAACCATAACTATTTATTATGATATAAAGTTATGTATTTCGTCGATAAGCCGTTTAAAATCAACACTTTAATTAACATAAAGTATTGTGAATTGTTGTGAAATATCAGGTTTTTGTGGTGTGTTATGCCACAATTGAGGTGAGTAATCGATGTCCTTTAACAGAAAAATTCTGGCTTTGGATCCTTTTTTTAACGCTTTTCTCCGGATGGGCCTCATAACCGGGTAAAGGAATCCCCATTTTTTGGGCTTCGGTGGTATAGTATTGTTTTTTTGTAGGGTGATATGGGTAAACCCCATTGAAGATTTCATTCCAATAGTGTTGCTCAATAATAGTAGCTATCATATGAATACAATCGTTCCTATGGATAAGATTCACTAACTCTTCTCCATTTCTCAATCCCATTTTTCCGGATAAGTGAAATACCGGGTGTCTGTCTTCACCAATGAGCCCTCCAAATCGCAACACCGTTGTCTTTATATTCTCTTCGTTCCTATAAAGGTTTTCCGTTTGAAGCAATTGTTTTCCGGATTCGGTCGTAGGGTTTGGCAGGGTATCTTCCCTAATCTCCCCCTGGACATCACCGTACACCGAAGTGCTGCTTACGAATAGCAAATGCGGAACTTTTGCAACCTTAATGTGGTGAAGCAACAACTTCATTTTTTTAAGGTAGTTAGCGGATTTTGCATTTCTCAGTTTTGGTGGAACATTTAAAACCAGAATACTCAGATGCTTTAGAAATTGTTGAATGTCCCCATCTATAGTGGTCTCTGCTATTTGTATCAAAAACGGAGTGATGCCCTGGCTTTCCAAACCCTTTAATTTGTGGGGTGATGTAGTTGTGCCCTTTACAATATAGCCTTGCTTAACCAGGTGTTTTCCCAGGGGCAAACCTAACCATCCGCAACCCAAAATCCCTATTTGTTCACTCAAATTCAAGACTATTAATGGTCATTACCGCGTCATTCAGGACAAACGGCATGGGGATACTATTTTGGGGTCTTTCCGGTACGGAAAACTGCAAATGTGTAAGTAGGTCGTTAGAAGCTTCATAGAAGGATAGTTTTAGTTTTTCTCCCTTCGGAATTTCCAGTTCTAATTCTGTGAAATCGTTATTACTGATATAGTGCGTCAATAATTTTGGACTTTTTCGATTTTCCAGGTAATAGTCTGATAAGGAAACCCCGTTAACTGCAGCTTTGCTTATGTTGACGGTATTGGTGAACACTTCTAGTCTATTCACCGGTCGTTGAGGTGTAACACAAAGGGTTAGAAGGCGGGAATTACCCTGTACAGTGTCCTGGGTTACCAGGATATCCGGCAAAGGAATATCCTTTTTTGGAGCACTGGAGGTATAGGTGAAACGAGTATTATATTTACTGGCAATAGTTTTTAAAGTGTCTTCTTTTTTACCCGCTTTTTCTGAATCTCCCAGGAATTGAGCATTCCATTCTATGAGTACATTATCATAGGAGACCCACTCCGCAGCATCGGTATCCGCATTGTAAATATAAAGCAAACTACTGGGCTTGGGGCGCTCGTTCGTGAAACCGGAGTTGATATGGGAACGTATACCGTAGACCACAAAAAGAAAAAAGCAAAGAATAGATAGTCCTAATTTAGTTTTTAAGATATCAAAAAAGGGTAGTACTAACAAGAACAGCAGGGTGGTCAACAGCGTGGTTGCGATCATCATTTCAAGACCCAGTCCCACTGGAAACCCCTGAATAAAGGGGGCATACAATACAACAGCGGGGATACACAAAAAGGATAGTAATAAGGGATTGGGTTGCTCTTGTTTAATATATATCAACAATGCGATAAGAAGACCGAAAACGGGTATAATGAAAAAACTTGCGCCTTTAAGGGAATTGGCAATGAAAAAACATAGAACGAGCCAAATGGTAATAGGTGCTATAAGAAGGTTGGGAGTACCCAATTTTTTAAATCTAAGGTAAACGAAGAAACAAATACCGATAGCCAACATGGCGAAAGAGAAAATATACAAATGGCCGTTGTATGTAAAACCCTGCAATATGTCGTTGTACCATGGGTACCACCATTTAAGGGCCGGCCAACAAAAATAGCCGATAAGGCCATTAATAAGCAGTGTCAACAAAGCAGGCAAAAAACCCGTTAGCACTTTTTTCACATGGAGTTTTTTTCGCTTTACGCCGTAGCCTAAAAGTACCCCAAAGGCCAGTACTGCTATGATAAACATAGGCCATATCCACTCAAAAGGGTAAGAAACCAATGCAAAAACGGGAATGTTAAAATATACCACATCGTTTAGGCTCTTCAGGTTGTTTAAATCGGCCTCACCAAAATGCGACAAAAGCGGCATTAGGTAAGTTCCCTGATGCGCAAGGGAAGTTTTATCCAGGCGCTCATACTTGTCCAATGCGGTATGATAGTCGTAATGGTCATCGATGAAGGCAAAATTAAAGCCTTCAATGTCGCGGTCCTCCCGAAATACGGTTAAATCCGTATTGTTGGGGAGCATTTTATAAATACTGTAAGCCAATGAGTTAGCAACAGGATATTGAGGCATGGCAGCCGCAAACTCCCGTATCAGATGGGCATTACCCCGATTGGTTTCTATAAGCATATAACTTGGGCCACCACTTCCTCTGGCCTCAAAATTTAAAACCAGGCCCACTTCCCTGGCCCAGGGGTGTTGGCTCACAAATAAATCGGCTCCATTTAAACCGAGTTCTTCCGCATCGGTGATCAAAATGATAATATCATTTTTAGGATTGGTGTTCCTGGCCAGAAATGCACGTACCCCTTCCAATAGGGTGGCTACGCCGCTTCCATCATCACTGGCTCCAAAGGAGGAATGGGGACTACTGTCATAATGGGAAAGTAGCAATAAGGACTTTCCTGTACCGGAACCCCTTATTTTTGCCAGGATGTTAATGGCTTTACTGAAGTTTCCCCAGTCGCCGGACGTATAGCCTTCCTGCGTGGATGTTTCCAGCCCCATTTTCTTCAGTTGGGAAATAATGTAAGCACGGGTGGCAGTATGTCCCGGAAACCCTACGGCATGTTCGGTTTTGGAAATATTTTGTACATGTTCCAATGCCCGGTCCACGGAGAATTGCGAATCTTCCAGAGTTGCATCCGGGATATAGGACGGCATTAGCGATTTAAAGCTCCAGAAAGTTGCAAAAACAAGTAGGATAAGTCCAATAGTTCGGGAAAGCACTACATTCTATTTACGTTGGTTCGTTTCCATAAAAATAAGACAGGTTCGCAATTTTCGACTAAAAAAACTAAGTTTTTCGCTAAAAATCGCTAACTTTATTAGTCAACCAATAAATTAAACCACCATGGGGATCAAGAGTTTTCAAGGCGCACGGGCAAAAGTGGATTCAAGAAAGGAAGACAAATTCCCTATTCTGGTATCGGATTATATGACCAAAAAATTAGTGACTTTCTCACCTCAACAATCTATTTTGGAGGTGATGGAAGCCTTTGCCAAATACAAAATATCCGGGGGCCCCGTTTTAGATGATAGTGGTTTTTTGGTGGGGATTGTATCCGAGGCGGATTGTATGAAGCAGATCTCTGAAAGCCGCTACTTTAACCAGCCTATCCTGGATAAAAGCGTGGAACGCTTTATGACTAAAAATGTAGAAACCATACCGCATGATATGACCATTTTTGATGCGGCTGGGGTGTTTGATCGGCATAACAGAAGAAGGCTTCCCGTGATGCGGAAGGACCTCTTGGTGGGGCAAATAAGTCGCAAAGATATCGTGGTTGCTGCCCTAAAGCTTAGTGGAGCCAATTGGAAATAAGATACTGCTGGTGCGTCTGAATTCTTCCGAAAAGAAACCGCCTTATTCTCGTTTTACAATCATATAATATTCATTTTCCAGGGGGAGATACCCCAAATCGTAAACGAAGTAGTACACCGTCCCCTTTTTGGTGGTGTATAGGCTGGTGATAAACTCAAAGTCGAACCCCTTGTCTAACAGTTTGGTTTTAGTAGTGGTTGTCTTTCCGTCTTTTAATGCAAAACCATCGAGAATACGATAATTCTTCCGAAGCCTGTTGTTGACTACCCGAACGAGGTTTTTGCTATCTCTGTTCAGCATGTTGTTGTAGGCATTCCTACAGTGGTCCGAGCAGAATTTTTTATCGGCCCTGCCCCTGATTGCTACTCCACATTCTAAACAATTTTTTTTCAGCTCATTCATCAGACAGAATAATGGCGGGTAGGTTTAGGCTTTTGTACAATTGATTGAAGGCTGACATCTCCGTTTCCACAATGGTATTTTTTTCATTCTCAAACTTCTTCCACTTCGCTAAAAGGTCGTTTAAACGTTCTTTTGCCCCACTGGTCACCTGGGGTTCTGCCACGTCAATAAAACCTTTTAAATGCATGAAGTCTGCGTTGAGTTGGTTGTGGAAATTTATAACATCCTGAAAGGTCTTTTGCTTCGGCTGGATCAGATTTTCTTCCCAATTTTTTATCCGTTCTTTCAATTCTGCCGCTTTTTCCAATAGTTCCTTAGCCTGATCGTTGGTTTTCAGCAGTTTTTCATACTGCGTTAGCTGCGCTTTGGCAGATCGCATTTGGATTACGGCTTTATGCATGGCTGTCAGGGAAGCTTCAATTTGCGCCAGGAGCTGTTGCTGTTCCAAATAGTCCCCACGGTCTGCTTTCACTTTGGGATTTGGCAAAATCAACGCTTTGGTTTCCACGGTATCTTCTCCCAAACTCAGGCGAAAGCTATATTCGCCGGGCGCTACCCGGGCGCCTCGGTAGTCGCCAAAAACGAAAACCTTCTGGATTGCAGGGATAGCCATCCTTCTAAAATCCCAGGTAAAGCGGTTAAACCCTTTTTTGGAGGGCAGTATCTGAGGTGGGGGAGGTCCGCCCGGCCAGGTGGTGAAGCCTTTCGGTTTTGTATTCGTATACGTCCTGATCACCTTATCCCCTTCAAGCACTTCCAGTGTAAGATCAAGGGAATCTGCCTTTACCGGGAGATAGTAATCTAAAGTTACCCCTGACTTTGGATTTTGCCCCAGGCCAGGCACCGGTTTTTCCTGGTGCCCCCCAAAAATCCGATAGGTAGGTTTGGGTGGAACGATATGTATTTGATCTTTTACTATGTCGCTGTTTTGAAGGGCCCCGATATCGTCCAAAATCCAAAATGAACGGCCCGCAGTGGCAATTACAAGGTCATTATCCTGAATAGCAATGTCGTTGATGGGAACCACAGGGAGATTCAGTTGGAGTTTTTGCCAGTTTTTGCCATCGTCTAACGAAAGGTACAGCCCGGTTTCCGTACCCGCATAAAGCAGGCCTTTCTTCTTTTTGTCTTCACGGACTACCCTGGCAAAGGTATGCTTGTCGTTAATCCCGTTAGTGATCCTGGTCCAGGTTTTCCCGTAATCCGAGGTCTTAAAGATATAAGATGTCAGATCCATAAACTTATAGCGCATTACCACAAGGTAGGCTGTGGCCGGATCATGGGGTGATATTTCTATGCTGTTAACAATACCCTCCCCGAGATCAGGGGGTGTGATATTCTCCCAGTCCTGCCCTCCGTTTTTGGTCAAATGCACTAAGCCATCGTCTGTTCCCGCATACAATGTACCTTTCTCATGAGGAGATTCTACCAAATACATAATGGTATTGTAGTTTTCACCTCCTGCGGCTTCATTGGTGTAGGGGCCACCTCCGGGGCCTTGTTTTTCTATTTCGTTTTTTGTGAGGTCCGGACTTATGATTTCCCAGTTTTGTCCGCCATCCCGGGTTTTAAATACTACATTTCCGGCATGGTAAATGGTACTGCGGTCATGCGGCGAGCTTATAATGGGGGCATTCCAGTTAAAGCGAAACTTAAAATCCCTGGGAACCTTGCCAAGCCCTAATTCGGGATACGCTTTAATAGGTTTCCCTTCACGGGAGGCTTTTACCCATTTCTCGATAATACCCTGATAACATCCTCCAAAAACCACTTCGGGGGTATCGGGATCAAAGGCCAGATAGGCACTTTCGCAACCGGCCACGGAATACCAGTCTTTCCAGTCAATACCGGCATCATTAGTACGACTGGCGATGGCGATAGCGGAGTTGTCCTGCTGACCGCCATATACATTGTAGGGGACAAGGTTATCCGTGATGACCCGATAAAATTGTGCTGTGGGTTGATGTTGCTGGCTGCTCCAGCTTTTACCTCCATTGTTGGATACATTGGCACCACCATCATTGGAATTGATCATTTTTTGGTTGTCAAACGGATGTATCCATAAATGGTGGTTGTCTCCGTGAGGTGTTGGCACAGGAGTGAATGATTTTCCCCCGTCTATGGATTTGGTTACCGGAGCATTCAGTACGTAGACGACGTTTTCATTCTGAGGATCGGCAAAAATCTCCATATAGTACCAGGAACGTGCAATATTGATGCGGTTTTTATTTACCTGTTTCCATTTTTTTCCGGCATCATCACTGCGATAGACCCCGCCTTTTTCTCCTTCTGCCTCAATCACAGCAAAAACCCGTTCCGGGTTGGCTCGGGAAACGGAGATCCCTGCTTTGCCAAATGTCTTGGGAAGGCCTTCTTTTAGTAGCTTCCAGGTGTTGCCGCCATCCGTGGATTTGTAAATACCGGAACCAGGGCCACCGGATTCCATTTTCCAGGGGGATCTTTGATGCTGCCATAAGGCGGCATAAAGGATAAGCGGATTTTTCATATCCATGGATAAAGCAGAAGCTCCCGTATTTTCATTCACGTATAGCACCTGCTCCCAGGTGTTGCCCCCATTCAGAGAACGATAGATCCCTCGTTGTTGGGAAGGACCGTACTGTGCCCCCTGTGCTGCGACAAATAGGATATCCGGATGGGTTGGGTGAATAACAACATCGGAAATATGCCGGGTTTCGCCCAGGCCAACGTGTTTCCATGTTTTCCCGGCGTCCGTGGATTTATACACCCCGTCTCCCATAGAGGTCATTACGCCGCGTGCCGCATGCTCACCCATACCTGCCACTACTATGTTGGGATTACTCTCAGCAACGGCAATTGCGCCTACTGTCCCCGTTTTCAGTTGACCGTCCGAGATATTCTTCCAGGTAATACCATCATCCGTGGTTTTCCAGATACCACCACCAGTTGTCCCCATATAATAGGTCATAGGTTGGCCCACCACCCCGGAGCTTGCAACGCTCCTTCCTCCGCGGAAAGGGCCAATGTTACGCCATTTTAAGCCTGAATACAGCGAATCCTGAAGAACAGTTTTTGGTGGCGTGTTGTTCTTTTTCCGTCTTTGAGGATGGCCGGTTATGGTAAAACAAAGTAGAAGAATGAACAGCAAAGAGGATGTTTTCATTATTGGTGGCGTTAGTCTTAGGGTAAGATACAAAACCGTTGGGATTTGTTAAGGAAAAGATAAATATTCATTTTTATTTGGAACAATCGTTCCGATATTAATATGTTTGTATTGGAATGATTATTCCAAAATAAATAAATACTGAATTTTAAACGATAATTACAATGAAAAAGTTAGCAGACAAAGTAGCCATCGTCACCGGGGCAACCAGTGGTATGGGATTGGAAACGGCAAAGCGGTACTTACAAGAGGGCGCGAAAGTGGTATTAACCGGAAGAAGCCAGGAAAAGCTGGATGCGCTCAAGGGGGAACTTACGGGAGACTACCTTCTGGTAAAAGCGGAAGCTTCCAGCGTAGCGGATAGCGAGCAGCTGATTAAAACCACAGTGGACACTTTCGGCAAAATTGATGTCCTGTTTTTGAATGCCGGTATTTTCCGCGTGGAAACCATTGATGGATTATCCGAGGAGATTTACGATGAGGTACATAACATCAATGTTAGAGGCCCCATATTTACCGTAAAAGCGGCCTACAATCATCTCAATGAAGGCGCCAGCATAATTTTTAATACTTCGGTAGTCAACGTTAAGGGTTTTGCGGGGATGGCATCCTATGCTTCCAGTAAAGCGGCGCTACGTTCTCTAACCCGGACTTTGGCAGCCGAATTTGGCCCCAAAGGGATTCGTGTAAATGCCATTGCTCCCGGACCCATTGACACTCCCATTTACGGAAAACATAACGTTCCTCAGGAAAATATAGATGCTATGGCCTCTAATTTCCCCTCTATGGTCTCCCTGGGCAGGTTCGGCAAAGCCAATGAAATTGCCACTGTGGCAGTATTCTTAGCTTCAAATGATAGTAGTTACATTACCGGGGTAGAGATTCCCGTAGACGGTGGTTTCGCCCAGGTTTAGTTTTTTGGATAATTTAGCGCTGAAAAGACATTATGCCAAGAACCAAAAAATTCAATGAATCAGAAGTGCTGGAAATGGCAATGGAACTCTTTTGGGAGAAGGGGTTCCACGCCACTTCTATTCAGGACCTGGTGGCCCATTTGGGGATTAACCGGGCGAGTCTTTATGACACTTTTGGGGGTAAGGAGGCGCTTTTTGAAAAGGCATTTGCCTTATATCGAAACAATAGCGGTCTGGCAGTAAAAGAATTTTTTGAGGGGCAAGCATCGGTTAAGGAAGGGTTTAAAAATCTCTTTGAATATGCCATAATAGAAGCGGCTTCTGATCCTTCCCGAAAGGGGTGTTTTGTGGTCAATACGGCTACAGAGCTTATTCCCGGTAACGAAAAAATACAGGAAGTACTCTGTTCCCATATGGACAAAATAGAAGAACTGTTCTTTATCTTAGTGGAAAGAGGGATACAACGAGGGGAAATGCCCCCTGGCAAGAACCCACAGGCGATAGCTTCCTACCTGTTTACCTTTTACAACGGACTACGTGTTGTCTCAAAAGTAGATACTGATCCCGAACGACTTCGCCGGGTTGTACATACGGGACTGTCCATTTTGGATTAGTGGCCTAAAATTCATATTCCAGTCTTCCATCCCATCCGGATAATCGCAATATCAGACTCCTTCCGTTGGGTATTTGCAATGGCGTTAATTCAATCGTAAACTCCCGGATGACGATAGCGTCGCAGAGTTCGTCATTTTCAAGGACAATAGTAGCGGATTGTTGGGGAGGTTGGGACTCGTTAATTGCACTGGAAGCAAAAAGACGTATTTCCCAATCACTGCCATCGCAACCGCCGCTTTGTAATTGTACGGTTAAACAATCTCCGGTAATACTTGCATTTTCTATGGTATAGTTGCTGTCGTCAGCACTGTTAAACCGGCTGTCGTTTACTTCAATCAGTACATCACAAATTTCCGATCTCGGGGGGCTATTATCATCAGATTCACAGGCCAGTAAGGTCACCACAAGCAGTAGGGAACCAAAGTAAGATACTCTTTTCATTGGATAGGGCTTTTACAGTAAGATACCGAGAGCCACAAAAGGTTGTTTGTAAAAGGACCTATTCTACGAGTTTAAATTTTACCTGTACGGAGGTTTCCACTTTAATTTTTTCAAAATCTACGTCCAAAGGCGCTTCTGCTGCCATATCCATCTCTGCCATAGCCATTTTCATGCGAGGGGCATAGGCCACAGGGACAGTGCCGTAACTGTCCACAATATGAAGGGCAGGCCCTACCTTTTGCCCTAAGGGTTGGGTCAGCGCCAATGCCTTTTTCTGTGCTTTTTTCATAGCCCTGGATTTGAGTTCCAGTTCCAGTGCATCCATTTTAGAATACTCGGTTTTTTCCAGATAGGTGTTGGCGATATCCAGAGCTTCTAGAGCGACCAAAACTTCTCCGGCGGTAAGACCATCATAGACCAGCAGGGAATATTGCTTACTTTTCAGTACCTCTTTTGAGCGAAGAAAATACCTTTTAAAACTACTGCTCAGGTCTTTGATTACCAGTTGTTCGTCCACATCGATCCCTAAGTCCTTTAGTTTTTGGGCCATTTTGTTTTCCTGTTCTTCTACCGATCTTCTTCCTCTACTGTCCTTTTCCTGGATGGTAATATTTAAATAGATCCTATCAGGAGTGACCAGGGTATCTACCCGGGCGGAGGTTTCTAAATAGGGGACATCCAAAAAGCTTTTGGATTGGGCGATCAGAAAGATAGGAACAAACAAACAAGTGAGTACAATAATCCTTTTCATATGGTTTTTAATCAAATGGAACTACATCCGGACGTAGAAAATACTGTTTTGCTTTTGGATCATTATAAATGTCAAAACTGTAGTGAGCAGCCATCAGATCTTTAAAATGATACTTCAGTCTTGGAAATTCGGTAATAAATTCCCGGAAGCTTTTTGCCTTGGATTTCAGCATGAAGTGGCGGATAGCTTTCACTGCAGCTACCGTTACCGTTCGGTTGAACTTATCCGGAGCGCCATGACGCCCGGCAAATCGTTTGATCTCCGTACAGATTTTTGGTATTGCGCTTTCCACCCTGTATTGGGTAAGGTATAACCACGCCAGCCGTAAATGAGCTTCGTGGGTAAAAAGGGCAGGATCCAGTGAACCTTCCTGAAATTGCTTTTCAAAAGTGGTGTCTGAGAGCAGGGTATGTGCTTCCATTCATTATCCTTTAAAATCAATAGTGTTATGCGTACCGTCGCAATACGGTTTGTTCTCGGAGGCCCCACAGCGACAGAAGGCTGTAGACCGTTTTTTGGTTTCAACGCTCCCGTTGGCCAACGTAACGGTTAAGGTGCCGCTCACCAACAGTGGGCCATTTTCAATAATAGTGCATTCCGTCGATTTTGTTTCTTCCATTTTGGTTTCTCCTTTTATAGTATAAGTTAGCGCCCCCGAGGGACATTTTTCAATTTGCGCTTTTAGTTCCGCTACGGTAGCATTTTCCGGCTGTATCCAGGGTTTTTCCTTGGGTTTGTAGACCTCCGGAAGCGTTCTCCAACAAATTTCGGAATGAATACAGCGTTTCGGTTTCCAAAAAATGGTCAGATCTTCTTTTTCATACTGCTTGACAATTTCTTTTTCCATGTTACCCAATAGTTATGCCTTTTAACACCAGTGCCTTCCACTCGGGATTTCGTTTAATGTAGAGCGCCACAAAAGGACATAACGGTACCAAGGTGAGGCCCTTTTCTTTGATGTCCTCCAACACTTGTTTTACCAGGGCTGTTCCAATTCCTTTCCCCGCCAATTCATTGGGCACCTCCGTATGCGTCAGGTAGATCTTGTCTTTAGCTTTTATATACTCTATCTTCGGGACATGGCCCTCCAGCTGAAACTCGTATTGTTTGGCTGCTTCATTATCGATAAGCGGATACGGTGTGTTGTTTAATTCCATACTTTTAAAAGTACTAATTTCCCATTGGAAGCAAGGTATGGACTTCCGTATAATTTTTGAACATTCTAACGCGGCTTCGCTTTGAAAGAAAAAGGAGAGATCAAATCCTATGATCAGCTTTCCGACCTGTACAAGGACGAAAAAGTGGGTACTCCAATTCAACAGGAGTCCAACTTTACCATTCACCGGATGGAAGAAGTGCATGGTACCCCGGTTACTTCACCCGTCTTCAGGGCGAATTATTATTCTTTTGTAATGGTTAAAAGCGGTAAAAGCTTTTACACTATTGATGATAAAACCTTTTTTACCCAACCGAACACCCTTTACTTTACCAATCCCGGGCATCTTAAGTCCTTCGGAATTGAAGAGGTGGTCCACGGTTTCCTGATTACCACGCGGGAGGAGTATCTGAAAAAGCATATTCATCAGGAGGTGTTTAAGGAATTTTCATTTCTACTCACTGAAATTGTGCCTCCTTGTTTTTTGCCTGAAGCTAAATTTGAAGAGCTGGCATCGTTAGCCGAACAAATCCTTTTGGAAGCACAAAAGGAGTCGTCGCTTAAGGATAAGATCATGAGTTCTTTGTTCATGGTCTTTTTATTGAAGGTTAAAGAATACCTGTTAGCTGATACTACTTTTAAGATGGCCCATGATCGCGATAGCCAGATCGTACAGCAGTTTAAAAAGGATCTCGAGAAGACGTTCCGACAGGAAACAGTGCAGAGCGGGGAATTGCAAGTGGGGGTTTTTGCAGAGGCTCAACAATTGAATCCGAGTTATTTCTCAACCGTGATAAAAGTAAAGACCGGAAAGTCTGCCAACAAATGGGTACAGGACAAACTGATTATCGAAGCCAAGGCGTTATTGTCCGGTTCCCAATCATCCGTTAAAGAGATCGCCTATAAACTGGGGTTTACCGAGCCTACACATTTCACTAAGTTTTTCAAGAGAAACGTCGGCACAACCCCCAACCAGTATCGTTCCCGCTAACCCCAGGAACAATTCTAGAGAATCTGCCGTTCCTTCTAGATTTTGTGCCTTTATCCCCTTTCCCTTACTGGCGACATTTGTCCTGTAATCATTTTATACACCTTAAAATTAAATACAATGAAAAAGTTAACAGGCCAGCCTGGCCGTCTGACAGGCAAAATTGCATTAGTAACCGGGAGCAGCCGGGGTTTGGGAAAAGAAATGGCATTGAGAATGGCGCAGGAAGGCGCTGATATCCTGGTGACCTACAATACCAATTCGGATCAGGCCGATGCTACCGTAAAAGCAATTGAAGCTTTGGGGAGTAAAGCCAAAGCCTTTCAATTGAATACGGGAGATATTCAACGTTTTGATGATTTCTTTAGCGAGGTATCTCAATTTTTACAATCCGAATGGGAAAGATCTACCTTTGATATCCTGGTAAACAACGCCGGAATTATTGCTCATGTTCCGGTAGCAGAAACTACCGAGGCCACCTTTGACCAATTGGCAAATATCCAGTTAAAAGGGCCATTTTTTATCACACAAAAAGCTTTACCCTTATTAAATGATGGGGGTAGGATCATCAATATTTCTACCGGGTTAGCCCGATTCAGTATTCCCGGGTATGGCGCCTATGCCGCAATGAAATCGGGAATTGAAGCCTATACCCGATACCTCGCCAAGGAGTTGGGGGAACGGCAGATCACCGCCAATGTGGTCGCGCCCGGGGCTATTAATACGGATATGAACAGGGCTTCACTTGAAAGCAATCCGGAATTGGAAAAAATGTTGTCGTCCGTTACGGCTTTAGGCCGTGTGGGAGTAGCCGAAGACATAGGTGGGGTAGTGGCCTTTTTAGCCAGTGAAGATGCGCGTTGGGTTAACGGGCAGCGCATCGAGGCCTCCGGGGGAATGTTCCTCTAAGCACCTTTAATCCATTCCCAGACCCATAATTATCTACTATTGATAGTTATGGGTTTTTTTTGAAGCCGGTAATTTGTATCTTTAAAAGGATTACTATTATAACGTCTGATGCCTAACCGGGATGGAATGATTTTAAACCTATCCTAAACGTTATATCATTGGTGTAATTCTCATTGGTTGCCACTATGTTCTGCTTGGTCTACAAATCGATTGCCTCTGAAGCTTTTGGAAAAGCACAGATTCAGGATATGCTCGAAAAAGCACGAGCGTTTAATCGAAGCAACAACATTACGGGATGCCTGCTCTACTATAAAGGAGAATTTCTACAATACCTGGAAGGGAACCAGGTGAAGGTGCTGGCCTTGTTTGACAGGATACAGCGAGACGACCGTCATCATGATATTGAACTGATTTCTCATGGTCAGATAGAACATCGGGAGTTTAAGAAGTGGGATATGGCCTATGAGGATTTCTTTGGCGATAATGATACCTTGCAATTCCTAAAATTACTGGTGAGCTCTTTTTTAGAACCCGCAGAGAAAACCCTGGACCCTAATCCTACTTCCAAATATTTCTGGAAGACCGCGAAACGATTGCTTAGCGCCAAAACCACTTCGGGTTTGCGGCTTTAGCGGGTTACGGATCGTCTTTTTAAGATCTGGTCTGCTGTTTAAGAATGATTTTTTGACATTGCTGCTAGGGCAGAAGATTGATTTCCTTCTACAGTTATTGCATAATAGAAAGGGGATGATCAAGAAAATAATATTTCCTTAACCCGTTGTTTTTCAAAATACCCATTAACCTTTCTTAATTTGAACGGAAAAGCGGTTGGGGTGATTATGGGCCATCTTCAAGAACTAACTGATACGCAACTTTTATCCTTGATAAATGAAGGAAACCAATTAGCCTTTAATCAGATCTATTTCAGATATTGGAAAAGGCTGTATGCCTACGGTTTCAATATTCTTAATGACAAAGGACTTACCCAAGACGCTCTTCATGAAGTATTCACTGTAATTTGGACAAAGCGGGAGCAATTGGAAATCGGTAATTTAAAAAACTACCTGTTCAATGCCGTTAGAAATAATGCAATTTCAACACTGCGTAAAGAAAGATTTACAGAATTACATCATGGGATACTACAGAATTTAAAAGGTTCCTCCGAGGCGGAACAAAATTTTGATCTCAATGATCTGAAATCAACCATTAATATTGCCGTCAAAGAT
>JANQSA010000081.1 GCA_028284285.1 Croceivirga sp.
TCTAAAGGTGGCTGCAGGCTGACTATTGGAAAAGAAACCATAACTGCCGGTAATTGGCGATGGTGCATCAAAATCCACCACCAATACATCATCCACCCATATTTTAGCATTATTACCGTTTACTTCCAATTTGACATGGTACCAGATGTGGTTTGCTCCTGGAGTGAAAATAGTGCTACTGGCATCCGCCAATCCCTGAACATAATGCCTGGGGTCAACTAGATTTCCGTCATCCCTTGTGATTTCATAAAGCCCTGAGGCAAAACCATGTGAAGGCATAAATTCATTGGTAGTGAATGATCTCACTAAACCTGAAAGGTTAAACAGGTAGGCGCCGATAGGGCCATTGGCCATACCAAAAGTAATTCCCATATCGTCATTATCCGTTCCCTCGGTACTGGCCACTTCTACTTCAAGCGTATACCTGGAAGAATCAAAGGTGGGGTCAAAAAAACCAGCCATATAATCATTGTCCTGTCTCTTTATCTCCTTGGTTACATCATTAAAATCCCAAGTATCTTTGAGATAACCCCACCGGGTCCAGTTATTGAATATAGCGGCCGCGTCCTCGGCATTGGAGGATATGGTAGAACGTTCAAAAGCCTGTACAAACAGTTTTTCTGCTGGAATACCTTTATTTTCTAATGCGGCACCCAAATCAGTTTCAAAATCGTCTATATTTTGGTCGGAAATACCAATGGTCATCACCACATCAATGTTGGGACCTTGCTGGACCTCCATGTTCACATTTTGCGCACTAAGCAAATTGATGCATAGCACTCCTAAGAGAATGGAAATTCCCTGAAACAAATTGCTATTCATGATAAAATTGGTTTGGGTTTAGTGAAAAATGGTGGTTGTAGGAATCACGCTGTTTGAACTGCTATAATCAAAGACGAAATCCTCATCATGTATGGAATCGCAATTTGTTGCGCTTAACACATTGAAATTCGTCTCGTCCGCCAATCTGCTTAAAAAAGCGAGGCCGTTTGTGTTGTTTGAAAGTGAGCAACTGTACACAAAAAAGTTCAGAACATCCCCATGCTCCTGACCATTGGAAAAATCGGTGAAAAGGTCTGCATATGCATCCAGTGTAGTAGTGTTGAATACATCATTGCCTAATTCAATGCCATCTTCATTAGTTCTGGAAAACAAGTGAACATTTCTAATGTTGGGGTTATTGCGCAGTGCATTTTTCAACTTGGTCAACAACTCATCCAAGTAAGAGACTTCAAGTACTACCACATCAATAGGCAGTGAAGCTTTTAATGCTACTTTGCTTTTAAAGGAACTTCCAATGATTACCAATTCCGTAGCTTGCATATTGGCCGTTACAGGTTCCCTTTGTTTATCATCCTGATGGGTATTGGCCATGTTGTTGGAGTGGCCTGAATAAAGAAACACAAAGAATAGCACAACTACCAGTGTCATTCTATTCGTATTGAGGCTGTTAAATTCTAAAGGTTTTTTCATGTTGAGGTTTGATGGAGATTTTTAATTAAATGGTTAGAGGCTCCCGCAGAAATCCCAATGATGTAGCTTTCTTGAAAAGCATATCATTTGACTTTCTTCGGAATGGATAGGTTTTAAGGGTTCACGATGCTATTATTCTATTCTCTACATATTGGAGAGGTGCAACGTCCTTAGTAGTCTTCTGAAAGTAGATTGGAATCATTTGTTATCAATTTAAATTTGTAGTATTTTTCTTCCTGTTTGTATACGAAATTGATAACGGTGCTTTTTTGGATTGGTTCAAATTATTTCCAATCCACTTGATAAATGTCAATTAACAGCTCTACAAATTGGTTTTGATCAATTAAAAAAGCCTAAAAATGACCCATCAAAAGGGGCTGATAACGAGGATAGATTTCTACAGGGCGGAATTTTCCGGTCAAACTCTGCGTAGTAAACTGATTGATTACCTGAATCTTACGCAATAGTAATACTATCAGATCTGATGAAAAAAAATGACCCTAAGCACTATTTTGGGTATTGAAACTGGAAGGGTGTATTTCGAAAGTTGACCAAGGTGGTATGCTGCTTATCCCTTTCCTTTTTTTTCTATCGATTCGGCGTGTTCTTTTATAATCCTTGAGAGCGTTTCCGGGCGCATGGCCAATAATGAAGACAGGTATTTATTTGGAATTCTGTTAATTAACTCAAGCTTATTGGTTTCCATAAAATAATTCCATCGCTTTAAAGCATTGGGTATTCTGGCCATAAAAGCCCTGTTTTCCGCATGAATGTAATACTCCACCATCAACTTGCGGTACAATTCCCCAAACTCAGAAAAGGTACGCATACCATACTCCAAATCTTCCGCTTCCAAATACAAACAATCGGTATCTTCCAGACATTGAATATTTTCCTTTGCCGGTTGGTTGGTAAAAAAACCGGTAATGGAAGTAAAAATCTCATTATCAGTACTTATCCAGGTTGTAACGTCCTTTCCGCTACTCAAAAAATACCCTCGAACAAGTCCCTTTTTTATCAAGTATAATTTTGTACAGGTATCACCTTCCCTATACACCATATCCCCTTTGGAGAATTGGACACCTCTGACATGTTCGGCCAAAAAGCTCTTGACCTCAGTACTTATGGGAACAATGGAATTCAGATAGATTAATGCAAAGAAGTTTTTGTGGATCTTTTTGGTTGGTCTCATCTAGGATTTAAGGATAATAATAAGGCCAATTATACAGCGCTAAATTTTGGTTTACTCGTTTGTTTAATGGTAGATGGATTCAATGCGTCTTATGGCACTCATCATCCTTTTTGTATGAAACTAATTTAGCAAATGCCAACATAAAAAAACGGAACAAAAAACCGTTGGCGGGAAAATTTATTTTAGTCACAAGGCCACCTAAAATCCGCCACCTTGTCATTACTTCCTCCGGAAAGATTATAATGCCACCATTCCGTCCGTATACCCCAAAAACCATGTTTTTCCATAGTTCTTTTAAGCAAGCTCCGATTTTCCAGTACCTCCTGTGGTAAGTCCAGATGATCATGATGGGCTTTTTTACCAAAAAAATCAAAATCGGTTCCCATATCCAGTTCATTTCCATCAAAATCTACAAGGGTTATGTCTACGGCACCACCTTTATTATGTATGGAACCTTTGACCGGATTAGCCACATATTGGGGGTTGGGTACCAATTTCCACATTTTGAATTGCACAAAATTCGGACGGTAACAATCAAAAAACTTGATTTTGTATCCTTTATCCATAAACTCCGCATTGGCAGCAATCAAAGCTTTTGCCGTTTTCACACGGGTATAGCACTCAGGACAATCGTACACTTTAGCCTTTAGAAAATTGTTAGTGGTGGCGTATCGCATGTCATACACAAAATCCGAGCTAAAATCAGCCAGACGTACAAAGGTGGTATCCGCAAGTCCGTCAAAAGATTTCAATTTAATGGCGTTCGGGACTTTTTTTTCAGGCACAGCGTTAACAACGGTATCCTTATCCTGAGAACGCTCAGGTTGCGCTTTGGATGCCCTGGGTTGGCACCCTAAAAAAAGGGGAATTACTACTAAAAAAAAATATCGATGCATCACTTTCGTTTTTGTTTGGCCATCCACTCATACAACTGGTCTGTTGTGTATGCTCTTTCCCAGGAGTTATGCCCCACCCCATCATACCGGGAGTAGGTAACAGTATACCCTAATTGTTTCAATTTTTTGACCATTTCATCCGACTCGGACACGGCAATTACCTCGTCCTCGGCACCGTGAAAAACCCAAATGGGCATTTCCTTGTCTAACCAATGGGCATAGGGCACGGGAGCCATTCCACAAACCACAGCCAAAGCGGCAAATTTTTCAGGAAACTGTACCGCCATTTCCCAGGCCGCACTCCCTCCCCTACTCAAGCCAGTTAAATAGATGCGGTTTTTATCCACCCTGTTATCTTCAATGATAGCGTCCAATAGTTTATTGACTGCCCTAACATCCCACCACTTTTTTTCATACGGATTTTGCGGGGCCAGGACCAGAAAAGGAAACGGATACCCCTGGGCCATCATCCTGGGCGGGCCATTTCGTTTCAACTCTTGTAAATCCTTTCCGGATTCCCCTCCGCCATGTAAGAACAAAAGCAATCCAAATTCTTTCGTTTCATCAGAAAAATAGGTTTCGGGATACGATAAATAGTATTTCAGGTCTTCGGACAAACTAATGGAATGACTTCCCTCCACCAAACGTACCTGAGATAGGCAAGAACTCATCAAAGCCAAAAAAAAGCATGAAAGAAGTCGTTTTATCATTTTATAAAAATAGCGAAGCTATTTCGTTCCATGAGGATACCCGCTCAAATCCGTTAGATTCCGTATTATGCGGGGAGGTGAACAACAACCCTCTTCCTTCAAACTTATTTAGATTATAACTTCTGTCGTCAATTAATACATCCCCCTTTAAAATGTGTTTATGCCCGCATAGGATACGATGTTGCCAGGGAATAAAAGGGAAGTTTTTGTCTAACCAATCCGATTTTTCCTTCAAGGAATAAGGAAACTGCATGGCCGCACTGGCTATGTAAATCTCGTATTTGGCAGAAAGTGCCTTTAACACTTCCTGGCTATCCGGAATTACCTTCAAATCCCTAAAAAAGCCAATCCTTCTGGCATGGCCTTTAACACTTTGCTGATGTGCTTCTGGAACGCACTGCCAAAACTCCTTGCCATCACATTGTGGCTTTGTATACACTGTTCCGAATTCGCCACTGTAAATATCTATATGGGCTTGGTAGGCATCTGCGATTACCTCATCCATATCCACAAAAATCGTCATTTTGTTACTTTACTTTTCCAGATCACAAACCTATTCCAAAAATACGTTTTCCGGTATTGAACAAAGACTATAATAAAGTTTACTTAACGATTCGGGAATATTGACAAATAGTTTTGTCCTTAGTTTTATCTGATTAAAATAATTCTAAATAACGTTGAAAATGAAAAAAATTAACTACTACCTCACCTTTTTGGTGTTAATTTTTGTCTTTAGCTGTAAGCCGGATGATTTCCTGGGGAACGGCGATGATGATGACGGTGGCAATGGTGGCATGGACCCCAATGCCCAGGAAGCCTTGGCAGAGGCCGATTTTGTATTGCAGTTGTTGCACTATGCCGATATAGACGGCAATGAAGAAATTGCTTTGGACGTTGCTGACGAGTTCTCCGCCCTTGTAAACGGTTTTAAAAATGATCCGGATTGGGGCAGCCAATCTTTGATGGTTTCCTCAGGAGACATTATCATCCCCGGTCCCCGATTCTTTGCCGCAGAGCAGTCCGCTGTACGCGGGGTAACCGGTAGTAATGAACCTGGCCACGCGGATATTGCCATTGCCAATGCGTTGGGTGTAGCGGCAATCGCTGTTGGTAATCATGAATTAGATGCAGGTCCGGGAGAGTTTGCGGATGCTATTCAGGCAGAAGCTGGTGGCGGTGCAGAATTCTCCGGCTCCGCATTTCCTTTTCTTTCCGTAAACATAGATTTTTCGGCGGACGATGACTTCAACGTGGGTAATGATGGAGATGATGTGAGTACTATGGGTACCCAGGTAGCTAAATATGCCACCACCATGGTCAACGGTGAACGTATCGGTCTTGTAGGTGCCTCTACCCCTACTTTACCTAGTATCACCACCACAGGAAGTCTGGTGATTTCCGGGGAAGGGGGTAATGCCGTCCTGGCCGCTACCATTCAACCTGCAGTGGATGCACTTAAACATGCAGGAGTGAATAAGATTATACTTCTGGCCCATATGCAACAAATTGCTGTGGAAAAAGACTTGGCCACTTTGTTGGATGGGGTGGACATCATTGTTTCCGGGGGTTCCAATACCCGAATGGGTGACAACACAGACACACTCTTTGAAGGCGATGACGCTTTTGATGAAACGTACCCTTTTGTAACTTCAGATGCAGGAGATAAGCCGGTACTAGTAGTTAACGTAGATGGCGACTTCAAGTATTTGGGTAGATTGGTAGTAGGTTTTGATGCACACGGAAATATTGACCTGGATACTTTGGATGAATATTTGAACGGATCTTATGCCTCCAATAGTGCTGTAGTAGCTGAAGTAGGCGGCACTTCTATTGAAGGTGTCACCAGTGTGCAAAATGCTTTAAGTGCGGTTATTGAACAGCAGTTCAGCAATGTTGTCGGCTTCTCTGATGTTTATTTGGATGGGCGCAGAAGTCAGGTACGTACCCAGGAAACTAACTTAGGTAACCTGACCGCAGATGCGAATCTATGGTATGCTAATCTGCTTTCCGATGAACCTGTTCAGATTTCGCTAAAAAATGGAGGGGGCATTCGTACGGAGATCGGTTCTGCTGTACTACCGGCGGGATCCACAAATCCGGCCGATGTCGTATTTACTGCACCCGAAAATATTTCTGAAGGAAATCTGAAGGCAGTATTGCGTTTTGACAATGGCCTGGTACGGTTAACCGTAACGGCGGAAGAATTAAAGGATATTTTGGAACATGCTGTATCCGCCACGGAGGCCGGAGCCACCCCAGGTCAGTTCCCTCAAGTGGGCGGTATGAGTTTCACTTTCTCAACTTCCGGAACACCCAGAACGGCACCAGGCAATGGTACCCGGATTTCGGAGTTAACGGTTGGGGATGATGTGGTAGTCTCCGGTGGTGCCATTCAGGGCGATGCCTCCAGAACCTTTAATTTGGTTACTTTGAATTTCTTAGCCGGCGGTGGTGATTCCTATCCCTTTCCGGATTTGAGTAATCCCAACAGGATCAATTTTTATGAAGGATTAGGTTTTGGTGAAGAAACGGACTTCCCGGATGGGAACCTGGAAAATGATCCCGGAGGTAACAACACGTTTAGCTATACCGGTGGTGAACAGGATGCCCTGGCAGAATTCCTGCTCATGATGCATCCTTCCAACAATCCTTATAATGAAATGGAGACCCCGATCAGCGAAGATACCCGGATAGTGCAGCAATAACGAGATATCTTATTACATCAGGAATCCCCGCCAAAAGCGGGGATTTTTTCTTTTATAAGGGTGAGCTTTCAATAGTTTCGGACTGTACCATTTCCCCATTACATTGAATTTTATAGTATCCCGGCACTGTGAAATAGTCTTAATACTGCGTTGGCCTGTCCTTTACCTTCCCGATACACCGGATTAGTTTTGTAAAACACTATCAAATCAAAGCGTGATGAACTGTAAAGCCATTTTTCTTGTCCTTTTGATTTTTCAAATTGCTTGCTCACAGGGTAAAAATAACCTGGAACCCGTGTATGTATGCCCTCCCTGTAATTTGCCTTGCGACACACTCACTTTTAATGCAGCGGGAAAATGTCCACATTGTAAAATGGAGCTTGTTAAAAAAAGGGAACTGACCCCGGAGCATCCGCTAAACTTAAATGAAGTTAAAATTCAAAACGGTAGTGGTACATTTTTGGTAGAAGGTGGAGTTAAGAAAGAAAAGTCCCTACTCATTCATTATTATAAGCCCGAAAGCTTTACCGCTACATCTCCCGTAATATTAGTAATTCCCGGAGCCGGCAGGAACGGAAACCAATACAGGGATGCCTGGATCAAAAAGGCAGAAAAGTACGGTGTCCTTGTACTTTCCCCGGAATATTCCGAAAAGTATTATCCTGAATTTTGGAGCTACAATTTAGCGGGCATGATCACTGATGTAAAACTGAACAAAGAAAGGACGGCGATCACGGATTTTACTATTAATACCGCTCCCGAAACCTGGATTTTTAACGACTTTGATCGGATTTTCAATCTGGTTAAAAATGAGCTCAAATTAAAAAGGGACTCCTATGATTTATTTGGTCATTCCGCAGGCGGCCAAATCCTACACCGGCTCGCCATTTTTAAACCCAAAACTAAAGCGGACAGAATACTGGCTTCAAATTCCGGGTGGTATACCCTACCCACGGATACTGAAAATTTTCCCGTCGGACTTAAGGGAAGTAAAGTGTCTATAGAGGATGTAGATTTTGGTACAACCCTGGTTATCTTTTTAGGCGAAGAAGATAATGCTAATGAAACACGGGGGGAGTTAACGCGTTCCCCGGAAATTGACAAACAGGGGTTACATCGGTTGGAAAGAGGAAAGTTTTTTTATGGTCTGGCCAAGGAAAAAGCCACTAAACGCAATGTAAGGTTTAATTGGAAACTGGAGGTTATTCCTAATGTAGGGCATGACTACAGAAAAATGAGCGAAGCCGCGGCTGATTTTCTTTATGATGCCAGGGAGTAATGATATAATATGTTATATCCATACCAGGTAGACACTTTGTGGTTAAGCTGTATAAGAACATATTGCCCTCCCTATGTTTTATAAGTCGTTATTGGTCCCTGAATCTATAAAACCGGAAATGCCTAAAACAACCTAATGCCCGAAGTGTAATGCGCAGAGGTTACCCATTTTTCCCAAGTATAAGGTACGTTTACTTTTCTTGTTCCTCAATGAAACCATACACCACTGAAATCAACTCTTCAAGTTGGTCTACGATGAAGCGCTCATCCAACAGGTTGCCGTCATGTACGGATGCCCGGGTAACATCGTTGGTCACCGCAAAAACCGGTATCCCGGCATTCAGACCTGCTTTTATTCCGTTAACAGAGTCTTCAATCACCAAGCATTCGGAAGCTTCCAGGCCTAGTTTGGTCTTCGCCTTGACATAAATTTCCGAATTGGGTTTTCCTTTACTGACATCTTCACGGGTCAGAAACAGATCAAAACCTTCGTAAATCCCCATAAGGGTGGTAATCCTTTTCGCTTCCGGGAAATGGGACATGGTGGCCAGTACCGTTTTAAAGTTATCCCTTTGTAATCTTTTTAGGAGTCCAAGCGAAAACGGACAAAAATGTTGTGCCACCAAATGGTCGTTATCCAAAATAGCTCTATAAATTTCCAATCTTTTCTCAATCAGGGTCTCTTGAATGACCGAAAAATCGGTGGTCTTTAGATGTTTCTGTAAAGCTGTTTCAAAATGCACGGATACCCCCTGAACCACCTCTTTTCTTGATAATCCCACAAACTGCCCAAAAGCCCTCAGTACATCTTCTTCTGCAACTTCTTTATTGGTAAGGCTATGAAGGGCCCTTGCATAAGAAGTAGCTTTTAGCACTTCGGTTTGAATCAGGGTACCATCGAGATCAAAAATCACCGCTTTTATCATTCCTTCCTTTTTAGGTGAACTAAAAATAAATGAATTCAACAGAGAAAATAGTATCCCTTACAGTGAATGCTGTTTTATAACAAAAAGATAATTTGGGAAGTACCGATTTGGATATCTTTATCGTGGAAAGTACTACAGCGTATGACAACGAACAATGTAGAGAAAGAAAAAGCACTGGCTGCCCAGGAATCCCTGACCTATATCAGGGATGGAATGATCATAGGGCTGGGCACCGGATCTACTGCTGCTTATATGTTGCATGGATTAGGCCAAAAAATAGCTGCAGGGTTACATGTAAAAGGAGTGCCCTCATCGGATCAAACCGCCAAATTGGCTCAAGAATTAGGGATCCCCCTGACTACCCTGGACCAGTCGGGAACATTGGATCTCACCATAGACGGGGCCGATGAATTTGACCCGGACTTACAGCTCATCAAAGGAGGTGGCGGGGCCTTACTTCGGGAGAAAATTTTAGCTCATAATTCTAAAAGGAATATCATTATTGCGGATTCGGGCAAAACCGTTCAACAACTTGGGGTATTTAAATTGCCTTTGGAGGTAATTCCTTTTGCGATGCAGCTTATCATGGGCGAATTAAGGGAAATGGAATTACAACCGGTTTTAAGACAATCCGAAAGAACGGTATTTCGAACTGATGAAAACAACTGTATTATTGACATCAACATTTTGGGGGTTGAGCGTTTACCAGAGCTAAACCGAACCCTCCTGGCCATCCCGGGTATAGTAGAAACCGGTTTATTCCTGGAAACCACAGACATAGTAATTATGGGAAAGGGAGAAGAGATCATTACCCTGACAACCAAACAAAAGTAAAACCGTTCAGGCGACAAAGACGATCTAAATCACTGTTTTAAGCTATCCCTTTCTTAGAGAAGTAGCCTAAAAATACATTCCTTTATTGCCATCCAGAGCAATACACTATTTCTTAGGAACTTAGGTTTCTAAAGTTCCTCCTGTATTTTTCCTGAAAGCAAGTCTATAGTAGGCCATTTTTTTCCAAATATATTCTATTGGTCCCTGGTGGTTTTGCTTCAACCATACACAACTCATGAAGGACTGAACCATAAAAAATAACACGGCTATCATATAGGCTTCTGCTCTTGTCATCTTTTCATAAAGCCCGTTGCCATGAATGGCATTAAAAATTACAAAAAGGTAAAATAGGGACTGAAAAATATAATTGCTCAACGCGGCCCTTCCAACAAATTTGAACCAAAAGGTCATTCTTTTAAACAACAGAATTTCACTGGCCTTAACAAAGATGGCTATATACGCAAGGGTTTGAAACATCATTCCACCAATGACCACAAAGGGTAACCACACCAAAGCGATATTTAACTCAAGTTTTCCCGCATTTACCAAATGAAACAAATAACTGCAAAACAGTCCCAAAGTAAGACCCACCAAGATAAAATTGTTAATCACTGGTCGCAGTTCCTTAGGGTTACGAAAAAAGTCAAGTTTGCCCAAACTAAACCCGACCAACATATTCCCGAAAGTAAAGACCAGAGTAATGGGCATGTCCTGTAGAAAATTTACCCATGGTGCAATACGAAAATTAATGATAAGGTACTCAGAATAGGTAGTGACCACCGGATGCTCCAATACCAAACCAGGATCGTAAAGATGATGTTGCCAGCCGAGTACGGCATTTCCAATGAAAAGGATTCCGGTCAAAAACAAACTGCAAACCACTGCCAGTACTATTAATTTCTTTACCGACCAATTTTTAACCAGTAGCAAAAAAATACCCCCTACGGCATAAGACATGATGATGTCTCCATTCCATACCCAAAAACAATGGAATGCCCCAATTAAGAACAGTAGTCCCATTCTTTTTAGAAAATACCTTTGGAAATCTATCCCTTTTTGCCGCGCTCTTTTTAATTGAATATAAAACCCGAACCCAAAGAGCATTGAGAATAGCGTAATGAATTTTCGGTTGATGAAAACATCGTAGAAAAAGCCCAAGGTTGCATTCAGTTCGTTGGTAGCTGCTGCCTGATGATCATAAGGCATATTAGCCATCAATACTCCAAAAAGGGCAAAACCCCTTAGCACATCTACCACCTGTATTCTCGAAGTATTGACAATGGGTTTAAAAGCTCTCATAAACAAATAGCGCTGCTTAATGGTTTATGAACAAAACTCCAAAGTTTATATGGGCCGGTAAAAAGAAGCTTGTCTGGGATGCTGCATTCAGGACAGCAACCTAAGTGCGAAGATGGTAAGACAATGGAAAAACGGCTTAATGTACCGGAAGATTACTTTTTCGGAATTCTCCCGGAGAACACCCCAACTTGGTTTTGAAGGCTGCATAGAGCGCAGATCTTGATTTAAATCCGGATTCCAGTCCAATGCCCTCAATAGAGAGCTTGCTCTCTATATCTTTTTCTAGAAGTTCTTGTGCTTTCTGCACCCTAAAGCCATTGACCCATTCGTTAAAGTTTTTTCCAAGGTTTTGGTTCACACAATTGGATATCATTCTGGGCGACATGTTTATTTCCTGGGCAAAAGAATGAAGTGAAAGGTCTTGATTTAAAAAAAACTCATTCTCAACCATCAATGCTTCTATTTTAACGCTCTTTTCCTGCGAGCATCCATCACTATCATTATTTGAATCATGCTTCAATATGCTTTCCGGTAATCTTTCAAACAAATTGGGCTGTACGTACGCTTTATAACTGAGGTAATAGAGAAATATGGCGACAAGACCAAAAATCCCTAAATCCAAATCCTCCGGATATGGTGCAACAGCGGCATATACAATTGCAATGCCCCAAAGCAGTATTGAGGGCAAAAGCAGGTATATCAGGTTTTTTAACCAATTGATTTGAAGTAAGTTATAATCTGAAAACTCATTTTGAACCAGTTTTCTATACTGTATGGTTTCCCTCCATGAAATATAAAATGAATATGCGGTGATAAAAAAAGCATAGGATTTAACTCCAAAATGAAGCCAATACACCACAGAAAAACCAAAGGTTTGCGTCAAGGAAGACGACTTAAAGACAAACAGGTATATGTTGCAAAGTGTTATAAGGCTAACTAAAAGAGCCAGAAAATAGTTTATTTTGAAAAACAATTTGTACTTGTGGGAGTTCCCAAGTTTCTCCAGAACAAATCGTAGGAAAAAAAGAGGAATGAACAGAACCACATCAGGTAAAGCAAAATATTCCCTGGCAATATAGTTTCCAATTTTACTAAAAGGCAGAATACCTGAATTTAGCGCTTCAATAACTACCATTAGTAGAAACAGCCCAAGATAGGTATTGGCAACACTTCTATGTTTTTTTGAAAAAATATAAATGAGCGCCAAAAAAAAGCCCTGTAAAAAAGCTGCCCGAACCACAAATTGTATAATAGCATCCATCTACCTACTTTGAACCATTACTCAAATATATCCAATTCAAAAGTCTATTTACGAGAGGAGGTATCCCCTCCTTTTCGGAATTCTCCGGGAGAGCTACCGAGCTTGCTTTTGAACGCTGCATAAAGTGCCGACCTGGATTTAAAACCGGATTCCTGTCCAATGCCTTCTATTGAAAGTAAGTTTCCTTTATCATTTTCAAGAAGTTCCCGGGCTTTCTCCACCCTGAATCCGTTGACCCATTCATTAAAGTTTTGTCCAAGGTTTTGGTTGATACATGTAGAAATTATCCTTGGTGATATTTCTACTGCCTGGGCAAAGGTGTGTATCGTAAGACGATGATCCAAATAATATTGGTTCTCGACCATTAGATTTTGTAGTTGAGCGCTGGTCTCCTCATTGCAAGTGTAATTGTCTTTGGTTGGGTCTGAGGATCTTTCCTCGTTATCCAAAACGCTTTCGGGCATTTTATCAAAGAAATTGGGTTGTCCATACGCCTGATAACTTAGATAATAGAGGAAAATGGCAACAAACAGGAGGATGAACACTACGAGATCAGGTTGTCCATCAGGCCATAACACAACGCGAAACAGTTCGGCTCCCCAGAATAAGGTGGCAGGGATCAACATAAATACAAGCCACCACAGCCATTTAATTTGAAGCATTGCATAATCAGAGAATTCGTTCTGCACCAGGCGTCTGTATATACGGATCTCTTTAAAGATGGTAAAAAGGACAAACACGGTTATTAAAAACGCATACGATTGTAGCCATAAGTGGATATTGTCTACCAGGGAAAAATCCAGTTTTCGGACTATGGACGACGATTCGGAAACAAACAAATACAAATTATATACCGTAATGCCGCTGATCAATACGGCAAGGAAGTAATTCACTTTCAAAAACAAACGATACCTGCCGGTGTTTCCCAGCTTTTCCAGCACAAAGTGAAAAAACAATAAAGGGATAAATAGTTTTACTTCCGGGAGTGAAAAGTATTCCCCTATGCTATACGTTCCTATGCTGTCCAGGGGCAAATTCGCTTTCAACGCCTCCACAACCATTGCGATTAGGAACAACCCTAATAGAACATTTGCAAAACTTCGGTTACGCCCGGAAAAAATATAGATCAGGGCCAGGAAAACCCCTTGCAGCAATGCGGCCCAAAGCACAAAATAGATCATGGAATTCATTCTATTTGGGGATCTTAGGTCAAATATATTAATTGAAAGTTTCTCCCCGGATACCTATCAGATGAGAAGATTTGTAAGGAACTAGCAACACCCAAAGGAATTTGGAGATATACGACTTCGGGTGAGGCCAGAAAAGGAACCCTCTTTGAGGGTCTGTTTTTTGTCTCATAAAGGTCCTGGTACTTTAGTACTTTTGAATCTATTCCTGACTTCCATGACCGCTAATTTTGAAGAATCGGTTTCCAAAACCCATCACATAAAAGACAAATGGTTATTTGTTTTTGTATACCCGGTTTTTGGTCTTTTGGCGGTACACCTTGGGAATGACAATAGTTGGATACAACTTTTGGGCATGCCCAGTTATTATACGGATATTCTTTTTGCTCTGATTTGTGTGTATGGATGTGGTTTTTTTATTAAATGGACTTCTTTGAAGATCAATAAAAGATTTGGCTGGCATGAAGAGTTCTTTAAAGCTTTGAAATATCAATCCGTCTTTGGTCTGTTTCTTCCTTCACTATTCATCGTCTTTGCCGAGCTGGTTTATTTACGGATCATCGGAATCCACATCAGGGAAAGCTCCATCTTCTATTTGGAATTTCCTTTGGCCATTTTGTTATGCTTGCTAATTAATGTTGCCTACATATTTATGTACTACCAGGCTTTTAGCACGGCCGCCCTAAAACAAAAAAATAGAATTGAAAAGAAAAGCCTTGTTGTCAGGGAGGGAAAAAGTGCTGTAAATGTCCCTATCAACGAAATTGCTTATTTCGCGAAGCGCAATAATCTGACTTTTTTGGTTACTAAAAGCGGAAGGGATTATCTATATGATTACCCGTTCAAAAGCATAAGTGAAAAATTACCCCCGGATACTTTTTTTCAATTAAACCGACAGATAATCAGTTCTCGGGAGAGTGTGGTTCGATGTACCAAAATGGAAACCAGGCGGTTAAAAGTAGAACTATCCCCGTATACCGACGACGAGGTCTATGTAGCCAAAGTGAATGCCACCAGGTTTCTTAATTGGTTAGACCGACGCTAATTTGTCCGCTTTAATTCCTGATTTGTCCTGTTCAACTTCTACGGGCTGAAATAGGCAGGACCGGTACTAACACAAAGCTACATTTGTTAGCATCATCAATCAAGAACAATGAAAAGAATACAATTTGCCGTGTTTGGCAGCTTCCTTTTAATCGCCCATAGTATTTGGTCACAGCAGCCCGTAACACTATCCATCTTTAATGAATCCACAGCGGTCTCTTTCCATGATCTGGTCAATACACCTGTCCACCCAGGTGTTCAGATCGGAACAGAATTCAATTGGAAAGAGAACAGACACTTTAGGTTATATCCTTCCATTTCCATTGGCTATATGTTTCATCGTAAACTGTTTCAAGGATTGTTTGCCAATCTTGAATTGGGATTGGACTACAAGACTTCTTTTGGACTTAATCTCAAAAGCAAAATAGGTCTTGGTTATTTACATACTTTCAGTACGCAGCAAGAATTTCAATTTGAAGGGGGTAAATACAGCAGCGGACGAGATAAGGGCAACTCCAGGCTAATGCCCTCTTTTACCTCCGGATTGGGATATAGGCTCAGTCCGGAAAGGAGTGAGTCATCGGAAATATTTGTGTTGTATCAGTCGTGGCTGGAATATCCGTATTCCCCTGGTTTTATTCCACTTATGGCACATACTAACCTTCATTTAGGATTTAAGTTTTATCCACTTTAAAAAGAGATAATGATGAAAAGCGTGTTTCAAATCATAGCAGTAGTACTTATAGGTTCATGTACGGAAAAAGATCCCATTTTTAATGCTTCTTTTTATGAATGCAAATCGGAGATCATATCCAACAACCTTCAACACCCCCTGGCCAATACTATAAACGATTTGGCTAAAGACTTCATTGATAAAGGTGTTCCCGGAATCATGATAAGTGTTCGAGATAAAGAAGGTCAATATACCACAAGTAACGGCAAAAGTGATTTAGCCAGCGATGTGGATTTGCAACCCTGTAATATAACAAGGGTAGGCAGCACCGTAAAGACATTCACTGCTGTTACCATTCTAAAACTTCAAGAAGATGGTCTTTTGAAACTGGATGATCCCGTTTCCAAATATCTTCCGAAATCGATATTTGGTGGAATTGCCAATGCAGAAAAATCAACTATACGGCAATTGCTAAATCATTCCAGCGGTATCTATAATTACATACAAGATGCCAATTTTCAAACAGCTTCGCTAAATGATTTGATTAGGGAATGGTATCCGGAGGAACTTTTGGGGTATTCGCGCGGACGGGATGCTTATTTCTCCTCTGGGACGGATGTTAGATATTCTAATACCAATTACATTTTGTTAGGAATGATCATTGAAGAAGTAACAGGAAAGCCCTTCTACAAAGTTTTTGAAGAAAAGTTGTTCCACCCGTTACAACTTACATTTACAAGCTTCGCAGCCGAAGATCCCGTACCTGACGGAATCATAAGAGGGTATGTAGACCTTTACAGTAATTTGAACCTGATCAATGCTACGTACTATAGCGGCTGGGACTACTATTCCGCCGATGGCGGCCTCATCTCAAACACCGCAGACCTAAGCTGGTTCATGGAAAAACTGTTTAAAGGGGAACTATTGACCAGCGCATCTATGTCCGAAATGACAACGTGGGTAGCGCCAAAAGATCAAAGTGCCGACGGTTTTGAAACGTTTTTTGGTCCTGGCATATTTCAGATAATGACAGATTTTGGTCCGGCATACCTCCATAGTGGAGATGCCATAGGCTATTTTGCCAGTATGGTGTATTTCCCTGATCAGGAAGTTTCCATATCGTGGGCCAGTAATGCCAACTACGGTAAAATAGATGACATTATTCAATCCAGGGAGACTATGGAACGAATATTCAAAAGTGTTTTGCAACCAAATCCATCCATTATTAAGTGATATCCAAACTGAATCCCTTTATCAAAAAGGATGTGGGATATCAGAAATTCCAGGGTTGAAAAGATTCCCGGTTGTCCTGAAAAGAGGTTATCCTTTGGATGAACATTAAGGTCAAAAGCCTTATGGTAGCGTTCACAACATGGATTCTGCAATTCCCAACTTGTTTCTTTTTATCGACCTGTGAAGGGGCTAGGTTTGTGCTATTCAAAAAAATCAAAAAACGAAAGTCATGAAAACTGTGAAAACTGAAATATGAAACAAAAGAGTAGACCTGTAGGGTAGGGTATCAATATGTCCTGGATACCGTATTCTGAACAACCGATGTTTTTATAAACGCTTTCTAAGCTGAAACTTTGTACAAAAATAAGGCCGACTGAAGTTGGCAGAGAAATAGCTAAAAATTGAAATTGAAATGAGAAACAGAAGTAACATCTTGATTTTGGCATTGGTCCTGTTGTTTTCCGCATGTATCAATATTGATGATTCGGAGAACCTCTTTATGGTGAGAGCCACAGTTAAATGGCTTCCACCACCCAATGGTTGTGATGATTACATCATTGAAACGGAAAATGATAATGTGTTGTTCCCCCTGTCCCTGGATAAAGTGTTCCTCGAGGATGGGTTGGAGGTAAATATAATTTATGATCTGGTCGATGGTGTAACCCATACCTGTGGCCGTATTGGTGCATTGCCCGCTATTGAATTACTGGAGATAGAAAAACAGTAAACCTTCTAAATGAGTTGAAGTCAGACACTGTTTTAAGAAGCTGTTGGCCGAAAACCTTAGGGTGTATACCAATGAAGGTTGAGAACATTGAAAAAGCAGGAAATCCATTGAAAAACGAATAAATACCTAAAATCAATTAAAAATGAACATAATTAGACTGGGGGATATCGCCCCGAATTTTACCGCAAAGAGTACTGAGGGAAGACTTGATTTTCACGAGTGGCTGGGAGACAGCTGGGGCATGTTGGTGTCCCACCCGGCGGATTTTACGCCGGTGTGTACCACAGAGCTGGGAACCATGGCCAACTACAAAGAGGAGTTCGATGAAAGAAATGTAAAAGTGGCGGCAATAAGTGTAGACCCCCTGGATTCCCATTTTGAGTGGATCAAGGACATAGAGGAAACGCAGAGTGCCCAGCTGGAATTTCCATTAATCGCTGACAACAAACGCGAAATATCCGAACTGTACGGGATGATCCATCCCAACGACAATGCTACGATGACAGTCCGCTCGGTCTTCATCATTGCACCAGACAAAAAGGTGAAGCTCATTTTAACCTATCCGGCTTCTACGGGAAGAAATTTTGAAGAACTGCTAAGGGTTATCGATTCACTACAGCTAACGCAATATGAGTCCCTGGCTACCCCGGCAAATTGGAAAAAAGGAGAGGACTGTGTTATTCTGCCATCAGTGAGCAATGAGGAAGCGGAAAAACTATTTCCCAAAGGATTTAAGGAAGTTAAACCCTATTTACGTTTAACTCCACAGGTTTAATCATTAAAAAACAAAAAGAAATGAAACTAAAAAGATTACTATTTGGATTAATAGGCCTCAGCTTGTTTTGGTCTTGCCAGGATGACGATAATGGGACCCAGTTGCCACCGGAATTCTCTATAACAGCGAAGATCTCCAATGACATTGCTGAATATGAACAAACGGTTTTTGACGGTGGTAGTAATGGAAACGTGAACGTATTTAACCGATTGGACAAAAGTCTCTATTTACAGGTCTTCAAGAATGGCAACGATGACAGCGAAGGGTTTTGGACCATTAGGGTGAATGGTGTGGACATTGAAGCGCTTACCCTACCCCATACCCTTACTGGTGCGGAAGGTAGCATCTCCTGGGTAGATGAAGCGTTGAAAAACCTTCAGCAACCGTGCCAGGAACCCGATGTACTTTGCTTTTATTCAGGGGTTGGTGTAGATGAAGTAGAAATCACCATAACCCGGATTGAAAACGATATCATTTCCGGAGAATTTAGCGGCAGGTTAAATCACATTAGGGTGAATCCTTCCGTAATTCGGGATACTGATGATTTTGTGGAGGTAACCGATGGTAGTTTTTCCATCAGGTTCCAGTCAATATAGTTTTTTTAAAAATGAATGTTGAGCCTTGGTTCATTTGTACAACTAAGACTGAAGATGCCACGGTGCCAATAGTTAAGTAGCAGTTGTTTAGTTGTTTAACAGCCCAGGGGGATCGTTGGATCTCCCCGGGCATTTGCAAAGAGGTGAAAAAGACCTCCTGTTCTCCTATTACGTGTTTTGAGCCAAACAAATCAGATATGCTAGTAAAAAATGTACGATGTGACACTATTCGGATTGAAAAACGTACACCAAGCCTGGAAGAGTATCGGTTACTGAGAAGTCAATCCAACAGGGATACGGAAGAAGATCCGGATTTAAAAAATGCTTTGGAAAATGATTTGCATGGCATAATGGTTTTTGATGGCCCGAACATTATAGGAATAGGTTTGTTGGTGAGTCATGGGGCGCACTATTTCTATATCCAGGACATTACAGTTCATCCAAAACATCGCAAACAAGGTGTTGGAAGATTGATTATGGACCATATTGAGTACGATTTGGGATCAATGGCAGCACCGTACGCTTACGTTGGATTGATTGCGGCAAGGGGAACAAAAGAATTCTATAAAAAATTTGGATTTATAGAACGGAAAAGCCATTGCCAGGGAATGTTTAAAATCTTAACAGAAACCGAATTAAATGAAAAATGTGACGCTAATACAGCCGTTTAGGTGGGGTACGTATTTTTTTGTATTGTTGACCGCCATTGCTTCAATGTCATGTTCATCAACAAAAAAAATAAAGACGAGCAATGGAATTTCCGAAATCAATTATCTGGATATTAACGGAACGAAACAATATGTTCTTATTCGCGGAGAGAACAAGTACAACCCCATATTGCTCTTTCTTCATGGTGGCCCCGGCGCTTCTGCCACAGCTTTGTTGCGCAAGTATAATAGCGATTTGGAGAAGAGTTTTACCGTTGTGTATTGGGACCAAAGAAATGCGGGAAAATCATATCAAAAGGATTTTCCGCCGGACCAGATCAAGGTGGAATACTACCATCAAGATGTGGATTTTTTGGTAGCCTACCTGAGACAACGCTTTCAAAAGGATAAAATATTCCTGGTTGGTCATTCCTGGGGGGCTCGGCTGGGCATATATGCCATACAAAGAAATCCTGATTATTATATGGCCTACGTGGGCGTTGGTCAGGAGTTAGAAGCCTACAGGGGGGAATTACTTTCCTATCAATACACTTTGGAAAAAGCAAAAGAGGCCAATCACAAAAAGGCCCTGAAAGACCTTAATGAAAGTGGACCACCTCAATCCGGAGATTTTAGCACCATGTACACAAACGGCTTTTGGGGATTGGTAAAACAAAAGCACTGGCTCCTGAAACTGGGAGGTGAACGATACGCAAAAACCAACTATTCGGATTGGATTCGCCACATTTGGTTTTCAAGGGAATACTCATTCTCCGATTTGATCAAGTATGGTAAGAGTTCAGGATTCTCTGCCGGGAACATTATCTATGACCCGGATTTTAACAACTATAACATCCCGGAGGAATATCAGGAATTTGAAGTTCCCGTTTATTTCATTTCGGGCATCCATGATTACAATACGCCCTGGAAACTGGTGGAAGAATACCATGATGCCTTAAAGGCCCCCAAAAAAGAGTTTGTTAAATTTCAAAAGTCAGGACATAGCCCTTGCTTTGAGGAACCTCAGCGTTTTAACAAGGAAATTGTACGGATTTTATCCGATGTAAAAAACGATTCGTATATACAGATAAAATAGTCCATTTAAAATGAAACAGTTTGATCTTGAAACAAAGCGACTCCAACTAATGCCCTTTATCCCGGAGGATGCGAAAGAATTTCAGCTTTTGAACAATGATACTTTTATAAGAAAATATCTCTGGGATGATGAAATCGTCGATGCTATCACGGCCGATGACATCATGGACCAGAACATAGCGTATTTTGAAGAAAAACAATTTGGGCTATGGAAAATACGGCAGAAAGGAAGGAAAGCCATAATAGGTTATGTAGGTTTATGGTATTTTTTTGATGAGCCACAACCTCAATTGATCTACGCTTTATTAAAGCCATTCACCCAGAAGGGATATGCGACAGAAGCAAGTTCAGCAGTTCTGAAGTATGCTTTTAAAGATCTGGGGCTCACGTATCTTATTGCCGCTACGGATGAACCGCATTTGGCTTCGCAGAAAGTGGCGCAACGTTTGGGGATGTCATTTGTAGAAAAAAGAATGGAAGACGACAGGCCCACCCTTTTTTACAGAATAGAAAAGCACGAACATGAATACCATACAACTATTTGAAGAATTGTATTATAAAGAGGAGGAATTGAATACTCAGGCACCGCCCTCCTACTGCTGTCTATCAACAGTTGGATTGGACGCTTATCCCAATTCCCGCTTCGTTGCCTTAAAAGCAATTGTAAATGGATCATTTGTGATTACCGGAACGCTGAACTCCAGAAAAGGCAAGGAACTTGAAAAAAACAGCAAAGCCGCCTTATCATTTTGGTGGACCGCAACCCAAGTACAAATTAGGATACAAGGGGACGTTTTGGAAATACCCAAAACAGAGGCTGAAGCCTATTTTGAGCTGAGAAGCAGGGATGCAAAGATAGTTTCTTCCATTTTTGAACAGGGGAAACCCATTCAAAGTATAGTACATCTAAAAAAGCATTTTGAGGAACGGAAAAAGGAATTGGTAAATACAGACATTGCATGTCCGGAAAACTGGGGTGGTATTGCCGTCCGTCCTTCAAGGATAGAGTTTATGAAGTTTAAAAAAAACAGATTACACGAACGGATGTTACACTACAAAAAGGAAGACCATTGGGTAAAAGTCATACTGCAGCCCTAGAACTTTTTAAACAAGAAGACCCCTATGAACCAAAAGGAAGTTGAAATACGGAAACTCCAACCTACGGAAATTGAAAACTTCGTATCCCTCATACATCTTTTTGAAGAAGTATTTGGGATGAAAAATTTTGTCATTCCCAGTACCGATTATTTACAAAAGCTCCTGAAACAAGAAAATTTTCATGTCTTTGCCGCCTTCCAAACAGAAAAAGTTATTAGCGGATTAACCGCTTATGTCCTACCCCAGTATTATTCCGAAAGACCGCTTGCCTATATTTTTGATCTGGCGGTTACTAAAAAGCTACAAAGACAGGGTATTGGAGGCAAATTAATAGCACAAACCAAGCGATTTTTCAAAGAACAAGGATATGAAGAAGTCTTTGTGCAGGCCGACGAAACCGAGCAGCATGTTCTTGATTTTTACCGCCAAACCCATCCTATGGGAGAAGAAAAAGTAATCCACTTTTACTACACTTTAAATCCCTAAGATGACCAAGCCTATCTTGAGCTCCAAAAAGTAAAAAACCTTTCAATCCTTACCTATTATGAGAATAAACTCTAACCTTTTAACAATTATAGCGGTTTTGGGTTTTGCGGCTTGTAACGGGCAGGACAGATCAAATCCCGAACTGCAAGAAATGGATTCCAAACAAAAACAAATAACAAATGATATGAATAGCTTTATCGCACTCTTTGAAATTCCAGCAACGGATATTTCAAGGGCCGTCAATTTTTATGAAACGATTTTGGGCATCGAAATTGAGTAAATGGAAATCCCGGGAATGGAAATGGGGATATTTCCATACAAAGGACAAATAGTTACAGGGGTTATTATTAAAGGAGAAGGGTATAATCCCTCACCCGACGGTGTGGGTATCTACCTTGATGGTGGGGACAATCTTCAAACTATTCTGGATAAGGTCGAGAAAAATGGTGGAAAAATTCTTGTATCAAAAACAGCCCATGCCGATGGAAACGGTTTTTTTGCCCTGTTCCTGGATACGGAAGGAAATAAGCTGGGCCTAAATTCGCCGAACTAAATGGGAGAAAACGCCGTAATAATACCTATTTAGGTAAGGTATGGGACACTTTTTTTAATTGAGAAGGGGTTCTTTATAATGTACCATTAGGGTTGGAGGAGCGCAATAAATCACAAAATATTCCTAAGAGCTGTATCAAGCAATTGTGATTATTAAGACCTTTAAAAAAACGAGTTGATGAAAGTATTCGGTGCCCTCTTGTTTAGTGTGATGCTCATTATGACTATGTCATCATGCGTTCAAGGAGATTCAAAAAGGCAGCCGCTGGAACCAGCAGAATCCGGATGGAAGTCAGTTTACAAACACGATGAAAAGGGGCAACCTATTGCGGGGGATATTGATTCTTTGATCCAGGGAATCAGGAATGGGTATGACGTGAGAATCGGTTGGGGCTGGGAAAGGCAATTGGGAGACTCCGTTCTAAGACTGGAGCATGTCGCAACCCCTTTGTACTTAAGTGTAATTCAGGATAAAAATGTATCTGCCATAATTGATCCTCATCCGTTGCTGGAAAGTTATATCGCTATTGATAAGCAAACTTTTGGCGAAGGAGGCCATATCTGGCAATGCATCATGACCACCAGGGGAACATTTAATGCACAGGTGTACGATCGCGTTACGGGACAGCTGATCAAAGATTGGCCACAGCGTCATAAAATGACCTGGTTCTTGGAATATCCACAGCGTGCACAAAAAGCAAACCCACCGTTGTATCAATAACATGAAACTGTTTTTTTCCCTTTCTTTTTTACTGATTTCGCTAATTGGATTTTCGCAAGAGAATTGGACACTCATTTATGAAAATGATGCTGAGGGCAACACAGTGAGTGGCACCTTGGATGAACTCATATCCGTAATCCGGAAAGGAGAGACGGTCCGGATCTATTTCCAAATGGGAAGACAAAATGAATCCAATGTTTATGTGGAGCATACTGCCCAGGTACAGTATTTTACCATAATGAATTCCCCAAAGGGCCAGTGGGTAACTGCACAAATTGATCCCATTATCGGCCAAATCCCTGACTTTGAGAAGGAACAGGTATTGTTAAAAGAAAACCTGGAGTGGTCCCTTATTGCCGCTACAAATGGAAAAAATGATACCATGACCAGAAATGTCATCACCGGAGAAATACTGGGTCACCAAATCCATAAATGGGGTACGAAATGGTACGTTGAAAAGAAGTAGAACAAGGCTCAGGTGTTCGTTACTACGCCTTAATAAATGCCTTGTGTGAATAAGGGATAGCAGAGCCAATCCCACCTCCGTAACGAAATGGGTGTCTATAAACACTAATTTTCGAAACAAGTTTGGGCACTTTCCTTATACATCTTTATTTCCCTTTTTCTTTACCTTCTAGAATTCTTTAGTTAATCAATAAATTATTTTTTGGCCTGTATTATTTTACAAAAGTGATATCCCGTCTTAGATCCAACATTTGTAGCTCCTTTCAAAATACTGCTAACGAAAGTGTTAAAATGGAAATATATATAGTACATATATGAACTAATTAGTATATTTGATATGAAATCCAATTTTGGAATTTTCCAACGCAATGAAAACAGTTATCGTTAAAATAATTGATTTTATAGAATTTGATTCCCCTAGAGTGGGAATGCAAAGGGAATGATTTTGAATTTTTTTAACTATTTAGTTCACTAATGAACAAAATGAAAACAAAAGGAAACCTGGAAAAGAAAAGTGGAGTAACACGGAGAAACTTCTTCAAAATTGGGGCCATCGGGACCGCTTTGGGCATAGCCGGTGCATCAAGGGCTGCAGAAAATGCCCTAACCGATACTTTGGATAAAGCCACTGACAGTGCCGTGTTGAAGGAGTTGGATGAGGACCCGTTCGATTTCAAGCCAGGCTATGGGTATGAACGATTTGATGAGATCAATACGTTCCAGTCCACCGGTCCTATGCGCAGGGATGAAAAAGTAATCCCAAAAATGATAAAGTTTATCTGGCCGGGTTTTGACAATGATCAGATAGGTTATCGTCAAGTAGACTGGGCACTTTCCAAAGCCGGCCAATCGCTTAAGTTCAAAATGAAATCCTTAGGCGGGAAGTGGGAACAAGAAAAGTTTGACTTTACCATTTTGGATATGAAACCCTCCGATATGGAGGACGATAGCAAGGAAAAACCGGACATCCTCAAGATTTTAGAGGGCAACTACGTCTATCCCGAAAAGGCGCCTTTTAAAACGAAACAGGAGGCAACGGATGCCATTAAACGGGCCGCAAGGCTTTACGGAGCCGATCTGGTTGGAATCACCAGGCGGGATGAACGCTTCGATTATCAGGCTTTCTTCGACCCCAATAACGGAAGGAGGGATTGGAAGGATATTCCCTTTGAGCCCAAAACCGTCATTGTCATGGCGTTTGAGATGGATTACGAGGCCATGACTGCCGCCCCGACCCATGTTGCAGACGGTGCGACAGGTGACGGCTATTCTAAAATGCACAAGACCTCTTATCAAATGATGGTCTTTTTAAAGTGTCTGGGCTATCAGGCCATTCCCTCCAATAACGATGTCGGGTTGAGCATTCCCTATGCCATTAAAGCGGGATTGGGCGAATTGGGAAGGCACGGATTGTTGATTACCTATCAATATGGTCCCCGGATACGGCTGGCAAAGGTTTACACCGATTTTGACTTTGTGGAATATGATAAACCTGTGGAATTTGGTGTCCAGGAATTCTGTAAACGGTGTATGCGCTGTGCGGATGCCTGTCCCGCCAATGCCATTACCAAAGCTTTGGAACCGACCTACGAACCGGAATTTGAGGAGGAAGGGAATTGGTTTGTCAACCCTGGAGTCAAAAAATACTACAATAACCATAAAAAGTGCTTTGATTTTTGGGTCGAAAACGGAAACGGCTGCAGTTCGTGCATTTCCGTTTGCCCTTACAACAAGCCTGATTTCTGGCATCATAAGCTGGTGGATAAAATTTCGGCCATGCTGCCGGGCCCCGTTCACAGTTTTATGCGCGAGATGGACAAGATATTCGGGTATGGAAATACCTATGACGAAGAGGCCGTGAAAAAGTTCTGGTCCCGAAGAAATCGAAAATATCTGGGACACAAATGAAAATCAGAAAACACATAGCGTCCGTTCTCATCGTAATTGCGATACTGGGTCTTCCCGTATCGGTGCTCTTGAACCAGGTGGCCGGGAAATTCTTTTCTAAGGAGTTCACTTCCCAAATGCTTTACGAAAAAGTATTTAATACCCATGACCTGGCCTATTTGATGCGGGCCATCGCCAATGAACGTATCAAAGATGTGCAGGACCTGAAAACGGGGATGATCATTGCCATATTTTCCAAAGCGGATTCCCGTAAATGGGAAGAGCTGTTGCAAACCCTTCTTCCCCAGGAACAGTTAAAACCGGTTGTGGACCATACCCTTGAGGGATTTTATGATTGGCAAGGCAATGCTGCCGATTACCCAGATATTCAACTACATACAGAGCCCTTTGTGAAGCACCTGTCGGCGAATACCGAGTTTTTGTTTCGTTGGGCACATTCCGTAACCAGACCACCACAGCTTAAACCAGACGAATTATCGAGATTGAAAGCCCAGGGTTTTGGGGACAGTATTCCGCCCTTGCTCTTAAGTGGGGTCCCGGATTCAATTTATGATGCCTTTGCCAAAAGAGGAGGGGAACTAATGGCCGGGCAATTGGCCAAAGCCAATGTTCCCAAGGTGATTGACCTCACCGGGATAATAAAAGAAAAAACGGAGGTGGAACAACTCCGTAATATCAAGGGTAAACTACAACTGTTACAGGGAGTTTCCCAATGGGCATGGGGGTTCTTTGCCGCTCTGTTGGTCGCAGGCTTCTGGATGTATGGTTTTAGAAAAAAAGCATTTCCCGACTTGGTATCCCAGAGCTTTTTTGGATTGGCCATGGGAATGTTTGCAGTAGCCTGGTTGGCGGGGCATTACCTATTGGAAAATCTGGAACTGCGTATCCATGCCAATGCCGAGACCGCCCCAAGGCCCTTACGGAATACACTTATTGAGTTGATAACCTATTATCTGGATCATGCCAGTGGTTTGATGTATACCATCGGTTGGGTTTTGATGGTCATAGCATTAGGAATAGTAGCAGTCAATGTAATAAAGGAACGCCGGTCCAAAGCGTTGCAAACCAAGACATAAAACAGAGATATACCAATAAATAAACAAAGAGAGATGGAAGCAAACGAAGAAAAGGACAAGACAAACGATAAGAAGAAAGCGGCAAATGCCTTTAACAGGAGGGATTTCATAAAAATGGGAGCCGCAGTGACCGCAGTCGGGGCCGCTACTGTTACCGCTGCCCAGACCAAGGCTGTGGAAAAACTGGTGGAGAAGAACAAGGATGCCAATATCAAAACTACCACTGTAGATAAAGTCTTTGAATTCGACGAAACCTATACCCCTTTCAACCAAAAGGATAACATATTCATGTCCACCATTACCGGGAGATTACCGGAATTACAGAAAAAAATGATGGGTTTTCACGGACCTGGGGACATAGATCCGGAAACGCCCGGAATGGGAAGATTGGACTATGCCCTAAAGGAGGGGGCTTATGCCGGGGTGGAATACATGGCCCCCGGGACACCAGCTTCCATACCTAACACCGGGGTCAATTCCTGGAAACAAAAGACAAAAGAAGACAAACATCATCCCTTTGATTATCAATACCTCTTTGAAGATCAATACAAATTCCAGGATAAAACGGAGGCTACCAACGCCATAAAAAAGGCGGCAAAACTATACGGGGCCAATTTGGTGGGCATCACCCCCAGAGACCCAAGATTTGACTATGCCAAATTTATAGACCCCCTGCACAAGAAAGAGTTTGGTTGGGAGGAATTTCCCTTTGAGCCAAAAAGTGTCATTGTTATGGCCTTTGAAATGGATTATGAGGCGTATTCCACGGCCCCTACCTATGTTTCTGAAGGTGGTACGGGTGATGCCTATTCCAGGATTACCAAGACTACACATCAGTTGGCCGTTTTTCTTAGAATATTGGGGTATAAGGCCGTTGCATCGTGCAATGACACCGGACTTAATGTGCCGTATGCCATTTCGGCCGGATTGGGAGAAGGTTCCCGGATGGGGCTTTTGATCACCCCAAAGTATGGACCAAGGGTCCGTATCGGGAAAATCTATACAGAATTTGACTTCTGTAATTACGATGAGCCGATAGCGTTTGGGGTTACCCAATTTTGCGAGAAGTGCAAGAAATGTGCCGATGCTTGTCCCGCCAATGCGATTTCCAGGGACGAAAAACGGTCTTTTTATCCAACTCATGACAACAAGAACAAATTCTTTAATAATTCCGGGGTGAAGAAATGGTACCTGGATGCTGAAAAATGTTTCGGCTATTGGATGCAGATCAATGCGGGTTGTGGAGCCTGTATTTCCGCCTGTCCTTATAACAAACCTGATTTTTGGCACCACCGACTGGTGGATAGGCTTACGGCCGCATCGCCCGGACCCGTACACGATCTGATGCGTGAAATGGACGATATTTTCGGATATGGTAATACCCATGACGGAGAGGCCGTAGAAAAATTTTGGGCTAATAAAGGTGATTAGATAAATGTAAAACTTAATAAAAAGGTTATGGATATTTTTAAAGGAGTAGAGATCATGTTCTTTTGGTTGGGTGTACTATCCACCCTGGCCGTGGTCCTGATGATCTATTTGAACAAAACCTATGGTTTTGACTGGAAAACATGGACAATGACAGGTTTTGGGGCCTTCCTGTTCATCTTTTGCGTGGCATGGTCGGTAAGCTCGGTGCTCGAAGGTGAGCCACAAGCGGCTGCCCTGGGATTGGTATTTTTCGGTTCCCCGGCCATCATCCTTTTTTTGCTGGCGCGAAGGGGTATCGTGAAAAAACTAAAAAAAAGTGACTGATCATGTGTCCGGTAAACTGCAAAGGTTGTGGTGTCGCGAGTTCGAACAAAAAGACGGTATCGCAAAGAAAGGAAAACAGGTTTAAAGCCTTTCTCCTTTGGTTTGGGGTACTCAGCCTTTTAGTAGCCTATATCTATGGGAAGGTGTCCAACCAACCTGATTACCCCCTACTCTTGGGCAAGACCCATCCCGGATCTTCCATTACCAAAACAGGGGAGAATGTATTTGATATGTATATATCCGATACACTGCAATTAAAAATACAGACCGCTAAAAACCAGGGCTACGGAGGACCTTTGGAGGTAGGCGTGGTAATCAACAAGGATTCCACCATTAATGAGGTTATCGTTATTGAAGAAAAAGAGACCCGTTCATTTTTGAACAAATTGATCCAAAAAGATTTTTTTGAGCAATTCAAGGGAAGATCCTTGCTTTCTTCCTTTGCGATGGATTCAGATATTGATGCGATCGCCGGGGCTACAGTATCCTCTATCGGTTTTACGGGTGCGGTGCAGGAAGCCTCCCACTCCTACGCGGAAAAGGCCTATGGTGTGGCAGGGTTGACGAAGCCACAGGAATTCAAATTTGGTATGGGGGAAGCTTCGGTTCTTGGGCTTTTGGTCTGGTCCGTAGCCCTGTATTACAAGAAAAACAAGTGGTTGCAATATGCCATGCACCTGTCCGCATTAGTGCTTATCGGATTCTATCTCAACCTATCACTGTCCATCACCAATTTCGGGAGTGTTCTACAGGGGTATTTCCCGGACATACACGACTATTTGGTCTGGTATATTCTGGTGGTAGGGGTATTGCTTGCAGCGGTTGTCTTTGGAAAGAACATCTACTGTTATCGTATTTGTCCCTTCTATGCTGTACAGTGGTTGGCAAACAAGATTTCCGGGATAAATCTTAAGATGCACTCCAAACAGGGAAAAATTGCCAGGTATATTACCGGAGTATTGCTTTGGCTCTCCCTGTTGGTGGGGTTCCTGACAGCAACGCCTTCCAGTGGATCTTACGAGCCCTTTGCCACCACGTTCTCTTTCGACGGCGAAGGAATCCAATGGTTCATTTTTCCGGCAATCTTTTTCTCGGCCTTTTTTATTAAGGATGTATTCTGCAGGTATTACTGTCCTGTAGGGAGCTTTTTGAAGTTTTTGATCATAAAGGTGCGAAAGCCCATTCTAAAACAACTTAAGTCATGGCAAAACGGAACCAGAACCAGAGCACAGCGAGCTATATCATAACTGGGAGTATCTACGTAGTAATCCTGGTTTTTATTCTCACTTTTTTATACGAATCATTAAAATCTTAAAACAAAATGAAATTTTATAATATATCGAACAGCACAAAAAGGGATTTGTTATTGTTCTTTTTGATACTCCTCATAGCCTGTGTACGGATATTAACGGTTGGAAATCCGGAGTTGAGTAGCTTGGCCAACTTCACTCCATTGGGCGCAATAGCCTTGTTTGGAGGGGCATACTTTTCCGGGGTAAGGGCCTATCTCATTCCATTGGGCACTATATTTTTGAGTGATCTGCTATTGAACCTTCTTTTTTTTGATTCCGGATATCCCCTGATTTACGATGGAATGCTATGGGTATACCTGGCCTTTTCCCTAATGATATTGGTGGGCAGATGGCTTTCCAACAATCTGAGAATAAGGAACCTTATCCTATCTACATTGGTCATCACCTTTATTCACTGGGTGGTAACGGATATCGGGGTATGGTTGACCGGAACGCTATACCCCATGACCCTAAAAGGGCTTTGGACCTGTTTGCTTGCCGCTATTCCCTTTGAAAAGAATTTCCTGATCGGGACTTTGGTGTATGGGATCCTACTCTTCGGAATATTTGAGTGGCTTCTGTTCACAAATCCTTCATTGGTAAGAAGACGAATCGTAAATTAGTACTCTGAAAGACGATGAAGACCGCCCTGGAACATATTATAATTTTATTTTCGGGAGATTCCGGGGATGGAATGCAATTGACCGGGACACAGTTTTCAGATACTTCCGCCCGCATGGGCAATGATATTGCCACATTTCCGGACTATCCTTCGGAAATCAGGGCGCCATCAGGTTCTGTATATGGTGTTTCCGGGTTTCAGGTGCATATTGGGGCAAAAGAGATATTTACTCCCGGAGACCAGCCGGATGTATTGGTGGCTATGAATCCTGCCGCATTAAAGGTGAAATTACCCCTGTTAAAAAAAGGGGCAACCATTATTCTTAATGATGATGCCTTTGATCGCTCAGGATTTAAAAAGGCAGGGTATACGGAAACATCAATAGAGGACATTGAAGAATTAAGAAACTTTAAGTTGATCCATGCTCCCATTACTTCACAAACCGAAAGGGCTTTGGAGACTATTGATTTGGATAACAAGTCTAAAAGGCGCTGCAAAAATTTTTATGCGCTGGGGCTCTGTTATTTCATATTCTCCAGGGACCCGGACCTCACCAAGGAGTGGATACGGGAAAAATTCAAGGATCAGGAGACCCTCGTCAAAGCAAATATTGCCGCTCTTGAGGCGGGATATCATTTCGGGGAGACCATTGAAGCCGCTATAGCCATTTACCAAATTCCCGAGGCGCCCCTGGAGAAGGGAACCTATCGGCAGATCAATGGCAATACAGGAATTGCCTGGGGGCTGATGCAAGCGGCAGAGGCTTCCGGTTTGAATCTGTTCGTGGGATCCTATCCCATTACTCCGGCAACGGATATTTTACAGGAGCTCTCTAAGCGGGAGGCGTTTGCGGTCCAAACCTTTCAGGCCGAAGACGAGATTGCGGCCATCTGCGCGGCAATTGGCGCTTCGTTCTCAGGGGCATTGGCCGCTACCACAACCTCGGGACCTGGACTGGCGTTAAAGTCGGAGGCATTGAACCTGGCCGTAATGTTGGAATTGCCGCTGGTGGTAATCAATGTACAGCGGGGAGGCCCTTCCACCGGATTACCCACAAAAACGGAGCAAGCGGACTTGTTGCAGGTGTTTTATGGACGAAATGGTGAATCTCCCCTTATCGTTCTCGCAGCCTCAAGACCAGGTGATACCTTTGCCATGGCATTCGAGGCAGCGCGATTGAGCCTGGAACACATGACCCCGGTGGTGTTGCTCAGTGACGGATTTATTGCCAACGGCTCGGAACCCTGGCGTATTCCCGACCTGACCGAAGGATACCGTCATATTTCCACTAATATGACCCAAACACCCAAAGAAGGCTTCAGGCCGTACAACAGAAATCTACAGTTGGTACGTCCATGGGCCATTCCGGGAACGGAAGCCATGCAACACCGCATCGGTGGGCTGGAAAAAGACTTTGATACCGGAGATGTGAGCTACGACCCGGAAAATCACGAGAAAATGGTGGAAGTCCGGGCCAAAAAGGTATCCCTGGTGTCATCCAATATACCGCAACAATTAGTAGAAGGCAAAGCGCAGGGGCAATTATTGGTCATTTCGTGGGGCGGTACTTACGGTGCAGTCCGAACCGCAGTAAAGCAACTCCAGGAACAAGGCTATGAAATCAGTTTGGCACACCTTACCTATCTTAATCCTTTTCCAGAGAATTTGGGGCAGTTGATCACAAACTTCAGGCAAGTCATCATACCGGAATTGAACAAAGGCCAATTGTTACGCATTATAAACGCCCAATTCCATTGCAGGGCCAAAGGATACCATAAAGTTCAGGGGCAACCTTTTACCATTTCGGAACTTATTGCTGCTTTTAGGAAGGAACTAAAGCTTATGGACTATGCAAAGCAATAGTAAAAAACTAAATGCAAAGGATTTTGCCACGGACCAGGCCGTCCGTTGGTGTCCCGGCTGTGGAGACTATGCCATATTGAACAGCGTAAAAAAGGTTTTGGCCACCCTGGGGAAGCGAAAGGAAGACGTGGTTTTCATATCCGGTATAGGATGTTCCTCGCGTTTTCCGTACTATGTGGATACCTATGGTATGCATTCCATACATGGCAGGGCGGTAGCCATTGCTACCGGCACCAAAATCCAGAACCCAGAACTAAGCGTTTGGGCGATAACCGGGGATGGAGATGGCCTTGCCATCGGGGGAAACCACTTCATACACGCTATACGACGCAATATCAACATTAATGTATTGATATTCAACAATGAGATCTACGGGTTGACCAAGGGGCAGTATTCCCCAACTTCAAAACTGGGGCAACGCACAAAGACCAGTCCTACCGGGACTATTGAGCAACCTTTTAATCCCGCCATGCTGGCCTTGGGAGCAGGGGCCTCTTTTTTTGCCCGGACCACGGCATCAGACCCCAAACATTTGCAGGAGACTTTGCTGAGGGCAGAAGCCCACTGTGGAACCTCCGTGGTGGAAATCTATCAAAACTGTGTCATCTTTAATGATGAGGCCTTTGAGGAATTTTTAGGAAAGGAAAACCGGGAGGATCATACCGTACTGTTGGAGCAAGGTAAACCATTGGTTTTTGGCAAAGGGTTGGACAAAGCGGTTCAATGGGAAAACCATGAACTGTTCGTAAGCACGGAAGTGGATAGTGCCGTAATTCATGATGAACGAAACCTCACCCTTTCCTTTCTGTTGGCCAGAATGGAGACCGTGAAGCCTTTGGGCGTGTATCGTTGTGTACAAGAACCTGAGTATGCTTCTGGTATGAGCACCACAGAAACGAAATCCAGAAAGCAGGTTTCCGAACTTCTTCACTCCGGATCGACCTGGAAAATCGATTAAATTGTTTTACAGTATTAAATAAAAGTTAAACATCCATTTGGTTAGTACATTAATGAACTAAATAAATATCTTTGGTACATATACAAGACGAATATGGGCTTCAAGAGAGAAGTAGCAGAAACAAAGGGACTGACCAAAACCACAGAGAAATTACCTTTCTTTGTGGAAAAGAAAAAAATGAAGTTACCCTTGGAAATTGAATTAGGAAGAACGGTTAGTCGTTTCCACTGGACGTTGCAGAACAAAAGCAATAGACTTTTGAAGCCCCTCGGCATCACTACAGAACACATGCGTTTGCTAACCCTGATATCCTATAATGAAGGTTGCGACCAACAGTTCCTGGTGGAAGAAACCTTGAAGGCTAAGAGCGGAATCACCGCGCTTTTGGATACCATGAGCAAAGCCGGACTTTTGGCCAGGGTACCCAGTCCAACAGATGGTAGAACCAATTTGATCTACCTTACCGATAAGGGAAAAGAATTACAAAGGAAATCCATCAATGTGCTCATGGAGGCAGCGCAGCCCATCATAGGGGGCGAGGATCGGGAAGTCTTAAAAAAAGCGATTGAACAGATACAATTATTCACTGAGAGAATGTTGAAGGAAGTATAATTTTTTTAACTAAATAGTTCATTAATGAACTAAATAAATCAATATTATGCAAAACTATTTTAGTGCCATCGGAGAAAAGATAACGCTGGGAATGCCTGCCCCGGACGGTTATATAGAACATCTTGAGCAGGTAATCCATTTAAGAGCCTACCTAAAGACCGGAAAGATCCATTTCCTGCTGTTTTCCGGAGATATCCCAAACGGGGAAACCGTAGATTTTCTGAACGACGTTTATGACTTTATCGATCATTGTTATAACGGTTTAATAACGCCTTCTATTGTCACCCAAAACACATCCAACGCTTTGTGGGGAGAAAGAAGTCGGTTATGGGATTGCAATAGTCTCTTACACCTTAAATATAATACTGAGGATGCGCCAAGTCTTTATTCCATAAGGCCGGATGGTAATATCGATTTCTTTAGCAAGGCATTTACCATAACAGAGATGGACCGTTATCTGGAAATGCTATATCACTTCAACTATTATCAAACGCAATCTATCCTAATCGATTTGTAATGAAAGCACCCGAGGAGAAGGCCATGCCAACAGAAAGTCGTTCCAATGCCCGGGAGCAATACATGAAGGATTTTGTCCTGGAATTGAACCACTACCCTATTCCCCTCTTCAATGAGTTGAATGGGAAAGCGTTCAACCTGTTGTTGCTCACAGGCAAACATCCTTCTGTGAGGGTCTTACGCGGTATTGATGCCATCGAAGACATGGTCAAATCCACAAGATATAACGTCAAGGTCCATGTCATTTCCTTCCAAACGCCACTGGATTTAAACAGGACAAGGGTTTTGGTGGACCGGGATAAGCAACTGCATCGACATTTTGAAGCGGATAGGGATACCATGATCCTTGTAAGACCGGATAAATCGGTCCTTGCGGTGGTCTCTCCTATCAGCCCTTCCATTCTAAAGACTTTGATAACCCAATTTTTAAAAATAAATGCATAAAAATGAAAAGGAAAGCTATCACCCAATCCCTGTTGTTGATTGTATTGTCTTTGTTGTTCTGGCAATGCTCCAATGAAAAAAGCCAGTCGGCAAAGTCGCCCACCAAGGGTAAGGCCCTTGCTCTTAAAGCGTTTGAGACACGGAGGGTATCTACCACATCGGTTGAAAGGAATATCAGTCTTACGGGAAGAATCATTCCCCTGCAACGAATAGATGTCGTCTCTGAGGTACAGGGAAATGTAATGCCCACAAAAAAACAGTTCAAAGAAGGTATGCGTTTCCGTAAAGGGGAAACGCTGTTACGCTTGGAAGACACCAAATTCCGCTACAACCTTACCGCTCAAAAAAGTCAATTTCTCAGCGCCCTTATTTTGGCGATGTCAGATATTCAACTGGACTATCCCGAAGCGTTTGACACCTGGAATTCATTCTTGAAGAATGTTAAGGTAGAAGCGCCACTTCCTGACCTCCCGGAAATCCGAAACGAGCAACTGCGTTACTTTTTAGCCGGTAAAAACATCCTTAATCTTTACTATGGCATACAAAGTGGTGAGGAGACCCTTCGCGATTATCGCATAGTTGCTCCATTTAACGGTGCCCTGACCAAAGCTATGGTAAATGCCGGTGATTTGGTACGTCCCGGGGTAAAAGTAGGGGAGTTTATACAGACGGACACCTACGAGGTTAAAGCTGCCGTCGCGGCCTCCGACCTGCCAATGCTCAAGGTAGGCCATAAAGTACCGCTCTTTGCGAGGAATATCGACAAGGAAGTAACGGGTACCATCACGCGTATTGGTCAATCCGTTGATGTTTCTACTCAGGCTGTAACTGTCTTTTTACAGGTTTCCGGTGCCGATCTGAAGGAGGGCATGTATCTGGAGGGGAGTGTGGATATTGGAAATTATAAGGATGCCTTTGAAATACCCAAGGAGATTCTTTCCAGGGATAACCATGTCCTTGTGATAAAGGATTCCACTGTAGTAGCCAAGCCGGTGAAGCTATTGCAGATGAACTCCAAAAATGCGGTAGTACAAGGATTGTCCAATGGCGACATGTTGATCATAGAGGAAGTAACCGACCCTATCCAGGGGGTAAGGGCCATCGCAAAGAATACGCCATGAGAAATACGGTAAAATACTTTATCAAGCGGCCCACGCTTGTAAACTTGATGATGTTTCTGTTATTGGGACTCGGCTTTTTGAAATTGACCCAGACCCAAAATACCAACTTTCCCAAGCAAAAGGTGCGGTTTATTGATGTGTCCGTTGCCTTTCCCGGGGCCAGCCCGGCCGAGGTGGAAGAGGGTATTACCATTAAGATAGAAGACAATCTGGAGGGCATCGAAGGTATTGACCGGGTCATCTCGGCCTCTGAGGATAACAAGGCTACAATAGAAGTAGAATTGACCGAAAAGACCGATGCGGATAAGATGTTAGTGGAGGTCAAAAATGCCATTGACAAGATCAACAACTTCCCTTCCGGGGTAGAGCCGGCCTCCGTAGTGAAGCGCGATCCGATGGACATCACGGTGAGTTTCGGGATCATGGCCGATGATACACCGCTTTCCACTATTAAGGATATAGCCAAGGACATTGAGGACGATTTTCTGGCACAACCCGGAATATCCCAGGTGTTTATCGAGGGGGTCCCGGAAGAAGAAATTGAGATTCAACTCAGGGAAAATGATCTTCAACGGTATAACCTAACCATAGCCGAGGTCAGTAACGCGGTCAAGGCGGCCAATCTGGAATCCTTTGGCGGGACCATCGAGAACGAAAACGAAAACATCAATATCAAAGCGGATAGCAAGGGCTACTACGGCAAAGACCTATTGAACATTATTGTGGCCGCACTGCCCGACGGACAAACCGTGTATCTCAAGGATGTCGCTGATGTAAAGGACCGTTTCAAGGACAGTGCCACGGGAAGGTTTTTCAGGGGAAAGCCTATCATTACCATGAGTGTACACACCTTGAACAACGAAGACATATTGGCCAATGCGGAGTTTATCAAGAATTACATAGCGGACTACAACGAAACCCACTCCGGGGTACAACTTAAGGTCCTGGAAGATGGCACCATTAACCTAAAAAGCCGCATCGGGACCATGATAGAAAATGGTATCACCGGGATCATATTGGTACTCCTGGTTCTCGCCTTGTTCTTGGATCGGTACCTGGCATTCTGGTTGGCGGTAAAGATTCCCATCGTTTTGTTGGGGATGTTCCTGCTCACGGATATCCAGGATATGACCATTAACATGGTGTCGCTGTTCGGTTTTATTTTGGTCCTGGGAATACTGGTGGACGATGCCGTAGTTGTCGGAGAGAACATTTATCGGCATGCCAAGGAATTGGGGAAAACACCGCTTAAGGCGGCGGTGGATGGTACCATGGAAATGTTCTCCCCTGTTATCATCTCCCTGGCCACCACGGCTACCGCTTTTGCCATGTTCATGTTCCTGCCGCAACAGGTAGGGGAATTCTTTGCAGAAATAGGATTTGTGGTCATCGCCGTGCTGATCATGGCCATCATAGAGACCTTCTTTATCCTCCCCGGGCACGTGGCGCATGCCAAGGGTATCCGGGAAAATGTAAAGCTCACTAAGATTGAAAAAGTCTTTACCAATGCCATGAACTGGTTACGGAACAAGGCCTTCATGCCCCATTTTCAAAGAACGGTGATGCGAAGCAAATACACCCGTGCCATTACGGTAGTTGTCTTTATTGTGCTCCTGGCGGGCTCAATTGGCCTCGTGGGCTCGGGAGTCCAAGGATTTACTTTCTTCCCGAACATTGATGATGATGCCGTATTTATTGAAATGGAACTACCTCCGGGAACACCTGTAGAGGTTACACGAAACAAACTTTCGGCCATTGAAGAGGCGGTTTGGCGGGTCAATGAGGACTATTCCAAAAGGAGATCCGATGGAAATGAGGTAGTCCAATATGTGGAATTGATAACAGGGCCTTTGGACAATCAGGGGGAATTAAAGATTACCTTTTTAAATGGTGAGGTCAGGGGTATCAGCTCCTTTGAGCTATCGCGGGCCTTTGCGGACGAGGCCCCACCTGTTCCCGAGGCTACGCGAATGATCTACGGCCTTGGGGCTACCTCCGCCCTGTTCGGCTTACCCGTGTCCTTCGCCCTTAAAAGTTATGACCTGGACGAAGTGCGCGGGGCAAAAGAAGCGCTAAAAGCTGGTATGCGAAAAATGGAGGATCTAAGGGACGTTTCGGATAATGACCTGGAAGGGATCCGCGAATATCGTATTAAACTGAAATCGAACGCTGACTTATTGGGACTTGATTTGAGCTATGTGATGAGCCAGGTACGTGCCGCATTCTTTGGGGTGGAAGCACAGAGCTTGCAACGTGGCGACGAGGAGGTGGAGATTTGGGTAAGGTATCCGGAATCAGGAAGAAGAAACAAACAGCAATTGCTGGATATGCGCATCAATACCCCGGAAGGCAATGCCTATAAATTAAGCGAGATTGCCTATGTGGAAGAGGGTACGGGCAACCTTACCATCAACCACCTGGATGGCCAACGTGAGATACGTGTGGAGGCCAATGTGGCCAATATGAACGTTTCCGCTCCCCAAGCAATTGGGTTTATCGAAACAGCGCTATTGCCGGACATATTGGAGCAATACCCCTCGGTTACCTATTCTGTGGAGGGGCAAAGCAGGCAAGCCTTTAAATTGATCGATGCGATGAAGATCGTGGGGCCTATCATCCTGATATTGATTTTTGCGCTCATCGTATTCAACTGCAATTCGTTTTCACAGGCGACCATGATTTTCCTGTTGTTCCCCTTTGCCCTGACCGGGGTGATATTGGGACACTTTGTCCATGCAACGGCCCTGAACATTTTTAGTCTTATCGGAACCATTGCGCTAATTGGTGTTTTTGTAAACAACACCCTGGTCTATATATCCACATTGAACGATTTGTTGCAGGAAGGCAAGGGATTTATGGAATCCGTAAAAGAGGCCGCTTATAGCAGGTTTAGACCCATTATCCTAACCACTATTACCACAGTGGCGGGACTCGGGCCACTGATATTTTCAAATAGCCTTAGTGCGCAGTTCTTAAAGGGGCCGGCCATTGCCATAGCCTATGGACTGCTGTTCGGAGTATTCAATGTGCTTTTCCTGATGCCCATTTTCCTGATCAGCCTGAACAGGCTGCGGCTTTGGGTCAACAGATTAATCACCAAAAATAAAAATGTCACCCCGGAAGCCCTGGAACCTGCAGTACGGTTGGTGAACAGTAAACTTGAGTAACTATGCAATCAAAAATTGGAATTCTTGTATTTCTTTTTGCAGGCTTTTCGATGTCCTCACAGGAACTATTGACCTTGGACGAGGCCATATCGACTACGCTTGGCAAGAACTATGATATTAAAATAGCCCGTTTGGATACGGTGGTTTCCAAAAACAACACTAGCTGGGGCAATGCGGGACTACTGCCCAACGTATATGTGGATGGGGCCTATAATTACAGTGAAAATAATACGGATATTGATATTGCGCCCTTAGAGCCGGGAGGTGCCGCCAGCAACATCAACCTTGATGCGGCCGAGACCACTCGCGAGAATGCCTCCATAAACCTGGAGTATACCTTATTTGATGGTTTGGGGGGGTACCATAGACTGGAATTGTTACGATCGGTCAACGAAGCTACTGTTTTGCAAACCCGGTTATTGGTGGAAAACACCGTTCTCAATACGGTATTCCTTTATCTCAATGTGGCGACCCAACAGGCCAATCTTACCATTTCCGAAGAACAATTGGCCATTAGTGCCGAGCAATTGCGAAGGGCAAAATCACAGCAACGTTTTGGAGCAGCAAATCAGACCCAGGTTTTGCAGGCAGAAGTGAATGTGAAGAACGATAGTGTTTCGCTACGCCAAAACAAATTGCGCTACCAAATTGCAAAAACAGATTTGAACGTCTTTATGGGACGGGATCCAAAGTTGGACTTCACCGTTTTGGAGACCGTGGAATTCTATCCCATGGTTGCCAAAGAAAAATTGGAACAAAAGGTTCTGGAGAATAACGCCAGGATACAAATTTCCCTTAGCGGGTTGGAAATTGCAGAAAGTGAACTTTCCGTGAACAAGGCCAATCGCTATCCCAAATTGTTTTTAAATGGAGGGTATAGCTATTTCAACGAAGAGAATGAAGCAGGCCTGCTACAGGCCACCCAACTGGATGGATGGAATGTTGGATTGGGGCTACGATTGAATGTTTTCGATGGCGGCAGGGTAAACCGGAGTATACAAAATGCCAAAATAGCCCTGGAACAGAACCAGATACAAACGGATAAGATAAAACTGGAGGTATTACGGGATTTTGAAAATAGCCATACGGAGTATCTCCAATCCCTGGAAGATTTAAGGATTGAGCAGTCTAACCAGGTCACCTTTGAGCAGAATTTTGAGCGGAGTCAAATCGATTTTGATAATGGTCAGATAAGCAATACCCAATTACGGGATGCCCAGTTGGACCTTTCTGCAGCCAAACTCCGAATTGTTACAGCTACCTATAAGGTAAAGCAGTTTGAATCACAACTGTTGCAGCTTACAGGCGCCATGCTATCTGTGAATTGAATGCAATAGTGATGAAAATGATTGTTAAAGAAACTTTTACCGAGTGTACCCGGTCATTTTTCCTGATCCAGGGGAACACACTTTTTTGTTCTTGAAAGTTTTGAGTTAGTGTTTTGTGGGTGTTCTCTATAGCAGCCCAAATCCATGGCCACAGGCAATATGGAAAAGGGCTGCTATTTATTATCCAATGCACAATAGAAAAGAAAAAACAAAAATGAAGGAAATGACATTGTCCAAAAAAATACAGCCACTATTGGAGTACCTGATAATCCTGATATTCTTTATTGGGGGCTGTAACCTTTTTATTTACTTCAAGACAGCCGGATTGAACAGTGTATTCCTGGATTTGGGAAATAGGCCGTTTAATCCTGTAGAAGCCCATATTAAGGCTACCATAGGCGGTCTGTTCTATGGATTGGTGCTTATCGGTTTTGAAACACTCATTTACCCAAAATTGGGGCACTATTTAAAACGAAGGCAACGGCGCTTTTTTTGGTTGTTGTCCATACCATTGCTTATAGTAGGTTCTATTATTATCATCAATGCGGCCTACAGTCATTATGTGTTGGATAAATACTGGGAGGAATCAATGGCTATGGCATTGGCATTTGTAAAATCAAGCCTGTTTGTTTCTTTCCTGGTCTACGGCATCTTTATGAGCCTGGCTGTAAGTTTTGTGAGGCAACTACGGATCAATTTCGGGGAAACCGTCTTTTTGAACTATCTCTACGGGAAGTATTCCAACCCGCTGGTAGAGCGCCGCACTTTCATGTTCCTCGATTTAAATAATTCCACCCACATCGCTGAATCCCTGGGCCATGTGAAATACAGCCGCTTTTTAAACAAGTGCTTTAATGATATTTTAAATGCACTGCAGACATTTCGTTTCGACCTGTACCAGTTTGTAGGGGACGAGATTGTGTTCACATGGGAAATACGGAAGGACGATGATGGAAAGGCCATTAAGATGTACAGGGCCATTCAAAAAGCTTTGGAACATAACCAGGGAGAATACGCCAGACTTTTTGGGTTTGCACCTGTATTTAAAGCTGCTGTTAGTTCGGGCAGTGTCACCGCTACCATTGTGGGAAAGCGTAAAAAATCCATTGCTTACCATGGAGATGTACTGAACACCACAGCACGTCTGCTTGGAATGTGCAAACCTTTAAAGAGTCCTTTGTTGTTTACGGATTTTTATCTCAAAAACCTTCGACCCCCCCTGTTTTTTGAACCCAAATTCCTGACGGAGCTGAAACTACAAGGCAAAAACAATAGCAGTAAGATTTACGCTCCTAAAAATATGATGATAGTATGAAGTGGGTGTTGGTATTTACTGGATTGTGTATGTTCGGGATGCCCGGATTTTCCCAAAACAAGGATATGTATCGCTATGAGGTGGAATTGGGTACGGACAATGATTTTTTGATACTCTATACGGCAACAGATCGGTATTATACGTATGGTTTAAACGGAACTTTTAAATGGAGGTCGAATAAAGAGGATAAACAGGGCTTTTTAGGAAGACTGTTTCCCAATACAACTTCCTATTACGAATCTCTGGGAATCAGTATCGAAGCATACACTCCGAATTACCTGCCCGACGGGAGTCCCGATCCGAATGATGATCGACCCTATTCCGGATGGTCCTATATCGATTATAAAATCACCTATGAGCTGCAGGGTGCATTTATCCAGCTAGGCGCCGATGTAGGGATCATGGGGCCGGATTCCAAGGCCGGAGATGTACAAAACTGGTTCCATAGAACGATTTCAAATGACCCCGAATTGAGCGGCTGGGAAGACCAGTTACCAAACCAAATAGGCATCAATATAAGGGCGGCAGCAGGGAATTCTTTTTTAAGCGCACCATGGTTCGATGCCTTTTATACAATAGACGCTTCCATAGGTAATATCCTGATATATGCCCAACCCAAAATTGGATTACGTTTCGGTAAATTCGATCTGCTTTCGAAGTCCATTTCACAAAACCACCAATTACTGGGCACTACTAAAAAGGTGGAATACTTCTTTGAGCTGGGTGGGGGGTTTCGATTTTCGGCTTACAATGCCACACTACAAGGAAACATTTTCGAGAACAGTTCCCTATTGAGTCAGGAAGAAATCAATAACGCCATATTTCATTCACAGATGGCCATCAATTTACTTTATAAGCGGTTTTCTGCCAAAGTGGTCTACCACCTTTCAACAGGAGAACTGAGTAGTGTGGATACACATCGTTATGCAGAATTAAAAGTGGGATACAGGTTTAATTAGCGGAGCACAATGGATACGATCAAAGACAACATATTACAGGCTTCAGCAGTCATTTTACTGGAAAAGGACCAGGGACGCTATACTATGGATCATTTGGCCGCGGATCTCAATCGAAGTAAAAAGACGATTTACAAATATTTTGATTCCAAGCAAGCGTTGATCCGAAGTGTCATCAAAATCGAAACCCAAAAAATAGAAAGGACTTTTCAGGATTTGGAAAAATCAAATAGGTCGGCGGAGGACCGTTTGATTGAAACAGTATATCTGATCGATGCGACGATCTCCAAAATCCAAAATTCCATTCTATACAAGCAGATGGGTGATCAGAACCTTTTTATCGAACACTACTTTGACTTGCGTGTCAGCATTTTTGAAACCTATTTGCAACGCTTCCTGCAGCCACTTGAGAAAAAGCTTTGTGTCCGTTTCAAGAGCAGCAGGATGATGACCCAATTTGTGATTGCGACTATAGAGGGGCATTATTTCTACACTTTAAAGGACAGCAAACAGATTTCGGATAAGGATTTTACGGATGGCCTGGCTTTTTTGATACATAACACCCTGGTAAACACGGAAGCCTTATGATATTATATGTGGTATATATATTCCGCTTTTTTCACTGGCAAAATTTTGGAAAGTTGTCGGCGATGACGCTCTTCTTCATTGTACTGGGAACCGTGGTATACCGATTTTTTGAGGGCTGGAGCTGGTTGGATTCCTTTTATTTCTCGGTGATCACCTTGACCACCGTAGGCTATGGTGAACTATTTCCAACCACAGCCTTTACCAAAATATTTACAGCGTTTTACATATTGGCCGGCCTTGGGCTTATGTTGCATTTTGTAACTGCCTTTTTTGAGTATCGAAGGGGATTGTTGGATGAGTTTTCAAGAAGGAAATCACAAATAAAATAATAGCACATTAACATGAATTACGTAAACAAATCTATTACTATGAAAAAGTCGATTATCGTTAGCATGATGCTTTTGTGCGCATCCATTTCAATCAGCGCCCAATCCTCAAATGTCACAGTGAACATTAAAGAAATTGAGAAAAAGAAAGGGGCCATTTACGTCATGTTGTATAACAACGCGGAGGGTTTTCCGAAAGAAAAAGACAAAGCTTACAAGATTGGAAAAGTTACGGAATATGGAGATGAGGCTTCCTATACCTTTCAAGGCATCCCCCTGGGCAGCTATGCCCTAACCTTTTTTCAGGACGAGGATGGCAATGGGGAATTGAACACCAACTTTATCGGTATCCCCAAAGAACCTGTCGGAGCGTCAAACATGACCAGGTTTGGAAAACCCAGTTACAACAAATGTGTATTTGTTCTTGAGGAAGAAGACGTGAAGATGGAGTTGAAATTCATTATGTAAGTAAAATGCAATACGTTAAAAATCAATAAAAAACGTTATGAAAATGAAAACTAGTTTAAAAAAGATGAACGGAAAAAATGGTTGGATTGTATTTCTTTTTGTAGTTCTGATCGGTATCGAACTACAAGCACAAGAGGAGCATAAAAAATCATTTTTAGGTGTAGGTCTCAACGGTGGGGTTACCGTTGGTGATTTTGAGGATAGCTATTCAAATAATGTAGGAGTAGATCTTATTTATCTCTACAAGCTTTCCAACCGCTTTTATATTGGAGGTAGTACAGGGTTTGCGAACTATTTTGGGCACACCCTATCGCTTGATGGTTTTGGAGAAGTAGCACTTGACGACCTGCAGTTCATACCAGTTGCGGCAAGCCTTCGCGTATCTCCGGTTAAAAATCTAATGGGTGGTGTTGACGTCGGTTATGCCTTTGGCCTGAATGATGGGAACGACGGAGGGTTTTACGCCTCCCCCAGGATTACCTATCTCATTGATGAAAAGTGGCCCGTTTTTGCCGGATACCGGCTGATAGGCTTTGAAGATGAAAACCTGGGCGCAGTGCAATTTGGAATTGGGTTTATCTTCTAAAAAGAGTATAAGAATCACCCTTTTGAAGTACAAAAGGTAGTTAAATGAATAGAACACTTGATCTTTTAAAACGGGGATTACCCTTGGCCTTTTTGTACTTGCCTTTTATTTCGGTTGGACAGTTTCAACAAAAGAGTGATGTTGAAGGACAATCCTTATGGCAGAAATTTCAGTACGACATAGGGAATGTCTTTAAGGGCATGGGGCATGTATATAGCCGTCCATTCCATTGGGATGGTAATGATTTGGCCACCTTTGGCAGTGTTGCCGGTGGAACCTTTCTCCTCTCCTTAGTAGATGAAAGCGCCCAGGATTTCTTTGAAGGACATGCTGATGATGTGCCACAGGCCATAAGAGACTATGGTTGGTATTATGGGAGTCCCCAAAACAACTATATGTTAACAGGTGTCGTGTATTTAACAGGACTGCTTACCAAAAATGAGAAACTCAGAAGAACGGGCGTACTGCTCATTTCTTCCGCTTCGGCAGCCGGCCTGTTTCAACAAGCCGGCAAATATGCCTTTGGTAGGGCAAGACCGCGAAGTGGATTGGAATACGATCACTTTAGGCCGTTTAGTTTTGATAAGGATTTTCATTCTTTTCCATCCGGGCATACCGTATTGGCCTTTACCAATGCCTATGCCATTGCAAAACAATTCAAAAGTCCCTGGATAAAAGCGGGAATTTACACCATTGGATTAGTACCGGCAGTATCCAGAATGTGGGAACGAGCGCACTGGCTTTCGGATATTGCTTTTAGTATTGCCGTTAGCATATTCACGGTCGAGGCGGTAGATAAATACCTGGATGAAAAGTACAGTGAGAAATACAATTCAAATCAGAAGAAATTGAACTGGAACTTAAGAGTTTCGCCGAATGGGATCGGAATGGCATTGACATTCTGAGCAAAACATAAAAAAACCAGAGATGAGTGAAAGCACTAAAAAAAGGATCCTAAATGCTGCATTGAACATTTTTGCCGAACATGGGTTTTCCGGAGCTAGAATGCAGCAAATTGCAGATGAGGCTGACATTAACAAGGCCATGTTGCACTATTATTTTCATAGCAAAACATTGCTGTTTGAAGAAATTTTCAAAATGTGCTTAGGAAAGATCAACAGGCTTTACCTGAACTGTTTTAGGAAAAAGACCCCTTTTGAGAAGAAAATTGAGGATTTGGCCGAGGCCTATCTTCGGTATTTGCAAAACAATCCAAAAGAAGCACAATTGATCATCAATGGAATTGCCAAGAACCCCGGCTATTTTCGAAAACATATTGTTACCGTTTTCGAGGACGAAAAGTTCTTTGAGCTGAAATCATCAATTAATTCTGAATTTGCCGGTGGAAATATAAAGGATATTTCCCCCTACCATCTGCTGATATTGATGCTCCCAATGGCCATGTATCCCGTAATTACATCGAGTTTTTTGGGGGACATCCTGGATAAGAATTCACCCTGTTTTACGCAACTTATTCAAGCACAAAAAAACCATATGATTAATGTTACCCATCTCGTTGTTTCTTCTGAATCGGTTCTTCAACACGGATAAAGAGACAATGTGATTCCATCGTTCTTTGGTTTTTTACTGAATTTATCTAAGTTCATAACTTAGCTCAAAGCAAAAGCAACCTGCTCAACCAGCTGTTTTTTGAAAAGTTAGCATAGCTTTTTGATAACTTATTGACTGCGGAAAGCAGTTAATTTGACCAACCAATACAAAATCGCTGTAATGCAGCGATCTTTTTGTGCTACGATTTTGTTTTTACCAAATGAGCCGAAAGATCACGCTTCCCAGGAAAAGAATAAGGGCACAAAATTCCTAATTCACAAACAACAAATGCAACGGGATTAACCGTTACCGGTTTAACATTACTAACCAATAGAAGAATAACTATAGAGGGCAATCGAAATTAAACGGAAGTCCTTACTGACGCTTGGTTGGCGTACGGTAAATATTAACGTTCATATTTTAGAACTAAGGATTGCATTAGTATATTTGCACCCGCCTGCGCAGATGCTGCGTCGGGCAGACCCTCAAAAAGGTCGCGTAGCTTCCGCCTCCGCATAGCTTCGGACGGACAGGCAGCTTCGCCACTCGACACAAGGTCGCGTAGCTCAGCTGGATAGAGCATCTGCCTTCTAAGCAGACGGTCGCAGGTTCGAATCCTGCCGCGATCACTCCCCCGAAAAGCCCCGTATTCACGGGGTTTTGTTGTTTTATTGCTTTTTCCCCATGCTTAAAAAAAAGGTGAATTATTTGCAAAAAAGCGTAAAATAACGCAATTTGGCACATAAAACTATGCAAAAAACATGCAATAAATAATGTCAACTTCGGCTAAAATCATCTTGGATAAACGTTCCTGGTCAAAAAAAGCGAACGGGCATCCTATTTCGGTTGAAGTAACCAATAAGACAAATCGTTTGGTTTCCCAAAAGGTTTATGCGCTAGAATCGCAATGGAATGGGTATGAAGTTACAAGCGACCATCCAAACGCCTCGGAAATAAACCGATTTCTTACTGAACGTAGGGCAAAGTTAATAAAGGAAGTTGACTATTGTAATAAACATAAACTGGATTTAGCTGCTTCCATCAAGATTATCAAAAATGGACTGGATGATAAAGAAATTCGTATTGCTCAATTAGAAAGGGAGCTTCGTGAATTGAAGGGAGACAACCAAACCATGCTTTTTAAGTTTTGGAAGGATTTTATCAAAGAAATGGCCAAAATAGAAAAAGATACAAAAGCATTGGAGGACACTTTGATACAGTTTCAAAATTATACCTTAAACCAGGATATCCCCATAAACAATATCAACTACGAATTTTTAAAAGACTTTTCTACATATAAACTTTCCGGGGAATGTAATCAACCAGGACTTAATCATTATTTATCTATGCTTAGAAGAGTTTATAAGGCCGCCCAATCACGTGAGAGCCTTAAAATCAAATCGTCCAACCCCTTCACAGGCTTTATTACCAATGATAAAAGATCCAAAGTGGTAGAAATGAGCCCGGAGGAAATGTTGGCCTGGGTGAAATATGAGCCCCACCCCTTTACCACTAAAAAATCAGCAATAAGCCAAAAACGCCGCCGAGACCTTTTTGTATTTCAATTTTTAATTGGCGGCCACGATTTTGCTGATATAGCTGTACTGGAATGGAAAAACATCCGAGGGGACCGTATCCGTTTTAAAAGGTATAAAAATAGAAGTCATAAAAGTGGCGGCCCTTTGGTGGATAATCTAATTCTCCCTTTAGCAAAACAGATAATTCAATTGCATGGCACAACAGATAGGGATCGGGTATTTGCTTTCATTCCGCATCCAAGGGATAAACGTTCATATTTTCACTTTCAAAACAACACTCGTAGGTGCTTTAGGGCTATTTCCAACCAATTAGAATTACAGGATGTAGTGAAAACCAAAAGTCCACGCTATATTTTTAAGTCCTGGGCAGATGATTTGGAATTAGATCTTAGGTCTATTAACCAGGTTCAAGGAAGATCCCAAAAAACCTTACAGGGAGTTGCTGCCGATTATGGTGCACGATTACATAACTCAAAAGCAGACCATGTAATTAATAGTGTTACTTCCAGGATTGGTGAAAAGCCCTGAAAATTGCTCATATTGTAGGAAAAACACAACAAGTTTGTGCAAAAACCATAGAAAATATGTGGTTTTCCTATAATGAAAATATGCTCAATCTGTAGTATATTGCACTTCCCCCATTAAAAAATTTGTGGTTTTTGTTTTTGAAAACTATTTGATAAAAAGGTTGCTAACTCTATAATACACAGCACTTTTCATAAATAATTTTGGATAGTTTAATTCTAAAATTATTTAAAAATGAAAAAAGGTGTTTTTTACGCAGTAGCAGCGATTGTATTCGTAGGAGCTTTAACCACGGCCTCATGCTCAAATGATTCTAGTAATGAAGATCAATCGCTTTATGAAAATATTGACCCTGCGGCGGATGTTGATCCCACAAAAATCAAAAAACCCGGCGGAGGTAGCTGATTTTGTAAAAAGAAGCTTTGGTTCATTCTTGGCCCTGCTATCTGGTTTGGTCATGTATGTGGACAAATTTGTAGAGTTTTGGGGTATCCAGGTTGATTATGAGTTTAAATACTATTATGACCTGGATACTTTTTTATGGACTGTAGGTCAAACGGTAGCGATGTTACTTTTGGTATTCTCCTATTTTTTCAAACCCTATAAATGGTCTTTGTTGGCTCCATTGACAGTTTTCAGTATTCAAATCATGTATGTGTGGAGGGACGAAATGTGGGTGCAAAAGGACTACTATCTTTACTACACTGTTGCTTTCATTATCTCTTTCCTCGCACTTGTATTTTTTATACGATGGGCTATTATAATATCTACAGTTTTAGTTACCAGAGTAAGAAGTAAAAAGATAAGATCCATTATCGGGCTAATTGACGAAATCAAAAACGTGCACTATAAGAAGGTTCTCAATAATGCGTTGAAACCGAATTTGATCGACAATGCCATAGAAGAATTTACACAAGAAAAGAAGGATGAAAATTTAGAACAGATTACCAGGGATTATGAGGAATTTCAGGATACCTTACGCAAAGGAACTAAAGACATTTTGGATTAGATTTTTCAAAAAACGGGAAACCCTACAAAATCAACTAGACACTATAGTTGATAAAGATTTAATGGATGAATGTTTAGCCGATGTTCAAATGGCTTTGGAAAGGGAAATAAACAAAAGGAAGGTTTTAGATACCAGAAGGGAACTTGTGGAAAATAAAGGCAAATGGGTAGATTCAATATATCTTAAATTACAGGAGGGCAAGAAGCTAAGTCGTCAGGAACAAAAAAAACTAGAAAAGTACCAGATTACCCGTTGACCTTTTTGTCATTAAGAATATCCAAAATCTGCTTTAATTTACTCTCTGAAATCTTTTCCCTCACATCAAGCCATAATTCGTCCTTCTCATTCTCTCCTTCCAATTTGATTTGCTTAACATACATTCCATAGATTGGATGATCTTTTAAAGACTGATGGTTTTTGGTCAAAAACCCAGTTAAGATTGCGACAGATTCTTCGCTATCTAAGGCAGATTGTAGAATAGCAAAAAGCTTTTGGTTGCTAATTTGCTTATAAGATTCAGATGAATCCTGGACAATTGATTCTCTGGATGAACCAACATAATTTTGATTTTTTCTTCGAAAATCTTCGAACTGCTTATAAGGATCGTCGATTTTGTATATACACAGTTCGTCCAAAGACACCTCAAAGAATTCTGAAATCTTTATTAAAACATCCAATTTTGGTATTGAAACACCCCGTACCCAACTACTAATTGTTGATTTCCCACTTGATTCACTGTCAAAGCCTAACACTTTTCCCAAATCCTTGTAGCGTTTGTTGCGATTTGAAAGCAGATATTTCAGGTTATGTGCGAAAGTGTTAGTAAATGACATATTTAATGTACTAATACATTTATTAAGTACCGAAGTTCATTATCTTTGAACCATTGCGTTACTACAATCGTACAAAATGCCAATATACAAGAAAATAGAACAGCCAAAAAACTTTGTAAAGAGCAATTTAAAGATGCTGTTTTATTCTCATGATTTGTCTTACAAAGGATTGGCTGAAAGTTTAGGAGTAACGGAAAATGCAATTAGACATTGGACTGATTATAGTACAATGCCTCCAATTACTAACATTCAAAAGTTAGCAGTGTTTTTTGGTCTTTCATTAGATGATTTTGTGCGAATCGACCTTGAAAGCATACCGGTTCATAAATTAAGAACAATGGTATCAATTCCTTACGAAAAAGTAGCCTAATGAACACCATACCTGTAGACATGAATGTATTTCGGAAAATGTTGGCCAACCAGCGCCAGGACATCCGAAAAGGCATTTTAACTACTGCGGAGGTTTTGGAAGTATTGGGGATCAGCTCCCGGCATTTGGATTACCGAAAAGCGAAAAAAATAACCAAACTCATACCCAGCACCATGAAAGGGAAATGGATATGGAGTAGTGTTAAGAAGGAATTCAAAGATATTCATGGGGTTAAATATGAAGATGCGATATAAATGGAGGTATCAAGAGTAGTGGAATGCAGTGTGAGAAGGGGTTTGGGGCCTCAATGGGATGAAAAACTTATTCATGTTTTTCTGGATGATGTTGAGAATTGTGTTACGGATGTTGAAATAGAGGATATGGTAATATTTGATGCAAAAGACCAATTAAAACAACTTGGTTATTCAGAAAACGCCTACTCTATCATTGAAATTCATTCAGATTGAGTAAAAAACACCGTTTCGCCACCAATAAAAAAGCGGAGGCACCACCCCCCGCTTCGCCAAATATAATACACCAGACCAATATCGCCCGAACGGGCGGTTTTGGTAAGGTCTGGTAAAGGTAAAAAATAATGTGGTGGGCAGCAAAACAGAGTAGTAACCTTAAAATAGATTTTATGACAAAAAGTGAAGCAATAGCTCAATTGAATATTGGTATTATTCAAGCTAAAGAAGATCAAAACACAACATTTCCTATTCATGTTCCATTTGCTGAATCATTGGTCAATTTACTAGCCGCCGATCTTCCATCCACCCCCGAAAACGAACCTGAAAGCCCAACAAGCGGAGGGGATCCCGATTTTAATTTTGATCCAACAGAACAAACAACCGATTTGGATCCCTTATCACCGGAAGCCATTGCCAAAAACTTAGAACACCGCCGGCAAAAAGCCAAAGCAGGGGTGGCCTTTGGTAAGCCAATCCCCCAGGTAAAAATCGAACCCGAAGATGTGGAAAAAGCCCTTAAAAATGTAAAAGGGGTAACGGTAGATTATATGGAACAATATGGATTTCTAACCCACGTGTACCAAAATGCGGCCAAGCGTTCAGGTACCGACATTTCCAAAATAAAGGAAGGGTTATCTATAAAATTTGAATAAAAGCCAAGCGGCAGAAATGCCAGGGTAAGTTAAGGGGGCAATTGGTTGCCATAGCTACGCCCCCTGGCTTTACCCCTCCCCCTCCCGCTAAAACGCCAAATATATGACACCAGATCAATTTTTAGACGTGGATAATTACGTCAAAAAACTAAAGGAGATTACATCCCAAAATGACGGGTGTTTATTCCTTATGGCCACCAACCCAACCGTTGGTGTGCTCCCGGACCATTTCGCCCTAATTGCTAAGGTGGGTAATTCGACTGAGATCGCACATCTGCTCATAAATGCTGCGGAACAGAAACCTGACTTCAAAACCACCTTAAAAAAAGTAGCCGAGCTCCTACCCAAAGATCTACAGCTAACCAAAAAAACGGAAAAGGAAATCCTATTGGAAGATCTTGCTACCCTCGGGCAAATGCGGCAACGATTTCCGGAAATATCCCAAACATTAAGGATGCTGCAGAACCATGTAAAGGAGAAAATAGGTAACAAATCCCTTAAAACAGCATGATGGCACTGGTCAAAAAGCAAACACCCAGGGGGTTAAAAGTGTTCATTGACGACATTCATGTTAAAACTACCCCATCCCGATTTAAACAGGTGCTGGCCAAAAAATACATTCTCAACCCACGGCGAAAGCGATTGATTAAAGAAGAACGCTTTTTGTTGGAAGTTGCTTTATATGAACGGGAGTTAAAAAAATTCCAGCCTTTGGTCTATGAAAAAGTGAAAAAGAGTACCCCGATAAATGTGCGGCAGGTTTATCCCCCAACCGGGCCGCACTATTATCAATTAGCCTATAGTAACGACATCAAAATAAAATGCCCAAAGCGGGTTTTTGATGTGGGCTATAACACCCTTATCGCCCTGCACAAACCCAGTGAAAACAGAACGATTCAAACTGCTATATCATGAAACGGACCATTTATAAAAAATACACCCCTTCCGGGGTATCGATTGACCACAGGATAAGAACAGGCAAAACCTTCTTTTTTGACACCATTGAGGAAGCCAGGGAAAAAGCCCGCACAATGCGAAGCTACTATTACAACGTATTCAATTCCAGTAAAAGGCATATTGGATACGCAGTACCGAAATAATTAAAAACGCCAAATATGAACACAACATCAGCACCAACGTTGCAACAACTACAGCACAAAAGAAATCAGCCCAACGGAATGAAGGTTCCCAACCTACTACAAACCCCGGAAGAATTTCACGAATTATACTTGGAAATTTCCAGGTGTAGGTCTATTTCTTGTTTTACCCAGGGTATCCATAAGAACCGGATCATTTTACGCTTAACCCTGCGCACCGGGGAGATCTATAACCAAGTGGTAAGGGCGAGGATCAAAAGTCTGTTCGAAGGCCATAACTGTACCCTACAGATCCATGGCCGGGATATAGTGGTAACCCTAAAACGAAAAGATGTACGTTGATAAGACAATCGCCTGGGCTATAGTGGTTATTGTTTTTTTGGCCATGGTTGGATTCATCTTATACAACCTATGGTTGGAACGCCGTTGGAAAGCGATTGAAGCCTTTGAAGCATATTGTGAGCAGATCATAAAGAAAAAAACCACCTACCCCTATCCTGATATTTTGGGGGTTTCTGAGCACCGATACATTTCCCTGGAACTTGAAAAATACAGGAAGAAAAAACCTTCGCGTAGAACCCTTTTAAATAGTACAAAAAAACTCACGATTGAAAACTGGTTTTCCCAGGAAGATCAGCGCCATTTATTCGGCCGGTCATTATCCGAAATAACCCCTTCCCCCTCCAAAAAAGTAGTCGAATCAAATAAAAAAGTGAAAAATGGATAGTCATTTAATAGGAATTACTACTCGATACGACAGGATTCCAATCCAAGAGCATGCCAAAATTATAGAGAACGCTTTAGCTGGGGTAAAACAGTTGGAAGGCTGTAAAAAAATCAAGGTTCAGGTAAACGGAAAGGACATTGTTATTTCAAACATATACAACGGGCTTGCAATAACAGGCATTTGTGCGGTTTTAGAAACTCTCGGATTGAGGTTGTCACCCAACTTTGAAAAGATGTTAATTATAGTATATCCAAACACTTAGATTATGCCAAGTACAGCAAAAAGGAGCTATATCAGCAAAGCCATGGTGGATGTTATTAGCGACATCACCAAGGTAAATCCATCGGTTAAAGTGGTTCAATCCTACGAATGGAAACAGTATTTGAATTACCCCTTAAAAGCAGTATATCCGGTAATGGATAAGCCCGCATTGGATTTGTCCTACCAACGATACAAGGCCTGGGAGAAACTCTACAACAACCGTGTTGCAGAGCAAAATGAGTTTGTGGAGCAGTACAACAAAAAAATTGACTTGGAAATTGAAAACTCCCCTAGCCCAGAGGCTTTTAAATCAGTTGCCAACAACTACCTTAAAAAATACCAGTCAATGGATGTCTGGGAGTACAATGAAATGGCTCAAAGGGAAAACCTGATAAGTTTCAATTACAGGTTTAAATTACGCAGGGCCTACGCGCTGAAAGACGAGCATTATTTAGTATTTCAAATGTCACTTAGGGGTTACGGTTTTGATTTAAACGATTTTAGAAAAAACATGGTGACAATGGGCAAGAAAGACCCTACTACCATACCAAAACTAAATTTGAATACAAGCGATTTAATTAGGCTTTCCCATCGCGGAGGAGGCAAAATGACCTCCAAAACCAGAAACACGCTTAGACGCCAAATTAAGCGCCTCGTAGAGGCTGGCGTATTCCAGGACAAAGCATTTAGAGGCCATTCCCGAGGGGTTAATTACTTCGTTAATCCCGCAATAATGGCTATTTCAGATGATTTTGACGGGAAAACAATCATCACTGATAATCAGATGGTTAAAATGTTAAATGATACATTTTGTATTGATATTAATACACTTACTTGCTCAATAATACCAAATAATGTAAAGGATGTTGATAACTCAACATCCCGGATAAGGAAAAAATCCGGCCCACAGGATCCCAACCAGCCAAAACCAGTTTCGGGATTTTTGCCTGACAGTCAACCTTCGGTTGGTTTTACTTGCACACCAAGCGGCAGCAATGAAAAAAATGAGGCTGGGCCGCGCGAAAATTTAACGGCGCCAATCCCGAAATCTAAGGATGGAGGCCTTGGTACCCCATCCCTAAAACCAGAAATTGTCTCGGGAAATATCTCCACAGCTGACACCATCAAAACCAAGGATACCTCCGGAGGTACCCCATCCTCAAAAACAATTGATCATTCATCCCTGGATAAAGAGATAGCTGCAGATACCCCCGAAAGCAAGGATAATGCCGGCAGTTTAGCCCTGGAAAACAGTGATTTTTTGTTAAAAACCATACAAGAGGATTATGCATTTGCCTGTGAGTTAGGAAATAGAGAGCATGTTAACAGCCAACCTATTAACCCCGAAAACCTGGTACTGGAAGTAACTTCCGGCAACCTTAACAATGCTGAATTTGCAACGGTTTTATGCCAGGATCTTTTCCGGCAATTTAGCCGTTTGTATAACCACGCTTGTAGTGAAGGGTTTCCCTGGCATACACCATGGCATGAAAAGTACCAGGAATGGTTAAATGGCTGGGCTTTTGTACATAAAAACGGCTATGCGCTTACCAAAAAACTAGCCTATCGCAACTATTTACGCTTAAAATTTGCGCTACTCAGTGGCCGGCATGGGGTATTAAACAGGGTACGGCATGGCAATTTTGAATTAAAAGCAAATACAATCAAATGGTACCTCAATGCCTTCAACCCCAAACCAGGGAGTTTCTTGTATTGGTACCAGCGTACACTGGAAAAAGCCCCGAAGGTGGATGCCCACATCAATAAAATAATAGCCTCCATGAAAAAACGGGGTATGGATGCCAAGTTGTACCACCGTGATATGGTCCGGCTTAACCGGTATATGAAAAAATGGGAGAAACACCGGGACGATATCAAGCTATTCCGGCAAGTACAGGAAAACCTATGTAAAGAGGTTGTTCGCGACTTCCCCCATCATTTTCAAAAGTTTGTTGAAACCCGATTTATTAAAAAAACAGCATGAAAATTATTGAAGTTTTAGCTTATATCTGTGGCGGATTATTTGCCTTGTTATGTCTCTACACTTTTGTTGTGGAAAGGTTGTTAACCCGATTTATAGCCCGTCGCAAAAACCAAAAAGAGGTAAACCAGAAAACGTTGAATTCCGATAGCCCAACCCGGTATTTCAAATTTCACTACGACGGCCCTATTTATTTTGAAGCACCGGCCCAATTAAATGCAAATCGGCTGTTTAAAGGCTTTAAAAGACAACAGGACCAATTTTCAAAACTCTACAGAAACGCCAGGATGGAAAAGGAAAAGCAACGGCAAAGTAAAATCAAAAAACAATTGTAAGCATACACTTTTAACGCCAAATACATACACCAATGAAAAAAGAGAACTCCCCTATTATTGAGGATACTGCAGCACATCCATTGTACGATTACGACGGCCATATTAATTGTGCCAGTGGTAAAAAATTCAATTTGGTTAATCCCACCCCGGAAATGATTGATATTCACGATATCGCACGGGGGCTTTCGTTTAACTCTCATTTTGGAGGGCAGACCCCGGAATTTTTTAGCATAGCGCAACATTCTCTCTTGGTTGTTGATTTGATGCCGGACCGGTTTCATTCTAAACCCAAATTAATGATGGCAGCTTTATTACATGATGCCCATGAGGCCTATTATGGAGATATGCTAAAACCTCTAAAAATGCTACTTCCGGATTTTGAGAAATTGGAAAAAAAAGGTCAGGCAGCCGTTTTTAAAAAGTGGGACCTTCCTTTGGAATATTTATCTACCATTAAGCCATACGATAAAAAAGCACAGGAAATTGAGTATGCTACTTTTTACAAAAAGAGCAATATCCTTCAATATTGGTCCCCAAGGGATAGCATGGGATTATTTATGAACAGATATTGGCATTTCTATAATGGGATGAAAACCGACACAATAGACAACGAATTCCCTCCATTTTAATAATTCTCACATGAAACTAGAACAGCAACTATTAACCCCTTACCTGGACCATAGATTAAAGGTTTATTGTACCGTTGACCGTAGGGAAAGATTGATGAATTTAGGCCCGGGATCCTCACGTCATTGGATTGGAATTAAAGTCGTAATTAATTATTACAAATCAGGGAATTTTATCCATATTCCTTTGCTTCGTCCAATTTCCCAACTAATGGAATCTATTGAACATGAAGGAAGGATATTCACTCCAATAAACACTTTAACACTAAATATTGACGAATTCGTGGAGAATCCAGAAAAAGACTATCCAGGATCCGAAGGGTATCATTTTAGAATTCTCAATACTTGGTATCGTTGGGACCAATTAGAGTACTGGAGAGTTCAGATTTTGCTTAGTTGGCATTTTGATCTTTTTGGACTTATCCCAGCAGGGCTGGAAAAGGCAATTCCATTATCAAAAGAAGCGAAACATGAGCACTAGAAATATTTACCGAAAATGGTACGATCCCGAGGAAGAAAAGGAATGTTTTTTAAAGATCCGGCCCGATGGGACTGCAATTGAAATAGCTTTTACCATTGAGAGAATATTTGGTGAAAAGGTAACGGTATTCAACACCTTTCCAACCAGCCCTCTAAATTTACAAGTGTTCAAAAAGCATAAGGAGGTATGTACCAAAGCCGAATGGCAGAAAGCGGTAAATCGGGTTGTTAAAAGGATGAATAAATAAGAAACTTTAAATATTAAATAATGTCTTGGAAACCGAAATATTTTATTGTGTACCCACATAAGTCTGTGGACAATTTGCGGTGGGAATGCACTACGCATTATGCCTGTATGGCTCATATTCCCAACATGCTACGTGAACTACTTGGAGTGTCCACGGTTGGCCGAGAAATCAAGCTGATTTGGAACTTTCAACATCAAAGCGAAATGAAAGACAAATACAATATCTCTTACCAGCAGTTAGAGGATTACATTAAATCTAATTGCTCTATGCTCTCCTTTACTGCAAAGGGAACAAGGAAAAGAGCAATCAAAGAATTGAAACGTTTAGGAGCAAAGGAGCTCTGTTTAGCGGACAGCTATCGGGACATGATGTTGATGCAGGCATTTTATAGAAACCACCAATCATTTCCACCAGACGCCACCGTAGTTTAAAAGATGACTTGAATAAGTTTTTATTTCAACAATTGCCTATTAATAATGCCGAAACAACTATGTACCTGCGGGAACAACCGGAAGAACAACGAAAGTTGCAACAATTGTAGTCAGTATAAAATGGTTTTTCTTCTCCGGGACAAGCAAAGCCCCTTTAAAATTAGGGGTACTGCAGGTAAGGAAGTGAACCCGGCATTTTGGAGTTTTCTAAAAGAAGATAAACGACCCCGCTCTGTTATCATCAAAAATATGGTTAGCCGGGCAAAGCGGATGCCGCAATGGAATGCCAGTAATTATTTGATGATCTATGAGCGCAACGGGAACTTAATTGAAAAAGTACATATATGTTAAAAATTGAGATTACTATAAAACAAATGAGCACGGATTATTTCTTAATACTCTGTAGGGCCATGGAGCACTATGGGGGATTTTTGATAGAGCAGGCGTATTATGAGGGGTTTTTACTAGAACAATCCCACGAATATCGTTTGGGTTCTGAACGGAAAGACCATAGTATTTTAACAGAAGCCTACTTTAAATTGGAGCGGAAAATATCCAAAAAAAAGCTACTAGAGAGTTCGGAAACGAAGGCACGGCAAAACAAAAGCCTAAAATTACTGATACATACAGGTATGGTCATTTTGGATGCCATTAATGCCTATTGGCCACAAAGATCCTTTTCAGAAACCCCGGCTTTAGAGCATGTAAAAGAACAATTATCTAAACAATTATTATAATAATTAAGGCCTCACCAGCCGTTTAAAACAATTCGCCAAATAAAATACACCTTATGACCATTTACTGGATAGATCTTTTTTGTGGTGCCGGAGGTACCAGCACCGGAATTCACTTAGCAGATGCAAATGCAAAAGTCATTGCCTGTGTAAATCACGATGAAAATGCAATAGAATCCCACAAGGCAAACCACCCTGATTGTTTACATTTTACCGAGGACGTTCGCAGCTTAAAAGTAATTGAACGTTTAGCCGTCCTGGTGCGGAATATTCGAGAAAGCGACCCCCAGGCAATTATCAATATTTGGGCATCACTGGAATGTACCAACTATTCAAAAGCCAAAGGAGGACTACCCCGGGATGCTGATAGCCGTACACTGGCAGAAACTTTGTATCTGTACATTGAGGCCCTAAATCCCGATTGCATCTATGTCGAAAATGTTCGGGAGTTTATGTCCTGGGGGCCACTAGATAAAATTGGTAGACCCATTTCAAGAAATAATGGAAGGGACTATATTAAGTGGTCCAATACCATTAAAGAATATGGCTATAGCTACGACTACCGACTATTAAACGCTGCGGATTTTGGAGCCTACACATCCCGACTTCGGTATTTTGGACAATTTGCAAAAAAGCCTTTCCCGCTTTCCTGGCCAGATCCGACCCATGTAAAACAATTACCCAAAAATGAAGGGCTGTTTGCATCTACAAAAAAGAAATGGAAAGCGGTCAAAGAAGTGTTGGACCTGGAAGATGAAGGACACAGCATTTTTACCCGGAAAAAACCTTTGGTTGAAAATTCATTAAAACGAATTTATGCGGGATTGATCAAATTCGTCGCCGGTGGCGAGGAAGCATTTACCAAAGTGTACAATAGCGGTAATGATAAGCAAAGAGTAAAATCAATCAACGAGCCGATCGGATCTCTCACCACCCAAAATAGTCATGCGGTAGTTTCCACCAAATTCTTAAAAAAGTATTTTTCAGGAAAACCACATGGAAAAGTAATCGGGGTAGATGGTCCGGCCGGCACAGTTACCACTGTAGGCAGCCAAGCCCTGGTAAGTGCTAATTTTTTCTATCATAATCATGGGGGAGCTCCCCAATCCAAAGTATGGGATATTGACCGGCCGACACGCACCATTACCACTACCCCAAACCAACGTATTGTTAAAACGGTATTCTTAAACAAATACTTTAGAACAGGCGGAGCATTATCCATTGATGAACCTGGTCCTACCCTTACAACCAAGGATAGGTTATCGAAAATTGAAACCCAGTTTTTAGCCAATCAGTATAATGGTGGCGGACAATTAACCTCTATTGACGGACCCGCCCCTACCATTACTACAAATCCTAAGTCAAAACTCACAAAAATTCAATTATTAGATCAGCAATACGGAAATTCTAAGCCTACTAATTTGGAAAACCCCATTGGATCGATTCCAACCAATCCGAAACATAATCTTATTACCGCCTACCCTTGGGTTTTGAATACCAATTACAACAATGTTGGCAGATCCGTTGAAGAACCTAACGCCACTATTACGGCATCCAGGCACTACCATTATTTAGTAAATCCACAATTTTCCTCAAAAGGTGCTGACATAGAACTACCGGCACCAACAATCATAGCACGTCAGGATAAAAAACCAATGTATTTGGTACAATGTGATGTGTCAAGTGATTTTGCCGTCCCAGTATATGAAGATGATTCCCCTACTATGGTGAAAATTAAGGAGTTTATGGCTATTTACGGGATAGCAGATATTAAAATGCGCATGCTGAATATCCCGGAATTATTACGAATCCAGGGCTTTCCAAAGGGGTATAAATTAAGAGGCACTAAGACCCAACAAAAAAAGTATATCGGGAATGCTGTAGTACCGGTAATTGCACAAAAGCTAGTTGAAAGCAACTATTTAGCCTTAGAGAAATATAACCAGGCTGCGGCCTAAAAAACATATCAATTATGGAAGAAAAACTAAAACTACACGCTATTGTTGAACTCTTTGGACATGCCCGGATCTCTGGTGAAGTTACCGAGCAAAATGTAGCCGGATCTGCTTTTGTTCGGGTAGATGTACCGGAAACAGAAAAACAGCCTTCTTTTACCCGGCCGTTTAATCCCCAGGCTATTTACGCCATTAATCCGGTAACAGAGGAAGTAATGTTACATGCAGCAAACCAAATTGAGGCAAAACCCATTGAGGCCTATGATGCCCGTAAAATGCTGGATAGATTGTTAGAATTAAAGGAAAATAACGATTGATATGGAGTTATCAAAGTTTGATTGGAAAACCTCTTATCACTCACCATTTGCGATAATTATAAGTGGCACTGGTCATAAAATGGTTTTTATCACAGAAAGGTCAAAAAAGGGATTGTTGGGACACACTTTTATCGCGCATTGGAAAAAAGTGTTGAAAGGAGATCATAGGGTTTACAAGACCAGAAGAATTGTTACTAATAAAAGTATAGTTCACGAGTTTAGAAGTTGGCCAAAGCCATCCACAGTAAAAAGAGTAATTGAAAAAAGCCTTAAAAGTGAAAGATTTACCCATAGCCAATGACATGCCTTATTGGAAAACCAGCCAATCCAGTATTGAACATTGGATTGAAAAAACGGAAAAGCTAATTGTTTCGGTGGGTGGTGTAATACACACCCGAATTTTTGGGATGAACCTGGGAAAAGAGGGTATTTTAATTGCCTTCAATATTGAAAAGGATTATTTCCGAATCTTTTGGCCGGTTTTGGAACCGGTTTACCAAAAGGATAAAGTTGCAGCACAACGCCAAGCAGTAACGATGCTTTTTTACGATACCAAAGCGCGGATAAACCGAATCCAGATTTTTGGCCCCCGGGTGGCCTTTAGTGATTATTTGCTTTTGGGCGGTAGAACCATAGCAGAAACTAAAGGCGAGCATTCCAGTATCGGGAACTTTTTGCAATTAGAATAGCTCCGGATCTTCTCCCCGTTTTTGGGGATGTGGTCCGTATCCCTGAAAACAGGGGTTTGGGACCTAAACTAAAATATTGAACGCCAAATAAATACACTATTTAAAATGAAAAAAGAAGATTTCAAAAGAACAAAACCCCCTACCCTATCTGAACTCTTAAAGTTAGACCAATTCAACCTTACCTTTTCCCAAAGATGCGATTGTATTTCATTGTTTAATCATTTCGGGGAATCTGCGGCGATAGACCAGGCCAAAAAATTCCAAGAGAAAAACAAAGGGCTATGAAGGGAATTTGCATGATAGAACCCCTGACTAAGAAAACAGAAATAGGGGAAAAAACCGAAACCAGGAGAACTATACACATTACGCCAGATAGCGAATTTGAGCGTATCGAAGCACCAACGACCATAGTAAAAGACTATCGTACGAGCGTTGACCGAAGCAATGAGGGATTTATAACGAAACAATACCCTTTCGGCGCTGTTTTTGGGGGGCAATTTGAGCATGAAAAAGTAGGATGGTTAGATGAATGGGTAATGATCCCCCGCTACAACATCGGTGAAGTGGTCTACATCAAAGAGCCTTACTGTTTTGACGGTATGGGAAGTATCAAGTACCAATACCTGACACCTAAAGACGAACGGAAATTCTACAAATGGAAGAACAAACTATTTATGCCGGCCAAACATGCCAGATTACATATCAAAATTTTGGATATCAGGGTGGAGCGGTTTAGTGATATTTCGGAAAGGTCGGTGAAAAATGAGGGGATAGATCGAACCTTTGAATTTCCTAACCGAAAGAAAATTGCAAAAATATATATGGATATAGAGAAATTGCAAGAACAAACATATTGGTATCAACTTCGCTTTTTCAAACTAATCAAAGATCTTAACCCCAAAACACCCCTTAATTCCTGGTGCTGGGTTTATCAATATGAGCTTATTCGTTACATACCTTGAACTGCCCCAAGGAAATCGTATTGAACTGCCGGCATTATCTTTGTTTTCGGGGGTATCTGCAGCTATCCCTTTATCCAGGGATGTATGATCAATTGTTTTTGAGGAAATGTATATTTTTAAATATAATTCTATTGATGGACCCAATTAAAAAGCAAAATAGATTCTTTTTGGTAACATTTGTTTCAGGATTACTTACAGGAGTAATTATAGGTATATTGTCTGTGCTACTTTATATAGATCTATTTAATTAACCGGCTCCCCAAGTTCCTTTAAAAAAGCCATTACTTCGTTACTTCGAAGCCATCGCATATATCTGGCCTGGTTTTGGTCAAGTTCCCGGTAAAATCCCACCACTTTAGCACTAACACTCCGAAAGGTGGGTACATCTAAGGCAGGTATCTTACGTAATAATTCCCTTTTACCAACCCTCCCTTTTGGAAAAACAACTTGCTTGCCATGCTTGTCCAGGGGCTCCCCTATTTCCTTTAAAAAGGCAATTACTTCATCACTTCGCAAGTAATTCACACGTTTGATCTGCTGGTAATCTTCACCCCGGATGTCGGCCACAATGTGGTTAATTAATAATTGAAATTCCCGGTAATACAAAGGTTTTACTGCCTTTAGCAGCTTCTTTTTGGTACTTCGGTAACTGGTGTATTCTATGGCGTTTGACATTGATTTTGAAAGCCAAATCAGTGTTAAATCAAAGGTATAGAATAATTATATGAAATAAAAAGGGGACTTATTGGTCAAAAATGTAATAAGTCAAACATGGTTTTTGACAAAATTGTAAGGTTTGTAGTATCAATTTTGGTGAAATGGTAAAATCATTTTTAGAAAAGTCGGGATGTGGTAGGAACATCCCCGGCTTTTTAAATCACCGAACGATCATTGAGATATTGGAATGGAAAGCATAAACGCAAGACTCCGCCGGCCTATACAATCGGGAAAGCAGTACGATAAGTACTTTATAAAAAGTAGCTGTGAGCGACATGTAATGCCTACAGGGGACACTTTTTTGACCCTTCGTAAAATGGAACATTGGGCAAAAAAATATGCCCATCATGTCGAACGCCTGGCCAAAGCCAAGTTCAAAGGCCAATCCCTGGGGAACACCGCAAAAGCCATCCACCATTTTTTGTACAACCATATACAGTATCAAATGGATGGCGAATTGCAGGTATTAAAAAGCCCGGGATGTGCATGGGCTACTAGAGATAAGGGTACCGACTGCAAAACCTACAGCATTTTCGCCAGCGCTATCCTGCAAAATTTGGGCATTCAGCATTATTTCAAAAAGCTAAAGCAACCCAACCCAAATTGGCCGTATCGCGGGATAGATCCTAATCTATGGAGCCATGTTTATGTGATAATTCCAAAGGACCAAAAAAAACTTACCGTTAACAGTCCATCCGATTATTACGTGATAGATGCAACGGTAAACAACAATAAAGAGGTTCCGGCAACGGAATCAAAAGTAAAATTAATGAGCAGCGTTTCATTACCACACGTAGGATTAGCCGGGGTTTCCGGGACAGCAGATTGTAGTTGTACCCCCAAGGTAAACCAGGTTAAAAACTTTTCCACTTCCAATTTGCAAAGCAATTCTAATTTGTACAGAAAACCTTCACAGGTTAATGTGTACAAAGCACCGGCACGTGCTAATGTGGCATTAAGAGGATTGGGGGCGACCAAAATTGAATTATCGGAGTTTGAAAAGGCCTTTTTCAAATTTGATCTGTTCCTGGCGGACCTGGTTGTCAAAAAAGGCTTACCGGTATCCGAGGCAAACGCCGCAAGGGAACGCCTGGTAAGTTATGTGGAAAAAGGGATTGAACCAACAATAAAAGATCTCTTTGGCTTAGAAAACAAAGCCGGATTAGGCAATGTCATTACCGCTCCCCTTTTAAGGGATGTTAACCAACTACCGGCACGTTCTCGAAATTTTACCCGAAGCAATACCAATAGCGGGGGAGTTCTGCAAAAAGTTGGCAGTACCGTACCCTTGGCATCTACAGCCACATCTTTAATCAGCGCTATTGTTCCAAAAGATCTTTTCGATAAGACTTTTGGAGCCGTATTTGCCAATGGGTTCAACTTTAAATGCTGGGGTGCCAAATGGAATCCCAAACGTGCCGAAGTCGAATTCCAAAAAGATGCCGACCTGGTAAAACAACGCTTACCCCAGGTGCTTAATTCAGCCCCATCCCAATTGGAAAAGGCGATCAATGATTTTTGGATTTGGTTTTATGGGCTTAAAAGCACCCAAAGGAATTGGCTAAATACTTCAGCCAAAGACTGTACCAAAGATGGTTTAAAGATCCTAATTGGCGCTCATGATGGTCTGGCCGCTCAAAGCAAACTGACCATTGAGCAGTGGTTGACAGGTGCCGGGCATAAGATCAGCAATGCCCAGCCTCACAGGAAAACCTACCCGCCAGAAAGTACGGGCCGCCATGCCTGGACTTTTGATGTTCCTCAATACAAGGTGATGGTAAACACCAATACCGGAAGTTCAAACTTTTCAGGTAATTCAACAGTTAATCGATCGGTGGGTACCCGTAGCGGAAACGTACTTCGCTCAGGATCTTTTGTTGATGAAAATAACAGGGTGGTTTTTGATGACCAGCCCAACCAAACCCAAAACGCCAACTTCGGTTGGATAGCCGTCGGTGCTTTAGCCTTAGTAGCAATCGGGGCAATGGCCTTTAAGGGCAAGGAGGATAAAAAAAAGCAATTACAAACAAGTAAATAATTTCAAATGAAAGAAGGTGTAATAGAATCTGTACAGACCACCGGCACAGAATTGGCGGCGGCGACAGTAGGGGCAATGGCCTCTCGGGTAGTAGCTCCCCACATTCCTTTTGGGCCTGGTGGAAAGATAGGAGCTTCTTTGTTAGTAGGAATCGTGGCAGGTAGGGCAAAAGCCAAATCGGCCATGGAAAAAAATCTAAAAGCGGTTGCTTTAGGAGCGGCGGTTGTTCAATTCACAGAGGGTGTTGTTGCCTTGGCTCAACCTGGTGTTGTCAGAATTAGCGAAGGAAAAACGGGGCCGTTTTATAATGCTTTGCGTAAATCCGTTGGATTGGCCGCACCGGATTCCTCCTATTATGAAGAACTAATCCAACGCGGGTTTCCAGTGGAATTAATAGACACCCCGGAAGTAAGTATGGTTGGCGGTCCTGCCGGAGCATAAAAAAGAAGTGTTTTTGCCATCATCACCAAAGTAAAACAAGTAACAAAATCATTTAAAAATCATTAAAAATGGGAAATAACACAATTCGCCATCAAATTGCACTGGCATTTCTAGTAAGTATAGCATTAGCCGGAAGGTTATCTGCTTCTTTAAACTCTTTAGTATTAGGGGATGATGCTCAGGGTACCAATCCAAAAGTTACCCTTAACCCTGTAGACCTGTACATCAAAAAGAACATTACCGACGCTGGGGCAATTACCCCTCTTTTGGACGCGAATACTAAAAAGTTGCGCGGGGTGGTTTCTTTTGATGCTAATGGAAGGTTATCCCAAAATAGAGGGGTAATATTTGATCGAATTCAGGTTGGCTATCAAACTCATGCAGATGCCGATAAAGAGGGGGCATTAGTCTACAATAAAGCACCAATTGGCGAATTATACAACGCTGATTTGGTAATTGTTCAGGATGGTCGGGAAGTCTTTAAGCGCAACGTGAGTTCACTCATCAATGAAGGTGTTCCACTAAGCATTGAAGATAAATATGCGGACACAGACAATCTACGATACCTAAAGGATGATGATGAAGTTGAGATTAATTTGGAGTTCCCAAACGGTGTGGTGATGCCTGCGGCGGACGTAGCTAATCAATACATCATGGTTAAGCTATCTGGTTTCGAAACTCAAAAGAAAGAGCTAAAATAATTTTTTCATAGACCAGTGTTCTCGTTAAAGCCTTGCCTTTTGTTAAGGCAGGGCTTTTTTGAATACCCTAAATTTTTTAAAAATGGATAGTGCAACGAACTATAAACACCGATTGGCCCGCATTGTAATTCCAGCGGGGGATAGTGCCAATGATACAAGCATAAAACTGCCGGCAGGGACGTGTATCGCCTATGCTATGAAAGTATACGGTGGAGATGGGGATGCAAACCCTATAAAGTTAGCTATAAAAGATGGCGGTAATGAAGTGGTGGAACCGCTATCGCAGGCTTTTTTAGAAAAAACCAACGGGGGGCGGTATGTAGACAGTCTGGTGCCAACTAATTTCCGGTGCGATATCAATGTAGATCTTTTTGCAACCGCCTATCAGAATTTAGCGACTGCGGCCATCATTGATGTGTTTTTCCTAATCAATCAAGACGTTCAGTACTAGATGATTCTACCCACCGGACAAATACGGCGACGATCGATAAATAATCCACAACTCGCTTTTGAGGTAGATGGGATGGTTAACCTTACCATTTACAATACAGGTCAAACAATTCTATTGGTCAACCAGCAAAAAGTTTATCCCGACGAGCATTGGACGGCAGGAGAAGGAATTGTTTTAAAAGGAACGGTGGAAATAGATTTTATCCCAAGAGAAAACCCCGATCCTAATGATAAAAACAAAGCGGTTGCCAATTTTATCCAATTGGTGGGCGTGTTTGATATTCAAAAAGAAACTGGATGCGAACCATAATCCCCCTATTTTATGGAAGATACGATCAAGTACGACAAAATCATTTCAGAATATGATTTTTTCCTAAAGAAAAACCCTAAACACTTTATCCGCATTAAAGACGTGGATAGAGACAAATTTCTGGTTTTTGCCCCTGGGAAGGAAGGAAGTTACATTACCTACCAGCGCGTACAGGAAAAACATAATGATTTTGCTGAATATTTAAATGATCTTATTCTTTCCAAAAACCTGAAAAGGGCCTGGTTCTACTTTAAAAGCACAAATGGTTCTAGTAGCCGCACTGTGATGGATCCCCAGGACATTGATCTTTCCCCAAAACTGGAAGCCTTAAAAAACAATACCCTAAAAACTCCCGAAACAATGGACAATGAAAAAGTAAATGGTACAGGCTATCTAAACCATACTGTTAATCCGGTTCCTGTAGCAGGTCCTTACCCCCATAATCAATTTGAACAACAGGCTATGTTATCTATGGGTGGATTGGGGGCGGCGGCCATGGCAGCCAGTACAGGGATGAGCGAATTTGTGGAGCTAAAGAAAAAGGCCGAAATGTCGGACCATTATAAGGGACAATATGAGTTCTTTAAAAAGAAGTACGACGAAGTAGATATCGAAAATCGCAAACTAAATGCCAAAATTGAAATCGCGGAGAAGGAAAAGGAAATTGCGATTACTTCTACCAAACTGGATGCAAAATCCTGGACGGATCCGGAAACTCTAAAAACAGTACTGCAAAGCCTTAGCCCGGTACTTTCAGCAGCATTAAACCGAGGCAACCAGGCAGCATCCGGACAAATAGGGATAGGATCTACCGAAGGATTATCGGAGGCAAAACAACGGTTTATTGGTTATCTCACTGATCCCGATATGGCTGATGAAACTGTCATCCTTTTGGAAGCCACCCTGGCCATGTTAGCGCATAAGCCGGAATTCCAAGTAGCACTTACAACCTTAATTGAAAAAAACAGAGAAAATGCCCCAACTGGAAGTTAAAAGTACCGGCTCCCCTATGGCAGATTCCAATCGGCTTACCTGTTTGGAATTGGTCAACGAATTAGAGGATATGCAGATAACGCATTTACTGAAATTGGTAAAGAGCGAAAAAGCCCGGTCATATTTAAGTAGTGGAACAAAATTCATGATGTTAAAACCCTTTTTGTAATGGCCAGTACAACAGCATTAACACAAAAAACAAAGGATGCGGTAAACCAGGCAAGCGGTTTTGTCAAGAAAAACCCAATGATACCGGTATATGTTATTGGCGGGGGCTTTGTGCTGTATTTACTCTACAAGTTGGCTACAACTACTTCCAATGCTGTAGATGGGCTATCCGATATTATCACCACCGATAAAGATGCCGGCGGGGGTGCTGTGATAATTGATAATCCCACCGTCAAACCGATAGGGGCGAGTATTAATCGTGCTCAGGCACAAAATCTCGCAGCCACTTTATTAAGTTCCTTTCATACCTGGGGAGGTGTAAGTTCCAAAGAGTTTGAAAAGGTAAAATCTGTTTTTCGGGGGAAGAACGCCAAAGACTATGCCCTAATCAGTGAAGCCTTCGGGGAGCCCAGGCGTAACATTATAACCGGGGAGGCCGGGGTATTGCTTTCAGGGAGTTTTAAAATGAACCTTTCCCAATGGATTGCAAAGGAGCTAACCAATGCCCAACGGCTGGAATTAAAACAAATCAGTACAGGAATTTTTTAAAATAAAACGATGAGGACAAGCAAGCAATTAGAAGAATATCTAATCCGAACAGGATACGTTGGCAGGTATAGCGATAGATCCCATAATTGCTTTTGCAAAAAACCTGTTATTAAAAAGGAAACTACCCCCGTAGATCTAAAGGATTATCCTTTAACCCCAGGAGGTGGGATTGATATTAACGCACAACTCAAAAGGGTACAAGAGTTTAATGCCGCAAATGCCTTAAAAGTGGCTTTTGATCCAAAAAAGTATGCCTTGCAATTGCAACGGGAACTTAATTTAAAAACACCCGTTTCATTTTCAAAAAGCATAGGACGAATGGCGCCGGGAATGCGGATCCTTGGAAGCAAAGGAGGATTCCGGTTTTACACCATAGACAAAAGGCCTACAACTCCAAAAGTCATTCCGGAGCCTACCCCTACTACTAATGATACGGGCCCTGTAATACAACCAACAGCCTTACCGGTAGACAATCTTAAAAACGCCGAGGTGAAAGAGGTAAAATTTGGCGGGAGTTGGTTATGGATCATACTTATCGCTGGTACTGCCTATGTATTATCCAGAAATAGCGACCCTAAAAAAGTAGAAGCATGAGTTTTAGGGGCAAAGTAACAGACCGGGATGGAAATCCATTAGTTGGTGCAAATATTACAACAGTATTACGCAGGCCACAAACCAATAGGCTTGCCGGCACCATCACTGATTTTAATGGTGTGTTTACCATTAGCGACATCCGCCCGGAAGAAACCTGGCGCGTTACCTATGTAGGTTTTGAGGAAGTACTGTTTAAAATGCCACGTTTTGGAGGTGAACGCAACTTTGTTTTAGAGGAAGATGTAACTCAGCTTGAAGGCGTTACGGTATCCCCACGGAATCCAGTAGTACGAACCCCGAGATTTAATCCTAATGAAGATTTGTTGCCATCCGACCCAAGTGGAATTTCGGACAGTTTCCGAAACCTCATTAATGATTTGCCTACTCAACAGCCCACGAAAAAGAGTTTATGGGACACCTTAAAAGAAAATCCCCTGATAGCATTAAGTGTAGGATTAGTGGCCGCTTTAGGGGTTGGATATGTGGTTTCCCAGGTAGCGCGGCAATCTGATAAACAATCACAAAAACAATTGGCCAATGCATGAAGTAGAAATTGAAGGGAAGAACTACCAAGTACCAAAAGCAGTTTTCGATTTGATATTGTCCATTTCATTAGAAAGGGACCAGTACAAAAATGCCCTGGAAGAAATAAGCGTACCAGGTTGATCATGAATCATTACAAATAGGGATACTGCAGTGAATCCTAAAAAAAGTAACTAATGCTAATATTCAAAGAAAAACTACCGACCAGCAATAGGGCGGCCATTGTGGAGAAGATCCGGCAGGTTTCTGATCGCCTGGGAATCCAACCTAATTGGCTTATGGCGGTAATTAACTTTGAAACTGCGGGTACTTTCTCAACATCTATTCAAAACCCATTTAGCAAGGCTACCGGGCTAATTCAGTTTATGCCGGCAACCGCTATTTCATTAGGGACTACCATAGAAGCCTTACGGGGGATGGATTTCATAGCACAACTTGATTATGTGGAACGCTATTACCGCCCCTTTAAAGGCCGCGTTCAAAGTTTCACAGATCTATACCTGGCTACTTTCTTTCCACTGGCCATAGGAAAACCGGATAATTGGGTGCTGCAAACCCCTTCATTATCAGCAAAAAAAATAGCGGACCAGAACCCCATTTTTAATGATGGCGGCCGTGTAACGGTGGGAAGTATTAAAAGGGCGCTTACTACCAAAATCCCTGCGGAATATGCGGTGCATTTGGTAAAGCAAAATACCGGAATAATTGCTATTGCTACAGTAGTGGTTTTGGCCGTAGTGTTTTGGAAACCCATTGAAAAGTTTATGAAAGAACAATTAAAAGGTACAGCATGATAGGGGTAGTACGAAAAAATCCCAGTAGGGAACTATTTATAAAAGACAATCAGCTAATTCTAAAGAATGTAGCTGCCGGAAATATCCATCAAGGTTTTAGCGAAACAAGCGATTGGGTAATTGGTGGTATTGACGATGACACTATTGCCATTCCGGCCAAGTACAACGGCGGTGACCGTAGAGATCCAGCAAATTATGATAATCCAGGACAAATTAAAAAAAGTGATTACCCAGATAATTAGAACAATGAAACGACTACTATTTACAATTGCCGGAATGCTCATTTTTGTTGCCTGCACAGCCCAATTTAGAATGCCACAAGGATTTATTCCCGGCAACTATACTACAGCGCAAATGTTGGCATTAAATAGCGCCAAAAACGGGCAATGTTTATATAATACAGAAACCAATACACTACACTGTTATGACGCTGATGTGGGCGTTTGGGTAGATCAAGGTGCTGGCGGCGGCGGTGGAAGCGTAACAGTTGACAATGCTATTACAGATGGTTCGCCCAATCCAGTCCAAAACAACGCAATCTATGATCGCTTTGTTTTAACGGTAGACGAAGCGAGTAATAGCCCTGACCAAATACAATTTTGGAAAGGAAATAAGGCACAATTTTATGCGGAGTATGGTAATCCTCCAACAGGCGTTCCCGCGAATGTTCTTCATATCGTTACCGATAGTATTCCAGCCGCTTCAGGGGCCGATATGATGAAAAGTGTTTATGATATTAACGATGATGGTGTAGTAGACAATTCTGAACAACTTAACGGCCAAAACCCTTCCTTCTACCTGGATAACGCCACCCATACCGGGGAAGTGGTAGGATCTACTACACTAACCATAGCACCCGGAGCGGTAGCCTTGGAAAATATGGCCAACAATTCGGTTGATGGAAGCAAAACCGTAGATGGCTCCCTTAACGGGGCGGATGTTCAGAATGAAAGTTTGACAAGTGAAGATTTAGCCCCAAACTCCGTTGGGACTTCTGAATTACAGGATGATTCGGTTACCATTGATAAGGTGGCTAATAATTCTATTAATGGAGATAAAATTGTAGATCAAACTATCAATGGTTTTGCAGATATACAAGATGAAAGTGTTACCCAATCCGAATTAGCGCCAAACTCCGTTGGGACTTCTGAATTACAGGATAATGCGGTAGGGGTAGATGAATTAGACGATTCCGCTACTGGCCCTCCAACTGACGGGCAAATTTTATCAACCAATGGAACTAATTTAGATTGGATTGATTTTGAATCCAATGATGTGTTTACCTGCACTTTTATTGATGATGGTGGGGGAGCTACTTACTCAGGAATAACAAATGCCAATTACTACTACAAGGTAGGAAAGCAGGTAAATTTTACGATAAACCTTTCGAACATTAACACCACCGGAACCCCTTCCGGTAATTTGAAAATCGGGCCGCTTCCTTTTACATCTAATTTACCAGGATTCAATGTCTCATTTGGTAAAATCTTATTGCAAGGAACCAACTTCGCCTCACTTTATGGGGAGATCATAAATGATGAGATAATTATATCCTATACTACCGGATCTGGCTCATCAACAAGTCTATTGCCAGCAAGTAGTTTAGCCCTGGCAGAAATAACAGTTTCAGGAACATTTTACACCACGGATTAAGATGAAAAAAGCAATTTACATCATAGCGTTACTTTTTGCATTTGCTGGGCATTCCCAGGCAATTTTATATAATGGCAAAGTCATTGGCATTGGATCAGTAAGTGTCGATACCGATAGTATTAACAATGCGCTAGACGGCAAGTTATCAAATGCTCCGGGCCAGGTTTTGGGAATTAATTTGGCCGATGGTTCTGTAACTAATCCCAAGATAGATGACGGATCACTAAGTTTGGCCAAATTTGGTGATTTAGCTCCTAATAGTTTTTTGGGAAGATCAATTGGTACCGGGCCTATTGCTCAAATGAATGTTGATACCGCGAAATCTGTTTTAGATTATCAGGCGGATGATGTGGATTATACCAATAATGGACAAACAACAGTAAGACAAGGGTTAGACAATCTATTTGCCGGAACTGTAAAACTTACAGGACTTCATACGATGTCTGGAAGCTATTACGTAACAGGCACATTAACGGCGGCTGATATTGTTTTAGGAGTGCCACAGGGTACATTAGGCCAAAGATGGCAATTTCGAAAATCCACAACGGGCACCAATGAAGCCTTTGCGTTCTTTTATCAACAATCAGCAAGTACAGATCATTCAGGATTGTACTTAGAACGATATACCCTTAATGAAACCGGAACGCCTTCTAACAGCACTGATTTAATCGATTTACAGTTCTTCAATGATAATATTGGTGCTGGTTCAGGCGACCCCGATCAAACTGTATCCCTTTCAGGAACGGGGAACGCGACTTTAGGTCTTTCGCAGCAATCCGGTTCCAACACGGTCGATCTGTACAGTGTTAACGGAATCGATCAAAACAATGTGTTGGGTGCCATTTCAGGTAGGACAGGAACACCTGTTGCGGCAATAATGGAACAAACGGCAGCACAATTAGCTTCTGATGGGGACCCAGCTACCGGAGAGATAGTCGCCTGTAGCAATTGCGCGCCCTTAACAGATGCCGGTGGGGCAACTATAGACTTTTCAAAAGGCAACCAAAGGTATGATGATAGGGCTATTGATGCAGCCACAATTGCCTTTTCAAATTTGATTGTAGACGGGGAACTGCAAGTAGGGGCTTTCGCTAAAATTAGGTATAACCGTGCGTCTGAACCTTCTTATTCCGGTGCAACCATGAAACAGCTTCCGGGAACCACTACTTTTCCAGCCAACACGGAATGTGTAGGGGTATATGAAATAAATGATGATGGGGAAATTGACTACTATTTTTATGAAGTAACGCCATGAAATTTATAACCATAATAGCTTTTTTAATTAGTATTTGCTGTTTTTCGCAAAGCGAATTCTACCTGGCAAGCAGGCAGCAAGCTAGCAGCGTTTCACCTATATACACAAGTGCCAATGCAGCCAATCCAAATCCAGAAACTACAGGCCAGACAATGGGTTTTGTCAATGCCCAAAACTCGTCTTACACAACGTCAACAACTCAGGTATTTGATGGGGTAGAAGCGGTTTATGTTGATTGCAACGGAACCTATCCTTGTGGGTATGAGATTCAAACGACTGGAATAAATATCGGTGATGAAATTAGGGTAAGATATAGAATATTTATAGAAGGTTCGGGTACTGGAAATCATTTTGCGAGAACTCGCGTTTCAGATGGTTGGCAAAACGGTACACAGCAAAATATAGGGCAAGGGAATAGAAATGAATGGGTTCAAGTGGACCGCACCGATATCGCTAGCGAAAACAATCCAAATTTACAGGGAAGTACTTCTAGTGTAGTTACTGGTATAACTGGTTTTTATATTGATGAAGTAATATTGGAAAAAGGAAATTAACATGAAAATACTATTTTTTGGTTTACTGTCTTTAATGTGCATTTTTACGTTTTCGCAACAAACCGTCATAACACTTCATTCTCAAATTGCCTGCTCATCTTGTGTGGGGGCAGGTGGAAATACCTCTGGAGGCCGAGGCGGTTCTGTTTATCATATTACTAATCTCAATGCTACAGGAAGCGGAAGCTATAGAGATGCACTATCTCAAACTGGCGCAAGGTATATAGTTTTCGATATCAGCGGTAGAATTGATTTAAGTTCCCAAGTAAATCTTAACGATGTCAATAGCAATTTTACAGTTTTAGGGCAAACCGCCCCACAAGGTGGTATAACTATCACAAATTTCCCTGTTATTCTTGGAAATAACACCAACACCGATAATGCAATTTTTAGGTTCATTCGCATTAGGAATGGAAACTATACAGGAGTTCCAGATGTCTACACGCATAACGGGATTATTTCGCGTGGGGGTAACGGTTTCATAATAGATCATTGTTCTTTTGCTATGAATGATGATCAAGCAATTAGCGTAAGGGGTGTAGGCGGTAGGTTTTTTGAAAACTTCACCATGGCTCATAATCTGTTTTCAGAAAATGCGACTTCTGTTATCATTGATGGTAATGGCGACCAATCAGTAAGGGATGTTACCTCATATCGAAACGCTTGGAAGAATGAAATGCACCGCCAGCCGAATTATGGCGGAATAACCCAAATCGACCATATAAACAATATTCATGATAATTTTGAAAACAGGTTAATTAATCTAAATAAGGCAGGTACAAAAGATGCTAATTACATAGCCAATTACATTAGAACAGGCCCAACCTCTCCAACTATTGGCCCGAACAAAACACAGGTTTCCGGGTCTATTTCGATTTACACAGCCAATAATTATCACAACCTTTTAGCAACAACCCCAGCTTTAGATGACCAACAGTTGTGGAGTGATTTTAGCGACAATGCTTTACCTGGCGGAGATTTTACAACAACCATGCACCCCATTTTGGGCGTTCAAATGAAAATAGAATCGGCCCAAGAAGCCTTTGACACGGTCAGGGCAGATGTTGGGGCTAACACTTACGTAAGTGATGCGGGGGTCAGGGGAAAGTACCTGGATAGCTATGATACCCAATTAATTGCCGACATAGATAGTGGTACGCAAGGGTCAATAAACGATAAAACCTGGACGCAACCGACTTTGCCGAACAACACTAGGGGGGCAGGATTTTACGTAGATGACCCGGATTTGCCCCAATTTTTTATAGATGCACACCCAGGGGTAACAGCGGCAAGTTCGGTGGTGCAAACCTATAATTTTACACATTTTGATACAGGCGAACCTTACACGGTGATCAATGATGCGGGTTACACCGCTTTTGAAATCTACGCGGATTGGGTTGCAAGGGATTTTGAAAGGATCATTCAAAATGGAAATGTTCCGGAAAATACCAGTTATAGCATTTCCCAAAGCATTTCTGGCACGATAATCCGAGGGGGGAATTTGGTTAGAAGCGGCAATAGGACTTTAAAGATTGTAACTAATTAACATGACAAAGCTTAAAGAAACCCTTTTAAAAAAATACTCGGTTTGGGAGTACTTAATAATGGCAATGGGCATTCTCGTTGGAATTAATCCGGTCTGGTATTTTATAAAAGTGGACTTTGAGAAGGCAAGTTGGCATGCTATTGGAATAGCGGTTTTTGTGTTACTGCTTTCCGTTCTATTGATTGCCCGACCACTAGCTATAATGGATTATGGAAGAAAAAAGTTTGGTCTTAAAACACGCGAGGAAAAATTTGAAAAAGATGACCAACAAAGCAATGATTGAAATATTGATAAATGCTTTCATCTTCAAGATACTCCCTGCACTTTCAGGGGTATTCGCCGTTGCTTTGGCTTTTGGATGAGGATTAGTAACGGCTTTGGTGGCCGGGCTATTTGTTAAGGTTGTGCTATACTTTTTTGATAAAGAGATTAAGGATTTTGCTCTGAATCTAAGAAGAAAAATTAAGAAGAAAAAAAAATGAAATACAGTCACCGTATGGAACTGGAAATTTTAAGTTGAAATAGTAACATTTAATAGTAAAACAATGGAATTACAAGAAGCAGCAGTATTAGGAATTGACGCGGCAAAAGGTTTTGCCGATGGCATTTTAGAAGTATTGGATTTAGGAACTGACATTGCCAAAGATGGCGTTGGAGTGGATGATTTAATGCACGCCATAAGGGTGCCGGCAATTGTCTCTAACCTTCAAAAAGCCCCTTTAGCAGTGGAACAACTAAAGGATTTGGACGAATCTGAGGAAGCGGAATTAAAACAGCACATTAAAGACAAAGTGGCTTCTCTTAACGATGGTTTAAAATCTGATCGGATAGAGAAAATTGCCGGTTTGGTGTTAACCGCAGTAATCAATCTTATTTCCATCGTTAACCTAATCAAAAAAGCCTAAAAATCCTCCGGCCCCTGCGTATTTGGTTAGTAGTGCATGGGGGCCGGTTTTTAAATTATGTATGGATTAGTTCCCATATTGGACAATGGCCACGGAGGTATCATTAATGGTATCTACCAGACCGTAGGCAAGCGATCCCCTAGAATTAAGGATAGGATCCTTTATGAAGGTGCCTACAACCGATGGATAGTTAATGCTATCATTGAAAGTCTGGATACTGCAGGTATCCCCTATTTTCATATTTCCCCTGAGCTTTGGGATATTTCGTTACAAACCAGAGTAAACCGGGCTAACAAAATCTTTGCAAAGCATCCCAATACTTATGTGCTTTGTATACACGCCAATATTGGATTTGGAAAAGGGACAGGCATAGAAGGGTTTACTAGCCCTGGTCAGACAAAAAGCGATCCGGTTGCGGAAATCTTTTTATCCAATTTAGAAAAAGACTTTCCTAACGAGAGAATGCGATTTGACACTTATTCCGATGGGGATAGGGACAAAGAAGCCGCTTATAAGATCCTGACCCGGACTACCGGAAGGGCAGTGCTTTTGGAAATGGGCTTTATGGACCATCCAGTGGACAACCGAAAACTTTGGGATAAATCCCATCGTCAACGGCAGGTGAATTCATTGGTAAAAAGTATTAAACAACTTTATGAAACTTATTAACAACATACTGCGGTTTTTTAACAAAAACAGCGCGCTACTTTCCATTTTGGTTGTAGTAGGTATTTTGATTTGGGGCATAGTAGACCGGGGGAACCTGAAAGCAGAAATTAAACGGCTCGAACATAACAACAATGAATGGGTATATGAAAAGTTGGGCATCCTTTCTGATTACCGGGTAAGCACGAACGAAATGGCCGAATTCATTAATAGGAAAATGCCGGACTTAGAAGAAAAACTGGATAGCGCGAACCTTAAAATAAAAAACATTCAGCAGGTCGTGGTACAGAAAACGATATACATCGACACCACTACCAAAACCACTGATTTAAGGCCGGTATTGGAAGCCATTCAATCCATTAGCACAAAACCCATTGCAAGGCACGTTGCCGTACCCGTGGTTGATGAAAGCCCCTGCCTTTTGGTTAGGGGCCTAGTCACCTTTGATGGGGAAAGCTTGGAACTAACCATAACAGAGCGAAAATTTACTAGCATCAATGAAGTGGTCACCCATATCACCCGTAACCAATGGAGACTATTGGGAATTCCAACCCGACTATTTGGAAAAAAGAAATTATCCGTAACAGTATTTAATAGTTGCGGAGAAAGCACTACCACTGTACTAACAAAAAAAGGGGGGAAATGGCTAAAAAAGTAGATTATACCAACTTATTGCTTACAAGTGTAGTAACAGCCTTAACCTATGCTTTTGTAAACCGGCTACTTTCCGGAAAACCAAAAACAGGGATGTCAGCTGCTTTGATGGTATTTGCAAATCTACCTACCCGGGACCAGGCCCGTTTTGCTGATGGGGTAACGTATGAGAATGCTAAAAACCCTAAATGGTTAGTAGAGCAAACGGCCAACGTTGACCCGGAAGATCCCAAGACTTACAAAAACATTAACCGGACAAGTATTGCCAATTGTGCGTTTATCTCATTATATGGCACGCATAAGGAAAGCCGCGAAAAATGCCAAAGAATTCTACAAAACCTAAAATCACAGTGGATATGAAAATAAAAGGAAAACACATTCTAATTGCGGGAGGGATTACGCTACTTGGAGCCTCACTATGGGGAGGTAGACGGGCATTTCAAATTAAAGAAGTTGCACAGCAACTACAAATACAATTACGGGGTATTGCTTCACTACCTCAGTTTTTTGGTTCACGTATTAAAACCTCAGTAAACATAGCCCTTATAAACCCAACGGATACCCCCTTTAACTTACAGAGCGGTGGCCTGGTACGTCTTAAACAGATCCATATCTACAATAAAGAGGGTAAGTTGGCAGCCGTGGCCACTCCAAACATTGAAGGCATAGAAATACCGGCATTCGGTGAAGTAGTACTTAAAAAAATACCTGTAGAAAGCAATATACAGGGACTTTTAAACACCATTCTTTTAGGAAGTACAAACCCTACTGATTATCGCGTTGAATCCCAAATCGAAGTATTAGGACAAACCTTTAACATTTAATTTTTTCGCAAAACACCGCTTCGCCATCACCACAAAATAATACGCTATGAATGTTGTTCAGGAATTTAATGCTTTAGACGGGAAAACAGTAAAAAAGAGGGATTTGCTTCGCCTTAAAAAACGTGCGGTAAATCAATTGCAGCAAGAGGTTGTGGACCGGATAAATACGCTTTTACTTAACTATCCTTCAACTATTCTTGGTGATCGCGGTATTACCATTTCTGTCACTAAAAAGGCTAAATGGGTACCCACTGGTACCGGTCTAGGGGCAGCCAGGCATACCGGTGTAGCAAAGGAAGCGCTTTCGGAATGTGGAAGGCTTAATCCTGGATATTACTTTGCTAAAGGAGGCGATATTGTTAAATCAAAAAAACCACCGAAACGGAAGATCCGGAAAGGTAAATTTATTCCTGGCTACGGCAAAGTGAATGATTTTCAGTTTGAAAATGGATTCTGGCAATACTATGTAGGAGGTAAAAGCCCAAAATCAGGGCAATTGGTAGCTGAAAGCATTTTGTTAGACGCGTTGGGAAACTCTAAAATTAATCCGGACCCCACCCCTAAAATTAAAGATACTGGCCACAAACGAAAGATGCGGCGGATCAAAAAGGATCCTGCTTTTGAGCAAGGTCAATTATCCCTGGGATTGGGGATAACACCAGGTGAAGCATTTATGTTACCAGGTCTGGAAGAATTACCGACAGACTACCAATGTGTTGGCTTAGGTAAGGCGGTACAGCCCAATGATATTTACCAGTATGTAACAGATCTTGTTATAACAACAATCCATAAGGAAGGGCTACTACCATGGCAAAAAAGCTGGAAGGCCACTACGCTATGGAATGGTACCGAGGCTGTAAATTTTGTAACAAAACGCCCCTATCGTGGTATTAACTATTTCCTGCTCAATTTTGAATCTAAAAAGGGAAAGGATGGAAAATATTGGTTAGCGCCTAAGATTTGGAAAAATCCGTATTTCCTTACGTTTAACCAAATTGAAAAATACGGCGGTAAACTAAAGGAAGGAAGTGATGGGTATCGGGTTGTTTATTTTACAAAATTGTATGGCCATAGGGAAGGGAAAGGGAAGGATAAACTAGAATTCTACAGCTACGACCAAAAAAAATATCTTGCCTGGATTAAGAAAAACAAAGATCGCCTACAAATTCTTAAAATAACCGGATGGACCGTTGAACGTTTATCCAGGACCTATATTCCAATTTTAAGGTATTACAACGTTTATAATGGTGGCGATGTTACCGACATTGATTTCGGTAAGATCCCAAAAAACCCGAATACCGATAAACCCGAAAGTGAACGTATTGAAGTTGCTGAATCCATAGTCACGGGGTACCCTAAACCGCCAAAGATCCATTTTCGGGGGGATCGGGCATTTTACCAGCCTGGTACCGATACGGTTGTAAATCCTCCAATTTCTTCTTTCAAAAACCCACAATCATTTTACAGTACCTTATTTCATGAACTCATTCATAGTACCGGCCACAAAAGCCGGTTAAAGCGTGACTTTAGTGGCCGCTTTGGAACTAAATCATACGCTAAAGAGGAATTGGTTGCCGAAATGGGGGCAGTATTTCTTTGTGCAGAATCCGGGATCTTATTTGAAACCCTGAACAATAGCGCGGCCTATTTGAAAGGATGGAACAGCAAGCTAGTGGGTTTCATGCAAAAGGACAACCGCTATTTTTTCAGGGCGGCTAGTGCTGCCCAAGAAGCGGCAGATCATATTTTGCAGCCCGATACTAAAGGTGTGCCGAAATACCGGAAAAGTGTACAGAAAAAGCAAAAATCCGTGCAATTAGGATTATTTGGCAGTTCTCAGATTACAGTTTCTTCCGAGCATTTTAAAAAGATGAAAGTATCCGAGCTCCGGCAGTTTACCCTTGACTACTACAACAAGTTTTTAAGGGGTAAAAAAGTACTGGTTGAAAAGTCGCTGCATTGTATAGAATTTGTGGGGCCGGCAGGACGAAAAATAGCCAAAGGGGGGGCTATGTACAAAGAAAAAGCAGCCATAATTGAACGCTTTGAGGAAATCGTAAAAAATTCAACCTATAACAATTGGGGTGCACCCAAAAAAGGAGATCCCAAAGATGTCCTGGGTTATCTAAATTTTAAATCAAAACTTATCATTGATGGGCAAAAACGGCACGTAAGAATTGCGGTTGTAGTATATAAGTCCAGGAAAACGCTACTTAAAAACTACGAGGTAGGAAAAAGTAAAACTGGCCATTCTTCCCAGGGCTCACGTAGATTTCCCTGCGGTGGAGAAGAAAAACCAGTTTCTAAAAGCAAAAATACAAAAAAAGGGTTAAGCAATCCTGAACCGTTGGCTAATGGAAATGCTCCATTACCACCAAAACCGGCGGGGGATGCGGTAGGGGGAACCCCTCCCGCCCAGGTTTTGGATACACCTGCAGTACCATTGGATTTAGGGATACCTCCGGAGGCATCCCCAAAAACAAGTATTCCGGATCCGGACAAACCTAAATTAAACATAGGCCGAAAAATGTCCGATGTAGGCCGCACAAACAAGATATCCTTTACCCCTATGGGGCCAATAGGTGAGTTTTTAGGGAACATTGAGAGAAAGCCAAAAGGATCTGTTGTCATTACCCTGGATGCGGAAGCAGGAGCCGGGAAAACCCGGTATTTTTTTCAGGCGATCAACGCCTATGCGAATGCCGGATATGATACCGCTTTTTTTTCACTGGAAGAACACCCGGATAGTGATGTGTTTACTCAAAAAAGGGATCAATACTTAAACCAAAAAGCACAATCTACTGTTTTGGTACTTGGGGATGATGAAATAGACAGGGACATAATAAAGAAAGTTTTTCAGGCTTACGATATCATTTTTACGGACAGTTTTGGAAAACTTCAAAGCCTATTAGGGAGGCTTTCCTTGGATGAAGATATCCGAAAAAAATATGATGGTAAACTTTTCTTTTTCATTTACCAACGAACTGCCGACGGAAAAATGCGTGGTGGCGCCGATTCTGCTTTTGATGCCGACATTGTTTCTAAAGTAGAAAAAGACCCCACGGGAGGCCGTGACCATTTAGTGTACTTCGTTAAAAACCGGTATGAGAAGATCCCGGGGTTAAAATACAATGTGAATACGCAAAGTGTGGTATTTCCGGAAAGTGAAGAAATTGAGGAAGAAGAACAGGAACCTACTTCAAAAATTGTGGTTAGTGTTTAAGTTTTGGTTGGTTTGATTGTTGAAGGCGGCACTTGTTTTAAGCGCCGCTTCTTTCAATTGCATCTGCATGTGCCAAAATTGCTTCAACGAGATTAGAATGTGTTTTCCCCGTTCCATTATACCCTAATTGAATGGCAATCGCTTCCAAAAATGCTGGTTCGTTCTCTATGCTAATACCAAAGGCATCCTCTATGATATTATTTCGCTGAATTTCCACAGCCATTTTAATTGCAAACTCAAAGTTTAAATCCCAGTTTTTTTCTTTGGCATTTTCAATTAATTCATCGGCCATTTTCACTACCTCTTTTGTAAGTTTTGACATACTATTTTGATTTTGATTTATTCATAAAAAATGGATCACCATCCACATTAACATAGCCAATCAAATCGCCCTTATAAAAAAGTTGCGAAGCATTTCCAAAGTTGTAATACTTAACATCCTCCCAGGCAAACCCTTTAGGTAAAACCTGCTCAATAACTTTGCGCTCATTTTCAGGGATGTGGTCCATACCAGGCATTCGGTTAAAAAAACACTAAGAGTATTGCCAAAACATTTTTCTAGTATTCGCCGCCGCTTCTCTGTAGACTGCATAAGGATACCTGGTGTAATACTCTACCCTTTTTCCTTTTAGCCGATAGCTAAATGATGATGGCCGATCCGGATGGTAACTAAATACAAAGCGGCCGTTGTACAGACCGGTAACAGATCCGTCCGGGTTGGGCCTTAAAAAAACATCTTGAAGCGGTACAGATATATCGGTTGCGGCCTCCTGAGCTCTTTTTATAAATTGTTTTGGGATCATTAGTTAAAGATACTTAACTTATCCCCTATGTGTTATTCCGCTCAACAGAAATTAACGATTTCAGATCTTGAAAAAGCCATGAACGCCATCGCCAGGCTGCCCGAGTTTATGGACGATGATGATCTTCAACATTATCATATTAACGGATTTGCAAAGCATTATATGAATGATGGCAAGAAAATGGCCTTACACCCCGTAATGCTAATACAACCCCAGGAAAATCCGAAATACTTAACACCTCTGATGTGGGGATTTATACCAAGGTGGGAATCCGTGGAAAGGGCGGCGGAGTACTACAAAGAGACTTTGCCGTATGGTTCTGGACTTAATGCTACAAGTGAAAAAATGTTCACCTCCCGAATGTTTAAAGAAAGTGCGGAACAACGGCGTTGTGTAGTTCCGGTCACCGCATTTTTTGAACCCCATACGACACCGGTAAAGGTAAAAGGGAAACCATTTAAAGTACCTTTTATTTTTGAGCGCAGGGATAAGAAAGTCGTTAAGTTGGCGGGAATCTATGAATTTACATCGGATCGTGAACCTACTTTTAGCGTACTAACTAAACCGGCAACCCCATTATTTGAAAAGATTCATAACACCAAAAAAAGAAGGCCGGTAATCCTTCATGATGAGCAGACCGAAAAATGGTTGGATAATTCATCAAGCCGTGGGGATCTGGAAGAAATTATAGCTACGGACATGCCGGATGAATTAATTATTGCCCAGCCTATTAGTAAAGACCTGTATTCTCCCAAAACGGATTCGAACAGGGAAAACATTTCGGATCCTGTGCACTACAAAGAAATCGAAATTGATTACGAGAATAAGCCGAAACCTTTGGATTTGTTTAGTTGAGAAATGGGAATAATTGATTTTCTTGGGCTAAACGAAAACGATCAATGGCGTATCCTATGGGATGAAGGTCAAAAATTGGAAAAGAAAATATTAAATGGCACTACTTATGAATTGTACGGACTTCACGATTTTTTTGTGGAAGTAACAATTAAAAATAAGCTGGACATACCTTCCGGATTAATGCCATTTAAGGACGGCCCGAGACTGGAAAAATATACGGATTAATGTTTTTTGGCAAAGCGGTGGTGGTGCATACTGGCTTTACCATTTTACCCGTAATAGCACTGGCGCTGTAGAATCATAGAAATGTTGCAGGTTAATGTACTGTGATAAAATGGGGTCCAGTTCATCATCAGGGATAAGGTCCCGGGAATTCACCGTGGCCAGCATCATCCATTCCAAGCGTTTCCGCATTTTTGGAAGATCGTCCAGGTTACAGATCAGCAATACATCCATTAATAACTCTCGTAGGTCTACTTCTACCCTACTATGGCCATGGTCTACCAAAGCCATACATTTTTTCTTTTCTTGTGTCATATCTCGAAAAGTTTTGTACACACCGCTACCCAAGGGCTGACACAACGTTCAAGGAACGGAGTTAGCAGCCTTTCGGTTTAATCTGCGACCACATGGGTAGCGGCTTATCGTTAAAAAATGATTTTTGGATTTCTCCTCAAACATTGTGTCGATACAAACGTACAAAAAAATTTGACCATACATCCTGATTTTCGAAGGTGTAGGAATTCATTGTTCCAGGTATTTATTAATTATATTGTCCATCCGTGCCTCATGAACCGTATCGTATGCCAAGGCTTTTTCAAATCCCTTAAAAATCAAAATGACAAAATAGCAAAATGCGCCCCATAGACAAATCACAAACAACAAGACTACACCCATAAAACGTTTTAGTATGATCATACCTCCCGATTTTCAGGGTTAACATATGGTAGGCCGATCCGTTGAAAAAGATCTTTTTCCTCATAAACTGGATATTCTTTCCCTCTTTGTGTAAGCATACCATCAACACTGGTATAGCCCCTTTTTTTCCATCCGGTGGCCAAGACTTTATGGCTATATGCTGCGGATCCCGTACGGATGGCAAGTTGTAACCCCCAATTTTCCGGTTTGACTAAAAAAAGATCTAGTACTATAACTGCATACCCTTTAGCTCCTTTTACAGTTATCAATCTTTGAGTGAATTTACAAGGCAGTTCACCTTTTACCTTTCCCCAACCATTTACAACGGTAGCGATCCCGGATTCAAAAAGCCCGGTCTCGTATGGCTTGGGAATACAGACTATTTCAATATCCTTAACCCTTGGCCGTTTTCGTCGTATGCTCCCGGCAATTGCAATCCGTTCACAATGCGGTGAAAGTTGTTCTACCAGGTGATTAGCAATTTTTTGTGCATCTTCTAATTTCATGGTTGAATAAATTTTAGGTTCATTCGTCTACATTCTCTGATAAATATGGGTTTTTCATCAGAAACAATGGCTTTCCAATACAGATCTACGCCACCGTATTGAATTCCCCGAGCTGACACCCTTATATCAAAGGATGCGTACCGGTGGATCTTCACCACATCCCGGGAAGTATTTACGTTATTCCCATAGAGGCTATAATCCACAAAGCCTACCGCAGTAAAGCCCTGGCACAATAGCTCGTAAAGCTGGTCGTAATCTTCGGATAAATTATAGGTCATCTTCGTCTAAATAATAATTTTGCCAAAAAACATCTTCATCAGATAGTATGTGCATCACAGCCCTACCATCATTTCCTAATTTCGGTTTAAGGTGTGCACTACCACAATTACTACATACCAATTCTTCCCAAACATCATCGCGTTCATGATCTATTTGCTGAACCGATTCAACTTCCCAGGTCTCACCGCCAGGACAATTACATAGATAGATTTGTGCAAACATTTTATTTCCTTCTTATAATTTGTTCTAGTTCCTCTAATCGGCTCAGGAAATACCCTTTGACCAATTCCAATTGATCTTTACCAAGAGCATTGTAATCGTAGATATTCACACCGTTTAATATCTTAGCGATATAGTTAATTCGGATGGCAATAGGCATCTCATTTAAAATGTGGATTAAATCAGCAATGTCCACATCAACCGGTATTTCGGTATCCAGTTTAGTTATTACTTGCAGTTTGTCCATAAGGAATAAGTTTTGTGTTTTTAGGAACGTAAAGAGGATGCCTTGGGGATCCGTCTTGATTGATGGCTAGCGCCCAACCAGGTCCGAGTAGGTTCATCACTTCTTTTGCCCGGGCCTCAGCGATGGTAAATTTTCCCCAACAGTAGACTATCTTTTCGGAATTGTCCGCAAAGGTTTTAAGGAAATAATCAGAACTTTTGTCCAATAATTGTATATGGGGTAACTCATTGGAATACGGGGTGATCCGACTAAAAAGGTTGAGCATATAAAAGCCACCGTACCCCCATTCTTTCGCAAAACCAATGACCTTTCGTATGGTCGGATCATCTTCGGTTTCATTGGCCGTTGAGGGATTTAGACCCACAAAGGCTACTTTCGGCTTAGTGTTGTCCCATATTCGGATCAAGCAATATCGATGTAATCGATTTTTTGAGAAAGCAGCATCTTTCTTTTCAAATAGTGTATCCATATTTGGCGAATTTTAATTTTTAAAAGGGTTCAGGATTAAAGGCTACGTAAAAACATACTTGATAAGTGCAACAAAGAAAAGCGTAGCGATGAACCAATTAGCAACCATTTCAATTTCTTTATACAATGGCTTCTTTGGTTTCTCAAAACCTGGTGGTGGTAAATCGTCTGGTAGGTCTTCCACTACCTGGATCTCAATGCCAGTTTTTTCTTTTATGGCTGAGGCGATAAGTTTCCGATCGTTTTCGGACTTACAGTTATATTTAAGGTCTAACAATTCCTGTACGGTAAGCGATTGTAATTTTTCCATAAACATATAATTAGTGATTAAAAATTTGTAATTGTTAATTCCTGACCTTTTCCGCTTTTGACCTATTTTCAAGCACTTCTACACTTGCATCAATAGTCCGTTCAATACTGGCCAAAGGCTCTATAAGCTGTTCCAAATCATCCATTGCAAAGGGAATTTTGCTTTGGATATACTCCATTCCAAGCTGGGTGACAGACTGCTTAACAGAAGTAAGCCGCTCGATAAGTTCATTTTCGTTTTTAATTGGTTCGGTGGCCATCATCTATATTTTTAAGGGTGTGATATCTTGTAATGCTTCCAGGTAATAGTGTTGTTCTACCGGGGACATCTTTGAAAATTTGTCGACCAAGCGCTGACGCTTTAACTTAAAATGCTCCCTGTTCTTAAAATTTTTCCCGAAATACCGGTAATCATGTAGGCGATCTGGGGGGGGGTAATTATAGTATATCGTTTCTGTGGCCATACCGCCACGGGTCATTGATGGAAATGATTTTTTATGCCAATTGGCACCCTTTAAATTTTTCCGATAAAGCGGGTTATCATAAGTGGAGATAAGCACTTTGGCATACTGAAAGGATTGAATGCTATCCAATAGATCGGTATGGTCCTCAATAGTCATTTCAAAGCGATAACGGGTATCGCTCTTTCGTGTATCATCAGGATAGGTAGGATCGCAATAGATTACAAAACCCGGATGGTCCATTTCCGGGGATAAGAGATCTCGAAAACCAGTGTTTTTAAAAACAACTGGATCGATTTTGTCCTGGTCCTTAAAACGGCCATTGCGATTTTGGCTGTATAAACTTTCCCAGGCTGCAACTACTACCGGATCGATGTCGGCAGCAATGGTGTTTGCTGCTGGACGAATATTACGCAGGATCCCACAATGCCCTAAAAAGGGAATTATTAGGCAATCGTGAGGCGGGATAAGGTTTATTATGGTCTGGTAGGTACCTGAACCTGCCTTGCCCCCAAAATAGTGTTGCAATTCCGGTATCTGGATTGGCATGTGGTGTTAATATTTGGCGTAAACTGTTTGGATCTTCTCCCTATTCTTAAGGATACTGCAGGAAGTTCTTTTATTGGCCTTGGCTGTACAGCTTCCGGAAAGTATCTTTACATTTAGGGGTAAGCCCTGGTAGGGTTAAAATTATAAAGAAAAAACGGGGGAACCATAGAAAAACTTAGGCAAATTTTCTGCAAAAAATGAAATAGTTGTTTATAACTATTTGAATATCAGCCAAACGATATACATCTTCTAAGCAGACGGTCGCAGGTTCGAATCCTGCCGCGATCACGAATAAATCGAACAATTAGAAAAAACGCCAGGCTTGCTTGAGCGTTTTTTTGTTTGAGAGATTTTCAAAGCGGAACGCTTTGAGGATGTTCAAGCCCTGGCGAAGAAAATCCTGCCGCGATCAAGACACTCAGGAAACCATGCATTTTGCATAGTTTTGTATTTTCAGGAGTATCGAAAGCATATCGCTGTTATAAGCGATTGAAAATACAAAACAGAAAGGCGAAGCCTTTTGGTTTCTATTTGCTACATTGAGCGGATAAGGAAGGACGCAGTCAATCCTGCCGCGATCACTTAAAGCGCAAATCCTGTATAAAAATGCAGGTTTTGTTTTTTCAGGGAGCGTCAAAAACATTCCGCTTTTGTCAGCGAAGCGAAAAAACTCAAAACCGCAGCCCAGAGCGTTGTCGTTTTTTATTTGCACTTATATTTTGGTGCAGTATGATTCATTTTATAACTAAATGATTTTTGTTGATTTGTTCAGATTCCTTCTTATGCGACTTAACCACATTAAACTTCCATAAGTACTACTAGGAGCAACTTCTATTGAGTAGTTAAAGAAAAAGAAGTAATCACATTTTTAATTATTAAATGTTTTTTAGATAACAAAAAACTAACATTACTTCTTTTAACAGTGCACATCTCTCCTTTTTTATAAAAATTAACATACGCTTGTACCTAATGATTTCATTGTTGCTGACATGGGAAAGAGAATTTTGGTTCTCTTAGTCCTACCCATCCATGATATTTATCATCAGTATTGGTAGAGCTACTTGTAATATTTGTAGGGTAAATTTTACATTTCCAGAGTTCGAACTGTACATATGTTTAGAATAAAATCTAACAAATTATTCTTTAATCTTTAAATCAGTTAAGACTTATTATGAAAAAGTTTTTTATACCCTGTGTTTTAGCTATGTTCCTATTCTCCTGTGAAAAGGAACAAATCGAAAATGAAAATTACACTGCTATTCCAACCGAATTTCAGGACGAGGAGATTTCAACAGACCCCTACTTTATCAGTCAATCTATGGCTGAACAAATCGCTTCGGAAATTCCGTATAGTTTTTCTGAAGAAAACTCCATGAACTCAAAAGGTTTGACATCAAGCAATAAAAAGGTAAAATCTATTTTGGGAGCACCTGATGACATGGGCAGTATCTCATTCTATATTGTAAACTATCAAGAAGGTGGTTTTTTAATACTTTCCGCAGATAAGAGAACTAATCCCGTTTTGGCATTTTCTGAATCCGATACATTTCCCACAGACCCTGATTATCAGTATCCTACAGGACTTGTTGAATGGTCGATTGGAGCAAAGGATTACATAAAAGGGATACGCGAATCGAATCAAGAAATGGGTGAAAAACAACAATTGTTGTGGGAACCAAACAATATTGGCATTGCGATAAATCTGAATAAAGTGGTTGGGAAGGGATCTGTTTCAGCCTCCAAACCGTCATATTGTGATGATCTTCATCCAGATGACCTACCCTATTTTCCAGAGTGCGAGGACTGTCAGGACAGTTTCTATACCAAGGGACCTTTATTGGAAACCACCTGGGGACAAGGTGTGGGTTATAATGACCAGGCCCCCTATATGGGATGCAGTGGATATACCAACGGACGTGCTCCAACTGGCTGTGTGGCAACAGCTATAGCGCAAATCATGAACTATCATGAAAAGGCGGGCTCATTCACTTCGACATTTGATTGGGCCGCAATGCCCAATCATACAGGTTCATCCGCCACTTCTTTTCTAATGGCTGCGATTGGAAGTAATATCCAAATGGATTACAGTTGTGGCGGTTCATCAGCAAGCATGTCCTATGCAACCGGTACCCTAAAAAACCTTTATGGTTACAACCACGCCTCATTGGTCGGATATGGCAGCGATAAGGTCAAACAGGAGTTAAATCTAAATCGACCCGTAATATTAAGCGGTGGTCGGAATGATAAATGGTGGATATTCAACAATTATTCCGACGGACATGCTTGGGTATGTGATGGCTATAGAACTTCTAATATTTGTATGGAAAGTGGAGGCATTTTTACGTACCTGTTTTTTTATATGAATTGGGGCTGGGGTGGATCGTATAACGGTTGGTTTGGAAGCGATTGGAGCCCGGGTACAAATTCTTACAATTATCAGAAAAAGATGATTTATAAGCTGTATTGAGTCTGATTAGAGTTTCCAATAAAAATGAAGATGTTTTTTTTACTGAGTACGGTTATTTGGATAATAAGTTGTAGTGTGGGCGAATCCCCTCAGAATATCAATATCGATAATAATTTAACCTTTTATCTTGTTGATGAAAACGGTAACGATCTGCTGAATCCAGAGAATCCGAATTCGGTTGAGTTGGACTTAATTCGTGTGTTTTACATGATAGATGGTGAAAAAATAGAAGTAAATGATTCTAATTTGGAATTCCCTCGTGCGTTTCGTGTAATACCTCCAGAGGGGAATTATGATAAATTTCTGTTAGTTCTATACCTGAATATCGAGGATAAATCCAGTTCAACCACAACGTTGTTTCAATGGACCAGGGAAGACATAGATTATTTTCAAGCAGAATTCGATAGGGGTAAAAATGAAAGACATGTAATATGTACCAAGGTGATGTGGAACGGTCAGGTAGTCTTTAACGTATCAAATCCTGAATATCCTGAAAAAGGACGTTTTTTTATTATGAAGAAATAGATTTATCCGGATATGGCTTTTACTAAACAAAATGTCAATTAGTTAATAAATCAGTTTCATTCTTAAGGCCCAAACAAGCCCAAGCCAGTTCTAAAAAGCAACTGTTTGGGCTTGTTTCAAAAAGAATAATTGCCAGTCTCTAATCTACTTTTGAGGTTAACAGGTACAACATATCCAAAAGAGAAACTCATTGAAACGGATATCTAAACTGTAGCCATCTTCTCCCAAGGCCCTGTAATGGCCAAAGTTTCCCCGTTTTCTTGTACGTTAACAAACAAGGTGTTTCCAGATGGGGAAAAGACCGCACCTGTGAGCTCTGATTTTGAACTTCTATTACAAGCCAAAGTATATATATTTCCTTTCGGATCAATTCCCCGAATGTGGTTGAGTTCCCCATTATCCTCGCATAGTATGATATCTCCCCAAGGGGCAATAGTTAGGTTGTCGCACATGTCCAGTATTGTTCTGTCTTCGGACTCGGCGTAAAGCTCAAGTGTTGCAGGGGTTTCGCTCTCATCCGCTGATCCTTCTCCGGACGATAGCCTGTACTTAAAGACTTGTCCAAAGTTTTTTGGGCCACCATTGGTGCACGCAAAAAAGAGTTCCCCTTCTCCCATCCAGATGCCCTCTCCTCTTGCAAAGCGCGCGGCTCCCATTTCAAAGCCCCTATATCTTAGATCATCTTCGGGGGATTCCACATTATCCAAATCCAACCAAAAAACTTCCATAGGCTTGTTCCTGGGCACCAAGGGTGTTTCCCAGTTTCTGGTATCCAGATTAGTTTTATCCCGAATGGCCAACGCCTGTAGCCGGCCTCCGGCCAACAGCTTTTCCTTCTCTAAGGGAACATACCTGTATAGAAGGCCGTCCGGCCTGTCCTCCGTAAGGTATACACATCCAGAATTAGGGTCAATAGCCACCGCTTCGTGGTTGAAACGTCCCATGGCCTTTATGGGAACCGGATCGACTATTCCCTTACTATTCGCCGGTACTTCAAATACATAACCATGATCTTTAAGGATGTCTTCCCCGTTAGACCGGGTGACATCTTCTTCACAGGAAATCCAGGTACCCCACGGCGTAACCCCTCCCGCACAATTACGGTAAGTTCCAGCCAGACTCATAAATTGCTCCACGAGTGTTTCAGTGTCCTCATCATAAATTAAGGTGGTTGTACCGCCCAGTCCTGGTTTTAGCCCCCTTCCGGAATCATATAATTTCCCATGATCTAAATTAGATAAGAGTTCATTGGACATTCCAAAAGGGCTATTTTCCAATGGGCTAGGACTGTTTTCATGGTTTCGGACGATAACGGTCCTTCCCAATTCGTCCAAAAATGTACCCATGCCATCAGGCCTTCCCGGAACGACAAGACCATCAGTCATGGTCTCTCCGCTTTTTGAAATAATCCTATAGGAAAATCCTTCCGGAAGATCAAGATAACCCTTGGGGTCAGGTTGTAACCTATTGGCCATTCCTTTACCTTCTTTTGAAAAGCCCCTTTGCTTTGTTCGTTGAGAACAGCTCTGTAACGCAACCAAAGCTATTGAAGTTAAGGCGGATTGCTTAACGAAATGTCTTCGGGTGTAAGTTTTTAATGGTTCATTCATTTTCATAATCTGATGTATGGAAAATTAAGCAATAGTCGCCTTTTTGACCCTCATTTATTATTAATTTTATTTAAATACTTACAAAGCCTGCCCAGGAATATAGTTTACTACTCCGGACCCATATTGTTTTTTTAAAACGCGAGAAAAAACAATAGACAAAATCGAAACCAAGGTTCCTCCTATAAGGCAAACATCTCTTAAGAAACGTCAACTATTGCATATCCTTTGAAAAGATTTTTATAGTTGCTGTAGAATACATTGTTCCTTTATTCATTCGGATCAATCCTTAGGTAAATGAAGTAGTTTAAACTCTTGTTATTTGGATCCATGTATTTGTATCCCCTCCCAAAGCTTTTCTGATCATCCCTATTTAAACAACTAAGACTGGAGGTACAACATGGAACAACAAAAAGGGATGAATACTGATTGATATCCATCCCTTGAAAATCCTGTAAATCAGGTGGGTTCTAAAGGTACTGTACTGATGCTGTCCAGCGAATCCGCTTGCTGTTCATTGCGTTAATGAGCATGGCGGCCCTTTTCGATTCCATTGTTGATTGATTGATGATGATTGGTTTCATTTTTTGATTGATTGTGCTGGTATCTAGCGGTTAAAATTCCTGTACTGTGCCCACAGCGATCTTTTACTCCCGCAAAGGACCGAGAAGTATTTACCTGTTCTTGATTCCGTGGCTGTTCTATTACTAGTTGCTTTCATGATTGTATTTTTATTTTTTTGATTGATACTGTGCAAATGTGCTTTGTTTGTCTTTTGTAGGGAAAGAATTCTTTCCGAGTTGTTATAAATGCCTCCCCAAATGCTTTTCTTTCTTTACAGACCAAATTTTAACGATTAAAATTCCTGTACTGTGCCCATAGTGATCTTTTGCTACCACTAAGTGTTGAGAAATACTGTCCTGCTTTTGATTCAGTTGCTGTTCTGTTGGTTGATGCTTTCATTATACTAATTTTTGATGTTGTTTTAATTTGATTACACCAGATAGACGCCACAAAAATCATTTTGTTACAGTACTATGTATAAAAAGGTACTATTTTATGGAAATTTTAAGAATCAGGAATAGCCACAACAAAAGAATTATATTATAAAATACTGATATATAGCTAATTACAATTAAATAGAATACATTTAAAATTTTACAGTCCCTGGAGGGGTTTAGATCATTTTTACTCTTGTTTTTGGAAAACAGTACTTCTTTGTACCAGGAAACCTGGCTTTTTCTTTGGAACCCTACAGGTAAGCTATGGACTTGCAGTAGCTCAGGGAATTTTACCTTACGTTATTACCGATCCATTTTTTACTTTTAAATCTCAATCGCCCCGATGATTTTGTTTACCGTGTTGAACGGCATCCAAATCTGTTATATCTTTCATTTAAGAAAACGAAATTTGCCTTGCATTACTTTTTTTTAATGCTTAACAAAGCGTATCCGGCACCTACCCCTACCCTAAGAAACATCCTGGTAGCCCTGGCCTTTGGACTTTTCATCTCATTTTTCCTTATTTTTTTCGAACCTTTTGATATTGACTTGAGATCAGGCCGAACCAGGACAAGCTCGTTGTTCATTTATGGTTTCATCACCACCCTGGTCCTTTTCTTATTCCTCTATGTATTGCCGCTGCTAATACCCCGGTGGTTTACGGATAGTCAATGGAAAGTAAAACATCAAATGGTCTTCTGTTTCATTATTCTTTTTGTAATAGCCACACTAAACGGGCTTTTTACCAATTTCATTAATGAATTGAGCTTTAGTTGGAAAAACTACTGGTGGATAATCAATCGGACTTTTATCCTGGGATGTATCCCATTTGCTTTTCTGATACTCTGGGATTCAGACAAAAAAAATCGTTCATACACCAGGGAGGCCGGAAGAATCATTGCCTTGAAAAAGGCAAAGGGCGTTACCCAAAGTAGTTGTTCCTATACCATCAAAACCGATTTAAAGAATGAAAGCTTTACGCTAAACGAAAGTCAATTTAGCTATGCGGCTGCACACGGGAACTACATCGATGTTTTCTCTGAGGAAATCGGTGAACTTGGGTTCAAGACCTACAGGATGAACCTGGCCTCTCTGGAAAAGCAACTTTTTTCTCCTTCGCTGAAACGATGCCACAGATCCTATCTGGTCAACTTAACCAAAATTGTAAACATGACGGGGAATGCGCAGGGTATTAAACTCACACTTTCCGGTAATCAAAACGCAATTCCGGTCTCCCGAAAATACATACCGGAAATTAAGCATTTTTATGCCGGGTCCTCCAGTCCCGACCCATAGTGCCATGGGCACTTCATTGGTCATTTCTTTTCATGGCTTTGCCATTCACATCATTTCTTTGACACCCATACCATATTTGAATATCCGGTATAAGATTGGGCTAAGTTAGCACCATGAAGAAAAAAGTATTCATTGGCTTTTTAATAGTGGGTGCCCTGACGATGTGGATCATGTCATTCCATTATTTTCAAAATGACGATTCCGGGATACTACGGAACAAAACGGTAGCATCCCAATTGTGGTACATGATTGTTTTTCGCACCCACATAGGTTTTGGGCTTTTGGCCATTTTGGTAGGTCCCTTACAGTTTGTGCATCGTTTCAGGGCTCAATATCCCCGTTTGCACAGGAGATGTGGATATTGGTATTTTACCTCCGTGGTCCTTAGCGGCCTTTCGGGATTGCTAATTGCCCAGTTTTCCATGGGAGGTTGGGTGTCCCGACTGGGGTTTACCGTATTATCAATTTTATGGTTGATAATAACTTCAAAATCCATTCTGGCCATTACGGTTTCTGATATCGTTGAACACCAAAAATGGTCCTATTTGGGATATTCCCTGACGTTTGCTGCAATAACCCAAAGAACCTTATTATTAATTCCTCTCCTGACCAATGTGTCTTTCGTGCATATATATCAGCTCTCGGCATGGCTACCATGGATTCTGAATTTACTGATAGCCCATCACCTTTACCAATCAACACGTTCAAAACAGAAATTAAACCCCAGTTAATATGTCGCTTCTTAAAATAAAATCAATTCACATCCTTACGCTGATAACACTATCCTCCTGCTTATCGGGACAAAATAGCCAAGAAAGTATTGAATATCAAAACCTAAAGCGTATTGATGGCACCCGCATTTCAGCAGACACCCTGAAAAACAAGATCCTTGTTGTAAACTTTTGGGCAACCTGGTGCAAGCCTTGTCTAAATGAGATTCCCGACTTGAACCAGCTTGTCCTGGATAACAAGGACAAGGACAATATACTGTTTCTGGCCATAGCGACCAGTGAACGAGACCATCCTGCCAGGTTATCGGACTTTTTCAAAAAGGTGCCGTTCTTGTTTGAACATCTTGCGCCGGAATCAGGAGTTGTCTTTTACCCGGAGGTTGAGGAATTACGGTACCCAACTACACTTATCTACGATGCATCAGGGACGCTTCAGAAAAAATTTGTAGGTACTTTAACGAAAAAAGAGTTGAAGAAGATCAGGAACTGCTTTTGACAGTATCGAAGGCCTCACATTTTCTTTCCAAACCGATTGAACTTATGCGTAAAACTGAGCATAAAATACTGTTGTAAAACAGTGCCCTGAAAATCCTGTAAATCCGGTAAGCTCTAAAGGCACTGTACTGACCTAGTCCAGCGAATCCGCTTGCTGTTCATTAGGTTAATAAGCATGGCAGCCCTTTTCGATTCTACTGTTGATTGATTGATGATGATTGGTTTCATTTTTTGATTGATTGTGCTGGTCTAGCGATTAAAATTCCTGTACTGTGCCCACAGGGATCTTTTGCTGCCACTAAGCGTTGAGAAATACTGTCCTGTTTTTGATTCCGTGGCTGTTCTGTTGATTGATGCTTTCATTATCCTGGTTTTTAATGTTGTTTTAATTTGATTACACCAGATAGACGCTGCAAAAACTATTTTGTTACAGTACTATGTATAAAAAGGTACTATTTTATGGAAATATTAAGAATTGAAAATCTTCATAACGAAAAAGTAACATTTTAAGTCGCTGATATACAATTTTTTATATGCCTGTAAAGTACTTTTAAAATTCTACGGTCTTTAGAGGGGTTTAGATCACTACACCATGGTTTTTAGAAAATGGCATCCCTTCCGGTTATGAAACCCACCTTTTCGGATCCCGAAAATTATACTGTAAGGATGGGTGGTATACATCATTTAAGACCTTCCGGAAAACCTGAAATTTCCAATCCCCAAACGAGGGGTAAAAGAAAATACACCAGTACGGTGGCGATGATAATGCTGATGATGTTCATCCATAATCCCGCTTTAATCATTTTTGGGATGGTAAGGAGCCCTGAGCCGAATACCACGGCATTCGGTGGTGTGGCAACGGGAAGCATAAAAGCGCACGAGGCCGCTATCGTGGTGGCCACCATTAAAAAATAAGGATGTACATCTATGGTAACGGACAATGCGGCTAAAACCGGCATCAACATGGCTGCAGTTGCTACATTCGAGGTGATTTCAGTGAGAAAATTGACTACCGCGATAATGGCCAAAATCAACAAGATGGATGGGAAAACCTCGAACAGGGTCAATTGGGTACCAATCCATTGGGCAAGCCCGGATGTCTTAAACCCCTCGGCCAGGGCCAGGCCACCTCCAAAGAGAAGCAAGATGCCCCACGGGATAGTCTCTGCGGTCTTCCAATCGATAATACCGGATTGCCCCTCTTTTTTGGAGGGAATGATGAAAAGTGTCAAGGCTCCGGCAATAGCTATTAGGGTATCATTGATTCCGGGCAATAGCTTTTTAAGCAGTAAAGAGCTACAGATCCATAGACAGGCTACCACCGAAAAAACAATCAGGGCCATGCGCTCTTCGTAATTGATTTTCCCAAGAGCTTTTAATTGTGTTTTTATGGCATTTTTACCTCCGGGGATACCTTCAACCTTTTCGGTGAAAACTACTTTGGTCAGGTACAACCATCCCAGGACCAACATAAGTATTGAGAAAGGTAGCCCTAAGAGCATCCATTGTGCAAAGGTAATGGACTCCCCATAGAGGTCTTCAGCAATCCCCACAAATATAACATTGGTCGGGGTGCCAATAATGGTGGCAATACCTCCGATGGAACATCCGTAGGCAATGGACAGCATCAATGAGATGCCCATTTTTTTCTTCAACACTTCCTCTGCATTAATCTGTGAGACCACGGCCAGACCAATGGGCAACATCATTACGGCGGTAGCGGTGTTTGAGATCCACATGCTCAAAAAAGCAGTCGCTATCATAAAGCCCAGGATGACCTTGTTCCAATTACTGCCAATGGCGTTGATGATATTAAGGGCGATTCGTTTGTGCAGATTCGTCTTTTCAACGGCCACTGCTATGATGAAACCACCAAGAAACAGAAAAATCATCTGATTGGCAAAGGCACCGGCCGTAGCTTGTACTGACATTACGCCTGTCAACGGGAAAAGTACAAAGGGCAACAAGGCCGTTGCAGAAATAGAAATGGCCTCCGTTATCCACCAAATGGATATCCATGCCGCAGCAGCCAAAGTGGCTCTGGCTTCATCCGACAGACCATCAACCTTGAAAAAAAATAGAAGGATAAAGAATGATAAAGGTCCGAGTACAAGTCCTGTCCTTTTTCCGTTAAAAACCATAGGGTGTTAATTTTTACCAGTATTTTAAAGTATAGCTATCAAAAAACTGCCCGATTACGGGCAGCTTCTCAAAAACCAACTCAAACTTAAATTCATTGTCATCAGAAAACCCGAATAGGCACTTCTGCGGGTGCATTTAATAATGCTTCCAGTTCGTCATCTAGTTTCAACAGCGTCAACGAAGCACCGGCCATTTCCAGTGAGGTGCAATATTCGTTCACATAGTTCCTGACTATGATCAACCCTCTTTCCTTTGCCATTTGGGCCGCTTTTCGATAAAGGATGTAGAGTTCACTTATCGGAGTGCCACCCAAACCGTTTATCATAAGTGCCACCCGGTCTCCGGATTGAAACGGAAGGTCATCGGCCACAGCGGTGAACAGTTCTGCCACAATTTCATCGGCTGATTTCATCTTGTCCCTTCTTCTTCCGGGTTCTCCGTGAATGCCTACGCCCATTTCCATCTCACCGTCACCAATTTCGAAAATAGGGCTTCCCTTGGCTGGTGGTGTGCATGAGGTCAGTGCAACCCCCATAGTACGTACCAAACCATTGACTTTATTGCCCAGTTTGACCAAAGCATCTAAATCAGCCCCTTGCTCTGAAGCAGCCCCTACGGCCTTGATAACAAAAAAGTTACCGGCTACACCCCTTCTGCCAATGGTATGGGTGCTGTCTTTTACCGATACGTCGTCATCGACCATCACCCCCTTTACGTTAATACCCTCAGCCAGGGCCATTTCTTCAGCCATTTGCCAGGCCATTTTGTCGCCTTGATAATTATTCACAATGTACAGTACCCCTTTTGGTCCGTTCATGTGTTTGATGCATTCGTAGCAAAAATCAACGGGTGGAGCAGCAAAAACATTACCGGGGCAAGCTGCATCTAGCATGCCTTTACCGACCGCCATGATGTGGGCGGGTTCGTGCCCACTACCGGAGCCTTGTACAATGGAGACCTTGTTGTCTGATGGCATGTCGCTACGGTAGATCATGTTGTACTCGGGAATGTATTTCAGGGTGTCCGGATTGGCCAGAACCAAACCCTCACACATTTCAGGGACAAATTTATTTGGGTTATTAAAGAACTTGTTCATATCTGTAGTTTTTGATTTTTCGTTACGCAAACGCCTTTGCCATATTGTTGGTGATGGTCGCTACGGCAACAATACCAGGGTCAACAGTGCCTATGGAACGCTCGCCCGTAAAACATTGCCTACCCCTTTTGGCCTGTAGTCCTTTGGTATCCTCAACGGATTGGGTGGCTGCTTCCGAGGCTGCTTTCAAAGCCCTTTTCCAACAATCGGGGGAGTCAGCTTTTACCTGGGCCAGGGCATCACGTGTCGGTATCAGTGCATCAATCAAGGTCTTGTCTCCAGGTTGTGCACCCCCACGTTGCATTATGCCTTCAATGGCACTATCAAAAATGTTGACGATATCGGTAAGGTTGAGGTCATCTTTTTCCCTGCTGTATAGGGCAGCACGCATAAATGCCGTGCCCCATATAGGGCCTGAGCTTCCGCCCACATGGCTGGTAGTGAGCATGGCCACTTTCATCAAAAAGGCATTGATGGTGGTTCGGGGTAAACTATCCCATTGTTCATCGATTACCTTAAAACCTGTGGCGAGGCTATTGCCAAAATCGCCATCACCGGCCAATCCGTCCAGTTCTGAAAAATAATCTTCGTTCTCAAAGGCGGTGTCCATAATGACACGTACTGCCTTTTCAACCTCTGCTAGGGTTATATTCTTGTTTGCCATTTTATGGAATTAGTGCTTTTAAATCGTTTAATGTGATGGGATTTCCATTATTGTCCAAATCAGGGACGATCCTGTCGGCTTCCTTAAGGTCTTCCTCAACGGTATAGGTGCTCTGGGTAACCAAACAATACATGCCAGCGGCTTTGGCTGCCAATAGTCCATTTCGACTGTCTTCAATGACCACGCATCGTTCGGGGTTGAGGCCGAGAGTATCTTTGGCGAGGTTGTAGATTTCAGGATCTGGCTTTTTCTTTTTGGCCATATCGCCCGCAAAAATGCCCTTCATCTTTTCCCTTCGTTCCATGCCTACCAAAACCTCGGCAATAGCAGTAACGGCCCTTACATTTGAAGTGGAACATATCATGACCTGAATGTCTTCGGCAAGAGCCTCATCAATGATTCTCTTGACGCCCGGTCTTACAGGAAGTTTTCCCGTTTTGATAAGCTCCATAAAAATGTCGGTCTTATCCGCATGCAAGGCTTTGATAAATGCATCTTTGTCCGTCACTTTTTCCGGATATCCTCGCCCGTTAAAAAAGCTTTTCATGCGTTCCTTACCACCGCCTACCTGCAACAACTCCGCATATTGTCCCACACTCCATTTAATATCCAGACCGTGCTTTTTAAAGGCTTCGTTGAAAGCGACCCTATGACCATCCCGTTCGGTATCGACCAGTACGCCATCACAATCAAAAATCAAGGCCTGTATGTGATCCTGATTGCCGCTCATCCTTCTATTTCTTTTAGCATGTTGCCCCCTTTTCCTGCTCCTCCAAATTCTGTGATCTTATCAGCAAACAGGGCCTTTAAGGCTTGAAACTGCGCCTTTAGGTAACTCAATGGTTCATAATCGGTAGGGTTCTCTTTTTTATGATCTACAAAACTGTCGATGAACACATGCTTTAAATTGGTAGATATGTTTACTTTGGCGCAGCCTAAAGCGATGCATCTGGCGATGGTCTCTTTGTCAAGACCGGTGCCCCCGTGCAGTGCCATGGGCGTAGCTGTTCTTTTGTTGATTTCTTCTATCAGATCAAATTGCACATCAGGTTCCCCATGATAATATCCGTGGGCGGTACCAATAGCTGCTGCAAACACCCCAAGTTCAACTGCCTTGCAGAAACGTTCGGCCTCATTGGGGTCGGCCAGGTGGGCATCTTCTTCAGCTACGACAATATCTTCTTCCACACCGCCAATTTCGCCGATTTCAGCTTCTACACCTACCCCCTTGGCATCGGCCCATGCTACCACCTTTTTGGTGATTTCGAGATTCTCTTCAAAGGGTTTGTCCGAAGCATCTATCATGACGCTGGTCCACCCGATATCGATACATTTCTTTATCATATCCAGGTCTTTGCCGTGGTCAAGATGTAACGCCACCGGCACATCCGCATTTTCCGCGAGAGGCTTAAACCATGAAAACAGGGCCTCATGCCCGTAGTACCGTATGGTCTTGGCTGAGGTCTGGATAATGACAGGGGCATCACATTCCTGGGCTGCCGCTACCATGGCTTTCATGGAGGCATAATCCACGGGGTTAAACGCGGCTACGGCATAGCTGTCACGTTGCGCTATTTTCAGCATTGGTTTAATACTGGTAAGAGCCATATATAAGTTGTATTTATGAATTATCCTTACTACGTGCAAATAGGCTCCTATACGTAAAGCAAACAGGTATTTTTTTTGCAGTTTTCACTTACCCTTTCTGGCTTCTTGAATGGCTGATACGGTGATAAAAACCTGATGCTCGAATAAGGCGGAAGCCACCTCTTTTATCGCCTGGGTATCCGAAAGGTCTATACCATTGATACTGAACAACCCTTTTTCCAGCCGTTCTTCTTTTCTTATATGATTGGGGTCGTCCAATAGCAGTAGGCCGGAATCCCTAAAAATATCATGGATCCCCTCAGAGGTTTCAAAGATGCCGTATTGTTCTTGAAATTGAATCCATTTTTCATAACCAAAGTATTCGGGGATATAACGCACCACAGGTTCACCTTTCCACTTACCGTTCAATTGGTTTGATACCACTTGTAGTCCTTTTTGGTTTCCACCGCTATCACCGATGAGGATAATTTCCTTGAATCCACTATGCTCGAGACTGGTAACGATGTCGGTCAAAAGGGCCCTAAAGGTTTCTTCTGTAACGCCCAAGGTTCCGGGATACCGCACGTGGCCGGTCGGTCCATTCAAATCACCTTCGGGTACATACGGTATGACGGTGGCCACCAGGGTATTTCCCAGTTTTTTCGCGATGCCCCTGGCCAGGTTTTCTGTGATGATATTGTGTTTATCGGTCACCATATAGGGGCCGTTCATCTCGATGCCTCCCGTGCCAACAATCGCTGTGGTATATCCCTCTTTGATCAAATCCCTGATTTCCATCCAGGTCATTTCCTTCATCATCAAATGTTTTTGAAGTGCGATCGGTCTTATGGCATCGAGGGATGGATTCGTTCTTGTGGTATCCTTCAAAATATCCACACCTTTATACACTTTTTGAGTGCTTGCTGTTGAAAAGACACAAAGGGATAGTACCACAAAAAACCACTTCTTCATGGGCTAAAACTTTTCGGCATCTTTAAAAATCGCTCGTTCATCGGGTACCAAACCAAAGCCTGGCTCATCTGAAAGTGTAATGTGGCCATTCTTCAAAATCAGATTGTTTTTAAAGTATTGTTGAAGACCGTATTCTTTTCGTTCCCCTCCATACTCTTGAAATGGCGCGGCATTATGTATACTGGCTACGATATGATATGCCGCTGCGGTAGCCAGGGTAGGCCTTACGTTATGGCACATCACAGGTAGGTCAAAGGCGGATGCCAATGCCGCTATTTTTCTACCTTCGGTTACACCACCTGACTTAAAAAAATCAGGATTGATAATATCCACATTGCCTAAAGTGATCAAATCACGGAACATCCAGCGTGTAAACTCGTGTTCTCCTGCTGTAACAGGAACCTCTACCCCATCGGCAACCTGCGCCAGAGCTTTATAGTTATGTTCCGCTACGGGTTCTTCCAAACTGGCAATATTGTACTTTTCATACAGTTCTTTGCCCACTTGTATAGCCCTGTATGCTGAATATCCGTTATTGGCATCAAAGAAGAGCGGGATCTCATAACCAATGGCCTCACGAATGGCTTTTACCGTCTCGGCGCTCGGGTCCGGTCTTGGATTGAGATGTAACTGTCTTATTTGCATACGTATTTTCACTGCTTGATATCCCTTGGTCACAAAATCAAGGGCCTTTTCAGCACATTCTTTTGGAGACATTGGGTTTTTACTACCTCTGCCAAAACTCCCGTAAACCTCAATACTATGGGTATATGGACCGCCCAAGAGCTCATAAACAGGCTTTTTTAAAAGCTGACCCTTTAAATCCCACAAAGCATTATCAATACCAGCTATGGCCCCTAGCATAATACCGTTTGGACCACTGTCGATAGCCTTAAAAAAAAGATGGTTCCATATTGGTTCGGTATCAAACGGTCTTTTGCCCTTCAAACGAGGCCCCATTTCATTAGTGATCAATTCAATGGTCGTTTTAGGGAATTTATTGCTGGCCTCTCCCCAACCACTAACGCCATTATCTGCAACTATCCTTACAAATAGGGCCCTGGGTAACAAGTAAGCTTCAACGGCCTTTATCTTTACTTCGGCTATAGAGGTGTCAGCAAGATCAACCCTCTTGTTGACACCTATTCTTTTTAGAAAATGACTTCTTGTCATTAGGTTTTCTGTTTCAAATTCCATCCTATTGTTTTTTGGCATCCTTCAAAAGTGCCTTTTCATCCATTTCAAGGCCCCAGCCGGGTTCTGTCGGCACTTTTAAAAACCCCTGGTTAAATTCAAGATCGTTCTTAAAATACTTTTGAAGTCCCATCCACGGTCGTGGACCGACATACTCCTGATATTCCATGGCATTGGGCTGGCTGGCTGCAAATTGTAACCCTGCGGAGGTGCCTATCATTGGGTAGGCGCTATGGATCATAAAACGTTTGTCAAAAGCTGAGGCCATCTGTGCAATCTTAAGACATTCGCTCATGCCGCCGCTTTTTAATACATCAGGGTTTAGGATGTCCGCATTGCCAATTTGAACCAGGTCCCTGAACTGCCAACGAGTATATTCATGCTCCCCGGCGGTAATAGGAAAATCGAGTGCATCGGTTACTTCCCGAAGGGCGTGGTAGTTATTCATGGTCACCGGTTCTTCAATGGTGGCAATGTTATATAGTTCCCTAAGTTTCTTACCCACTTCTATGGCCCTATGGGAGGTATATCCATTATTAGCATCAAAAAAGATGGTCATATCATCGCCCACTGCTGCCCGCACTTCTTTTACGGTCTCAAAACTCGGATCGGGATTTGGGTCAATATTGAGCTGTCGAATCTGCATACGCACCTTAATGGCGGTATACCCCAGATCTGCAAAATTTGCGGCAATCCCTGCCATCTCCAAGGGGGTCTTTTTCTTTCTTCCCCCGTATTTTTCCTTTTCATGAGAGTATACATTGGCTCCAAAACTCCCGTAGCATTTTACCTGGTCCCTAAAACGACCGCCAATAAGGTCGGAGACCGGAAGACCCAAAGCTTTTCCCTTGATATCCCAAAGCGCATTATCGATCCCGGCAAGTGCTCCGGTAACCAGTCCATAGCTTCCCTCATCGTATGATTTGAAATACATATAGTTCCAAATCTCATCAATGGCCATAGGATCTTTGCCGATTACATGTTTGATGACAGCCTCCTCAAGGAAGATTTTACCCAGGGGTCGAAAATCTTTGTCCGATTCTCCCCAGCCTGTTATTCCTCCATTCGTCTCTACCTTTACATAGGAAGCATAAGGCACCACTATGGGCGTGATCCTGGTGATCTTGAGCCCGGAGGAAACATTGAGTTCCGATGATGTTTCAAATCGTTTGATTTCCGCAGCAACTGTGGTAGGATGAATCATGGCGGCAGCACCTATAATTGAAGTGTTGCTTAAAAAACTTCGTCTGTTCATAAGAAATTCCTTGTCGGTTGTTTGAGATGTCAAAAACAGACAGCCCCACTTAACCAGTGAGGCTGTAGTATCCTGTACTTAGTATGTGCTAGAGGTTGAATGAGATACCAAACCTTGCCTGGAAGCCGTAATCCCTAAAATTGGACACACGGCTGGGATCACCAACATATTCGCGTTGTTCTGCGTTGGTAAAGTTTACCAGCTCCGAAAAAAGTCGCAAACCGTTCTTAAAGGTATACGAAGCATTGGCATCGAATTGTACCCTCCTGTCGCGTATTATATTGTTGTCACCCGCAACAATTCGCTCACTTCTGATCGCCTCCACTGTGTCATCCTGATAATTCATATTGATACGTGCCGAGAATCCTCCTTTGTCAAAGGTCAGTGCACTATTCATGGTATGTGGTGCTTGACCGGGCAATCGGTTCTCTTCGGCACCGGGTTCTATTATCGCTTCGCTGTCGGTATAGGTATAGTTAAAATAGATCCCAAAATGACGAATCGCATTGGAAATAAAGGCAAGATTGGTCTGGATGTTGACCTCAATGCCGAACAGTGTTGCATCTTCACCATTTTGCGGTTGTATGACTTCATTATAGCCCACAAATTGGTCAGCACGTGGAAACTCGTTTCCCACTACATCCTGAAACGTTTGCTCCCAGATAAACCCGTCTATTTGCTTGTAAAAAGCACCGCCGGAAATGATACCTACATTACCGAGATAGCGTTCAAAGAAGATATCAAAGTTGTTGGAGGTGGGCACTTCCAGATTTGGATTCCCCAAAGTGGCCTCAAGGTCGATAATGTTTCTGTTCACTCTTGGCAGAAGATTTACAAAATTGGGTCGAGCGTAACCGCGTGTATACGCGGCCCTGAAATTGGTCAGATTATCCAATTCGTACTTGATTTGAAGATTGGGCAATAATACACTGTAATTATTCCCCCCACTAATAGGTGAAATGTCTATGATCTCTCCGTCATCATCCACCTGAACATCCTGTGCACTGTAGCTCACCTTCACATCTTCATTACGGATACCGGCCAGAATATTAAACTTTCCCGTTCGCAGCGTTGCCATAAAATAACCCGCATTGGTGTTCTCTTCTGCATCATAGTCAAATTCTGCCTTGGCTATGATATCTTCATCCAAATTAGCCTCAAACTGCCCCGGATTATTGTTAAAATAGTCAAGTATTTCTCCAGGTGCTATTTCGAACCCGAAAGGAACTTCGTTTCGCAACCAATTGTCCCGTACAAAACCTGTTCCTAAGAAGTCAGCCAAAGTAACATCGTCATCGCCATCAAAGTCAAACCGTCTTCTGTTTCGGTTGGCCGCTGAGTTATTGATCCGGTTTTTATACCCCGCTTGCAGTACAAGAAGGGAATTGCCAATATTGAATGAGCGCTGGATATTGATCTTTGCAGTACTGGCATTTGATTCCACAACTCTATCCAACAACCTGATTCTATCAAAACGGTCAAAACCGGCGGGATCAAAGTCATCACCTGGCTGTCCTCCTAATGGAAAGAATATGGGAAAGTCCGAGTTCAGGTTTTCAACACCCAAATCAATCCCGCGACCTTCAAAACGGCCATCAAAGCCATCCTCATCACGTTCACCTCCAGAGTAGGCATATCCACCAAATAATTTATAATCCCCAATTTTAAAATTACCGTCAATATTGAAGGATGCCGTATATCGTGTTACCACGCGATCCCGAAAATCCTGTCGTATCCTTGCATCGGGAAATTCCGTAGGAGAGACAAAATCACCGTTTCGTGGTCTAAATATTTTTCGCTGGCGCTCTTCATCTTCTTCAATGGTAGCATAATTGAACTTGGCAACGATAAAGTTTTCATTATCAAATCGGTAATCTGAGGTTACACTGGCACCCTGCCTTGTTCTAAATTGAGGCACAGCAACTAAAAAGTGCTCCCTGTTGAACCATTGCTCCTCCCCGGGACTATTGTCAAACTCATCGGTTCGCCAATCGGATTCTGTTTCATCCTGAGTTTGGTCCGTTCGGTTATAGGAATAGCTGAACAATAGACCAAAAGCCCCGTTAGGGTTTTTTTCATTGACAGCAAAACGCTTATTAAAGTTCAGGTTGGCCCGATAGCTTTCACCTTCGGTCAAGCCGTTATAACCGGCACCCAACTCCGTCTTAATGTTCCATGTAGGTCTTTTTGCCACAGGGGTGGATAAGTCAATGGTACCCCCGATGGCATCCCCATCCTGGGCGGGTGTTATGGTCTTTGTTACCTCAATTTGCCCTAGTTGATCCACGGGGAACTGGTAGAGCTGCGGGGTACGATCAAAAGATGTTCCCGTATTCTGTATCTGCTCTCCATTGACGGTTACAGTCGTATAATTGGCGGGCGTACCCCTTATAAAGGCCTGGGCTCCCTCACCATTGTCCAGTTGTATATTGATACCGGGAATTCGTTGCAGTGCATCCGCCACGTTCAAATCGGGAAAACGGGAGATCAAATCCGTAGAAACCACATTCTTGATATTGTCGGCTACCCGCTGCTGGTTCAGTGCCTTTTGTTGACCCTCCAAGTTGGCTGAGATGATAACCTCATCCAGGCTGGTGGTCGTTTCATCCATTCTCACGACAACATTTGTGAGGTCCTGCACCTGTGAAAGGTCAACCTCTTCATCCGCAAACCCTAAATAACTTACCACCAGGGTTGCCGATTCCGCATTGTTATATTGTATCAGGAAAGCACCATCAAATTCGGTCATAACTCCAATAGAGGTACCTTTGATAACGACAGAAGCGCCTGCCAAAGGGATATTGGTTTGCGAGTCCAGTATGATACCGGAAATTTCTTGTGCCTGAAGGCCATTAGCTGTAAAAAGCAATAAGCCGAAAACAAGGGCCAAATGCCTTAAAAGATCTCTGAGTACTTTTTTCATTTTTCGTTTGGTTTTTGGTTTTTTGGATTTGAGTTTTGTGCAATCGATTGTATCAATTTTATCCGGTTAACTCCGCTCCAAATTACTTTTTGTTGTTATTTGCTTAACCTTTAATTCGCTTTAGAATAGAGATACCCTTAATTAGAAGTATAAAAAACTATGTTTTTCCTAAAATTTGGGCTTTGTTTTTGATAAAATGAAAATATGCTGCGTAGGTGTGTAGCGGCAAAAAATCCGGTCCTCTATATCCTTTGTAGTATGTCCAAGGAGAGCCTTGCGTCTCGGGTGGAGGAGGTTTGTGAGCAGTATGATCTTGATATTGAGGAATTGTCAGTATAGCCTGATCATGTCCCCTGGTCTGTTGTATTCCGCGAAAATATTCAGTATCAAAAATTATGGGAAAAGCGAAGGACAGGACAACGGTTTGGATTTTTTCAAAGAAGTGTCATTTGAAGGAGAAGCCCTTTTGGGGAACCCACTGATGGCAAGGGGCTATTTTGTGAACACTATCTACCTGGGTGAAGAGATCATAAAAAAATGTTTGCTGTCAGGAGTAACAGGAGCAACAGATGGAGGATGACAATAAAAAAACAGTAATGATGGGAAAAAACCTGTTACGAATATTGAATGCGCAAATACTCTCGTATATTCTTTATGGCCAATGCTATATGCACTTCAACCGTTCTTGGTGATATGTCCAATTTTTCAGCAATCTCCATATAGCTTAATGCATCATTTCTACTTAGCTGAAATACCTTCTTTCTTTTTTCAGGTAATTTGTCAATCGCAGAAGTGATCAATGATGATAGCTCATTGGCCTCGAGCTGCTTCTCCAACGAGTTGGAGTTTCGCTCTGCAGTAAATTGAAAGTGATCACGGTACTTTTTATAGCTACCAAGTTTTCTAAAATTGCTGATGATTATGTTCCGTACGAGTACAAATAAAAAATATTTGATGGATTTCCGGGAATCAAGAGTGGCTCGTTTTTCCCAAACTTTCATAAAAACTTCCTGGGCAACATCATTGGCCAACTCTTCATTGCCACAGATATGATAAGCATAGTTGGTGACAGGGTCAATATATTGCAGGAATAATACTTTGAATGAAGAGGCACAATCTTGGCTGATTCTTTGCACCAAAAGCGCATCATCGTTTGTTTGGTTTGAGTCCATTTTTTGAGTTAGTGGTGCAATCGATTGCATCAAATGTATAAATTATTGTTATATGTTCATTATTATTCTATTAAAATTTAAAGATTGATAAAGAATGTAGTACAAAATAACGCATACTGCATTTTGGTTTAGTTCCGGCAGAAAAAAAATTTAGGGCATATTCGAAATAAGGGTTTTTGTACTCTTTTTCGTAGTAAGGCTAAGAGAAACGCAGTTGTGTTCCCGCATCGGGTTTTTGAAAGGGAACAATTGCAACTCAGGTTTGAAAAGAAATCGAAATGGCCAAAAGTTTTAAGATAGCCGTAATACCAGGCGATGGTATTGGAGTACCCGTCATTGACCAGGGCATTAAAGTTTTGGAGCGGATAGGTTCAAAGTATGGGGTTTCATGGGAATGGGATTATTTTGAATGGAGCTGTGAGCACTATAACAAAAAGGGTCGTATGATGCCGGAAAACGGCCTCGAACTCATTAAAAACCACGATGCCATTTATCTTGGCGCAGTAGGTTTTCCGGGGGTCCCAGACCACGTTTCGTTATGGGGGCTTTTAATACCGATACGGAGGGTCTTTCAACAATATGCATGCATCAGGCCTGTGCGTTCATTCGAGGGCATTCCTTCACCTTTGGCCAACGCAGATCCGGAAGCTATTGATTTTATCGTGGTGCGTGAAAACAATGAAGGGGAATATTCCGAGATCGGAGGCAGAATCTTTCAGGGTACCGCTGACGAAATCGTTTCACAACAGACGTTGTTCTCGAAGAAAGGCGTGGACAAGATATTGGAATATGCCTTTGATCTGGCACAAAAACGGAGCGGAAAAGTGACTTCAGCCACAAAATCCAACGGTATCATGCATACCATGCCGTTCTGGGATGAGCGGTTTGCTGCCATCTCCAAAAAGTATTCAAACATCAAAACCGACCAATATCATATCGATATTTTGACCGCCCATTTTGTGCAGCATCCTGACTGGTTCGATGTAGTAGTAGGTTCTAACCTGTTCGGCGACATCCTTTCCGATTTGGGTCCTGCGGTCGCGGGCACTATAGGCATCGCGGCATCGGCCAATATTAATCCCAAAAGGGAGTTTCCTTCTATGTTTGAGCCTGTGCACGGTTCGGCACCTGACATTGCGGGGCAAGGTATCGCAAATCCTATTGGGGCCATTTGGGCAGGCGCCATGATGCTGGAGCATTTAGGGTATAAAGAGGCCCATGACGATATTTTGGGTGCCATTGCAAGGGTGGTGAAACATACAACGGCAAAAACCAGGGATATGGGGGGTAAGGCCACAACGGTTGAATGCACCAATGCCATATTATCGGAGATGTGAGTAGAAAAACACAGACCCAAACGTTTCACACTTATAAAAGAGATATATTTACAGCGATGAAAATCAATCCATAATGTCAAAAAACTATCCAAAACCTACAGATAAAGACTGGATGGATTTCTTTCAAGGAAAAAGCTCTGAAAAAGACTATGCCGTTTTAAAATCCCTATTGGACAAGGGCGAGGCCGACGAGGTGCTCGAAAGATTGTTCCCAGCCGAAAAGCACAAGGACAACAAAACCCGTTTGACGATTGATGTTGAAAGCGCCTATTCCCAACTTGAGCAACATATCAAACCAGAAGAGAAGCGTAAAGCATTCCCAAAAACATGGATGGCGATAGCGGCTTCCCTGGCATTTTTGGTGATGTTAACTTTGGCATATCAATATTGGAGCGGGACACCTCCCGTGACGTTTTCAAGCGGTGGAATGGAAATCAAGAATGTACAATTGCCAGACGATTCAATGATCATTCTAAATGCCAATAGTACCATTTCTTACCATGAAGAGAACGGACATAGAAAAGTAGAGCTGTTGGGGGAAGCCTTCTTTGATGTGAGCAGAAATGTGGAAAAACCTTTTGTCATTTCTGTAAAAGATGCCAAAATCACGGTGTTGGGCACTTCTTTCAACGTCAAGGCCACAAGCAAGCAACATACGGTCATCAGTGTTAATTCGGGCAAAGTACAGGTTACGGACAGCGATCAAAAAATCATTCTTGTGAAAAATGAGGAAGCCATCATTGATGCCTCCGACCTTCAAAAAAGGAGAGCGAACGAACACAGCACCTCATGGATTGAAAAACGGTTGGTATACGATGATATTCCCCTCAAAAGTATTTTCAATGATATTGAAGCATGGTACGGCATCAATATTGTTTCGAACGAGGCTGTCGATTCCATACCCTATACCGCCACCATTCATCTGGACAAAGGGTTGGATGCCTTCCTGAACAACCTGAGGATCTCCGAAAATATCAATTTCACTATATTTGAAAAGAACGTGCGTTTGAGCAAAGAGTAGTGAGTGTTTTACAAAAACCAATGGATAGAGCCTACAAAGCGTACTTTCAGGAACCTTTTAGTGTTCCTGTTTTTTTTCTATATCGTTGCGGCAACATCCCAAAAAAACACAGATTGGCTTCCTAAAGATTCCGTTTCGCTGAAAAGGGCGATACGACTTATCGAAAGAAACGAACCCTACCACTTTTTCTACAATTCCAACATCATTGACCGTAAACATAGGGTGTTGCTAAAGCCGTATACGGACCTCAACCAATTTTTGGATGAACTCTTTTTGGGTACTGCAATCACTTACCGCATCAGAGAAGGCACCATCATACTTTTTGAGGCCGATAACAAAACCCTGGCAGATACAGAAGAGCAAGCTATCAGTATTCTCAGGTTCAATCTTTTTGACAAGATTTCCGAAGAGCCCCTTTTGGGTGCTTTGGTGCAATCCAGAGATAGAACAATAAGCGGCGTGTCCGGCCCTGATGGCACATTGACCATTTCTTTCTATCCCAACGCACGAACAATGGGCTTTGATATCAGTTATCTGGGCTATCAAGCCGTAGATACGTTGGTTGCTTTAGACGCTGTCACTAAATCGATTTCGGTTGGCCTGTTGCCCGAGACCGTTGAACTTTCAGAGGTAGTTGTGAATGCAAGGGTAAAAAAGCGCCTTAAAGAAGTAAACGCCCAAAAGAACGCCATCAATCAGATACAGGTACTGGCATCGGATACCAAAGACCGCCTACCCGATCAGAACATGGGTGAAGCCCTGCAACGTATGACGGGCACAACCATCGGGCGCAGTTACGGTGAAGGCAATACCGTGGCCATACGCGGTACGCCGGTTAGTTATACAACCATTCAGTACAACGGTGAAAACCTACCCACTGCCGAAATCGAGGGGAGGCGCAGTACCATAGTAGCGGGTATCGGGGTCGACCAATCGGAGAACATTCAGCTAATAAAGACAAAAACACCGGATAAAGACGGTGATGCCATTGGGGGATCCGTAAACCTGATCCCCGTATTTTCACTGTCCAAAGAGTTGGCCATGAAAGCGGAATTGGGCAGTGGATACAACAATCTCTCCAAAGGATACAACCTCACTGGAATGCTCACTTTGGAAAAACGCTATCTGGCCGACGAAAAGTATCCGGAAGGTAAGTTGGGCATTAAAGTAGGAGGTAATTATTATCGCACGGACAACGGCCGTGACCGATTGGAGATGGATTGGGACCGAAAAACCTTGCCCGATAACAGCCAGCCCATTCTTATTAACAACTATAACCTGCGCGATTTGCAGAATGAGCGTACCCGGTCAGGTTACAATACCTCCATTGATTATAAGTTGAAAAACAATGGCAGGCTGTACGCTCATTTGATGTACAACAACCTTACCGACGATGAGATCAGGAACAGAATTCGGTACCGACCGCTGCATGGCAATTACATCAATGAAACCCGCGTTGACAGTGCAAAGGTAGAGCGTGATGTAAGGGACAGGAGCAAAATTCGCAAAAACACCTCGGTAAATCTGGGTATTGATTCCTATATCGGAAACTGGAAATTTGATGCCTCCTTTTTTTATACCAAGACCGACCGTTCGGACGAATCGATAAGGGCCACTTTTGAACTTGACGATGTTGATCTATGGCTTTCTGAGGTAAACACCGACTATCCCAAAGTAAACGGGGCAACCCTTGATTTGGATGATGTCTCATTGTACACTTTTGAGTCCATCCGCCCCAGCGACCTGCGTACCGTAACCGGTGAAAATCTGGCCTTTCGCATTGACCTCAAAAAGCCCATCAACACTTTTTTGGGCAGTGCCGAACTTCAAACGGGAATCAAGTACAGAAGATTGAAAAACGGTCGCGAACGTTGGGTGTCTATCTATGAAGATGAGAGCGGTAACCCCTTAAACCTTTCAACAGTGGCGATACCGGTGTCCGATAATGATTTTATGCAGGGAAACCTCGCTTTTGACAGTAGAATAGACAGCCGTGGCTTAATCGATTATTTTAATGACAACCCAGCCGAATTTTCAGTGAACCAGAACCGAAGCACAAGGGTCGTTTCTGAATTTTTTACCCGTGCCGAAGAAGATATCATGGCCGTATATGCCATGACCACTTTTAAGGGAAAATCATGGGATGTGCTCGCAGGCTTGCGACTGGAAAAGAACAGGGCAACCTACAGGGCCAACGAAGTAGTGACCGACAATGACAGGTCCCCGGTAATAAATGCCATTGAGCGCCAAAAAGAATATACAGTACCCTTGCCCAACTTTCAGGCCAAATATGAATTGTCAGAGAAGTCACAAGCACGGTTCGCCCTTACCTTTGGGTTTACCAGGCCGGAATACAACAGTGTTTCCCCCACCAGAACAATAGATATTGAAGATCAAGAGGTTTTTTTAGGAAACCCTGACCTTGACCCAACCCGTTCTCTCAACCTTGATTTGGCTTACGAATATTATCTGGGCGACATCGGTTATGTCTCCGCATCGGGTTTTTACAAACGCATTACCGATTTTATTTATCAGACCGATAGAACCGTAGTTGGTGAGGAGTGGGATAATGCCGATGATTTTGTCGGCTATGAACTGACCTCCTTCGAAAATGGCGAGTACGCCAATCTCTGGGGGTTGGAAATCACTGCTCAGACCCGGTTAAACTTTTTGCCCGGCTTCTTAAAATACTTTTCCTTTTCAGGAAACCTAAGCCTTACCCATTCAGAGGCAATTGCGGAAAGGGGCGAAGTTTTTAGGTTGCCCGGGCAGGCGCAAAACTTTGGTAACGCGATACTTTCCTATAACAAAAAGGGATTTTCTGCTGGTCTGGCTTTTAATTATATAGACGACTATACCTTTTCAATAGGCAACAACCGTGAAGAAGATTTTCTGTTTGACAGCCGTTACCAAATAGATGCCAACATATCGCAGAACATCGGGAAGCATTTCAAGATTTATGCCGAGGGGATCAACCTGAGCAATCGCCCCCTACGCGGATTTTTTGGCAGTGACCAACGGGTAAGCGAACTTGAGGTGTATTCGTGGTGGCTACGTTTTGGTGTCGGATATAAGTTTTAGTCCTTTTTAATTTTCGTTTTACGTTTATGACTTACGTGATAGGTAAGATTCAGGCGTAGTATACCACAAATACAAATTGTAAATACAGCATCTAGCATCTTTTCCATGAAAACACCATCAAACCTTATTGCCTTACTTTTCTTTCCGATATCAATCTTTGCCCAGGTAGGCCCAATAACCGGTGAGGCACAGTTACGCCTATCTCCTGTATGGGTACGTGTCGCCGATGTGAACGGTGAAAAAGGCTCTGTGGAAAGCGCCGAGTTCTCAAGGGATGGCATGCGTATCGTAACGGGCACCAAATTTGATAATAGTGTTGTCATGTGGCGTACCAGTGACGGGGTCGAATTGTGGCGTGCCTATGCCGCCGAAGAGATTGAACGGGTGGCCTTTTCGCCTGATGACAAAGTAGTGGCCAGTGTGAGCGAAGACTATCTGCTTACACTTTATGAGTCCGATACCGGAAAGGAGATCCGTAGGATTGAGCTTGAAACGGCAGCGGATGCCCTGGCCTTTGCCAACAAAAAGAACATTCTTGTATCCGGTCAGGAAAAAATAAAACAAAAAGACGGTACCCTAATAGGGTACATTAGGGCCTATGATATGAATACCGGTGAGTTAATGTACAAAGTGGATCATGGAGAGACCGTGAATGAGATCCAGTTTACCCCAAATGATGCCTATTTTTTGAGTGCGGGGATGAATTCCGAGGTCAAAATATGGGAAACCGATACGGGCAAATTGATAAGGACCCTGACCCCGGGCCGCGAATTCGGTTTTGTGTGTGGCTTTTTTTCCCCTGATGGCAAATATGTAGCAGCCTCCGGTTTTAGGGGCGATATTTTTGTCTGGGATTTAGCCACAGGCGAACTGCTACGCGAATGGAATACCAGTGGCCGTAAGATAGAGACCCTTGCATTTACCGCTGACGGGCGGTATTTGCTATCCGCCGGGAATGATCCCTACATTCGTGTGTATCGTACCACACAAATACTGAATCCCGTGGGGAAGGTGCCTATTGCATATGCCGTGCATGCCAACGACCAGGCAGAGTATATCGATTTCAATGCGGACAGCAGTTTTTTGACCAGTGCGCACCAGGATGGTACCGTGCGGTTATGGACATGGATGAGTGAAGACCAGGGGGTAAACGCCATTATGCACAATGCTGTAAAAAAGACCCAAAGGGATGCTAAGAAGAAATAAAATCCAATGTTTTTTTAAGCAACAATTAAAACGTAAACATGTAAAAATACCGGGTATTGCCGCCAATTTTTATACTAAGGATACCTCATGGCAACCACTCTCCAGGGACCTTACCATTTTTAGTAAAGCATTGGTATCATGGGTCAAAGGTAAGTTGCTTCACTATCCCGGGTGGAGCCAAAGTATATGGCACAGGATAGGACAGTTCCTAAAAATCCGTAAAACACTCAAAAACGCATCAGAAGAGGAAGCCAGGTACGCTTTTGATGGCATTGCACGGGGAATAGACTGCTCGGCCAAAGGCCTGCAATTGGAGCCTTAGAAGACCATAAACTTTTGGATTTCAAAGTAGTATAACATGTGTAAAACCGCTGCATTACCCATTCTTTTTTTACTATTTCTTTCCTGTGGAAAAAACAAAAAGGCCGATTTGGCACAGGGGAAACTGATCTACGAAACGCAGTGTGCCGTATGTCACCAGATAAATGGCACAGGGGTTGCAGGTGTTCATCCCCCTCTCTCTCTTACCCCCTGGGTAACCGGAAGCAAAGAGCGTGTGATACATATCGTATTGAACGGACTTCAAGAAAAAATTCGTGTAAAAGGGGAAATCTATGACAATGTGATGCCCGGTATCCCTCAATTGAAAGACGAAGAGGTGGCCAATGTGCTGAGCTATGTCAGAAACAGTTTTGGCAATGAAGCCTCCCATATTACACCGCAAGAGGTCGCATTGGTCAGGTCCGGTAAATCGTTGAACGAGCCTGAAGACCTGTCTGCCGTAAGCCCTTTGACCGACTATGCCAACCGAAAGAAAAAAGACCGTGTTGAGAGTAGAGTAGGTAGCGCCTTCAAAGAAAAGAAAGTCCTGCTAGATGAAATCAAGCTGCCTCAAGGATTTACCATTGCGGTTTTTGCCGAAGGATTGGAAAATCCTCGTTCGTTGGCCTTGGGAAGCAACGGTACCGTATTCGTTGGATCCCGAAGAAACGAAACTGATTTTATCTATGCTATCCGTGATGAGGATGGGGATGGAAAGGCAGACCATATCCGTAAGATTTCCAGGGGATTGGAATGGAACCCTATGGGAGTGGCCATTCGTGGAAACGATTTATACGTGGGCGAAATACATCGCATTTTACGGTATAAAGATATTGAGGCAAAGCTGGACAATCCGCCCATGCCAGAGGTCATTTTTCATTATCCTCCCGAAAAAAAGCATGGCGACAAGTATATTCGATTTGGTCCCGATGACATGCTCTACGTGCCGGTGGGAGCACCTTGCAACGTGTGTCTTGAGAAAAACCCCATATTTGCATCTATCACCCGGATCTCTCCTGAAGGAGAAGATTTTGAAGTTGTCGCCCATGGGGTACGCAACAGTAGAGGATATGATTGGCATCCTGAAACAAAAAAGCTTTGGTTCAGCGACAACGGACGGGATTTGATGGGGGATAATTTGCCTCCTTGTGAAATTAACGTTATGCACAAAGAAGGCGACCACTACGGATTTCCCTTTTGGCATGGCAAGGATGTGAAAGACCCTCACTATGGCAATGAACGGCCCGCCAGCGATTTTGTGCCGGCTACTTTTGACCTCGTGGCGCACGCTGCCCCGGTGAGCCTTAAATTTTACACCGGCTCGATGTTTCCCAAAGACTACCAAAACGCCATCTTGGTATCAGAGCACGGCTCCTGGAACCGCACCGAAAAACAAGGTTACCGTGTCATGAAACTGACCGAGAACAACGGCCAGGTCACATCCTATGAGCCTTTCATAACAGGGTGGCTGGATAAAGACAAAAATGACGCCTGGGGCAGACCGGTTGATATTTTACAGTTGTCCGATGGATCGCTCTTGATAAGCGATGATTATGCCGGCACTATTTATCGGGTCAGTTATTCGGAGGAGCCTCAGTCTTTGACCCAATAAGCTAATGTAACGTAAGCTCGGTATAACAAGATTTTCTAAAAAAATGTATCTTCCTGTTAGTCAAAAACTTACGTTTTTTCAGGTTATTTGTTCATTTCTTTTGCTTGTCCAAAAAGAAACGAACCAAAGAAAAGCGGCACTGCTTCGATTCATAGGCATTCTTACGTCGAACTCACGTTAATGTAGATATTCACAGGCGGATCCTTTGGAAAACGGGAAGTAAGCCAAAACTCCCGGAAAAGTCTTGACATACACCTTCTACAAATCCAATAATGGCTGTCCTCCGATAAAAACGATAACGGGAGGCGGTTTACCCAGGTACGAAACTCCCTATCATGGCAAAGATATGGCCCCAACCAATGCCATTGGATAGGGGCCACTCACTTGAAAAAAACTAACTCACTCAATTAAACTCTATATTTCTTTACCAGAGCAGGATCTGGTTCCATTCCCAGCCCGACTATCGAGGGTGCCTCTATCATTCCATCCTTCATGGGGAAAGGTTCAAGGGTAGGATTGAAATCGCGGGCTTTTGCCGGATAGGTTTCCAGTATTTTGGCATTCGGTAGGGAAGCGACTGCGTGTACGTTCATATGTGAATACCCATGCGGGGCAATTTCAATGTGATAGGCCGAACAAAGAGCCGCAATCTTTCGCATTTCCGTAAGACCACCTCCCTTGATGGTGTCAATGTTTACAATATCGCATGAGTGGTTTTCTACCAAATCACGAGCGCCCCATCGGGTATATTCATTTTCACCCGCCACAATGGGTATGTTCAGTTCTTCACGAACTTCAGCATTGCCCCGCCAATCATCAGGTGCCACGGGCTCTTCGAACCAATACAAATCCAGGTCTTCCACCATCTTTCCAAACCGGATAGCCTCGTAGGCGGTATCATATCCATTATTAGCATCGACCATCACACGGGCGTCCTTACCGATTGCATTGACCACATCGCGTACCCGCTGCGCATCTTCTTTGGCTTTAAGATACCCTACTTTCATCTTTACCACTTTGTAACCTTCCTTCACGTAACTTTCCATTTCTTTTACCAAATCGGCATTGGTTTTTCCTTCGGCATAATAACCTCCTGCAGCATATACAGGAATTTTTTCACGAAAATTGCCTAAGACCTTGTGTACGGGAAGCCCCAGGGCTTTACCTACAATATCCCATACACAAAGGTCAACCGAACCTATTGCATGGATCTCCTGGCCCTTGGCAACAGGCTTGCGATCATGAAAGAACATGTGGTGCCATACTTGCTCAGTATTGAGTAGATTAAGCCCCTTGATCTTTTTAACGTAGCCCAAAGTAGTGGAGGAAACCCCTTTCATGCCAGACCAGCCCGTAATGCCCTCGTTAGTCGTAATCTTTAAAAACGAACTACTGGGATAACCCCCTCCTGATTTCTTTATGGCATTCCAGGTAACTGGCGTTTTATTAGGGAATCTGAGCTTTACAATTTCAACATCCTTTACGCTAATAAACTGAATGGCATCTTTGACCGAACTTGCCAGAGAAGGGTCAACTGTAGAGGTATAGCGTTGACCCGCCAGAACAGGTGTTGTTATTAAAGCACCTGCTCCCAAGCCAATGTTCCTTAAAAATGCTCTTCGTTGTTTCATTAAGTGAACTGTTTGGTTTAATACGTATGATACATTACCAACCCTTAGCACATCCATCAAATAATTATATACTGTCTTATAGACTAACCCATTGATGACTTACTTTTTTTGTACAGCGGACCTATTGGATAAAATTGGACAAGATAGCCGTATGCTTGAAATCCTACTTAGTTGCTTATGGGATTCAGATTTTTGACATCATTTTTCCCGAGCCCAAAAGCATTCACCTTTTAAAGTAAGCACTGCTTTTGAGGGTAGTGGAAGCTTCACATTTTCTTTCCAAACCAATTGAACTTATGCGTAAAACTGAGCATAAAATATTGCTGTAACACGGTGCCCTGGAAATCCTGGACGTAATCCAGGCCTGTTGTCCTACGGGTGTTGATATTCTGGTTCAGGAGGTCATACGCCAAAATCTTTAGTATACTTTGCTTATTAAACAATTGCAGCCCAAAGCTCATGTTCCATAAGAGGGCGTCCCTGTCAAATCCCGGCCCCACATTGTTGTTGTAGGTATAGTTAATATCATTACTCCAGACCACATTTTTGGGCCAATAGGTAGTGGTACGCAGTGATCCGATATGCGATACAAAATCGATATCCTCAAACCCGTCCACATTGTAGGTCGAAGCCGTAAAGGACAGTCCATAACCCGGTTCAATTTCTACCCGTTCCCGGAAATTAAAAGTACCGCCAATACGCGGGTTCAACCCATAAGTTCGGGCAATTAACCTTTGGTCATTGTTAAAGCTCACATCCCTGCTATGATTGAAGGAGGCATTCAAATTCAAGGTCGCCGAAAAGACACTGTCTTTTTTGACCTGCCTGGAATAATTAAACCCCATGGTACCGGTATAATTCCCGTCTACATTTGTATAGGTAGTCGTCCTGAGGAAGTTTTCGTCTGTGAGCGTGACACTCGCCACCTTGTCCTGAAGGATCTGGAGCTGGGCGTACAAAAAAAAGCCGGTGCGCTCCTGCCAGTTGTAATCGTTATAACCAAGGTTGATCCCATGGGTCACGGTGGGATCCAGATCGGGATTGCCAATAATTATATTGAGCGGATCGTTCAGATTGGGCACCGGCTGTAATTGATCTACCGAAGGAATTCCCAGATTGGTGTTATAGCCCAGGTTCATGTTCTTATTCTTCCCCAAATTGTAATTGGCAAAAGCGTTAAACAGCGCGTTTCTAAAGGTTTTGGAAAAGGAAGTGTTCTGTAAAAAATCCTGATTGTCCAGTTCGGTAAGAATATATCGGGCGGTTATGCCAAATTGCAGTTGTTCACCATTGCGGTTGAGCGCAAGGGACGGAATTTGCTGGGTATTGGTAAAGCTAAAATCCGAACTGAGACTTTCATTCAAATCGGTGCTACCGGTACTTTCGTTTACATCAAATACAGCACGTGCATTGGTCTGCTTGTTGTTCCCAAAACGATACCCCAGGTCCAAAAACAGCTTTTCCGCCAGCGGCTGTCTGTAGGTAAGTTGCAGATCATAACTATCCACAGCATTCTCAACCTCCGTACGCTGATCCAGGATTTCTTCATCCGCCATATCGCCAAAGACGGTCCGCAGGGAGTTAAACCTGGAAATATCGGTTTGGACCTGGTTGATGTTGGAAAAGGTAAAACCAATGTACTTCCCCCGGGCACCCAGTTTTTTGAGCAATGTAAAACGGTTGGAGAAATTACGAGAGGTGCCTTCACTCTCCGTCCTTGTTTCATTTTCATTAATGCTATTCCCTTCCCCATCGGTAGAGACTGTGGATGCGATGTTCAATGAATTGGTCCTGTTGATATCAAAGGTTGGGTTTAGAAATACCCGTAGGGTCTTATCTATATCAAACTGAAGATTGGCGGAACTCCTGTGGAAATTCGTACTCCCCTCAAAGCTGGACTCACTATCCGTAAAAAAACGGCCGCCCGGCAGCACATTCTCCCTTACTGTTTTTTGATCGTCAAAAGAATTGGCATACGCATAGAAATAGTCCCCATTTATATCGTAGACACCCTTTTTGGTATTAGCGTAGCTGGTTCCCAGGTTGGCCGAAGTGGTGATGCCCTGACCCCCGCCGGAAGAAGATGCCAGATATCCGGTACTCCCTGCCATATCCGAAATCTCATTGAATGAAAATCCCGGGTTGTTCACGTTGTTGGAACTTGCCAAAAGACTCGTTCTTTCGGTGCTGTTAAAATAATTGATCAGTCCATTGGCCTGATACCGTTCATCGGTCCCGTATGCTGCCGATAACCGGCCCAGATAGCCCCTGTTCCTGTCTTCCTTTATGGTAAGGTTGATAGTCTTTGTTCCTCCCCTGCCCTGTTCTCCTGTAAATCTTTCTGTTTCCGTTTTGGTACTTGTAATTTGTACCTGGTCGATGATTTCCTTGGAAAGCCCTTTCGTAGCTATATTGGGATCGTTACTGAAAAACGCCTGCCCGTTCACCAAAATCTGGTCCACTTCCACGCCGTTTACCGTTATTTTACTATTCGCATCGATCACCACGCCCGGTAGCCTTTTCAGGAGATCCTCCACCGTAGCATCGGGACGGGTATTAAAAGAATTGGCGTTAAACTCCAGGGTGTCTTTTTTTACGGAAATGGGCACCCGCTCCCCAACAACGCTTACCTCTTCCAACTGATTCGGTTGAACCTGTAGTGCTAACTCCGACAAGTTGATGACGGGGGTATTCAATTGCAGCTGTTGGGTAAGCGTGATATACCCATTGTAAGTGATAAAAAGATTCACGCTGGGCAGCCTGGTATTCAGTTCCAGCTCAAACAGGCCGTTCTTGTCAGAAATCGTGTAGGACAGCAATGTACTGTCCCTAAGGGTCTCCACATAAATTGTTGCGGCCTCCAGGGACGCTCCGGTTTCTTCATCCGTTACCTTGCCACTGATCAGATACTCCTGAGAAAAACCCACGGCATGGATCAGTATCAAAAAAAACAGGAGGCAGAAATACTTTATCGGTTGCCATTTCCTTTGGCCTGACACAAAAACCTTGTTTTTCATTTTGCCAACCACCCTGTTCTGAAAAAGGATCTGGGAGAGCGGTACCCTCCTACTTTCACCGGATGGGAATCCTCCCTTATACACAATGTCATTTTTCTTTTGATTTCGGAACTGTCACTTAAATAAGAAAATAAATCCTGAAGTTACAAAGCCTGGAGGTTTCCTCTGGCCTACCATTAAAATCAATTACTCTATGGCTCCCATCAGCTCCATGGAATAATTATCCTTTGCCTGGATATAGGCCATTTTGGGAATAATAACGGCCCCTACCTTTTTCTTTTCAAAAGAGGCCGTCATTCCAAAGTCCAAATTTTTGAACCCAAGTTCCGTGGCCCGTTTGATGGTCTGGTACAACAGTTGTCTATACACCTGATGTTCATTGGTATACTCATAATCCATACCAATAAAAGCGGGCGTATAGGACACTTCCATATTTTTATAGCAAAACATGACCCCTACAGGTACTTCCTCGTTTTTGCTGTTAAATTCCGCTTTTAAATAGAGTGTCAAAAACTCCCAATGCGGGTGCAGGGCCATTTGGGTGAACAGTTTTTTGGGAAGGGGGAACATATTCAGTGCAAGGTTGTTGCTATTTACATTTCTATACAATTCATAGAATTGATCCAGGTCATCTTGATCCGGCTGGTTAAGACATACCACCTTAAAACGATCCTCATAGGGTTGGATATCTTTTCTAAAGTGTCTTCGGGAACGGGCAGACAAGCTTGCCGGATACTCGCTTATGCTATTCCAGGAAAGATCAGGTATTTTACACGAATCGGGCATCATTATCTTTATGAATCCCTGTTGGTGAAATAACTGACTGAGTTCCTCGTCCTTTTCAAAATCCCTTAGCACCAACATATTCGTATCCGATTGTAGTCCAAGTTCATCCATTTTATCCAATAATTGCTTCATGGCCAGTTGCCAATGTGGATGGGATCTATCCAAATAAAGGTGTTGCCCTTCGGTAAATGGCGACCCCATACTCAGCACGGGAGAGGTGAGATGATACGGATCATTTTTTCGTATTTCTTCCAGTTTAACAGAAACCGAGGTCGGAGCCAGCATATCCTCCTTCCAAAGCGCAATGGTAAAAAAAGTGGCCAGAATCGGGTGATTTTCCTGGTCCTTGATGATAAGGTAGTGAAAGCTCCAGTTGTTTTCGGGACGGTCATTGTCCGTAAAAACATTTTCCAGAAAAAGCAGACCCTCCCAGTCAAAAACCCCTTCTTTTCCCATAAGCCTGTTCCATTCCTTTTTATCGATATCTTGTATGCTTCGTTCATATTGGGTACGGACTTCCGTAACGACCTTCTTTTTTGGTACCGTATCCAAAACGGGCAATTGAAAGGCTACTCTTACTTTATCCGGAGTAGTATGGGTATCCTCCAGGGCTTTAGGATAATGATAGACCATGGCTTCTACCAGGCTTTTTATTTCCTCTTCCCGGTTATGCCTGGAAATGGTGATCCGCACCCCGGTGTTCTTTACGGGTACGGCGGGAAATAAGCCCAGATTCACAAAATATCCTTCTTTCATCAATCGGTTTACAAAATTATATCCCGTAATGGGCATCCCGGTACCCATATAGAATACCGGAGAATTGTTTTGTTCTACCAGAGGTAGTTCTGTTTTTGCCAATAGCTCGTTGAACAGTTGTATACGCTCCGAAAGATCCGCCTGGAGTTCATAGATCTCCGGGGAAAGGTGAATGTCAGCAGCGGCAATGGCTGCAGCCACGGAAGCGGGTTCCAACTGGGCGGAAAACGTCAGTGGCCCCCCGAAATTTTTAACCTTATGGTGGCGCTTCTTGTTGGTACACACGGCTACTGCCCCACTGGCCCCAAAAGTTTTACTCAAGGTCCCGAATAGCAATACATTTTCGGGCAATTCCTCTAGTTTGCTAAGCACATAACCCGTGCCGTGTTTCCCTATCCAACTCATTCCATGCACATCATCCAGGTACAGGTATAACTGGGGATATTTGTTACACAACTGCATGAGTTCATTTATGGGGGCAACGTCCCCGTACATGGAGTACACCCCATCGGCCATATACCATATCTTTTTACATTTGGAGGATAGTTTTTTGATCTTATCCTCCAACATATCCAGATGGTTGTGCCGGACCATCTCAACAGGAACGCTGCGGGTCTTAAGCATCTTTGCGGCACTTTGTACACTCCAGTGCACCTGATGGTCCAGAACAATCGCATCCTTGTCTTCCACAACGCCGGGGATAACACCCATATGCCCAAGGGTACTATTCTTTGTAATGATAACAGGAGCATTGTACATCCGTTCAATCTTTTCTTCCAGGTGACGATACAGGGGATTTGAAATATAGCTTTTGGAAAGGGGAAACTGGGTCCCATACTTAAAAATGGCCTCGATAGCCGCTTCCTTCAAACGCCTGTCCTGTTCCAGACCCAGGTATCCTGTGGTGCCAAAATGGTACAGGTCTTTTTGCATTACCCGTATCATTCTACCGGTAAAGACATCATCTTCGGCATACAGGTGTATGATACCGTGGTGCTTTGCTTCGGTGAAGACCTCGTCTACGGTATCCAGAAAATTATTATGTTTAATTTTTGCCATGCTATTGAAACTATTTATGAGGATCCGGGAAATTAAAGGGACAATGCAGTCCGCAAGGGTAAGCTAAAAAATTAAGTACTCCCTTCCCTTCTGATTGCCAGGGATTTCTAAAAAAAATCCCTTACAGATAAGTCTTTATCCCTTTCAGATAAGTTTCTGTTACTTGTAGGATAAATTTTACAAAAAGTACTAGATTTTATATTTTAGTAACGTGAAATACATCGAATACACGTATTTTTAAACAGATAAATTCTTACTTTGAGTAAGGAGGTTATGAATTTTCGTATTGAAAGCGAGTATGCCCAATTTTGGATCGAAAATGAGATTCTTTTTTTTGTATACAAAAAGGGAGTTGTTATTGACAGATCTGTGGCAATAAGAATTGTTAAGGATCGACTCCTTTTACAACAGGGCAAGGCTTTTTTAAATTTTAGTGATATACGTGGGGTTAAAAGTATTGATAAGGCCGCAAGAAACTATTTGGCGGTTGAGGGCTCTGTTTTGATCAAGGCTACTGCCTTACTGGTGGACAATCCGTTGACCGATGCCTTATCGAAGTTTTACCTTAAAGCCAGTAGGCCTGTTATTCCTACGGAGGTGTTTACCAATGAGGCTGACGCCCTTGCGTTTCTGGAGACCTATCGCTAATTAGGTTCATTTCCGGGAATAGGTTCGCTTTTAATGGGATAGCAGTGATGGTGGAGTGTTCCATTCGTATACGCTTTATCTGATTTGCAGCGACTTTATACGTAAATTGGTATCCTCAATACAACTACCCACTATGGATTTAATCCATAGCTTTTGATTCAAAGACTGTTTTGAAATACAGTATAACCTCCCCCAAAGCACTACTTATGAATGAAGACATTAACAAAGACAGGATAAAACGACTACGTACCATGCTTGTGGAGTTTGGGAGCGGGAATTTTTCGTACAAGCTGGAAAGAACTGATTTTAAAGACGAAATAGAAGCACTTACCGCACTGGTTAATATGATGGTTGAGGAAGTAAAAAGTTCTTTTCTTCATGAGGTGTATGTCAACCAAAATGAAACCTACAAACACCTTGTATTACTATTTTTTGTATTGGACCAAAAGGATACCGTTCTGGCATTTAGTCCGGGGGTGCAACAACTATTGCTTTTTGATACTGATGAACTACAAACAAAACCTTTTCATTCCTTCCTGACCGAAAGATCAAAACGGGCATGGGATCGTTTAAAATCCAGAAGGCGGCCCTATGGTACAGGTACAAATGAGGAATTTATTGAGTTATCCCTTAAGACCAAACAAGATTTGATCCTCACCACAAACTGCCTGGTGAGCAAGGCCGTTGGGGGGACCGACCTACCGGAAGGAACCCTGGTGGCATGCGTAGAAATGGTGAAAAGCAGTGAGGAAAGGGAATTGGAATTACAAAGAATAATACGTTCCGGAAAAAGCCGGGAAAAAATGGCGGCGAACACCCATCGTGCCGATCCCAAAAGCAAAAAACCCCAGTTGAGTGCTACTGATATCAGAAAAATCCGCAAGATACATGACCATATCCTGGATAACTCGGATAGCCCGCTCTTGCCGTTAAGGGAGCTGGCACATTCCTTCGGGACCAACGAGTACAAACTTAAGCAGGGGTTCAAACAACTCTATAACCAAACCGTTTTTGGCTTTTTAATCAATGAACGCTTACGGAAAGCAAGTGTTTTGATCCAACACACCCAAATTTCCATAAAAGAAGTGGCTCATATCTCCGGTTTTAAAAGTGCTCCCCATTTTTCCAGGGTATTTAAGGAAAAGTATGGCTATACCCCAAGGGAATTGAGAAACCATTCCTGATCGATGCGGAAAGAAAAAAGGATTTGATAGGCTTGCCCTTTCCTGATCCGTAATGTATTAAAACCGCCTAAAAGCGGCCTTCCTTTTTGTGTCTTTAGGCCCTGAAAAACAGGGGAATACAGCCATTTTTAGACAACTAATCCCTCACAGATAAGTTTTAATCCTTTTGGGATAAGTCCGGTTGCCTACCTTTAAACGTAATTGTAGTACAAACATGCATTTTTAGACTTTCGGTTGCGCCGGTTACTTGCCAGGATGGGTTGGTTAGGTTTTTGGTTAGAATTCTTTCAGCCCGGCGCAGCCGAAATCATGAGTACAGTACATAATGCGTTCCCGGGGGTAAAAGGTACCCCTACGGCTATCTGTAATCCGAAAAACCGATGATACAGCACGTACTATCCAACAGGAAAACCGGTGAAAAACTGGTTAGGTTTGAAGAAAGTGATTTTGAACGGGAAAATCCGATCAAACATTATGGGAATGAGATCATTGTAAAGCAAATGATCTTAAATGGGGTTCCCTGGGAAGAAATGAGTGGTGAAAAAACACTGTCGGAAAGGAGTACTACAATATTTAAAGATGCCTATGCCTTTTGGATCGACATGAAAAAGAGATTCCGGGAACTAAAAATTCCCGGAAATTTAATCCGCCTCTTAAAGTCTCGCAGCAAAACAGACCAACAAAGGCTACTTGAGCGCTTGGTGCTTAGCCCGGAACTATTGACCTCGTTCTTCTTTACGGCCTATCATGAATTTGGATTTACCCTAAGCCAATATACCTCCCAGGACTATTCAAAAATATCGGATACCCGAAAAACACCCACCGATTCCGATAGGGACACCAAGGATGAAACAGCGGTTTCCCGAAAAACAATCCTAAGCGGCGCTGCACTGAAACACCAACAGGTAATTGTCGCCAGGATCATAGACAAAGGCACGCAATGGCATTGCTTTTTTACCCGGGTGAACCCAATTGGAGGAGAAGAGACCTGGTCCGGCAAAAAGCCCTCCCGTTTTTGGTACCTGTCCAACGCCTTTGGTGAGGATAGGGCGGAACTGGTCCAACAGCTAAAAACAGGTGACGACCTATTGGACAACCTGCCCTGTATCACCCTGGCGGATTCCTGATAGCTATACCCCCTCCTCCCCCATATATTTTTGTCCCTTTGCGATAGTAGCCGTTGTGTATTTTAAATAACGTGAGTTCGAAGTAAACTAAATATTAAACATCTAATTATCAATATAATAAGATTTATTCAGTCATTCCGAACGAAGTATGAGGAGGAATCTCATCACTTTTGAGATTTCTCGTCGCTCTCCCGATAGCCATCGGGACCGCTCTGTCGAAATGACAAGTTATTGTTTTTCAGTATATTGCGTGTGTAGTTAATGTGGGGTTTATATCGAACTCACGTTAAATATGAAACCACCATAGACTGTCAGCCCGCCTTGACCATCGGGCAGGTTCGAGTGATCCCTCCCGATAGCCATCGGGATCGGGATCGTATCGAGAACCCAACTGAACGATGAAACTCTTGCCTGTCTGCCCTCCATTGGCGGGTAAACCGACAGGTAGATTTTCGATACAAATTTTACTCATTTCAATCGTAAAATTCACTCGAACTGACGAGTTTATCTCAAAATGCACAACGAGTTATATTTTA
>JANQSA010000003.1 GCA_028284285.1 Croceivirga sp.
CATGCAGGCCATGTTCGAAAATACCGCACTATTCAATCAAGACATTGGTAACTGGGATGTCAGTAGTGTTGAGAATATGGATAGAACATTATATTTGGCCACCTCCTTTGGCCAGGATCTTAGTGGTTGGAACACCATAAACGTTACGGAATGTGATTTTTTCACCACATTGGGTGTTGGCGGTTCCCAAATGGTAGCTAGCCAATTGCCCAAACTAGGACCTTGTTTCGAATCTAATTAGCATTGATTATCAGCGTCAACATTCTTAATACCTTGAATCAGTGTAGATTAAATGAGTTTTGGCCCTAAATTCGAAAAAAAGCTCTTACCATAGCGTTGCCGGGATTTTCGATTTGAGCTAATGAATTAATTATGATGCTATGGATGGCCAATATGCCGTATTTACCTTAAATACATTGATCATGCAAAATACACTTCGGATAGTCATTGCATTAGCGATTTTAAGTGGTTGTTCAATCGTGGAAAAAAAGGACAGCCCCTTTAACTATCCTCCTGAATGGGAACCTCAGCAAGCGATGTGGATCTCCATACATGATCAATGGGAGTTTGATCGAGCGGCTAATCAAATCGAAACCCGATTGCAATTGGTTGATGTACTTCATAATCACGTTCCCATAAAAATAGTGACCTATCGGGATTCGCTGGCCAACGCTTTTATGGAAAGTTTACATGAGATGGCAGTGGACACATCGAAGGTAACCACCATTGTCCATCCTCAAATTACCTATTTTGTCAGGGACCCGGGACCTCTTTTCCTTTCTAATGGTAGACAGCTTAAAATGGCAAACTGGCAAGGAATTGATTCCAACGCTGTAAAGAGAATAGCTGATATTGCTTTGAGAAAAGCAGTTGATGACAGTCTGGCGGTTCGGTTTGGCTATGAAATCCAAAACAGTCCTTTAAGTTATGATGGAGGTGCCCTTGAAGTGAACCATCACTCGGTCTTATCAATAAAAGACTATGCGTTAAGGCATAACCAGGAAGCATTTTCCATCGAAGAAATAGAAGAAGAGATCCTTAAAATATACGGTAAAAAACAAATGATTTGGTTGGAAGGCATTCCTTTGATTGAAAAAAACGGATTAAAAGTCGATAAATACTGGGGGTATGCACCAGGTGGACATATTGATGCAGTGGCACGATTTGCCAACGACAGTACGATTTTCGTCACTACTGTTTCAGAGGAGGATAGGGATAAGAATCCAATCGCAAGACATGACTATGAAATATTTCAGGGGTATTTGAGACAGCTCAAAGAAAAGCGAAGGGTCAATGGCAAACCTTTTACTCTTGTTGAGATTCCTTCACCTGACCTGAGTCTGCACTCGTTTCCGGTTCCTATTTCGTATTGGACACCGAAAGGTTTGGAAGAACTCCACAAAGAAGGTCTGCCCAGGGAAGTTGAAACGATATTGGTGGTACCGGCAATGAGCTATGCCAATTACCTTGCGACAAATGGCGCTGTATTGGTAGCACAATATTGGGAAGAAGGCATGCCGGAATCAGAAAAGCTAAAAGATGAAAGAATGGTGAGTATCCTTAAAAAATACTTCCCCAATAGAAAAATAATTGGGTTTAAAGCAAAAGAAATCAACCTGTTTGGTGGAGGCATTCATTGCGCCACCCAACAAGAGCCTAAAATAAACCGGTAGTAAAACAAATGACACTGCCCATACCTGTGCTTAGTCCAACCCCTGCCGTACGGTTACATTCGTGTGGTACAAACAAATTTGATTACGCCTGAATGGTTCCTGTTTAAAGCAGGAGCCGGGTATATAGATTTCCCATGAAAACAAAAAAAATCTTACTGATCATTTTCTGGACATTGATCATTTCCGTTTCGGCCTACTTCTATTTTTACAATGCTCTCGGATATTTTTTTGGATACAGGAATGAAAGATTCGGATCCACCTTATTTGAAAATCAAATTTGGTTCATTGCTCACATGATTGGGGCAACTTTCTCTCTTTTCCTGGGACCTATTCAGTTTTGGCCTTCAATTCGTAAAAAATATATCTCCTACCATAGAGTAGCCGGTAAGCTATACATAATTGGATCTTTAATTGCCGGAATTTCAGCTTTTCGACTTTCACTGATTTATGATTGTATGGGCTGCCGCTATTCATTGGTCTTATTATCAATAGTGTTTCTTTTGACCACTTCATTAGCGTGGATATCAATTAAGAGAAAAAACGTTGTCGCCCATAGACAATTTATGATTAGAAGTTATACCTGTGCGCTGGCCTTTGTTTTCATTAGGCTGTATCAAATATTGCCTTTGGATTTTCTGTACAGTTCAATTGATGATACCGAGGTACAACGAACAGTTAACGAATGGATATTTTCGTTGGTTCCTTTAATTACCGTTGAGATAGTGATGATATGGATCCCATCGATTAAAAAAATAAAGCTTTAGCCATTACCGCTGTGATCAAAAATGGGAAGATCCAGCAAGGGATACAATAAAATATACGCCATGCTTAAAACTAGTATTGTTTGCTTATTTGCTGCATTCAACGCCATTATGTTACATGGCCAAAAATCCATACAACCGGGGGATATCGAGATCCACTCCCAATTGACGTTATTAACCATATCGCCCGACGAGGTATCGGATTTTGAGAGGGATATGAGTGCCCTCAGCGAATTATCGAAACAAGTTGAACTTGAAGAACAGTTTGACTGGCTTACCTACAAGAGTGATCTGGGGCAATATCTTATAGTAAATTTCAGTAGTGCGATCTCGGACGCCTTGACTATTGATGGGTATAGAAAGGAGTTCCGGAGAAAAGGGGTCGGCAAAGCATTTGATACAATTGTGGACGCTCTGCTTCAACGTACCATTTCGATTGATAAGAACCATCTGATACAAATGTTGCTCCCCTGGAGTACGGTCCGGGAGATATCGGTTTCCGAATTTCCACTTGCTACTATGGTAGAACACCAAATACCAACTAAGAATATTGAGGAATTTGATGGTGCTATGCGAAAATTGGTGGCTTTACTAAAAAAAGTGGAATATCCTTATCCATTGGAAAGTAACCGGGGATCCCTGGGTGCCTATGGTACAATGACCCTGGTGTGGTTTTACGACGATAGGGATGCGTATTTTGGGAACAACAACTTATTGAACTGGATGGCCAGGAAAGGCAACCAAGAAGAATTTCAGGCCCTAATGGAAACCATTGAGGGGTTAAGTCTATCATCGAAAGCCTACCACTTTAGCTATCAAAAGCAATTGGGCTACTAAGCACTGGTGATAAAGTAATTCTAGATACCGAAATATGAAGACAACTAAAGTTGCCATGGAAGAAAAAGCTGAAACTTCTTCGCCCTGGAAGGGCTATCAAAAAATTACATTTCGTTTTGTTACCCTATTTTTTATCCTGTTTATCATTTTTCTGGACTGGTCAGTTAATCCTGTTTTGTCCAAACTATACTACTATGGCCCCCTCTCAAACCTATTAGATAATGTCATTTCCTGGATAGGAAAAGATGTATTTCAAATACCCTACATCATTATATCCCCGTATGATGGGGAACATAACGATAGGACCTATGTGTATTTGTTGTATTTCACGATGGCTGTCGTAGCGGTTTTAGGGACTATCGTTTGGAGTTTGATCGATCGCAAACGTCAGAATTATAACGTGCTTTATTATTGGGGCACTGCCATCATACGTTACTATTTAGCCTTCACGATGTTTCTCTTTGCGCTGTATAAATTTTTTAAGTTGCAATTTCCCGATCTTGGGTATTATACCTTGACAACACAGTTAGGAGACATGTCCCCCATGCATTTGGCCTGGGCTTTTTTTGGGTATTCGTATGAATACAATGTATTTATGGGTATAGCAGAAAGTGCATCATTGCTCCTCTTATTTCGCAGAACAACAACACTCGGAGCAATTATCACCATGGGAACGCTTGCCAATGTGATGGCTGTGAACTACAGCTATGATGTGCATGCTAAACTATATCCCACGGCTTTGTTTTTCATGGCGCTTTTTCTAGTGCTTAAAGATGCCAAAAGGATACTCCAATTCTTCTTTACGGGCAAAGCCATTGCGCTCCCGGTTATCAAAACCCCTGTATTTCAAAAGCCATGGATGCACATCTCAAAATCAGTGTTGAAAATTGTGGTAATCGGGTATTTCCTGATTTTTTCTGTTGCAGGGAATATTGAGTATCAAAAGCGCTCTGAAGACATGGTAGAAGCTAAATCCGAATATTCCGGGCTTTACATCGTTGAGTCGTTTGTTGTAAATGAAGATACGTTGTCGTTAGATGATCCCGTACGTTGGCGCCAACTGATAATTGGGGACAGCATGCTTGAGACAGTACGCTTTAAGGAAGATAGTGTTGCCCTCATAAATGTTCCGGTCGATACAAAAGAACTTAGGATGTACGGAGATCCCACAGATCTATTTGAAAAAATGCAGGAGGTTTACAATGAACTGGGTATTGCCGATAGTATCTATTATGGGATGGATTCCATACTAATTGCCCGGCAAAAAATTAGCAACTATTACTTCGAAAAGTTGGATTCAAATACATTACAACTGAAGGGAATGATCAAAAATGATACTGTCCATATTACTGCCAAAAGAAAACCCGTAAACATCAATGACTTCAGATTGATGAAAAGACGTTTCCATTGGATAAACGAGGCAAGTTATTTTTATTGATCATTGTGCTTTGAATAAGGTGTTAACTATCAAAAGAAAACTAAACAGCATAACATTAGGACGATACCCTACTATTTGCAACAAGGGCTATCTTTCAATTGGAGCTATGTTTAGATAATGTAACAAATCATAACCTCAATCGTCTTCCTTTTGCTACACAATAGGTTGATCTTCATCAAAGCAACTCAAATCGGATATGGGCGGTTCAATTAAGACTATTGTGAAATACAATCGTATTATCCCTTACCTATTCCTTGGATGGGTGAATTGTTTTTTTCCACAATCCCAGTCTCGAAACCCAAAAACAGAAGTCCTGATCCTCGCTTCTTACCATCTCAATCAAATTAAGGATTTTGAACCCAAAATGCTGGATAGTCTAATTGATGCACTCAACACCTATGAATTTGACGTTATTGGTATTGAGAATATGCCTGCTGAGTTGCTTTACGATATTCAATCCAGAAAAGATAGCGCCTTTAACGAGGTTTTGACCCATTACGGTGGAAATCGTTTGAAAATAGCCCAACAGGTACAACAGTCTGAAGAAATTAGTTTTTTGGAAGCAAAGCGGCAGATCAATCCGTTACTGGCCACTACCCCATTACTATCCCTAGAGCGCAAAAAGCTCATTACTAATTTTTTGGCTTCGGCCGATTTAGCCTCTGCCGTACTACAGTATCAATATCTTTTGGGTAATTCTTTAGATACTTTGGATTTAGGGCATATAGACTTGAAAGTACTTGATGACTATTCCAGATCTTCAAATGAAATAGTCTCTTTGGCCATACCCCTGGCGTTGCATCGCGATTTACAAAAACTGGAGTACATCGATGACTTTCAAGACGAAGCTTTGCTTTTTAAATACTTCCCGACTTTTATCGATGATTACAGGAACCACGAGGACATGTTCAAAGAGGTGACCCAACACCCTGTCTTTCAAAGAACCCATAAACTCGTTGAAGAGGGTGTTCGGAACAAAAATCTATTGCCTTTGTTTGAGTTTTTGAACAGTACGGAATTTCAGAAATTGGATGTTGAAGCGCAATGGGAAATCTGGTTAAAAACCAATTTTACATCAGGCTCAGATCGAGCAAGATATGCACTATGGGAAATGCGCAACCTGCAAATAGCATCGAAAATTATGAAACTTGCGGCTTTATATCCGGAAAAGCGAATACTCATCATTATTGGCGCTTCCCATAAATCATTTCTTGAGAAGTATCTAAATGAAGTGCCATTGATACAACTTATCCAATTAGAGTAATGAAAAACTTTTTTACAGGACACCCGATTATCCTAGATATTCTATTATACCTAAGATAAGGAAAACCCGGAATTTTGCCGGGGTTTTACGTTTTCTCAAAGAATACAACTGGTTTCATAGGGCAAGAAGAAATACAAAAACTCTGGTGTTAAGCTTTCCGGAGATACGCTCAAGACATTAAGAGTTACATCATTAAAAAATATCCTCACATCCCTTAACGCTTACCGGGTCGAAATACCTTCATTACCCTTTCATTTGATTCGATATATGGTCCTCCAATCAAATCAATACAATAGGGAATAGCCGGAAATACTGCCTCCAGACATTCCCGAATAGATTTGGGTTTCCCCGGCAAATTGATAATCAATGTACTCCCACGGGTTCCGGCGGTTTGACGGGAGAGGATGGCGGTAGGTACATATTGCAAGCTTACCTGCCGCATCTGCTCGCCAAATCCTGGAAGTAGTTTTTCACAAACGGCAATAGTTGCTTCCGGTGTCACATCTCGTACAGCTGGTCCCGTACCCCCCGTCGTTACAATGAGACTACAGTCCTTGTTATCGGCCATATTGATCAATTCTTTTTCCAACAGGTCCTGTTCATCAGGGATAACGGCATACTCCGCTTCCCACGGGCTGGACAACCACAACTCCAGTAGCCGTTTGACCTCCTGACCGGGTAAATCTTCATACTCGCCACGACTTGCCCGGTCCGATACATTGATAATACCAATTTTTATTTTTTCCACTTAGCCTCAACTTTAGAATTTGACCAAAGTACCACTATTGCGATGGTACCAAAACTAAAAAGAAACAAAAAAAAGGGGTTTGTCTGACTTTTTTGCCTAAGCCAAAGATTTTTTTAAGATGGTTTACTGTAAAAATCGTCTGAAATGGTACGTTCAATTTTTATTACAGAGCATATGCCCTATTCACCGGCCATTCATCAGGATATCCCGCCAGCCACTTTTGTGATTCAAGTTCTTCATCCGTAGCCAGACAAGCGTCGAGATCAGCTCTAATAACCGCTTCGTCCATATCCTGGCCAATAAAGACGATTTCATTTTTTCGGTCCCCAAAGGTTTTGTCCCATCCTGATTCAATTTGTTCCTGATTCTCCAAAAACGCCAAATACTCTGCACGCTTTTGAAAAGGCATACTACTCCACCAGACCCCTGCGCCGTCCGTCCGCAACGATCCTCCTGCCTGACCCCAAATCAAAGCCTGCTCAGGACGTGAAGCAATCCAAAACAATCCCTTACTTCGTATGATAGAATTGGGGAACCCCTGTTGTATATAGTGTAAAAAACGTTCAGGGTCAAAGGGTTTTCTACTGCGATATACAAAAGAACTTATACCGTATTCCTCCGTTTCGGGCGTATGTCCGTCTTTTTTAAGTTCTTCGATCCAACCCGCACTTTGCTCCGCCTCTTCAAAATTGAAAAGCCCTGTGTTGAGTACTTCTGCAGGACTGACTTTGCCAAAGTGGGAAGTTATAATACGGGCTGAAGGATTCAGTTTGGCAATGGTCGCACGTAATATGCCCAGGTGTTCTTCCGATACCAGGTCTGTTTTATTAAGGACTATGACATTGGCAAACTCAATCTGATCGGTAAGCAGATTGACAATGGTACGGTAGTCCCCCTCCATATCGGTAAGATCCCTGTCCATTAATGTTTCCGGGCTGCCAAAATCCTTGAAAAAGTTAAAGGCGTCCACCACGGTCACCATGGTATCCACATAGCTGAATCGGGAAAGGTCAATGTTGTTTTCCTCATCGACAAAAGAAAAGGTTTGGGCAACCGGTACCGGTTCGCTTATACCCGTACTTTCAATAAGCAGATAGTCAAACCGGTTTTCATGCGCCAAACGCTCTACCTCTACCATCAGGTCTTCTCTCAGGGTGCAGCAGATACAGCCATTGCTCATTTCTACCAATTTTTCCTCTGTTCGGGAAAGGGTGTTTTCGCTTTTTACCAATTCCGCATCCACATTGACTTCGCTCATATCGTTCACGATCACGGCTACTTTCAAGCCCTCTTTGTTGTGCAGAACATGATTGAGCAAACTGGTTTTTCCAGCGCCTAAGAATCCGCTTAAAACGGTTACCGGAAGTTTCTTTTCTATTTTCATATCTTTTTAATTAGTAAACAAATTTCATAATATCTCGTGTTCCCGGTCTAAGGAAACCATCCAACATTATTAAGTCCTTTCACCTGGTTGATTTTGCAGTCGTACGATGCAGTTTCACCTCCCCTTTTAGTTGTAACCACATCTTATGGGAAGGTTTAAGGATTCATTGGCGTCAATGCTAAGTAAAATTCGTTCCTCATTGTTTTCTTGAATGTTAGGACTACGATGCACTATAGGAGTTGCCCCCGGATATAATGCACCTTTTAAAATAACTACGTCGCCGGTATCCACCTGTTGAACATTTTTTTTATCCAGTAGAATATTTTTGTTGCCTTTTCCGCTCAGGTAAGCCTTTCTATCCAACGCGTGATCAGGTAGCCATAAGGTTCCCGGCCCGTAATAGGTGCAAAGCATCCTAAGTTCATTATGGTCTGCATGGAACCGAGGGCACATGGTGGTGCTGACTTTGGCCAATACCACCCCAAAAGAAGATACTCCGGTAACTTGTTCAAATAGTCTTAAAAGATCCAAAATATCCTGTAATAGAGCCTCACCCAGATGGGGTGCATTGGCAAAATAACTACCCAAGGAAAGAGTGACTTCTTCTACCGTACCACTTACCCGACATTCTATTGACATTTGAGCAGCTTTAGCCAGTCCCTCTTTCAATGATGCTATCCCACGTTGGTAAACGGCGATATTTTTGGTGTTCAGATGAATGTCGTGTAATATGCTTATCTCGTTGCCAATTGCGGCATTATCATGCAGAACGTTTGTCGGTATCATTTTGTAGTACTTTCAGGGGTGATGCCTTCCTTGATCTTTTACAATAGCGGTGGTTGTACAAATGCGCTATAACCAGGGTAATGGAACCAACATACATAAACCATATGCCGTGAGTAAAATGAAAGGGTTCGGACAATAGCCCAATTGCGAAGACCACCCATGCTGCCCATAACACTCTCTTGATTCTTTTATGGACCGTATGTCGAGAGGAATACCAAACCGCAGCAAGACTTAAGACCAAAAAAAGGTAATCCAACAGCGCCCAAAACCCGGAGCCGTGATTGTGTTGCCCCATGGTACTTTCCAAAACCGGTCTGGCCGCAAAAAACACAGGGGTCAGGGCACAATGAATAGCGCAAAGGCCACTGGCCGCTACTCCAAGCCAATCAGAATAACTCAATTTTTCCATTTGCCCCATACCCTATAGATGTATTTTGCTGTCTTAAATGCAACTGAGTCGCAAAAATAAGCAAACAATTTGTTATTGCAACTGAGTTGCAATAAATTTACACCATGGGTATAATACGAAAAACCAGGTCAGTTAAAGCATTGCTTACCGAATTTGAGCAAAGCAAAACGGCCCTATCCACACTGGAACTGGTAGAACGCCTTCATCATCAAATGAACAGGTCTACGGTTTACCGGATTCTTGAGCGTTTGGAAGATGATGGTATCCTGCATTCGTTTACAGGGCTGGATGGCCTTACCTGGTATGCATTATACCCTAATGAAGGTAGTTTGCATTCACATCACATGAATACCCATCCTCATTTTCAGTGTCGAGATTGTGGTAAGACGGAATGCCTGTCCATAACTGTTCCTATTCCCAAGGTTGCAAAACATAATGTAGAGTCCGTCTCCCTTTTGTTGGTAGGAAGATGTGCGGATTGTGCTTCTTGATAGTAATTAAACCTAGGTTGCTGTTTATTGAAGGCATTCAAAACCGATTCACACTGCCTTTACAAATATTGGAAACATACAAATCATGACCGATAAGAACAGTTTTGAAGTAATTATAGTTGGCGGAAGTTATTCAGGCTTATCCGCAGGAATGGCTTTGGGCAGGGCGTTACGAAATGTTTTGATTATAGACGGCGGACAACCTTGTAATATTCAAACGCCACATTCCCATAACTTCATTACGCAAGACGGAAAAACGCCAAAAGAATTGTCAACTCTGGCAAGACAACAAGTTGAAGAATATCCAACCATTACATTTTATGATGGACTTGCAACAAACGCTAAAAAAATATCAAATGGATTTGAAATAACAACCGAAAAGGGCGATGTATTCACAGCCCGAAAACTGATTTTTGCCACGGGGGTAAGGGACATAATGCCCAAAATTAAGGGATTTGCAGCATGCTGGGGGATATCGGTCATTCATTGTCCGTATTGCCACGGTTATGAGGTAAGAAACGAACGAACAGGCATTTTTGCCAATGGCGATTTTGCATTTCATTATGCCCAACTTATCCGTAATTGGACAAAGGATCTGACCCTGTTTACCAATGGGGAAAGTACTTTAAATCAGGCGCAAATTGACAAAGTAACAAAACATCACATTCCTATTGTGCAAAAAAAGATTGCTGCTTTCGAACACCACAATGGTAATATCCGGCAAATTGTTTTTACCGATAATTCAACTTTTCAACTTAAAGCCATCTATGCAAGACCCCACTTTGAACAACATTGCAAAATTCCAAAGGCACTTGGGTGTGAATTGACAGAACAAGGGCTTTTAAAAGTAGATGTGTTCCAGAAAACTACAGTGGATGGCATTTTCGCTTGTGGTGATAATGCGAGCCCTTTCCGAGCCGTCTCAAATGCTGTTGCTACCGGAACTATTGCAGGTGCTGCAATAAATAACAAAATCACTGAAGAGGAATTTTAATATGAATGAAACACTTCACAGATAGGCTTCTTGATTGGTTGTATAAAATGATCTCAAAGCAAAGCGGTTGAACCAAACTATTCCACTTGCAAACTGCGTATGGGATTCTGTCGTGCGGCTCGAACGGCCTGGAAACTTACCGTTAACAAAGCAATGAGCAGCACTCCAAAAATAGCGACTCCAAAGATCCACCAGGGAATTTCGATACGATAGGTATAGCCTTCCAACCACCGGCCCATAAAATAATCCGCAATAGGAATTGATATCAATCCTGAAAACAACACCAATAGGGCAAAATCCTTTGAGAGCATTTTGAGTAAGCTGGAAATTGAAGCCCCCAGCACTTTTCGTATCCCGATTTCCTTTGTTCTTTTTTCTGCGACAAAAGAAGCCAGTCCGAAAAGTCCCAGACAACTTATTATAATGGCCAATACCGAGAATATCCCGGATAACCTGCGCAGGCGTTCCTCGGCAACAAATTTTTTTCCGAAGGCTTCATCCACAAATTCAAATTGGAACGGAACATTTGGGGCAATCTTGCGAAAGACCTGTGCAATACTGGTAAGGGACTCGGTCACATTTTTGTCAGGTGTTAATTTTAATGCGATCCAGTTCGTATTCTCATAATCTATCATATAGATAGAAGGTTTTACAGGGTCAAAGGGCGATTCGGTCAAAAGGTTTTCCACCACACCTATTACCTTGTGTGTCCCGTCATACCATCTTATGGTTGTACCAACAGGGTTTTCCAGACCCATATAGTCCGCAGCAGCCCGGTTAAGTATATACGCGGTGGAATCCGAACCAAAGTCTCTGGAAAAATCCCTCCCTTCGGCCATATCCCACCCTACGGTCCTGCCATAATCATGAGATACAAAAAAGGTAACCATATTGGTGATTGAATTGGGGTCTTTACCTTCCCATTCAAATCCACCATTACTATTCCATACCTCGGTCAACGGGCTGGACGATTCTGCAATTTCTGTAACCGCCCCTGTATTTTTCAATGACTCCCTAAGCAGATTGTACTTGCCTTCGTAATCTTCAGTATTCTTGGGAATCATAATCAACTGGTCGCTATCGTATCCGATGGGTCGATCCTTGGTGTGCTGGATTTGTCGATTAATTATCACGGTTCCGACCATTAGCACTATGGAAACCGTAAATTGGACCACCACCAAAGCCCTACGGAAAAACAGCTCAGATTTGCCGGATTGCATCGTTCCCTTTAGCGCTTTTAACGGACGAAAGGAAGACAAATACAGAGAGGGATAACTTCCTGCCAGAAGACTTGTGATCCCTACCAATCCCAAACCGATCAACCAAAATGCCAAGTTTGAATAGGGGAAGATGATCTGTTTTCCTGCCAAGTCATTAAAGGAGGGTAAAAACAATACGACAAGTGCACAGGCTGCCATAAAAGCAAGAGAAGTCACCAATAAGGATTCGAACATAAACTGTACGACCAATTGATTTTTGTCGGATCCTACCGTTTTTCGGATGCCCACTTCCTTGGCTCTCTTCTGGGCCCTGGCGGTAGCAAGGTTCATAAAGTTGATACAGGCCAGCAACAGCACAAAAATTCCAATGATACCGAACATCCTTATGTATTCTATAGCTCCACCGGCGGACTGGCCATTCTTAAAGCTACTTTTTAAGTGCCAGTCTTTCATGGGATGAATAAAGATCTCAGGATTGCTTTGTTTAGTGCCCTCCGGGACATGATTGTAGACGGCAGCTTTGATTTTTTCGTTGACCGCCATCATAGTCGATCCTTGCATTATTTGTACATAAACTTGATAGGAATTGTTATCCCAGAGATTTCGATCTCTTGCTGTTTTTACCCATTCATTGGCAGCGACATAATGGTCCCAGGGGGCAATAAAATTCAATTCTTTGAATCCTGATTCGAAAGAAAGAGCATCAAAAATATTCGAATTGTTGGGAAGATCTTCAAAAACCCCCCTGACGGTTGCATATAGGTCGTTATTTACTTTTACTGCTTCTCCTATTGGATTTTGATCTCCGAAAAGCTCCTTTGCCGTTGACTCCGAAAGAACAATAGAGTTAGGGTCTTCAAGTACGCTGCTATCACCTCTTAGCATGTTTAGGGAAAACATACGTAGGGCGTCTTCTTCCATAAATGCACCAAACTTGGTCAGGTTTCTTTCTTCAAACGATAAGATATTGTCCCCTGGAAATGAACCCATGACCACGTACTTAAAATCATCGGCATAGGTGTTCCTTAGCTCATTGGCCAAGGGATAAGGCAAGGTATACCGGGTGCGGGTCTCACCATCAAACGTTTTGTTTATCAATACTTGTCCAACTTCATTGTAGTTGTCAAAGTGCGTATTGAACGTAGTCTCGTCATGAACCCATAGACCGATAAGTATGGCTATGGTCAAGCCAATGGCCAGTCCTCCAATGTTGATAATAGAATACGTCTTATTCTTTAAAAGGTTTCGCCATGCTATTTTTAGGTAATTGCGGATCATTGCTGTCGTTTGTTATTACAGGGTGAGGAAGACCTGGTATTTGCCGTCGTCTTCAGGTATTTTTTCAGTAGCTACATTCATGCCATTATTTTTAACTATTTGATAATAAGTATATTAATATCTAATGGAACATAAAAGTGACTGCCTTAATGTAAAAAAAATGGACAGAAATTGTAAAAACTATTTACAGAAAAAAAATGAACAAATGGTAAGCACAGCGTTTTGAACAATAAGGATTCGATTTTTTATGATATTCCGTAAAATGACCGTTTAACAGCCAACCGTAACTTATGGAACCATTTATGATTTTTTTGATTTCCTATGTGAGAAAAAGAACTTCCAATTGGATAGCGGCTTGTATATTAGTTCAAAATTTAGTCAATGTAAGGGCCCACGTTTCATGTGTATTGGGAAAATCATGCTTTCCAAATCCAGTAGTAAGCATAATCTGCGCCCTAGTAGTCATTTCAATGAGTTTCATGCGTATTATGTATGACTTTCTATTAAATGATATGGAAATACCCATTTCTTTGAAAATTTCAAGATGAACGAATATGTGTTAAATAATGGGCAATATTTAGGGCAAACTATCCGCTGTTTTAGGACTAACCAGCTTTTAGTTAAAAGTACTCTTCATGAAAAATCCGAATCTAGGATCCACTCTCACAAAAATGCGTATTTAAGCATTCTACTCTTAGGGCGCTATTCCGAGGTAACCAAAGATTCATGGGAGGTGATCTATCCGAGCAATATTGTTTTTAGGCCAGCACATTACAGTCACAAAAATCATTTTATAACCCCCAAAACCAAGTGTTTGAACATTGAGTTTAATCCCGAATGGTTTGATAGGCACGATATCAACCTAAAGAAGGCCAATCCCCAAATCTCAAACATCCAAAACTATCCATTGATGTTACGCCTGCTTATTGACTTTTTAAAGTACAACAGAATCGACTTTTTTGAAGATGTATTGTTAAGTCTACTAAGAAGGGAAGAAAAAGGGAATCTCCCGTTAAGAAAGCCCTGGTTGAATAGATTAACACGGATATTGGATAATGAAATTGAAGAAGCCCATTCTTTAAAAGCTTTATCGGAACGTGTTTTTGTCCATCCCAATTATATGTCCAGAGTATTCAAGGAGCATTTTGGGGTTACTATAGGACAATACCAAATTGAGAGAAAACTGCAATATGCCACAAAAAAACTATTTACCCAGAAGAACTCCATTGCATTGATAGCCACAGAATGCGGTTTTTTTGATGAATCGCATTTTATAAGGACATTCAAAACCCGCTACAGGATTACACCACATCAGTTTAGAATATTACTTAATAGTTAGTCTGGTACAATTTTACCTTCTGATTCAGGATTTACTTTGTTGAAAATTGTTAAAAGCGCAAACGCGTATGTCAATCCGTTCTCACTATTGTGGTTCAATCACTGCCAGAATACCGGTGAGATCGTGCCTTTTAGTATCAGGGGCATTAAACGGCCCTACGATAAATAGAAAAATAGCTTTTAAGACACTTCCCATTCCAATTGATTGTTCCAGACTCCCTTTTTTTTGGTCCGGAAAATAACCCTTTAGACATAAGCCATGAAGCCACATCTATTTCTTATAGTTTTAGTTTTACATTCAACCTGTGCAGGAGCGCAGCAACCTGAACCAACAATTGAATTTTCCAATAGGGCTTATGACCAATTTGACCTGAAAAAGTCAAAAAAAATACTGGAAGCCATCCTTTCAATGGATACGCTTCAAAATGAAGAAAAATGTGACGTATTAAGAAAACTTGCTCATCAGGACTGGAAATATTATGAAAAATATGGTTTAGCGAAGAGGCGGTTATTAAAAGCAGATGCTATAGGTAATGCAAAATACGACACATGGATGCTCATTAGCAGAATTGAAAGAGAATCTCAAAGATTTAAAGAAGCTTTAAAAGCTGCAACAAAAGCTAAAGAGTTTGCTGCATCTGAAAATGAAGTAAATAACGCTAGTATAGAATATGCCAGGGCAGTATATGCTTTTTCCGAAGACCAAATAGAGAGGAGAATTGCTATAGATACCAATTTACTAATTGAGACTTCCGAACTGCTTTCTACTGTTTTAACTACAAATGCCGGTATGCCAGCACCCTCTAAGCTATTGTTGGGTATTGCTCTTTTAACTAACGATGGTATAAATGTCTTAAAAGCATGGCAATCCTATTTCCAAATTCAGGACATTAAAAACGCTTACCTCTATTTATCAGGTTCAGCTAAGAAATTAAATCAGATTTGCAAAAATTGGAACGGAGATAAATTAGCTATATCAGAGCAAATGATTTTAATTGATGCATTGGCGAGTTCGAGGTTCTATGAATTTATTCCGAGTTATGTCAAAAAAAATAATAACGAATCCGATTACACTCAGGAAATCAAAGATGTCATTACATATTCCCGATACTTAAAAGAAATTGAAAAAAAAACAGATGCATATTATCGTTTGATAGCCACTGAGCAGGAAAATGAAGCAGCATATATAGAATGGTTAGACACTAAAAGAAAGAAACTTTGGAATACACTCTCTCTTACCTCGGGGAAAGACTATAACGAAAGTGATTTCTTAAATGAAACAGAAAAGCATTTTGGGGCGAGAGGTTTTACCGGAGGTACAGGAAATTACAGTGGATATGTTTTATGTCTAGGACACATCGTAAATCAAGAAAAAGCTAAAGTAGAACAGTACGGTTACCAACCTGAATTTACATACACGCAAATAGATATGATGGTTTCAAATGGCTTTTCAAGTTGGTTTTGGGAAGATAAAGCAATTGGTGGATGGGCTACAGATAATGAGATTATACGTGTTAGAGAAGTGTATCTGAATGGACCAATTACTGCTTGGAACACCGTTACAGAGGCCGTGGAACGAAAGAAAACAGAAGAAACAATTAATACGTTTTTAAACAATTCTTCTACAAGCCAGCTCCAATTATCTGAAGGTTTAGCCGTACTATTAAGGTTTGATGCATTAATCGATCTATATGATGGCCTTTCTTTAAGTGGATTATCAGGGCAAGAATTAAAATTAGCATTCTTTTCAAAATACGAGCAATATAGAACAGAGGCTTCAATTCTTGCGCATGAAGGTAGACACAGCATAGAGCAAAAGTATATGCCAGAAGAATTTGCAAAGTGGAATAATGAAGAACGCGAATTCCGTGCAAAACTTTCTCAAATCATTTTTGCAACAGAACCCAGGTTAGAATTGGCAGGAATGTTAACCAATGTTGCAGGCAATTCAGGACATGCCAAAGCAAATAAACGGATTGTAGATATTGCTATTGAATGGATAAAACTAAATAAAGAGAAAATTACAGAGTATTCAGACGATAAACCTGAGTTGTCTCAAATACATCTCCTCACAATTGAACAGATAAAGGAATGTTATCAACAAGCAGACCCTTTGAATAAGTAAAAACGTTCGCTTGCACTTTGTACAAATAGTGCTGAGGAACGCAATATCAAAGTTTGTTCCCGAACAGACTGGATAGCAGTTTAATAAGGAATTACCCGGTAATCTGTACTACCCATATACTTAATCGTCATACACGTTTTTTGCTTGTCCTCTAAAGCACACGTTTTGGAGGCCCCATCATAATAATCTCATTTTATCGTAAAACTTTTCGTATGGTACTGCTGGTATCCTCAGATTAGCTGTGGAGGGCTTTACTAGGCCTTGTTCATCATAGTGTTCCCTCCTATTGGTGTGATAGGATTTGCATCCGGAACACGGAATCAGCCTGTACTCCTTTAGCACAAAGAAGAGGAACATAGTAAGGCAAAAAGAAAATGCTTTGCTTTTAGTTGACGACTTACCGCTATAGGATTTAAAATTGTTCCTGATAAATGTCATAAAATGAACACATTACTTTCTATAATTTTAGTGACTGTCCTTACATCTTCTCTCGATTACCTATCGCTGATTAAAAGTATTTGACATGCACCTAAATCAAAGTAAAACCAAATTTGAGCAAGCCGATCAACACCTTGAAGCGGCGCAAAGCGAACTCAATCGGCCCGCTGAAGATGTTGTTCCTCATATGGTTTCCAGTAGTGCTCGCCATGCCATCCATTATTATCTACAAGGTTTTCTGTTAACAAGGAAAGTGGACTTTTCTGATACGGATTCGGTGGACAGCCTTTTGGAAAAATGCCGTGCTATTGATAGTAAGTTTCAAGGGTTACACCTGGGTACGTCAAAGGCTGAAGAAGAAAATAGGTTTAGAACCAAATTAGAAGAAGCTGACCACTTGGTAAATATTGCCTCCCAGGCGAAGGAATTAGTGGGTTAAATAAATATGATGTACCACACAACTAAAACGATATCCATCGAATAAAAACATTAATACGAATGTTATGAGCAATGCACTATTGGAAAAAGTAGGCCTTTCCCAGAAATCAAAAAGGACCAAATCTGCTAAAGTGAAATATCCGGGTAAGCCCGTAGCTATGGATGGAAATTCCGCAGCAATCATGTGCGAACGGGAATCTACTGATGCCGCCGGAGCCTATCCTATTACACCCTCCACTCAGATGGGGGAGTTTTGGGCAGATGCCGCTGCCAAAGGGCATTTAAATATTTCGGATAAGCCTTTGATATTCGTAGAACCGGAAGGCGAACATGCGGCCGCAGCGGTAACAGCGGGTTTGTCCATGACCGGTTTGCGGGCATCTAACTTTTCATCCGGTCAGGGTATTGCTTATATGCACGAATCGCTCTATGCCGCTGTGGGAAAACGTCTTACCTATGTCTTGAATATCGGCGCACGTGCCATGACCAAATCTACTTTAAATGTACATGCAGGACACGATGACTATCACGCCGTGGATGATACGGGATTTTTCCAAATGTTTGCAAAAAAAGCACAACATGTAGCCGACCTTAATATCATTGCCCACCGCATTGCGGAATTGGCACTTACCCCGGGTATTATTGCCCAGGATGGTTTTTTAACCACGCACCTGATCGAATCCTTTCTTTTACCGGAACGTGAACTGATCAAAGAATATTTGGGGCGACCTGACGATATCATCCAAACACCAACGCCTGCACAACGTATTATTTATGGTGAAACCCGTCGTCGTATACCGGAACTATGGGATGTGGACAACCCCGTAATGGCGGGAATTGTACAAAACCAGGATTCGTATATGCAGAGTGTGGCAGCACAACGTCCGTTTTTCTTTGATCACATTAAAGAATTGACAGATCAGGCGTTTGAAGAATATTACCAGCTCACCGGCAGGCGCTATCAGCGTGTGATGACCTATCGGGCAGAAGATGCCGACTACCTCATTCTGGGCCAGGGAAGTTTGGTGCCCAGCGCCGAAGTTGTGGTGGACTACCTTAGAGAAACACGCGGAATAAAAGTAGGAGTGGTCGATCTGGTTATGTTCCGGCCCTTCCCGGCGGATCTGCTTGGAGAAATACTGAAAGGCAAAAAAGCCGTGACCATATTGGAACGACTCGATCAACCCCTGGCCGTAGATTCTCCAATCACCCGTGAAGTCCGTTCTGTTCTCAACAAATGTGTTGAAAACGGCATGCATAAAAAACAGCATCCATATCCCGAATTGGCTATGTATTCCGTAACCGATATGCCTGCAATTTACTCAGGTTCCTTTGGTATGGGAAGCCGGGACCTGCAACCGGAAGGCATCATAGGAGCCATAGAAAATATGTTGCCGGACGGAAAACACAAAAAGAATTTTTATCTGTCCATTGATTTTATACGGGAAATCCCGCATTCGCCAAAACAAAAGGCCTATCAGGAAACCATTGTAGCCTCCTATCCGCGTGTTAAGGAGTTAGCGGTTCGAGGTTCGGAAAACCCAAACCTCATGCCAAAGGATGCCGTTACAGTCCGCTTTCACTCCATAGGGGGTTGGGGGGCCATAACCACAGGAAAGAACCTGGCAATGACCTTGTATGAACTGTTGGGGTATGATATCAAAGCGAATCCAAAATATGGTTCGGAGAAAAAAGGACAACCCACCACCTATTACCTTGCGGCCGCTTCTGAGCCCATTCGCATCAACTGTGAATATTACTATGTGGACGTGGTACTGTCTCCCGACCCTAATGTCTTTAAACATACCAACGCATTGGCAGGACTGAAAAAAGGAGGAAGTTTTATCATTCAAAGCGATAAAAAAACACCGGATGAGGTATGGGCCGATATCCCTGAACGCTATCAAAAGATAATTATCGATAAGAACATCCATGTGTTTTATATCGATGGATTTAAAATTGCACGGGAAGAAGCTACAGATCCCGAATTGCAATTACGCATGCAGGGAATTGCCTTCCAGGGGGCATTTTTCTCGGCTTCTCCCCTGATGGAAAAATCCGGGCTATCCGAAGAAAAACTTTTAAAGGCCATTGAAGACCAATTGCAGCAAAAATTTGGGTCCAAGGGGCAACGTGTCGTCGATGACAATATGCGCGTGGTAAAACGTGGCTTTGACGAAGTACATGAAATAACGAATAAGGTCTTGGGTGCCGGAGACAAGACCCAAAGCAATGGACAGGCGAGCTTACCCCTACCCAGAATGATGAAAGAAATCCCACAGAGTGCTTCACAATTAAGTGATATTCATCGCTTTTGGGAACAAACAGGTAATTTCTATTTAAGAGGGATGGGAAATGATAACCTTACCGATCCTTTCATAGGCCTGAGTGTAATGCCGGCCGTTTCATCAGTATTCCGTGATATGACAGGCATACGCTTTGAACACCCGCAATGGGTCCCAAACAACTGTACGGCATGTGGCGATTGTTATACCATTTGTCCGGATACCGCTATACCCGGATTGGTAAGTGAAGTATCCGACGTCTTCGATACGATAGTAAAACGCGTGAAGAAGCGTCATGGAAAGCTCGAACACTTACCCAAAGCCGTCCGCAAAATGGAAGGCCATGTCCGAAAACTATTTTCCGCTTCAAAAAATGGCGCAACGGTCAATGATCATATGCAACATGCCATCGATATGACAATTGACAGTGCTGAGGATAGCGCGGCATTGGCCAAGGAGTTTGATTGGTTCAAAGAAGAATTGGGTGAATTTAACTTCGCCCTGACCCGTCCCTATTTTGATTTACATGAAAAAAAACAAGAAAACAGTGGCGGTTTATTCAGTATCACCATTAATCCAAATACCTGCAAGGGATGTATGGAGTGTGTGGCCGTTTGTGATGATGAGGCGCTGATTACGATACCGCAGACCGAAGGGTCCATTGCCAAATTGAATAAAGAATGGGATTTGTGGATGGACTTACCTAACACCCCGCAAAAATTCAATCGGGTAGATAATCTTGAAGAGAAAATCGGCCCACTGGAATCCATTCTATTAAACAAAGAGGCCTACCTGAATTTTGCCAGTGGAGATGGGGCTTGCCTGGGCTGCTCGGAAAAATCAGTGGTGCATTTATTTATCGCCACCGTTGAGTCGCTCATGCAACCACGCATTGAAAAACACATGGCCTATCTGGAGGAGCTAACGGATAAGTTGGAAAAACACATCCAGGTGAAGTTGATGAATCGCGTGGATTTGACCGATTCGGATGCCATGTCCAAAATTGTTGGTGAAATGCAAGATTCCGATTTAACCATGGCCGAAATTACGCGCAGGTTGGAATCTGAACATGATAGTGAACCGATTGACCAGGAATGGCTGCGCAACATAACCCAGCTACTGGCCCAATTGAAGAAGTTGAAGTGGAAATATACCAATGGCACCACGGGTAAAGGTCGCTCTAATATGGGCATGCTTAACTCTACAGGATGTACTTCCGTATGGGGAAGCACCTGGCCATTCAACCCCTATCCCTTCCCATGGGCCAACCACTTATTCCAGGATTCGCCATCTATGGCCATGGGTGTTTTTGAAGGGCATATGGCCAAAATGGCCGAAGGTTTTAAAGCCATACGTAAAGCAGAACTGGAGCTCGAAGGAAAATACGATGCCAGTGAACATGACGACTTCTTTACCTACTTCACCTGGAAACAGTTTACCGATGAAGAATGGCTACTTTGTCCGCCAGTGGTAGCCCTCGGTGGAGATGGCGCCATGTATGACATTGGCTTCCAGAATCTTTCCCGCCTGATGGCGTCAGGAAAACCGATCAAAGTGATCATCGTAGACACGCAGGTATACTCCAATACAGGGGGTCAGGCTTGTACCTCCGGATTCATCGGTCAGGTTTCCGATATGGCAGAATACGGTAAAGTATGGAAGGGAAAAAGTGAACCGCGAAAAGAGATCGGTCTCATAGCGATGGCACACCGAAACACCTACGTTTTGCAAGCCACGTTAGCCAATACCAGCCAGATGATTGAAGGCTTTATTGATGGTTTGATGACCAAACGACCGGCTCTTTTTAATCTCTATACTACCTGCCAACCGGAACATGGTGTAGGAGATGAT
>JANQSA010000034.1 GCA_028284285.1 Croceivirga sp.
CATTGGCGGGTAAACCGACAGGTAGATTTTCGATACAAATTTTACTCATTTCAATCGTAAAATTCACTCAAACTGACGAGTTTATCTCAAAATGCACAAGAGGTAGGTTATGTGAATCGAATGGTGAAGTAAACGTATTGAAGTCGGTGATTAAATACACGCCGCGATGGTTGAATCCGTATTGAAAACAGACCATTTGGCCCCGACCCTAAAGCCTGCTCATTCCGAAAAGGTACGTTCGGGTGGGGGAAACAAGGCGATTTCGGACTTTGGCTGACCGGTTACTACATACTAAAAATGACATTTTGGTTACACTTTATCTATTGTGTTTTTGTTCAATGTATGTTTTTACGGGCATCTTACAAGCAAAAAGGGCTATCCCCTATATCTTGAAAATTCGTTTCCCATTTTTCGCTTCCTACAGTTAATACCAATTCGCATTTGGGATTGGGCCAAATACCGGGCAGTTGCTTTTTTTCGTTCCGAGGCCGTCATGTTCCGGCATGGCCGTAGTCATGGCGGAACATCGCAACGAAGGTATGGAAGAAATGAACAAGCGGAATGGCCCATTTTCAATTGGGAATTGGTATAATCCCTTACAGACAAGGAATTATCCCTGAGGGATAATTGGTAATACCGAAATTTATAGTGCTCAAAATCACACCCAGGGAAGGCATTTGGCCCTACTGTTTTTAGTGGTCTACTCCATTTGTACTCCCTGGGATACTTCTAATACATGACTACCTATGCTATACTCTACCGCTAACCGATGCTATAGGGTCCTGACAGGGCCTGGAATGACATTAACCTAAAATGTAGTGATCGCAACCTTAAATCGGATACTCATAAAAAACCCATAAAATATGAAAACACATTTGCTAAAGATGGTAATCCCGGCTTTCGCCTTTCTACTGGCCATCGCATTTTCTTTTGCGAGCCTTGCCTATACCAATAAAGGGGACAATGGCCCCATCCAACAAGGGTATATCCATAGCTCTAAAAAGAAGCCTTGCCAACTGTCCATCAGATGTGATAGCAGGATCACGGGTGTTATTTGCACCACAAGTGATGGCACCCAGGTGTGGGGAAAAGAAACTCCGGGTAGTACCGTTTGTACCGTAACACTGTATGGTGCGGAGGAATACTAGCCGCATCCAGGAAGGGTCCCATGCGCTTTGGCTAACTAATCCCTCTCGGACAAGTTTTTATCCGTGTAAGATAATTCGTATTTCAGACCTTTGGGCTGTTGATGATCAAATCGTAATACATACCATGAAAGACACCTATAAAAAAATACTGTTGGAAATCATCTGTATGTTGTTCGTACTGCTATTGGTGTATGCCGCGGTGAGCAAACTGTTGGTGTTTGACGAATTTAAGATACAGATAGGACAATCTCCTATGCTCACCTCTTTTTCGGGTACGGTGGCCTGGATGATCCCCACTGTTGAAATTATCATTGCTTTAATGCTGGTCATCCCAAGATTCAGATTGCCAGGCCTGTACGCCTCCTTTACCTTAATGGTGATGTTTACCGCCTACATTTTTATTATTCTGAATTTTAGCGATGATATTCCTTGTTCCTGCGGGGGCGTTTTGGAAAAACTAGGGTGGACGGAGCATTTGATCTTTAATATGGCCTATGTGGCCCTTGCGGTTATCGGGATCCTGCTTATGGGCGACCAGAATATGTATACCGCTCCAAAAAAATATGTAACCGCATGAACCGAAAAAAGACCTATATCACCCTTTTGATCTGTACGCTGGGCAGTGTGGGGCTGGTTACCCTTCTGTTTGCCCTTTCGGACACCGGCCTGGAACGCGACAATAGTATTGTACGCCGGTTCCTGGCAGAACCCCCAAAAAAGATCCATGAACTCGATATCGGATACAATTCCTATTATATCGCCGGGGCGACTGAAGGAAAGATCTACCTGGGTAATGTTACAGCTCCTCTGCATCTAATGATCCTGGACACCACCCTCCGAAAAAAACGGACGGTCACTCTACGTTTGGACAAGGACAGCATTGCCGCCCGTGCCATACAGTTACGAGTTGCCCCTCCCTATTTCTTTTTGATGGATGGTACCGTTCCATATATTCTTAGGGGCAATACCATGGATTGGAAGGCGCGCTCCTTGGTAGAGAAGAAACCCTTTTATTTTTCCAGTATCCAACCCATGGATTCCGTTTCTTTTGCTATTCGAACAGTGGATAGTCAGACGAAAAAATTTATACTTGGTAAACTAAATGTTTCGGACACGGCCTCGGTTAGCTTATCTGATAAACTGTTGCAAAAACAAGTGGACGGTATTTTCGATACCGATGGTATGCTCCTCTATAATGACCAAATACAGAGGCTGGTGTACATTTATTTTTACCGCAACCAATATATCGTTGCAGATAACGACCTAAGATTGGACCGTTTTGGGAAGACCATTGACACCATCAGCCGTGCTCAGGTGCAGGTGGGTACAATAGCTTCCAAAAACCAACGTCAACTCTCGGCCCCCGCCCAAGTAATAAACAGGTACAGTGCTACCTATGGCAAACATCTTTTTGTTAACTCCAAGCTGCCAGGGCGCCTGGAACCAATTGAAATGTGGAATCAAGCATCCGTCATAGATGTATACGACCTAACTAAGAACATCTATCAATTCAGCTTTTATGTTGATGATATAGACCAGGACAAACTAAAAAAATTTAAAGTGCTCAATGATAAATTTATAGGGCTGATCGGGAACCATATCGTTGTGTACCAACTCGATAAAGAGCGTTTTACCGAAATGTATACGAACCATGCAACGGCTCTTGGTCCCAATATAATAAGTGCCATGGATCAGCCGTAAACAATAATACTACGTAGTAACAGGGGGAAGACCGAAAACCTGTAAAAAAGAGTAGGTCATTAATAAGTAATCTTTTAATATTTTATTACCATGAAAAGTAAAGTTTTTAAATTTGTTTTACCCGCCTTTGCGTTTGCATTCGCCATCGTAGCCTCTTTTGCCTTTACCCCGGCTCTAAATGGGGAAAATGCCGTTTTAACAGATGCATATATTACAAACGGCTCGAGCTGTATTGATTCAGGTGTAAATGTCGATTGCGATGTTAACAACCCCGGTGAACTCTGTACGTTTACTATAGCACCTGATCCTACTCCTCGGATTGCTTTACAACAAGGTACATGTGCCCAACTTTTTAGGCCATAGTTCGGGTATGCATAGATAGAAAGAGGCTGTCTAAAAAGGCGGTCTCTTTTTTTGTCATGAATTTTATGGGTCATAACTTGAATTCATGAACAAGAAACAAGTTTGGAAGACGGATTCGCAATCGCAATTGAGCCTTTTGCCTCCGAGTTATGACGATTTGGTACCGGTGAACCATCCTGTCCGTATTGTCAATACGATATTGGAAAGTATCGATCTGGGCAGTTTGGAGGCTACCTATAAAGGTGGTGGGACTTCGAGCTACCACCCGAGGTATTGTTTAAGATATTGGTGTATACTTATTTACGGGACCTTTACTCATCCCGGAAAATAGAGCAGGCCCTGCACGAGAACGTTCATTTTATGTGGCTTTCCGATTGCGCCACTCCAGACCACAAAGGGATAAGCAACTTTCGTTCGGGCAGATTAAAAGACAGGTTCAAGACAATATTCAACCAAGTGATACTACTATTGGCCGAACAAGGTTGTTTAAGTTTGAAGGACATTTATGTAGATGGCACCAAGATAGAGGCTAACGTCAACCGCTACACTTTTGTCCGGGCAAAGAGCATCAAGATCTCGCGCAAAAGTACCGAAAGACAGTTACGGGAGCTATGGTCGTACGTAGAAAAAGTATACGCTCAAGAGGAACAATTGCCCAATGAGCCAGGTTTTGCGGCCATTGACCCCGAAGCGGTTTCCAAGACGGTCGATAACATCAACGGTGCGCTCAAGGATAGGGAAGTGGACAAAGAGGTAAGGCAGAAGCAGGGCTATGCCAAAAAGAACTGGCTTGGGAAAGTGATCCAATACAATGAACAGGAAAAAATATTGGGCAACCGTGGCAGCTACTGCAAGACCGACCAAGAACAACAAGAGGCCAAGACCGTAAAGGTGAAAAAGCTCTTTGCTGTGGACAAGCTCCACTACAACAGGGAAAAGGGCACCTATTACAGTCCTATGGCAAGAGATGGAAAATAGCGGGAGCTACCAACCAAAGACAAAGAACGGGTACCTACAAACCATACACCAATACCAGGTTAAAAACTGTTCGGGATGCCCCACCCGCTCCCTCTGCCATAGGGCAAAGGGCAACAGGATAGTGGAACGCAACCATAACCTGGAACGCCACAAACAAAAGGCAAGGGAAAGACTCCTTCCCAAGAAGGTATCCGACACCGCAAATAACGATGTTGGGACATTGAGGCCATTTTTGGCAATATTAAACACAACATGGGCTTCAAACGCTTTATGTTGAGGGAGATCGATAAGGTGGAGACCGAATTCGGGCTTATTGCCATGGCACATAACCTCAAAAAGCTAAGTTTGGCCCAATAAGGCCAACTTTAGACTTTTAAACCGAAAACACAACAGCTACCCTTATCAAAAAAACAAAAAAAATCGTCCAGAAATTATTTTCTGGACGACCTCTTTTTAACCATAGCTAACCCCGTTTTGAAAAGTTGAAAGGAAATGTTCAAAATAGATTGTGTTGAACTTTCTTAAGTAAGCTGGTTGACACTTGGACATTTGCCATTAACACCTATGGTACAATACCGCTTCCTTCCAGTATGGGGCAGTCCCATTCGTTTGGCCATTGCGAACAATTGCAACGCTCTGGCACTAAAACCTTTTATTCAGTTCCGTCTTCGGCTCCTTCTTTAAGGTATTTTCTGAACCATTGCTTTATACGCTTGGTCAAATCGATTTGGTTTTTTGGCTTTTTCCACATCGTATGGGCTTCACCAGGATATATCAACAGTTCACATGTTTTGCCAAGCCTGCGCAATCCCAAATACAGTTCGATACTCTGGCGCCAATGCACATGATAGTCCTCCTCTCCCGTCCATAACAACAAAGGGGTATTAATATCTGCTGCATGGTGCAAGGGGGAATTCCTAATGTAGGCCTCTGGGTTCTCATAAAAGGAGTCCCTAAAACGGTATATCCCATCTTCAAAAAAATTAATTTTATCTCTATTTAAATTACCGTTCACAGTATGATAGCTACTGACTAAATTGGTCACGCCCGCCCCTACTACGGCCGCTGCAAACAAATCGGTCTGGGTGACAATAAATGCTGTTTCATAGCCCCCAAAGGAATGGCCGATCAGCCCAATCCGGTCGTAAGCCACCAGTCCTTTGGATAATACCGCCCTGACACCAGTTTCGACGCATCTCACCGCTGATTTTCCTAGATCATTGAAAGTGTATCGGATATCTGGATAAAAAACCATATAACCATCTGCAGTATAATTAGTGGGGTTCCATCCATCCTGCAAAAATTCCGAAGGATTGGTATACCGGTGCAATTTATAAGACTGCCGTTCATAGACATGTACAACCATCGGGTATTTTTTCTCAGGAGTATAGTTTGCTGGATAATACAGTGCCCCCTGGAGAGGTTTCCCATCGGGCCCTGGATACTGGATTAATTCCGAGTGGCCCCAGTGGAACCGCTCTTGTTGCGTATTGGTTTCTACCAATAGGCGGCCGTCCCGCATTCCCGGCTCCCAATAGCGGATACGGGGAGAGATTGCAAAAGACTGCTCGGTATAGATATAGGCTTCTTGGTTCCTGGCCTTTTTAAGCCCTTTGATTCGCATATCCTTATGGACCAGTTCCTTCAGGCCTCTTTCCTGTTTCCATAGGGAATAGCCAGACGCCATGTCACTGCCTAGGGTCTCGAACACCAAGCCTTCCGACAGTTTAAAGACTTCCCCTTCAAACATGGGAAACCAATGATGATGTAATTCTCGATAAGCATTGAAGTATATCCGGTGGCGTATCCGGGATTCCCTTCCCCTGGTAAGCCGTCGGGGTGCTTTGCCGTTGGGGGAAAGTAGCCAAACATCGTATCGGTCATAGATTATCATCCTTTTATCCCTTTCCGTCCAGCCAGGAGCACCATAAGGTTGAAATGCTCCCGATCGGTCATACTCCACTTCGTATACCGGTACCTCTAAATCCTTCGTAACATTAGTATGAGTTCTTTTTTCAATATCATAAATCCACCAATGCCTATCTCGGAAATAGGCAATATACTTTCCGTCAGGGGAAACCATGGTATGTCCGCGATCGTTTTCATGTTCTCTTAAAAATAGAAAGGATTCTCGCGTTTCAAAGTCGGTAAGGTAAAGATCGATGTCCCCATTCAGCTCAAAGTGGGGTGCATATTCCGTAGGATTATAGGATAAAAGATGTTTTCGGTCCCCTGTAAGGAAAGCCTCGGGTAGGCTATCGGTTTCCAGCAATACAGCCCTCTCTTTGATGGGCCACCATGCGGCCAATTTAGGACCATACTCCAATCTTCGGTTACTTTTACTTTCCCTTTCTCGGTAGATCTTTTTGTCCTTTGCCCTCCATACCTGCACATCATCCGAAAAGGGGTTGCCCAAAGTTTTTTTGATATCTTCACGATTTTGTACCTTAAAAAAAACGGCTGACCCATCGGCAGAAATCTCTAAGAAAGTGTCGGTCAGATAGGTATCGGTAAGTTGGGGAGCAAGCAGCGCCAAGTCCAGGCCACAAAGTTTGAAATGGCCTCGTTCGCTACTATAATGATAAAGTTTATAGCCATTTGGGTTTTCCCCTTCTTTGGGCATTTCCTGTAAAAAGACTAATTTATTCTTCTCGCCGTTCCAGACCAGTTTTTTATAGTTGTATATACTATTTTCGGCTATTAGGTTGTCCGTAGAAGACGGTTCCAAGGTTCGGGATATAACCGCTTTTTTTCCTTTGGTGTCCGTTATATATATCAAACTGTTGGAACTTGGATCCAAAAGATACTCCGTAACCCCTGGAATCCATTCCTCTTTCATATTTGCCAGATTCACAATCCGTAATCCGGCTACCTTTTGGGTGTCCGTTGATTTTATGTGGCCGATTAGGTAGCGGTCATCATCGGAAAATTCAAAGGTATCGGTTAGGGACATCCATTTTATCGTACCCTTCTCAAGATTCAATAACCCCATGCCCCTATCTGGAATGCTACAGCCGAACCAGCCTCCCCCTGGACTAAAATCGGAATCTGTTGGGGATTGGAAACTGTAACTGATGTCTTTTTTTATAGACGAAACAGTCAGTTTGTAGCTTTTGTCATACTCATTAAAAAGAGTATAACTGTACCAATCCCCGTTACTGGAGATTCTTTGAGAAAGCAGTGACATCCAAAGTTTGTAATCTTTTGGGGTTAACGGCTGTTTTTGTTGGGTAATGCTCTTTAAACTATCCTCACTTTTGTTTTCTTTAGTAGATTGGGTATAGCTTAGTGTACTTAAAACGCAAAAAAATAGGCTTCCTAATACTATGGTTTTATTCATTTATATATCGCTATTTACTGTTTTTTATCCTTTTTTATTTTAGGGTGCTCTCCTGTCGTTGACCGGTTCCCCGGGTGGTATTATGTTGTTCAGCGCTACCTGGAATTCGAGCACTTCGGGTTCCCGGCACTGTTTTTCCGTACAGGCCGCAAAAATCACCCGGCCCTTTGCCGAGGCCGGCCGGATAGCCAACCACACTTCCTGTACAAAGCTGACCCCCGAGCTATAATACCTTGTCCGTACCTGATATTTGGTATCGAATTCTTCTTTAAACATTCCCATTTCTTCGGGTTTGCCCAATAGTTGCACTGCGGCGCTTTCCTCAAATTCCACCCGGGTGGGCAGCGGGCCTTCCGGCGCCGATTGCCCGGAATACAACCGCCAGGGATAGGTTATCAGAGCGGTTACATACACTCTATAGGTTCCCCTGATCGTCTTTTGGGCCGTAAAGGTCCATTGTATCGGGTCGGGCTGTGTAGCCCTGCCTCGTAGCAATGACCGTATGGCTTTTAATATACTTTTGGTTTTGTGGCTCCATCGATGTTTTCTATGGCCTTTAGCTCCCATAGCTCTCATTTTCAAACCCTCAGAGGCTTTTTTGATTGTTTGTTTTAACGTAAATAATGGATAAGCTTTCAGATTGAATTTTTCCTTTCCCCGGCCCTAAAGGCCTGCCTTGTCTACCTACGGCAGATAAATCGGCAGACAGGGGAGTAAAAATTCCAAGAAACCATTGACTTTCAAGAAAATCTTTGCCCCTGCCCGCGCCGTTCAGGCGGGCTTTAGGGCTAGGGAAATAAGATTTTCGGCCACAAATGTCTTATCCATTATTCACGTTATTTTTAGCTATTCGATATTCTGGAAACCACCCTTCTAACGAGTTTGTGCTGAATACTTCGACCAGGCCTGTGCTGAGCCTGTCGAAGTGCTCAGGGCGACTTCTTGTAGGATGACTACGTCAAAAAGCATGGACGACTGACTCGTAACCACAATCGCCCATGCACTAGCTAACTCAAATAACCAAACTGATCCATTCAAATTCTTTTTGTATGTATTGCTTTTAGGGGGAAAAGACATTAGGCTTTTGCTTTTATCTTGACTAAACCACTGCCCAACTGCATATAAAAAAGGAGTCTTAGGTATAATCGTACTTCCGCACCACTGCTTTCGTATTCCCAACCTACTGTCTTCTTACTTCGTCCTTCCAAATCACAAATCACAAATCACAAATTTCAACTTCGTCATTCATAATTCGTACTTCGCACCTTCAACTTTCAACCCTTGACCCTTCAACCTTTGACCTTTGATCTTTCAAATTCCAAATCACAAATCACAAAATTCAAATGAGAAATCGGAAATCAGAGATTCGTACTTTCACATTCATTATTTGTCATTCGTAATTCTACCTTCGTTCTTCGTATTTCGTACTTCCAACTTTCAACCCTTGACCCTTGAACCTTTGACCTTCCAAATTCCAAATCCCAGAATTCAAATGGGAAATCGGAAATCGGAAATCAGAAATCAGAGATTCGTACTTTCATATTCGTTATTCGGCATTTGTCATTCCCATTTCGTATTTCGTACTTCGTAATTTCACCTTCGTACCTTGAGCTTTTGAACTTTTGAACTTTCAACCCAGAAGCAAGAACCAAGAACCTTCACACTTCGTACTTTCACATTCGTTATTCGTTATTCGTTATCCGTACTTCTTAATTCCACATTCCGCATTCCAAATTCCTTTAGTATCCAGGGTTTTGCGGCGCCAGATTTGGATTGACCAAAATCTCTTCTTCCGGAATGGGCAGCAGTACATCCGTATCCCGCCAACCGGGCTTGATAGGAGCCAACACTTCGGCCGCTTTCCCCATACGTTTGAGGTCAAACCAACGATGCCCAAATTCAGTAAACAATTCCACTTGCCGTTCCTGGAGGATGGCCTCCAGTAGAGCATTGGTAGTGATTGCAATAGTGTTTCCTAGACCTGCCCTGTTTCGTATTATATTGATGTCAGCCTGTGCTCCGGCTATATCCCCCTGTTGTGCCCTGGCCTCGGCACGGATCAGATATAGTTCCGACAGACGAAAGAGTATGGAAAATTCCACGGATGTATCGGTAGGCAATCTTTCCTTGTACTTAAAAGGGAAGTAGAGGGTGTCCGTGCCATCAGTGACGGAACCTATCCAAGCGGAACGACGCTGATCCCCTGGTTCAAAAGCCACCAACAACGAATTGCCGATGGTGCTTTTCGAACTTGGTGCCGAAGGAATAATAAAGATGTTACCCTCACCGGTATTAAAGCCATCCGATCTGGGCTTAAATTGCCATATTGTCTCTATGGAATTTTTTAGGAAAACCGCATTCAAGTCGGATTCCAGGCCTGTGAATTGGTTAATGACCAAATTGGCAACGGTTTCTGCGGCCTCCCATTGCTCAGAGTACAAATAGGTTCGAGCCAACAAGGCCTGGGCCACTGCGCGATAAGGGCGTACTCGCTCACCACTAGTATCCTCTACAGGTAAAAGGGATATAGCCAAGGTCAAATCCTCTACGATACTTTCATAAATCAAGGATTTTGGCGTACGGGTCACAATATTGTTTTCCTGAAAGTCCGTTGTATTAATATAGGGGATGTCCCCAAAGAGTTCCGTTAGCATTAAATGCAAGTAGGCCCGGACAAACAGGGCTTCTCCTCTAAACAGATTTACTTCCTCCAGAGACAAGGCGGTGGAATTCTCTACCCCTTCTATGACAGCATTGGAAGCAAAAATAAGGTTATAGGCGTTGTCCCACCAACCAGCCACGATAGGATTAGTTGCCTGCAACGAATGGTCAAAGAACGCACTCGTACCAAACACTGAATTATTTAGTTCATCGGCGTATAACCCCATTTCTAGGTTGAGGCCTCCACTTCCTTGCAACAATCCGGTTTCCCGCATTTTCCCATAGATACTTCTTAAGGCCGCCGTTACCGTCGCCGAATCTTCAAAAACCGCTTCCCCGGCCAATTGGTTTTGTGGGAGGTCGGCTTCCACAAAATCCTCACAAGACGCCAAAAAGAACAGTATGAATGCTAAGTATCCTAGGCTTATGGCCCCAAATCTGTTTCTTTTGAAACAGGTCGAGGAAGCTATTTTGTTTCTGATATATTTTCTATGTATTATCATAATAAGGTATATTATTTAAAAGCTTACATTCAATCCGAGGGTCAATTGTCGCAAGGGGCCGAGAAAGTTCGTGAGAGGTTGTTCAGGATCTCCCCTTTCAAATCCGGTAATTAGCAACAAGTTCTGTCCCTGTAGGTAGATACTGGCATCCACCCCATCGATTGTCCCTTTGGGAAGGGCATAGGTCAGCGAAATATTCCGCAAACGGATAAAGGAGGCGTCGGTCACCGCCGCACTACTAGCCGCCTGCCTACCAACAGCAGTTGTAGCGATAGGATCAAAGACACTATAGCGCTGAATCGGGGCCTCATCCCCGGGCTCCTGCCAACGATCAAGGAAAACTACGGGCCGATTGACGGCTGCCCCAGGACTTATTGCGTCCTGGAAATGGTTGAATCCCTTTTGCTTTCTATACTGGAAGAAAAAATCCAGCTCCAAATTCCCGAAATTGAAAGTGTTGCCCAATCCTCCAAAAAAGGTTGGATCAAGATTTTCCAACCATTCACGGTCATCGGCTGCGCTTATTTCCCCATCATTATTAAAATCTTCGAACTGGTACACCCCCGTCTCTGAATCCACGCCCAATGCTTGGTACAGCTTTCTGATATTCAACGATTCCCCTACTACCAGGGTATTGGCAAAGGTGGAACCTTCAAGCCCCGGAAAATTTACCAATGTATTTTTAGGCACAGTTAGATTAAAAGTAGTACTCCAGGTAAAGTTATCCTTTTGGATATTTCTAGAACGGAAATCCACTTCAAAACCCGTATTTTCAACCGTGGCATTGAAATTATCCGTCAGGTCGTTAAAGCCCGTGGTTGCCGCCAATGGGATACCGATCAATTGGTTGGAGGAGCGGTTGCGATAATAGGCTGTGGTAAGGAACAATCGGTCCTTCCAAAAGCCTAGTTCTAGAGCAACTTCCAACTTTTTGTTTTCCTCCCACCCAAAGTCGGGATTGAACAATTGTGTGGGCTCTAAGCCAGTTCCATTGTAATTGAATATATTACTATTAGTGCTATAGGTGTCCAAAAATCGGTAGTCGCCTACATTATCGCTTCCAGTGATACCATAACTGCCACGGAGCTTGCCAAAGCTTAAAAAGGAGCTATTCCTTAAGAATTCTTCTTCTGAAAAAAGCCATGCACCACCTACCGCCCAAAAATTTCCGAACTGCCTGCCTGGGCCAAAGCGGCTGGATCCGTCCCTACGTCCAGTCAGGTTAAGGATATACCTGTCTTCCCAATTTAAGTTGATTCTTCCAAAGAACGCTTGATAGTTGTATTCGGTGGCTAGGTCCGTAAAGATCTCAGTTGTCTCCGCGGAGGACAGATCGAACAAGAGGGCGTTACTTGGGAAAGACGTCCCTCGTTGTACAAATGTTCCAGAATTCTCCTTTTGGAAAGTTGCCCCTACTAATAGTTTTATAGTTGTATTTCCCAATTTTTGTCCCCAATTTACCTGTGGCTCCACAATCCATGATCGACGTGTTCCGTCGTTTACGGTAATTTGTGAATCTTGGCTATCAAAACCATCAGCAGGGTCAAACCTAGTATGTGGTAATGCGGTATTAGATTCCAATTTATATTCGTTATAGCCCATATTGGTCCTTAATTCCAAAGAGGGTAATAGTTGATACGACAATACGGTATTTGCTATTAGGTTATAGGTCTGTGCCCGAAAATCGGTTTCCAATTGGGCCAATGGGTTATCAAATGTCGAATTCTCCCAATTCAGGTTTCCTTCGGCATCGAACAATGCCGGGGCATTGGGTGCCAAATTAGCTGCCGAAAAAGAAAAGTCTGTACTGGGGAGCCGGTTGTCCTCCAATACGTAACTTGCCGAAATGTTCAGTTTTAAGCGATTATCTTTGGATTGATGGTTGATATTGGTACGGATCGATGCCCTCTCATAGTTGGAATCCCCGGGAAATACGGTCGTTTCGTTTTGATAGGTACCGCTTAACAAAAATTGTGTTTTTTCACTTCCACCAGAAATGGACAGTTGGGCACTGTTCCTATTAGAGGTACCCCCAATCAGTTCCTTCTGCCAATCTGTAAAACGATTTTGGTCCCACTGGAACAAGTGGGGAAAAAAGGGTTCAAAAGCCGTCGGAAGGGGATCAAAACCATCATTGACCAAGGCTTCCCTGCGCATTTCCAGATACTGCTCTGTATTCATTAAGTCTTGAAAACGGGTTACCCGGCCTAAAGTGCTGCTTAAATTGACGTCAATTTTTGTTTTTCCCACTTTTCCTTTTCGGGTTGTAATGAGTACCACCCCGTTGGCCCCTCGTGAGCCATAAATAGCTGTGGCATCCGCATCCTTTAAGACTTCTATACTTTCAATATCCGCCGGATTTATAGCGTTGAGAGGGCTTATGTTCCCTTGAGGAATAATCTCAGCTATTCCTGGACCCGCTCCCAATGATTCGGAACCATAGGGTACGCCATCCACAATAAATAAAGGATTTGTACCCCCTCCTATAAAGTTCTGCCCCCGGATTGCTATATCGATATTTGCACCTGGGAGTGAAGAAACTTGAGTAATATTGACCCCGGATATATGGCCCTGCATTGCGGCCAAAGGATTGTTAACGGGTTGTTTTTCGATTATTTTGGTATCGATCTTACCTATACTCCCGGTTTTGGTACGCTCAGTAACATTGTAATAACCCGCATTCAGTACCACTTCCCCTAACTGGCTTACCGCTTCTTGCATGGTCACATTAATGATGGTTTGGCCGTTCACCCTAATTTCCTTGGTGGCAAAACCGATACTGCTAAAAACCAGCACGCTTTCCCTGCTGGGAACGATAAGGGTATAGTCCCCGTCAAAGTTGGTGGCCACCCCAAGGTTGGTGCCTGCTATCCGGACGGCCACACCCGGTAAGGGTACGCCGTCTTCATCCGTGACCTTTCCCGTGATCCGTATAGGGTCCTGCTGTATATCATCAACAGGTTTGGGTTTGGGTTTGACGATAATGCTTTTGTCCGAAGCCAGTGAGAAACTAAAGTTGTTGGCGGAAAGGCTTTTTTCCAACAGTGTATTGGCTGCTATAACGCCTTTTTTCAACTCTACTTTAGGGCTGTTCTTAAAAAGGTCCGAGGGATAGATAAAGGTGTAGTCCGTTTGCTCCCGTATCAGGTCAAATATTTCGTAGATCGTAACTGTTTGGTCTGCCGCTATGGTGATCTTAGTATCCTGTGAGAAAATGTTGCCCGGGGAAAAACTAAAGACCGTGGTGCAGAACAAGAAGATAAATGTTCTCATAATAAACAGTAGGATTTCTTTCCTCCGGAAGAAAGGACCGTTTATAAACTTAATTTCCATAAATTTGTGC
>JANQSA010000035.1 GCA_028284285.1 Croceivirga sp.
ACCTAAAATTAATAATCATGAAAACGACCCTTAGATTAGTATTCGCAACATTCCTTTTGTTTTTAACTGGCTGTTCCAGTTTGCAGGTATCCAGTGAAACGGCCAAAGAAGCCGATTTGAACAAGTATAGTTCCTACACACTTGCCGACACCGAAGAGGGCTTTCTAGTCCATGTAAATCCTACCCAAAAGATGCAACTAGAGAAAGCCATAGAAGAACAGGCCCAGGCCATTTCAACTGTGAAGAACAATTCTGGAGTCACGGGTCCTGATGTATTGATTAACTATTTCGTAGTAGTTGATACTAAAAGAGATCTAGACACCTACACCAATTACTACGGCCTCAGAAGGTGGCGATATCAGATCACAGAGGTAGAAGTGAGGGAATATACCCAAGGAACCTTAATTGTAGACTTTATTGATGCCAAAACCAAGGAAGTGGTTTGGCATGGTAGCACAACGGGGGTTATCACAACAAATTCCATCGAATTGGAACAAAAAGTAAATGATGCCGTAAAGGCCATCTTCGATAAATACAGAAAAGACCGATCACTTTAAAATCACAGGTGTTATGAAACGAATATTCAAACTGATAATCGCAGTATTCCTACTGCAATTGTTTACACCTGCATTTGCTCAGGAAAACAGGACTACCCTACGAACTCTGGCAAAACAAGAGCAAGATGTTATTGATGCCATTGTGCTTTACCCTGAAGAAACCAGGGGTCACATCTTTGAAGTGGCGCAGCATCCAGCCTTATTGATTCGCCTTGAAAGTCTCCAGAAAACGTCTCAAGAAGCTTTTCTAAATGCAGTAATGGATCTTGATCGTGATACCCAGGAAAGCTTCTACGAGCTGACCCGATATCCTAGGCTAATTGATTCTTTGGTCCGTTTAAGCAACACCAAGTTCAATAAGAAAACATTGATAGCGTCCTATCCAGAGGAAATTCAGGATGATGTTGCCAATGTGCTTAAAAAGGAGAAAACCTTAGAAGAAATCGCTTCATTGAACCAGTCAACTCGATCGCAATTCAAAGAAACCATTGGAAAGTATCCCGAAAATGCACAGGCCAGTATTCGAAAGCTTATCCAAAATCCAGAATTATTAAGCCTGTTAGTTGACAATATTGACATGACTATTCTAGCTGGGGATATTTACAAAGAGGACCCTGAATGGATTACTGACAAAGCGAGAGAATTAAACCTGGATGCGGCCCGAAAACAAGCCGAGGAGCTGAACGATTACAAAAAACAACTTGAAGAAGACCCTGAGGCTTTTCAGGAAATGCAACAAGCTGCAGATTTATACGCTCAGGACAATAGTATTAGTGAAAAGGAATATAAAGAGCCGACCACAGTAAAGGTAACTTACAGCTATTCTTATTGGTATGGATACCCCTACTGGTATACCTATCCGTATTGGAGACCAATGCCCTACTATTACTATACAGGATTCTATTACGGACCAGGGGGGACGGTAATCATCATTGGACTTCCGAGTTATCATTATGTCCATTGGCATTACGTCCATTATCCTCACCGACATGTTCACTTGCATGCTCATTATCACCGTCATTACAGACGACATCCCAGCAGTGGAAGTGGCCTTAGCGCTGCTTTAAAAATCGAACGGGACAGGAACATTGGTCTTTCTAGAGATAATGGGGAACGTGCAAAACCAAATAGATCAAATCAAGGAATTAGAAGTGGGAATCCCCCAAAAATTGATTTCAGAGAAAAGGTTACGCAAGATAGAAACTACGAGCAATTCAAAAACAACGATAAGCTAAAAGGAAATTGGTCAACCCGAAAAAACAAGGCTAGAAATAGGGGCTAATACATTCGGAAAGCCAAATGCCACGATGGGAAGTTCCCAAGTGCACAAAGGCTTGAGTGAAGGTAAGTTTGACCAAAGAATATGTTTAACAACCTAAAACACAATATCATGAAAACTAAATTGATAACCGTATTGACATTACTGATGGTATACTTTCAGGTGAACGCTCAAGAAGAAGATTTTAACCTGGCAGGTATATCGTACACCTTTAATCCAGCAGTAAGTTTGGATAATCCTTCAAATCAACAGCTTGGGGAGACAGAAATCAACATATCTGAATTCAGAGCATTCTTTTTGGCACCTTTCAAATTGAAAAACGATAACACTACCTTGTTTGCTGGTGTTGATTATACCTTCTTGGGTGGGCCTTTAAATGACCTTCCCAATGATCAAAGCGTAGATGCAAATCTGCATGCCTTGAAATTTTCAGCTGGAATTAATCAAAGATTGAGCAATAATTGGGCAGTAAGAGCAATAATTTCCCCCACCATTGCATCGGACTTTTCAGGAAGCCTAAGTTCAGATGCGTTTACGCTACAGGCATCAGGACTTGTTAGATATATCACCGACAATGGTATCAAATATGGCTTGGGAGCTGCCTATACCAATGGATTTGGTGAACCACAACTAGTGCCCGTTGGTGAATTCATATACCGCAACGGCAATTGGGATGTCCTGATCCTGGCTCCTATTCAAGCTGTTATACGTTACCATCTAAACAAAGTGATATTAGGATTCCGAGTAGACCTTCAGGGTAACGAATACGCCCTTAACGTTGAGGACACAGACCGGAACATAGGGCAAGTAGAAAGTGTTAAGTTTTCCAGATATAATGTTGGTCCAACGATTGCTACTGATCTATCAAAAAGTGTACGCCTTGTCTTATCCGGAGGGCTTTCCTTAGGCAGAAAGCTTACTGCAACTGATGTGAACGGGGATACTGAAGATTACGGATTAGAAAATGGGGCATTTCTAAAAGCGAGTTTTCTACTTATTAAATAACTACAATCACTTCTTTAACCCTTATTGAAACAAGATGAAAAAGTATATCCATTTGATCCTATTAACGTTCTTTTCCGGTGCGCTTATAAGTTCTTACAATTCAAAAAAGGAATTGACTCCGGAAGGTATGGTAAAAATTCCCGGAGGGAAAAGCATTATAGGTTCCAATGCAGTATTTGCGCAGGAAGGACCAATTCATGAAAAAGTCACCAAGGCATTTTATATGGACATTCATCCGGTTACTGTGGCCCAGTTCCGAAAGTTTGTACAAAAAACCGGATATGAAACGGAAGCAGAAAAATTCGGAAGCGCAGGAGTATTTCAAATGGAGACAGGCCGATGGACCTTGGTTAATGGTGCCAACTGGATGTTTCCACAGGGTCCTAAGGGTGAAAATGCAAAGGATAACCATCCTGTCACACAAGTGTCTTGGGATGATGCCAAAGCCTACTGCAAATGGGTTGGTAAACGTTTGCCCACAGAACAGGAATGGGAACATGCCGCCAGAAATGGGGGATTAATAAGAACAGCAAAATATCCCTGGGGTTCAGATACCCTTATGAAAGATGGAGTCTACCAGGCCAATGTTTGGCAAGGCGCCTTTCCATTGTATAATAGTCAAAAAGATGGATATGAATATACTTCTCCCGTAGGGGCTTTTGGTGAATCCCCTCTAGGGTTGCAAGATATGGCAGGAAACGTCTGGGAGTGGTGTGCCAATTGGAAAATTCCATACAGCCAAAATCCAAAGGAATTTACTCCTAATGCTCAAAGCGAGAAGGCCCAGCGCGGAGGTTCTTTCTTATGTGATCCCATGGTCTGCCACGGATTTAGGGTCTCTGGAAGAAGCGGATCTACCCCGGAAACCTCACTTATGCATGTGGGCTTCCGTTGTGTAAAAGATATTTCAAACCAACAACACCAGAAATGATGATAAAAGACATTTTAACCAATAAATGCCCCCATTGTGGCAAAGGAAGAATTTTTAACGAAGCTAATATCTACTTCAATTTTAGCAGACCGAAGATGAACGAGTACTGTCCAAATTGTGGGTTCAACTATCAAAAAGAACCTGGCTTTTTCTTTGGAGCCATGTATGTGAGCTATGGTCTAACCGTTGCCCAGGGAATTATTACATACCTAATTGCCAGTACTTTTTTTGAAGAAAAATTTGATTTACGGATAATTGGAATAATTGCCGGTATCTTACTTCTACTTTCCTCTTTTAATATGAGGTTATCTAGGATACTCTGGATATATCTTTTCAAAAACTATTCCCGCTAGCATTATTGTGCTGAATAGCTATAAAAAAAGCCCTTCGAATTTGAAGGGCTTCTATTTTTTAGTGCGGCTGAAGGGAGTCGAACCCCCACGCCTCTCGGCACTTGATCCTAAGTCAAGCATGTCTACCAGTTCCATCACAGCCGCATTACGGGAGTGCAAATATACTTCAATTTTTCAATTGCCCCATACCGCTGTTTTAAAAACTTCTTTTTACTATTTTTAGTATCCCAGAAAACTATTCCATGGAAGAAATCAACAACTACATTGAACAACACAAAGACCGATTCGTAAATGAACTTATTACCCTCTTAAAGATCCCATCCATCAGCGCGGACAGCGCCCACTCCCAGGACGTTATAGAAACAGCGGAAGCCGTTGAAAAAGCATTAAAAAATGCGGGTTGTGACCATACGGAGATCTGTGAGACCAAAGGATATCCGGTGGTATATGGGGAAAAAATGGTCGATCCGAAATTGCCCACTATTCTGGTATATGGCCACTATGATGTACAACCTCCGGACCCCTTGAATTTATGGAATTCCCCTCCCTTTGAGCCAGTCATCAAAACAACGGACCTGCACCCAAATGGGGCGATCTTTGCCCGGGGGGCCTGCGATGATAAAGGGCAAATGTTTATGCATGTAAAAGCCCTGGAATTCATGGTAAAAAACAACGCTTTGCCCTGTAATGTGAAGTTTATGATTGAAGGTGAAGAAGAAGTAGGCAGTGATAGCCTGGCTGATTTCCTGGCAGAGCACAAGGAAAAACTGGACAACGATATTATCCTGATCTCGGATACCGGCATGATGGCTAATGATGTACCTTCCATTACCACCGGCCTGCGCGGGCTGAGCTATGTAGAAGTGGAGGTAACAGGGCCTAACCGGGACCTGCATTCCGGAATTTACGGTGGTGCTGTACCCAACCCGATCAATATCCTATCAAAAATGATCGCTTCCTTGCATGACGATAATAACCATATTACCATTCCCGGTTTTTATGACAAAGTGGAAGAGTTGGATACTGCGGAACGCGCCCATATGGCCGAAGCGCCCTTTAGCGTGGAAGCCTACAAAAATGCGTTGGATATTGATGATGTGTACGGGGAATCGGGGTATACTACTCCGGAACGCTATTCCATTCGTCCTACTTTGGATGTCAACGGGATTTGGGGCGGGTATACCGGCGAAGGGGCAAAAACCGTCATTGCCAGCAAGGCCTATGCAAAGATCTCCATGCGATTGGTCCCGCATCAGGATCCTGATGAAATCACCGAATTGTTTGCGACTCATTTTACATCCATTGCCCCCAAAGGGGTCAAAGTGACGGTAACTCCGCACCATGGTGGCTTACCTTATGTGACCCCCACAGATAGTATTGGTTACAAAGCGGCATCCAAAGCCTATGAAGCCACTTTTGGGAAAACACCTATTCCCGAGCGTACGGGGGGAAGCATCCCTATTGTGGCTTTGTTTGAAGAGGTTTTGGGAAGCAAGACCATCTTAATGGGATTTGGTTTGGACAGCGATGCCATTCACTCGCCCAACGAGCATTTTGGGGTATGGAATTTTCTGAAAGGGATAGAGACTATTCCTTATTTCTATAAATATTACACGGAGCTTTCCACTCAATAAAAAACATCCACCCTGAAAAGGGTGGATGTTTTTAGCGTTTTCTTAGTTTAAGGAAGTTGCGAATACCCGTTTCGGGTTTTCCACATAAAGTACTTTTCAAACAGCACTTTGGAAAAGTCGTAGAAAATGTTGGGGATCATAATCGCAAAATTTCGGGGTTTAAACAAATGATCACTCAGAATGATCACCTCTTTTTTACCGGCATCCATTACACAAATCCCCGGAATTTTACCCCAGGCTTTGGTTTTCAATTTTTGCTTCCCCTTTTCCACCCTTATAATGTTTTCAGCTACAATTTTCCCGGTTTCATCGGAAGGATAACCCGTCTTGGGTCCTGAGAACGGTACCTTACCCGGTTCAAAAGGCAGATCCACCTGGACGGCAATACCCGCTGCCCAAACATTAGGCCAATCCTTATGGCGATAGTCTTCTCCAACCGGCAAATAGCCATTAGAGGTTGGATGAAGCGCTGGAGAATTGGTCACAAAATCCACGCCAAAAAAGGGTGGCATCAGCATGGTAAAACTGCTGGGCAATACTTCACCGGAACTGAGCACTACACTATTTTCGGTGACTTCCTTCACCCCTACCTCGGTCCGGTATTTAATATTGAACATCTTCATAAACGATTTCAACATGGTTTCGCCACCAGGCATACCGTCAATTCCAAAATGCCCGAGATAGTTTTCAGGAGTGATCCAGTACAAATCCACTTTTTTTCGAATTCTCTGTTCCCTGAGCCATTTCTCAATATTAAAGAGGAATTCATAAGCAGCACCCATACATCCGGCATTTTGTGTTGCCCCAATTACTATAGGGCCGGGATTCTTTTTAAAATCTTCCAGTGCCTTCCTGGTTTTCATGGCCCCCTTGGGTGTGCCAATGTAATGGGCATGTTCCTTAACGCCAGGGGCCACCTCATAATCCACTTTTGGTCCGGTAGCAATGACCAGGTGGTCATAGGTAAAGTCCCCTTTTTTGGTCTTTACCGTGTTGCTTGCGGGGTCTACACTTAAGGCCTCGGTCTGAATAAACTCCACGCCCTTCTTCTTTAGTATCACGTCTTTTCTAAACGAAATATCCTTAACCTCCCTGCGGCCTAAAGGCACCCAGATCAAGGAGGGAATAAAAAGAAATAAGGGGGATTTGTCTATGACCAAAACCCTATGATTTCGTTTTCCTTTGCGTTTAATCTCCAATGCGGCGGTCATTCCGGCAAAATTTCCACCAATCACGACAGTTGTTTTCATGGCTCCTTGATTTTGTACTCGTAAAACTAATGCTATCGCTAATTGCACACAGCTACCTGAGTCACATAAGGGCCACTTTTTTTGAAAATCAATTATTCTACACTTGTAGAAATAAAAATTTATTCTATATTTGTAGAACACATTCTTATTTTGTAGAAATGAAACTATCAAATTCCGAAGAAGAATTAATGAATATCATCTGGAGGCAGAAGCGGGCTTTTATGAAAGAGCTTTTGGAAGCCTATCCCGAACCCAAACCGGCACCAACAACCGTAGCCACTTTGCTTACGCGAATGATGGATAAGGGTTTTGTGGCCTATAAAAGTTTTGGCCGTTCCAGACAATACTATCCCTTGGTAAAAAAACAGGATTATTTCTCAAAACAACTGAAAGGATTGATCAAGAATTTCTTTAACGATAGTCCCAGCCAGTTTGCTTCCTTTTTTACACGAGAGACGAATTTGAACAAAGCGGAACTGGAAGAGTTAAAAAAACTAATAGAGCAAGAGATCAAACGCAAATAACTATGCTGGAGTACCTCATAAAATCCGCCGCCTGTATGGCCCTGTTTTTGCTCTTTTACAGATCCTTTTTGGAAAAGGAAAGCATACACCTGTTCAAGCGATTCTATCTCTTAGGGGCACTCGTACTTTCCCTGGTCATTCCGGTGATCGTTTTTACAGAATATGTAGCCCCGTCCAACCTGACCCCGGTATCCGGTACCTCCGGAAATATCCTTGGCTCCCCGGATATAAGCAGCACTTCGGCTACCTATGAAAAAATCAATGTCCCGCTGCTTTTGTGGACCATATATGGCCTGGGTGCCTTACTATTTGGATTTCGATTTTTTGTTCACCTCCACCAAATACTCCATAACATCCGAAAAAAAACAAAGATCAAAGAAGGGAACATCACCAAAGTTTTAATGGAAAAAAACCTGCCTCCGCACACCTTCTTCAGGTATATTTTTTTGAACAAAGAAAAATATGAAACCAGGGCCATTCCCCAGGAAGTGATCACTCACGAAAAAGCGCATGCCAGACAGTGGCATAGTTTGGACATCCTTTTTGTGGAGCTCCTGAATGTAACGCTTTGGTTCAATCCGCTGTTGCCGTGGTTTAAGAAAAACATTTTGCTTAACCATGAATTTTTAGCAGATCAGGCCGTATTGGAAAGCGCTACTTCAATTCCAAAATATCAAAACATCTTACTGTCCTTTTTATCCAAAGGAAGTGAGTATCCATCAGCCGCAATGGCCAACGCCATTAATTATTCATCTACCCGTGCTGAGCGCAGCCGAAGCATCAAAAAACGTTTTACCGTCATGAAAACAAAAACATCAAAAAAGTCAACTCTTCTGAGAACCCTTATTGTATTGCCTTTTGTAGTCTTATTAGTGTATGGGTTTAGCGAAAAGCAAATTGTTGAGCGAGAGAGGCTTCCCATTACTCCAGATGTTCCCAACGTTCAAGAAGGGGCTTCCGGAGAACAAATTGAGGAATACAATACCCTTGCCAGAAAATACAATGCAATGCCCAAAAACCGAATGCCTATTGTACCGGAAGAAGTGGAGCGTTTGGAATACATTTACAGTATCTTGTCCGATACACAAAGGGCGGATGTGGAGTCTTTTCCGGATTTTCCTGAGCCACCACCAGGTCCGAAGGCACCGAAACGCTCTAACAACATTTCGGATGTACAATATGCTTCAAATCGGATAGATAGCATTATCAATACACAAGACCCTTATGATGACGTAAACGGTAACATGTATTTACCCTTATCCGCACCTACCCCTGTTTTACCCTTGACATATGTAAAAGAAATGGGACAAGAAGGGGCTTCAAGAGCGCAAATGAAAGAGTACAACACGCTTGCCAGGAAATACAATGCGATGACCAAAGAGACCTTTTATATCAAAGGAAAAGAAGTAGAACGCATGAAGTACCTCTACAGCCTTATGTCAGACAAGCAGCGGCAAGATGCGGAACCCTTTCCGGATTTCCCTGAACCTCCTGCACCGCCTATGCCGCCTGCACCATTAAATGCAATGGAAGTTGAGAAACAAATCGAAGCCGAAGAACCAATCATTGAAAATCAAGATGTGATGGCCAAGCTTCAGAAAATGGCCCAACAAAAATCGGAAATGGAAGCACAAATCCAGGTAATGGAAGAGCAACACCTCGCCCTGGAAAAGCAGGCCCGGGAAATGGAAATCCAGCACGAAAAGATGCAAAGAAAAAAGGCACACCTTACGGAGCAGGACCGGCTGAAAATCGAAGAACAGGCGCGTAAATTGGAAGCCAAACACCTGGAAATGGAACAAAAGGCCAAGAATATGGAACAACAAGCCAAGGAGATTGAACAAAAGACTTTGGAAATAAAAAGACAGCATCTAAAGAATCCTCCACCACCGCCCGAACCAAAATCGCCTTTGGAACATATCAGGGAAATGGAGAAAAAAAATGCCATTTTCTACCATAATGGAAAGGAAATCCCAGCGGAAAAGGCCATAGATCTTTTAAAGAACCACAAGAAGATAAAACTAGAGACCAGCCACGAGAAAGGTACCAGACCAGAGGTACGGCTTTTTACCAAACGATGAAAATTCAGCGGATATCCCCATAGTCAGCCATAGCTATGAAAATAAGGAAGGGCTTATGGTTTTATTTCAGATCCTTTCCACACCAAAATCCCTTTTATGGTTTTTTTTCGAATATTTTCCACTTTTTATCACAGTAGAAGGTGTATGCAATGAAAGTAACCACCGATCTGATCCTTCCCTCCCTGGAATATGTTAAATCCGACTCTTGTTCCATAAAGGAGAAGCTCCAAATAATCGTTGCGAATATCCTGGAGACCCAATATGTTAAACGCAATATTTTGCTGAATGTCGGCGACCAGCTGTTCATTTCGGATTTGAAGGATACACCATACCCTGTCCTGTTGGTGGTTTCACAAAGAATGTTCGATATGTCCTTCGTAGAAGAAAAAGAAGGAAGTGTTCATTTTGTGATGACCGAGTTGGGATAGCAATACACCCCAATTTTCCAGCCCTTTTCTGTAACATTTCACTCAAAACTGCGTTCTAATACCATTATCCTTTAGATTTTACTGGCTAAACCAACCCTCCGAAGCCATTTTAAGATCTGGAGAATACCTTTTTCAAACCTAAACGAACACTATCATGTTACACCATTTTTTTATTTTTTGTTCCGGCGCAGATGCGGATATCTTAGCGACCTGTTCTAAAGGAGAACGCAACAAGTACGTAGGTATAGGCGCTACCGTTTTTTTTACCGCTGTGATGGCCTTTATCGCCTCCGGATATGCCCTTTATACGGTTTTTGACAATATCTATACTTCTATTTTCTTTGGATTTATCTGGGGTCTACTGATCTTCAATTTGGACAGATATATTGTTTCTACGATAAAAAAACGTGATTCCTTTAAAAACGAATTACTGCAAGCTGCACCCCGTATTGTTCTGGCTGTAATCATCGCAGTGGTAATTTCCAAACCGCTTGAGATGAAAATCTTTGAAAAAGAAATTGATCAGGTACTCTTAGAAGAAAAAAATGCCATGACCCTGGCCAATAAGGAACAGCTGGCACTGCAATATACCCCTACTGTAGAAGCTTTGGAACAGGACATCCGGACATTGAAAGATGAGATTAGTGCGAAAGAGGCAGAGACCAATGCTTTATACGACACCTATATTTCCGAAGCCGAAGGTACCGCAGGAACAGGCATTTTGGGTAAAGGTCCGGTTTACAAAGAAAAAAGGGAAAAGCACGATGCTTATCTGGCCGAACTAAGCGCCTTGAAAATAACAAATGGCGAAAAAATCATAGCTCTTGAAAACCAGATCGCTGCATTAGGACAGGATTATGAAAAAGCGGTAATTGACAGTCAACCCATTATTGATGGTTTTGACGGCCTCATGGCACGTATCAATGCGTTGGGAAAATTGCCCTGGTTTCCTTCCTTCTTTATCTTTTTGTTGTTCCTGGCCATTGAAACCGCACCCATCCTGGTAAAATTATTAGCGCCCAAAGGGGAATACGACTACAAATTTGAAGAAGGGGAAAGCGTAGTGGCTACCTGGGTTACCCAAAAAGTGAAGCAACGCAAATTATTGTTAGAAACCGATGGTGCACTAAACAATCAGATCTATTCGGACATTAAGTCAGAAGAAGCGCTCTACGCCTATAAAAAGGAGAAGGCAGAAGAATTACTCCGCTTACAGGCCGATGCGTTTCACAATGTTCAAGTGAAAGGGCTTTAGTACCGGTTAGGCGGCTCCGCTATACAATATCCATTTGCTCCAGCAGGAAAGTAGCATTCATGGTCTTGCTTACGCCTTTTTTTAATAAATAATCAAAATAGAGCTCACCATCTTCAATGGAAGCATCCAGGTAGTAATTGAAGACATGTTTGAAATCCAAAGCGGCAGCACAAAGACTTAGATCATGTGTGGCAATCAACCCTGTAGCCTTTGCTTTGATCAGCCTCCCCAAAAATCGTTTAGATCCAGAGGCCTTATCCATACTATTGGTGCCTTTTAAAATTTCATCCAGTAATACAAAATAGGGTGCCTTTTCCAATAGCCGGATCACTTTTTTCAAACGCTTTAGTTCCGACAAAAAATAGGAATCCCCCTTATACAAAGAGTCCATACTTCTCATACTTGTCACTAGCTTCCTGGGCCAGTAAACACATTCCTCTGCACAAACCGGTAAACCCAAATTGGCCATCACCATACTAAGGCCTACCGTACGCAAAAAGGTACTTTTGCCCGCCATGTTTGAACCCGTGATGATAAAGAAATTGCTATTGTTAATCTCAAAATCGTTTTTAATATTCTTCTCAAATGGGATCAATGGATGTCCTGCTTTTTTGCATCCCAGTACTACCGGCCCGTTTTGTATCACAGGATAACGGTATAGCGGGTGGTTAAACGAAAAATTACCCAGGCTGTTGTACGCATCAAAAAAGGCAATTACCCCAAACCAGTCTGCCACATGGGATTTGTGCTCCGTTATCCAGGCCTCAATGAGGTATGCCGTGCGTAGGGCTCCCAGAAAACTGCCGTTACCTATCAAAGCGTAAAACATATTGTGATTGTAATCCATGGTGTTGAGCAATTTGGCTAATTGTGCTATAGCCATTGATGCCTTTTTGCCATCCACTTTTAGTTTTTGTTTTTGGTACCGCAATTGCCCGGCCTTAAAATCCGTTTCTTCTACAATCTTCAACAATTTGGCATACTGTTTAAATGTCGCCTTTATACGGTCGGCTTTGTAGGTAAGTTGCCTTATCCTTGCAAAATAGCGCCCGGTGATGCCCAGGCCGAGAAGCATCCAATATAGCAACGGACTCCATGACCATCCTCCCCAAATGGCCAATGCTCCAAAAATCAAAGAAACCCCTAAAAAGAGCCATGGTAAAAAGCGCATTGCATTTGGCACAAAAGGGGTATACCCACTTAACCATGCAATGATGTCTGCTGTTTTTGTGCTTTGCTGCATGACCATGGCATGGGCGGTAAAATGTTCCCGCCATTTTTGTTTTTGGGCTAATTCGTCAATGGCTTCCTGCTTGCTAACAATAGCCGTTATATCATTAGAGGTCAACAGCCCGGCCAGTAACTGCCTGCCATCTTCAATTTGAGTACGATTTAGATATTGAAAAAAAGAGCCCTTTCCAAAAAGGTCCAGGTCATGGCTGTATTCATGTTCAGGATCAATATACTCATCGCCTTCCGGCAAGGCTGCGAGCTTGTGTTGTAACACCTCTATTTCGGTATGATTTATTTTCACCAAGGCATGTAACAAACGATATTTGGTCTTGACATCCTCATAATACCGTATCAAAAAAAGAAAAAAACCCATTCCTATCAAGGCAAGAAGTGTGGCCCACAGCACAGTATTTCGAAAAACAAATAACACCATGAGGATGGCAATAAAGACGCCCACCCGGGAAAAGGAAAGCAATTTTAATCTTCTTTGTACCCGCTCACATTGTCTACTGTAACAGTTTAGGGAATTGCTATAGAAATCATAAAGTTGTTGCATGGCGCGCTAAAACCCCAAAGATAACTATTCAGCCTACTATAGTTTTCAGGAAATGGTACGGTTTTGCAAATACGGGATGTCAAACCGTTGCTTTGGCGAGGGCTTTTAAAGCCACTTGCAGGCTGTCTTTCCAATAAGGGATTTCCAGACCAAAAGTCTGTTTGATCTTTGACTTATCCAAAACACTGTATTTGGGACGTTCTGCTGGGGTAGGGTATTCTTCTGACAAAATGGGTTTCAATTTGATATCACTACCGGTCTTATCAAAAATTGCTTTTGCAAAATCGTACCAGCTGGCCACTCCCTCATTGCTGTAGTGGTACACCCCGTACTCCTCACTCTTAGCTTTGATTATTGCGAGAATTACTTCGGCCAGGTCTTTGGCATAGGTTGGGGTACTTACCTGGTCATATACCACGGAAAGCACTTCCCGTTCACTCGCCAAACGCAACATGGTTTTCATAAAGTTATGCCCGTACTCTGAGTACAACCAGGAAGTCCGAATGATGAAATGTTCTTTCAATGTATTGACAATAGCGCGTTCGCCATTGTATTTTGTATCTCCATAAAACCCTAAAGGCCTTGCAATATCTTCCTCTTTATAAGGAACATTACCATAGCCATCAAAAACAAAATCCGTTGAAATATGGATGAGTACCGTATTATTTTGCTTACAACCCAGGGCTAGATTTCTAGCGCCTGAACTATTGACCCTCCGGGCAGTTTCCGGTTCTGTTTCAGCTTTGTCTACATGGGTATAGGCTGCGCAGTTTACACAATAGGCAAAGTCTTGAGAAGACAGGGTCTCGCGAACAGCCTCAAGGTCTGTGATGTCCAATTGGGTGGACGACTTAAAAAAGAAATCCAATCCATGGGTGTTGGATCCCACCATAGATTGTAACATACTTCCCAATTGCCCGGAGGCTCCCGTAATCAAGATATTCATAAGTGCAGTTTTAACCGGCAACTAATTCCTTCAGCGTAGGAAGGGCTTTGTCCTTTGCAGCAATAATCAATTCGGACTCCTCCAGTATCCAATCAATGTTAAAGGTAGAGTCTTTGTACAGTATTCCACCTTCAGCTCCTTTGTTATAAAAATTATCACATTTGTAAAAGAAAACAGCGGAGGGACTTAAGGTAACGAAACCGTGAGCACATCCCCTGGGGACATACAACTGCTTTTTGTTTTCCGAAGATAAAATGGTTCGCACTACGGCTCCATAGGTTTTTGACCCGGGCCTGATATCCACAGCAACATCTAAAACTTCTCCGTCCAAAACACGCACCAACTTGGCCTGAGCATGTTCCCCTTCCTGAAAATGCAACCCCCGTAAGACACCTTTAGTGGAGAACGACTGATTGTCCTGTACAAAAAAAGGGGTTAGTCCGGTGGCCTCTTCAAATTTTTCCTGATTAAAGCTTTCAAAAAAGTAGCCTCTTTCATCCTCAAAAACTCTGGGTATAACTTCAAAGCATCCGTCTATGACTGTAGTTTTTATCTCCATGATCCTTAAATAGCTTCTAATAAACGTTTGCTATAACCGCTCTTCAAAAAAGGTGTTGTCAATTTTTTAAGCTGGTTCCTGGTAATATACCCCATTTTGTAAGCAGAAGACTCTATGGCTCCAATTTTCAATCCCTGGCGCTCCTCAATTACCTGCACAAACTGTGCCGCCTGCATCAAAGAGGTAAAGGTACCCGTATCCAACCAGGCAGTTCCCCGGTCCATGATGCTCACTTTTAGTTTTCCTCGTTTCAGATACTCCCGGTTTACATCTGTGATCTCCAGTTCCCCCCTTGGACTTGGTTGAATACTTTTCGCAATATCAACCACATCATTGTCATAGAAATAAATTCCCGGTACCGCGTAATTGGACTTGGGCTTCCGGGGTTTTTCCTCAATAGAAATTACCTTACCGCTTTCATCAAATTCCACTACACCGTATCGTTCCGGATCATTTACATGATACGCATAGATAATACCGCCCTCGGGATCATTATTGGATTGTAACAAGGTTTCCAAACCCGTTCCATAAAAAATGTTATCCCCCAAAATTAAAGCTACTTTGTCATCCCCAATAAACTCCTCGCCTATCAAAAATGCTTCAGCAAGGCCATTGGGTTGTTCCTGGACGGCGTATTCAAAGCGACATCCATATTTTCTACCATCTCCCAACAGTCTTTGGAATAAGGGAAGGTCATGAGGTGTTGAAATGATCAATATCTCCCAAATTCCCGACTCCAATAATGTGGAAAGCGGATAATAAATCATGGGCTTGTCATATACGGGCATCAATTGTTTGCTCACGGCTAAGGTTAATGGATGCAACCGCGTTCCCGAGCCTCCCGCTAAGATGATTCCTTTCATTCTTCGTCCTTTAGTAGATTCTGTTTGTGCTATGCTAAGCTTGAGTTCTTATTTTCAACGTATTTATTCAGATACCAGTCGATAGTTTTTTCAATTCCCGTTTCGAAATTTTCATCGGCTACCCATCCTAAGTCATTCGTGATCTTCGAAGCATCAATGGCATATCTAAAATCGTGTCCCGCCCTGTCTTTTACAAATGTAATCTGCTCTTTGTAGGAGTCACCCTCTGATCTGGCATGTTTTCTATCCAGAATTTCACAAACTTTGGTAGCAATGTATAGATTGGTTCGCTCATTATCTCCGCCAATGTTATAGGTTTCTCCCGATTTTCCCTTTTCATAGGCCAGGGCTATTCCTTTACAATGATCCAGCACATACAACCAATCACGAATATTGGAACCATCTCCATAAATAGGAATTGATGTTCCTTCCAGCGCTTTTCTAATAATGGTTGGAATTAGCTTTTCATCATGTTGCTTTGGCCCATAGTTGTTAGAGCAATTAGTAGTAACCACGTTCATCCCATAGGTATGATGGTAACTTCTCACTATAAAATCGGAAGATGCTTTTGAGGCACTATAGGGACTATTGGGAGCATAAGGCGTGCGCTCCGAGAATAATCCTTCCTTCCCCAAGGTACCATAGACTTCATCCGTAGAAACATGATGAAAGCGAGAGTTGCCATAGGCTTCTTTGTAAATCCCGGGACCTACCATCCAATGCTTTTTGGCTACATCAATAAGGTTGAAGGTGCCAATAATATTGGTTTGCATAAACGCATCCGGGTTGGATATGGAATTGTCTACGTGTGACTCCGCTGCGAAGTGAATTACCCCTTTAATATCAAATCGATCAAAAAGGGTCTCTATCAATGGTCTGTCACAGATATCTCCTTTAATAAAGGTATATCTTTCATGTCCCTCCAGTTCCTTTAAGTTTTCCAGATTCCCGGCATACGTAAGCGCATCCAGGTTTACAACATGGATTTTTGGATTGTCCGTCAGGTAAAAAGGAACAAAGTTAGAGCCAATGAAACCCGCTCCCCCAGTGATCAATACATGCTCCATAAATAACCATTTAAATTACTTACTTTGTAAATATAATCTTACTTTTTTCAGTCAATTGTATTTATGTTGTGAAAGCCACCATTTTGGTGGTAGAACCCTGAAATTACATTTATTATTGCAGATTACCACTACTAGCCGGGATTCTTATCTGTTTTTAATAAGATAATACTACTTCGTCAAAGTGACTTTTTCTTACTTTCGTAGCGTGAATAGCTATACCCTATGGATCAGCAAGTTACGGAAAAACCCTATATCCTGGCCATTGACGATGAGCAATTGAATCTGGAACTCCTTCAGTTTATTCTGGAAAAAAATGGTTTTGTGTTCCAGGGGACGCAAGATAACAACTCCTTTTTTGAACTCCTGGAACAACGACTCCCGGATTTGATCCTACTGGATATTATTATGCCGCGGATAGAGGGTTTTGAGCTTTGCGAAAAACTAAAAAGCTACGATCAATATCAGGATATTCCTGTCATATTTTTGACCGGAAAAGTAAATGTGAAAGACAAAATTAAAGGTTTTGAGGTCGGTGGGGTAGATTATGTGACCAAACCTTTTAACGAACAAGAGCTCATCGCCAGAATTCAAACCCACGTTGAGCTACGAAAGGCAAAGAACCAAATAGAGCAACAGGCGGAGCGTCTAAGGCAATCCAATGCTTTAAAGGATCGAATGTTTTCTATCATAGGGCATGATCTTCGTTCCCCTTTGAGTGCTGCGAAATTGAAAATGGATTTTATCATGCGGGGTATCCTTGATCCTACATCGGCGGATTTCAAAAGTAAAACCGTCTATGAACTGTTAAAGACCATGGATGAGGCTTTAAACCTTCTTCAAAACCTCCTCGGGTGGGCGAAGGCAGAAAGTGATCAAATTCAGGTGATCCCGGAAAACCTCGATCTGCGTGAAATTGTAGAACAGACATTCCGTCTTTTAAAGCTGGGGAGTGAGCACAAAAAAATCACTTTACGCAACAACATTCCTGAATCTACCTTTGTTTATGCCGATTTAAATACCACCAAAACCGTTTTACGAAATCTGCTTTCCAATGCCATAAAATTTACGCCTTATCAAGGGAAAATCCAGGTGAACTTCAAACTGGAAAAAGATCGGGCAATTGTAGAAGTCCAGGACAATGGACAGGGCATACCCCCGGAAGATATCCCCAAAATTTTGAATCCTAACGAACATTTCAGCAAACTGGGTACCGAAAAAGAACCAGGTACCGGTCTGGGGCTTGTGCTTTGCCAAAATTTTGTCCGCAAAAACGGCGGAACACTTAAAATTAGAAGTACCGTAGGAGCGGGTAGTACATTTTACTTTGACCTACCTATGGGAAAAGAGGTTTCGGTTTAGGTCAGCACCCCTTCCGTATTTCCCCCGCGTTTTGCCCTTTCCCACTTTACAGACTGACCGCCTCGTACGTACCGGACAAAGCCCAAAAAGACAGAAAGGTTCATGATAAAGAAGTAGTACGGAATAAAAAGTACTTTTAATCGTATCTGTCGATTTTCCAGGAACCATCCGAGCAAGGCCGCTAGATAGAAAAGTACCTGCCCCCAAAATAATACACTAAAGATTCCAAAGGACCACAGGCCCTCCGCTATTGCCAGGGCCAGGTTAACAGGAAGGAGCAACAGCAACAATAGCGGTGTCAATGTCCAGCGTAACACACGATGGGATAGGTATTGAAAGGAAAGTGTACCATATCGGAAAACGTTCAACAGCGGAGCCAAACGTACAACCGATTGAATACCCCCCGCAGAGATACGGATCTTCCGTTTCAACTCTTCTTTCACATTGGCGGAAGCATGCTCAATGGCATAGGCTTCCGGGTTGTATTGAATGGTATACCCCTTCATAGCGGTTCTCAGGGAAATCATGAAATCGTCCAATAAGGTGTCGTGCTCAACTTCCTCCCATAATGCTGTTCGTATGGCAAAAAGCTCTCCAGCTGCCCCCACAACCGAATACCATTCCGCATCCCATTTTTTGAGTTGGGATTCGTATTTCCAGTACATCCCCTCTCCTGCTCCGGCCGCACTGTCCGATGTTTTGGAGTGGATCCTTTTCTCTCCCGAAACACAACCTACTTTCGGATCCCGAAACAGTTTGACGATCTCTTGGATGGACTCCCTGCCAAGACTGGTATTGCCATCGGAAAATATTACGATTGGAGTTTTCACTTGTTGCATTCCACGGTTCATTGCCGCAATCTTCCCGTTTCTGGCGGGTTCATGCAATACGGTAACATCATCATACTTTTTTAATAGTTCCGGAGTACCATCATCTGAACCATCGGTTACCCAAAGTTGGGTCACTTTTGCTTTGGGGTAGTTCAAACTCCTGGAATTGTTCACTTTTTCTTCCAGATAGTCTTTTTCATTATACGCTGCTACAAAAAGTGTGACCTCGGGTTGATACTTCTCATTCCCCTGAAATTGCTTTGCAAGACCTAAAACCCTTCGAATCTTTATGATGGCGAACAGTAGTATCCCATAGCCCAAATACGAATAAAAAATAATGGCCAATGCCACCCAGAAAAAAATCTTCAATCCTTCCATAACTTCATTTTTAATGTACCGAAAGGGTCTTTTTGTGTGGTACCTGTTCCCATTCTCCGGTATGATGGTTAAATTGTTTTATGACCCGTGCAGGGTTACCTACCGCTACCGAGAAAGGGGGAATATCTTTGGTTACTACGCTTCCCGCACCCACCTGGCATCTTTTGCCAATAGTCACTCCCGCCAATACCACCGAATTCGCTCCAATATGCGCTTCCTCTTCTATTACTGTAGGCCGGATATCCAAAGCTTGTTCGCTGGAGTTCCGGGTACCGTCTGAATAACCGTGATTAAATCCTGAAACAAATACATGTTGCCCCAAACCGGAACCGTTGCCCATTTTCACGGGGCCAATGATCACACTACCTATCCCCACACGCACCCGGTCTCCCAGGATAACATCGCCTGAACCATTGTTTATTGTGCAATAACTTTCAATAGTAGTCCACTTTCCAATCTCAAACTTTTTCCAGGGGAAAACATCAATTCGACTATTTCTTCTAATGATAGCGCCCTTACCTCTTTTGTGTTTTAGCGGATTTAAAAACCACCTGACCCATAATCTGGGCCTTGGATTTCGCTCTGGGGCGATCATCCGTAAGACCAGCTGTTTTAACTTTGGATTGGATTGGATTTTGGCAACGAGTCCCATACTACTACCTTTTTATGCCGAAGCATTTTTAACTCTTAGGATACAGTCATAAATCGCATTGACGTTGTTCTCCCAACTGTGCGACAAGCCAAAAGCCCTCCTTTTTTCTTCCAATGCTGCAGAGTTTTCTTGTAACGCTTTTTCTATTAAGCGCACATAGTCTTCGGGGGTTTCCCCCAAATAGGTATGCTCCTTAAAATATTCCATCGCCTTAGTGGAAGAGGCCACTGTAGGTTTTCCCATCGCTAAATATTCATCCACCTTTCTGGGGTAATTCCCCATGGTAGCGTCGTTAATCAGTTGTGGGTTAATCGCAACATCAAAACCCTTGATGTAGTTAGGTAATTGCGAGGCCTCCCGGCTACCCAAGAAATATACATTGTCTATTTCATGGAGTTGGGAGCTACTGAATTGGTCGTCTTGAGGACCTACAAGGACAATACTCCAATCCGGTCGTTCTGTTGCAATATGTAGTAAAATGTCAATACTCAATCTTCTACTGCTCAAAAAACCAACGTATCCTATGATGGGTTTTGGAATGGATTGTACATCCTTGGGAATACCGATTTTTCTCGAGCGATCATTAAAAAGTGATGTATCACAGCCCTGACCTACCATATATGAATGGGCGGTAAACTTCTTCCCATACTCTGTGTACAGGGTAGAATTGTTCACTACACAATCTGCATTTTGTATCAATTTAGGCTCTAAACGCACCCCGTTTTTTCTCCAGTACGGATTTTTGGTCAGGTAGTCCCGCATATAGTAGACATAAAAAGCAGGTTGTAAAAGATCCTTAATGTATTGCCCCAAAAACATGGAACTGTCATTAAAAATGATATACTCCTGAAATCCCAAACGCCGGATAGCTGTTTTTATATCCGTACTGAATCTTCGGGCATTCATCTTGTTTAAAAGATCGAAAAGGAAACGGTTCTTGATGAAATTGATGGATTCTGTCATCGTTTTTGGATATAGCGTCCATAGTGTATCTCTTAATTGTATCAAATCGCTTTCCTGCCCTTTTTTTATTTGTAGTCTTTTTTGGATTTTTTTCGTGTGCCTTTCCCGATATCGCGATACCCGATCCATAGGAGGATTTGCATATAGCACTCGATTGTTTTTGGCCATTTCAAGGGCAATGTTTTTGCAGTTACTGCCAATTTCTATATCCCAGGCCTGAATGCCCATTACAATTATGTCCTGTCCTTTGATCATACCGCCGCGTTTAACTCACTATAAACATCCTCATATAGTTCCAAAACATTCCGGGCCATGACTTCCCAGGAAAAGTGCTTTGCCCTTTCAATGCCCCTTTCGGCTAATACTTTTGCCAATACTTCATCCTCTACCAAATGTTGCATTGCCCCTGCAATTTCCTTTGGGTTGAACGGGTCTACAATCAAGGCAGCGTCTTCTCCTGCTACTTCGGGCATGGAGGAAGTATTGGAAGTAATAACCGGTACGCCACAAGCCATACCTTCCAGGATGGGGATACCAAAACTCTCTCGTAGTGAGGGATAAAGAAAGATAGAACACTGGCTAATTAGTGCCGGAAGAACCGTGTTGGGCACATAGCCGGTCAGGTGGATTTGTGAACGTAACTCCGACGCATGTATGGACTGTAACAGCCGTCTTAGCTCGGACTCGTCATAATCCAACATCACCAAACTGTACTTTCCCGGATACACCTTGTTGAATTCGGCAAAAGCCTGCAAAACCCCAATGGTGTTTTTTTTGGGATCGGTATTCCCTAAAAAGAAAAAAAAATGATCCGGCAAACGGTACTCTTTTTTTATGTTGGCTAAAGTGTCCTGGTCCGTAACCCTTTTAAAATGATTCCCCACCCCATTGTAGATAGCGGTTAAGCGATCGTCCGTAAATCCGAAATGATCATCGATCCTATCCTTTTCGTAATGGGAAACCGTAATTACCTTTTTGCTCTTTTTGATCACCGGGGGAACAAAATACCTACGGTACATATTCCCTAATTTTTGATACCAGGAGCCTTCTTTTTTAAAAATGCTGATGCTTTCCAGATAAATGATATCGTGCAGTGTGGTCACCAGGGGTACTTTACAAAACAACGGGCCTGTATTGCTTGTACAATGCAGTACATCACAACCCTGCTGAAAAGCCGCTTTAGGCAATGCGATTTGCTCCCATCCGGGATATCCCCATTTTGATTGTAATTCTACCACCTTAAAATTCGGTGCCTCCGGAATACAGGTATTATCTTCATCTGGTTTTACAAAAACGACATACTCGTTTTTGCGATCTATTTGTTGTAGATTTTTGATGAGCTCTAAAGCCACCATGTCCATACCATGCTTTTTTTTCCTAAAAAGCCGTTGTCCTTCTATTCCGATTTTCATGTATTTATTTTGAAAATTTAGACTGTCCCGTGTTGGGTATGAATAAATTTTTTGTTTGCCCCTTTTAATTTGAACAGGGATAAAAACATAAGCCCGAAAGCCCTGGGTAAGGAGAACATGGCACGTGCTGTTTCCTTGGTATAAAACTTTCTTGGGATAGCCATTACAAATGCTAAAACCACCAGGAGGAAAGTTACCGACCATATCCAAGGCGATATGAGCAACCCACTTTTTTGAAAAAAGAATTGTTCACCGATATATCCCAGGGTAATGAAAAAGACGAACCCCAATAACAATATCCGGGGTGGGGAAATCATTTGGTAGACCTTGTCGACAAAATCAAGGTTACCTTTTACCAACAGTTCCCGAACTCCTGAAACGGCAAATCGCTTGAAATAGATAAACTGGGCAGATAACCATCGCTTCCGTTGATTGGCAAAAACCTCAGTTTTCTGAACCTTCTCATCCAACACCAAGGCATCCTCCAAATACGCTATGGTATTCCTTTCCTTAAGTAGCTTTAGTTCCAATTCCTTATCAAATCCGCCAACCGCATTTACTTTGGCCATAGTGGCCTTGAAAAAGTGATATTCAAATGCCATCCCGGAACCGATCAGGGCAGAAGAAAGCCCCAAAACGCGATGGCCCTTTCTAAAAATATGGTTGTTAACCTCTTCGCTAATGGCGTCTAAAATGGCAAAGGGAGTGTTGGTGTTTTTGGCAATTCTATGCCCTTGTACCACTTTATACCCTGTGTTGAAAGCTTCATTGATACGTTCCACAAAATCAAACTCCATGATGTTATCCGCATCCAGGATCAAAGCCACATGATAATTATCCCCAATTACCTCCATGGCTTTGTTCAATGCCTTGGATTTGGTACTTTTTTCAAAACTGACCTCCACTAATTTTACTGGCAGTTTTCTAAGTTTATGCAATGTGATGTCCTTAAAGGAATCTGCAATGATAACCACATCATAGAGCGCTTCCGGATAGCTTTGTTCCAAAGCCCTACGGGCCACCTCAACAATTACGTTGTCCTCTTTATATCCGGGAATGAGTACGGCAAACCTTCGTTGTTCGTTAAATATGTTTTCCCGTTTTTTAGGGTTGAAAAGACCCGCCAAAGCAAAGACAAAAACATAGAGGGATGCAATTCCAAAATAGGCCAATAGTACGATTTCCAGAACATTGACCATAATTTGAATTGCATCCATCGCTATACTTATTTAAAACTTAACTTATGAATTCACCAACTGCTTAATGGACTGCTCCTGAAGCATTTCGTCAAAATAGGCTATGGTTTTTTGCAGCCCGGTACGCAAATCGACCGAAGGCTCCCATCCATTCAACTTTTCTTTGGCCAGGGTAATATCCGGCTTACGCTGCATGGGATCATCCGATGGTAATGGTAAATGGATAATTTTTGATTTGGAACCGGTCAGATCAATGATATTCTCTGCCAATTCCAACATGGTAAACTCCCCCGGATTCCCAATATTGACCGGGCCGATAAAATCATCTTCGGTAGCCATCATTTTGATCATGCCTACTACCAGATCATCTACATATTGAAAACTTCGGGTTTGGGTACCATCACCAAAAACCGTGATGTCTTGTCCCTGTAACGCCTGCATGATAAAATTGGATACCACACGACCGTCATCCGGTTCCATTCGGGGGCCGTAAGTGTTGAAGATTCGAATGATCTTGACTAAAACACCGTTAGACTGATGGTAGTTCATAAACAACGATTCTGCACAACGCTTCCCCTCATCGTAGCATGAACGTATTCCAATGGGATTTACATGCCCCCAATATTCCTCTGGCTGCGGGTGTACTTCAGGATCCCCGTACACTTCGCTTGTTGAGGCTTGTAAAACCTTCGCTTTGATACGCTTTGCCAGCCCTAACATATTGATAGCACCTAAAACAGAAGTCTTGATCGTTTTGATGGGATTGTATTGGTAGTGTACCGGTGATGCGGGACAGGCCAAATTGTAAATCTCATCTACTTCTATAAAATAAGGTAGGGTAACATCGTGCCGTATCAGTTCAAAATACGGGTCATTCATCAGGTGTACGATCTTACTTTTTCTTCCAGTGAAATAGTTATCCATACAAACCACCTCATGCCCCTGCTGTAGTAATTGTTCACATAAGTGTGATCCGACAAATCCCGCTCCCCCGGTAACCAGAATCCTTTTCATATTAAATAATTATGCCGTTATCGTTTTCTTTTCATCATTGTGGATAACTTCCCTACCTATACTGTAGTAATTAAACCCTTGTTCGGCCATTTCTTCTGGATCATACACGTTTCTTCCGTCAAAAACAGTCTTTTCGTTCATTAACTTCTCAAGGATTCGGAAATTGGGCATTCTAAACTCCGACCATTCCGTAACCAAAATCAACGCATCAGCATCAACACATACGTCGTATTGGTCCTTGGCATACTCAATGCCGTTACCTAGTATCCGCTCTGCTTCATGCATAGCTACCGGGTCATACGCACGAATATTGGCCCCTAAGGCCTTTAATTGTTCTATTATGACCAGGGAGGGCGCTTCCCGCATATCATCGGTTTTTGGTTTAAAGGCCAGGCCCCACATCCCAAATTGTTTTCCTTTCAGGTTGTCACCAAAATGCTGCTTAATCTTCTCAACCAAAGTGGTTTTTTGCCGATAATTAACCGCCTCTACTGCCTTTAATACTTCCAAAGAGTGACCATGTTCATCTGCAGTTCTCACCAAAGCCTGAACATCCTTTGGGAAACAGCTTCCGCCATATCCCGTTCCCGGATAGATAAACTTGTTGCCTATTCTTGAATCCGAGCCAATTCCTTTTCGAACCAGATCTACGTTAGCACCAACCAATTCGCAAAGATTTGCGATATCATTCATAAAACTGATCTTTGTAGCCAGCATAGAATTGGCCGCATACTTTGTCATTTCCGAAGAAAAGATGTCCATGAACAATAACGGGTGTCCATTCATCAAAAACGGTTTGTACAAGCGACGCATTACCTTTTCAGCCCGTTTACTCTCTATTCCCACAACAATACGGTCAGGTTTTAAAAAGTCGTCTACAGCACTCCCCTCCTTTAGGAACTCTGGGTTAGAAGCAACGTCAAATGAAATACGGATGCCTCTTTTTGCCAATTCTCCCTCCACCGCAGTCTTGACCTTATAGGAGGTCCCTACGGGGACGGTGCTTTTGGTAATGATCACCTTGTAGTCTTCCATATGTTGACCAATTTCCCGGGCAACACCCAGAACATATTTTAGATCTGCACTACCATCTTCATCAGGAGGTGTTCCCACCGCAATAAATATGGCGTCCGCTTCTTTAATTCCTTTTTCAAGGCTGGTTGTGAAGGAAATCCTTCCTTTATCTATATTTCGCGCCAACAAGGTATCTAACCCAGGCTCATAAATGGGAACCTCTCCGTTTCGGAGCATTTCCACCTTTTTTTTGTCAATATCTATACAGACCACGTTTATTCCCGTTTCTGCAAAACAGGTGCCCGTTACCAAGCCCACGTAACCTGTACCAACAACAGCTATGTTCATTTTTAATTATTTTTTTGTAAATATTATCTTACAAATTGAGCTTCCGAAAATAATGTTGTGAAACATATGGGTTACGTTGTAAACCAAGGGATCAAAACATTAATGAATTACTTTATGATGCCTGACATTCCAAATAATAGCATTCCAAAACGCCTGTAAATGCCGGTATTCTCTTTTAAAAAGGAAGGTCAATGTATTTTTTGGGATGGATACCAACGCCTGAAACACCAAACTCACTGTCAATTGCAAAGTGGTAAAGTTCCTTCTGGCAAACAGTATTCTGTTTCTGGATATGTAATAGGTTTTTAAGGGGCTGAACTTACCTGTGGAAAGCGATTCTTTATGGAGAATATAGGACCTGGGCTGATAGTATACTTTGTATCCCGCGCGCTTGACCATTTCCGCCCAATCGTGCTCTTCATAGTACAGGAAATAGATTTCGGTCATAAGGCCCACTTCATCAATAATTCTCCGGGGAACCATCATAGCTGCCCCATGTATGGATGCGGTTTCCATCGGTTGATCATAGTCTCCGTTATCCTTCTGATGGTATCCAATACTGTTATTGCGTATGGTCCAATGATTCATTGGAGTATACCCTGCATATTGAATGAGGGTGTCATCCCAATGAAATTTGATCTTTGGACTTACCATTCCTATGGAAGGATCCTTTTCGAAAGTTTCCACCAAAGGAGCGATGCAATTTTCCGGAACAATGGTATCGTTATTGATAAAAAGCAGGTAATCCCCCCTGGCTTCCTGAACGCCAAGATTGTTTCCCCCGGCAAATCCCAGGTTTTTATCACTTTTAATAAGGTGTACCTCGGGAAAGTTTTCCTTAATGACATCCGGATTATCATTAGGAGAAGCATTATCTACTACAATTACCTCAACATTCTTGTACCTCAGGTTTTTTAATGATTCAAGCATCTCCAGGGTCACGCCAGATTCATTGTAATTGATGGTTATGATGGAAACCAATGGTTGTGTTTTCATACTACTTTTGTTTCCGTTTCTTCTAAAAGTCCTTTTTGTTTTAAAATGTACTTATCCATTTTCGGGGCAATGAACATAAACACCATTCCGGTATACATAAGGATACAGGTGGGGAATTGCCCAAACACTCCGTTGCCATAGGATGCTCCCATTATTCCAAACATGCCGCAGACCAGTGCGGCAATTTGTCCCCGGAGCCAGGGATCTTGAATTTTAAACATCACGTTGTACGCCCCTGTGATCAAAACAAAAAACAAAATGAACAAGTGTAAGTAGAGTCCGACTACACCCGTATCTGCCCAAATTGCTACAAACCAACTATCGGTTGCCGTATTGGCTAAAAACGTATTTGGAGAAAAGCGTTGCCCCCAATTACCGGTTGAACCTATACCCCCGCCAAAAGGCCGTGAAGCTAAATAGGCCTTTAACTTTTTTTGATTGGCCAAACGTACCTGCAACGATGCATCGTTAGGGTCGAATGCCGTTCGCATTCTTCTGATCTGCTGATTATTGTTACCAATAGTGGTATACTTAAAAAACACAAAAACACCAATCCCCAGAAGGACTCCGGCAACCAGGATCGGGATATTCTTTCGTAAGATGAGATACATAACACCCCCTGCCGCAGGAACAGCAATAGCCCCTCTTGTTCCGGAAATCATCATCCCATACAAACCTGCCAAAGCCACTATCCCACAGAAAATTCGAAATTTCTTGTCTTTTGCAAACAAAGCCAAAACCCCGAATACCACCCCTGCATGTCCCTGGGAGGCTCCAAATTGACCAGCGTCGGAATAGAAAGAGAACACCCGTAGTTTTCCGAAAAGAATATGCGTGAGGGACCCTCCATTGTCCAGCCAACGTTGTTCAAAAGGATCCGGGCCAAATATCACTTGCTGAAATCCTTTTAATGTTCCCAAAAAAGACATTATCCCCCATATGACGAAAAAGAGTTTTAAATCCTTTGGCTTATCGAAGAGGATGAAAAGTAGTGGTATAATCATCCATTGATACAATGCTAATCCCCTCATGGCATAGAACCAGGCCGCAAAACTAACTGCCTCAGGATTGACTGCCTGAAAAAGGGCATAGCCCAACCAAACCGAGGCCAATAGCGTAAGTTGTGACCTTGCTTTACTCCATGGCACTTTGATTTTGAAGGCTTTAAAGAATAATACCAAGTACATGAGGAATAACAAGCCATCTATCAATAATCCCCAGGTCATGGGCACATATCTACCCAATCCCAATATCAGGAAATTAAGGACAAAAATGGTGAGCAAGCCCAGTTTAGGTTTTTGAAAAAGCACTCCCAGGTACACTATCCCAATAGGAAGTATCATGATCCCAATACCGGCAACTACTCCTTTGGTTGCCGTTAAGTGCGCACTGAGAACGGCTATGGATAGCAATATTGCCAGAGGCAGCGGTTGCTTTAGGCGATCTGTACCATATGTTCTTTCAAAAGGATTCAAGGGCTTATATGGGCTTTGAGATTTTTAAAGAAGAATATGCCTTCGGGAAGAATATGCCGCGACTCTATTTGAATTTCCTTTCTCAAAAAATAGAATCCCAAAAAGATCCCCAATACCGTAAAGAAAACGGTACCAATTGCTACAGCCACCAAACTTTCCAATACAAACACAGCAATAAGGTCAATCACAATATTGGAAATGGTCATAAAAATGACCTTATACAAATTCAACTTTGGCCGGTTGATGCTATCCAAAAGCACCCCTGTAAACCGATCAACGGGTAACAAAAGTGTGTAGACCGTAAAAACACGGAACACAAGTGTTAAGATGGGTAGGGAATCTTTGTACTCCGCACCGCCCAAAAAGACAATGAGATGATCGGCAAAAACAAAACAGCCAAACGCTATGGGAATGAACAATAGCGTTACAGCTCCGGAATACGCATAAAAGGTTTTACGCACCCCTTCCAGATCCCCAGCCAGACTTTTCTTGGACATTCTCGGGTAGGCAGTCATGGTAAAACTCCTCAGTGGAATACCTAACAAATCTGTTAGTTTTAAAGGGATGGCGTACATAGCCACACCGGCAGACCCCAATACGGGGCTCAGGGCAATAATCAGCGTATCGGCACTTTTTAACAAACTGGAGCCTACCAGGGTTCCCATGGAATACTTTCCAAAGCTTATAAGCTCTTTTTCCGTAGCACTATCGGCATACCTGAGATAGCTGAGACCATCCCACTTTTTTAGGGAACACCAAACGCTTGAGATCAAATTGACCAGCAGGTAAACCCATACAATTTCAAGCAGCCCCAACTTAAAAACCCATAGGTTTAAGACCAGGAAGAGCACGAAAAGTCCAATGTTAGCCAATCGTACCAATAGCATACGATTGAAGTTCTGCTCCGCCTGAAAAAGCGCAAAAGCGGTATTCCATCCCAGGTTAAAAAACGCCAACACAGGATACCAAAAGAAGAACAATTGATACCCTTTATTCATGTCCAATTCCAGACCAAAAGCAATTCCGGCCACAGACCAGCACACCATCACAATTAATGCGAGCAGCAGGAGATTGATCTTGTAACTGGAGCCTAAAAACGTCTTGAATGCTTCTCTGTCCGCACCGGACAATACTCTTACCGTAGACGTTCTGGTAAGGCCAAAACGCAACAGATCAACAAAAGTGGCCAGGGTAATGAACAAAACCCAATCTCCAAATTGCTCCTTTGGCAGTTGCCGCGTTAACAGCATAAAACTGACCAAACCAAAAAAGGCAATGACCAGATTTGTGAGCAATGAGGATACGTTTTTTTCTTTCCCGATTTTTTTAATCGTAGTCCTCATCAGGCTACACTTTTTTTGGTGAAAAATCGTAATTGAACCACTTTTTTAATCTGGCGTCGAATTACGGAGCGTTTCCTGGGAAGATCCCCTACTACGGTTTCCATTTCCAATACTTTAACCCCGTTGAGGATGATGGTGGGTTCCGGACCGGTTGTCGCTTCATTGAACAATGCCAATGCATTCTTATCGGCCTCCCCCCAGGCCCTGTTGGCCCGGGTCACCAGGAAAGTATGATCCATAGTAGAAGCGAGCTTTACCGGAAATGGATTCCTGATAATTCCGGGTATCTCCAATATCACAAAGTCAAAAACCGAATACGCTTCAATGGCTCCCATGACGTCAAATTCATAGATGTCGGCTATTTTATACAATTGGTCGCTTATAGGGTATACTACTCGTGTGTAGTACTCCCTCCCCAATTCAAAATCATAATCGTCGTAAGTAATGTGTAGCACCTTATACCCCAACTCACAGAGCTTGGCTATTACATGTTTACAAACAAAGGTTTTCCCTTCATTCTCCTGGGTGGAAAAAAACAAATTGACAACGGGCTCTCCGGACTTTTCTTTCTTGAACTGGTTGAGCAGTACATTTCGGGAAATCGCATTTACCGCCTTGTTCTGTAAATACGCATAATCTATTTTCTTTTCCCTGGCACTGATTACCGGAAAAATTGAAGAAACGGAAAGGCCAATTTTGTCTTCTGCCCTCGATGCTGTTTTCAAATTACCATCCAGGAGTTCTAAGATAAATATGGTAAAGGCCACTAATATAAACCCGGCTATCCCCGCCACGGCGACCAACATTAACCGTTTGCTTGGTAGGGGACTGATGGGAAAAAACGGAACCTCAATCAGCTTTAGGTTAGACTTTAACTCAACGTTTTGTTGTCTTAATTTGGCCAGTCCCAGACTGTGTAAAAGGCTTAGATATTCCCGTTCTGCAATATCTATTTTCCGCTCCAGACGCTTCATAGTTGCGCCCAAAGGTGAAAAGACCTGATAGAGTTTTTCGAACTCCAGTCGCTTCTGATCCATGACCCTCAGTTGTGCCCTGGTACCTTCATACGTTATGGTGTTTGCGAGCCAATCCGTTAAAATATCTGTGGAGGCCAGACTTTTTTCATCATACTCAGTGACAAATAACTGGTCAACCTCGCCTTGTAATGCCGTTTTTAGCTCGGCAGACCGCCTGGTGAGAGCTGTTACTTCCTTGGCATTTTTTTCTTTAGCTTCCTCTTCTGCTTCAACAGCAAGCGATTTCATGGAAAGGTCAAAATTGACATTGGCTAATTCGTTACGAAGTGCTACAATCTGCTGGCTGGAAAGTCGTTTCTTTTCGTGTGTCTCCAGTTTGGATTCCAATGTTTGCAACACCGCTTCAGCAGCATGATGACGGATGTACACCTTCTGATATTCCAACTCAAAATGTTCTTTTTCGGAAGCAATATGTTTGGTCTGTTCGTAGTAATTGATAATATTATGGGTTCTGTTAAATGCAAGTAGCTCATCTTCCGCTCCTCTCAGATCCACTGTTGAATTTTGTAGTTGGCCTTCAAAATATTTAACCACTGCATCGGACTGGTTGACTTTGATATCAGCATTCAACTTTACAAATACCTCGCATAGGATGAGCAGTGTATTTTGACAAATGGCCGGATCGTCCCCTTCAAATTCAATGTCCACAAAGTCACTGCTGAGAATTCTTTTGACCCCTATGCGTTCTACTATTTTCTCGATGCTATAATCAGGATGTTTTAAGTTAATGAGCTTATAGATAAAATTGGTGTGGTTCGATTCCTTTAATTGCCTGAAATTGTCATAGGTTTTGGCCACATCCCCTTTTACCACCAATGCCTTAACTTCCTCAGGAACCAGCTCCATAAGTGCCGCAAACTTCTCTTTTGAAATGATCTTGGTATCCGCACTATCCAAGGTCATATGTTGCGCGAATAGTTTTAGCGCTACGGTTTCAATGGTTGTTCTCGCTTTTATAAGGTTCAAAAGATTATCATACGCGGTGTTGGTAGCCCTGAAGTCCAGTTTAGTATTATCCAGTTCTATGGTGGAACCTGAGGCAATTCCGGTGTATACCCGGGCTTTGGAATTATAGACTTTTGGTTCGTTCTGGGTAAGGTAAAAAACCAGGGAAGCCAGGATTACCGGGACCGCAACCAATAGCGTAGCATGGTTTAGCAATAATCTAACAAAGAAAAGCAGGTTAAACTTCTTCATCCCTAAATCTCTATTTTAATGCCCACGATCCCCTCCAGGGTGGACAATGCCATTTCATACTCCGATTTCTGAAACTCCAGTGCCTTCAGGGATTCATTTAGCATTTGTTGTAAACGGGTATATTCCGTGATATCGATTATCCCATTCGTAAAATTTTTATCTGCATTTAGGGCCTGTAACTTGTAACTCTCCACAATTGAACTGGATACCAAAAGCATGCGATGCGCCCGGACTACTTCATGAAAACGTTGGGTCACCAGCATTTCAAGTTCCCTGATAGCAAACTCCTTCTCGTACTTTGCCCTTTCCACCTCGGCTTTTGCGGTTTTCACTTCTATACCCCTATTGAAAATAGCATGTAAAGGCATTTTCATGGAAACACCCATATTATACCGGCTTTGTTCCAGGGTAAAAAGAACCTGGCTGGCCAGGGGGTCGCCGGCGATTTGCTCGTTGTTGAGATTATCAAAAACCCCATACCCGTATGAAGCATCCAAATAGATGCTATTCAACCATGATCTTCCGGTGACTTTAACTCTCCCCTCCCAATATTTTGCATCCGCATCAAAATATTTTAATCTTGGAGAGTTTTCTTTTGCCACTTGGATCAGGCTATCAATTGAAGGCAACCTCCTGACGATATCATTCTTTTCAAATCCCTGCTCTACAAATTCATTGAGGGATTGTGACATTGATATGTTGGCAATCAGCAGGACTGCCCCTAGTAACCCGAATCTTTTCCTCATTCCTATACATTTTCTTTTTGGAATACTGCTCTAAAGGTTCGTAGCACTATCCAAAGGTCTATCAAGAAAGCATATTTGCTGTTGGCATATTCTACATACTTGATATCCAGTTTTTTTCGCTCTTCGGGAGACATTTTAGAACTCCTCCCTCTTGCCTCTACCTGCCAAAGCCCCGTAATTCCGGCTGGTCCGTTAAAGCGTGCTGTCCATTCGTCTGTTGTAAGCATCTCGGCTTCGTAGAGTGGCAACGGCCGATTGCCCACTATGGACATATCTCCTTTTAATACGTTGATTAATTGCGGTAGTTCGTCGATACTTAGCTTTCGTATTATCTTTCCGACTTTGGTAATCCTCGGGTCATTGTCAAACTTGACAAAAGCACTCTCCTCGTTCTTTTTACGCTTCGCATTATGCGCTTTTTCATTGACTTCAGTGTCATCCCCAAACAATTTGGTACCCTGCTGTTCATTTCCATCTTCGTCAATTGCGGCCTCAGGTATAACCTCCTTAGTATCATGAACGTATTGATTCAAATGCTGAAATTCTTTTAAACGCTTGTCCGCGTCGGGATACATAGAACGCAATTTCAAAAAGTTAAAGATCTGGTAACTGGTTCCCACTCGTTTGGAAATGTAGTACACTTTCCCTTTAGATTCCAGCCGTATCGCAAGAATGACCAACAGTAGAAATGGGGAGGCCAGAAGGAGTACCGTGCTCGCTACAATAATATCGAAGGATCTTTTCCAGAATCCTATCTTATATCGTTGGGCAGTACTGTTTTGTCCTTCAGATATCTGCTCTTTCCTTAGGTTTTGTTTCAATTCCTTGAGAAAGCTAATCCGTTCCAGTACCTGGTGGAAACGGATAGGATGTAAAAAAATATCGTCAAAACCATTCTCAAGTGTTTTAAGCTTCTCTTTTTTAGTCACTTTATTGGCAAGTGCGATCAAAGGAATTTTCTTGCCAGGATCAAATACCTTTATCAAATAGTGTTGAAACTGTTTGCGATCTTTTGCGGTTATCGTATTCTCGCATAAGATCGCATCAACCGCTTTCTGAGTATTGATCCATTTATCACTATGAAAGTTGCTGTGATTGTGCAACCACTTTATTGCATCTTCAGTAGAATCTACGGTATTCACTGTAACCTGCCGGGAAAAACGGTGAAACTCTTCCCCAAATCGCTTGTTTGAACCAATATAAAGGAGGGTAGTGGTTTTGTTTACCAGTACTTCCATACCTACTGACGGATTAGTAACTTATCAACGCGGATAAGGAGTTCCTCAGGATTAAAGGGTTTTACCAAATAGTCATCCGCACCAAGTCGTAAGCACTCAATACGATCACTACTGCTATCCCTGCAACTAAGCACGATAATTGGGATATCTGAGAATACTCCGGTCTGCCTAACCCGTTTTATAAGTTCAAATCCATCCATTACCGGCATTTCCAAATCAGTAATGATCAGATCCGGCATATTGCCTTCGTGTAACCACGAAATTGCGGCAAGTCCATTTTCAACGGTAATAACATCATACGATTGTCCCAAAAACTGCGCTACCAATTCGCTTAAGGATTGCTTATCGTCAACAACAAGAATTTTCATAGTTAATAGTTGTAATATTATAGTTTTTGAAAAGTAAGACTATTACTACTTTTACTAAATTGTATGTTGTAAAACCAAGGCAATCTGTTGTAATTACTATCCCGTTGTAGGTTATGTTTTTCTCCAGAACAGTTTCTTATCGTCCGGGAGTACTCCTAAACCACTTACACTACTGATTGCTTTTTCCGAATTCCGAGTACGTTTTAAACGCTGTCCGGACTTAGGATATAATTTGTTTTGGGAAGCGACGCTGCTATTAATTTGGAATGTTCCCTAATTTCTAAAGCCATTTTCCTGATTTTACTTGACTTATAAAAGGTTTAAGCGTTGCATTAAATCCGGACGGTGCGATCTGCTTATGGGAATTACGCTGCGCTCAATTAAAACGCTATTATCTTGAATATCAATTATCTTAGTGAGATTTATGATATAAGATCGGTGGATTTGCATGAAACGGGAATCCGGTAATTTCTCCTTGATTTTCCTTAGGGTCGCGTGTACCCTGTAGGTGGTAGTTATGGTCTTAATCTCTATATAATCCCCTTTAGCCGCTATAATTAGGATCTCTCCCCAATGCAACTTGATCAATCTCTTGTCGATATTGATATACAGGCTATCTTCCACCATATCTTCTTCAGTCCCAGAATCCCCATTTGCCATCGCCGGCTGGTACGCATTTTTTAGCTTTCCAATTGTTTTTCTAAATCTTTCCGGATGAATCGGTTTTACCAAATAGTCCACAATACACTCGTATTCATAGGCTTCAATGGCAAATGCCTTATCTGACGTAGTTAATACCACTTTCGGGGGATTCTTAAGAGTTTGTATGAAATCCATCCCTGTAAGAAAGGGCATTTGGATGTCCAGGAAAATGACATCAACGGAATGCAGATTCAAATACTTAAGGGCTTCAACGGCATTGGGAAACTCCCCAACCATTTCAAGCATCGGTGTATTTTCGCAAAATTCCGTAATTATAGCTCTTGCGGAACCTTCATCGTCGATAACTATACATTTCACCTTAGGAAATCTTTATAATGAAGTCTTCAACGGTATTAAGAATACCGGAAAACTCTTCCATTAGCGTCGTTTTACCTTTTTTTAGGTCCTCTTCATACTTTATAGCTGTTTTGTAGCCGTCGGTGAGGCCCAGAATGCCGAACTTATGTTTCATCTTATGCACTACTTTGGCAGATTCTTCCCATGCGCCATTTTCCAAATGCCGTAGGTAATCTTCTTTTTCCTGCGGAAACTCAGCCTGGATAATTGCGATAAACTTTTTCTCGAATTCGTTGTTACCTCCCGCTATCTCCTTGATGTATTTTAGATTTGGAACTTCTGCCATTATTTTTTGAGTTTTATCGTAAAATAAAAAGTGGTGCCTACCCCTTCCTCCGAAGAAAGCCATATATCACCTTCATAGTAATTAACGATCTTCTTTACCAGTGCCAGACCGATACCCGTGGCATTAGCGTCATTCTCCAGTTTTTTGAACATATCAAAAATTCCCCGTTGCAAATGCTTTGGAATTCCTTTTCCATCGTCTGCAATACAGAATAACCAATGCGCTTCCTGTTCCCGTGCTTCCAGGGTGACCAATCCGGTTTTATTGTTTTCAGTGGCTGTTATTGCATTGGTAATCAAATTCTTGAAAAGCTGTTCCAGCCTGTATTTTCCGGTGTGCAAGGTGGGTAGTGTTCCCTTAATTTTGATTTTTACATTATCCGGAACAAAAATGGTACGTTCTATCTCACGCACTAATTTATTCAGATCTACATTCTTTGTTTTTTCCTCTAAAGCATCAATAGTGGCATGTTTCAAAATCCCATCAATAAGGCTATCCATTTTGGTCAAGTTTTGGAATATGAGTTCAAAACTACCCTTGCAATTCGCTTTAAAATCCTCACAGCTATCGTCAAACAACCATGTCACCAGGGAATGGATATTCCGGATAGGTGATTTTAAATCGTGAGAGACCATATGTGCATAATTGTTCAGCGATTCGTTTTGTTGTTCCAAATTCTGGAGGAGATGGTCTTTTTCTGCTGTGATCTCTACTATTTTATTGGTCTGATTTTCAATATTTTCGACCAGCTTTTGCGGATCAAAACCCAATTCTCCCTCCATGGGTTGCGCTCTGTTCTCCATACATGCTACTGCCCTGCTTAATGCTCCTAATATCTTGCGTTGACTCTCTGTTTCTTTATTTAATTGCTTATTGGCTTCATATAGTTCTTTGGAACTCAATGAGGTGGCCCGTTGAATCATGGCCAACTTGTCATCATAATCGGAATAGGACTTATCCACGGACGAAAAAAACTGCTCCAACTCAGGACTATGGCTTAGCCCGTCGGGTAAAAACTTTCTTATCTGACGTTTCAACAATGGGTGCATTTACTCGCTCATTAGAGTTAACGTCATGGTTTGGTTATGGAGTTGGCATGCATTTTTGCCCGCAAAAGGCGCCATTTCCCCATAGGAATAAAAACCGGTTATTTTAGCTTGATCCCCCACTACGTCGTATACTTCTTCAATTTCCTCTTCGGTCCTTTCTCCCAAAACCAGCCGTCGACCTACACAACTTACCAGAATAGCCAGTTCAGGTTTGTCTTTGCGATTTCGCATGGCAAACTCTGCCGCGTTGGAAGCACCTTCTGCAATATCATTCATTGTAGACATCATCAATTGCACCTTTGCTTTCATGGGAACGTCCCCGGCCAATATCATGGAATTAGAGGCTTCGTCTATATTCAGAATCGTACGCACCAATGGTTCTACATCTTTACTTTGCTGTACCGTAAGAGGATATAGTAATGCGGCCTGGGGTAATTCCCTGGCTTTGTCGCCCAAATAGGTTTTGTAAAGATCCAAAGCTGGACGACCATCTATCTCATACAGCACATTGTCTCTGGACCTGGTAATAGTACGCTCCGGGCCAAAAGGCGTCCACCCCCCGTAGTTAGCATAGGAGATCTCCAAACTATCCCCATAAAACCCTATGGCCACCACTTCTCCCTGTTTGGGTGCTTCATTATAGGAAGCCAGGGTCTTTTCAAAGCGAGTACCATCACCACAAAGACCTCCGGTAATGGAGGCCCTAAAATTGTCCGCCGCTTCAAGCCCGCCAATAAGGCTACTGCCATTAACAAAGCTTCCATCGGAAACGATAAATACATGTTGTAATCCTTTCTTATCCAATTGGCTGGAAAGCGCCTTGCCCATTTTCTCAACATTGGGAAAATCGGCTACATTTTCACGTACTACCCGAAAGGTGGCGGATTCAAATTCAATTGCAGTTATCGCGATAGTTTCCTCGTAGACTCGAGTATCCAGAATTTCACCGGATGTTGAACCAAAAACCAGTTCCCCGTCGGGATATAGCTTTTTTATCTCGTTGTAGATGGCACCGTCTTCCAATAAAAATCGGTCACCAAAAACCAACACCAAGGGGTTGGTCAGGGGTTCTGACTCCAGAAACTCCCACTTTCCGTTTTTTGATCTTTTTGCCTGATTGATTTTCATAATTGCAATATTGCTTATTTCTTCAGGGTAAAATAAAATGTGCTTCCCACACCAATTTCACTTTCCAGCCATACTTTGCCCTGATAGCGGTCTATAATCTTTTTTACTATGGACAACCCAATACCTGTTGAGCGCTCTTTATTCCCAATAGATTGAAAAATCTTAAAGATTTTTTCGTGATATTCTTTAGGAATCCCCACTCCGTTGTCTTTTATGCTAAACTCCCAATGGGTTGGAGTTTCCTTACTGGCAATTTCAACATAACCCTTTGGTTTATCGATATTCACCACCGCGTTACTTAAAAAGTTCTGAAACAGTTGGTGAATCTTAACTTTATCTGCCTCAATAACCGGAAGTGTATTGACCACTTTTACGGTAACGTGATCGGGGATGTAAATGATTTCATTGATCTCACGGATTACCTCATTCACATCTACGGCAGTATTATCCAGGGTGTCGCTATTGACCGTGGAATATTTCAGAATACCGTCTATTAACTTGTCCATTCCCTCCACTTTTTCCAGCATCAGGTTCAGATTGTATTTTCCTTTTTCTTCCAGGATGTCTTTATAATCTTCATACAACCAGGTTGCCAAAGCGGTTACACTGCGGAGTGGAGATTTTAAGTCATGGGAAACCACGTGAGCATATTCTTGTAATCCCTGATTACTTTCTTCCAATTCATTTACCAGTTTCTGTTTTTGGAACTCCAACTCCTTTTGCTTGGTAATATCCAAATGCACGCCAATGGAACCTACTACCTTACCCATTTCATCATAACGAGGGGCTCCACTGACAAGCCAATGCCTTTTTTCTCCGGTCTTTACCCTTACTTCTAATTCGTAAGAGTCGGACTGCCTATTTTTCCGCTTTTCAAACTGCTGGTTAACCTTATCCAGATTTTCCTGATCCAGGTTCATCAATTCCAAAACATTCTCCCCTACTAATTGCTCCTCGGGAATTCCTATCATCTCGGAATACCTGTGATTTGCTAATAAGATGTTACTTTCGGCATCAATCTCAATTAATCCAAGATTCATGTTGGCAATGATGCTGCTGTATTTTTCTTTCTGTATTTCCAGATTTTTGCGGTAGTTTTTTCGAAAGGTAATGTCAGTATAGGTCCATAAGTGTCCCATATAAACATCGTCAATGAACAGCGGTATATAATCCCGCTCAAAGGTCCTTCCATCCACCAGTTCCAGTTCATCCGAGAGTACTACCTCCTTTTTTTGCAGAATGAATTCTATTCTTTGCACCATCTGGTCCGGTTCTACAAACAGATCTTTGTATTTGTCCAGCGATTTTTTGCAATCCACTCCTTTAAGCTTATCGGGCTCAAAAGGTATTTGGAATAGCTCACAAAATTTTTGATTGGTAAGTACCATCTTCCTGTTCTCATCTTCCAACAACACCCCGGTTTGGAGGTTAGCGATTAGGGTGGCCAGCCTGCCCTCGGAAGTTCTGAGCTTTTCTTCGGAAAGCCTGTCCTGAGTGATATCTTCGATCATGGCCACCTTATAATCTATTTCTCCCAACTGATTCCTTACGGTGCTCACCGATGTTTTTCCATAGATAAACTGACCATTCTTTTTATGGAACCTTCGGACAATGGCAAATTTATCCGATCGTCCTTGCCTGTTGTTCTCTATTAGGTTTTTATAAAGATTGATATCCTCAATGGTAGAGATATCATCAATGGACATTTGCTTCAATTCACTTTCCGCGTACCCCAAAAGCTCTACAAAAGCTTTATTGGCTTGAACAATTTTACCGCTGACCACAAGTAAAATCCCTAACGAAGAATTTTCTACTATGATGTCTTGCTGTTTCTTTTGGTTTTCGAGCAGCTTTTTTATTTCAACCTCCTTTGTGATATCTCTTATTACTCCTTGTGCCGCTATTGGGTTTCCGGCTTTATCATAGATAAGGCTCGCATTAATATTTACAAATCTTTCACCAAGGGTTCTGGTAAGGATTTTTGCACTGTAATTTTTAAGCACTCCCACCTGTAACAAAGTTTGAAAAGATGCTGCGGTATATCCTATAAAATCCTTGTGAACAAAATTGGAAAGAAAAACTTCCTCCTTGGTATGATCAAAACCCAGGAACTCTTTGGCGCTGTTGTTCATATTAAGCACCCGGCTTTTTAAGTCCATAACCACGTAAGGATCAATGATGTTAACAAATGCTCCATCAATCGTGGCATCCTTTTGGTTCAGAAGTGCCTCCAATCTGCCATTGGCCTCTCTGAGGTGTAATGAAGCATCATAGAGCTCCTTGGATTTATCCTCCAACAAACGTTCCGCGGCCTTTCTTGCTTTCTTCTCCCGCCGTAGTGCCCGCTGTAAAACCTCTACTTCCGAACTATCCTTGCTGGACAACGATAAATTTGACTTCTGTTCCTTGCTCATTTAACAATTGCATCGCTACTTCTACATTCTTTTCAAAGTGTTCAAACGTTTTCTGTATCAGACCATGTGCCAGCGCATATAACCCCCGGGAGGAGCTGTAGATCATGGTAAGCGAATTATCCGTCCGTTCCAGTATTTTAAAATTGGGTAATTCCGCGTCAGGGTAGAGTTTCTTAACCTGAACATGAATGTGATCCTCAATAGAGTAGATTAAGTTCAAGGGGCTCTTGTAACTACTTACCACCTCAGGATGGGCTTTGGAGAGTCCCTCAAAAAGATACAGCCCAAAAGAATACAACAAATCATTGACCGGGATTTGAGCAGTACTACTTAAGTGAGAAACCAATTGCAGCATTTCGCTAAACTCATAAGTTCCTACAGCGGTGTACGCTCCCCCGGAAGTTAAATCGGAAGATTCAATAATGGTGTCTACCGTATCCAGCCCAAACTGGGTCTCTACCATTTCCAAAAATTCCGTGAAGACAATTCCTTTCATAATACCTCATATTATGAAATAAAAGTAGGAATTGGACTACTTTGTCAAAAAAGAATGTTGTGAAATGCCGTTTTTTGTTAGGCTTTGATCAATTCGCTTATTTCCCAGTAATCAAAAACTTTCTTGATTTTGGACTCGTAATCCTCATATTTCAAGGGCTTTATCACATAGCCAGCGATACCAATCTTAAAACATTCTAACAAATCTGCCCTATTCTCCGATGTGGTTAAGATGATAGTGGGTAGATATTTCAGGCGCTCATCGGATTTTAAGATCGTTAAGAATTCTATACCACTCATCCTGGGCATATTCAGGTCTAACAAAATAATATCAGGAAGGTCTCCCTCTCTTAACATCTCCAGCGCCTCTTCTCCATTTTTTGCCTCCACGATAGTATGCTTTAGCTGAAACTTAGCAATTGCTCTTTGCAATTTCATAGATTCAATCATATCATCCTCTATAAACAATACTTTCACGAGTGAACTTTTAGTTGTGGTACAAAATTCAATTAAACCTAATCAATCAACTGCTATCGGAGGGCAAAATGTGATTTTCCTTCGATGAACGGAAAAAAATTTCGATGAAAATAATCATTTTTTTCCTACAACACCTATTTAACCCTAGTACAATCCCTTTAATTCTTCCCGCGCAGTTTTGGGTAACTTGGCTACTACCAGATCATAAGAATGGTCAATAAGCTCCCAAACCTGTTGCGGAGGTACTTGTTCTATGAGTACCGTATTCCAATGCCTTTTATTCATATGATACCCTGGCAGTATACTTCCATCATGGGTCTCCCTAAGTTCAGCAGCCCGTACCGGATCACATTTTAAATTGATTTGGGCGGGTTGGCGCTCTAAAGGGAGTAACGCATAGATCTTTTCCATCACCTTAAAGACCAGGGTTTCACTATCAAAAGGAAAAGCCTCGGTAGTCCCTTTTTTGGCCAAACAGTATTCTCTGACTGATTCTATGTTCATTGGTTTACGTCAATAGCATCATATACTACTACCTTCTGCCATAGCTCTTTGCATTCCTCAATAAAAACAAGATGGGCCTCTTCTTCCTGATAGGATTGTTGCGCTTCTGCAGATTCAAACGTCACAATAAGATTGTAAGTAAAAGAATCATCTACTACATCCCTTACCGCTTTTGGAGGGGTTCCCACAAAATTGGTCTTCGCATATTGGGAAGTATTCAAGAACTTTCTTAAAGATGTTTCAAATCGTTTCCGGTCTTCCTGGCTATCCGGGTGCTTTAACCAGATGTAAACACAATGCGTAAAATTAGGATCAAACTCCCTGGTTTCTTGCTTTTGAGCAATGCTAAGGATAGGCAGCATTAGAAGGAACAAAAGGATTACTTTTTTCATCTGTTTAAAATTTTATAATACCCTGAAATTAAAGCTATTCCAAAATTCATTACAGATGGAACCGCTTCGCTCCTGCCTGTCCGGCAAGGCAGGTTCGCATAAACTTGTTTTAATCATCTTCGGTAGGGTATGCTTAAAAAAGTGTATGCTCATTTCATATACTATTCTCTACTATTTTTTGTTTGTCTTCAGGCAATTCCAGGGCTGAATAATCCAGCTTCCAGCCTATGGTTTCCACTATTTTCTCTATCATTAATACAGCCTGTAGTGCCTCTTTCCTGGCCGTGTCAATAAGCCCGCTCTCCGGAATTTTCTCCCGAATGTGTTCTTTTGCCTGTGAGTTCAGATCCGTAAGGTCGCCTGAAGAGAAGGAATTGAACAATCCGCTCTTAATGTCATAAAACTGAATATCGGGTTCAATGGACAACACCTCGGGTTCCGGAAATTGATCCAGAACAATACGCTTTGTAGCAGTATCGGCACGTAGTTTTAGTTTCTGAAGGTCGTAACCTACCTGGGCTTTGGCATTAATAACCACCAGTGCCTTTTTTTTACTGCTCAGAATATTCAGAAAGCCGTCCTTACTATTTTCATACTTGTATATCTCCGCAAAATCGCCTTCTACAGATACCAATTTGCAAACGCTTTTTATTCTGTCCAGGATTACCGTAGACTGATGTTCTACCAGTTCTCTTTTCTTTTTTCTGTTCAAAAAAGAATACCCCCAGTACATTAGAATAGCCCCTAAAATAAGGCCCAGTATGGCTTCAACAATACTATCCACTTGCTGTTACTATTTTTTCCAGGATAGGAACACAATCCCTTGCATAGTCAAAAGTGATCCGAAGTTCCCGTATCCCGAACTAAAAATAAGGCAAAAACTGCCAAATTAGTGTGCACTATCCGCTAAACCAAAAAACAACAATGCCCAACTTCCGAATCTTTCAATTCTCTTCTTCCTGTACAATCTTATAAATAATGGGTCGGCTGGGACTGGCATCGTTTTCCATTGGAGCCAGCTGAAGGTTTAAAAAGTAGGTACCATCCCGTATGGGATTTGGCACATATATCAACTCTGTGATAGTAGCCTGCATTCTTATTTCCCCATGAATATCCCAAAAAGCTTTATGGGCTAAAAGTTTTCCTTGATCATTCTCTTTATCCACAGAAGGCAAATCCACCAGTAAATGCTGCACTCCCATCTTTCTCAGCAAAACGGCGGCTTCTTCCGATAGGTAAGGGGGATTCGTATGGGAATATTTCCTGTTGCGCTTTTCCCTGGTATTCGGTAATGTTCTAAGGATTACCGCCTCTCTTTTTTTGTCTTTCAAAACGTGGGCCAATTGTTTCCCGGATATCACAAAGTCGTTTCCAAGCTTTTCCGGAGCAACCGTGATTACTTCCGCCAGGAAAAAGAAGCGTTGCAATTGTCCATTTATCGAGTATACATGTTCTGTGATATGACCAACGCATTCCGTATGCGTTATATGGGCGTGAGGGTTAAACCAAATAGTATTAAAATTCACTGCAGCCCCCATTTTTACGCTACCCACAAAATCGCCATCTTCATGGGGTAAAATTTTTGCGGGCGGGAGGTACCATGCATTTATCCCGGAATCATCTCCTTTAAGTGCGATAGACAAATCCAAAGGTTTGGACAGGTCTATTTGGTAAGAGCGGGAGTTATGGATAAGCGTCGCAATCATTCTTTTAAATTAAGCATAAACAGATCACTCGCAATCCCATCCACCAAAAACTTCCCTTTTTTAGTGGATAAAAGGGTGGTGCCATCCCAAAATAGTAAATGATCTTCCACATACTTTTGGGATTGCTTTTGCAAATACGCACTGTACAACTTCCCAAAATCCGCTTCTACCTTTTCCAGAGACACCCCCCAAATGGTACGCAATCCCGTCATCACATATTCATTATAGCGATCGGTTAAGGAGAGGAATTCATATTCAAAAGGCAACCTGCCTTCACCCAATTGCTGCATATACCTGATATTATTTCTGATGTTCCACCCTCTACGCTTCCCGTCAAAGGAATGAGCGGAAGGTCCTATGCCCAAATACGGTTTTCCCTGCCAGTAGGCGGTATTGTTCTTTGAGAAGAAACCCGGTTTCCCAAAATTTGAAATCTCGTAGTTAACGTAGCCTTCGGCCGCCAATCGCTCTTCCAACAGATAAAATTGGCTTTGTGCCTGTTCGTCATCAACATCATCAACAATTCCCTTTTGAATAAAATGGTATAGTGCGGTTTTGGGTTCCACGGTTAAGGCGTAACTGGAAATATGGGCAAGGGCAAAAGACAATGCTTTTTCAATGTTTTGTACCCAACGCGCATTCTCCATACCGGGTATTCCATAAATCAGATCCACCGATATATTGTCAAAATAGGCTTTGGCAGCAGTAATACAATTTTCTGCTTCCCTTGCATTATGTGCCCTGTTCATCAATTTAAGATCCTCATCAAAAAAAGATTGCACCCCAATACTTAGCCGGTTAATGCCGGCTTCTTTATAGGATTTTAGAACCGCATCATACTGCCCTGACTCAGACCACAAGTCATCCGGATTGGCCTCCAACGTAATTTCGGGGATATTGATAACCCTGTAGTTTTTATAAATGGTCCGGATAAGGAATGCTATTTCTTCCACTTCCAAAATGGAGGGGGTGCCTCCGCCAAAATAGATAGTCTCTATGGACTTTCCTTCCATTTCACCACTGCGAAGCACCATCTCCTGGGCCAGGGATTCCACCATTTCCTGCTTTCTCTTGAGATTTGTGGAAAAATGAAAATCGCAATAGTGACACGCCTGTTTACAGAAGGGAATATGGATGTAGATACCGGCCATAGTATTTAATACAGCAGCAATTTCAATAATTATACCGGTTGATTAACCATTTACTCATAGTGTTAAGCGTAGAAAGATCACTTTTTATTGATCTTATCCGCATTTTGTTTTACAAAGGCTTCCCATCCCGTATACCGCACACCGGGGTCTATTTTACCTTCATTGTAAAAATGACAGACGGCTGCGGCGAGTCCATCGGTACTATCCAGGTTTTTGGGCAGGGAGGGCAATCCCAGGAGCCCCTGAAGCATTTTGGCTACCTGTTCCTTACTGGCATTCCCATTCCCGGTGATCGCCATTTTTATTTTCTTGGGCAGATATTCGGTAATGGGAACTTGTCGGGATAAGCCTGCAGCCATAGCTACACCCTGAGCTCTTCCTAACTTGAGCATGGATTGTACATTTTTGGCATAAAAAGGCGCCTCTATGGCTATCTCATCCGGATGGTGGTGATCTATCAATTCCAAAGTACGTTCGTAAATAAGTTTCAGCTTAATATATGGATCTTCGTATTTACGTAAATGAAGTTCATTCATTTGCACAAAGTGCATTTTTTTATTTACCACCTTTATGATCCCGAACCCCATGATAGTGGTTCCGGGATCTATGCCTAATATGATCTTTTCAATAGCCAATTCAGTTCCCGGTATTTAAAACAAGAGGCAACCGCACTCTTACACTCACCGGAACTCCTCTTTTTAACGCAGGAGCTACGGTAGTCAGATCATTTAACAGATCTCCCACATCTTTTCCAAAATTGGGGATCTGTTGGATACTATTCCCTTCATCCACCTCTAAAAGCGTAATAAACCCATGCTCATCAATCAACAGATCAATGTATAGGGTATCTGCCAAATCGTTTTCCACTTCGTACGCCAGGTCTTTAAATGCATTGTTGAGATAGGAGAGCATGGTCCGTTGGAAGCATTCCCTTTGTTCCGTTTTTGAGGTGGTTTCATCACAGTTCTCAAAAAGGGGATATTGGTCTACATCATTCCAATCTATGGTCAACAGTTCCTCATTGACCAAACGTTGTGTTTGTTCTTCCCTGGACAGGAAAAAGTCACAAGAAACCAAAAAAATCGATAGAAAGAAGCACCACCACCTAAGCATACCGCCCCTAGAATTTGGCTGAAATTACGATATTTTAGAGAATTCAGTCTTTGGAAAAATGGATTTCCGCTTTGAGTTCGGCAATCCGTTTATCTGCCCTTTCCTTTAAAAATGGCATTGAATTGTTGTATTGCTCTACGAATTTTTGGTAGTTAGTCAATTTCAAATTAGGGTCTTTGTAGTATTCGTCCGCAAGCGTACAGAATTGGAAGTAAAACAAGGGGTTCTCGGTGTTTTCTTCCCATGCTTTATGGTAATACTCCATGGCTTTTTTGGTTTGACCCCGTAAACGGGCAATGCGCCCAAGGTCTGCATACTCCATAGAAAAATCTACACTACGCTCCCTGATGTACTTGTTGATGTAGTATTCCGCACTATCCAATTGTTTTTCTCTTAGAAACACTTCAGCCAAACTATTATACCCCTCCACTTTGTAGTTTTCGACTTTAAGAAGTTGGTAGTACTGTTCTTTGGCCTCATCATATTGCCAATTCCTAAAATAACTGAATCCCAATTTTTGACGGATAAAGGGTTTGTTTTCTCCTAATTCCAACAGTCTTTCAAAATACGGGATGGCCTTTTCATATTGACCATCGTTAAAAAAGGCCAAAGCTTTGAGGTGTATCAATGCTACATCGTCATCATAGAACCGTAAACCGGCATCGATATAGGGCAACGCAGAGTCCTTTTGCTGGATACCCACATAAAATTTTCCTAACGCATACAAACTTCGTAAGTGTGTGCTGTCGCTTTTCAACGCATTCGTAAAACTAAAGTTCGCCGCAATTTCATCCCCATTTTGCTGTTGAACTCTCCCCAGATAGTAGTGATATTCGGGATTGATACTATCTTTTCGAATAAGCTCGTTAAAAGCAGTATAGGCAGAATCGTAGGCTTTTGTTTTCAATAGCAGTTTGCCCAATTCAAATCCGGCAATTTCCGAATTGGTGCCCTTCTTCAAGACCGATTGGTACTGCCGTATCGCCTTTTCATAATTACCAATAGCGGTATAGGCTCTGGCAATTTGAATCCCGGAAGTTGCATCCCCAATTTTGGAATATTCGTTTATGGCCGCAGCATAATTGCCCAAAAGGTAGAGACTATCTGCGACACTCGAAACAGCAGACTGTGCGGCTACTTTTAAGGACACAACAACAAGAAATGGCAGCAGAAATTTTTTCAACATCATTTAACGGTCAACCCCCTTTGATTAAAGTTTAAAGGTTATGGGAAGGGAAAAAGGTACATTCACTGCTTTCCCTTTATGCCTTCCGGGTTGCATCCTGGGCAAACGCGCAATAATACGTTCTACCTCAGCCTCCAGCAAAGGACTGGGGCCCCTTTTTTTGATATCCGTAATATTTCCATCAGTATCAATAGTGAACATAACGGCCACCCGGCCCTGAATCCCCAGATCTCTGGCTTCTTGGGGATAGTTGAAGTGCTTCCGAATATGTTCTTGAACCCTTTCCAAAAAGCAGCCCTTAGTATCAGAGGTATTTTCACAGCCTGGAAAAACAGGTGCATGGTCCAGTTGGGCAAATGGCGTCCAATCCTTTCCGCGCTGCCCGAACTTTTGGATTTCTAATGACAATGCATTCTCATCAGATAACCGAAATACTACGGGTATGGAAAACGGAACGTTTACAGATTCACCCTTATGCTCTCCGGGTTGCATCTTTGGTAAACGTTGGATAATCCGTTCTACTTCCTCTTCCAAAAGGGGATGCGGTCCTCGTTTCCGAATATCAACAACGTTCCCTTTGTTATCAATAGTAAACATCACAGATACACGCCCCTGTATCCCCTGGTCTTTCGCTTCCTGGGGGTAGTTGAAATGTTTCCGGATATGCTCCTGTATGTTTTCCATGAAACAGGCCTTGGTATCTGCCGCACCTTCACATCCGGGAAAAATGGGCACCTGTTCAATTATGCCAAAGGCAACTTCAGATTCCAGCCCTGCTTTTATGGTAACCGCCTGCCCTTCTTCTTTGCTGCTTTGTTCGCAAGAAGTATAGGCCAACATCCCCAATGCCAGGGGTAAGAACAAACCATATTTTAGTCGATATACCTTTTTTGATTTCTGTTTTGTCAACATAGCGATTCTTTTATTTAGTTGTGATTTTTTATAAAACGGATTGATAAAACTGGTACGATGCGTTTGAAACGTCTCGGAAAGCAATAGCTGGTACTGTTTTTTTCTATTCTTTTTGGCTACCTGGGCGTCCGCAATAAACTCATGTAGTTCCGCCATGCGGCTTTGATACACATAGGTTAGCGGGTTGAACCAAAACAGGATCCGCATCAATTCGAAAAAGAGAAGGTCCAGCGAATGCCATTGCTTGATATGGACGAGTTCATGTGCCAGGATTTGAGGCTGCTTCTCCTTTGCAATGGTATCGCCCAAAAACACCATTTTAAAAAACGAAAAGACTATGCCGCTTTTTTGAACCATCACTTTGGTAAAGTGGGGATAGTGGGTTACAATTCCTTTTTGTCTTAACCGTAGAATGCGATACAGCTTTGCCAAAAACCAAAAGGTCATGACTGTGGCGCCGAGGAGGAAAATCCAGTGGTAAATAGAAAACACTTCCCAAAACAACGGTGTTTCCATTGCACTCATCCCAATGGTATCCGGCTGCGAGACAAAAGGGGTATGATACAATAGGTTCTCCGGGGAGATTTCCGTTTTTAGCGCCTCTATTTTTATCCGGGGCAGTATGAGCGATAGCAAGAAAGCAGCCATCAGATACCCCCTGTTCCATTGAAAAAAGGTTTCCTTTTTCAAAAAGAGGTCGTAGGTGAGTAAAAATACCCCTTGAATAACAAGGACTTCCAATAAATAACGTATCATTCTTCTTCCTCTTTGATTTTTTGAAGGATTTCCTCCAATTCTTTTAAACTGATATCATTTTTCTTCACAAAAAACGATACCATACTCTGAAACGACCCCTGGAAATAGCCATTCACCAATGTGGTAATGCTCTGATTACTGTAATCTGATTTTTGGATCAACGGAAAATAAACATGGCCTTTCCCCACTTTTTCATGGTCTACAAAGCCTTTATCTTCCAGAATGCGCACTATGGTAGAAACCGTATTATAGGCAGGTTTGGGCTCCGGCAGCACATCTAAAATAGCCGCTACATTAGCCTTTTCCAGTTGCCAAAGTATTTGCATTACCTCCTCCTCTGCTTTTGTGAATTGCTTCATTCAACTAAGTTTTTAGTTAACCGTAATGCTAATATAACTAAATTTTTAGTTTAAACTAATTATTTAGTTAAAAACCACCAGAAAGTAACTATCGGTGAATTGGGTTGTAACAAATTCCCACTACCTTTGTCTAACCATCAAACCCGGATTCTTTGGATATCGTACTGCTTCTCATTGGATTTTTATTGATGCTCACCGGTATTTTAGGCAGTTTTTTACCGGTTTTGCCCGGTCCTCCGGTAAGCTGGATCGGATTGCTACTGTTATACCTCACTAAAGCGGTTCCCGATAATTGGTGGGTGTTGGGCATCACTTTAGCCATTGCACTGATTGTCACGGTGCTGGATTACGTGATCCCGGCTGCCGGAACAAAGAAGTTTGGCGGAAGTAAAGCGGGGATGTGGGGCAGTATTATTGGGCTCCTGGTGGCTATCATCTTCCCTATTCTGGGTCCTTTTGGTATCATTATCTGGCCCTTTGTAGGGGCATTGGTAGGCGAACTAGCCAATAATGCCGACCAAAAAAAGGCACTGAAAGCAGCGTTTGGTTCCTTTGTTGGCTTTTTAACCGGAACCTTCCTTAAATTTTTAATTGCGGTGGTCTATGCCGGATTGTTTATTTGGAAGGCCATTGAATATGGCCCGGAGCTATTTTCCTTTTCCTAGGGCCTGTTAACACTAATCCAACCACCTCACTTTTTCCGAAACAGCGCCTCGCTCTACAAGGGGCGGCTCTTCATCATAATACCCCATATAAAAGAACCCCAGACATCTTTCTCCTTCATTTAATGCAAAAAATTCATCCATGTATCGGATCAATCCGGGGGAACTCCAATAACTTCCAATCCCCATAGCCGTACAACAGAGCCACATATTCTGTACCGCCATGGCAGTAGCGGCAACTTCTTCCCATTCCGGAAGACGTTCCTGAGGATCCCTTTGCATGCAAATAGCGATAACCGTTGCGGACCGTTGTGGATTCTCCTGCAACTTTTTAATCTTTATCTGTTTGGGCCTGGGGTCGGTCTCCTGGTATTTTGTAGATAAGAACTCTCCCAGCCTGGTCTTGGAATCTCCTTGCAACACCTTAAAACGCCAAGGTTCCGTCCTTCTATGGGTTGGTGCCCAATTGGCAGCTTCCAACACTTTTTCCAGATCAGTTTTAGCTATTGGACGATCATTAAACTGTGGAGGAAACACAGCACGTCTTTTGGGAATGAGTTCAAAAATATCCATTTGGTATCGTTTATTTTTTCTTTGCCTAAAGGTAGGCCTAATCTCAAACTTTAGCCATACTTTTAATCCTACGAAAACGATTTCTTAATGCCACAAACAAGTGCAAACTTTCAGCTTGGGAAAGATTACTTATCCGCTGCCAAGGCCTTACAAATGGTACGTGGTCAATTAGAAGGCACGCTATCAAAATCCACCCGAAAGGCTATTCGGGAAAGTGCGGATCATGTGGAAAAGATAGTAGATCGCGGTGCCCCGGTCTATGGTATTAATACCGGTTTTGGCCCTTTGTGCACCACAAAAATTTCCCGGGAGGCTACCCGGATATTACAAACCAATATTCTGCAAAGCCATAGTGTTGGTGTGGGAACACCCATCGCTGACGATCTGGCAAAATTAATGCTGGTACTTAAAGCGCATGCGCTGGCCAAAGGGTATTCCGGCATACGGCCTTCTACTATGGAGCGTATATTATGGCATATTGAAAACAACGCCATACCAGTGGTTCCTTCTCAGGGATCTGTAGGCGCTTCAGGCGACTTAGCCCCGCTCTCTCATCTCTTCCTGCCCCTGATCGGGTTGGGTAAAGTCAACTTCAACGGAACAACACTCCCAACTGAAACCCTGTTTCGGAAAACCGGGCTCGCTCCTCTGGAACTGGGCCCAAAAGAAGGACTGGCGTTGATCAATGGCACACAGTTTATCGCAGCCCATGCTACGCTCGCCCTGGAAAAACTGCATAATTGCCTGAGACAAGCCGACGTCATTGGCGCGATGATGCTGGAAGGTTTGCAAGGCTCTATACGGCCATTTAGCAAAAAATTACATGACCTGCGCCCCTTTGTGGGCAACCAACACGTTGCCGGAAGGATCCGTACGTTGCTGAAAGGCTCGGAGATATTGGAGAACCATATCAACTGCGAGCGCGTACAGGACCCCTACTCCCTGCGATGTATCCCTCAGGTGCATGGTGCCTCCAGAAATGCCTGGCTTCATCTTAAGGAACTGCTGGAAATAGAGTTGAATTCCGTAACGGACAACCCCGTGATCCTGGATAGTGATACTGCCATTAGCGGGGGAAATTTTCATGGGCAACCGATGGCCCTGGCTTTGGACTATGCTGCCCTGGCCGCCGCAGAATTGGGCAATGTTTCCGATCGCCGAATCTATTTGGCCCTGGAAGGCGGCCACGGAGTACCACAACTATTAATGCAGGATACCGGTATTAATTCCGGTTATATGATGCTCCAGTATACTTCTGCCGCCCTGGTCAGTGAAAACAAAAGCCTTTGTTTTCCCGCAAGTGCAGATAGTATCCCTACATCCCTGGGACAGGAAGATCATGTGAGCATGGGGTCGATAAGCGGTAGAAAGGCATTGCAGATCATTGAAAATGTAGAGAAAATTTTAGCCATAGAGTTGCTTACTGCGGCACAGGCGTTTGAATACCGCAAGCCTTTGAAATCCGGGGTCTTGCTGGATAGTGTGCACCATTTTTTGCGCACTAAGGTCCCCTTTGCAGCGGAAGACCGGGTTTTCTCAGACGATATCGAAATAGCCATTGACGTTATCCAAAGTGGAGCGATCATCACTCTAATAGAAACAGTTATGCGGGAGAAGAACATTGTCTGGGATACGCCATTTAGTAACCAATTTGAACTCTTGTAAATGTCAACAAAACTACTTATCGGGCCGTTTACCCAGGTATTACCTATGTCCGGGCTTCCCCTAAAAGGGGCACTTAAGGATGAGGCCTTGGCAGTAGTTGAGAATGGAGGTGTATTGATTTCCGAAGGGCAGGTGTTAAAAGTAGATACTTTTACCAACCTGTTGCCCGATGCGGATAAAGTCCAGCAGGTGGAGAAGGATGCGGTATGCCTGCCGGGCTTTGTGGATGCCCATACCCATATTTGTTTTGGCGGATCAAGGGCCCGGGACTATGCACTTCGCAATTCGGGGAAAACCTATCTGGAAATTGCAAGATCCGGGGGAGGGATCTGGGACACTGTCCTCAATACCCGTAGGGCCACCGAAGACACTTTAGCCCGTGGAATAGTCCTCCGTGCCGAAAAACACTTGCAACTAGGAGTAACCACCCTGGAGGTCAAAAGCGGTTACGGCCTTTCCGTGGAAGAGGAATTAAAGATGTTGAGTGCTATTAAAAGGGCGCATTTGGAAACAGCACAGGATCTGGTTCCCACTTGTCTTGCCGCCCATATCCCTCCCAAGGATTTTAAAGGTTCCCCTGACCTATATCTTCAGGAAATGAGCCAAACGCTCTTCCCTCAACTGCGGGCCGAAAAGCTCACACAACGCATTGATGCTTTTGTAGAAGAAGGTGCCTTTTCCCCGAAGGAAATTGAATCGTATCTAAATACTGCTTCGCAAATGGGATTTGACATCACTGTACATGCCGATCAATTCTCGACCGGAGGAAGTGCCATAGCAGTAAAATACAAGGCCGTGAGTGCCGACCATCTGGAGGCAAGTACGGCCAAAGAAATTGAACTTTTGGCCCGCAGTCATACCATAGCCACGGCATTACCGGGTGCATCCATTGGCCTGGGAAGTGATTTTGCTCCGGCAAGAAAACTATTGGATGCCGGGGCGTGTTTGGCTATTGCAAGCGATCATAATCCCGGTTCTGCGCCCATGGGGCACTTGCTGGCACAAGCCAGTATTCTGGGAACTTTCCAAAAACTGTCCAACGCAGAGGTATTGGCTGGAATTACCTTTAGGGCTGCGGCAGCGCTAAAATTAGATGACCGTGGGGTGCTGGAACCTGGGAAAAAGGCGGATCTGGTTATTTTTCCAACGGGAAACTATCAGGAAATTACCTATCAACAAGGGCAGCTACATCCTTGTGGGGTATGGAAAAACGGACTAAAAGTGGTTTAGTATGAACAAGACGGAAATTGTTGATTTTAAGCATCTCATCCTGCAAGGTATTCCAGAGCAACTCCCTCAAAAAAAACCCTTGCCTGCAGGAGAGAATCCGGCACCAAAGCGGAAGGATATCCTTTCCCCTGAAGAAAAAAAACTCGCCGTAACCAATGCCCTACGCTATTTTCCAAAAGAATGGCATGAAGAATTGGCTTTGGAATTTGCCGAGGAGCTCAAGGCGTTCGGACGTATCTATATGTATCGTTTTCAACCGGACTATGCGATGTATGCCCGGCCCATAGACCACTATCCGGCGAAAACAAAAGAGGCGGCTGCAATCATGCTTATGATCCAGAACAATTTGGATCCGGTAGTGGCACAGCACCCCAATGAACTTATCACCTATGGCGGTAACGGCGCCGTATTTCAGAATTGGGGACAATATTTGCTCACTATGAAATACCTGGCGGAAATGAGCGATGCGCAAACCCTGCATATGTATTCCGGACATCCCATGGGGCTCTTTCCATCCTCTCCTGAAGCACCCAGAGTGGTGGTCACCAATGGGATGATGATCCCCAATTATTCCCAACCGGATGATTGGGAGCGATTCAATGCGTTGGGGGTCACCCAATACGGACAAATGACCGCAGGCTCCTATATGTACATAGGCCCTCAGGGCATTGTTCATGGCACCACGATCACCGTAATGAACGCCTTTAGAAAAGTGCTTCCGCCCGGAGAGTCTCCTCAGGGAAAAGTGTTCCTGACCTCCGGATTGGGGGGTATGAGCGGCGCACAGCCCAAAGCGGGAAACATTGCCAAATGCATTACCGTATGCGCCGAGGTAAATCCGGAAGCCGCAAAAAAAAGACATGCACAGGGATGGGTGGATGAACTCTTGGAAGATATCACTGCGGTCGTAAAACGGACAAAAAAAGCCATTGTTTCCCAGGAGATAGTATCGTTGGCGTATATCGGTAATGTAGTAGAGCTCTGGGAACGCTTTTTCGAGGAAGGTATTTTTGTACACCTGGGATCGGATCAAACCTCCTTGCATAATCCCTGGTCCGGGGGCTACTATCCGGCAGGTCTGACTTTCCGGGAAGCCAATGAAATGATGGTCAAAGATCCTGAAAATTTTAAGGGCTACGTGCGGGAATCCCTAAGAAGGCAAGTCACGGCCATTAATCAACATACCGGGCAGGGTACTTACTTTTTTGATTATGGCAACGCCTTTTTGTTAGAGGCCTCTCGGGCAGGAGCGGCTATTATGACCAAAAATGGGAAGGACTTCAAATACCCTTCTTACGTACAGGATATACTGGGACCTATGTGTTTTGACTACGGATTTGGCCCGTTCCGTTGGGTGTGTACCTCTGGTAATGCCAGGGACCTGAAACAAACGGATAATCTTGCCCTGGAAGTAATGGAGGCAATTCGTCATTCAGTACCAGTGGAAATACAACAGCAACTGCAGGACAACATCACATGGGTTCGGGAAGCGGAACGGAATGCATTGGTGGTAGGTTCCCAGGCTAGGATCCTGTATGCTGATGCCGAGGGGCGTACCAGGATTGCCACTGCTTTTAACCGGGCTATTGCCGAAGGTAAGATTTCTGCCCCTGTGGTGCTGGGTCGTGATCACCACGATGTAAGTGGCACAGATTCCCCATTTCGGGAAACCAGCAATATCTATGATGGCAGTCAATTTACAGCAGATATGGCTACACACAATGTAATTGGCGATAGTTTCCGGGGGGCCACCTGGGTTTCTATTCACAACGGTGGCGGTGTGGGCTGGGGAGAGGTTATTAATGGAGGCTTTGGGTTGGTATTGGACGGTTCTGAAGCAGCTGAAATCCGTTTAAAGAATCTCTTGTTCTACGATGTGAACAATGGCATTGCCAGACGCGCCTGGGCAAGAAATCAGGAAGCCCTTTTTGCAATACAAAGGGAAATGAAACGAACCCCGAAATTAAAAGTAACCCTCCCCAATAGTGTGAATCCTTCCCTATTGAATAATGTATTCTGACATGGCAAAATATGAGTTCCCCCTAAAAGAAAACTGGTCCGGCAGAGCCTCCGACAAACAACTGTACTTACATGAGAAAGTAAACTGTATGCCTTTTGATCAATTGGAGAAGGGTAAAAATCAGTTTGCCCTACTGGGTTACGCCTGCGACGAAGGAGTTCGTAGAAATTCAGGTCGGATAGGTGCCAAAAAAGGACCGGAAGCGATACGGAAAGTATTGGGAAAAATGCCCAATCATCTGAAAAGCGGTCAGCAACTCATTGATCTGGGAAATGTCTGTTGCCCCGGTAAGGCCATGGAAGCCGCTCAGGAAATGTTAAGCGAAAAAGTCTGTCAGCTATTGGACAAAAATACCTTCCCCATTCTTTTGGGAGGTGGACACGACATTGCTTACGGCCATTACAACGGTATCAAAAAATACCTGCTTTCCAAAAACAAAAGGCCCTCAATAGGCATTATCAATTTTGACGCCCATTTTGATTTGAGGGAAGACGATAAAAACGCAAACTCCGGCACTCCATTTTATCAGCTGGCCAATGAGAATGAACCGTTTCATTATCTCTGCCTCGGAATACGGAAAGATGCCAATGACCGCACCCTGTTTGAGACGGCTTCGGAAATGGACGTGACCTATGTGATGCAGAACACCTTTAGAATTGAATTTGTAAAGGAGATCAATACCTGGATAAAAGCATTCATCAACACTGTGGATAATGTTTATGTGACTATAGATCTGGACGGATTCTCCTCGGCCTATGCTCCCGGAGTAAGTGCAGCCTCGCCTATGGGCTTTTCCCCGGATATCGTTTTAGAGTGTCTGGAAACTATTATTGTTTCCGGAAAACTGATGAGTTTGGATATTGCGGAAATGAACCCCGACTTCGATATGGACCACCGAACGGCCAAATTAGCCGCCTCCCTAATTCATAAGGTCATCCATTCCGAATTTCCCTAAATAAAAAAAGCCCCCCAAAAGGAAGCCTTTCATTGGCTTGCATTGTTAATGCAACACCGTTCCGAAAAGTATCGGAACACAACACAACAGGGCAAAGATAACTAAAGAATTATCTTTTAACGATGATTCTCCCAAATTAATGCGGCGGCTCCACAGATAGCAGCCGTTTTCCCTTCCATTCCGGATTCCAATATTTTTACTTTTCCCCGGTAAACCTGCAATAAAAATTGATCCAAATAACGTTCAAGCGGTTCTAAGATCCATTTACCGCTATTGACCAATCCCCCCATTAAAATAAAGGCTTCCGGTTGTGTAAACGCTGTAAAATTGGCCAAGGCCTGGGCCATAATTTTGGCAGTATAATCAAAGGCCCGTATAGCAATGGGATCCCCTTCTTCTGCTGCTTTTGTGATATCCTCACCATGCAAATCTTTGTAGGCTATACTTCTAAACCGGCTTTCATCCATAAACTGGCTTTGCATATACAGAATAGTACGTTTTAATCCTGTGGCCGAAACATAGGCCTCCAGACCGCCTTCCACCCCGAGGCCGGTAAGTCTGCCATCCCCTATGGTCATATCCACATGACCTAATTCCCCTGCAAAACCATCGTATCCATCTATCAAATGGCCGTTAGCCACTATTCCCGCCCCAAATCCTGTTCCCAGGGTAATCGCAATAAAATCAGTCATGTCCTTACCTCTACCAAAAAGCATTTCCCCCAAAGCAGCGGCACTTGCATCGTTCATGATTCGCATGGGCATGGGCATTTTCTCCCGCATTTTTTCCAAGAAAGGAACGGTGCCTTTCCAAAGCAAATTAGCGGCGTTTTCAATAGTACCACGCTTACTGGAAGCATTGGGCGCTCCAATGCCACAGCCAAGAATATTGGGGGTTTCCCTCAATTCCCCGATGAGTTCATCCACCATGGTTTTTATCTTGTTCTGGTAATTGTCCAGATCGGGGTATTCCTTTGTTCTAAAAAAAGTCTGCTCCAAACAGTTCCCTTCTTTATCTACCAGTCCTATTTTTGTTTTGGTACCCCCTATATCTATTCCTATGACTATATCCATGTTTATCTTTTAAGATGTTTTAAAGATAGTTTATCCCTTAATTTTTTTTGATATTTTTAGCGAAATCCAACTATAAAATCCTCCTTGCCTTGTATTATTTAGGAATAGACCTGGGAAGTTCTTCGACAAAGCTAGCTTTAGTAGCATGTGCTTCGGGAAATGCCATTGGTGTGGTGCATGAACCGGAAAAAGAAATGGCTATTCATGCCCCTCAGCCCGGATGGGCGGAACAACATCCCGATGATTGGTGGCATTGGGTCTGCAAGGGGATACAGAAAGTAACGAAAGAATATGGTATTACCTCCAAAGACATCAAGGGGATAGGTATTTCCTACCAAATGCATGGGCTCGTCGTGGTGGATGAAAAAGGGGCCTCTTTACGGCCATCCATTATTTGGTGCGACAGCCGTGCTGTGGCCATAGGCAATATGGCCTACGAAGCAATAGGTGAAGATTTTTGTACTACCCGCCTGTTGAATTCCCCGGGGAACTTTACGGCTTCCAAATTGCGCTGGGTCAAAGAAAATGAGCCCGCGGTGTATAAAAGAATTTACAAATTCCTCCTTCCCGGAGACTATATTGCTTACCGGCTTTCCGGAGTGATGAACACTACAATTCCCGGGCTTTCTGAAGGTATTTTTTGGGACTTTCAATCGGATGCGATTTCAAGTACTTTAATGGACTATTTTCAAATTGATCCCGCCTTAGCTCCCGATCCGGTGGACACTTTTTCAGAACAGGCTCAGGTTTCTGCGCAAGGCGCAAGAGAGAGCGGGTTAATGGAAGGAACACCCATCCTTTACCGTGCCGGAGATCAGCCTAATAATGCACTATCCCTTAACGTGTTGCATCCGGGTGAAATAGCCGGCACAGGAGGCACTTCCGGGGTGATGTATGCGGTTACGGAGAACCACCGAGTAAAAGAATGTGCCCGGGTGAATCATTTTGCTCATGTGAATTACCAAATTGGTCAGAAAAAACGAATAGGAAAACTCTTGTGCGTCAACGGTGCAGGAATTATGTATCGCTGGCTCCGCCAAAACCTTTCGGTGGGTTCCTATGAAGAAATGAACCAATTGGCCAATACTGTGGAAATAGGCGCGGACGGGGTGTGTTTGCTGCCCTTTGGCAATGGCGCTGAGCGAATCCTGTACAACAGGGATATTGGTGCACGTATCCTGCACCTTAACCTAAATAGGCATACTACCTCCCATCTATGCCGTGCCGCACTGGAAGGTATTGCCTTTTCCTTTCTCTATGGTTTTGAGATGATGCGGTCCGATGGAATTGAAGCAAAAGTAATCCGGGCGGGTAATGATAATCTCTTTCGTTCAGAGATATTTGCTTCTGCAATAGCCACGCTTATCGGGAAGGAAATTGAGATCTACAACACCACTGGGGCCATTGGAGCGGCAAGAGCCTGCGCGCTGACGGATCACGACTTCTCCAGATTGTCAAATTTTATGCGCAACGACCATGTAAAGACCTACACTCCAGCAAAGGACACCTCAGCATATCAACAGGCCTACCAAAACTGGAAAAAAGAACTGGAACAAATCATAAACCACTAAAGCATTACACTATGGCAATACTGGGAGAAAAAGAATATTTTAAAGGTATTGGAGATATCCCGTTTGAGGGTAAGGACTCTGATAATCCGTTGGCGTACAAATTTTACAATCCGGATCAAATGGTAGCCGGGAAAACCATGCGGGAGCATTTTAAATTTGCTATGGCCTACTGGCATACGCTCTGCGGTACCGGGGGAGACCCTTTTGGCCCGGGCACCAGGAGTTTTCCATGGATGGCAAGCACCGATCCGCTGCAAGCAGCAAAGGATAAGGCCGATGCGGCTTTTGAATTTATCACCAAGATGGGATTTGACTACTTCTGTTTTCACGATTTTGATCTGGTGGAAGAAGCTGACACCTTATCAGAATCGGAGAAAAGGGTTGAGCAGATCGTGGAATATCTAAAGGAAAAGATGGCTGCTTCAGGGGTAAAACTACTTTGGGGCACCGCGAATCTTTTTTCCCATCCCAGATACATGAACGGAGCGGGTTCCAACCCCAACTTTGATGTGGTAGCCAGAGCCGGGGCCCAACTAAAAATTGCGTTGGATGCTACCCTGGCCCTAAACGGGGAAAACTATGTCTTTTGGGGAGGACGGGAAGGCTATATGTCCCTGTTAAATACCCGAATGCAAATGGAACAAGACAACATCGGCCGCTTGATGCGTATGGCCAGGGATTATGCGAGAGGCCAGGGATTCCATGGCACTTTCTTTATTGAACCCAAACCCATGGAACCCATGAAGCATCAATACGATTTTGATGCGGCCACTTCAATCAACTTTATTCGCGAACAAGGCCTTGAGGCAGATTTTAAGCTCAACATTGAAGTAAACCACGCCACCCTGGCCCAACATACCTTTCAACATGAACTACAAGTGGCGGCCAATGCCGGTATGTTAGGCAGTATAGATGCTAATCGAGGGGACTACCAAAACGGGTGGGATACCGATCAATTCCCAAACAACGTGCTGGAAACCGCAGAGGCCCTGTTGGTATTCCTGAAAGCGGGCGGGCTTCAGGGCGGAGGTATTAATTTTGATGCAAAGACCCGAAGGAATTCCACCGACCTTGAAGACATTTTTATCGCCCACATTGGTGGAGCGGATACCTTTGCACGGGCCCTTTTGGTGGCAGATGCTGTTATGCAAAACGCTCAGTACAACCACCTCTTAGATCAACGTTATGCTTCTTTTTCTTCGGGCAAAGGTGCCGATTTTGTTTCGGAAAAACTGCAGCTTACCGATCTGTATGATTATTCAAAAACCGTTGGAGAACCAAAACAGATCAGTGGCAAACAGGAGTTATTTGAGAATATTTTGAATCAGCACCTGTGAAATAGAGACTGAATCAAGTATATGTCATCTCCAGCTTGTACCACAACATCAATACCTAAAGGGTGTATTCAAGGTGCTTTCTTTTGCCGGCATGTTGTCTACACGTTCCCGCAAGGGTTATACGTTTCCGACTCAGCCAGATTAAACAATGAGATGCTATCCAACACTTTTTGATCATCAATGATCACTTGTTGGTTTTTAACCGGATACGAATCAAATACCAGGGCGTGCTTCTGCAAGAAGCGAACACAATTAAAAAAACAGTAGGGCAATAGGTTTGTAGATACATATTTTAACTCCATTTGGATATTTAATTTGTATCTACAGAAAATTTTATCAAACAGCCTAGATTAAATAGATTTGATATAATTCAATTATTAAATTTTATTTGTAACATTAATCAAAAACCAGGAACGAATGTAGCGAAGAAACTATATTTAGAAGTTAGCTTCCAAAACGGAGATATTTGGCCTTAATACGGTTTCGTTTCCCGTTCCGGAACCGATGGCAGCAACTTTTATTTTTTTCCCGGGACTTATCGTAACCGTTCGAATTGATTCCTTACCTCTTGTTTTGTATTTGACCTTATACTTGACTTTTATTGTTTTAGATATATGATTATTTTTTAGGTAATAATTAGTTCCTGAAGCCGATGTGTTTTTGCCGTGCCAATCTTCGTGGGTTTTCTCAATGTACTGTCGGGCTGTTGATTTGTTTATCTTCTTAAATTCTTTTGAATCTTTAGGTACGATTGTCATTTGGGCAAAAGTTGTTTCATCGCCATCATAAAAGAGATACGTATCATTTCTAAAATACCTTGTGGCCGCATTTACTTTAGTAGAAGGGTACCTATTGCCCCCTAAGATGTTCACAGCGGATATATCCCCCCATTGTTTTGTGTAAACATGCCATGTAGTATACCACTTTCCGTCATTACTGAACAAATAGAAATAATTTTTTAAATCTGAATATATAGCTCCAACATCGGTTAACGGGCAGCCACCACCACCGAAACTATAAAGATCATATGTGGTTGGGGACCAGGAGTTGTCCTTTGGAGTATAAACAGCGTATTTATCACCATCAAAATTGAATACATATAACTTTCCACCGTCGGGGTCAAATGTTAATGCTCCTATTTGGTTAAAAGGACAGTTGTAGCCCCCCATATCAGATACATCAACTGAATTCGAATGCTTACCAGTCTTTTTGTTCAATATCGAATATTTTTTTCCGTCTTCACTAACAAGGTAAATATTATTCCAATTATCAGTTGTTATCGCTCCAATTTTATTGAAGGGATGTTTTATGTCAATGTAACGCCAATCAATAACAATTTGTGCATTTATATAAACTCCATAAAAAACTAAAAGAAAGAGAATTCTATTCATTATTTGAACATTGTTTAATTATTGTATTTAAACAGTTACTTAAGATTTTGGGCGAAGGATTGTCTTATGATCTCATTTTGCAACATATATTTTATACACTTTGGTTAAAGGTATTTAAACATCCATTTTCATTAAATACCCACAAAAGGGTATTTTTCCAGTGCCTAGTTGAAATAGTTCTCCTTTTCCACCGTTTTTTTGAACTTTGTCAAAGGGAATTACCACCTGCTACTATCTGTCAGCAGCAGAATTTGTATCGCCTGTGATAAGGGTGATCAAAATCTCCATCCGAAATTCAAACCTCCCCTTGCCTGGACTTCCTGTCCTATATTTTCGTCGTCCGGCAATCCAAGATTTCTGCCAACCCCGAAGCCGAGGTCAACCAAAAAACCACTCTGGCTTATCCATTTCCAGCCGATTCCCGCTCCAATAGAGGTATCAAAAAAACTTTCGTTTGTTACAGAGTCATCTACACTACTGAAAATGGGCTCTTTAAAAGTGAAGAATTTGACAAAACCTTCTGCATAGAAGCCTTTTGCCCCGTAGTCCTGTTTGGAAAAGAAATACTGACGGTAGTACGGGGTCAGAGAGAAATTTTCGTACTCTGAATAATCGTCAAAGTCGTCCTCATCGTCAAGCGAAACAAACAAATCGATCCCTACCCCCGAATATCTTCCCAAAATATACTCGTACCTTGGGTTCAATGCAGGAATGGCAATAGCCGAGATGACATCTATACTTACCTCGTTTCTTTTGGCAACAGCAAATTTTGCGATCCTTTTCTGTGAATCTGTAGGTTCATCCTCTTGTGAATGAACAGTAAATGAAAATAATAGGGCAAAAGAAATAAAAAGAAGGTTTTTCATACTTGATTCTCTTAATTGTTCGAAAGATAACCATCTCCCATTCAATGTTCCTATTTCATACTGGTTTTACTGAAATTTCCGATTTAAACATATCAGCCTCTTTCCCTCATTTTCACATTTTGCAATATGTTAAACATTTGAAGGAATCGTGATAGTATCGCCTGGTTTACATAGTTGATAAAACAGAGGTATAAATGACCGACCAAATCAAACCTAAAACCAATGTAATAACAGCTAACGTAATCATTGTTTGTTTGCGTTTTACAGCAAGTCCGAGAAAATAAATATCACTGGTTATTTCGTCATAAATCCTTTTTCCGTTTTTGGTTATGTTTTCAAACTCGGATCGAAATTCACTTAATGTCTTATCCGCAAAATTTCCAGCATACAAACTTCCGTTATATCCACTCTGTTTGTATTTTTTCCCGGCATACTTGTGGGGTAACATCCCAATAAGAGCAAATGCCATAGAGATAACGCAAAAATAGATCAAGGATGAAACAAAAATCCTAAGCATCTCTTTCTCTAATCCACCTACATGATTGGTTACGCCGAACAATACGGTCATTAATATGAAATTGATGGTTAAAACTATTGCAGCTTTGGTATCCACCATTCTCAGGAGCGTATAATGGTTTCGGGAAAGCGTTCGATATAGGGTATCCAAGCCTTTTGCATCACGCCTTAGGTTGGCTTTGTTTTTTTTCTTTTTAGGTTTCGGATCTTCCGGCTTGTCAATTATTTCCATTATTGTATCAATCCTTTATGAATGGGAAAGGTTGTTGGCATTATTGGTATCTGGCAGATATACTGTAAATTCCTAATTACTATCCTAAGCTAACTTAAAACTACTACTTTTTAATGGTAACCGGATAGTCCCGGATCATTAAATGAATTGCTGATTTTACCATAGAAAATGGGAAAATTGAGAATAATTTGCTATCCTTTGATCCAATCTTAAATAGCTGTTTTCCAACGCACTATCCTTTTTCAAGGAAGCCTTACAGGGATAGCTATCATCTCGCCATTACGAACTTTTCCATAGGTTAAACTTCTCTTAATAATGTAATGTTTTGGGAATTTTCACGTCCAATTCGGCGTGTAAAGAGGGGTGCTTATTGCAGCCATCACAACGAATACAAAAGGAAGTAAAGATGAAAGATACAAAGCGACAAATCAATAAGAACGGTGCTATTCTTGACAGGTTATTTACCCGTCATGAGAACTGGAAAAACCACCGAAGGCATACCGGACTGAAATTAATCCGGTTTGCTTAAGGCAAAGGAGCAGTAAAAAGAGGGCTTTTGCCCTCTTTTTCGTTTAACCCCCTCCTTATTTGGAACTATTGATATTTTCAAACACTTTGTTTCAAAGGTCAAGGCCATCCATTCCAATGAGATCATCCCGCTTGTAGGGGCAGACCCTACCTATAGGCCCTCCAAAACAGTTACATCACCTGGTTTCAACTTTTCCGGTCTATCTCTAAAGGATTTATGAAATTCTTCGGCTGAACGTAATCCTATGGCATAACCTCCGGTAAATCTAGCAGCACGTTTTTCTGCTGTTTCCAGATCTGATATCAAGGTGTCAGGCTAATTCATATATATACCGTTGAGGATTATTCCATTATATAGCCATAAAGCAGTTTGGTGTACTGCTCCAGAAGCACTTCTTTGGAAGATATAGTGCGTAAATGATTATAGTAGATAACGAGGTTTTCCGAGGCGACATGAATGGTTTCAGCTTTTTGTTCAATTGCGTCTATGGGAATCAACGTATTAAGCTCAAATAGAAACAGCTTAATGTAGTTTATCTCAATAATTCTGTGCTTATGAAATAATTCCGAGAATTGAGATTCAGTATACTGGAGCGCATAAAACATCATAAAAAACGGATCGGCCATTAGATCGCTTTGAAGCGTGAATTGCACAAGCCTTCTCACCGCCGGAAGTATATCGTTCTTGGAGGTAAGATCTTTGGAGAGCTCCAGAATTTCTGAATGCAGTTGCTTGCTAAAGTCATTGTTGAATTCATTAATGAGATCCGTTATCACCCCTTCCTTTCCCCTGTAATAGTTATAAAAACTTCCAATGGGTATTCCTGCAGTTTTAGCAATAATATTAGTCGTCACCTTATAATATCCTAAATCTGAAAATAGCTGACGCGCCACTTTCTTAATCCGTTTTTTAGTTTCTATACTTCTTTTCTGCTTGGGGGAAATAAGCTTATTTTCTGGCGAATCACTCATTAAAATTGACTTTGACTTGAGTACAAGTATAAAAAATCCTCAATATTCTTTCCTATTCACATAAAAATATCAGATCTATTTTTAAAAATGAGCAAATGCTCATATATTTGTTAATATGAATAATTGCTCATTTTTTATCTTCAGGATGATATGAGAGGTATACTAATCGGAATAGGATTAATTTTTGGCACCTTAAGAGCATTATCACAGGTGGTCCCCTATCAACCCGGGGCGTATTATCCCGGATTAACTCCTCTTCGGGATTATACCGCCGGTCCATCAGGATTCTATGTATTTAATTATAACTACTTTATCAATTCAAAGGGGTACTACAATTCAGAAGGAGATAAGCATACTGAAATCACGACAAACGGTGTCCCATCAGGAATAATTGATTCCGATTTGTCGGGGTATGTCAACGTTCCCGCAGTGGCCTATCTTTCTGATTGGAAAATTTTGGGTGGCCGGTATCAAGCAATGCTCCAGTTGACCTACCTGGATTTGGATTACACCGCTTTGGTTTTGCTTGGAGAGGAAACAAGGTTCTCCGGTAGGGACAGCGGATGGGGTGATATGACTGTTTCGCCTTTAGGCATTTCCTGGTCCCTGGATCGGAAGGTCGACATTATCTTTTCATACACCGCATACATTCCAACAGGAAAATACGATACAGAGTCAGAAAGCAATGTAGGTCAAGGATATTGGACGCATCAAATCCAACTTCCGGTGGATCTTTACTTTAATGAGCAATCTACGGCTTTAGGAGTTGTTCCCACCCTTGAACTTAACGGAGAAATAATCGATGCTCCGGCCAGAATTGGAAACCGGTTTAGTTTGGAATATGGAATAAGTCAATACATAACCGAATGGTTGGAGATTGAATTGGTAAACGCTCATACCTGGCAAATTTCTGATGACATAGGCGAAGCGGTATGGTGGCAGGGAACGCCATTTGATTCGAGAGACGGAAGACACTCCATATCCGCGGGTATCGGGTTTTGGCCCGGTGTGGATTGGCTTAATGCAAGAGTAAGATATACTTCGGATTATTCCGCCAGACAATCTTTTAAAGCAAACATTTTTAGCTTCAGTTTTCTCTTCCTTCCGGGGCAGATAAAAAGCTGAGAATGACAATTCATACTTTGATGGGTTAACGATGAATAAAAATATGGTGGTAAAAAAGACATCCTGTTTAGAAAAGGAACTCGTGGCCAAAAAAATGCATCCTATTTCAATTAGCAACAAAGCACTTATCCTGCAATAACTAAAAACTAGAACCATGAAAAAAACAGCGCTATTTCACAATGAAAGATGCCTCTGGCATAGTACTCCCGGACTTTACGTTTTGGCTAAACCCGTAGGGGGTTGGGTGCAACCTCCATCAAGTGCGGGACTTGCAGAATCACCAGATACTAAACGACGGATTGTTTCCTTGTTGGAAGTTTCTCGACTAAGGCAGGAAATTGATATTGTAGATGCTCCACCCTGTACCGAAGAAGACTTACTTAGAGTCCATCCTCAATCCTACCTTGAAAAGTTTAAAAAGCTCTCCGATGGGAATGGCGGTGAATTAGGCCCACACGCTCCTTTTGGCAAGGGAGGATATGAGATTGCCAAATTGTCCGCAGGATTGGCAAAATCCGCAATGGAAAGTGTAATTGAAAAAAGGTATAAAAACGCCTATGCTATCTCAAGACCGCCCGGACATCACTGTCTGTCCGATACTCCTATGGGTTTTTGTATGTTTTCCAACATTTCCATTGGTGTAGAAGCCGTGCTCCACAACTACCCCAACATTAAAAAGGTGGCCATAATTGATTGGGATGTGCATCATGGCAATGGCACTCAGGAGATCTTTTATCACCGTGCTGACGTTCTAACGATCTCAATGCATCAGGATCGGTGTTTCCCTCCGGGATATAGTGGTGAAAACGACCTGGGTGAGGGAGATGGTTTAGGATGTAATACCAATATCCCCATCTTACCCGGGGCTGGACACGAGGCTTACCTCTATGCTATGAAAAACATAGTAATCCCAAAAATAGAAAGGTTTGCCCCGGATTTAATTGTGGTCGCTTCCGGTTTAGATGCCAATGCCGTTGACCCTCTGGCACGAATGCTGGCGTATGGGGATACCTTCAGGGAAATGACAAAAATGGTAATGGCTACCGCAAAAAAATGCTGTGAAGACAGATTGGTCTTAGTTCATGAAGGGGGGTATTCTGAAGCTATGGTCCCTTTCTGCGCACATGCCATTTTTGAAGCGCTAACCGGTGTGGAAAGTGATGTTTTTGACCCTGATATTGAGTCCTATAAAGGATGGCAACCCTCCGAGGAATTTAATGATTATCATATTTCACATCTGAAAAAAATTGCTGACATCGTACTATAATCAATAGGCTAATGTTAAAAAAAATATTTCCTGATGATCAAGAAATTACGGAGGAGCTCATTGCTTTTTACGAGAAGAACCCGGAGGAGTTGGATTTAATCATAAATAAAGAATATTTCCATATCGGTTTCTTGTCATTTTTTTTCGTTCTGGGGCTTATTATTACCGTCCTCGCCGGGGTTTTGCGATTCTTTTTTTCTTCATCCTTGGGGATGTTTATAAATGACGTCGTACTGGATATTATTTACGAATTGGGTATAGCCATCTTTGGTGGTGCAGTGGTAGCATTACTGATTGAGTTTTTGAATAGGCGGCAATATCAACAAAATATAAACTTCAGAAAAAAAATTAAAAGGGAAATAGAAAGAAGAAAAGGAAATAAGGTAGTTCCTAAGACTGAATGACAAGTCTTGTGAAGTGTACTATACTATACCTACGATCAGAAAAATGTATTCATCAAAACAACTATAATTATGAAAAATCAATTTATTAAAAACGTTAAGGACTCCGTAAAGCACTGGTATTTGCTACTGATCGTCGGAATCGTATTAATCGGAGTCGGAATATGGACTTTCATTTCTCCGGTAGCCTCTTATTTAGCGTTAAGTATTCTGTTTAGCATTACCTTTCTGGGGTCTGGTAGTATAGAAGTAGTTTTTGCCATTACGAATAGAAAAAAACTGGATAATTGGGGTTGGACCTTGGCCTTTGGTATTTTAAATGCTGTTGTTGGGGTAATACTGCTAACAAACCCCGAAATATCAATGATCACCTTACCGCTCTATGTTGGTTTCGTAATAATGTTCCGGAGCCTCGGAGCCATGGGCATCGCTTTGGATTTAAAAAACTACGGGAACCTGGAATGGGGAACGTTGATGATCACAGGGGTACTGGGACTAATTTTTTCTTTTGTGTTACTGTGGAATCCTTTATTCGCCGGGATATCTATTGTGGTCTGGACAGGGTTGGCGCTAATAGCAAGCGGTATATTCAATGTTTACTTATCCATAAAAATGAAAGGACTTCATAAAAACTGGGATAAAGTATCCGAAGATGTGAAAGAAAAATATGAAGAAGTAAATGAAATGATTAGGTCGGAATTTAAAAAAATAAAAGACCTAAAAGTTTAGACCAACCGTTCAATTCATCATAAGGCCTTCAATATGGGCTATACAGACAAAAATAGTACTGCGATTATAGCTACGTCCTGCTTAAATGGACCAGTCACCTTGAAAACCAGGTTATAAGCAATTTATAATTATAAAAATACAGCGATGAAAGTTTTAGTACCGTTTGATTTTTCGCAAGAATCCATTGATGCCCTTAAATTGGGTAAGGAAATGTCCGCCAAATTAAAACTGGATTTGAAAGTGATCCATTCACTCGGGATTTCCGACTATCCTTATTACAGAACAGAAGAGGCCGATCGTCTACGGGATATTGTTCTGACCTCTGCCCAATCTGAAATAGCAAAGGTTTTGGAAGCGTTTTTTGCAGATCCCAATGCTATTGAATTGGAAATTGCTGACGGCAAACCTTCACCGCATGTCATTCGGAGTTCTCAGGATAAGAAAACGCTATTCACTATTCTTGGGTACAAAGAACAACACCTTCCGGACCGTATTGGATCTACTACGCGTGACATTATACGGTATGCCAGTAATTCCGTCATAAGCATCTCCAGGGCACTTCGCTTTGAGACCATTAAGAATATACTTTTTGTTACGGATTTTGAACCTACTCCTGTAAATGCCCTGGCGACCGTTAAAATGATTCTAAAAGCAAATAATGCAAAGCTTAAATTGCTGTATGTGAACACAAGGGAGAATTGGCAGTCTACATCCGAAACCCAAAAAAGGATGAAGAAATTCTGCAAGCTACATGGATTGATCAACCCCGATTTGGAAATCATTAATGATGAGCGTCTTGAAAAGGGTGTGTTGACCTATATAGAAAGTACCCCGGTCGACCTTATTGCGATTAGAATAAACAGCTCTTACGGGAAATTGGATTTAATAGACACAAACCTTAGTGCGGAGCGCATCATGGACCATTCCGAAACCCCAATTCTAACCTATGCAAAGGACCGCTATATAGGATAAAGCAGGGTTTTACAAACCATTTAAAGAGTGTTGTTATCGGTTTCATACAATTCAATCGCCTTCAGGTAGTTTAGGGCTCCGTCCATCGTCAGATCATTAATAAAACCATCCAGGTGGGGGTGATTATTTTTGATCCAGTATACCAAAGAATCTCTTTCTTTTTGCCAGACGTCCCAATCCGTACCGGGACAGTCCAGTGATTCAATTTTTGAGATTTTCCCGGAAGTAAAAGAGATTTTGTAATTGCAGGTCAGGGGGTCGTTCTTTAAAAACTTAAAACGAACCGAATTTGAAGCTACGGCAGCAATGATCTGATCATTTTCCGCTTTTAATTGTACTATTTTGTAAGAGGTCTGGAATATGGAATCCCATTTAAAAAATTCATAGAAACTTTTATGTGTATAGGGAGTAACATAATCTCCGGAGGTAAGGATGATAGTGTCATGTATTAATGCACTTATTTCGTGGTAATGGGATGAATCAAAGGCACTGTAATATTTTGAAACGGTCTCCTGATGTGTTAATTTCCGGTCATTGCATCCCGTTAAGAAACACAGCAGGAACAGTACGAGAAAAGTATTTTTCATGGATGGTTTATTTGAATTTTTCCGATAGTATTTTCCAAAGCACGTCATGGGTATCCTGGGAAATATAAGCAGCACTATGGGGTACTGAACCAAACTTGTATTTGTCAAACAGCACACCAATACGAGTAAAAGCCCTTCTTTTTTTACCCTCTGGCAAGAAGCCATATTCCTGAATTTCCTTTAATTCTAGTTTGTTCAAATATTTTGGGGAACCCATCATTATTAAATATGGGGGATTTACATATTGGACGTATTCTCTGAATAACGGTATGGAATCACGCCAATCCTTATAGCTAAGGTAATCGATGTTGGGAGTCCTAAAAAAACATAGGTTACTGTAGTTGACTTCGTCAAAAGAGTGACCAAAATACTTTTGCAAAAAATGGTTTACATGGTTTTTAAATGGCCAGGTATTTGTGTCAATGTCCTTTGGGTAAGTCTTTTGGGGGCTATGGCCCTTATAATCCTCAGATCGACTAACACCCCAATTTAGACCAAAAACAATAGGCTTTTCTCGAAATATGGGACCATTACATATAGAATAAAACCAGTTTTCATGCTTATTCTTGGAATAAACATCACTTTCTTTAAAGACCTTTTCAGTTGTTATCTGTAATTTATTAAAAAACAGTTCTTCCGTCATCGTTTATCTGGCCTTTTGTAATCGTTTCAAACATGTATCACGATATTCAAATTCGATAAATTTCCGCTTTGGGTGGAACAGTATCTAATACCAACCAGGTCGCGGGGATGTCTTTTAGATCCCCTCCGTGATATCCCATGACAGCCCCAGGATTGATAAGCAGCGTGTTCCCTACCATTTCATCGTTTACCACAGTATGGTTATGTCCATAGCACACAATATCGAACCCTCCGTTAGACGCAATAGCCCGGGCCTTGTCCGGATAATGGTTCATGGCTACAGTACGCTCTCCCAAGGCGCCTTTAAAATACTCTCCGTGAATGTAAATATTCGAATATTTCCGTGAATTTGCTATAATGGCTGCAACATCCCCATCATTATTACCCAAAACGATATGAATGGGTTTGGCATACGCCTTACCCAATATATGTATGATAAACGGAGAACAAAGGTCACCACAACAAAACATGGCTTCTGTAGCCTGCAGCTCCGGCATGGCTAAAACCTTTTGCAGATTCCAGACGTGGTCATGTATATCGGAAATTAGGGCAACCTTCATACTGGGTATCCTTTGTTTGGACTTGATGCAATTATTTTAAAAATACCTAATTATATTTTAGACATCGCGTTGAGTATAGACAAACTTTCCTGTTTTAAATATTTATCTTAACAAAAGATACGGTTTAGTGTCCCTGGACTACGTTTTGATTTTTAATACTACTATTCATATTCATGAACCAAGAATACCTTAAAACGGTTGGGAAGATTTGGAAAAAAGAAGACTTACCCTCCAATATCATTGAAAATGATTCGATATCGGACTCTGTAAATTCGATGTATTCGCTGCTCACGAATCCAAGTCCAAAATCTATTCTTATATCCGGAGATAAAGGAGTTGGCAAATCCACTCTGATTGATTTGGTATGTAAAAAACTGAAAAGCCAAAACTGGTTTATTTTCAAGGCTACTGCCGGCAACTTAATGGCCGGGCAGCGTTATATAGGCGACCTGGAACAAAATGTGCAGAATGTATTGGCAGAGCTTACCAGCACAAAAAAATGTGTATGGCTTGTTCCCAGATTTCAAGAACTGTACTACGGAGGAAGACATCAGTATTCACCGGTAAGTATATTGGATCAAATTATCCCTTTTGTTGAAACAGGTGAATTAAAAATTATCGGAGAATTAGATTCCAATAGTTTAGAAAAGATAGTACAGTTTCGCCCCCAGGTCGCCACTAGTTTTGAAGTTTTTAGAATTAACCCCGCTCCAAAAGAAGTAACCCTTGAACTAGCTTCACTATGGATAAAAAAGGACGATGCAAATGGCCTTTGGGATGATTTTACCCAAAGTGATTTGGAAGAAGTGTATTACCTATCCCATCAATATCTATCACATGAGGAAAACCCGGGTAGTCTATTCGATTTGATCAGGCAGACCAAAAAACTGGTGGAATCAAAAAAAGAAAAAGCTTCCAGTATTGAACTGTTAGATTTTATCGATTCTCTTTCCAACATTACGGGATTGCCCAAAACAATCCTGGACGATAGTGAAAAACTCAATCTCGATGACTTACGGCAGTACTTTGCCACAAGAGTGCTTGGCCAGGAGGATGCGGTCAATACAATAATTGGAAGAATTGCGATGATCAAAGCCGGACTTACCGATCCAAGTAAGCCCTCAGGTGTTTTCCTTTTTGTGGGACCTACCGGAACTGGTAAAACAGAAATAGCCAAGTCGCTGGCCGAATATTTATTTGGCTCGGAAGACAGACTTGTCCGCCTTGATATGAGCGAATTTCAGACTCAGGAATCTACCTACAAACTACTGGGAGACGCTTCAGACACGGCGGAAAGTACTGCCTTGGTCAATATCATAAGAAGAAAACCATTTTCAATAGTATTACTGGATGAATTTGAAAAGGCCCATCCGAACATTTGGGACATTTTTCTTCAAGTTTTTGATGACGGAAGATTGACCGATCAAAGGGGGAGCGTTGCGGATTTCAGACATTCCATAATCATACTTACCTCAAACATTGGAGCAAGTCTCCCGCAAGGAAATCGTGTTGGATTCAACAATGTCATAGAACATGATATTGATGCCAATATGATGAAATCAATCAACTATACATTTAGACCTGAGTTTATTAACAGGATTGACAAAATAGTCATGTTTAATCCTCTCACAAAGGGAATAGCAAAACAAATATTGAAGAATGAGCTTGGTAAAGTGCTACAAAGACGTGGGCTAAGACGCAGGGCATGGGAATTGGATTTTGAAGATTCGGCTTTAGAGTTTCTTCTGGAACAGGGGTTTTCAAGCACTCTTGGAGCACGACCCTTAAAAAGGGTGATTGAAAAATACCTGTTAGCTCCCCTCGCCATAACTATTGTTAATCATAACTATCCCAAGGGCAATCAGTTTCTATTGGTAAGTCCCGGGAAACAAAAACTCAAAGTACAGTTCATTGATCCTGACGAGCCGGACTTTACCTGGGAACAGAAAAAGCAGATACTTGAAAGGCAAAAATCAAAATCGGAAAATTTACAACTTACCGATATACTATTGGACTCCAAAGGGGTGCTGGCTGAATTCAAATTGATTGAAAGGAAATTAAATGAATTGACCGGCAAAATTGATGATGAGTCTTTGATTACCACAAAAGACAATTTAATGCTGGAGATGGCATCAAATGACTTTTGGTCAAAACCGGAAAGATATGATGTGTTAACCCAAATTGAATTTATAGACCGGTTTGAAAGCGGATATGAAACAGCAACAAGTCTGTTTGCCAGACTGAACAATCCGGAAAAAGAAAGACTTTCCTATGACCCAAAACTAATTAAGAAACTGGCGCAAAGGGTCTATTTGTTGGATAAAGCCATCTCTTCCTATGTTAAAGCTGAACCTCAAGACGCCATTCTGAAAATAGAATACAATGACACCCATCGTATCAACGGCAAGAAAATTGAAAGTATGTACAAATCATGGGCAAAAACCAGAGGCATGAAGATTGAATCCATAGAAGAATCCCATAATTTTGATGATATCAGTGTGATTTTTTCAATTGCCGGCTTTGGTGCTTACTCCATTTTAAACAAAGAAACCGGCTATCATATTGTAGAACAGTCCGGTACGAATGAAAAACAGACCATAAAGTCAAAAATACTTGTTTCCGTAATTCCAATCGAACCTGAAGATTATGGGTTGAGGGATTTAAGTCCCCTAATCCGGAGATTCAAGAAGTCTTCTGTTCCAAAAAACGTGAGGCGATATAAATTCGGAAAATCACCAATTGTGAAGGACCTTGTTTCCAGCTGGCAAACCGGAAAATTAGAAAAAGTGTTGAATGGCAATTTCGATTTATTTTGCTGATGTAGAGAAAACCCAAAATATGCTTTTGGATTCTTTCATTCTGTGAATACCCGTATTACCTGCTGCCCGACCTGATCACCTACTTCCAATCCTACTTCATTATCGGTACGGAAATGTACCCCTCCTTCAAAACGGGATTCTGAACACTCTTTCGCAAGGGCATAAAATAAGGGTTCATCCCTGGGAAACAGGAAAGACAGTACCCTGGCGATGGATCCAGCCACTGTGGTATGCCCGGCTGGATAACCCGGGAAGTTGGGGGTGTCAACCAAAATGGGCTGGAAAGAAGGATCGTATTGAAAAGGCCGGATACCCCAATAATGATATTTCCCATCCCAGGCGGCAATGATAGCGTCATAGCGTGCCGTGTGAAAAACCGCATTGGCAAAGGCGGCTTCCAGGGGATCCAGGTGGTACTCCAGGATCTTTCGTTCGATCAGTCGGTCCCAAACCGGCTCGCTTTTCCACTTCCAGGCTATTTCACTGGTTTGATGTGTTGCGTTAAATTGCCTGAGCTCTTCCATATCGGAAGACCAGTCCACCGGAGGCGGACCTGGCCTGAACTGATTGGGCTGAACAAGTGTGAGGGGCTTCCATTGCCTTTTCATAGGGTCCCAGGGGCCGGGATTCCCCGACCAGAGACTATCCGCTTTTGGCACACTCCCTTCCCAGCGAAGGTCGGTTCGATCGCTCTTGGCATATGCAATGTATTGATTGGCAATTTCTTGTCCGATTTCCAGGCCCTTTTCAATGTCAGAGGGAAATGATACCCCTGTGGCCAGACGGGCAGACCTAAAGGCAGTGAGATGGCTATCAATCAATTCTTTTTGCTCCGGAAAGTAATATCCTATGACCCGATGTGCGGCCCCTGCTGCCGCACTCCATTCGCAAATAAAAGCGGAAAAATGGGGTACCTGCCCCAACTTTTTTACCCTTGGGTCATACTGGTAAGCCGCTTTCCGGAAATACGCCTTTTTGTGCTTCCCAACTTCAACCATGGCATCATAAATGGCAAGATGCATGATGGCCACCCGACCTCCATTTTTATGGCCCTTATGGTTTTGGCTGACTTGCATGAGTAATTGATGCCAGCGGTAAGAAGGATAAGCACCATTCCAATACTTTACAGACCATATATCCTCTTCCTCCAATTCTTGTTGAACGGCGGTTATTTTCGAAATTTCGTTGCGGAGCAATTTTTCATTCCCGGGGGGAAACCGTTCCCGGAGTTCAAACTTGAAGGGATTGAATGAGGAAGATGTCATTTGTCCGTACCCTATATGCGGCTGGATCAACATAGTGGTCAAGCAGATGGCAGATAGGAATAAGGTGGTGGAAGTTTTAGCAGATACGTCCATTTACAGTCCTTGGAATTTATAGGAAATGTAATACAAATAAGGGGACTGACAAAGACCAAAAGCTTCTGGTCTTTGGATTCCCTCAATTACTATCTCACGAACGTTTTAAGGTAAAACTAACGGTATAAAAACGACTCATTTGCTCTTCGTATTTGTTGAAAAAGAAAAGCATCCCACAAAGAATTGAGTTAAACTAAAGTTTAAACAAAGGGTTATTTAAACCACAAGGATTGACAAAAGCAAATCCTATCAATCGCTTAAGAAAATCCCATTTCAGTTTGCATAATTTCAAGGCCTTAAAAATTGTCTTATCCAGATGATTTTAGGTTGGTGCTTTTAAAGTATCTTCGCATTTTTTTATAGTCGTTCAGGTAGTGTTTGTTCCCACTTCTTTGTACTCTCAGGCCATCGAAGGAAAAGCAGTAGCCAAAGATAAGGACGTTGCTAACATTCATGTTAGAGTATAAAAAGTTTTATCGGACACTACTAATTTTTATGCTCTAAAATTACCTCAGTTGAAATATTTCGTTATTGGTGTAACCTTAGTTCTGTTTTTGGTAAGTCACTCAGCCTACGGCCAAGAGCTACCTGAAAAAGTGGTAAATGAAAATGCTCAATTTTGGATTTCAACAAATAATGTATTCCGAATTGCCGATCGTTGGGCGATACTGAATGATATTCATATTCGCAGAAACAATTTTTTAGCGGATCCCAATTTCTACTTCCTTCGCGTTGGCGGCCAGTATTATTTGAATGATAACCTTAGGTTCGCGACAGGTTATGCACACCTTTGGTTGACTCCAACTGGTGATTGGGACCGTTTTCAAAACGAGAATAGAATTTACCAGCAGTTAAGTATATCTAAACGTTATGAAAAAATGAATGCTTTGTTTAGGATTAGATTAGAGCAACGCTTTTTCAATAATGTGCAGGATGGTCAATCCTTAAATGATGATTTCTTTGTTAACCGTATTCGATTTCTGGTTAGCGCCGGATTTCCTTTTAAACAGGACGGGCCTACAGAATTTATTTTGGCTAATGAAACACACCTGAATTTCGGTAAAGATGTCATCTTTAACACCTTTAACCAAAACAGATTAACTGTTGGCTTAAAGCATAAATTGAGTAAGAATTGGAAAGTGGATTGCGGATATATGATGGTGTATCAGCAACTCGCTGCAGGTAATGTTTACAATCTTAATCATACTTTCCGCCTGTTCTTCTACGGCAGTTTTGATTTCAGGAAGAATAAAAATATACCCTTTAACGAAGTAAGGCATGGTGAAGAGTAAAACAAATTGAAGTTGTTAATAAGACAAGGGTTCAACTTATTTTCTTAACCGTAGTCGTCTTGTTGGGCTCAGCTGGGTCTTGCAAGCCATGGCATTCTTAAATTCTGCCTGTACTCCTTACTCCCTAACGTAAGCCTTTCCCCCAATAAAAATCATATCGGTATCCATAGTGTTGTACCCCTTGGCCCCTATGGCAAAAGATAAACGCACCTTACTACCACTGTTGTAATTTAGCACAATAGTATTATCCCGAATTGTATATGTCCCGGAATCCTTACTCGCCATCCATGCATTTGAAGAATAAGAACTCACTCCTCCGTCTTTAGAATTTGTGAAGTGCGAGTCATCCAGGAATACTATTTCAGATTGGAAAAGGGCAAGAAGACCATTGTTGTAAAGCCCCCCTGAAACTTTTTCATATTTGCCTTTTAATGAAATCCTGTCGTTGAAGGGGAATGCAGGAAACCAATTTCCTTTTTTCAGGTCATACGTCTTGACTTTGCCCTTGGAGTTGGTAAGATAAAATAAATCGTTGTTTCTTTTCCATGAGCCCCACCGGGATTTATCCTCAAGCCTTGATTTAGAAATGTCAAGATCCTCTATAGGCTCTTCATCAACGTTAAAGTATGTGCCATCTTTGAACAGTACCACAGGTTTAAAGGTAATGGCACTTGGATACCCGCTAACTGCCTTAAAGTACCAACCCGCAATGGGATGATGCGTTGGCGATTGGTTCTGTGAGAAGCAAATACCAGTGGTTAGCGTTAAAAAAAACAAGGATAAAAATCGCATCTCCAAAAACTAATCGTTTTAGTTCAAAAATAAGGGTAATTCGACCTATTTCAATCGTTTATTTGAACTATGTTTTGGCCTTAAGCGACTGTCCGGGCATGAACAGGTCATAACGACATTTTTTACATCATTTATCTTTGTTTAAAGTTAAGAACCGGATATGCGTTTCCTTGTTGTATTTATAGTCCTTTTAACAGTGTCCTTTCCGTTATATGGACAGTCCAATGAGACTACCGTTGATAGCCTTGAGCGGCTGTTGAAGCAGTTTCCCAACCCAACCAAAGAGCGCGTTGATGCGTTGAACGATTTGGGCTATCGGTACTGGATCGTCAACTCAAACAAATCCATTTCAAATGGCAGGGAAGCGTTGGCATTGGCGGACAAACTGGCCTATCCACTCGGAATTGCCAAAGCCAAACGCGTGCTCGGAGTGGCCTATTGGACTCATGGCCAACCCAAACTTGCCCTCGAAAACTTGACCGCCTGTCAAAAGACCTACGAGGAAGTCGGTGATTTGGAAGGTGCCGCCAATTGTTTGATGAACAGTGGGATGGTCTATGCTGACATCGGTGACCTGGATAAAGCGCTGGATATTTATGAGAGCGCTATTGAAACGTTTACCCGGCTGGATTTGAAGCCACGTATTGCCACCACCTTCAATAAAATTGGTTCGGTACTCATACAAAAAGATCAACTTGCGGAAGCAAAGGAGTATCTCACCAATGCATTGCATATGCATTCCGATGACGATTTTTTCTATGGTATGGCCGAGGCCCATAATCTATTGGGCCGGTTATTTGTTCTCGAAAATGAGTTGGAACAAGCCGACTACCATTTGAAAAAAGCAACGGCTTTAGGGGAAACAGTAAACGATGTAGACGGATCTATTGGCAACCTTATACAACATGGGAAAGTACAGCGTCTAAGGGGGGAATACGAAGATTCAGAAAATCATTTGCTGGAGGCGCTGGAAAAAGCCAGGCAAAACAAACTGCGCAAATACATTTTGGAAGCCTATCAAGAACTCAAGCTTCTGAAAAAGGAGCAAGGTCAGTTGGAAAAATCACTTTTCTTCTATGATGCATTTATCAATTTAAGGGATTCTATCTATAACACGGATAAATCCAGACAGATTGCCGCACTGGAATTCAATAACGAACTAACCAATAAAGAAAAAGAAATTGCATTGCTTCAGGAAACCAAGCGCTCACGCACATTAATGAATGTTTTTCTGTCTCTTCTCCTGGTGACCCTGGCCATTACGGCATTACTCATGCTACGGCACCAAAAGCAACGCGAAAAAAAGGAAACCGAACTTTTGAAGTCAAAAGAAGCATTGGCCCAAACAGCCTTGGAAAATGCAGCCTTAAAGCAACGCGAGCTACATCAGCAGTTAGCGTTTAAAAACAAAGAACTTACCTCCTACACTCTGAATTTCGCGCAAAAAAATGAACTTTTTTCACAGCTGCTCGAAAAAATAAATCTGCTTCAAGAGGCCACCCCTGCCAAACGAACAAAGATGCTTTCCGAAATAAAGCGTACCCTAAAGCAGCAAGTGAACATAGATAGGGACTGGGAAGATTTCAAACGGCATTTTGAAGAAGTGCATACCAACTTTTACAGCAGATTAAAAGCACGGCATCCCAGCATAAGCGCAAACGATCTAAAAATTGCTTCGCTTACCCGGCTGAATCTGAACATAAAGGAAACGGCCAGTATCCTGGGTATTTCTCCCGAAAGTGTAAAAACCGCACGGTATCGCCTTCGAAAGAAATTGGGAATAGCCCCCGAAAAAGAGCTTCTGGATTACTTTTTAGAGATCGAAAAAGCGTAGTCTCGCTGTTATAACCCCTTAGGCTTGTTTTTATTCCGTTAAAACTTTTATTTTTTAAGATTCTGTTAATTAGATACTTAGGAATTTTTGTCTACCTAATGTTCCCCAAAATTTAAGACCATCCATTTTTTGTCTACTTCAGGTACCGGGTTGTACACTACTCGTCTACTCCATTTATTTTCAACATGTTACCCCTGGAAATACTTTTGTCCTCCAAAAATTAAACTATGAAAGTATGAACAGTCCAAAAAGAACAATGGAAGACCGTACGACCGTGAAGGCCATATGGTTAAGAAGAAAAGAAAATATGAAAAGAAAGCTGTACAAAAGACTATTTTAAATGAAAGAAGTTTTGGCGGGTTTGCCAACACCTATGGAATTGATTTTTAATCCGATATCCTACATCATCTTTGCCATGTATGGAGGATTAATGCTATGGGAGACTCTTTTCCCTGCACGACACTTGCCCAAAATCAGGTTTTGGAAACTGAAAGGAATGCTGGCTTTCGCCTTTTTCTTTTTCCTTTCCTCATACCTACCCTTGCTTTGGGATAGCTATCTGGCGAATTATCAATTTTTTGATCTCACTGGCTTGGGAACTATTGGTGGAGCCATTGCAGGTATACTGGTGTATGAATTTGGGGTCTATGTATGGCACCGTGCCATGCATAAAAGCAATACGCTCTGGAAGATATTCCACCAAATGCACCATAGTGCAGAACGTTTGGACAGCTACGGGGCATTTTACTTTAGTCCTATGGATATGATTGGCTTCACCTTTCTGGGAAGTTTGTGCCTGGTGGTAGTAGCCGGATTTACTCCTGAGGCAACCACATTGATCATTTTGGGAACTACATTTTTCTCCATTTTTCAGCACAGTAACATCAAAACCCCCACGTGGTTGGGTTACATCATCCAAAGACCAGAGGCTCATGCCATACACCATGCCAGGGGCATCCATGCCTATAACTACTCGGATATTTCCTTGTTTGATATCGTGTTTGGAACATTTAAAAACCCAAAAAAATACGAGCATGAATCAGGGTTTTATCCCGGTGCATCCGATAAGGTATGGGACATGATAACCTTTAAGGATGTAAATAAAAAAGAATAGGCAGTATGGAAACGCGAATAGGGATCGGGTGGAGATTTCGGGCAATGATTTTTGTATTAGTTGCCATAATGATGACATCCTGTAGCAAAGATGAGGAATTTGAAGGTCCTGTACCCACAAACCCCGAAGAAGGAGAAGAAGAAGTGATTTTTCTTCCGGTAGTCATCCATGTAGTCAACGCGGGGGAAGAGATTGGGGAAGGCCCTAACCTTTCAGAAGAACGCATTAAAAGGCAAATTGAAATTCTTAACGAAGACTTTAGAAGAAAGGAAGGTACCCGAGGATTTAACGACCACCCTGCGGGTGGAGATGCCAAAATTGAATTTGTCCTTGCCAAACAGGATCCCAACGGAGCGCCTATCAATGGGATCAATCGAATTGATACTACCCAGGTACAGGTTCCCGTATTGGGGTACAGCCAAAACCATTTTGCGCAATATGCCTATTGGGACCCCAGTCAATATATCAACATATGGACCACCCCTTTACCGCAATCCACGGAATGTCTGGCATTAGGTGTTGCAACTTTACCAAAAACCGATCTTCCGGGAATACGACCTTTATCATGGCCAGGACCCAATGATGCGGAAGGTATTTTGATCAATTGGATACACTTCGGAGAATCCAACATAGATTGCCATGCCAGATATGGCAGGACCCTGACCCATGAAATAGGCCACTATCTGGGTTTGCTGCATCCATGGGGACGTAAGGATTGCCTTCTAAATGATTATTGCGAGGATACTCCCGCGGTAGACCGTGAAGTCTTCGGCAACAAACCTTTTATAGGTTGTGCCGGGGACACCGTAATGATTGGCAATTTTATGAACTGGTCTCATGATGAGGTTATGAACATCTTTACAAAAGACCAAATAGCCAGGATGCATTATGTATTGGAAAACAGTGAAGGTAGAAAATCACTTACCAGCAGTCCGGCACTGGATTTACAGTAATATGACGAAAAGGAATAAGATGATCCCGACCATTTCAATCTAAAAATCTGCCTGAATGAAACCCTAAAAAGCCATTATGAAGAGGCTAAAACAGAAGGGGACCTGGTAGGTGGCCTGAGAGAGGCAACGGTGAATCTTATTCCTATTGATGAAAGAAAATCCTGAGTCACCCAGCTAATGGAGTTGGAAGACCACTTATCCTATTTGGAACAGTGATAAATGAAAAATTTGCATCTCACCCCAGCCCACGATTTTTGATATAATTAGCTCTTTTTTATATCCAAAGAATATGAAAATTTATCGGCACGATAAAACCCAAGGCAGTACTCCACAGGGCGCTTTCCAGGGTCATAAACCTTTCTGACACGTTGCAATACCGGCTTTTGGGAATTAACATTAAGTTTTTTAGCGATAGCTTCCTCTACATTGATTGCGGTAATGGTCTCTCGGGAAAGGTCAACCATGATATTGAAATCCTTTTCAAGAATTTCATATAGTGGCCTTTGAAAATCTTCTTTACCCGTAAGACCTATTCTTGGATGGAGGTACGAAACAAAATAGACAAACGGGCCATCTTCATCCCCCCTTAACCTACAGAGTCTTAAAACCTCTGTTTCTTCCGCGATCTCCAACGCATTGGATACGTTACTATCAGCCTTGACAAAAACCACTTCAATTTCATAATTCACAAAAGAGATCCCTTTATTGTTCATCTCTTGAGTAAAACTCATCCAATTGTCCAGCTGGGTAGTGATACGCTTTTCCGAGACTTTTGTGCCCACGCCTTTTTTTCGCTCCAAAAACCCTTCAAAGACCAATTTACCAATAGATTTTCTTACGGTGTTTCTGGAAATACCGAGTCTGTTGGCAATGGCCACTTCATTAGGCAACAACTCCCCATCACGATAAGGTGGTTCATCAATCATTTTTCGAAGCAGTCTTTCAACCTGGATATGGAGTGGGACACCACTATGGTGATCTATCTTCATTCGATTGTCTTTTGTCCTGATCTAACATGAACACAAACCCGTTTTCAATGGCTGAAAAGCAAAAATCCAATTTCTTTCAGATTAAAAACTAGGTGAACATACATAAAATAATTATATTTGGTATATGTCCATACATATGAACATATAAAATTGCAAAATAAAAAAATCCCGTAAAAAGGAGGCCATATATGAAAGCAAATGCACACCTGGTTCTTGAAAATGGACCCATTGAGCTTGACTATTCAACAGGTGATCTCAAAGGTTCACAGGTAATCAAAACAGAAAAAAAACTGGGAGAACTACAAGGGATATTCCATAACCAAAGCGCTTATGACGCTAAAGACCAGGAAGAGAAGATATATGAGGTTCAGGCCTATTTTCCTGTTGAAAATGGATGGGAAGGCGGTCTGTATTATGGCAAGACCAGAATATATCCTGGCAAGGTTGGGGATGAATATTATATGACCAAAGGTCATTTTCACCACATATCTAATCGGGGGGAGTTTTATTGGGGTATTAACGGTGAGGGAATTTTGCTTTTGATGGATCGCGACCGAAACACCTGGGCCGAGAAAATGCATCCTGGAAGTTTGCATTACATCAATGGCCATATCGCCCACAGGACCATTAACGTTGGGAACACTCCCTTGGATTTTGGGGCCTGTTGGCCCTCTGATGCAGGCCATGATTATCAGGAAATTCTTGACAATGGCTTCTCCGCCCGTGTCTTTGAAAAAAAGGGTATTCCAACACTTGTGGATTTTAAAAACTAGAAGGCCATGATTGCGGCAGTTGATATTGGTGGAACTTTTGTCAAGTTGGGTCTGCTCAAAAATCAAAGTGTTTGTATTGAAACGAAGTTTAGTGCCGATTCGGAAGCCCCCTTTGCAGAAACTATACGGTCAATAGAGCGTGGCATCCTGAATATGCTGGCTAAGCTGGGAAAAGAAAAAAACAAAATCCAGGCAATTGGCATAGGATTTCCGGGCATTGTAGATTCTAAAAACCTTAAGGTAGTATCGGTCAACCAAAAATTCAATGATGCCGTGCATTTTGATTTTCAAGCCTGGGCCGCAGAAAAATTTCATTGCCCGGTTACCCTGGAAAATGATGCCAGGATGGCCCTGTTGGGAGAATGGCAGTATGGGGCAGGAAAGGGATTTGACGATATCTGTATGCTCACTTTGGGTACCGGGGTAGGTTCAGCGGTGTTAGTGGAAGGTAAATTGCTTAAAGGAAAGCACTTTCAAGCCGGCAACTTAGGAGGGCATTTCACTGTCCGCATCAATGGGGCAAAATGTACCTGTGGCAATTTTGGTTGTGTAGAGGCAGAGGCTTCTACCTGGATGCTGGGGCAACGGCTCAAATCCGACCTTAGATATGCAAAAAGCCCTTTTAAAGGAAAGCCTCTTGATTTTAAACTGCTTTTTGATGTTGCCTCGCAAGGCGATCCAATGGCCAATGACATTAAAAAACAGTGTTTAGAGGTCTGGGCCGGTTGTGTTATCAACCTGATCCATGCCTATGACCCGGAGTTGGTCATACTTGGCGGGGGAGTCATGAAAAGTGCCGATCAAATTGTGCCTTTTGTGGAAAAAAGGGTCAACGAAAGAGCCTGGACCCCATGGGGAAAAGTAAAAATAGTGCCCTCGAAAATACCGAACAAATCAGCACTTTTAGGAGCAGCCTATACCGTAAAAAAAATGTTTGATGAAAACTGAATTCAGAAAATTGCCCCTGCTCAACATGCCCGAAGAATTGGAAGCTCTTAAGGGCTGGGATGCTATTTGTAGAAGGCTACAAAATGAATTGGTCGAAATCAAAAAAAACCGGAAAATCATAGTGATCGACTGCTACCACGGGGTGGATGATGAAGAGCTTTTTAACGAACTTATACAGGCTTTATCCCCGGCATTTGTTTTGTCATCAAAACAAGCGATGAAAACTGAACCCGAAATCCGTGAAATGGTATATCCGGATGTGACGGATGACCGAATTTTTGGTCGATTGACGCAGTTACAACTTCAAGATTATTTTGATCCGGAAAAGATTAGTGCGTACCAAAAGGAAATGGATAAGGTGCAGGAGGGTATCCTACTGGTTTGGGGAATCGGGTCAGCCATCGTACAGCCCCAATCCGATATTCTGATATATGCTGATATGGCGCGATGGGAGATACAACTGCGTATGCGTAAGAAACAGGTGGATAGTATCGGTCAAACCAACAGGGAGATTGAATACAGCCACTTGTATAAGCAAGGGTATTTTGTGGACTGGAGGGTCTGCAACAGTCACAAAAGAAATATCATGCCGCGATGGAGTTTCGTTTTGGATACCAATACCCACAGCAAGCCAAAAATGGTCTCCTCAGCAACCTATTTTCAAGCGCTGACATTTGCCGGCAAGAGGCCGTTTAGCGTTGTTCCTTTCTTTGATCCGGGACCTTGGGGAGGACATTGGATGCAAAAAAAATTCAACCTCGACCCGGAACAGCCCAATTTTGCATGGTGTTTCAATTGTGTGCCCGAAGAAAACAGCTTGCTGCTGGCTTTTGGTGATGTCATTTTTGAGATCCCATCGATCAACCTGGTGTTTTACAGTCCCGAAGTTTTGTTGGGAAAGAGGGTCTATGAGCGGTTTGGGGCAGAATTTCCTATCAGATTTGATTTCTTGGATACCATGGGAGGTGGAAACCTAAGCCTGCAGGTACATCCCACAAAGGAATATATAAAGGCGCATTTTAATATGGCGTACACCCAGGACGAAAGCTATTACATTTTGGATGCAGGTGAAAATGCTGTTGTATATCTTGGCATAAAGAATGCAACCGAACCGGAAAAGATGATCAATGCGCTTACCGCCGCACAAGAAGAGGGTATTCCTTTTGAAGCGGACGAGTTTGTGCCGTCATGGCCTGTAAAAAAACATGACCATGTACTCATCCCGGCAGGTACCGTGCACTGTTCCGGCAAGGACAGCATGGTACTCGAAATAAGTGCGACACCCTATATATTTACCTTCAAACTATGGGACTGGGGCCGATTGGGAATGGATGGGAAACCACGCCCCATCAATATTGCACATGGTAAAAAAGTCATTGACTGGAGTCGGCGAGAGCAATGGACCAAAGATAACCTGATCAACAATGTTGAGGTAGTACGTAAAACCGAAGAGGTTACTGAAGAGCGTACCGGTCTGCACCCACTTGAATTTATTGAGACCAGACGACATTGGTTTACGAAACCGGTAAGACATCATACCAGGAACAACCTCAACGTTGTTTGCCTGGTGGAAGGGCAGCAAATTATCATAGAAAGCCCCACCGGAAACTTTGAGCCATTTACCGTCAATTATGCAGAAACTTTTATAGTACCCGCAGCGGTAGGCGCATATACCATAAGGCCTTATGGGCCAAGCGTTGGTGAAAAAGTAGCAACCCTTAAGGCATACGTAAGAGAATGAGTAAGGATACCTTCAACACCGGATTGGATTTTTTTCCGAAGAGCTACCCAATGGGCTTCGAGTACGGCGATGACTGTTTTGGCCCCAAAGTTGAGCTCAGAAAACTGAATGACATCAGAAAAAGCCTTAAAGACCCAAATTGCATCGGTCCGGAGATAGTGTATGCCATCGCAATGCACGTAGGTAAAAAAAGGCATTTTGATGTGCTCGAAAAAAAACATCTCCTTTTTGGGGTGGTTACTTACGCCGAAGGGCGACTTGGGGAAGAACCCATTAGAAGCCAAGGCCATATCCATAAAAAATCATCTTATGCCAAAGGCTGGTCCACACCGGAAGTTTATCAAATCTGGTCGGGCAAAGCCGTAATCTATATGCAAGAGTATGCTGATGACGATCCGGGAAGATGCTTTGCGGTCTACGCCGAACCGGGGGATATTGTGATAGTACCCCCTTCATGGGCACATGCCACCATTAGTGCCGATTCCAATACCCCTTTGACCTTTGGCGCCTGGTGCGATTATGACTACGGTTTTGAATATGAAAAGGTACGGGCGCATAAGGGTCTGGCCTGGTTTCCTATAGTAATGCACAACGGCTCGTTGGAATGGTCGCATAATGACCATTATCTCAAAAGAGAACTCGTTTGCAAACGGCCTGAAGGGTATTCACAGTTCAATATTGAGCAGGGAAAATCCATTTACACGCAATTTGAAGAAAATTCAAACTTGTTTGATTTTGTTCCAAAACCTCATGTGTTGGCCAAGCTATGGGATGGTTTTGTGCCTTGACGCATACAAATCAAAGTTCCCGGAAGGGGTCAAAGAATTCAAAAAACAATCTGACACTATGAAATATCAAGTTTTTCCGCTTCAAAACTACTTGAGAAAAGTAAAAGCAATATATAGGAATAGTACCCTATCAAAAGTATTTATAGCACGTCTTTTCTCCTTCTTTTTTTGTGGTTATTTTTTGATGTTCTGGTCCTGTAACACCCCTCCAAAAGGGGATGATTACGGAAAGAATGAGCAGAACAACCTCTTACAAGTGGACTTTAGATACCGCCCCAGGGAATGGCAAGTATGTTTTGGGCTTAAAGATGACCTTAACAAGAGCATGATTGCCAATGACGGCGGTCTTTGGTACGATTTTGTCTATGGCAACAACCATATTGGCTTTCCCTATCCCAACTTTTGTTATGAGCGCAACAAAGGATATACCTTGTCCATAACTCCGCAATTGGTGGGACAAGGGCAACCTTCGGAACAAAATCAATGGGTGGATATCGCTGAAATACCCATTATAAAAAACAAAGCAGCTTACGGAAGGTTTCAACTTCACCAAACCACCCTGGCTTCATTTGTGGATAACTCCAATCCCTTGAAAAATAGATATGACGTGGTTTCACTTCAACTACAGAACAAGGCTGAAAGACAAGATTCCACCCGATTGCGGGTAGCGTTCAATACAATTCATCAAATAGAATTGGACGAAACCCGCACCAAGGTGTATTTGGCACCGTACACAGGAGAAAAAAAATTGATAGCCGAATTCCCCAAACCAATCACTACGTTCTCAGGGCATATCTCAAAAATGAAATATACCTATTATCTTGATTTTGAGAAGATGGTACTTGCCCCCGGTGATCAGTCCGATTTAGATTTCGTTGTTTATAGCTCGCAACCTCCGGCAGAGGTCACATTGCCGTTACAAATACAAGAAGAACTGGCAAAGGCGAGTGCTTATTGGGAAGAGCTGGATCTACCCTATGACTACATCAAGGTTCCGGATAGCGGAATACAAAAGATGCTGAACGCATCAATCCGTGGTATTTATCAGGCAAGGGAAATTAAGGAAGGTATTCCGGCCTTTCAGGTAGGGCCGACTTTCTACCGTGGCACATGGGCCGTGGACAGCCCTTTTTTCATGGAAGCGATGACCTATTTGGGTCAAAAAGAGGATGTGCGAAAGGCCATTGAGGGGATCTTCAAGTTTGGGGAGACACAGGGTGATACCGGGGAGAGCTTTTCAAAACAGGCAGGGCTGCGTCTCTGGATGGTCTGGCGCCACGCTCAACTCACGGGAGATAGCGCCTGGCTCATGAAGATGTGGCCTTTTGTGGAAAATGAGGTTAAGAATATACAACGCTATCGGCAAAACTCATATAAAGATGGAAATCCCTTGACCGATGGGATGATGCCCATGGGCAACGCCGATGGAGGTATTGGGGGCATTTATGCGGAATACACCAACAACTATTGGGTGCTAAGTGGATTGGGATTTGCGATAAAAATGGCCCAAACACTTGGCAAAAAAGAAACTACCGCCCAGTGGGAGGATTTCTATGCTGATTATAGGAAAGTTTTTGACCATGCACGGGAGCGGGACAAAAAGATGGATGTTCATGGCAATGGTTATGTACCCACCTTTATGGGGCACAACACCCTTAATCCGACCACAGGGCAATGGGCCTTTATGCATTCCATATATCCCGGCCAACTCTATGGGGTCGATGACCCACTTATGAAAGGCACTATGGCCATGTTGGATTCTACCCTGGTTGAGGGGCTTATTCTCGGTACCGGATGGCTGCCCAAAGGATTGTGGACCTATTCCGCATCGTTCCACGCCCACGCCCATCTATGGAGTGGAAATGGTCATCGCATACCCCAGATACTGTATGATTTTGCCAATCATGGCTCTCCCTTACTCAACTGGTCAGAAGAGCAACATCCCGTAGATTTCAAAGGGGATTATCTTCTACATGGTGATATGCCCCACAATTGGGCCAGTGCAGAATTCATAAGGTTGATACGACACAGTTTGGCCTTGGAACGTGAGGATTCACTGCACCTTTTTGAAGGAATGCCTAAGGAATGGCTGAAGGCTGGAAAGGTTACCAGTCTAAGGGGCGTCCCCACAAATTTTGGTGTACTCTCCATGGAGTTAAGGGTTTCCGACACCGGGGAAAAGGCTCGGTTGGATCTGGACCTGGATGTTTCATCTCATATTGCCCCAAAAAAAATAATAGTGGATAGCCGTGCTTTTAATAATGGGGAGAACTTGATCTTGAACTATAGCCCTAAGCTGAATATAGAAATTGATCTAACCCCCTCGGGTTGAGATCTGTCTAAAAAAGAGGAATACCCCATAAAGGAGTATCGCTGTGGTATTGCCATAACAGTACGGAAGTTGTGAAATGTATAAAGATTGAAGTTTAGTTTGTTTAAATTTGGTTAGTTGCAAAGGGGCTATCATAAAAGGTAGTCCCTTTAACAATTTTATTAATGCTATTTTTCGCAAGGGTTATTTTGAGATACCATTTAAGTATAAACGGATTTTCAGAACCAGCTTAGGGCAGACAACCGGCCTGCAGAAGGGGCAGGTTACTTATAGCCATTGTCAGGCATTCGTTTTTTTATTTTTTCAGTTTCTCAATTACTTTGTCAAACCTACTATCCATACACACACTTAAGTCAGTTGTCATAAATTTCCCGTCTAAAAACAGACTGAAAATTGTTGCGGGACTTGGTGCATTTTGAGCTTCTTCCATGGTTTTGAGTTTGATTACCTTTAATGGTAGATTTCTCTTTTCCGCGGTCTCTACTAACGATTTTTTAGCATGAAATTCCGCAAAAGGACATCTGTTGGAATAATACACAACAATTCCTGCTTTGTCAGGGCATTCACCACTTTTTACCGATTCATTGAATTTTGGATCCTCTGCACTATCATCGAGTTTCATTACCAATAAACTGAATCCACTTGAAATTCTTTCTATTTCTTCAAATCCTTGTTGTAACAGCCACTTGGTATCGCTCATGAAATGGAATTTTTTTGTGCCTACCACCGTGACAAGTCCATTCTTTCCTTGTTTCCTGGCATCATCAATGGCAGCGTTTAAAAGTGCTTTGCCATAACCTTTTCTTTTATACCTTCCAGAAACCCAAAAACAATTAACGTTCAAAAAATTTGGCGCTTTTATCGGAACCCAGGCATTTTCAGCCGGTCCATATTCAATGAAAACTTTGGCTCTTTCGTCAAGCCGTCTAAAGACGTATCCATTGTTGAACTCCTTTTTGAGCCAATCTTTTTTTGCCTGGTAACTGTCTGAGCACTTCTTATCCGAAAAGGCACAACAAATGTGCTCCGAAGAAATGTTTTCTGTATTTAACTCAATAAAGTTTTCCATTTTCTCTAGCATTCCAACTGGTCCAAGTAAAAATATTTAACTGATAACTGTAGGTCATATGGGTACTATAAAAATAATCGATATGATCGATCAAATAAAGCCAGAAGCGCTATAAAATGGCAAGTTTTTAGGACAAACTTATTGGTTAACCAAATTCCCATTAACCCTTGGCATTTTAAAGAGAATTCCCGTCAAAGTGCTGCGATGTGCAATACATGTAAAACCCTTCAATGTAGTGCTATCTGCCAGATGCTTGATGTAAAGTGTTATGGGTTGGCAGTTTTTATTTGATTGGTTTTTCATGTTCCACAAAAAGTCTGGTAACCCGCATCGAAACCTTCAGGTATTCTTTGAAATTGTAGTCCATCAGGATGATCATCGTAAGGTTTGGAGAGTGTGTTCAGCAATTGGTTGAAGGGTGTCATATTGCCTTCAACCGCAGCTTCCAGAACATCTTCTACCCAATGGTTACGTGGGATAACTTTGGGGTTTAGTTTATGCATTAGTGCCAAGCTTGCCGCTTTATGCTCATCCTTTTGATGTGTATTTTTCCATTTTTCCACCCAGCCTCTAAATTCTTCCAGCCTAAAAAGGGACCCATCCAGTTCTTTATTTTGTTGTAAGGCCAAAAATACTTGTGTATAATCGGCCCTGTGGGTTTCCATTAACGAGAGCAAACCATCTACCAGGTCTTTATCCTTGTCGTCGGGATGCAAAATACCGAGCTTACCATACATCATGGCGTACCATTTTTCGGTAAATCTATCCCGAAATCCTGCTATAACTTCCTGGGCCAGGCCCACGGCTTTCTCCTGGTTTTCTGAAATTATCGGCAATAGGGCACCGGCAAAGACCGCTAAGTTCCATTGCGCTATATAGGACTGGTTACCAAAGGCATAGCGGCCACGGGTATCAATTGAGCTAAAAACGGTCCTGGGATTGTACGAATTCATAAAAGCACATGGGCCATAGTCAATGGTCTCGCCCCCTATGCTCATATTGTCAGTGTTCATAACACCATGGATAAACCCCACTCTCATCCAATGGACTACCAGGTCTATCTGTTTATGCATTACCGCTTTTAACAGTTCAAGGGCCGGATTGTCCGTATGTATTATTTCAGGATAATGCCTTTGTATGGTGTAAGTGGTAAGCGCTTGCAAATCTTCTGTGGAACCAAAATTACGAGCATACTCAAAGGTGCCAACACGTATATGGCTATCCGCAGTACGCGTTAGCACAGCACCCTTGTGCATCTCTCCACGGAAAACCTGCTCTCCGGTTGAAACTACCGACAAGCTCCGTGTGGTGGGTATGCCCAAATGGTGAATGGATTCACTGATAAGGTATTCGCGCAGCATGGAATACAGGGTTGCCCTGCCATCACCACGCCGGGAGTAAGGGGTTTGCCCCGAACCCTTTAACTGTACGTCAAATCTTTTGCCCGTTGGGGCAATCTGTTCGCCTAATAAAACGGCCCTGCCATCGCCCAGCATGGTAAAGTGGCCAAACTGGTGCCCGGCATATGCCTGGGCCAAAGGTTCAGCTCCATCAGGTATCTTGTTCCCTGAAAAATAACCGACACTATTTTCTTTCTCATGGTTTAAAAACCCGAGACCCAAATCATTCGCCAACCTTTCGTTAAAACAAACTATTTCTGGCTTTGCTACCGGTACAGGTCGTTGAAGGCTAAAAAAGACTGCCGGTAACCGTGCATAGGTGTTTTCTAACTGCCAATTGTGTTTTCCAATGTTCGTGAGCATGTTTAATCAACGTGTTACTACTAACTTAGAGCTTGCGATGGGCTTTCCTTTTTTTGTCTTGTCTTTTCGCAACAAACTTACCGATGTTTTTTTTCAACTTGCCCCTAACGGGTCTGCTAAACAAATGAACAAACAAGTGTATTTCACAAAACGGGAAGTGACCCCAGGTTGGGCTTTTACCATTTGTTTACACCAACCCTATCATTTAGAAAAGCATTATTTACCATAATCATCTTTCCATGCTTTTACTATCGTGGGTAACTCCTCCCCGTCTGCCACAAATAGCAGAGCAGCAGAATTCATGCAATACCGAAGACCTGTTGGCGCCGGACCATCATTAAATACATGGCCCAGATGTGAGCCACTTCCGCTATCCACTACTTCCGTTCGAACCATGCCGTGACTTCTGTCCACAATCTCTTTGACAGCATTCTCATCAATTGGTTTGTAAAAGCTAGGCCATCCGGTGCCTGATGTATACTTATGCTCAGAACTGAATAAGGGCTGACCGGTAGCCGCTGAATAATACGTTCCTTTTTTCTTATTATCCCAATATGCTCCCGAAAACGCATATTCCGTACCCTGCCGGCGCAGTATGTAAAATTGCTCATCTGAAAGCATTTTCTTCCACTCTTCATCGGTCTTTTGAATGGGGTAAGTGTACTTTTCCTCTTCTGCGTTTGATGTTGTCTGGCAAGCCCCTGTGATATATGCCAGGCTAAGAATTAAAACAAGCGATAACCTCATAGTTTTTCTTTTTCTTTCGATAAATAGAAGGATAAACCCTTTTTTTGATAAAAGTATAGATTAACTCAGGAATTGTATGATAAGATATTCCCAAATATCGCTTTCCTCATATGTACCGCCTGACGTCCCTTTGTGCAAACCATTAGTTTATCAAAAACCAACGGTTTAAGAGACAAAAGAAAGAGTACCAAATACGCTAAGTTGCTTTTTAAGACTCTTCTTGAATAATACAGACCTAATTGTTACCTATTCGTATCACTGTATTTGTTAATTGTCTACTTTAGAGTCGAACTATGCTGAATACGAAAACTCATGACTAAAACACCTACCATAAAACACATTGCACTAATCATACTTCTATGTATTACGGGATTGATCTCTTGTAAAGAGAAAAATGTTAAAAAAGCGGAGATTAAAGAAGATACTACGGAAGCGCATTTAAAGGAGGCACTTACTTTTTATACCTCTTTTGATACTGGCGTCAATGCTAATTTTTCGGTTGGTGATTCCCTGATGTATACCGTTCCGAACAGAAATGCCCTTGATTCTTCCAAAGTTGGCCTCCACAAACCTGATATAAGTCGCCAGGAGGGAAAGGGCAAGTACGGATATGGGCTCCAATTTACCGAACGGAGTAAAGGATATATCTATTATCCCAGCGCTGGAAACATCGCTTACAGCAAAGAGAATTGGAATGGGGCCATTTCTTTTTGGTTGAGTCTTGACCCTGCCACCGATTTGGAACCAGGTTTCTGTGACCCCATTCAGATTACAGACGTTAGTTATAACGATGCCTCCATTTGGGTTGATTTTACTAAAAATAACCCCAGGGATTTCAGATTAGGGGTCATAGGAGATCGAAATATCTGGAACCCTAATGGATTGGAAGATGAGGATGATCTTTTTCTGCCACAACTCGTTCCTGTTAACAAGCCTCCCTTCGCAAAAGGGGAATGGACACATATACTTATCAATTTTTCCGGATTGAATACTGAAAAAGGCGAAGCTTCCCTTTACATAAATGGTGAATTAAAAGGAACCAGACCGGATATCACCGATTCCTTTACCTGGGAATTGGATCGATCCAACATCTACATAGGACTTAGCTATATTGGGTTTATGGATGATTTGTCCATTTACAACAGGGCGCTGACTGAAAACGAGATCGAAAGATTGTATTCCCTGGAAAATGGCGTGCAAACGATTTTAGAATAAGCAACGCCTTTTGGAACTTCGCTTTCTTTTGGATTTGTTCTTTTGATCAGCCGATTGTTCTAACCGTTTTAGAAGTTTATTTGACTAAGTAAGCAGAATTAGAAATGGTTATTTTCGCACCCTTTCAACACCGCTCCCTCTATATTAATTTCTGTTGGTCGCATAGGTTGCACTTTCTTTATCATCATTTATCTTTATCCCGATGGTGGCCAGTCGGTCTCTAATATAATCGGAGAATTCAAACTGTTTATGGGCACGTGCCCGTTGTCTAACCTCGATCAGAATATCCATCATTTCGGGAAACAGTTCATCCCGGGAGCTCTTCCCGGTTTCATCATGTATGCCCAACACATCAGTAAGAAAGCCCCGATAGGTGTTTTGGAGGATGGTCCGTGTCTCCACTGAGACGCTACCCTGGTCCTGTGTCAGCTTGTGCGCCAACCGCAAAAGCTCAAAAAGACTGGCGATGGTTTCCGCTGTATTAAAATCATCATCCATGTTTTGGTAGCAACGTTCGCAGGTGTTCAGTATCCGTGTCGATAAGTCATTGTCAACATTCTCAGACGTATTCGCCTGCAATCCATCGATAAGGTTCAGTCCTTTTAGTAATTTTCCACAAGCTACTTCCGCTGCCTTGATCGCCCGGTTGGAAAAATCTATGGTGCTACCATAATGCGCCTGCAACATTACAAAGCGAAGTGTCATGGGGCTATAGGCTTTTTCCAGCAATGGATGGTCTCCACTGAACATTTGGCCAAGGGAAATAAAGTTGCCCTTGGATTTTGCCATTTTTTGCCCATCGAGCGTCACCATATTGTTATGCATCCAATAGTGAACAGGTGCACAGCCAAAGGCGGCATGGCATTGGGCTATCTCCGCTTCATGATGCGGGAATTTCAAATCCATACCCCCACCGTGTATATCGAATGGAAGCCCAAGATATTTGATACTCATGGCCGAGCATTCTATATGCCATCCCGGGAAACCTGTTCCCCAGGGAGAACGCCATTGCATAATGTGTCCGGCCTCTGCTCTTTTCCAAAGGGCAAAATCAGCGGGATGTTTTTTCTGCTCTTGCCCTTCCAGTGTACGACTTCCAGCCAGTAGGTCGTCCAATACCCGACCGGAGAGCTGTCCGTAATGATGCTTTTTCGCATAATCCACGACATCGAAATAAACAGAACCGTCCCTTTCATAGGCAAAACCATTGGCCATGATTTGCTCAATCATATCAATCTGCTCAACAATATGCCCCGAAGCGGTAGGCTCTATAGATGGTGGCAATACATTGAGCCTGGCCATCATATTGCGGTATACATTGGTATAATGCTGCGCCACCTCCATGGGTTCGAGCTGCTCGATACGGGCCTTTTTTGCAATCTTATCCTCACCCTGCTCGTTCAATTCATCTTCCAGATGGCCTACATCTGTAATATTTCGAACATATCGCACCTGATACCCCAGGAACCTGAAATACCGATTCACGATATCAAACGTGATCGCTGATCGTGCATGTCCCAAATGCGGCTCGCCATATACGGTAGGGCCACACACATACATGCCTACTCTTCCTTTCACAATAGGGACAAAAGGTTCCTTTTTCCCTGAAAGTGAATTCTTTATACAGACCGTTCTTTCCTTCATGTTGGCGAGTACAATTGTTTGTTATTCGTGTTTTCTATTTTTTGGCAATCAGAACATTCGAGACATTTTCCCTGCATCAGGAAATACATCTCTTCAATGTCATATTTTTTGAGCCCTTCCATATACTCATCTGGCAGGCAAGGCAGGCAGACTATTTTATCACATTCCCTGCAGTGCAGATGAGGATGTATACTTTGCTTCTTATGCTTTTCGTGGTTTAACATATAGAGACAAGTGCCCTGGTGGTCGATTAACTTTACGACAAGGTCCATGGCTTCAAAAGTATGCAGCGTGCGGTACATTGTAGCGCGATCCATAGCACCTGACAATTGTTTCTCTATCTCGGATAAAGCAAAAGGTTTTGAATTATCCATAAAGAGTTCCAGAATCGCCAGGCGCTTGGAGGTAACACGCTTGTTCTGACTTTTTAAAATAGCTATGGCACTTTTCCTATTCATGTCATTAACGTTCGGATGAGTCGGTAGAATTTATTCCACAAATCCATAGTATCATTATTGCAAATTTTTAACAAATTGAAGTGTATTGTTTTTGGTATCCACATTCCTGTAAAAGCACGCTTTTCTGTGTTTACCATGCATGTTATACGTATGGCACACACCATCACCCTGCAGTGTAACCTGATACACAAAAGCATCCTGATCACAATCCACCAGAATAGTATCTATTGTCAAATAATCCCCTGAGGTCTCCCCCTTTACCCAAAGTTTGTTGCGGGAAGTACTCCAAAAAGTAGCGAGACCGGTTGTTATCGTTTGACGTAATGCTTCTGCATTAATAGACGCCAGCATCAGAATTTGTCCGGAGTTCGTTTCCTGAACCGCCACCGGAAGCAGGCCTCCGCGTTTATCAAACTGGGGCGTGAATTCAATTCCTTCCTCCAGTGCTATCACTTTATAGTTATCTTTTAGATTCATTCGCATACATTTTTCTTTTTTGGAACAGGATCGTATCCCTGTGTGCCCCAGGGATGGCATCTTAAAAGACGCTTAGTTCCTAAAATCAGGCCTCTTACAACCCCCCACTCATGAATAGCATCAATCATGTACTGTGAGCAGGTAGGCTGATGCCGGCAACTGGAAGGTAAGAGGGGTGAAATAGCCACTTGATAAAAGCGCACCGCACCTATCGTGATATGTTTTGGTATTTGCATCAAAGCTTTTAAGATAGCCACAATTCTATGGTTGCATTAGTATTCACGGGTTCCTCTTTTTTCATAATGTACTTGCTCAGGCTTCCTGCTTAAAATCCTGAAACAATTTGCTCGGTTGAATCCCCATGTTGTTTTGATATTTTCCTTGCTGATAGGTAGTATAGGCACCATCTATATGGTGGTAATATATCTGACAAATCTCTATAGCCGGATAAATGACCAGTGGTTGCACTACAAAAATCTCCAGTGTCCAGTAACCGTTGAACCCAACATCTCCAAAGCCAGCAGTTACATGCACGAACATCCCCAGCCTGCCGATGCTGCTTCTGCCTTCAAGCATAGGAACCAGCTTGTCAGTACGTGTATGTTCTATGGTGCGACCGAGATAGAGCCTACCCGGATCCAATTGCAAACCCGTTGATGGAATGGTTAGTCTTGATGTTGTATTGTCAACTTTCATATCCAGTACCGGAGTATCATACACCAATAATTCATCATGAAGCCGAAGATTATAGCTATTTGGGTTGAGCTGATTGGGATCATAAGGATCTATCGCTATATCCTTACCCATTCGTTCTGCTATTTCCAAACCACTTAATATCATACTACTGTATTATCATGGACCCCACCTGAAACCATCCTTCAAGGCCTATGGATAACCAATGCAACCCATAAGATGCCCTGGTATAGACCGGGTCTATTCTTTTATATTATTGACTTTTTCTGCTATTGCCTGTATTTCTTCCAACAGGTGTTGCTGTACTTCCAGGTGTTGCTTTGGGGTCAGTTCTTGTTGCTCATCATGATGATGGTGATGGTCGTGATCCGAATGGTCATGGTCCGAATGGTCGTGTTCTTCCTCAAAACCAGGCACTTCTACCAGTTGCTCGTCCCATGCTTCAAGTGAACTGCTGATGGATTGCAAATCTTTTGTGTAGGTTTCAACAAACAACGAATCCTTATTGGCTTGTAGCTTAGCCATTTGGTCTTGTGCCATCTGACGAATTTTAATGGCTTCCTTGTGAAGTTCAAAGGCCTGTTGCAGGTCTTTATTCATTTGCTTATCACCACAAGCTGATGATAATGCTATTATCCCAAGCATGAGAATAACAAGTTTACGTGGACGTAGTAGGCTCTTTCTTTGTATCATTCGATTTCGTATTAATTATTTTGACGGCAATTGGGGAATTGGGAACCCCTAGCAAAAGAAAATGGAGTTACTATGCAATGGATTGTGCGAAGTGTAGCACTGAGCATATCCAGGTTGTTTGATATTTCACCCAACATCATTACCCTATTCACTAATGCAGTGTTATGGCAAATATAAGGAGTATTACAATAAATGCGACACTGTTGCATTTATTGTATCACCCCATATTTTACCTCAAAATTGTGGAAGAATGCCTTTTATCGCTTTAACCACCCTACAGGATTGCTTTAATAAAAGAACTCGTAGGATCAAGGTATTAGTAATGCCAGGGATTGATTTGGATACCAGGACTTTACTTAGAAGTATCGCAAAAAAACTTGGATTTTCTGTAATATCACAGGCCTTTACGAATTTTGCATTAGGTAAGGAATGGCGGAAAAGCAATGACATTAAGCGCTATCCTTAGCAAATTCAGGGCGGGCCGTTCCTGTACAAACTTCAAGAGTTAGGGCAAAATAAGTGGTTAACGGCAATTGCTCCAGACGACTTTTGATCTGCTTTAATCCTAAAAACCAAGGTCTACAGCGAGTAGGCTTAATGCTGTGCATTGTGTTTGAAATCCGTACTTCGACTACTCAAAATTGATGGGAATCAATACACAAATGGTAAAGCTAGCCTGAAAATCAATCTAAAGCCAAAGGGTATAATCTCATAAAACAAGGTAGGGTCAAACTACAACATTCCTAAAAACCAAAATGACCTCTAAACGTCTTGATCTCGTATGTATGAGACTATACCCAAAAGCGTTACAATCAAAAAAATGCTTCTTACCAGATAATTAAAGCTCCTTGATTTTTATGTTTCTGAACCAAACGTCATCCCCATGGTCCTGAAGTCCAATATACCCCTCTGAGGTCACATCGGCCCAATTTTCATTGAGCTTTGGGAATTTACTTCCGGCAACCATCTCGTTCCATTCGGGAGTCCACAAGTGGTATTCCACTACCTTCTCCCCATTCATTTTATGCCAAACAGATCCTTTATAGACCATGATCTCTACCTGATTCCACTCCCCTACAGGTTTTGCATTTTGAGGTCTTGCAGGGATGAGGTCATACAAAGAACCCGCTTGTCGGTTTCCGTCTTGACCCATCTGGGCATCCGGATGTTTTTCATTGTCCAATATTTGCATTTCCGGGGCCGTTTTCCAGATATAGTCAAGATCATCCGATTCCTGACCCAAATAGAATATTCCTGAGTTTCCACCCTCGGAAATTTTCCATTCCAATTTCAAATGGAAATTTGAAAACTTTTGGTTGTAAAGAATATCGCCTCTATCCTTACCACCGGCCTCGCCCCTGCCCGAGGCCGGACAATGGATCGTACCATCTTCAATAATCCAGCCCTCAGGAAAGGTCTCCACCCCATAATTCCTCCAACCGTTAGAGGTTTCCCCATCGAACAATAATTTCCAACCTTCGGCTTTCTCCTCTTCGGTCAGCGTATTGAGTGCCATTGCGGACGCTGTTTCTTTTAGGGTTGTCTCTTCTGGCTGTTCTTCGGTTTTTTCCTTTTTTGCAGTATTACAGGACAACACCAACCCGGCGACCAGTACTGCAATAACAGTTGTGTTTTTCATATGTTTTTATTTAATTTTTTTTGATACTTAATACTTCCATCCTTCACGATATGTTCCTTTGATGTAACCTTCGGCAGCTTCTTTTGCATTTATGGTTGCATATCGTGTGTTAAATCTAGGGTCTCCGTCAATTACCGTAAAGCTATCGCTGGTAACCACCCTGATTTCATCCGAATCACTGATATTGGTAATTTTCATGTTTTCCGCATCCCATTCCAATCTTCTTCGCAGATCCTGTAGGCGTACCGCTAAATTTCCGGCCACCACGGTCTCGTTTAAAGGGCCGGCGTATTCAAAATTGGAACTGCTCTCCACCCGATTTTCCTTGCGCTCTTTACAAGCGCGGATCCAATCCTTTTCATGTCCCCCCCTCATGGCATTTGGAATTCTTCTTAACTCATTGGTAACGGGCGGCGGATTGTCTTCACGGCCAATGATAAACGGATTTGCCGCGTACGTGCTGCAAACAAGGGTTCCCTTGGTGCCGTAAAAAATGGCTCCACCTCCTCCGTCACCCAGGTGGGCGCCAGGTTTCATTCCTTCAGGTCTTTCGGGCATCAAACCTCCGTCATACCATGTAAATTTCACTGCGGGCATTTTAACCTTTCCTTTTTTAGGGCGTTTGCCAAAATAGTATGTCACTTTTTCAGATATCGGTGCACTTTGAGTATTTAATTGTGAAGAGGAAGCTTCAAAGGCGTAGGGGAATCCCAGATTCAGTGATTTGTAAACGGGATCCATGATGTGGCAGGCCATATCACCCAAAGCACCCGTGCCAAAATCCCACCATGCCCTCCAGTTCCAGGGGGTATAGGAAGGGTGGTAAGGACGCCATTTAGCCGGTCCAATAAACAGGTCCCAATCCAGGGTTGGGGGAAGTGATGGTGTTTCGGCCGGTTGTTCCAGGCCTTGTGGCCAAATAGGGCGATTAGTCCATGCATCCACCTTGGTAACTTCACCAATTTCGCCATTCCAGATCCACTCACATACTTTTCTCATATCATCGCTGGAGTTGCCTTGGTTGCCCATCTGGGTGGCCACACCCGTTTCTTTGGCAATTTCCCTGAGTTTCCGTGATTCATACACCGAATGTGTCAAAGGCTTTTGCACATAGACGTGCTTTCCGGCCCGCATGGCATCCGCTGCCGAAACATAATGCGTATGATCCGGGGTAGCAATCATCACGGCATCGATTTCCGAATCCATCTCCTGCAACATTTTACGATAGTCTTTGTACTTTTTTGCCTTTGGATAATCATTAAAGCATTTTTGGGCGTATTTCCAATCCACATCAGCCAGAGCAACGATGTTTTCGGAGTTCATATTGCTGAGGTTTGCTCTACCAATACCACCAACACCTATGCCCGCAATATTGAGCTTATCACTGGGGGCTTTGTATCCCAGCCCTGACATAACGTTACTGGGTACTATGGCAATTCCGGCGAAAGCCATACCGGATTTCTTAACAAAGTCCCTTCGTTGAAGATTTAATTTTTTGTCGTTCATTAGAATTGTTTTATATATATAATCTACTTACTTTCTTAAGAGTGCTACATTTACCTGGGAAAACCATTTTTTAAAATCATACTTTTGGTTAGGAAAGGTACACAGGTCCTTAACTCCCTATCCTTCATCCAAAACCGTTTGCCAAAACTTTTCCTGTTCTTCTTCAGAGGGTTGATTTTTTGGGCTGACCAACCTAAAACCGATAAAATCATTGTCAGAGAACCACCAAAAACTCTTTGGGATTTGGGGGTCTCGTCGCTGTAAGTTCATGCTGGATGCACCTCGTGCCGCCGACCTTAATTTACCGGCATCATCGGCCCATGAACCGCCACGGAATACACGGGGATGAATAACCTTCGGGATAACCCAGGGATTCCTTTCCCCATGATCGGCATAGGCTTTTGCTTTGTATTCGTCCAAGGTCCATTCGGCCACATTGCCATGCATATCAAACAGTCCCCAGGGGTTGGGAAGCTTTGAGCCTACCTTGGAGTACTTATTGTCGGAATTGTTGGAATAAACGGCATACTTGTCAAGATCGCTTTCCAAATCAACAAAAGAATAGGCATCCCGGGAACCTGCACGTGCGGCATATTCCCATTCGGCCTCTGTGGGCAATCGATAAAACTTCCCCGTGACGGCGCTGAGCCATTTGCAGAAAACCAGGGTGGAATAGGTAGACATACTTATAGCGGGATACCCCTCCTTTCCCATACCATAACTGGGATCTTCATAAGGGGGGCTGGGACCTGAAATAGCATCGACTTTCACAAGCGTTTCATTGTCCAGTTTTACAAACAATTCTTGATTCTTCTTGTAAAAAAGTTCAAAAAGGTCCCATGTTACCTCGTATTTCCCCAGGTAAAAGGCATCCAGGGACACCTTGTGCCGGGGCCCTTCATCAGGATTTCTATTTGGTTCGGTATCCGGGCTTCCCATCATAAACGCCCCCGAGGGAATCTCCACCATATCAAAAGCGATTTCCGTCAACGGTATTTTTTCGGTATACCCGTTGAAGGTATCGCCTGTTGATATGGCTTCAGTTGGTTGGCTATTTTCTTTCGATGTACCATCAGGTATGGATTGTTTCGATTTGCACGTTAATGATAGGTTTCCGATAAGGAAAATACCCAACAACGCCCTCCATTTCCTGTTCAGCTCCATTGTTGTGCTCAATTAAAATGATTACACTACATCCGTTTTTCCCGGCATGGGAATGTTGTAGCTTCCGTCCGCATTGGGTTTCACAGGAGCTGGGGAATCCCAACTTAAATTTTTGGGGACCAATTCCAGATTGGAGGCCATGGCTTCGTCCCATTTAATGATTTTTCCTGAGTAAGTGGCCATCCTCCCCATAATGGCGGTCATGGTGCTTTTTGCTCCATGTTCCGCATCCGCGATCACCGAACCGTTCCTGATTGCGTGAAACAGTTTCACATGCTCCTCCTCATAGGGGTTGGGATCATTCCTTTCTCTATATTGAAAAACAGTACCGCCTTTCCAATCCTTGATATTGGTAGTATACCCTTCCGTGGAAATGGTTCCCTTGGTTCCCTGGAAAAACTCGGATACCCTGTTCATGGTGTCCCGTTGGTGCCTACATTGGCTGGCCACCACCGCTCCGCCCGGATAGGTGAATTCAACAAAATGGTGATCGTAGATTTCCCCGTATTCATTGCCAGTGCGTACTTGTCTCCCTCCCATTCCCTGGGCGGAAACCGGATATTCCCCGATGAACCAATTGGCCACATCAATGTTGTGTATATGCTGTTCCAGAATATGGTCACCGCATAGCCAGTTAAAATAGTACCAATTCCGCATCTGATATTCCAGTTCCGTCTGTTCGGGTTGTCTTTCTTTGACCCAAACTCCACCGCTGTTCCAGTAGACCTGACCCGACACAATTTTGCCAACGACCCCATTTTTTAGCTGGCTAATCGCAGCAAGATAATTGCCCTGATACCTCCTCTGTAGCCCCACTACAACGTTCAATTTGTTTTCCTTTGCTTTCTTTGCTGCAGCCAGAACCTTTCTCACCCCGGGCACATCAGTGGCAACCGGTTTTTCCATGAAAACGTGTTTTCCGTTATTCACCGCATATTCAAAATGTTCTGGTCTAAATCCGGGAGGTGTGGCTAAGATGACTACATCTGCCATATCCATGGCTTTTTTTGCCGCTTCAAAACCGGAAAAGAGGTGCTCCTCTTTCACATTAATCTTCTCCGTTTCACCCATAGCCTCTTTAATATTGGTCAAGCTTTCCCTGGTTCTATCTTCAAACGCATCCGCCAAAGCGACCAACTCAATGTTGTCATCTGCGTTCAATGCCTGTACGGCAGCTCCGGTACCTCGTCCGCCACAACCCACCAGTGCCACTTTTAATTTTTTTTCGTTAAAAACGTTTACCATACCGCTCATTTGCAAACTGGGCAATAACACTGTACCGCCGGCGAACAATGTAGTGTTCTTCACAAAAGACCTGCGGGAATCTTTGTTGTTTTTTATTGCTTTTTTCTTGGAAGTTTTCATCTTTTTAAAATTTTGTAATACACCGAAATTAAAGCTATTCCAAAATTCATTGCAGATGGAACCGCTTCGCTTTCGCATAAACTTGTTTTAATCATGCTCAATAGGTTATGCTTAAAAAAGTTTATGCTCATTTCATGGTTTAAAATTTGTCTTTTTTCATAGGTAAGGTATAAAATTTCTCTTTGTGCTCCTTGAGTTAAGACGGCACCAAAACTTTATTTTTTTGTTCAAGTCCAGATCATCTGAGTAGTCCAATAACTGATAAAACCCTTTCTTGTCAGTGAGGTGTGATCTTTCCACCTTTCCATTGAACTGTAGCCTCCCAGCTTTCATATAAGAGTGCTTCATACCAATATCCTCTATATGCCAGAACCTGGAATGGAATTCATGCCCATTGTTGGTTTGGACAATATGGATCCGAAATGGAAACTCGTCTGCCACGTAGTTACAAGCATTCTTTTGTAAAACAAGTTGAGGGTTAAACATGAGAGGTTTCGACATAAACAAAAAAAAGACTGCTCTTTTTACAAGAGCAGTCCCTGCTTGAATAAACTAACTAAACTCCTATTTTCATCTTTAAGAAGATCATGTTAGAAGCTTTCCTTTAAATTGTTTAGTGCCTTATACATTAAGTTACGAGCCGATTTTATATTGGTCATACCCATGAATTCAGCAACTTGTTTGTAACTGTAGTTTTCATAATAAAATAACCGGATTGCCTTCCTTTGATTTTCTGGAAGTTTCTCAAAGGATCTTTTCAGCATTTCCTTTTTCTTTTCATCAGAGTGATTTGAAGTTAGGGTAAATTCAAATGGCATTTCAGAACCCAGTTTGTCCTGAATTTTGTGGTTTTCCAAACCAAAACTTGTAAATCGCTCTTCTTTTTTTAAGTATCGTGTCAATTTTCGCTTGGCAGAGAGAAATAAATATGCTTTTATGGAATGGGCAGGGCCTAGATTCTTTCGGTTTTTATGAATCGTGATAAAGAGGTCTTGAATGCAATCTTGTATTACACTGTCGCAATTTGAAAATCTAGAACAAAAATTGTGTAAGGCATTAAAGTTATTACTGTAAATAAAATTAAAAGCTTCTTCACTACCTGCTCTAAACTCATCCCAGATAACCCTGTCATTATAAGTGTTGAAATCAAAATTCCCCTGCCCCATGGGAACCGAATTATATTCTTGGCGTAACGTTTGGTTCATTGTTTTGTTTCTTTAAAGCGATATCACCTGGATAAATAGAATCAATAGACTGGTTATCAAAAGCACAAGGAATATTTCTGTTATCCATCTGTACTGCTTTTTTCTTGGTATTCGAAGTCTATTCTTCCTACGACCCACTATTTGAAATACCTGTGTTGGTAACCCCAAAAAACACTTGGAGTAATCCAACCTTTAAATTTGTTGTGATGAAAGTAATTGATGGCCTAAACAATCATTTTGCATATTGTCCAAACCTTTTGACGTATAGTCCAATTGTGAAGAAATTCCTAAAAAAGGTGGTTTTTTAAAGTTAAGTCTTAATTATTTGGAAGTAAATTCTTAATTATTATAATGTTAGAAACATGTTATTATAAAGCTGTTCTATTTAACATGCTGGGGCCTTATCTCTCAAGAGTTGAGTGTCATCGGTCTCAGACCGTTTGAATATCATGTTCGGCATAAACCTGTATGTTATTGAAGTGTCTATCCTTAAAGACCTATTCCCGAATTTTAGGTGGTTGTGGACACTATTTGCGGTGTACAGGCATTTACTTGTGGGACGTGAGACTTTTTCAATACCTCTACTTATTCTGAAACATGCTCTCACTATTTGATTACTCGTTCTCAATAAAAGAAACGAAGGGTATCATCCAGGGATAAAAATAAACACAGCATTTCAAAAGTAGCATTGAAAACCATCTAGTATACCAATAACACGGCTGAACAGGGTCCGATTTTGTTGTACAACCCTGGTCAGCGCCATCAGCTTAATATCTCTGATCTACCTATCGAATTCTGTGATAACAACCCCATACCGGAAGAGATACGCTAAAATAGGAAGTGGAAGCCTATTTGCCTCTTCCGGAAATTCAGAGGCATTTTGATATTGAACCGCTACTCTTGTTCAACCCAACCCGGAGGTGCAACAGCTGTCCTGAAGCGACCTTCCTCACAAGTGATGTTGGTAACCGGGACACATGTCCCGGGTCTTGGGCTTGGTGGGCATCCTTCGGGGGGGCAGACCTCAAAGCAGGCCTCTACCTGGATAAACCCCCTGCGCTCCAGCGCATTCTCCCGAATATCTGTACGGTCCACAAAAATGGTAGCTTCCGAGAAAGAAGCCGCGGTAAAACGTCCCAGAACAAATTCATCCGGGTCGTCCGGATTGGACAAATTGCCTAAAAGCGCAGCTGGTGGCGGAGCGTTTATACTACCATTGTTATCCACCAAATCATTTAAGATGAGATAGTAATCATATGCACTTTTTGATATTGAGAATTGCCACAAATTGACCAGAATATCTTCTTTTGAAAAAAGGATGATGTTTCCCACGGGGAGATTGCTTACCGTATTTCCGTTTACAAACTCGTCCGAAAAAATATTAATGCTGGCTGAAGTTTGAATATCCCAGCAATCCCCATCACAACGATAATCATAAAAGGCTTTTCTCCTTACATTCGGGGGATTGGGTTGACATTGACCCTCTCTGAATATACCGCCTTCACAGCGTTCGCAGAACAATGCCTTCTCAAAGGACTCAAAATTCCAAAAGTAATAATTGGTTTCATTTACAGGATCGTCAAAATCCACAGATATGAAATGTCCCGGAACAAAAGTGCCCTCGGCATCACTGAACAGTAGTTCAGGGTTATATGTTGCGTTGATGGCATTAATCTCTACCGGATCCAATACCGTTTCTACATCAGATAGGTAACGTCTTCCATCGGGAAATTCTACTTGCATTTGCCAGGATTGTCCGGGAACAACCACAAAATTGGCATCCGGAAAATATCTCTCCCCTTCCTCAATTAATTGAACGATATCTCCATTTTCAATATTTTGAAAAGACACATTTGCCCCTGACACAAAAACGTTCTCATAATCTCCATCAATTACTGCCGATTCAGTAATGGAAACATAGGAGGCACCGGTATCCGTAGCAGCAAATGCTTCGATATAAACAAGCCCTTCCTCAAAATCGAACTCCGGTTCCACAGCATCTACACATGAATACAATATCATTACGCCAAAGAGGTAAAGGAGGTTGTTCAATTTGATAATATGATTCGGAATATTCATCGTTTATCTCTAAGTTGTTTTCAAAAAATCTGCACTATACTTAAAATATCCATCCTACCGGTCGAATATTGGTTCGGGTATCACTGATATCACAGGTTGTTTGTGTAACAGGGAAACAGGGCGGATCAGGTTGTGGGCCTCCATCACAGACTAACTGTGGGCAGACTTCATTACATGCTTCAAAACTGGGAATACGTCCGGTTTCTTCCAGCGTTTCTTCTTCTATGTCCGAACGTTCAAAAGCAATTGTTGCTACGGTCGGGTTCGCAGCTGTAAATCTTCCCAGAACAGATTCGTTTGGGTCGTTTACATTGTACATATTCCCTAAAAGAGCGGCAGGTGGCGGTGCATTGATGTTCCCCACGTTATCCACCAAATCATTTAGAATTTGATAATATCTGTACGCTGGGGCGGACAGGCAAAACTGTTGTATTTCTACCAATATATTTTCTTTGGTATACAATAAAACATCGGCTACAGGTAAGGCGTTGATCTGCATACCATCGGTGAATTCATCGCTAAAAATGCGTACATCCGTACCGTAACGGATGGTCCAGCAATCCGTATCACAGGCATAGTCATAGATGGGTTGCCTATTACCCCCTATAGGATTGGGTTCACATTCACCGTTACGAAGAATGCTACGCTCACAAGTGGCACATATATCCAGGGTCTCAAAAGTGCGGGAGGTCCAATAATAATAGTTGGATTCATCGGCTGGATCTTCAATATCTATAGTCACCCGATGACCTGGCACAAAGGTTTCTTCAGTATCACTAAAAATCAGTTCTGGGTCATAGCTCCCATTTATGGCGGCTATGGGGACCTGGGCTACTACGGTCTCCAATTCCGACTCATAACGCCTACCATCCGGAAAGTCGATTACCATTTGCCAAATCTCTCCCTCAGGGACGGCAATCTCCTGTTCGGGAAGGTAAACGCCTTCAGACTCCACTAAAAGGATTTCCTCGCCCAAGGTCACATTGCGAAATCGTACCGTGGCATCTGAAACAGGCACATTATCATAATCGTCCCCTTCCACCAGGGATTCCGTGATAATTGCGTATGACCCCCCGGCTATACCACTTACGAAAGCATCAACGTAGACTATCCCTGCCTCATAATCAAACTCGGGTGCTACCGGATCAATACACCCCAGTGGTAAGCAGGATAAAACTACAATCAGAAAACCCCAAGCTTTATCAATTCCTTTTATTGAACTCATTTAAACCTTTTCAATTCACTACTTTTTCCCTCTTATTGAAATGTGAAATTATAGGACAACGAAAACAATGGTGCATTAAGGACTGATATTTCATAAGTTCCGAGCGGGTTGTCTAAAAAGATATCCGTGTTTTCGTCGCCAACACGTTGTGCATAATATCTGTTGTAAGGATTTCTCCTGCCATATACGTTGTAAATGGTAAATGTCCAATCCCCGATCCAGCGTCTTTTTTCTTTTTTAGAGTACTTAATGGTCCAAGAGAAATCCAGGCGATGATAGGTTGGCAATCTTGCATTGTTACGCTCCAAAAAAATGGGAACATCAATACCGTCCACTTCCACAAAGCCGTTGGCTATCGTGTAAGGGCGTCCTGTTTGGGCTGTGAAATTCAGACTTACCGTATTGAATTTGTTTCCTTCAAAATTAACGGTACCATTGAACACATGAGGGCGATCAAAGTCGGACGGGAACCAATCATTGTCATTGATTCTACTCTGGAGGTCTTCGTCTACCGTACGCAAAAGGCTTCGGGACCAGGAATAATTGAACCATCCGTTTACCTTACCGGTTGGCTTTCTGTAGCTCAGTTCCAAACCATAGGCTCTTCCCTGTCCCTGAACCACAAACTGGTCTAAAAACTCTTCCAGAAAGAAATCGGCACCAGGCTTATAGGTCAATATATTTTGAATGTCTCTGTAGTATGCTTCTACTCCAATTTCCACATCACCGTCATTTAGATTTTTAAACCATCCCACACTGTAATTATCACTTATCTGCGGTTGAATATTGGGGCTGGCGACGGTCCACCGGGATGTGGGCAAGGGTGTTGTACTATTGAACACATTTTGAAGGTATTGGTTCAACCTGGCGTAGCTTGCTTTTACGGATGAGCTTTCCCCTAACTTAAGGCTCAGGCCCAGTCTGGGTTCCAAACTGTTATATGAAGTTACCCCTTCCCCTTCTTCAAAAAATTGGGAGTCCGTAATTTCGCCTGTATCGTCAAAATTGGCCAAATTATAAGGCCCCACTAATGAAAAATGATTATAACGCAACCCGCCCGAAAGGCTTAAGTTTTCTGTGGGTTTCCAATCTACATTGGCATAACCCGATAATTCATAGCTATTTTCCTCTTCCAGGGAAACAGACAAGACATTATCTGCGCTCCCCGGATCCAGGTCCCCGGGGTGAATATTATAGTGGTTGGCCTGTACCCCAAGATAGTAACTGAAATCCTCACTTTTGCGTTTGTTGAATTCCGTGATCAAACTGTAATAATTGATTTTTGATTCGTACACTATTTCGTTATCGCTATCAACTTCAGGAAAAATGATCTTAGGAAAATAGGTGCTGCCCACCAAAACGGTCTTTAGGTTCGTATCCTCATCAAAGCTATGCAGCCAATCCAAAGTTCCATTTAGAATGCCAAAATCGTACTGGTTGTTTTCCGAATTCACATTTTCTATACGGGTCACCAAATCCAATTGATAAAAGTCTTGGCTATAAAAACCGGATAATGACAGTTGGTCTTTTTCTGTTGGCAAATACAACAACTTCAAGGTTCCATCTGCGAATCTGGCTTTGGTATTCTGCAAGCGTTCAGAAAATAGTGGCAATAGAAAATCATTAAGCCCAACTCTACCCCCTGCAATCATCATAAGTTTATCCTTGATCAAAGGGGTTTCAAAAGTAAGGTTACTGGACACCAACCCAATACCACCACTTAATTTCGGGGTGGGGCTGTACGGCTTTTTCATCCTAACATCAAGAACTGAGGTTGATCTTCCGCCATATTTTGCGGGTATGTTTGCCCTGAACAAATCCGCCGAAGCCACCAAATCAGGAGTGAAGACAGAGAACAACCCGAACAAGTGGGTGGGATTGAAAACCGGTGCATAGTCATATAATACCAGGTTCTGGTCCAAAGATCCCCCTCTTACGGAAAGCCCATTGCTTATTTCCCCGGCATCATTTACTCCTGGCAATAAGACTAAGGAACGAAGTACATCGAACTCTCCCAGGGCCAGGGGTATTTTTTTTATATCCTGTGCACTTAGCTGTAGCACTCCCATCTGAGGCCGTTCCAGGTTTTCATTAATTCTTTTGGCTCGCAGAACCACTTCGGAAAGTTGTTCTTCTTGTTCGGCCAGATCAAAGCGTAGTTCCTGGTCACTATTGAGCAATAGCACCCTGGACTGCTCCTTATACCCCAGAAAATTAACGGTAACGGTATAGGTATTGGGGGGAAGTGAAATTGTAAAACGCCCGCCATTATCTGTAACTCCCCCACAGCTACAGGGAGTAATGGATATTTGGGCACCATCCATTGGACTATTATTGGACAATTCATTTACCTGAAAAGAAAGCTGGTATTCTGTGGTTTGGCCACATAGATATTGTACCATAAAAACAAAAAAACCGATAAGTAGCGTTTTTTGGGCCATCTTTTACATTTATATCATTGTTGTATTTGGTCTGGTGGGCATCCCGGCATTACTGCTTTCCGTCCAACAGCGTTCATCATAGGGTATCCCGTCCAAATAATCCTCCCTGTCTTCTCAAAAAAACACAGGGAAGCGTTTTTACTTTTTTATTTTATAGAGATGAGAATCCTCATTGTTTAAAGCAACCAAAAGATGGGGCTCGCCCTTTATGTTCAACAGGCCCAGACCACGCGTCACTTTATGTTGCAAATTCAATCCTATCTCATCCCCATGGATGATAGTAGTTTCATCTTCGATAAGAGCAGATGAAAATCCATCAAACCTTCCGTGATATGGGGTGACACCGAAAAAATTCCCGGCGCATAGTACTTCGTTTTCGTTGTCCGAATCAAAATCAAAAGACAAAAAACAGTTAATGGGGGCTACTTGAAGAGTGGCTTGGAACGGTTCAAAAATGAACTTGCCCTGGTCATTTCGTAAAAACCCGGAAGCCAGGGTGTGTACCTGCAATACATTGGCTTTTTTCAACAAGTCACCAAAGATTTCCCCGATATCCTGACCCGCAAAATCTTTATAGGAAGTATATTTTTTCCGTATCAGAGTGGGCAACTGTTCCGAAAGCTCATCATATCCCTTGGTGGTGTAATATCTCCCCTTTTTTTCAGTGGCAACTATGCTTTCCGAGGTTCCGTTTTGGTCAATATCTCCGTGATATAGTAAAAGCGGGAATTCAGGGCTCACGGTAAACTTGGAATTCTTTCCCCAGTTCCCTAAAAGGTAGTCCATATCACCATCCTGGTCGATATCAAACGCCGTTATAGCACGCCAAAGACCATTGAGCCTTTCTGTTACGTATTTTGTGGTTACATTGGTAAAGTCGCCATTGCTATTGAGAAAGAATTGAGGGCCCATCCATTCCCCTACTACAATAAGATCTTTTAGGCCATCCTTATCAAAATCTGTCCAAAGTGCATCGGTGATCATTCCAATTTTATCAAAAGCATCTATTTTTTTGCGTTTTAAGGTTCCGTTATCGTTTTCAAGGATATATGAGGAAGGGAGAGCACCAAAATTGTTTGAAACGGCAGATACTCCAATGAAAATATCCAGGTCACCATCCTGGTCAAAATCATAAGGTCGGGCAATACTACTATTGGCGTAAGGCTCAGGGATAGTAATCTTTGTAAGGCCACTGTTTGAATTAAGGTATAAGCGGTCAAGAAGAGCATCGGATTCCCCAAAAAACTCACCTCCTCCCGAGGCCACGAACAAATCTTGTTTTCCATCGGCATTAACATCCAGAAAAAGCGCCGTTTCGGTCTCTAAGAGAGAATCCACTTCAAATACTTTTTGGTACGAGTCTTCAAAAAATCCGGTGTTTTTTTGAACGAACAACTTATTCTTAACATGTTTCCCATTACCGAAAAAGACATCTTCCAGGCCATCCCCATTGAAATCACCTATTGCGTAGGCCGGGCCCCGGTCGGAAATTTTGTAGGGAATAAGCTTGGATCGATTAAAATCGATGTAAGAGTTTTCTTTATGGGCGTACTCTAAACCAAGAGAATCTTTCCGTTCAAAAAATCTTCTTTCCTTGGGATAGGACCTGGCAAACGTATTGTTATTCCCCTGCTCATAGATTACTTCAAGGTGTTGGTTCGCGTTAATAGTATATAATCGCTGTACTTTTCTGTCTGGCCATACGACTTGCAAAGAGTCCACCATTTTGGATGGCCCCAGTCCAAAATGAATGGTATACTGCGAAGAAGATTGGAAACCTCTTGAAGGAATCAGTTGTTTATACTGCAGTTGACCTTGGCAATACGCATAAACCTCGGCTCCTACGGCGAAAAGATTTTGTTGTCCGTATTTCAGGTTTAGTCTTAGAAAATGATTTTTCGAGTTATCGGTCAAATTTTGATAAAGGGTGGGCGGTTGGTTTAAATTATTGGTGATTAAATCCAAGTCACCGTCATTATCAAAATCCGCAAAGGCCGAACCATTGGATATTATGGGGGCTTTTCCATCCCAACGACCACTCATGTCCTTAAACTTTAAAGAAGAACTGCCCTTAAAAAAGTAATTGGATATAATCCCTGAAGGCATCTTTTCCAAAGCCTGGTTATCCATTATTTTGGTCTCATTCAGATGTTTTTGAATTTCTTCATTGGATATAAATTTGATGTAATCCAAATCATTGGGTCTTTTGGGAATACCGTTGGTTACAAACAAATCCTGTTCCCCGTCTTGATCAAAATCCGCAAACAGAGGACTCCAACTCCAATCGGTACTGGCAATATTGGACATAAGGCCCTGTTCTGAAAAAAAATGGCCGTTACGGTTGATTTGAAGCATGTTTCTCGCATATTGGTAATGATACCCCAGGTTTTGGGTCCTGATACGCATACGGGAATAGTCATCATCCCCAGCAGAAGATTTCAGCACTTTTTCGTCTTCCGGAAGCATGTCCAAAGAAATCAGGTCGGGATAGCCATCGTGGTTAATATCACTTGCATCATTCCCCATGGAGAATTTACTGGTATGCCCAAAGAACTCTTTAAGGGACTCTTTAAACGTTCCATCACCCTTATTGAGGTAGAAATAGTCGTCCTCGTGGAAATCATTCCCCACATAAATATCAAGGTAACCATCTTGATTAAAATCCGCTACGGATAATCCTAAGCCATATCCGTTGACGCCCCCAAAAATCCCGGCCGCCTCACTTACGTCAACAAACCTGCCCATGTCGTTCCGTAAGAGTTTGTCCCCACTTTCGTAGTCTCTTTTATTTCTTATGTTGGCATTTCCAAAGGAGGTTTCGGAATGGACCGCATGATTTAGAAGATACACATCCAAATCACCATCCAGATCATAGTCAAAAAAACTGGCGGAAGAACTGAAGTTGTCGATATCTAATCCGTACTCTTCGGATTTCTCCTCAAATGTACCGTTGCCATTATTGATGAATAGTTCATTATGCCCCCTAAAGCCATGTATCCCCACTACTGCACATACATAGATGTCCAAAAAACCATCTCCGTTAATGTCCGCCATGGTAACTCCTGTATTCCAATCACTATTTCCGGCTACTCCTGCTTTTTCGGTAATATCCTCAAAACGCAGGTCACCCTTGTTCAAATAGAGTTTGTTCTTTACCATATTTCCGGAAAAATAAATGTCCGGTAGTCCGTCATTATTGATATCACCTACGGCAACCCCACCTCCGTTGTAGAAGTATAGATAGTCCAAAATGTTCAAATCTTCGGTTGGTGAGAGCTTGTTCACAAATTTTAGTCCCGTTTCAGAGGCTTCAGGAGTGGAAAACAAGGCCTCCTTGGGTTCTGTACAGCCATGAATTAAGCATAACAGTACTATTAACATGTAAATATCAGTTCTCATTCAAACGGAAAAATCTGGGTTTTTCATTGTTCAGAATAGCTATAATGGATATATCCCCCTCTTTATCTTTAATCGTAGCTAAACGCTGTATCTGTCCCTTTACAAAAAACCCGGATTGTTCAAAAGGTATCCATTTGTATCCTTTGGAATGCCTGGCAAATACACTTCCAAAGCTGGCATCCAATCTGGAAAACTGGGGCTTTAAGCTGTAATTGTTACCGCCAAAAAGCAGATCTGGCAAGCCATCGGCGTTTAGGTCCAAATCCAGAATGGCATTGATACTGGAAAATTGAGCTTCTTGCGGTAGTTGTTCCAACCGAAATTTCTCCCCTCCTTCATTGATCAACAGGACGCTTTCACAAATCACATTGCTCTTGACCGTGATTTCATCCAAAATACTTTTATCAAAAAGATCCTCCATGGATTTTGTGGCATATTCCGAAAACTTAAGATTCTCTTTTTTAAGAAAGTTTAGCTGTCGGGTCAATTCCCCTTTAATGTGTATGGGTTTGTCCTTTTTGCTTATGGTTTGCGTTGTGATTTGTTCAATGGCCCCGTTTTTGTCAAAATCACCAACATAGAGTTTCATTGGAGCTTCCGGGGCGGGCCTATACGGCAGATTGGAACCTTGATTACCAAGAACTATGTCTTTGTCGCCATCATTATCAATATCCAAAACCCTTACCGTATTCCATTTTCCAGAAAGACTGTCCAGGGTGGTGTTTTGCAGCAGTTGTAAACGGTTTCTTTCTACTTTGAATATTTTTGGTGTACCCCAATCCGAAACTGTGATGAGTTCGTTGGCCCCGTCATTATTGAGATCTACCCAGGTGGCATCGGTAACCATGCCTATATTTTGTAACGGATACCCTCTTCTTTCGGTAACATCCTTAAAATTCCCTGAACCGTCGTTTTCGAGTAACAAATGCTTTGGATCTATTCCGTAAACCCCAGGTACGCTACGAGAAGTAATGACAACATCAATATCTCCATCGTTGTCAAAATCCTCCGGTGCAATTGTTGAAACGTTGTGTTGAGTAGCAGGTAGATTTCTTACTTGTGTAAAGGTCCCTTTTCCATTGTTAAGGAACAAACGGTTGGTTAATCGTTGGTTCGGGTTGTTCCCTCCATAGCCTAACAATAAATCCAAATCTCCGTCTCCGTCAGCATCAAAAAGGGCTGCAGCGGTCTCTTCGAGCGACGTATTGGATTCAAATTGGGCCTGGGATTGAGGAGTGAACTTGCCTTTTTCATAAAGATAGAGGGTTCCAATAGCGCCAAATGCGCTACCAATGTAAATGTCTTCGTTCCCGTCCCCATTAACATCACCAATAGCAACAGCGGGTCCTTCCCTGGAAAGCATTTGTGATATAAGCCCTTCATAATCAAAGTCGACAAAGGTATCCTCTTCATGAGGTTTTAGAGCGTGAACCATCTCTTTTAAAAGGGGCTTGGATTCTTGTCTTTTATGAAATTCTGATGTTGCTGTGGTTGCTGCTTTTTGTTCCAGGGTAAGTGTGGTATTTACAGGAACCTGGGTGATGGATTGACGTTTGAGATCGGGCCAAACAATGACAAGAGAATCTATGGAAACTTTTGCCCCCAGGCCAATTGTCATCGTGTGTGGGATGGAGGATTGAAACCCCTTGGCGGTAATCATTTCTTGACGGACAACTCCCTTGTCCCGGGTATAAATTTCCAGGTTACTTCCAATGCCAAACGTATTGGGTTCTTCTCCTTTTAATCGAATTTTAATGTAGGTGTGGTCGAATTTGGAGTCTGTTTTGTTCTCGTAAATAAATGCGGGTTGATTCACATTGTTGATCACAAGATCTAAATCGCCATCATTATCTAAATCACCATAAGCGGCACCATTGGAAAAACTGGGAATATCCATCCCCCATGCTTTCGATACTTTTTCAAAAGTAAGATCCCCATTATTTTTAAAAGCATAGTTGGGAATAGGCTTTTTGGGCATTTTGTCGATGATGTCCTCTACCTCTTCCTTATTCCCGGTTAAAACCATTTTCCGGATAATATCATTGGCGAAAAAGTCTATAAAGTCTTGATTGGTCAAATCATGGTAGATGCCATTGCAGACGTAGATATCTTTAAACCCATCATTGTCCATATCAAAAAGCAGGGCACCCCAGCTCCAGTCCGTTTTGGACACATTGGCATAGTGGGCAATTTCAAAAAAACTTTGATTTCCAGTATTGATTTGCAAGGTATTTTGCATAAACTGGTTGTAGAAACCCAGATTGTATTTCCGGTTAAAAACATCATAGGAATCAAAATTGGTGGTGTTTTTAAGGCGCTCATCCCCCTCTGGCAACATATCTGTGACAAAAATGTCAGGTTTGTTGTCATTATTGATGTCGGCCATATCAGCACCCATGGAAAACAGGCTCAAGTGGGAGACATAGTTTTCCAAATCCTCTGTAAATGTTCCATTTTGATTATTGATGTACAGATAATCCCTTTCAAAAAAATCGTTTGAAACGTAGATATCAGGATAATAGTCACCATTAATATCCCCTACAGTGACGCCAAGACCAAATCCAATGAGGCTACCATAGATCCCAGCTTCCTGGCTGGCGTCTTCAAAACGCCCATTCACGTTTTTCAATAGTTTATCGCCTCCTCCCCTGTACACTTCCGGTAAATTCCAGTTTTCCGCCCGCAAGTCCCGTTTATTGGAGTAGTTCAATGTATTTGCGGGAATAAAACTATTATTCAAGATATAGGCATCGAGGTCGCCGTCAAGATCATAATCAAAAAAAGCAACGTGGGTGGTAAATCCACTATCGGCCAGATTGTAAATTTCGGCGCTTTCCGTAAAAGTCAAATCCCCATTGTTAATGAAGAGCTCATTTTTTTGGTCATCCCCTTTGATGTTTCCGGAATTGCAGACATAGATGTCCAATAAACCGTCTGAGTTGATATCCACCATGGTCACCCCAGTGGACCAGGATCGTTGCCCCCTGGTTCCGGAACTTTCCGAAATATCTTTGAATGTAAAGTTTCCGGTATTTAAATAGAGTTTGTTCCTGCCGAGATTTGAAGTGAGGTATATATCTACAAGACCGTCATTGTTTAGGTCACCCAAACCAACCCCACCACCATTATAAAAATTCCGGTAGCTGAATATATTAAAATCCCTGTCGTTGTAAATGGTATTCTGGAACGACACCTTGGTTATGGTACTATCCAACAATACAAATAACGGATCATCATTAAGCTGTTTTTGGGAAGTTGCATCGCCATTGGTACAAGAAAACAATACGCTTTTAAAAACTATAACCAGGGATATCCAAAAAAAAGACTTTGGCGAGGTGTCCATAAGTAATGATGAAATCAAAAAGGATCAGTTAAGTTTTGTTGCTATCTCCGGGATGGATATACCTAAAATTACGGCAAAATATAGCCCGGAAAAATGAAAAGGGCCCAAATGGGTTTTGGGCCCTTTATTATTTCATCTCACTTCATCTTGTGAAAAGGTTTACTGGTTTTGGTTCAAATTAGGATTAGCATCCAACTGTTGTTGTGGAATAAAGAAAAACCTACGGTTAGGATCGGTAACCTCTTTAAATTCCCAGGTTTCCGTGGTGAATTTACCATGACGTACCATATCCGTCCGTCTTTTGCCTCCTAATATCAGCTCACGTCCACGCTCATCGTAAACATCATCCAGTGTTGGGTTGGGTATGGGGTCCACTCCTACCCTTTCCCGTATGGGATTGATCAAGGCAGCAGCTTCCCCTGTTTGCCCCAATCTAATATGGGCTTCAGCTTTTGCCAACATAATTTCTGCCAATCCAAAGACCACAAAATCAACGGCATGTTCGTTGCCCACGGGGGTAGCAGTCCTGGGATCATATTTGTTCCAACGGACACCCGCAGTTTCAATATCATCACCGGTAAGCCTAGGTGCAGAAATCTCCCTTGTGAAGATCAATGGCCGGTCCTGACGATTTTCCAGCGGGGTAACCCCATCGGCATCAAACTGTTGCCCTTCCAAAAACCATGCTGCTTTGCGGGCATCAGTATCTTCATAACGATCGTAAAAAGAGGCTAACGTGGCCCAGCCGTTCCAACCACCGCCAGGGGTGTTCATGGCATCCCCCTGGTTATAGTGAATGGTCCTACGGGCAAAGTTCATACTGTTTTGGGTCCCCGTACCCGCAACGTTTTCAGGGACCACCCAAATGTTTTCAGTGGACGATTCGTTGTCCCCCGTATAGTTGTTGGGTATTCCATCGGTCACAAAGGTAAACTGACCTGAATTAATAATGGCATCGGCTTGCGCAATAGCGTCTTCCCATCTTGGTGTACCAATATAGGTTTCAGCATTCAAATACAGGTTGGTGAGTACGGCTCTTGCGGCATCTTGATCAATGGTACCCCTGGCAGCAGCATTGGGAGCAAGATTTGGAATCGCCTCCAATAGTTCAGATTCAACAAACGAGAATAAGGCTTCCGGTGTGGAATTTGTGGGCAGATTGTTAGGGTCAATCTGTGCGTCGGTGACCAAAGGCGGAGTTTGGAAAAGATCCAATAACTGCCAATAGGCATACGCCCTTATGGTCTTGGCCTGTGCAAGACCGTCCAACTGTGAGGCGCTCAAATCGCCAAGACTTTCAATGGTTGCAATTAGCGAATTGGCTCGTGCCACAAATCTATATAAGTCATTCCAGGTGTTGTTGGCCGGGGGATGCTCTACAGTCCACGTGTGTTGGTGGGTAGCCAATGGAATACCACCATCGTCCCAATCCCCACCTCTTATGGGGATGAACAGCTCATCCGTGGAGAGCGTCTGCAGACCCAAAATACTACCTGCAATATTATTTTGGGCCCTATATACACTGGCCAATCCCTGGGCAATCTCCCCATCGGTAGTAAAGAAAGTAGACCCTTCAAATTGGTCAAACAATTCTTCATCTAAATCGGTACAGGCCGAAGCTAACAGCAGTAGCCCCGCACCTAAGCTCAATGTTAAAAATTTACTTTTTTTCATAACTTTTTTTTAAAAATTCACATTTATGCCCAACGAAATGGTAGTGGGCCTCGGGTAGGTCAGGAAGTCTACACCCACAATTTGTATGTTTCCAGCATCCTCGTCAACAACCTGGGTATTTACCTCAGGATCTGGACCATTATATGATGAAATTAGGAAAACATTCTGCGCAGATAGCGTAATACGTGCGGTATCCCCCGCATTGAAAAATCCGTTTTTGAAGGTATAGCCCAGGGATACATTATCCAATCTAAAGAAAGATCCGTCTTCCAAAAAGCGAGAAGAGAACTGCCTTGAGGCACCTTCAGTACTCTCACCCTCTTCAATAAAGCCACGAATTAAGTTACGGCTACTCACCCGTGTCGGCAGGCCGAAGGTCTGATGGGTATTGTTAAAGATGTCAATACCGGAAACACCCCTGAAGAAGAGCCTAAAATCCCAGTTCTTATACTGTAGGTTTGACGTCAGGGAATAGGTGAAATCCGGTTGGGAATCACCGATAAAGGTACGGTCGTCAATATCGCTATCACCATCACCATCCAAATCGGCATAGGTTTCCTGGCCGTCTACAATACCATCAAATACCCGTCCGTAAAATGCATTCAAAGGCTGACCCACTTCAATCCGGAAAATATTGTCGCCACTGGCACCTTCCCCGGATACATTGCCATAGGCAATGAATTCCCGTGAAAATTCCGAACTGCTTAAGCCGGTAACCTCATTTTGAAGCGTGGCGAACACGGCACCCACGTCCCATTTCAGGTTGGATGTGTTAATGGCGGAAAAATTGATACTCCCCTCAAAACCCTGGTTGCGAACACTACCTACATTGGCCAAAATCAAACCGGGGTCTGCAGGCTGTGGTAGGGGAATTTCAAACAGAAGGTCGTCGGTATCCGAGATGTAGTATTCAAAAGTACCCGAGAGTCGCCCGTCCAGAAGGCCCCAATCCAAACCTACGTTAAATGTAGAGGTCTCTTCCCACTTCAAATCAGGGTTGGCAAAATTATTAAAGAAAACAGCCTGTAGTATCTCATTACCATTGTTGAACTGGTCTTCCGCTTCCAACGTGGCCAGGGATCGGAAGTTTCCAATTTCCTGGTTACCAATGGTACCATAAGAGGCTCTAAGTTTAAGGTTGGTAAAAGTGTTCTGTGATTCCATAAAATCTTCCTTCGTAATATTCCAAGCGGCCGAAAATGCGGGAAAATAACCCCACTTATTGTCAGCACCGAATCGCGTGGATCCATCAGCCCTGAAAGTAACCCCCAAGATATACTTGCTTTGATGGCTGTATTGCGCCCTACCGTAAAATGAGACCAATTTGGAGCTTTCGCGTTCAACTCGTGGCCTTTCCGGAGCAGGTTGGTTAGTATCAAAAGTATTACTTCCAAGATTTGGGAATGAAAGGTCTATAGCTTCAACCCCAAAACCACTGTTGTCAAACTGTTGAAAAGAGTATCCCCCCACAATTTGTAAGTTGTTTGCATCGTTGGCGCCAAAAAAATTGTCATAGGTAAAAAAGGTTTCCAAAACTTTTGACTGTATAGTAAGGGTATTTCTATTTACACTACTGAATGCGTCGCCAGGTATTTCATCGGACCGGAGAACACTTCGTTCCCCCTGGTTGTAATCAAAACCAAGCCTTGCGGTTCCCGTGAAATTTTTGAACAGTTCGGCATTTGCTTCGAAACTACCTAATAAACGGGTTTCAAAACCACGGTCGGTGACCCCTTCGATCAACTGAACCGGATTGTTAAAGTTACCATTTACGGAAAAACTGCCATCCTCCTGACGAACGGGCTGTGTTGGACTGTAATTGAACGTTCCATTCAAAAGCCCCCCGTTAAAACCACCACCTTGTTCGTTGGGGGCAAACCCTCTATTGATTCGTGAAACCGTCAGGTTGGTTGATAAGGTCAGTTTGTCATTCAACACGGACTGTGAAAAATTAAAGCGGCCTGAAATCCGTTCCAGATAGGAGTCCGGAAGCACACCTTCAGTGTCGCTGTAATTTAGCGAGGCAAAGTAACTATTGCCTTCCCCACCACCGCTCATTGTGATGTTATGGTTTTGGCTATATCCGATTTGATAGATTTCATCCTGCCAGTCTGTGTTTCCACCTGAATCAGTGATATCTATCGGAATATTTAAGTTTCGTAACTCATCTGCAGAGTAGGTGTCAAACCCCTTACGCACAAAAGAAATGGAACTGTTATGGCTATATGAAAACTTGGCTTCCCCTGACTGCCCGCGTTTAGTGGTAATCAGAATAACCCCGTTTGAACCCCTTGAACCATAAATAGCAGCTGCTGCAGCATCCTTTAAGACGTTAATAGAGGCAATGTCCTGAGGGTTTAAAAACGCCAATGGGTTTCCGGTATCCTCGTTGAAGCTCCCTTCATTGGACAACGATGATCGGTTATCGATTGGCACACCATCAATAATATAGAGCGGAGCGTTACTTGCCGTAATGGACTTACCACCACGAATTCTAATGTTTAAACCGGCACCCGGTTCACCACTGGATGGGGTTATACTGACACCAGCGGCCTTTCCTTGGATTAATTCTTCCGGAGCATTAATAACCCCTTGGTAAAATTCGTCCTCACCTACAGAGATCACCGATGTAGTCTGATCCTCTTTTCTTACCGTACCATAGCCAATAATGACCACCTCATCCAAAGCCTGGGCATCCTCTACCAAGGTAATGTCAATCGTTGAGCGCCCATTGACTGCAACTTCTTGTGTGGCATAGCCAATATAACTAAACACAAGGGTCGCATTGTTTGCAACACCATCTAGTGTGTAATTCCCATCAAAATCGGTTTGTGTACCACTGGTTGTACCCTTAACAACAACACTTGCCCCTGGCAAAGGGCCGTTTGCATCATACACTGTACCCGATACTGTTTGAGCTTGCATTGTTACAATGCATAAAAATGTGCTGAACAACAGCAAACTTTTAAGTAGCGTAATCTTCATAAATCATTAATTTTAAGTTTTGGTTATTTATTTCAGTTTTAAGTTTTTCGTTCTGTTCCATTTTTAAGGATTACTATCATGGCATCCAGGACAGTCGGATTTCTTTCAACGCTGCTCATTCGTGTGAAACCCATCCCCTTTCATCTAACCTTGTTTTTCCTGTGGTAAACAAGATTCTTTCATAAACCATTTAACTATCGGTATTCCTCTGCCCATTAAAGTTTCCAACTTTGGATTCTGCTTTATTTGTTCTTTCCAATAGGCGTTGCCCTCCTTAGTGGGAGCTTTTACCCAGTTTTTGAATTTTTCATCCAGCAACAGTTGAGTCAGTTGGGTGTACTCAAAGGGAGTCATTACTATTAAATTCCTGATTTAATTTCAATCCTATATATAATAAAGACACTACCCTTAAAAAGAACATTCTAAATATTGAGGGTGGCTATCGAGAAATTCATTAAAAAAACGGATTTCTTTTTGCGAATGCCATATTTTTCTCATCTTTACTCTATTGGGGTAGAGTAAAATGGGGTTACGATTGTTGAGGCGACATATTGTCATTTTCTTATTGGCCTTACCGGCCAACTCTTGGAGCCAAGTACCGAATGGCTTTGAGCACCTTTCCATATCAGATGGTCTGTCCCACAATAAAGTACAGTGTATAGTACAGGACAAAAGTGGCTATCTATGGATAGGCACCTATGATGGCCTAAACCGATTTAATGGATATTCATTTGATGTTTTTCAGAAAGGGAGTGGGAATGATTCCGGTTTGCCCGATGGCAATATTTACTCCCTACTGGTAGATCGTTACGGAGCACTATGGGTGGGTTCCAAATACGGAGGACTAGCGCGATTTGACCCCGAAAGGGAAACTTTTGACAAATGGCAGCATGATCCCGATGACCCTACCAGTATATCGGACGACTGGATTTTTACCATGTACGAGGATGCTATGGGCGAAATCTGGATAGGGACAAGTTACGGCTTGAATAGAATTGTGTTCCATGAGACCAGGAATCCAAATCAAAGAAAAATAGCTTTTTTTGAACGGCACTATCATACCCAGGATCCCGACCGAAAGATCCAGAAGATAGTCCAACAAGAAGATATCCTTTATTTGGCTACCTCTGAGGGAATATTGCTTTTTGATACTCAAAAGAAAGCGTATATATCATCCTATCTGGACCGCGACAATCATACTTTTAAAGACAAGAACGATATTTCCGGGGATATACTGTTTCCGGCTCCCGACAGTTTAATCTTAGGGGCTCATTCAGGAATGTATCATCTTGACCTTAAGGATTCCCGTTTAGAGCCTATGACGTTTGATTTTCAGGATAAAATGGAAATTTCACGTGTTAACGCCATTCTGGAAGACAACGAGAAAAACCTCTGGATTGGCTTTAATGACGGTTTGATCCTTTACGATACAAAAGAACGCCGTTCCCAACGGTTTATGCACGATTTCAAAAATCCGGGATCCCTTTCGGACAACCAGGTCCTGGCCCTCTATGAGGATGCCTCCGGAATTGTTTGGATAGGAACAGGGGCAGGGGTTAGCAAATATGATCCCAATAAGGCAAAGTTTCCCCTCACCCATCCTGAAATAAATCTTGCCCCGGATCAGAATACACGATCCTTTAAATCGGCCTTTACAAGTTCTGACGGGCATGATTGGATCGGAAACGACAGCGGTCTCTACGAGTTTTCCGGGGGTACTTTGATCAATTCCTTTGTTCCGGATAACAATACGTATTCTATTTCCAGGGGGGGTGTCACTAAAATCATGGAGATGGATAATGGGGATATGATGGTGGCTACATGGGGCGGCGGACTGAACCGTTTGGATCGAAAAACCAACCGTTTCCACCGCTATGGTTATTCTTTTAGCGAAGGGATGAACACCAATGATCAATTGAGTTGTTGTATTACCGATATGCTGAAAGATGCCAACGGAACCCTCTGGTTAAGTACGCTTTATGGTTTTTTGGAAAGGTTTGATAGCCAAAAGGACACCTTTAAATCGTTTAAACTGGGGGAATGGATATGGGACATTTGGTTGGACGAAGGTTCTCAGGAACTGTTCGCGGCCACCGAGAACGGTTTGGTCCTGTTTAATGTAAATACGGGACAAATGGAGCATTTTGTCCACCAGGAAGACAATCCCAACAGTATAGGCCATAACCGTACATGGGCCGTTTTCAACGATTCCAACAACAGAATTTGGGTGGGCACAAATAGAGGATTGGAAGCTTTTGATCGCAACACCAATACCTTCACCCTCCATACGGATACCACATTGGATCACCTTTCCGTCTATACTATTTTAGAGGATGAAACGGGCCATCTTTGGTTAGGGACACAAAACGGTATTTCCAAGTTTAATCCTGATCGCAATGTATTTCGACATTTCACGGAGGAAGACGGGGCCTATCCGGAATCCAAATGGGCGTATAAAAGTCCGGATAAAAAAATGTTCTTTGGGGGTGCCGGGGGCTTCAATCATTTTGATCCCACTTCGATTAAAATCAATGAAAGTATTCCGGAAGTTGTTTTTACGGAGTTTAAGATTTTCAACGAATCCGTAGAACTGGGAGCGGATTCACCCCTTCAGCGCGCGATCAATGTTTCCAGACGAATAACCCTTCCGTATCAATCCAACGTGTTTTCTATAGAATTTGCCTCACTCAATTACTCTTCTACATCTAAAAACAACTATGCCTACAGGCTTGAGGGTTTTGATGAGGACTGGAACTATTCGGGTTCCCGAAGGACGGCCAGCTACACCAATCTAAACCCCGGGGACTATGTGTTCAGGGTAAGAGGATCCAATAATGACCACGTCTGGAACAATGAAGGCGCATCTCTAAAGATCCATATTACCCCTCCTTTTTGGGGCACATGGTGGTTTAGGATTTCGTTGGTCGTTTTTATCCTTGCCATTGTTGTAGTATGGTTTCAGGTCCGTTTCCATCAAATCCGGAAGAAGAAGCTTATCCTGGAAAAATTAGTCCGAAAACGTACCGGGGAGCTAGAAATCATCAACCGATCACTAGAAGAACAAAAGCAGCAGGTATTGGTCAAAAACAAGGCGTTGGAAGTCATGGCGCAGGAAGTGAGTAGATCATCTCAAATGCGAACCAATTTTTTTACTAATGTTTCCCACGAATTCCGAACCCCCCTTACCCTGATCATAGCCCCATTGGAAAAGCTTCTGGAAGAAACCAGGAACAGCCCCAAAATAAACAGGTCCATAGAATTAGCCACGAAAAATTCGCGAAGGTTGCTTAGGTTGATCAATCAATTGCTGGACGTTTCCAAAATAGATGGCGGTTTTATGAAATTAAAATTGGAAGAGGGAAACATAACCGCCCTGATTGAGCAGATATTCCACTCCTTTAATTTTAGGGCGGAAAAATATAACATTCAATACAAGTTTTTTTCGGAATTGGATAGTTCCAGGTGCTATTTTGATGCCGATAAATTGGAAAAAATAATTTATAACTTAATTGACAATGCATTTAAGTTTACCCCTGAAGGAGGAAAAATTGAGGTGACACTCAAGGGGGAGTATTACAGGGGCGTACTGAAATATGTAAATATAACCGTTTCGGATACCGGTTCCGGGATAAGACCGGAAGATTTGAAGGTTATATTCGAAAGGTTTGTGCGAAGTGAAGAATTTAGCAATTGGGAAGGTACATCTACTTCCACAGGGATAGGACTCTCTTTGGTCAAGAGCCTGGCAGAGCTGCACCATGGGGGCATTACCGTAGAGAGCAGGGAGAACCAGGGCGCCATTTTCATGGTTAAACTGGGTGTAGACAGGAACATGTATTCGGATAGCCGGGTCGAGGTCAGTCCGTTGCAGGATACCGGCGAAGGAAGCATGGAGCTTGCAGATTATGAGGATTATACGGACTCACTTTCCGAAAACCGGATGAACGAACTGCACCAGGATTCACCCTTGATCCTTATCGTTGAGGACAATGTGGAGCTTGGTCATTTCATGGCCATGGAATTATCCTCGTTTTATAATGTTATCGTGGCACGTAATGGACGGGAGGGCTGGAAAAAATGCAGACAAAACCTTCCCGATATGGTGATTTCGGATATCATGATGCCCGAAATGAATGGCATTGAGCTTTGCAAACGCATTAAAGAAGATGCGGGAACCTGCCACATTTTAACTATTTTATTGACTGCCAAGGCCACATATGAAGATCAAAAGATCGGACTAGGGATAGGGGCGGACGGTTATGTTACCAAACCCTTTAATATAGCGATACTTCATCTTAAGATCCGAAACCTTTTACAGACCAAGGCCAATATGCAGAAAAGGTTAAAAAAAGGTGGGTTCGCGCCGGAACTTATTGTTGGAGATCGCAGGGACAAGGTTCTTTTGGATGCCTGTGTTACTTTGGTGAACGAAGAAATAGCGAATCCGGATCTGGACGTCCATTTTTTATGTAAGAAAATTGGAATAAGCCGCTCATTATTGTATTCCAAGATGAAGGCCATTACAGGGGAATCCGTAAATGCCTTTATCCGGAACATAAGGCTTCAGGCGGCCGCGGAAATCTTACTCCGTTATAACGATAGACCTTTGGGACAGATCTTTACGGACGTAGGCTTCTCCAATCAATCGCATTTCAATAGAAGCTTTAAAGAAAAATATGGCGTACCTCCCCAAAAATACCGAAAACTCCATCTTAACGAATCGGAATGAATTACCCGTCTTGAGTTCACCCCAAAGCCTTGGGGCTACAAAAAGAATCCAAAGATACCCGTTGTGCATTTTGAGATAAACTCGTCAGTTTGAGTGAATTTTACGATTGAAATGAGTAAAATTTGTATCGAAAATCTACCTGTCGGTTTACCCGCCAATG
>JANQSA010000054.1 GCA_028284285.1 Croceivirga sp.
GGTGCGGCTGGAACACCTCCTTTCTAGAGAGATGCGCGCCTATATGTTTATTACTTATGGTGGCACTAGTTTTCCTTCTGTTGATTGTTTGTTTTTTTCCCATTATTTTTTTGTTGAAGTCTCGTAGCTCAGCTGGTTAGAGCGCTACACTGATAATGTAGAGGTCGGCAGTTCGAGCCTGCCCGAGACTACTTTTTTACGTTCATAGTAAGTATTGAAGAGGAAATTCTGGAAGTTGGGATTCTTGATTCTTGATTCTGAATTCTTGTTTTTAGGATTTTAGGACGGGGAATTAGCTCAGCTGGCTAGAGCGCCTGCCTTGCACGCAGGAGGTCATCGGTTCGACTCCGATATTCTCCACGATGAATACTTTAAAAAGTAGAATCGCAAATCGCAAAACGTAGAAAGTTTACTTTTTAAAGTTTTGCCAATAAGATTCTTTTAAAGTATTCTCAAAATTGAAGTTTGAGGACGGTTGCGAAGCAACACTCCGAAGACAGATATTTTGATACCGTTCATTGACATATTGGGAAAATACATTTAATTATAGTAATAATTATAGGATAGAATACGAGAGAGATTTTATAAACTCATTAAAGAGCATAGAGCACAACAAGCGAACTAAGGGCGCATGGGGGATGCCTAGGCTCTCGGAGGCGATGAAGGACGTGATAAGCTGCGATAAGTTGCGGGGAGGGGCACATACCCATTGATCCGCAAATTTCCGAATGGGGCAACCCACTATATTGAAGATATAGTATCCGTAAGGAGGCAAACCCGGGGAACTGAAACATCTAAGTACCCGGAGGAGAAGAAAACAATAGTGATTCCGCTAGTAGTGGCGAGCGAACGCGGAAAAGCCCAAACCAAATCTGTTACGGCAGGTTTGGGGTTGTAGGGCCACGATATTTGAGACGCGATGAACCAGAATCCGTTGGAAAGCGGAGCCATAGACGGTGAGAGTCCGGTATGGGTAAAGGACGTTGAGATAGTGGTACCCTGAGTAGCGCGGGGCACGTGAAACCCTGTGTGAAACTGCCAGGACCATCTGGTAAGGCTAAATACTCCCGAGAGACCGATAGTGAACCAGTACCGTGAGGG
>JANQSA010000060.1 GCA_028284285.1 Croceivirga sp.
CCATCAACTATCAGTCTCCCATTGTCCAAGATTTCCACCTTGGTAAAAGAAATGAAATTTAAGAAGTTTTGTGTTCAACTATATATTATACCACTTGCCCTTTTCCAAGTCTGTAAGATTTAGTCCCTGGAACCACAAAATGAAACTGATGCCTCAGCAAAGCTGTAGCCCGTCTGCCTCTGAGGCAATGATATTTTATACTTTTCCTTTTAAGGAAAAAAGTGGATTAGGATGCAAAAAAACTATCTTCGGAAAACGATTGAACAAAAGTCGGCCGATGAACGTTTATGTGATTATCTAATTTGCTAAGATATGCGGAAAAAGGCCTCAAAACAAAGTGGATACAAATTACACCAGCCCCGTGGTGTGGCCATTACCGACGGTACCCATGCGTACAACCATATCACCTGGGCAGGAATCAGGCAACCATGGACAGCAGTTTCGGCCTTGTTAAGCCTCATCAGCATGATATAGCCCATAATTAACCGAGGTTGGAGCTCCACATCAAGCTGTACATTGTTTCCTGATACTTGCCCGGGTCATATGGTTGTGCGCATGCGCACGGTAATGGCCACACCTCGATGTTCGTGTAATGTGTTCACCTGGCCTTAAGCCTTTTTTAAAATACCCTAGTACCGAGTGATATAAATATTCGTCGTTTACGCGGGTTTCCTCTGCTCATCGTCTGCCATCGATATCCCTTGGAGTGAGGGAGAAGCTGAGGAACGGATTTTGATAAGGACGCAACCACTGCAAATAATAAAAGCGGCTGTGTTTGTTTTACGGTGCATTCTAGCGGTGTTTCCCGAGGTAAAATTGCTCTAAGAACATCTTCTTCTCTTAGCTTCTCGGTCTCTTGTTTCGTATACTTAATCGCATAGTTTCGAGTGCACTTTGGAATAAGGGACTGTGAAATAATTACCTGGAGGGGGAAGCGGGGGTTGGGAAATGGGCGCAATATGCCCCAAAAGTAAGTCATACCCCCCTCTCATTGAGCAAAGTTTAATTTCAACCCCCCTCCCTCACATAATGATAATATTAAGGCTTACCACCCGTCCCCCTTGAAAGCGTCTCCTCCCATTGATTCCCTCCTACCTAGTTTACTTGTTGGATCTTTTTATTTTCTCCTATGCGCTCCTCTAATGTCCCAACCCACCCTCCCCTCTAGGTAATTATTGCACAGTCCCTAAATAAGCACAGGTAAAATTTTTCAAAGAATAAACAAATTTGT
>JANQSA010000007.1 GCA_028284285.1 Croceivirga sp.
TAACCGTCATCCGAGGTCTGTCCCTCAAACCGGTTATTGACCCATTCATATAAAAATCGGACATCCCCTCCAATACCAGCATAAAAGTCAGGGTCGGTCTTACTCAGCGATACGTACTTGACAGGGTCAAAAAAATCAATATGCTGGGTGCTGTCCGCCAAAAAACGATAGTCTTCCAAATAGCGCAGCATCATAATGGGCTGGGATGGCCTGGGTTCGGCTTGTTGTGCCTTGCCATGATAAAAGGCCAAGGACCAAACCAATGCAGCAGTTAGGAGTTTTTTTAAATCTTTTGCCCTCATTCGAATAGGTTATAAAATTGCTAATTCCCCCATTTCACCACGCCCAAAACGACGTTTGGCGGCCTCTAACTGTTCTTGTGTGGTCATGACGTAGGGCCCACCGTAAACGATAGGTTCCTTATGGGGTTTGCCCGAAGCCAAAATAAAGTTGATAGGGTCTTGGGGTGTTTTGATTTTTATAGTATCACCTTCTTCGTCAAAAAGAACAAGATGCTGACTTGAAATGGTTTCTTCCGCGACCTTTCCGGAACCTGAAACCACATATACAAATGTCATCTCCTCTCCTTCTAACTCGATTTCTTGATAGGGCTCCAGATATACATCCAATAGAGTTACCGGGGTCACCATCTGAAAAATGGACCTTTTGTTTCCATAGTTTCCATGTATTACCCGTACTTTTTTGCCTTCGGTTACGACTTCAGGAACCTGATTGGAATTTGCGTGCAAAGCTTTTGGAGCTACAAGACGGTTTTTGTCGGAATGGTTGACCCAAATCTGAAAACCATGGCTGTCCACCCCTGTGGTTTCGGGAACTTCATCATGCTGGATACCACTCCCTGCTTGGGTAACGTGCACGCCGCCCGCATCAATGATACTGTGGTCGCCCAAACTGTCCCTGTTGATGAAACCTCCCTCGCTGTCCGGGTGTATATAGGTTATTACCGAGACTCCTGCGTGGGGGTGGGGGCCAAAAATTGGACGGTTCATATGGTATTCGGTAAAAGCCAAAAAAGGTTCAATGGGAATTTCATTGTTGAAATGGTTGACCGTTGAAAAACCGGACCGGTTCTGCTCAAAGGGCTTTATACTGATGTGTTTTATCTGTTTTTCCATTTTTTTTTTTGAATTTATTGGTTGTCAATTAGGGAAGTCTTTGCTTCTACTTTTCCGTTATTTTTTGTTACGAGATAAAAGATTCCTATTACGCCCGAGATCATTGCCATTGCCACAAAGGTGTACCCAAGGCCCATTTTGGTTGCCAAGGGCTGTGCGAGGATTGGTGAGGCAAATTGTCCTATGAACAGTGCACTGGTAAAGAGCCCCATAATCGTTCCCCGTTGGGGAAGTGGTGTGATTTCCAATAGCCATACCGTGCCGTTCGGCATCAGCAGACCAACTCCGAACCCGCTGATCAGTAGACCTGCCAAAGCAAGGATATAGGTGGTTCCGAATCCTACTATAACATAGCCGAACGCCAATGTGACAAAGGTAATGGCGAAGAGTTTCTGAAAGGAAAGTTTCCGTTTCAAACGGGCATAAAAACCTGCCCCGATGGCGCCGCCAATGGTAGAGAAGGCAATAGCCAATCCTGACAGGCTCGCGGAGTCCGTTCCCCTTTCCTGAAGCAAGAAGGGAATCTGCACAGGGGTCATATAGAACACGACCATCGCAATGAACAATGTTGCCAAAATTACACCGATCTTTCGATACGATAGATTTCGGTTATTGCCAACAGCTTTGTTATCGTTTTTGGATTCGTTTTTTGGCTCTACCAATGAAATGGCCACCAATACCATTACGACGATTGAGAAGAGATAGATTGCAAATGGAAAACGCCAGTCCATATCGGCCAGCAAACCACCGAGACCCACAAAAACAATTCCCCCGGCTGACATGAAAAGGCTCTGTAGTCCTGAAAAGCTGTTTCGCTCTTCCCCCATAAAATAATCACCGACCAAAGTACTGCTGACTGTCATGATGCCGCCAACGGCAATACCCAAAAAAGCCCTGCCTATCAGAATGTCATAGAGGTCATTCATCCAAAGCCCGGTACTTCCGGCAATGGCGTAGATGGCCAATGAAATATACAACAACTTCAGCCTACCGAAGCGGTTGATCAACACCCCTACAAAAGGTGCTGCCAAGGCAATAAAAAGTGCGGGCAGTGTAAGGACCAATTTGGTAAGGAGTGCCGCATTGGGTACTTGGTCGAACAGCTCGTTCATCGCAGGTAATGAAGGCGCTATGGTGGCCCCACTCATTACCGTAAGGCTAGCGGCCAATAACAATGTAAGTTTAAGAAGGCTCTGTTTTTTCATCATTTTTATAATTTGATGTTACAAAGCTATCCACCAAGGAGGCACTAGGGAAGGTCTAGGTTTCTGTAAAAATGGTCTATTGGTCAGAATCGATTTGGATAGGGTTCAGTTCAAGCCAACGAAGCACGAAAGGCCTTCGGACTTCTCCCTTCATGTCTTTTAAAGAACTTCCCAAAAAAGGAGGCATCCGAGAAGTGTAGCTCCTGTGCCACCTTGCTAATGTTGAGATCTACGTTTTGCAGTAGCACCTTGGCCTCTAGCATGACCATTTCATTGACCCAGTCACTCGGTGACCTACCCGATTCTTCCTTAACGACCTGTGAAAGGTATTTGGGATTTATAAAAAGTTGGTCCGCATAGAATTGGACACTTCGTTCCGTTCTAAAATGCTTGGCAAGCAGGTCCTTGAAGTTTCTTAGTAGGCGTTGCCCATTGGTAATGGATACCGAAGTCTTCTGGACAACGTTTTCATATACATCGGCCACTTCATGAAGCAAGGCGGATATGTAGGAGCGAATGGCATTATTCGAATGTGCCGTATTTCTGTCCTGTCTATCCGCTATCATGGAGAACAATTGCAGTAACTCCTGTTCCTGTTTTTTGTTGATTGGAAAATTATGTACACCGGAAGTTCCAAAAAAAGGGAATCGTTTCAGGTAATCTATGTTTTTTAGGTCTTTGACAAAAAAGTCCTTGGTAAAGAACAATGCTGTGTTTCGCGTGCCGTTCCCACCTTCTTTCCATTGCCGGATGATTTCAGGACCCATTGCGATTATAGAGGGCGGGGTCACTTCATAGGACGTTAAATCAGCAACAAGGACCGTTCTCCCTCCCGTAACCAAAGAAAGGCCGTAGGTCTGGGTCCTGTAAGGCTCTTTGAGACTGAATTTTCGGGTATGCTCAGGAACGACAAAGAAATTGCGTTTTTTCTGGAAGGGCCCAAAATTCGTCCGGAGTTCATCAATGTTTAATCTGTCTATGCCGCTCATGTCCTTAAAAATAAAACACAAACTCTTAATTCTCAATTTGCATTATTACAGAATCCCAATTTTTTTGGAAAAGTCATAACTTCATTAGGACAAGTCTACCTGGAAGTTCTGTAATTATTCTTTTATACAATCCCATAAAACCAAGGCTTTCCGAGACCTTAGCCTTGGCGAAAAATTGTCGAACCATATTATATTATTCGATCGACTTCATGCTCTGACCTATTGTGTTTCCAACGCTTATGGGTCCACAACCAGTATTGAGGAGCACTCAAAATATCTTCTTCCAATTGTTTTGTGAAACCCTTTGTAATTTCCCCTTGCTTTAGCTTGCAATGATTATCGGAAATAAGCGTAAATATCACTTTGTATTGCCCACGTGCCACTTTTAAGTTTGAGCCTGCAATGATGGGCATGTCAAATTCCCTTGCCATTCTCTCAGCACCATAAGCTACCGCCGTTTCTTGGTTCAAAAATGTGGTGAAGTGGGCTAATTGTGATTTTCTCGGCGATTGATCGTTTCCAAAAATCACCGCAAATTGCTCTTCTTTTTGCGTCCTCATTGTTTGAAGAATCGCATCAATAGTTAACATATGCAGTCCATATTTGGAACGGCTTTCAGTAATCTTTTTATCCCAAAACTTGTTTTTTAAAGGGGAATAAAGTGCCATAGGGGTATGTTTGATCTGTCCTGGAACAGCAAGCGCAAACAATTCCCAACTGTTGTAATGACCCCCTACCAAAATAACACTCTGTCCCTTGTTGAAATAGTGTTCCAACAATTCTGCGTTAACCATTTTCATACGCTTCTTGGAGTCGGCTTCGGAAATGGTGAAGTTCTTTATGCTCTCCACTATCAAGTCACCAAGATGTCGATAAAAAGCTCTTTCAATCCCAAGTATCTCGGCCAACGATTTTTCTGGAAAGGAACGTGTCAGATTATTTCTTACAACAGTTCTTCTATACCCAAGAATTCGGTAAATGATGTAGTACAGCGTATTGGAAATTCCGTAAAGAACAAAGAGCGGCAAATGCGATAGCGGTACAACCAAGAAGTAATAGATAAGTTTGTCCATCATAGCCTGTTCATTCTTGACGATGTTGCCCCGGTAAAAGCTTTTGTAATCGTATTACAGTTGATATCCCTTCACTGCCACTGTCCCTAACCATAACGTTCTCGACAAATGAAATCATGAAATTTTCCCCAACATGTTCATCCATGTGCAATGGATATTTTTCAAGTATGACCGATAGAATCTCATCAAAGACGACCATCTCCTCAATTCCCGGTGCTGTTTTGCAGCAGAACGAATACCCACCCTCAACACGTCCCAGATAAATCCCTTCAACTTTGTTGATCTGGTTTGATCCCTGTGAAACCGAAATGGAAAACGAGATCAGAAATAATAAGGAAAACACTATGTGCTTAGGCATCTTTACTCATGGTTTTGCTTAAAATACTTAGTGAAAATAAGAGAGCTGAAAATAAATCGAGAATCTGTGAAGACTAAATAATCCGCGCTTTCTAAACTTAAACCTTGCGAACATACCACTAAATGCTGCGGCTTGCCCCAATACTATGTTAAATGTTAAGAATAGCCATTTAACGGATTAACCGAACTTGGATAAAATTCATAATAAAAATTGATTCTTGAATACTTACATGTCGATACAATATGAAATAGAAACTTGCTGGCCAAAAAATAAAAAGGATAAAAGATATCGGTTCCAATTTAAATCCTTTCCTTTACAACAAATCACGGATCATGGACAACTATTGTTCCAATCCTTAAATAAAAAAGATAGCCCTCTCCTTTACCCGTTTTCAATTCCCAAGGACCGCTTCTTCGTTATTTTCTGCTTGAACCAATATTTACGTTTCAAACGCCGTCAGGGCCAAAGTCCGAAGCATGGTTTTTTATTGGATGTCCATGTATTAACCGTACTTGGAAGAACTTTGAAACCACGGTCCTTTTAAAATGGCATAGTCCGTTGACAACAATAAAGGAGAGAAGATATGCTGATAATCAAAAGGGTTCCCAGTGAGAACATTGAGAGAGCTCTGAAAAGGTATAAGAACAAGGTGCGAAAGACCCAACAATTGAAGCGTATCAAGGGCAATCAGGAGTTTACCAAAAAATCCAAGCGAAAAAGGGATAGGTTGGCAAAGGCAATCTATCGAAACCAGTATTTACAAAAACAGGAGGAATGATTGTATGGATAAAGACCTGAACCTTGCCGTTTTAATTGATGGTGACAATATTCCCTCCAAATATGTCAAGGAGATGTTGGAGGAGATCGCTAAATATGGAAATCCGAGTATTAAGAGGATATACGGGGATTGGACGAAACCAAGTTTGGTGAAATGGAAGGATGTCCTCCTAAAAAATGCGATCACACCGGTCCAACAATACGGATACACCACGGGCAAGAATGCAACTGACAGTGCGATGATCATAGATGCGATGGACATACTGTATTCTGGTAAGGTAAATGGCTTCTCGTTGGTCTCCAGCGATAGTGATTTTACACGATTGGCCATACGGTTGAGAGAGGCGGGTATGACGGTTTTTGGTATTGGAGAGAAAAAGACACCTGACCCTTTTATCGTTTCTTGCGACAAGTTTATATACCTTGAGATCCTTCAAAAAAACGATGTAGGGGAATCCAGTACACGTCGGAAAAATAATAAAGGTAAAGTTGATACCATCACCCCAAAGGTCATTGAACTTATCCTTTCTACTATCTCGGATGTGGAAGATGAGGAAGGTTGGGCATTTTTGGGCGAAGTGGGGACGCTCATACAAAAGAAGCAACCCAATTTTGACCCAAGGAACTACGGCTTTCGGAAACTTACGCCGCTGGTCAAATCCTTAGATCAAATTGAAATTGTATCCAGAAAAAATCCAAAGGGAAGCGGGAATCTGATCTTTGTGCGAACAAGGTAATAACGAAAATGTAAAAAGTATGAAGCCACTTGCGATATCAAAGCAGATTACAAATAGGGACAGTCCCTCCCTGACCAAATATCTTACTGATATCGGTCGTATTCCGATGGTAACCGCTGAGGAAGAGGTAGATTTGGCCGTTCGAATCAGGCAAGGCGACACAGAGGCCTTGGAAAGATTGGTATCGGCCAATTTAAGGTTTGTGGTCTCAGTGGCAAAACAATACCAGTTTAAAGGACTCAATCTGCACGACCTGATCAATGAAGGGAATCTTGGACTGGTCAGGGCGGCAACAAAATATGATGAGACACGCGGGTTCAAGTTCATCTCCTATGCGGTTTGGTGGATACGTCAGGGAATAATGCAGGCACTCGCTGAAAAATCGAGGATGGTCAGATTACCGTTGAATAAAATAGGCGCAATAAACAAAATAAAAAAGGCTTCTTCCCACTTCGAACAGATTCATCAACGACCCCCTACTGCTGAAGAGGTTTCAGAATTGATCGATTTCTCACTGGACGAGATTCAATTCTGCTTAAAACACTCTTCTTGGCCCTTGTCAATGGACGAATCTTTAAATATCGGTGATGGTTCATTGAATTTGCACGATACGATGCGTTCAGATAGTTCCAACAGTCCCGAAAAAAAACTTATTAAGAGCTCGTTGGAATCCGAAATAGACAGGTTGCTCGAAACCCTATCCTCTCGAGAAACCTACATTATAAAGATGTACTTTGGGATTGGGGTGAACTATTCTTTGACACTGGACGAAATCGGTACCAATCTGGACATCACCAAGGAAAGGATAAGACAGATCAAGGCCACGGCCCTGCTACGCTTAAAACGGTCTTCTTCCGGTACAACCCTTAAGGAATATTTGGAATAGGGACATTTCTTAAAGAAGAACAATAATCCATTTTACAAGTTTTTTTGTTTTCCCTCTCTCATTGAAAGTCAGTTGCGATTTCGCCTTCTAACGTTTTGAGTAAAAAAGGTGGAATCTTAATCAATAGGGCTACACTTTTAGAAATAAAAAAACCCATCTTAAACAGATGGGCCGTAAAAAATAGAATCTATGTCTTTAGATGACCTTTACGTTTACCGCGTTCAATCCTTTTTTTCCTTGCTCTAAATCAAACTCAACTTGATCACCTTCGCGAACTTCGTCAATTAATCCAGAAACATGTACAAAGTGCTCTTTGTCGGCACCCTCTTCATTGATAAAACCAAAACCTTTGGCGTTATTGAAGAACTTTACTGTTCCTTTACTCATGTTACTTATATTAAATTTATAATGAGGTGCAAAGGTGGAGCTAATAATCGGATTTTCTGAGGATTAAATGATTTAAACTTCAAATAATAATGTATTCTAGGTGATTACTGGTGTTTTAAGGTAATTTGTATTCATCTTGGCAAAACAACGAATAGAATTTCCTTTCGAGGTCACTGTATAAAAGAACACAGAGAGTCAAACCCTTCAAATTCGAAGGCCCATAGACGGAAACTTTTATAGGACCAATTAATTGGTTCTTTTGCTTTATCTTCAAGACTAAAAGTCGAAAGCGATGTAGCTTTCCTTTTATTATCCAGAAACAATATTGTGATATCCTATCTTGGCCTGCCCGACATACGACAAAATTTTAAGGTAAAAAAAAGAGCTCCCGGGTATTTCTTTCCTCCCAGAGGTGAGCAACCCTTGATTTCAGAGCCTTATCGAATCAGTTCCTTTGCCCTTGGACTGTACCATAAAGGTAAGGTCAAATTGAGAGCAGACCTAAAGGATTACGAAATCAACGAAAAGGAAATCGTTTTTCTGGCCCCACAGGTCATTAGGGAATGGGCCTTTTCAGAACATTCTCCTGTCAACTCGGCCCTGTTCTTTTCAAAGGATTATATGGTGAAGCAGCTCGGTAGCACGCATTTTGCTAAATCACTACGGTTTTTTGAAAGGGAATCCATCTTTCACCTTACTCTTAAAGAACCGGAATATAATAGGTTGGCCGAAGTGTTCTCAGGAATTTTCAATACTGGCCAGGGAGCGTCCCATCACCAAGAACGGCTCATTGCACATGAGTTGATGGTCCTGCTCTTAAAAATCGATGAGCTTTACCATAGTGAACTCGGTTCCGATAAACGGAAGCCCAATAGGGCTCAGCAGTTGACGTTCCAGTTCAAGGCACTGCTTTCCCATCACTTTACAACACAGCGAAATGTGGCCTTCTATGCAGGAAAACTAGCGCTGACCTCCAAACACCTCTCGGAGACCCTGAAAAAAGAAACGGGCAAGAGTGCCGGCGAACTTATCGTTGAACGTGTGATCTTGGAGGCTAAGGTGCTCCTCCAAGATTTCGAAATGAGCGCCGCTCAGGTCGCTTTCGCGCTGTCATTTTCCAATGCCTCCCAGTTCGGCAAATACTTCAAGACCTATACGGGTATGTCCCCTGGAACGTACCGTAAAAAACTGGGTTGAAACCTCTTTCCGTAGTTTTGAACATCTTTTCCGAATTCCTGGCCTTTCTTGCCCTTCACTTCCAGGATACTTTTGGGTCATAATTAAAAACAAATTGTTTCACCTTAAAAAATAAAGTTATGATCACTACAGAAGTAAAAACAACATTGAAAGAAATCATTGCCCAATACAGCATCGCATCCGATGCCAAAGATGTGCAGGGACACTTACAGTACTACGCCGAGGAAGGATATATCGATGGCGGGATGAAATCAAGACCAAAGAATGGTGGTATGGAAGAAGACCTTGCCCAGATGTTCGCCATGGAAGGTACCTTGAAAAGACATTTCGCCATGAACTTCCGTTTCTCGAATGACGGAGAGACTATCGTGGTAGATTATCTTTTACTCGTTGTCGAAGGAGAGCAGTTACCGGGAGTAATCGCCACGGCAGAGGTTCAGGACAGGTTCATCAAGGAGAATGGAGAATGGAAAGTGGCCAGACACTCCATCAATATCGACCCTGCCATGTTCAACCTATTGAAACAACAGGATACGGGAATTGATTCAGATGCTTTTAACAAATAAGAAACCAAATCCCCCCGAATATTTCGGGGGGTCTAAAAAAAAATGATATGAAAACGCAGGAAATACTATTGGACCAAATACAGGGTACTCCAAATTCGAAGACCATAGTTCTTTTTGGGGGAAGCTGGATTCGGAGGGATGAGATTATCCGGCTACTTTCTGAAGGACAAGACGTTACCATCTATGGCACACTCAATGAAAATGAGGGCATGGAAAGACTAAAGGAACTCAACGATAAGGTGGATGTTGTTCTTATTGGGGGACGATATACTGCTGAACAGCGCAAAAGGATATCCCATTGGGTGGAGAGAAACCTTCCCTCTGTAAAGTTATCTAGACCAGGATTCGACTACCCGTACGAAAATGGAGCCATCAAAAGCGATGTACTTGGAAAATTGGGACGTCAGTTTTGACTTTTAAGGAATCGAAAACAAACAAGCCTGATGGTTTTGCCATTGGGCTTGTTCCTTGATTCATCCCATTTATTGAAGGTTTTCTGACACTCCACTGAATTCCCCAATAGGTTTAAAAACTTACTGTTTTGTGGAAATCAATTTTTCTTAATTTGTCCGGAAGTTGTCTTCTTAATCAAAACCTTCACTGAAGAATTCTTCAAGGGTCATATCGAAAGCTTGTGCAATCCTAACCAAACTTGTGTACTGCATATCAGTTCCAGTTTCATATCTGCCATATTGCGCCCTATGAATTTTGTTGTCGAACGCAAAATTCTCATAACTGCTATATCCTTTTTTGATTCTTAGCGATTTTATTCGCTTGGCCAGTTTCTTGACTTCAATTTTTTTATCCATGAAGTAAAGGAATCAAGACCACTATCAATAAGTTACTACTAATTAGTAGTTATTTTGGATTATTTTGATAGCTTTGACAGTGGTTGTTCCTATCAATATTCAAGTGAAAAAACAAAAAGAGCTCTTATTCCAATTAATTGATGATACCTATGGTTCTCCAGAGGAATTGGCAGAATATTTGGATCTGGGAATAGAGATGTTGTTCTATCTTGAAGAGGATACTTTTGAAAAAAGAGATGTTCAGGCTGTGGTTTCTGCCCTAAGGGGGATTATTGGTGTTTTAAGGAATAAAGAATGAACTTTTCATTTAAGTAGATTTGAAAAGGAAGTTAAAATTGCCAGTTGATACAAATGGTATTTTTCTTAACCGTTTTTCTGTTGGTAAGGTTCAAGAGCTTCCATAATATCTTCTTTGATAAATTCCCAAATCTTTCCTTTGAGGCAAATAGGGTCAAAATCATCATCTGCCAAGGTGAAATTGCCAAGGTTTTCTATAAGTTCGTTTCGTTGATGTTGATACGGGTAACGTTGTTCGTGAAGTTGAAATAGGCTTTCCAAATCATAAGTTGGCAATAATTCATGTACATCCCAGAAATCCTTTTTACGGCCTCCATTTTGGATTACTTCCATTTTCATCGCAGCGATTTCATCTAGGGTTGCCATCCGTATCCCGTCAACCTCTTGGGCAGGTTGTATAAAAGTATCCGTATAGAAAATATCCAATTTGATGACGTTCTCCGGAGCAGTTCCTATGGAATAGGATTTGCCAAAACTTGGCTGTGCTTCCGAAAATGGCGAAACATGGTTGAAATTGTGCTTAAGATATTCTTCTAAGGCGTCAAAATCCAAACTGCCATACGGCCTGTCCGTAAAAAGGTCAATATCCACAGAAATGCGATGCCCAAGTTGTAAACTTAAGGCGGTGCCACCAACCAATCTAAAGTCGTTGAATGCCGTTGCCTTCATGAGTTCGACAAGAGTTTTTTTAAGCAGTTCGGTAACGGTTTGGTAGTAAAGCATCAATTACTGTTCTGTAGTTACCGAATACGGTTTCCTGTTTTCAGAGACCAAGGCCTTATTGATTTTTTCCAAGCCATAAAAATCTTTGATAACCTTTTTTTCCGTTTCATTACCACGATTAAAAACCCTTCGTATAATGGCTTTATATTGTTGGTTCCAATCCAATTTCTCAAAATCGGTATCCCAGAACAGTATTTTCCGGATTTTGGATAAATCCGGGGTTTTTGTATTGAGTTTTGCCTTTTCCAATTGTATGTCATGGTAGGCTTGCAAAAGAACCAAAGTGCCTTCCTTCATGCCCAAAGCCTTTTCAATTTTAAGTGCCAAGGCCGTATTCAGATGTCGTTTTCCTTTGGTTATGGCGTTCAAGGTCTGGGGATGTTCATTCAATGAGAGGGCAAAAGGACGTTGTTTGAGGTTACGTTTTTCAAGCTCCCTTTTCAGAACAAATCCAGGATGGATTCCCTTGTATTTTTCAACTGCAATCATCAATACAAATATAAACAAAAATGTTTACATTTTTATATAACATGGAAATAGCCAATCAATCCAACCCCCAAGCCTCTTTCAGCTTTTGGGCGGCTTCATAATTCGAGATCTTCAGGTAACGGCGAAAGGCCTTTTCGGATTTGTGTCCTGAAATTTTCATTATCAACTGTACATCGATGCCATTCAAGTAAGCATTGGTACAAAAAGAGCGCCTACACGTATGGGAACTTATCAATTTGTACTTTTCCAAGAGTTGTGCTTCCTTGATGGTTCCACGTTTATGTTCGATTTCTACTTTCTGATGAAGTTTGGCCGAATCGCCCAGTTCTTTTATGCGTCTATTAAAGGTGAAGGAATCAATATCCGGGGCATATCCGCTGTATTTATTTAAGATTGCTTTGACCTGCTTACGAAGCGGTACTACTATTCGTCCTGAAGTTTTCTTTTGTCGAATATTCAAAAATCCCTCGTTATCCAAATACTCAGGTCGGATTCTGGATATATCCGAAAACCGAAGTCCAGTCAAACAGCCAACAACAAAGAAGTCTTTTACCTTCTCCAATTCTTTATCTTCTTTACAATCAACATCGGCAATGGCCTGTATCTCATCATCGGTTAGGTAAATATGGTCAACCTCTTCCTGAACTACCTTGAATGCGGAAAGGTCAATGGGTTTAATACGGTTTCTTCGCATTCGATCATTTAGAAAAGCTTTTAGGTTTTTAACCAATTTGCCGATGGTATTGTTTTTCATACCAACACCTCCATTTTTTAAAGGCGCATGATAGGCAAGGTAGTCCGTCCACTCCTGGTAAAAATGATAATCGAAGACGTTGAAATCAATGATGATTCCGGAAAATTCCTGAAACCCTTCCAAATGCTTTTTAAGGGAATTGTAATCTTTGATGACGTCTTTCACTACTTTTCCCTTTTTGCTTTCCAAATAGTTGTCAAATTCGGTAAAAAAGTCCTGGAGTGGTTTTTGATTAACGGAAGGTTCCCCTTCTTCAAATTGCTTTTTAAAGAGCTTTTTAGAGAGTGGTTTGCCCTGGTTTTGATAGGAAGAAACAATTTGGTTGGCCAAACTGTCCATTTGGGTCAATTGAACGTATTCAGAACCCACTTCCTTAGATTTTTTAAGGAAGGATTTTTCCTTGTTCCAATACTTCAAAGGAACTTCAATTCCGGTATCAATCTGAACCCTTGCATGACGATCTTCATAATATCTTAGTTTGATACTATGGGTTCCATTCAGGTTGGGTTTATCAGATATGTAAAACTTATAATTGTACATCAGCGTGCTGCATTCGTGCTGCATTTTTCATGAAAAGTAGTGTTTTATGGTGTAAAATAAAAATCTAAATTCATTTAATCTATTGATAATCAATAAAATAATGTATGTTAATGAAAAGTTAAATTGCTATGGAAGCATCCCGTCCAGACCGCCAACAAAATCAAAGCCTCCAATAGATTCGGGGGCTTTTTTAGTTTCAACTCACAAGCTTTACCTCCAAGTCCGAATAGTTTAATATAAGTTAACAAATTGTTTGAACATTTAATTGCATAAAAACCTTAAAAAAATTGAGGTTTTTGTGCAGTGTGGTGTTAATGTAATGCATTAACTTACGATTCTATAGAACACGTTTTCTTGACTTAGATTGTAAAAAATGAATATTTAAGACAAAATTCTAGTGGGTTTAAAATTAAATCAAAAGGCAATTGTCTTGTTAAGCCGAGATAATATAAAAGACTTTGTTGTTAACATAACAATATGAAAAATTTACGAGTGGTTTACCAAATCCACATCAATAAAGTTTTTAACTTCAATTAAAGTTAACATTAGTGCATTTCAACGATAAAAAATAGCATTTAAACGTAAAAATCTTAATTTTAACAAGAAAATAAATCGGATTTATACCGAGCTCAATGGGAAATTCAATTAAAATAATGCATTTAAGTGATATTCACTTTTCTTCTCCCAGTTTGGACCCCTGCCTTGATCGATTATTAAAATACGTAAGAAAAAACAGAAATAAATTTAGGGGGAAAATAGATTTTATCGTTGTCTCTGGAGACGTTGCCCGAAAAGGACTTCCAGAAGAGTTCAATTCTTGCCGTGATCTTTTTTTTGAAGAATTAAATAAGATATTAAACATAAAGGATTTTTCAAGGTATCTTTTTGTCTGTGGTAATCATGATGTACAAAGGGATGTACTTCGAGAGAGCTTGAAAGGTTTCGTTCAGGAATACCTGGAAGGCGATGAAAATTTTTCTGAAACCGAAAGGAAAGATATTCTTTCGGACCATGCAAAGTACAAAAAGTACTTTTCGTTTAAGGATGTGAAAAAAGATTTGAAAACATCTTGTGACCAGGCATGCGATTTGGAATCCAGGCATGTAGAACATAGATCATCTAAGCTTTTAGACAAATATTTTAAATCTTCCATTCTTCCATACATAGAATTCGTAAGCAAGCTCAAAGGTTACAAACCCTACAAGAACCTGATTACAGAAAAATATCCAACACATTGGTCAAAGTGGGTTTTTGGACATAGAAAGGAGACTCTTGGAAACGGCCTAAAGGTCAACTTTTTTGGGTTCAACAGTTCATGGTTTTGTGTTGGTAATGACAATGGCAATCTCTTTCTACTTCATGAGCTTATTAACTTTCCCAAAAGAAAAAGACTTAAAGACCCCACAATCAGCATTTTACATCACCCCCCATCATGGCTCCAATGGTCCGAGCGCAATGCGGAATCTGGTGTGCCTGCTTTTGGGAAAATCCTGGATTTGTCGGATGTGATTCTAGTTGGGCATGAACATGACAGGCATGTCCAGGCCCCGTCCTATTATGGTTCACAAACCCTCTTGGTTTCCTCAGGTTCCACACTTGAAGCCGATTCCAAGCACCCCAACAACATTAAAATACTCCAACTTCATTTGGAAGACCAAAAAAGTATCGTTAAGCACTTAAGCTATGACTCTTTGGTCTACCATCCAAATGCGGCCGTCGAACATGAAAAAAAATGGATTTTTGTGGAAGGGGACAAAGGTTACCCTTTTGAAATGCCAACTATTGAGGTTGAGTATTCCGAAAGAGATTTCTGGGCAGGAGAAAGTGTTACAATAGGGGACAATAGAATAACGGAGGCAGATAGGCGCAGGTTCGTGGTTGAGAATTATATTAACGGGTTCGGTAACAGTGAGTCAGATATCGAGGAAACGGATTTAGGAATATACCAAGAAAAGAAAGTACACGAATCTCAACCAAGAACCCTTTTTATTCCTTTTGATCTGGCTGAGTTTGAAGAAAATCGCGAAGCAATCAGGTTTGAGTCACTTTACTCAATTGCAAATGGGCAAACAAGCTTTGTTGTCTTGTTACCTTACCATATAAACAGAAGGGACATCAAAGTTGACCAAATAATGCAGGGTGTTTTTAAAAACGTTGTAAGAAAATTTGGAGCTTGGGATGATGTTCATTTGAGCAGCCCTTTGTTCATCACAAATTCCGAAGTGGATGAAGGGGCCCTAATCGTAATACCGCAAAGAATGATCGACAAAAAACTCACGGAATATTATGATAAAACCGCGTAGAAACCAACCTCAATAATAACCTTAGAAAGATGAAAGAAAAAAAAGATAAGCCGGACACCCCCAAGTCGTTGACAATTGATGGCGAAAGTGTGGAATTCGATCACCTTAATAATATAATCGACTGGAGACAACTGGAGTCGAAGGTTGGGTTTTTTAATTTTGATATGAGCCTAAATGAGTTTAGGAGCTATCTATCTTTACTTTTTCTGCATTATAACTATGAGGATAATTTGGAGAATTTGTTTACCATTGTTGGGGACTATCAGTCGAACATTCGAGGAAAACAGTATTATAACTTTGCTCTGCATACACCTTTTTTGAGTGAAATAAAGCTTGAAGGGTTAAAAAACATAGAAAATCATATCCTCAAAAATGATTTGGTAAAATACTTTCGGCCTCATCAGGAACTTCCTACCAGAAAAAAACCAAAAAAACCAATTTTCGGGTCCACCCATAACGTAATAAATACAAATAGGTTCAAATCCGTTATCTAGCCCTTACCCTTACCCCTGCCAACACCACTTTTTTATAGCTGGGCACAACACCATTGAATAACTGCCAAAGCATAACCCTTGACAAATACCGACCCAATAAGTACTTACTCTCCAGTAGGAGTTTTCGTGGGATTTACCACTTTTCAGATTAACAAACACTTGGAAAGTTTCTACGACCGTCAGATACAGATAATCTTCGATGAATACCGGGAGGAATTAAGAAATAATATGACAAGTCCCTCCGGATCGCATAGCCAGGAATTTGATTTCTTTTATAAACCAAGACCGTATTACATATTTGGCAAATTTGATTTGGCCTTTGTTTCGTTGATAGAGGATTTCGAAATCTGTGGACGTTCCTTCCGCCCGTTTAACGGAAAAACCAAGGGAAGTGAAGATGGGCAATCGGCCCAGCCGTTTGACTACAAAATATTAGCGGGTAATTTCTCATCCATCAATCATGCAAAAAAAGAGAATTATTCAAAAAACATCCATGGGACTTTGAACAACAAACTCCCGTTCATCGCTATATGTAACCTTAAGATCAACAATGCTCTTTTATTGCGCTATGGCTTCAAAAGCCTGAACGTGTATTTCCAAGATTTACATCGATCGTTCAAAGAATCCGATTTTCTAAAGAATGAAAAAAACCAGGGTAAACTCTTGGACACGTTGCTTTTCGAAACGGTCGGCTCCTATGAATTCACATTGCTCCTTTTCTCAAATAGCTATGAGCTGATATCCTCTTCACTCATCAAACTAAGGGAGATGCATTTTGAAAGTGATGAAGAACAGTTTCATGGTTGTCCTTTCTTTGAACATTCCAATGTAACCTATGGATTCGACTTGGAACTGTTCAAAGAAAACCTGAAAACTGAAGCAGACAAATTTATCTTTGAAAAGTCGTTTGTCAAGCCTCCCGTTTCAGAGCAGCTTTCCTTGAACACTAGGTGGTTTGTCAAACCTGGGGTACTTAGATCACTAATCGACGAAAAAGAGATAAGGATTTCGCTGGGTTATGGGAATGTGGTAGCACATACTAGGGACTATCAAAAAATAGAAAAAGTCCTAAACCTACTCATGAAGGCCTATAGAAATCTCCTAAAGGACTCTTCCCTAAGCGAAAACACCTTTGAATCAAGGTCCTTGCCAGTAATCAAATTTTCCGATCCGGCTATAACCAAAATCATCGAGGAAATAGGGGATTTTTCGCCAATGGAAACGGAATATCTTCAGAAAAACAAGCACAACTGGCTTTTGAGCGAGCTTGAAATCAGAAAGATCGAAGTTGACTTAAGGGAGTTGGGAACGGCCAAGATTATCAGGAATAAAGTGGTAAAGATCCTTTCGAACTATAACAATATAGTATCTAATCCTTTGCTTTACATTTACTTTTTAGACCTTTCCATTTTTTGCAAAGTACTGCTGAAGACCTCTCTCGAGAATTATAAGATAGATTTGAAATCCGGCGACTTAACAATAAACCAATTAAACAAGACTTTAAGGACCTCGTTCCTGAACATTGAAAATGCCTATGCAAACCGTTTTTTCCAAAGCTCTGTGGCCGAGGATATAACCGACATCAACTCTGAATACTTTGGAGCTATCCACCAAAGCATTTCCGGGTTTGATTTCGCCTATAAAGTGTACAACGGTATATTTGAAGGTGGGATTTCTTCGAACATATTGATAGTTGGCAGTTCACCCAGGATTGAAAGTACAAAATATTTTATCAGGGTCAATTACTTTCACGTGTTCCAGCCAGAAATATTTGCAGCGATTTGTTGCCATGAATCCACCAATTACTTTTTTGACAAGATAGGAGCTCACATGTTGTTTTCAAGGATCGGGGATACAGATTTGGTGACAAAACAAAAAAAGCTGTTACAAGAGGGGATGGAAGCCCTCAAGGAGTTTGGTTTCAAAACGGAGTCCTACACCAATTCCAGGGGGGACATGTGGAAAGAAAAACCACATTACAACGAGCAGGAGATAGGTCATGACATGATGGATTATTTAAGGGGTCAGGATGATTATTTTCTTCACCAAGAATTCATCGAGACCTATTTTCACCCCCACCTGGATGTCCTGAAATACTTCATCAAGGATATCATAACCTTAAAAATGGGGTATTGCGACAAGAGGGATCTGTTCAGTAAATGGCATTGGAGCTATTTTCTCCAAATACCTATGAACTATGACAATGAGGGTAAAGTACGCGAAGAGAAATTCTGCATTTTTTTCCTAAGGATGACTTTTGCCCTTTCCGAAATAAAACCATCCGGTTTCAAGAACTTCTACGAAGGCCAATTCAAAGCACCACATCGGATTTTCCAGAGACATTGGGATAAGAACTTCCAACATGTTCAATGGATATTTGACACCATCTTTTCAAATAATCCGTTGGCCAGGAAATTGGCAGCCCTCCACAGGAAGATTGAAAGCTTTTCAGAGCAGTTGGTAATATATGGTGACAACAAGAACCGGTTTGGATCAGAAAAGTCTTACTCGGAAATCATTGAAGGCACCATCGGTAAGGATTGGAAGCACATCGATTATGTAATCAATTCTTTTAAAAATGGTGAAATCCTGACCTATGATCCCACAGAGTCTTTTTATATGCAGGTCTCCCGTTTGAATATCAGCATCTTAAAATATCACTATGACCAGTGGCTTGGAAAGGACAACCTGCTGGATAGAGATCATGGTGAGGCGATATTAAACAGGGTTTTGGGCAATATGTTCACCATCAATCCCGAAATTCAATATTCCGACGTCCTGGTCGACAGGCAGGGCGGGTTGTTTTCCTTCAATTTTGACACAAGAAAGGAATTGTTGCGGATAAGAACCACTTTCATCAAGAGTCTTTGGGAACTCAGCCTTCATAAAAAAAGGGAAGATTTCATTTCGGAACAGCATTGATTGGTATTAGTCATGTAGCATTTTTCTCTTAAATTCATTTGGAAATTTGCCGTATGACCTAAAACCTAACAATTGCGCCTGGGTCGCATTTACGTGTCAACAACACAAAGATTGGGAAATGATATCTGCCGAACACCAATAAAAATTGTGTTAGTAATTTAACATTACTTTACTGATAAAAAATGACTTTATTTTATTACCAATCATTGATACTCACTCTTTAAGGATACCTTTTTCTTACAGTATGCTAATTGATGGACAGGCTCCCAGAAATTTGTCCATCTTCAATTCCCGTTATTGTCACTCACATCAGAACCGTAGGCTGTTTTCCTGTCAATAAAGGAAGTAATCAGTTCGTTCATTTCATCCAAGACCTCATTCTGGAAATCCTTTGGGTAGACTTCCTTTGTTTTGATGGAACTATGAGGCCCTCACTGATAAATGCAGTTGAGATTTTCATGTACTTGGCAATAGTTTTCCCCACGAATGTGCAATGGTGTAAGTAGTCAGTTCCGAATCGATACCAGCGTCCTTCGCAATTATCCGCAATCTCTCGTTCATCCTTCTGCGTTGCGACTAATATTTTTTAAAATGTCTTGCGCTTCCATCATAATTGGTCGGGAAAGATAATCCTCTGGATTTTTATCATCCAGATAGTGGTCCAGTATGCTCTTGAGCTCCCCTGTGATCTTCACCGTAAGTGGCTCATCGGTCTTGGTCCTACCGTAGGACAACTTGCGATTCTTGACGTCTTTGACCTTAAGTTGGACCAAGTGGATAAAGTTGATTCCCCTACAGTAGAACGTGATGAACAGATAATTCCACGCATGCCACATCACCGAACCTTTTGGATAATCTAATTGCCTTATCATTCTAAGCTCATCTTTTGACAATGCCCTTTTCCTGGTTCTCTTGGCCTTTGGAATTTTTATAATGTTGGAAGACATTCTTCAGAGGTACAAATTGATCTTCGGAAATGGCACTGTTATATATCGAACGTATCGCCCTGAGATAGATGCCAATGGTGTTCTTGGAATTGCCCTTGTTGAGACGGAATGTCTCAAAACCCCTGAGGAGGCTGACCATAATGTCATAGAGCATGATTTTTTATAGAGAGGCAAAAAAGTCAGATCAACAGGTTTACAAAGAGCGAGTACATTTGTAGAGCAACCCCAGGGCCCTTTTTGAGACAAGGTCTAGGAAGCAATCCCACCTACCTTACAGGAGAAAGTCCAGACGGCAAAGAAAAAAGTAAAGGCCTCCAGGGCTTTTATAGCTTGCTTATATTCCAAATAATATGTATTATGCAATCGATTGCATAAAGTTTTTGCCAGGGGAGGTATAGCTAACTTTTTTGCTTTGATGTTTCTAAGTGAATGTAGTACATAAAAAGCCGAATTTTTACTGCCCCGGGGCATACGTCTAAAATCAAAACTACATTGCGATCGCTATTAAAGCAGGTAGAGATCAGAATGGATGGGAGTATCTCCCCTTGGAAAACATTACCACATCCGAAAAACAAGAATACTATGTTCGATAGAAGAAAATTTTTAAGAACGACAACCGTAGCAGGTGCCGCAGCTGTTACTTTACCCGTAACGGCCTGCAACAATGTGGCCCGGGAGATGAAAATGGAAGAAAGTGCTAAAAGACCCTATGATGGAGGTACCTTGGAAGCCGATATCACCCAACGGGTAAAGGCTACATTTCCCTCCCCCATAATTATTGACAAGGTCGAGGTGGTGGATACGAAAAAGCGTTTCTTTCTTAGGGTCACTGATGCGGAGGGTAACCAGGGGGTAACGGTTATGAACACGGGCCGTTTTATGGCAACCCAGACCATATTTACACAACTGGCCGCCAGGAACTTTGTGGGCAAAGATGCCAGGGAAGTCGCCAATTTGCCTAACGAATTGTTGAAATACGGAAGAAATTACAAATTCGTTGGCCTCCCCTACTGGAACGGTATTGGCACTGTTGAGATTGCCATATGGGATTTATTGGGAAAGTTGGCCAATACTCCAGCCCACACCTTTTTAGGTGAACAGTTGCGAACCAAATACTCCGTCTACATATCCAGCCTTGAACGGGAAGATCCGTATGAGGGCGAGACCGATAGAATTATGAAGACCATTGAGGCTACCGGGGCCGAAGCTATAAAATTCAAGGTCGGAGGGCGAATGAAAAACACCGAGCCCTATATTACCCGCACCAACGAATGGGTGCCCTACATGCGAAAAAGGGTGGGCGAGAACATCACGCTGTACGTAGATGGGAACAGTTCATACACTGCCGATGAGGCCATTGAGGTACTTAAGATGTTAGAAGATTATAAAGTAGCGTTTTTTGAAGAGCCTTGCTACTGGCAAGACCTGTGGTCACATAAATTGGTCAAGGATGCCGCGACCACTTGCGCTATTGCAGGGGGAGAGCAGGATTTCAGTTTTGATCAGTTCAAATTGATGGCTGAAATAGGGGCCATGGATACCCTCCAACCTGATGTATACTATCATGGCGGAATGGTTCGCACCTTAAAAATATCACATCTGGCGAATTATTATGGAATTGGGTTCACACCCCATTCCCCGAAAGCCGGACCTATGGCGGCAGCACCCACCCAGATTTTTGCCGTTTGCCCCGTACTATCACACCACCAGGAATACCGGGTAGGGGGTGAGAAAAGCCAAAAAGATTGGCACTCTCCTGTGATTCCTGAAAATGGGAACATGAACATCTTTACGGCTCCTGGACTGGGGATCGAGTACGATCCGAATATCTGGAAAAAGGAAGAAGTATTCTGGAGTTCAAAAGACTAAAATGTAAAATACTATTCACAAGTGCCAACGTACCAGGACTTCCTCCCCAGAAGGTCTTTGGACGGATTTGCACCCTGTTTTCCGGAGTGCTATTGCCGGCAATCGTCTCAGCAATGGCTCAGCAATATTTGCTTCACCATGCTTACGTTGGGGAGTACACCTGCCTGAATCGCAATTGGAAATTCGTTATCGACCCCTACGAAACCGGATATCGTAACCATTGAAACCAGCTCCCATTGGATTAGGTGGTATCTACTTCTTCCTTTTTCCTAAAAAGACCCTCGGCTCCATATTCCTTTGCAAAATGCAATACCCTTAGGGTGAACTTCCATCTTAAGTATTGCTCATCCTCCCTGGTCTTTACCATATTGACAAAATTGGACAAGTTTTGGAAAGATTGATGAAATGGTCTCCGTACAAAAGATATTAGCTTTACAACGTTTGAAATAGAAGATGGTCAAAATCGCAAATTCCGAATCCACTTTTGTAGTGCTACTCTGTTTAGGGTACTATTTGGTTATGACCATCATTGCACCTGGTTTTTTTACCGTAAATAATTCCATCAACCTGTTGTTCAATCTCCTCCCCTTATTGATTATTTCGATTGGGCAGACGTATGTCTTGTTGACAGCTGGTATTGACTTGTCCGTGACTGCCATCGTTGCCGTAGCGAGCGTAGTAGGAGGTTTTATGATGAGCAGTGATACAGTATGGTTCCACAATGAATTCACAACACTTTTTTTGGGAATTTTGGGCATGCTCGTTGTCGGAGTGCTTATTGGTGCTATTAACGGATGGGCAGTCGCCAAGTTTGCCATGCCCGCCTTTATGGTAACGCTCACTACAATGATGCTGTTCAGTGGTTTTGCTATCTGGCTAACCCAATCACAGAACCTGTATAACTTGCCCGAATCATTTGTTGAAATGCACTATACCTATTTTTTGGGTATTCCGGTACCCCTTTACATTGCCCTGTTTGTAGTGTTGCTTGCCTATTTTCTGTTGAACAGGACGATATTTGGAGAATGGATCTATGCGGTAGGGGCCAATAAAAAGACAGCAAGGATTTCTGGTGTAAGCGTATCCAAAACGTTGATCGGAGTATACGTTTTTAGCGGATTTTGTGCGGCAGTGGGCGCAATACTCTACACGGCGAGATTGGAGACAGGCTCCCCTGTTATGGGGCAGAACATATTGCTTGATGTGATTGGGGCCGTTGTTATAGGGGGAACCAGCCTTTTTGGTGGTAAGGGAACTATTCAAGGCACCTTTTTTGGAGCCTTGTTTATGACCTTACTGGATAATAGCCTTAACCTTTTGAACCTATCCTTTTTCATCATCATGATGGTGAAGGGTATGGTTATCTTGGGTGCGGCCATATTGAACACCGTGGTTGAACGATCATTGAAAACAGGGTAATATGCTGTTGAGGATGCGCAACATACATAAGGTCTTTGGAAAGGTATCCGTATTAAATGGAGTGGACCTTCAGTTAGAGAGGGGTCAACTGTTGGGCCTGGTGGGCGAGAACGGTGCGGGCAAATCTACCTTGATGAACATTCTTGGGGGCCTATTTGTTCCTACGGAGGGAACTATGACGTTGGACGAAAATCTTTTTGCTCCTACCTCGCCCAATGAAGCATTGCAGGCCGGTATCGCTTTCGTACATCAGGAATTGAACCTTTTTCCCAATTTATCCGTGATGGAGAACCTGTTTATTTCCGGATTTCCCAAAAAACGGTTCCTGGGACTTTCTTTAATTGACCAAAAAAGTGCCCGTGAAAAAGCTAAGGAACTACTTTCAATAGTTGGGCTCAACGTTTCCGAGAAGGTTAAAGTAGGCCAACTTACAGCAGCCCAGCAACAGCTGTTGGAGATCACGAAAATTTTAAGTCGCTCCCCAAGAATCATCATTTTTGACGAGCCCACTACTTCGTTGACACGGCATGAGGCCGAAAAACTGTTCCAACTGATCGAGAGATTACAATCAGAAGGTATTGGTATCATTTATATCAGCCACAATCTGGAAGACGTCATGTCACTGGCCGATGAAATTATGGTGCTTCGTGATGGAAATTGTGTCCGCCAGGAAAATCAGAATGCTTTTACCTTACCTAAGTTGATCAAGGATATGGTAGGAAGGGATTTGGAAACGTATTTTCCCCAACGTGATGTGACCCCATTGCGAGAAAAGTGCCTGGAGGTAAGCCAGGTAGGTGCCGAAGTGGTCCATGATGTTTCCTTTTCCATTCGCAAAAAAGAAGTATTGGGGCTTTACGGCCTGGTGGGGGCGGGCCGTTCCGAAATGGCCAGACTGTTGTATGGTCTCGACGTGATGCAAAAGGGGACCATCCATTGGAACGGGCAAAAAATACAGCAGCCCAGTCCTGAAAAATGGGTACAGGAAGGGGTAGCCTTTCTTACCGAAAACCGTAGGGAAGAGGGACTCATGATACAACAATCCATTGCCAGGAACATTCAGCTAGCCGGATTACCCAACTACACTACACCTCTGCAGACGGTTAGGTTCCGTGATCTTGACAGTGACGTGGAGCAACAGGCCAGGGCCAACAAAATAAAGTACAACAATCTGAAAGATCAGTCCGTGGCAACACTCAGTGGGGGCAACCAACAAAAGACCGTACTCGCCAAATGGTTGATGATAGCCCCTAAGCTTTTGATTTTGGATGAACCCACCAAGGGCATTGACATTGGGGCGAGGCATGACATTTATTCCCTGGTCAATGATTTGGTTAAAAAGGGGTCCAGCATTCTGTTAATTTCCTCGGAAATCGAGGAATTGATAGGGCTCTGTGACCGGATCTTGGTGATGGGAGAAGGCAGGATACGGGATGAATTTCACAAAGCGGCTTTTGATCGATCGGCAATTCTGGAAGCCGCCCTTCACGGAAAAGAAAACCAAACGCTGGCAACATGAAGCAGATACAACACAGTGGCCTGCAATGGGTATCCAATAATTCCACCCTACTGCTATTTGCTGTAGCGATAGCCTTATTTGGTATATTGTCCCCTGCTTTCTTATCGTTTCAGAATGCGTTCAATATTTTAGTACAGGCCGCCGCACTCGGTATCTTGGCCACGGGAATGACCTTTGTTTTATTGACCGCGGGCATTGACCTGTCCGTGGGGTCCATAATGTTTTTGGCGGGGGTGATTTCCGGTAAAATGGTCGTTGATGGTGCCCCCCTTTGGTGGGCGGGACTCGTTGTAGTGGTCATCGGTCTTGAATTTGGCTGTTTGAACGCCCTGCTGATTTATCGTTTAAAGGTGATCCCGTTCATCGTTACCTTAGCCACTTTTTATGTGGGCCGTGGTTTGGGCCTTTTTATTTCGGATACCAGGGCCATCAACCTGCCGGAATCGTTTCTTACATTGGGGTCCGGTAAGGTATTGGGTATTCCTTTGCCTGTTATTCTATTGTTTTTTGTCATTACCTTGGCTCATTTGGTATTGACCCGGACCACTTTTGGAAAACATATCTATGCAGTAGGGCACGATCCCGAAAAAGCGAGAAAAGCGGGTATTTCAGTCAACCGCATTTTGTTGGGCGTATACGTGATATGTGGTTTTTGTGCCGCCCTTGGTGGACTGGTGGCCATTGCCCAATTGGGAGCCGTTTCCCCTACCTTCGGACTGCAAAGTGAGTTCATGGCCATAGCCGCCGCCATATTGGGGGGTGTAAGCCTTTTTGGAGGTCGTGGCAACGTTTTTCCGGGCACTTTGATAGGCGTTTTGTTGATTCAGACTATACAGAACGGTTTGGTTATGGTCAATGCAGATCCCTATCTCTACCCGTTGATTACCGCAGCTGTTATTTTTTTGGTAGTGGGCATTGATAGCTTGCAAAATCAGCGACGTGAAAAAGCGAAAAGGCTCGGTTTGAAATGATGTTTACAATGAAGCGATTTTATACCTGTCAGGGTCTGATATTAGTTATGGTAGTATTGGCATTGGCCTGCAAACGGCCTAAGGGAAGGACAACCATAGGTATCTCATTCGAAACTTTGCAGACGGAATATTGGGTGGCCAGCAGTGACGCGCTCAAGGCCGCCTGTGAGGAAAACGGACTTGACTATCTGGAGGCTATCGCCAACGGTGATGCCAACAGACAATTTGAGCAGGTAAACAATTTTATCTCAAGGGGAGTAGACGGTATTGTGATTGCCCCCAAGGACGCGCATACGGTAATCCCGGTGATCAAAGCAGCCAATAGGGCCGAGATCCCTATTGTTATCTACAATCGGTTGCCTGCCCCAAACAAAGGCAGCTATACTACCATAGTGGCCGATAATTATGAGATCACCAAACAGACCGTCCGCTATTTGGGTGATTTGGCAAGGGCGTCGGGAAAGCAATACAAAGCCATGATCTTGATCGGTGACCTGGGAGATACCAATGCGGTACTGCGAAGGGAAGGGTTTAATGATGCCATCCTGGAATATGAAGATGTTATTGATGTGGTGGCGGAAGTACCAACCGAATGGAATCAGGAAAAAGCCTTGGCCGGGGTCACCAATGCATTACAGGCCAACCCCGATATTGGTTTGATTTTTTCCTCTTCGGATTTTTTGTTCCCTTCGGTTATCTCAGCTCTTAAAAATGCAGGAAAGTACCATCCCATTGGTCATGAGGGGCACGTGTTGCTCGGGGGTTTTGACGGTGATGCCATGGCCTATCAATTGCTTCGTAGTAATTATCTGGATGCTGACGGGGTACAGAATGTCTACTATGAATGTGACCTGGCTATCCAGGCCATTTTGGATATTCTGAATGGAAAGGAAGTTGATTCGGTATTGGTGGACCCCGGTTTTGTGATCCATCAGGAAAACTTAGAAGAAATGGCCCCAAAAATGTGGGGTGCAAATCTGGAAGTACCTTGAGCATGGAAATGACCGATTTTATGGAAATAAGCACGGGCGACCTTCGAATGGAATATGAAAATGGGTTTTTGCGCTATCTGCAACTGGGTGCCGATGAAGTACTTCGGAAGGTCTATTTTGCGGTTCGGGATGCCAACTGGGGCACGGTGCCCTTGCAAATTCGAAACGAAAAATTAAAAATCGATAATAGTGGCTTTGAGGTTTCTTACGAAGCTTTCAGCCAGCATGAGATCATCGATTTTCAATGGCAATGTAAAATTATCGGTAAGGACAATACGGTCCGTTTTGATATTTTAGGTAGATCGTACAGCAGTTTTCTCGCCAACCGCATCGGTTTTTGTGTATTGCACCCCAGGGAATGTGCAGGATTACCTGTGACTATAGGCCATACAGATGGTACTTTGAGCATGAATGCTTTCCCTGAAATGATAAGCCCCCACCAACCTTTTAAGGCCATTAAGACTATGGCCTGGGAGCTTGCTTCGGCACGGATATTCCTTGATTTTAACGGAGCGGTTTTTGAAACGGAAGACCAGCGAAACTGGTTGGATGCTTCCTATAAAACCTATTGTACGCCTTTGGAATTGCCCTTTCCCGTGCAGATTGAACCAGGTCATGAAGTAAGGCAATCCATTGTCTTGAGGGTGGATGCAAAGACAGGTTTTGAACAAGCTGTTCATCCCCGGAAACACCGGTTCTCTGTCCTGGAGGATACCTACCCTTTGCCTTGCCTTGGACTGGAATCTAATGCTGTAACATTGAACGATTGGTCCATGAACAAGTTGAGATCCCTGGATCTGGCACATCTTCGTGTGACGGTGAATTATCTGGAAGAATTTGGGCAAGCTGCTTTTGAACAAGCTGTTGCGCAGGCAACTGCCATTGGAGTACCCATTTCGTTGGTGTTGGTGACCGGGGCAGATTCCGATGCACTACAAAAGCAATTTTCGGTGGTAGATTGGAAAGGTATCGAAGTTAAGGAAGTGACCGTAATCGATGGCCGGCATAAAACGACCGGAACGGCTTTCCTGAATACCGTATTGCCCATTGTGCGAAGTGTATTTAACGATATTACCATAGGCGGTGGAACGGACTATTATTTTACGGAAATCAATAGAGAACCTCCCCATATGGACTTACTGGATTTTTGCTCGTTTTCAGCCAATCCTCAAGTGCATGCCTTTGATGACCGATCCATATCGGAAACGGCGGCCACTTTTTATGATATGCTACAAAGTGGTAAAGTGCTTTCTAGAGAAAAACCGGTCCATATTTCACCTATTACCTTACGACCAAGGGCCAACCCAGATGCGACTGAAACACTATCCCCTGAAGAACAATTGGAATCCAGAGTGGATGCAAGACAGCAAGCCCCTTTATGTGCCTACTGGACCTTGGCTTCCATAAAACAGTTGGTACGGGGTGGGGTGGCGTCGGCTACCTTTTTTCAGACCATAGGTAGGGAAGGATTGCTTTCACAGCAAGGGAGAAGAGCGTTTCCGGTATTCAAGATCTTTGAGTTTCTAGGGAAGCACAAGGGGGGCAGAATGCTTGATGCTGTCAGTTCCTCGCCATTGGAATTTGATGGATTGGTATTGGAAAAAAAAGGGAAGCGTTATGCGGCCCTATTCAATTTGACCGATAAAATGATTGACGTTCATTTTATGGGTCAGCTTACAACACTTGACCCGGGCGAAATAAAGTTTTGGGGATAGTGATTACCCATTCTCAAGCATCAACCGAACCGAATGAGTTTATCCTCGGCGGCTGATTCATAGCTTTTCCAAACCAACTCCACGGTTTTAAGGTTGTCCGCGCCCGTCGTCTCCGTGACACCGCCTAGCAATCCTTGCAGAATATCATATTGGCAATCCACAATGCTGGCGTGGACCACAGCGTATTCCGGATCTGCCCAATCATAGCCCTTAGGGCTGATCACCTCGGCAACCGTACCTGCTTCAGTGGTGGTCTTCACACTATAGCCATGGGTTAAGGCCAGTGATCCCCTGGAACCTTCAACCAAAGCGAGTACTTGAGGGAACGATTCTTTTTCAAGCCGCGAAGCATAGGACATTTCCGCAAAACAGGTCAGGTCATTCCGCATTTTCATCACTACGTTGGCCACATCTTCTCCTTGTATGTTTTGATTAATACGGCGTGTGGTACAGTAAAGGGTCTGTACCTCGCCAAACAAAAATCGGCATACATCCAGCACATGCGATCCAATATCCGTTAAGATAAAATGCTCCAGTTCGGCCAAGAAAGGTTGGTTATCAAAGACAGGAAAGGCGCTGCAAAAGGACACCCTTGCCTTAAAAGGTGTCCCTATGGCTCCGGAATCCAATATTTTCTTGAACTTTCGGATGGGCGCTTGCCACCTAAAATTTTCGTTGACAAAAAGCTTTACATCATTGGCCTTACATATGGCAAGCAACTCTTTAGACAACGCTAATGATGGTGCCATAGGCTTTTGGCAAACAATGTTGAGTCCTCTTTCAGCGGCCAATTTTGCTAAAGGAAGATGCGTATTCACATCGGTGCAGATATCTACAAAATCCAGTGCTTCATTGGCCAACAGTTCCTCTTGGCTATCGTATACTGCCGGGATACCAAATTTTTGGGCTACTTTTTCTGCCTTTGCCCTGGTTCGGTTGTAGGCCGCTACGCATTCCACGCCTTCAAGTTCCTGCCAGCCCGGAATTTGGAAGTGGGCCCAAAACCCGGTACCGAAAATCGCAAATCGAAGTTTTTTCACATCCATGGAGGTAGCGGCTATGTTATGGCATAAGGACGAAATCAGGAATTAATTCACCTTGGCAAGAAGGTTCTATTTTGTGGTAATGTCCTTTACCTGTTCCCTGATGTCATCCATCTCAAAGATACGCTGCCAATTTTCTTTGAATAATATAGGTCTGGCGCGTTTACTGATTTTATAAGCTGCATCTGAGAACGATCCGTTCACCTCTTTGAACAGTACGGCAATCTGGATCCTTAAATGGCCCATAACAAAATCCCTGGCTGCTGCTTCGGGTACACCCAGTTCAAGTACTTTGTCGTACCCTTCCTTTACAATTTCCATGGCAGTCTGGGCCAAGGTCTCTACCATAGCAGGTTCAAGAACAGCCATTTGTTCCAGGGTAATGCGATGGGTTTTGTCAATGGGTGCGTACATCTGTTCCGAGATGGTCTTACCCAATTCATAATGGTCTTCGGTTCCATGCATCAGCGCGACAACTATGGATTGTTTTGCCGAAATACCACCGTAAAAATCCCGAAAATCCTCCTCAGTGGGTTCCCAGTTAAAAATACCCGGATGACAAGGATGGGCGATGACATAGCCCAGGTCGTCCCGGTGCATGATGACGCCGTCCAGGGGTGCGGCAGGATCTAAGGTCAACACCAATGCGCCGGACTTCATCTTAGGGATGGTATTTTCTGATATAGCTCCAATGGCCACGTCGGGCACAGAAAGAATGACCACATCTGCTGTGGGAATAACCGCATCCCCTTCGCTTAGGGTCACACCCCGTTCCTTCAAATTTTGGATACCTTGCTCCGCAATTTCCAGGTATTTGATGTCGTATTCAGGATGTTTCAAAAAATTGTCGGTCAGACGGCATCCCATTTTACCGCCTGCTCCCATCAGGACTATTTGCTTCATTTCGCTATGTTTATGTTATTTTTTTTAAATATTGAATGCTTTCCTCGGCCCACTGTTGTTCTCTTGCCATTGTTTTTTCCAGGGTATCCTCAAAATCTGACCAGACCTCTAAAGTGACGGAATGCAATTTTTGATATCTGGCTATGGATTTAATGATGGCAGGAATGTCCAGGGCTCCCTTGCCTGCGGCACAGCCCCGTATGTTGAACCCCATTTTATGCTCTACCCGTGCTATGGTGATGTCCTTGATATGTAAGTTAACGGTATAGGTCGCCAAATGACGAATCACCTCCTGGATACCTTCGCCGGCACCGAGGGAGTTTGCGGTATCCAAACAGATAGCCACAAATTCCGGATCTGTTTTTTTAATGATATTGACAAGTGAAGTGGACGAAAATCGATCATGGTTTTCAAGGGCCAGAACAATGTTTTTCCCCTTAAGCGTCGGTAATAGCTCTTGAATGATATCGATCACTTCGTTCTCGCTGGGTTCAAAATCAGCATCATCGATAACTACGCGAATGAAGGGAGACTTAAAAAGCGTGGCAATTTCTAAGTACTGTTCAATATTTTTTTGGGTCAAACGTTTGGTGCCCACTTCTATTTGAACACTGTGCTCGCGTGCCAAATCCGTTAAGAAAATAAGTTCTGCCCGCGATAGATGGTGTAAGGGAAGGTTATCGCCAAATTGCAACCTGTCGACACCCAATTCACGCGCTTTTAAAACCAATGAACGAGCTGTAGACACCCGTTCAGAAACTGTTTCCGATGCACCAATCATCCAGGGAAAGGTAAAAGAACTGATACCCAATTTTATCATGAACTAAAATTAGGATAATGCCGACATAGGGAATGCCATTGGGTTTTCTTATATTTATCTTATTTTATCCTTAAAAATGTAGAAAGAGGATAATAAGAAAAAATAATACCGAAACAGGATGACCAGTGCACCGTCATTACGGCATATCAACCCTCAAAAACATTGTTCTTTCGTTATAAAGGAAGGGCCCTTTGACCTCCATACCAGTTGGCATTACCATACGGAACTGGAGTTGATGTTCTTTAGAAAAGGAAAGGTTTCTGCCATGATGGGGAACAGTTTTACCGAGTTTGGCGAAGGAGAATTGGTGCTCTTGGGAAGGGATTTTCCGCACGTGATTTTTGAGCATTCAGATAGCTCGAAACAAAAATACCACGATCCGGAAGGGGTAGTCGTCCAATTCAGGCGCGATTTTGCGGGAAAAGAGTTCTTTCAAATTCCGGAAATGACCAAGATTGCCACACTCTTGTCCAAGGCGGAAAACGGTCTTCATTTTGGGGCAGGCGCTACGACAAAAGTAATTCCATATATCAATGGTATTTCAAAAAGAAACAGTGTGCGGCAATTGTTGGATCTTTTGGAAGTTTTAATGTTACTTTCAGAGGAAAAGCCATTGCGGGTCTTGGCCACCAAGGCGCAGTACAACCGATCGGAGTTGGATGAACACAGAATGCAGCTTGTAAAGGAATACATCTATAAAAATTTCAGGAACAAAATAAAACTTTCCGAGGTGGCCGATTTGGTGAGCATGACCGAAACATCATTTTGCAGGTACTACAAAAAGCTCACGCTGAAAAGCATGACGCAGACCCTGAACGAAATACGGGTTTCCTATGCTTGTGAGCTTTTGCAAAAACAACATGCCAGTGTAACGGAAGCCTGTTACCAAAGCGGATTTACTTCTCCCACATTTTTCAGTAGGGTGTTCAAAAAGATTGTAGGCATGCCGCCATCCGCATATAAATCATATGAGGGGAAATCCTTGGTGCGATGGTAGTTTAAAAAATGGTCAGTGGGTGTCAGCTCACATGCTTGGGTCCGCGATGTCCCCGTTGTCCGATGTACTTACTTTTAAGGTTTCCAATAGGCTATCAAATCCGTCAACTCTTCCTCTGATATTACCTTGGGTTATCAGCGAACTTTCCCCGGGTTCGGCTATCGGCAACAATGAATTATATCCATTGTACTGCTCTGGTTTTCTTATTCAATAGTTTTAATCATTAGAATTTCCCGATGCAGAGCATCGGGGTTCCAATAAAATGTCATTCCCGCGAAGGCGGGAATCCAAATAACAGAATTTCTTTTTTTGACCTTCAGGTCAAAATGAAACTAACGAAATACCTCTATGGCTCTGCTTTGAGGATAGTTAGTTTTAAGAAATTCTTTATTTCTCTTTTTCGTTTGCCCAAATTTGTTGATATAATTCACCACGAAATGTATCATTCATCGCATTACCCGGTTCACGCACTTCATTATTTTGTGACATTATAATTCCTACAAAATTTCGTTTTGGGTCTGCCCAAAAATGAGTGCATTCATATCCTCCGCCAATCCAAAGCCCGGCATCTCCTTGCTTTTTTACTTTCATAGAATCACCACTAACCCATAGGTTATATCCATTATACCCATAGGGATTATCTTTTTGCGTGTGAGGTGCATAAATGTCTTCAACAGTTTCCTTTTCTAAAAATCTATACCCATTCAATTCCCCTCTTTTTAGCAGCATCCTGATAAAATCTGCATATCCATCTGCCGTTCCAATCATTCCTTCTCCACCTAAATACAATTGATGATTTAGATCATAATCAGGGACATCAGGACCAAAGATGTCCAACTCTCCTCTCTTAGCTTTACGCAAAACGGAGTCCCTTCCCGTAAACTTTGGCAACAGTTTTTCATTAACAGGCAGTCCGTATTTTAACCCTTTTATCGCCATCGGATCAGTTACTCGTTCGACAACCAATTGGTTTAAATTTTTACCGGTTGCCCTTTCAGCAACTAAACCCAATACTGTAGTGTTAGTACCATAAAAATAATCGGTGCCCGGATGTTGTATTAAAGGTAAATTAGACATCCTTTTAATTAGGTCATCTGAGTTTTTTGCCATTGGTAAATTCTGTTCAGCAATCAGAGAATCTATACAAGGGAAACCGGTAGTGGCATAATAAAATCCCGCTTCATGATTAATGAGATGAAGAACGGTCATAACAGAATCATTAGGGACCAACTTCACCGGGCAGGCATTATTTCTTTCATGCCACTTGTATTCTGTTAAACTTTTTCCATTATCAGAAACTGCGACTTTGAGGTTTTCGAATTCAGGAATGTATTTCGTAACCGGGTCATTCAATTTTAAAACCCCATCCTCTATTAAATCCAAGGCAACAGAGATGGTCACTATCTTGCTCATTGACCAAATTCGAATCCAGGTATTTCCATCTACCTTAGCGTTTGGAAGTAAGTCTTTATTCACCGAACTATGCTCATAAATAACATTTCCATCCAGGTCTTCCAATCTTGCATAAACAAAAGGGTAAAAATCTTCTTCAACAAAATGATCCAATACCTCATTCAACTTGTTTTTATCTGTGATTTTCAAGGTAGGTTGAATGTCTTGTTGTACGCAAGAATGCGTTATGATGATTAGAAGCAGTAGAAAAAACAAACGGTTGGTTTTTATTCGCATGGTTTTGATATTATGATCGTTTCTTTAACTTGAAGTGATTTACCTTTTTTTTGGCTTGGAAGCCAGGGTTTTGAAGATTTGTTTTACAAAACTCGAAGTCCACAGTCCAAATACAAGTCAGTTGATAAAGATACTATAGAAATAGAGATGATTCCGCATGTACCGCTTCCAATTCAAACCCGCCATCCTGAGATAGGTCAAATTAAAAATAGCAAGGCAGAAGTTACGCCTATCTTAAAAGCCTAAGAATAGTCGGCCCGTAAGAACGAATCGAAATCATGGGGGAAATCCGAAGCATTTATCGATTTGTAGGTCTTACAAAATTTATCAAATATAAATCTGGCCTTGTTGCTACCTCCGGAATGAAGCATGTTACGCATTAAATAAAACAGGGCCGTTTCATTTTGATCATCCAGTTCCAGAACATAATGGCAAGCCAAATAGAGGTCTTCGGATTCCTCTTCGTTTTTCTTTATGAGAAAAAGCAATTGGTCTATAAGTTCAAAATTGAATGCGGCCCGAAAATCCAGAAGCCACTCTTTTTGAATTTCCGGCAAAAATCTACCTTTCTTTATGTAGGGAATAAAATGATGCAATGAGGCATCATCATTTTGAATCAATGAGAACACCTCTTTATAATCACAAGGAACGGCTGAAACGCCGTCCAATTTCCAAAAATTGTTTTCAAAAACAACATCAATTTCGTCGAAATGCCGTAATACTTTTTTGAGCCGGTTAAAAGAAACACTTCTGTTGTTCGATATTTTTGAGCGCGCAAAATTCCCCCATATTATCTGTGTAAGTTCATCCTTGGCAATACCTTTTGGATTTTTGATCGTATGGAAAAGTAATAGCAAAAAAAGCTCTCTGGTCTTTGGCGTGAAAATCGGGGTAATGTCTTCTCCCTTGGAATTGTGGACCTTAAACCCGCCAAACAAGTGAATGGAGCCTTTGACGGCAAGAGTATCCGAACTATTTTTAATTGAAAACCTCTTTTGCACAATCCCTATAACCAAAACGCCTCCTAACAAAAGGGCGAGTAAAATGATAATGGTGATTTTCACCCATTTTCCCTGATTTATATTTTCAACACTTCTAATGCCAACTATTTCTATTTCTTCATCACTTAGTGCCCTGTTCCATATACAAAGATCATCGAGTAGGCCATTGATGTAGTTCTCCTGTTGAATGCCATGCCCTAAAAGCAAAGGGCCTTCCCCAATAAAGGAGGGGTGATTCCAGGATACGCCAACTTTTTTCCCATCTATAAAAATGCTTTGTTCGCCGTTTTCGATGTTGTAGCGCGCCACTATATGATACCATTTTGATGGATGTAAGGTATCTGAAGAAGTAATATCGTTCGTATAAAAACCAAAGTAAGGCTTGCCGTTTCTGATATTGATGTGCAAGCCTTCTCGGTATAGGCCGGAATTGCTGCCCAGGATACAATAATCTTCATGATTCTCCTGGCTCGAAAACTTAACGTAAATGCTTATCGTAAAACTACTGTTTACAATTTTGTATTTCTCCACATCCTCCAACTCCAGAAATGATCTGTTTTCAAGTTTTAACACCTTTCCCCTCTCCGGGTCGTCAACAAACACTCCACCTTCATGTTCCTGAAAAGGAAGGACGGCATTTTTTAAGGTATTATCGAACTTGTAATACGCGGAAATTCCTTCATTGACTTTCGCTTGCTTCCCTGTAAACTCCAGATGCTGTCCTGGAGTACCTGTATGTAATGGGAATGCTTTGGGTGAAAACCGGTATCCGCTTTTAACAGGAGCAAGGGAAATGTCTTCGTTCTCCTGGATCGGAAAGGTGAACATCCCATGGGTCAATGACTGTTTGTTGTGTTTCCAGGATAGTTGGGTTAGCATAGCTCCGTTGGAAGTCACAGTCCCGTGTATTCTAGGGTATTTGTTTAGCAGTTCGGTCAATCTTCTAATCTGACCTCCCGATCTGTTGTCTGAAAAAAAAATAAAATTGGGCACCTTGCCGGTTCTTTCCCAACATTCCAGAGAATGCTCAAGCAGGTAGGCATTCGTGTTTATATTGTACGAGTCATCGTTGAAACTATTCGTGTTTAGAAAAGGGCTTGTGAAACTTTTCAGTGACATGAACCTCTGTGTTGGCCCATTGCCGTTCCAGGCTGATTCGCCTTTTCTTATAACCGAGGTACGCAAGGGGTATTCATACACATGTTTGTTGAAATTGGTCCAAAACCTGCTTGCCACCGCATTGTTCGATGTGTTAAAGACAATGAGCTTTTTTTTGTTCAGTATGAGGTCGTCGATGTCGGGCCATATTCTGTCATCAGGCAACACGAATACTTGATCTAAAAGACCGTATTCTTTCAATGCTCCGACAAACTTTTCCTCGCTCCCGTCATAATCAATAAACAACGGAAAGACCATGCTTCTCTGCTTCAGATAGCTATCAATTTTGGGCAATACAGTGGAAAAGGGCATTTCGAGGGAGTCCTGCATCACAACATGGATTGTCCCATTGGTCGCTTCGATCCCAAGTGATAGTGAAAGCCCCGGATTTTGCATTTTTACCAGGGACTCCAGGTAGTTGTTCAAGCTCACTCTTGTTGGAAACTCCCCAATGGCAAAGGAATATCCAGTAATGTTATTAGCCTTTAGATCCAATCTGCAGAACAGCATACAGACTATGGCACATACTATAGGGACAAACCGCCTGTATCTGTGGGTATAGTGATCATTCATTGCATTCATCCAATACTGGTAAGCTCCTTTGTGAACCTAATACATTTAAGCCGTATAGTACACGCATATCAACCGTAATTTTATGGGAAACCCATTAAAACGGGAGTTGAAAAATACAAGGATTTTTTTTTGTCCAAAAATCGGATATGCTTTTTTAATCCTTGATTAAGGATTGCTTTTACGCGGTTCCTTCCTTTTTTGTAAGGCTGGTGTAAGGCTGGTGTAAGGCCTATTTATAGTGTCATCAATATCTTTAAGGATGATTGTCAAGAATCCTTTTTATTTCAGATCGCTATGTTGGCAATGCTACTAAAATATGTCTGTTTGCTTCCAGTCCTGGCTATGACATTTTCATTTGCACATGAAAACGTACAAGAAAAGCGTATGGAATTTAACAGGGAAAAAATGGGGGGTGATTTTAGGATCGTGATCTATTCAGAAGATGAGCAAGGGGTGTTGGCCCCAATAGAAGAAGCCTATCAACTTGTGGATTCCCTGGTTGAAATATTCAGCAGTTATTCAAGCGATAGTTACCTGAGCAAGTTGAATGCTTCCAAAACCCTTGTTGCCCCACCAACGGATATGGTAAAATTATTGATACGTAGCCGGGAAGCTTTTGAGAACAGTGCGGGATATTTTGATGTTTCTATTCAGTCGGCTATCGATATCTGGGACAAGGCGGCCCGGGAGAAACGGTTACCATCAAAGCGCAAGTTGAAAAAAACGCGAACTTCTGTTGGGTTCTCCAATGTCGTGCTTAGGATCGATTCACTTCGTCTGGAAATAAACCGCAACGCAACATTGAATTTGGGCGGAATTGCAAAAGGATATATCATTGACAAAGTGTATCTGTTTTTGTACGACCGCGGGTTTGAAGATTTCTTGATTGAAGCGGCAGGAGATATCAGGGTTTGTGGCAGCCCCCCGGAAAGTCCGTATTGGCCCATAAGTGTTTCACCAGATGCCCGTTTGGGTTTTTACGTAAAACTGCGATCCGGGCAAGCAATTGCAACCTCAGGCGGTACCTATCGGTTTAGACAAATAAAAGGACGTAGGTATTCGCATATCATCAATCCAAAAACCTTAACACCGGTTACCCATAATACGATATCCACCGTAATTGCGGATAATGCGGTTGCTGCGGATTATTTGGCGTCGACCTTGAATATTGTCGAAGATTCAAAATTGATTGAGGCCATTACAAAAAAAGAAAAGAACACCGATTTTATATTGTTTTCCAGAGACGGGATTATCCAGAAAAGTGAATCATTTCCTATGCTGGACGAGGTTAAATGAACGGATTTCCATGGGAACTCCTAAATAAAAGCACAAACTATTAGAAGTATATATCGATGACCAAAACTAAAATGATTTTCACGGCATTGTTCATTACCTTAAGCTCCTTAGCTAATGGACAGAGTATCTTTATTCTTGATGAAGAAGGTACCAAAATACATGTTGACGGTTCTTCCAATGTCAGCGATTGGCAACTGGACGTTCTGGAATTTCAGGGCGAACTGCAGGTGAATGATTCAGTTCCCTTGGAAGAGGGTTCTAAATTCATCTCTAAACTGACATTCTCAGCCCCAGCCGATAAAATGACGGGTGGAAGAGGTCCCATTATGGACAAAAAGGTTCAAAACGCCTTAAAATTTGAGCAGTATCCCCAGGTAAACTATGCGGCTATCTCAAATCAGGTCACGGAAGCCAATGGCAATGAAGTGACCATGGTGTTCCATGGAATATTGAAAATGGCGGGAGAAGAAAAAAACATAGATGTCAATGTTAAGGCGCAATTAAGCAATGACGGGAAAACCTTAAAAATGCAGGGGAGCAAGCCTTTAAAACTATCAACTTTCAATATTGAGCGACCAACGGCTTTTTTTGGACAGCTTTCCACCGACGATGATATCACAATTCAATTGGATTTAACCTTTATAAAGCAATCCTAATCAATGAAACGAATATGAATTTTTTTAATCAAAACTTCACACAGTGATAATGATTAAAATAACCCCGATAGCTATCGGGGCATATGAGAACGAGTGCAACGAGTGCCTGCCTGCCGCAGGCAGGGTCGCATGAGTTCTTAAACCTGCCCGACGCAGGCGGGTTTTTAAATAGCTTATTTAGAGGTGATTAAAAATTTTAAACACATGAAAATAACAGGTTTTTTATGCGGAATGGCACTTTGGAGTGCATATGCCCTTGGGCAGGGTGATTTTAAGGAATATGACCAAAGTATTGAGGGAACGGACATTACGTTTAAAATGGTTCCCATCAAGGGAGGCGTTTTTACAATTGGGGCATCAAAAAAAGATAAAAACGCGGAAACCGATGAATTGCCCCGAAAACAAGTGGAGCTCTCCTCTTTCTGGATGGGGGCATTTGAAGTAACCCATGGTGAATTTCTTCTTTTTAGGGATGTAACACGAGACCTGCTACCTAACGGAGAAATGAACAATGCGGTGATTTCGCGACCTTCCAGCCCATATGAAGATCCTTCAAATGGGCTTGGGGACAAGGATAGGGAGCCTGCGGTTGGAATGACCCAATACAGTGCAATATCTTATTGCCGATGGTTGTATCAAAGAACAGGTGTTTTTTATCGTCTTCCCACAGAACTGGAATGGGAATATGCGGCAGGAGCGGGAATGGACGGACCTTATTTTTTTGGTAAGAAAAAGGGAAAACTTAAGGATTATGCCTGGTACAGTGAAAACTCCAATGATGAGTTTCATGAAGTTGGATTAAAGGAACCCAGTCCCAATGGCCTCTACGATATCTATGGAAACGTTGCCGAATGGTGTCTGGATCAATATTACCCGGATTTTTATTCGACCATCAAGGAGAATGAAAAAGATCCCTGGGGAAAACCAACAGCATTGAACCCCCGTTCGGTAAGGGGAGGCTCATTTAAGGATGATGCCCTTATCTGTAGAACCTCAAACCGTGAGCGTTCAATCGATAAATGGAAAGCGCGTGACCCGCAAATTCCCAAAAGCTTTTGGTGGAATACCGATTCCGAATTTGTGGGCTTTCGTTTGGTACGCCCATTGAAACAACCCACAAAAGAAGAAGCGGATGCCTTTTTCTCATCGTTTTTGGAATAAATCAAAAGAATACGAACCAAAAAAATAGAAATAATGAAAAGACGCAAATTTGTAAAATCAACAGCCATAGCGGGTACGGGAGCGTTGGCCGCACCCGGTATATTGGGGGCAAGTATTGGATCACAAAGTCAGGACCGGCTCAAAATTGCCCTGATTGGCTGTGGGGGAAGGGGAACGGGGGCCGTATTGGATGCCCTCAACTGCGGAGTCCCGGCAGAACTCGTGGCTATGGCCGATTTGTTTTCAGATAGAATTGATCTCCACTACAACGCCTTGTTGGAAAGGGTAAAGGATAAAACGCAGTTGAAGGTCACCGAGGATACCAGGTTTACAGGGTTTCAAGGCTACAAAAAAGCAATTGCCCTTTGCGATATTGCTTTTTTGACGACACCGGCGGCATACAAACCTGTTATGTTTGAAGAGGCCATTAAACAAGGAAAACATGTTTTTATTGAAAAACCCGTAAGCGTAGACGCCTATGGATTCAAAAAGATCATGGAAACCGCAGCTTTGGCCAAAAAGAACAGACTTTATGTGGCGGGAGGGCTGCAAAGAAGGTATTCTCCGGGGTACCAAAAAATAGTGAAGTTAATACATGATGGGATTATAGGTGATGTATTTTCTGCGGAGTGCTACTGGTTTGGTGGTCCCATTGGCGATTTGAGCAGGCCGCGAGAGGATTCGTGGACGGAGATGGAGTTTCAAAACAGGCACTGGCGTTCGTTTTCATGGGTTAGTGGCGGTAACATAGAAGAATATCATGTGCACAATATTGATGTTGTAAACTGGGCATTGCAACAGGAGAATCCATTGACGGTAACGGCACACGGCGGGAAAATATCGGAGAAACTATATTCGGGCTCCCTCGGTGGCTTTGATAGCGTATCATCCCATTTTATATATGAGAATGATATCTCGGTTCATAGCTATAGCCGTAATCTTCCCAATTGTTCGGTTAAGAATGGGGAATGGTTTTATGGTACAAAAGGCAGGGTTGCCATTACCGGAGACAATGCACAGGCCTTTAACAGTAAAGGAAAGCTAATTTTTGACAGCAAAGAAGAATATGATGGGAACTTTCATGGAGTTCATGGAATTGTACAAAAGGATTTATTGGAAGGCATCTACAACAAGAAAAAATATATAAATGATGCCTTCTATGCAGCAAGTTCGTGCATGACCGGGACCTTTGGACGTATGTCCGCATGGTCGGGAAGGAATATGAAATGGGAGGATGCGATTGCATCTGAAGTAAAGCTATTTGACTATACGGACGAAACGGACTTTAATAGCGTACCCCCGATTTTGCCTTTGGCCAATGGGGATTATCCGGTTCCCGTTCCCGGTAAGACCAAAGTATAATTCCAAAAAAAGCCTGTTTCAAGTTTTGCATTCGTTGAAAAAGCGAATCAAAGACCTTGGGTTTAAGCGGGATTTCCAATTTGGATTTCCCGCTTGTTTTCTTTTAAAGCGTAGAAAAACCCAAGATAAGGGTAAAAAATACCCACCAAATCCTTTAATCCTGGCCTTGTATAAACCTATGAAAATCAGGACTTGTTTTTCACTTATCCCTAAACTTCAAGAGTTGCGAAAATAGGGACATATGCTTCATCCCACTTTATCCTTTGTTCCTTAGTACTACTATACATCCGTTTTTTGGTCGGATGAATGCCACCTGAAAAACGATACCCAAGAACAAAAAACATATAGCAATAAAAAGGCAAGCGTTCTTGTGGCCCTGGGATGCTTTAAAAATTCCAATAAAAAATGGATTTAGCGATGTTATTTAAGGATTTCCATTCTTATTATGGTGAACATCCTAGTGCAATTAAGCGTTGAACACTGAGTTATTCCAGCGCTGGGATGGGATTTTACCAAAGGAATTAAGCAATGAACTCATTTAGACTTTTTGAATTAAAGCGAAAATCAGTCATTTTTTGCCCGGTTGAAGGCTTTTTTGAGTTTTATAGCAGGGCTACGGAAGGAAAAAAAGTCGAAAAGCGGGTGAAATAGGGCGATTCTTTTAGCCAATTGAAAAAGTCTAAATGAGTTCAATAAATATTTATCAGGAGTTAATGGCAATTAAAACATCATATTTCAAAATAGTTTTCTTTTTTTTACTAGGGATATCAACGGTTTGCGCCCAAGGACAAGAGTATCTTTTTCCACTAAAAATTTCTTCTGACCAACGGTATTTGGAAGACCAATCGGGAAAGACTTTCTTCTATAGTGCGGATACGGCCTGGAAGCTGTTTTTAAAGCTAAACCTTGAAGAAGCCCAACACTATCTTGAGGATCGAAAGAGAAACGGATTTACCGTGGTACAGACCATGCTCACCGGCTTTGACGGAAACACAGACATCGCAGGACGCCGTCCCTTTTCAGACTCAAATGATTTTAGTACCGTTAATGACGAATATATAGGGCATGTTCAGGAAGTTATTCAAATAGCAGAATCCCTGAACCTGGTAATTGCCATTGCTCCCTTATGGGCCGGGTGCTGCGGGGAAGGATATGGGGGCCGTAACGAATTTATGAACAACAATGGGACAGATAAAAGCCGATGGTTTGGCGAATATCTGGCCCAAAAGTTTGGGAAGTTTGATAACATATTTTGGATCATTGGCGGAGACAATGACCCAAAAACCAGTGTAGAGGAGTATGATGCATTAGCCAAAGCCCTAAAGGCAAATGCCCCTAACCAATTAATGACCTATCATGCCGCATCAACGCATTCCAGTACCGATGTTTGGGACAATCCGGATTGGTTGGACGTCTCCATGATCTACACCTACTTCCGGGGTTTTAGGAAAGCGTGGAACAAGAGGCAACCGGATGTGTATGAGGTAGGCTATACAGAGTATCAAAAAACTCCCAAAAGGCCATTTTTCCTTGGCGAATCCACCTATGAAAGGGAACATGACCCTATGGGAAGCCCTTTACAAGTTCGAAAGCAGGCCTACTGGTCCGTTTTTTCAGGAGGTGCAGGCCATGCCTATGGCTCGGCCAATTGGAAGATCCCTCCTAAATGGAAAGAGAACCTGAAGAATTTTAAGGGTGCAATAAGCTTGGTGCATCTTAAGAATTTATTCTATTCCCTGCCGTGGACTAAAGTAAGGCCAGATATTTCAGGCAGTCTGATCGTAGCAGGAAACGACACCTACGCCACCAATGACCACGCAACTTCAGTGATAGCCCATGACGGAGGTTTTGCTTTGTCTTACGTGCCATCACAACGTTCTTTTACTGTAAATCCAAAAACATTAAAAGGCAAAAAGCTAAAAGCCTATTGGTATAACCCTATCAATGGCAAAGTTGATTATCAGGGTAGTTATTCCACCAAAGGTAGTATCGACTTTACTTCACCATCTGCCCAGGATTGGGTGCTTATATTGGACGCAGGGGATACTGAATTCAAGCTCAAGTAAACGCCTTAAAAAGCAAAGGGTTCACAGTTCCTTTTCTTGCCAAAGCCATTTGCTTTCAAAGGAAAAGGAACTGGGCTCCACTAATGGACATGACCATAAAATATCTTTGGAACCCGTTGTGCATTTTGAATATGAAATGACCAAAGGCTGTCAGTTCGAGTGATTTTGAGTGGTTACTGAGCTTGTCGAAGTATTACGAAAAATCGTATCGAGAACCAATCTGAAAGATAAAACTCTTGCCTGTCTGCCCTCCATTGGCGGGTAAACCGACAGGTAGATTTTCGATACAAATTTTACTCATTTCAATCGTAAAATTCACTCAAACTGACGAGTTTATCTCAAAATGCACAA
>JANQSA010000018.1 GCA_028284285.1 Croceivirga sp.
GCCGGTGGAAACTATTTTGGTGTAAAACCCTACCACGGCCGTTTTGATTCGTTCCCCGGAGCATTGATAAAAAAAGAAAACGAGATCATTCCGGGAAATCGATTAGGACTGGATTTTACACAAAAATCCATAAGGCATATGGCAATTTTGGATCTTCCGAAAAAAGACTATTTATTAGTGGTATATAACAATGACCACGCGGAAACCTATCAAATAAATACAAATAAATAAAACTATCCATGAAACGTTTTGTGTTGATTTCTATACTGGCACTTACGGTGCTTTCCTGTAAAAAGGAACAAAAGCCAATTACTATTGGCGCTGAAGACTTTCATACGGCTGTAGACAAAGTGACAGAAATAATGGTGCATGACATTTTCTCTCCTCCTGTAGCAAGCAGGATCTATGCCTATCCTAATATTGGCGCTTATGAGATCATTGCGGAGAAAGAGTCAGGGTATCAATCCCTTGCCGGCCAGATCAGGGGATTACAGCATATTCCAAAGCCTGAAGATACCGTAGGACTCAATTATCATCTGGCAGCATTAGTAGCGCATATGGATTTAAGCAGGCAATTGATTTTTTCAGAAGATAAGATGACTACCTACCGGGACAGTTTGTACACCCTTTGGGAGACACAAAATGAAGAGGAATTCATTAAATCCAAACAATATGGTCTTATAGTATCGGAACATATTGCTTCATGGATGGACCAGGATAATTATAAGCAGACCCGTACTATGCCCAAATTCAGTGTTGATACCGATGACCCTTCCCGCTGGCAACCTACTCCTCCTGCTTATATGGACGGGATAGAGCCCCATTGGAATAAGATACGGCCTTTTGTGATTGACTCCGCCGGTCAGTTTCAACCTGCTCCACCCCCCCCTTTTTCCATGGAACAAAACTCGGATTTCTACAAGGAAGTACGGGAAGTGTATGACATAAGTAATGAAATTACCGCCAAAGGCGATGACTCTGAAGAAGTGGCTATTGCACAGTTCTGGGATTGTAATCCCTATGTATCCGTTACACGAGGTCACCTTATGTTTGCCACTAAAAAGATAACACCGGGGGCTCATTGGATTGGCATCGCCAAAATTGCCAGCAGAAACTCACAGGCCGATGTGGGCAAAACAATGCATGCGTATACCAAAACATCCATAGCCATTGCCGATGCCTTTATCAGTTGCTGGGATGAAAAATACAGAAGTAATCTAATTCGGCCGGAAACCCTTATAAACGAACATATTGATGACAGTTGGGAGCCTGTGCTGCAAACCCCTCCTTTCCCCGAGTACACCAGCGGACATAGTGTGGTCTCCGGGGCGGCTGCAGAAGCCTTGACCAGTATTTTTGGCGACAACTTTGCTTTTGATGACGATACCGAAATTCCGTACGGCTTGCCTGTGCGTTCTTTTGCCTCCTTTAGAGAAGCGGCAAATGAAGCTGCGATAAGCCGGATGTATGGAGGCATACACTATAGAGCTGCAGTTGATGTGGGGGTACAGCAAGGTAGGGATTTGGGACAATTTGTGGTGCAACGCCTGGACATGAAAACCGAACTCTAAATCATTATAACTTCTCAACGCAATGAAACGAAAATGAATTTTTTTAATCAAAAATTCACACAGTTATAATGATTAAAATAACCCCGATAGCTATCGGGGCATATGAGAACGAGTGCAACGAGTGCCTGCCTGCCGCAGGCAGGGTCGCATGAGTTCTTAAATTTTTAAATAACTTATTTAAAGGTGATTAAAAATTTTAAACACATGAAAAAGGTGATATACGTTGCCCTCTTTGTAGTGATAGGCGCATTACTATGGTACTTTACCATTAAACCTTCTGATTATACCATTCGATTCACGGCAAATGCCATCCCGGGTACTATAAATCAATCCTTAAAGCTTTGGGACCAAACACTGGACACTGTTCGAAAAATACGACAGGAGGGAGATCTTTATCATCTGTCTCAAAAGGTGAAATATGGAGATTCTGTGCATACCTACCGTTGGAGTATCCGGCCTTTAACGGATACCACTTCTCAGGTTATTGTAAACATTGTCGATGAAGACCACAGTGTGATGAACAGAATACAGGTTCCTTTTCAGGAGACCGATTTTGTCAGGCGATCCAAGAAAATGGCCATAAGCTTTATGAAAAATCTCAAGGATCATACCCAAAAGTTCAAAGTGAAGGTTATTGGGAAGGAAGAGCTTCCCAACACCTATATTGCCTATGTTCCCTTACAACTAACCCAATTCCAAAAAGCCCGCGGTATGATGCGGAACTTCTCCTACCTCACTAATGAATTGGTAGCCAACAAGGTTCAGTTAAATGGCCCCCCTATAATAGAAGTTACCCACTGGGATATGGAAAACGATAGTTTGCATTACAATTTTGGCCAGCCCATTATCCAATCGGAGCGTTTGCCTGTTGAAACCGATATCAAGTACAAAAGAATTTTTCCCAAACAGGCACTAAAAGCAGAGTACAATGGCAACTATATCACATCAGATCGGGCGTGGTACGCACTACTGGACTATGCCAAAAAGCACAATATAGAAGTGGAGCCTACTCCTATAGAAATCTTTTACAACAATCCCAATATAGGTGGTGGCGAAGAACAATGGAAAGCAGAAATCTATATGCCGATAAAAGAAGTCCATGAATAAAGTAGTAGTAATTGTTGGACTCGTTTTTCTTCAGGCCTGTGCACAGCCCCCTTATCATGGTGACCTGATTTTCCTTGGTAAATTCCCCTCAAGACTCAGTGAAGTATCCGGAGTGGACATTGCCGGAGACGGTAGTATTTGGGTCTTGGAAGATAATGGCAATAAGGACAAGCTTTATCAAGTTGACACCATAGCGCAAGTGGTCAGAGAACTTAAAGTGGACAATGCTAAAAACAGGGATTGGGAAGATTTGACTATTTCCGAAGAAGGCACCTTTTTTATTGGCGATTTCGGCAACAATGCCAATTCCAGGAAAGATTTGCTGATCTATAAAATTACCCAACAAGAACTGCGCAAAGAGCACCCTAAAGCCGAAAAAATAAAATTTCATTATCCCGAACAAAAAAAATTTCCACCAAAGTCCAAGGAATTATTATTTGATGCTGAAGGTTTTTTTCACTGGGAGGGACATCTTTACATCTTTACCAAAAATAGGACACGTCCCTACAACGGTAAAACGCTGGTTTACCGCATCTCAGATAAAAAAGAAAAACAAAAGGCCGAACTTTTGGGCAGTCTTATACTTTGCGAAGATCAAGAGCATTGTTCTGTTACAGGCGCTGATATTTCTGCAGATGGAAAAACCATAGCCTTGATTGGATATGGCCGCCTCTATCTCTTATCCGATTTTTCTTTTCCCAATATTCCCCGGGCAACAGTTAGTACCATTGACTTGGGGTACACCACTCAAATTGAATCGGTTTGTTTTCTCAACGATTCCACATTGTTAATCGCGGATGAGCAATCCAAAACTGCAGGAAGAAATTTGTACAAATATCTTTTAAAATGATTCTTCGCGATAAGCCGCCCTTATCTTCAATTCAAATTACAACAGCCTTTCGGATCAAAAGCCAAAACCAAAGCCGAACGCAAAACGCAACCCGTCTACACTATTGAAAAGGCCTACACTGGCCGATAGTATCCCTGCCCCATTAGCAAAAAAACCTCCGCCATAGGAATTATGCCATCGCGTGGAGTTATCATCCGGAAACCAAACCCTGCCATAGTCAAACCCACCGTAAATTCCAGGGGTCACCGGCAATAAACCCGTACGCCTTTTTCTAAAACTCCATCGAATATCTGTGTTTTGGAAATACGCCGATTTCCCCGTAAAGCGCTGAAAACGGAACCCTCTTAAACCGTTATTGGCTCCAATACTGGCGCCCTGATAAAACTCAAAATCGTCCCCAAAATTGACATGCCCTTTAAACTCTGTAGCTAACACCACACTGCCGTTTGATGCAATTTTATAGGCCAGGGAAAGACTGGGAATTACATACCCAAATGTCCTGTCAGAATCATCCAAATTTGCTGTGTACCCTCCTTGTAGTGTAAAAGCCATCCCCATGGTAGGAAAGGCTTCGTCATCGGCATTGGAATAGCTGTATTCTGCATTGACCCCTAAAAACTGTTGTTGGGTATCCCGTCCTTCATCCGTAAAAAATCCATCGATGAACCGGTCTTCCGTTTCTTCAACTTCGAAATTCTGATAGGCAACCCCCAGTTTTACTTTAGATCCCAATTGCCCCCTCCACACCAGGGAAGGTGCAAATTCTAGGGTACGGATCTTTACCCTATTGAAATCAAACTCCAGATCATCATCAAAATTTGGGGTCTCATTCCCAAAACCAAAAAAGTTCATGGCGAAATTGGGACTTGTAAACCGCGCAGCAAGCTCCAGGTTTACCTTTTCAAAAACATGGGCAAATTCCCCGGAATATTTCAAATCAAAGCCACTGGTAGCAAAGTAAAACCCTGCGGTCAACGTATGGCGTTGCGTAAAAGGATTCCGGCGAAAACTGTTAAACGTATAGGTATTGGTAACCCCAAGATTTATCCCATCATCCGGATTAAACCCCAGAGAGGGCAAGAATTGGTTGTTGCTCGCTTTTATATCCAGAAATTGATAGGTATTGGTCTCATAATTGTTGATTTTGTGCAAACGCCCACGGAAAGCTTCGTCATAGGTGTTCTTCTTTGATTTAAAATCGTACACATGTACATTTTTACTGGCTTTGTGAATTTTGTAGATATCATTGTTTTGCCCTCCTATCAACCGGACCTTGATCTTCCCTCTATTACCAACTACTTCCATAACATCATCGTCATCAAGTCCATAGATCCAGATCTCCCTGGTAAACTGAGGGTCATAGCTCCTGTCAAAAAATACATCCGCTTTTTCCCCACCTTTGATGCGATAGCCTTTTACGTCCAGTTTTCCTTCAGGCAATGGCGTAATTACAAAGTGGTCATCTTTATCCGTTCCCGTTACCACACTGTATTTGTTGATCACCTTAAAATACCCTTCCGCCGTTTTAGACAATTGCTCTTTCCTGGCCAGAAGAATTTCTTTAATCTCCGTTATAGTATCATCCCGAACTTCTTCGGGGAAAGCTTCAAATGCACTATCAATACTTTCTTCATCAATATTTTCCTGAATGTACTTTGCTTGAGCCAGCCAAGTATCCAGATCAACCTCTGCAAGCAGGGCCATATCCAATGCAAAAGTTCGTGGAGAAGAATTAAATCCCTTAACACTCCGTATTTCTTTTTGAAACCCTTCAAATAACTGCAATGAGGGAACAGCACGAGTGGCAAAGCCCATCAAAGCCCCATCTCCCAGGATAGAAAAGGCCTGATCCCTATCCCTCGGTATAGGCTTAAAAAGCTTTGTACCATCTGCCTGTTTGAATTGCGCCCATCGCCATTGATCGGTATGCCTGTCCCAATCCCCTATCATCATATCGAAAAGTCGTGCCCGGACATAGGTGGCCTTATCCAGGCGATACTCTTCATCTTTCCGTAACTTCTCTATGAAATCTGTAGTGCTTTCTATTTTTTTAGCAAATCCAAAACTTTCCAGATCGTCATGCCCCTCGGATACATGCTCTTCAATCATATAGAGTTCATCTCCAAATTCCGAATTAAAACGCCCTAAAGCCGATTGCTTTGGAATATAATACAAGGTGGGGTTGGTATGAAATAGCCCAACTGCATCAGAAAGTGCGCCAATAACAAAAGGAGCATAAGGATGTGCTCCTGTATAAAAATCCTTAAGAATGGCCTCTGTTACTGTTCCATCAAAATCCCCTACAATATATTGATCCCTAAACGCGATCGCTTGCAAGTACAATTCCGCGCTTTTACGCAAGGCGCGCATTACAAATTGCCTGCCGTCCTTATGTTGCAATCGAAGCGATTTGGATTGATTTCCGCCACCCTTTCTCACGGGTTGTAGTCCTCCAAAAAGGGTGTCTAAACTTACGGTAGGTGCCTTTACCTTGGTAGCGTAGTATTTGCGGTACCGCTCTCCCCAGACCGTCCTGAAAAACCCCGTTTTATTCACTTCCTCATCCGAATAAACAGAAGCGGTAACAAAGGCCGGCATTTCTTCCGTTGCTTTAAATTCCTTTTCTTCCGAGTCGGGCGGTAACACCTCCGATGTAAATGCCGGAACCTTGCTGCCATTATCCACGGTATAAAAGTTGACCTCGGAAGAACCATTCTTAAAAACCTCTAAAACAGCATAACCCATTTGCCCCGAGGAAAACTTACTGCCGTTTAACAAACGCGTGGCACCCTTTTTGGCGCCGGAACCACTAACGATCTGTGGCGTGTTTTCCTCCACAATATATTGCAACGTATGTTCATGTCCGGATACAAAAATGACTTTCTCCGATTTCTGGGCAAGCGTCACTACTCTCTTTCGCAATTCGTTATATCGTTTGTTTTGTAAATCTGCAATAGAGGCGCCAGAGGTTCTTCTCAGGATATTGATCAGGCTTCCAAGGACAGGTAAGGGAACCTTCCCGTTAGTAGGGAAAATATGCTGCCGAAACGAATACTGTCCGCCATGCGAACCGTAACTAAACATGGGATTGTGCAAGGCGATGATCGTTGTGCGCTGGCGGTTATCTTTTATCTCATCCTCCAATTCCAGGAAAAACTGCTCCCGATCTTTGATCTCACATTCATCATTTATGGTAGGGTGCTTATCCCAGTTGACCAGGAACCATTCCGTATCCAATGCAATTACCACGATGTCTTCCCCTATTTCAATGGTTTCCATCGGACAGCCATTTTCCGGAAAGAAAACCTCTTTGCTATCTAACTTTTCTTCAATATAGTTTTCCTGCCGTTTTAAACCTTTAAGCCCCTTGCTGTACCAGTCATGATTCCCGGGTATAAATACGGTTTCCCCTCGAAAATTTTCCAGGGTCTTTAATTGGGCGTCCAGGTGACTTTTGGCTTCTAAGTAAGCATCGGGATCATCGTCTTTGTCCGGAAAGCCCGAAGGGTAAATATTGTCTCCTAAAAAAATGGCAGTGCTGTTTTTATCTGCCTTGTCTAACCTTTCTTTAAACGCTTTAAGTGCCGGGTTCATACCCCCTATTGGGGATTTTCCTGCATCACCGATAAGATAAAAGGTGTGACTTACCTCTTTAGTTTCTGTGCGGGACACCAAAGTAGTTTCTTCGGCATATTTGGCCTCGTAAGTAGCGCAACTCCCCAGAAGCAGAACCGCCAGCACAACAGGGTAGAATCTCTTCATACAAAAGTGTTTCACTCCAAAATTTTGTATTTTGGATATTTCAATATACAACTATGTCGGAAATCGTTCAAAAAGCTGAGGATTTTGTTACCGAACTCTTGACCACCGAACTGGACCCAAAGTTCTTATACCACAATCTAAAGCATACTCAACGCGTGGTAAAAAGCGCAGGTGAGCTTCTAGAGTTTTACGATTTACCGGAAGAAGAAGTTGAAAAACTCTTACTGGCGGCGTGGTTCCATGATACCGGCTACACCAAAGGAGTGGAAAAACATGAAGAAAAGAGTTGTGTGGTGGCCTCGAGCTTTTTGGAAACAGCAGGATATGATCCTGAAAAGGTTCAGCATATTGAAGAGCTAATCATGGCGACCCAGCGGTATTATGATCCCAAAAATTTGCATGAAGAAATTATACGAGATGCGGATGCCTCGCACTTCGCACAAAAAAGCTATTGGGAAACCACAGATTTTTTGAAAGAAGAGTTAGAAGGACTGGGAATGGGAAAATACTCCCAAAAAGAATGGCGGGACATCAATATCAAAATGTTTCGGAATGAACACCGCTTCTACACGCAATACGCTCAAGAAAACTGGGAAAGTGGTAAGGAAAAAAACCTAAAACAACTGGTAAAAGAGAAAAAGAGCGAAAAAGACATTGCCAAAAAGGAAGCCCTAAAGGCAAAATATAAAACGGAAAGCCCGGATCGTGGGATTCAAACCCTATTCAGGGTTACTCTTAAGAACCATTTGACATTGAGCGATATTGCGGATACCAAAGCCAATATTCTGTTATCGGTAAACGCCATAATAATCTCCGTAGCCTTGTCCAATCTGATCCCAAAATTGGACAATCCCTCCAATACCTACCTTATTTATCCTACCGTTATTTTCATCACTTTTAGTGTGATTTCAATGGTATTAGCCGTGCTGGCCACCCGCCCCAATGTCACTAGCGGGAAATTCACCAAGGAGGATGTGGAACAAAAGAAAGTGAATCTGCTGTTCTTTGGCAATTTTCATAAAATGCAGTTGGATGAATATGAGTGGGCCATTAAAGAACTGGTTAAGGACAAGGACTACATTTATAGTTCCCTAACCAAGGACCTGTATTTTTTGGGATTAGTATTGGACCGAAAGTATAAAATACTACGGTATACCTACACCATCTTTATTATTGGCATTGTAATATCCGTAATTGCCTTTGGGATAGCCTTCCGCTACTTTGGCCCGGAGCGGATGAATTTTTAATCGCAATAGCAAAAATCCTGGTAACAAATTATCCTAAAACCTCCCTGTTTTTTACAGCTTTTTGCGCATTGTGGGCTATACCTCTTTCAAATACTTTTCCGTTTATTCCGGGCTAAGGAGTGTTTTCAGGGCTTCTCCTTGGCCCTTGCAATCCTTTTAATGTATTGCACGAGATTAGTGCTCAATCAATTTTACGCTTGATAAACCAAAAATCCCTTAAACTTAGATTGACGTTAAGGGTATGTATGCTTTCCTCCACCAATATCCCGGTGATGTCCCCACGTCGTTGAAAACCGTATGAAATGTTCAAATGTGATAACGACCGATTACCTAAAGGTATTCCCAACCCTCCGGTAATGGAATAGGATGCCACGGGATTATCATTTACCTTCAGATATCCCGTATTATAATTGAATCCGGCCCTGTATATAATTCGCCTGGAGTATTTGTAGCTTTTGGCATCCGCTACATATTGAAGCCCGATAACGTATTGTTGCTCGTCTACAAAAACCCCTACATTGTCTCGCTGCTCTGTTTCGTTCCAAAGCTTTAAAACATAATCCAACGAGAGACCCATGCCTTCTATGGGTTTAAACAAAACACCGGTATTCAGTTGTGTTGGTAGCTGAAAAGACGCTATTTTCTCGTCCACTTCGTTTTCTACGGTTGAAGGAATAAAATCCAGATTTTTCTGAACTGTTCTATCCCTTCTTGCCGACAGATAAGTGGTAAGGTCAACCCCCCATCCAAAGGTAAGCTTGGGGGAAACATCGTACTGTATCCCTATTCCAAACCGGATACCACGATAATAGTTTTCCTCCAGTACGTTTAATGTACTTTCATTTATAAAAGTACGGCTTGCATCGGTAATCTCACGTTCTTCTATCACTCCAAAAAGGTAAGAGGCATATATTCCAGCCCTAAAATTGTCCACAATGCTCCTGCCATAGGAAAGTCGTAGATCATTTAAACCGCCGGAGCCAAAAACATTACTGGTGAAACTATCAAAAGAGCCCTCTATATTGCTTTCTACTCCTATTAAAGAATATCCTACATCACTATAAGGGCTAACAGACAACCCAAAAGCGCTTTTAGGTCCCAGACTTGAGGCTAGTGCAATATTTGAAAAGCTGCTCGCAATGCGATTTTCTGAGGCGCTTCTGTTTTGTATAGCGCTTATTTCTGCTAAGAAACCAAAATCAAACAAGAAGTTTTGCTCTCCCATTTTTCCGTAAGAAGCAGGGTTAAGGTTATTAATAAAGGAATTCCCTCCTACAGCGTATCCGCCATTACCTATAGCATTGTTTATTCCGATGTTTGAGTTGCTGGATACCCCAAGCCCAAAAAGGGAGTAAGGTGAGCCTGTTAGATTATTAGTTTGGCTTAGCGCCTTTCCAACAAGTAACAAAGCAAACAGCCAAATTGGCTTATTCATCATAAATGGCATACGTTATAATGATTCTCGCCCTGAAATCCGAATTGCCTTCCCCTTGTAAAACCACTCTATTGACTGTTTCATTAAAATTTTCGTTAAAAAGCACTAAGGCATCCTCCGTTTCAGGTTGTTCAGTTAGTTTTTCATCTAAAAAGATCCCTACCGGAACTTCATAAAGAACGGTTCCGAATTCCTCATCCTCCCCAATAAGCACCCCCCGAACAAGCCCTGCTCCCGCTACAAGCTCTCTTGATATCACATTGTTGACGTCTATTACCGAGATATTAAGTGAATCCCTGAGCGGTGTTTCATTGGTTACACTAGCGCTTAACGGCTTAATCTGGAGCAGTGCACTCAGAATTGTCCCGGTTCCCGGGATATCGTACAGGGATTTAATGTTAGGGAAAGTAACCTTGGTGGCAAATCCCGTCCCCGATTGAATATAGGAAAGGTCATTGGCGTCTTCGGACTTTAATTCCACTTCCTGTTCAATCAACCCTCCTAAGACCGTGTCTTGTGCTTCCGCCTGTACATTATGGAAGGCAACCGGAGCACTGGTGGATGGGTTGATGACCAAATCCAATACCTCTTCTTCATCCTCCAATGCCCCGGGAACAGAGTAAAAAAAACGTAAATAAGTGCTTTCCTGATTTCTGGAAAATCCAATTATGCTCCCATTATCATTTTCATTAGGCAATAGTGCCAAACCCGGTAGGTTATCCCTTAAATCTTCGTTATCGTTAATTTCATTCTCCTGAATTTTAGCGAAAAGTTCTAATCCAAATTCGAAGGGAATAGAAATATGCAGGGAATCCTCATCGAACGGCTCCGGGAAAAACGTTTTGGAAGTTATTGGAATACTATCAAACTCCAATGTACTGGTGTTATAAAAAATATCCTCTTCAGGAATCACTTCTTCCAACAGCGAGTGGACATTAATTTGAAGGGTTGTGGTGGTATCCTGATAAAAATAGTCATCATATCCAAGGATAAGTGCTACACTGTCTAATTCCGCATCCGTGGGAATGTCATATGGCTGAATATTGTTTTCGGTTACCACGGCAATCAGTTCCAGGTAAGCACTGGCTTGTACCTTCCCAAAATAGGTGTCTTCAAATCTGCCAAAAAGTAGTCTGTCACTTGCTGAGGTGTTGATACTATCAAACTTGAAGGTGCTTAACTCCAGATCCAGGGTATCCAATACAATTAAACGCACATTCGAATCCACAAAATCCTGACCCACCTCGAGTGTAGGAATCTCCCCGGATTGCAGAGAACACGCCAAAACTGATATGAAGATCAGAACACTTAATATACGTCTCACCATGGAATTTTACCTGCTAAATAAAAGCCCCTTCAAAGGCTTCAGAAGTATTTTATACCAGTAGTGGTATTGTCTCTACCAAAGGCTAACATTTGTCGGTTCAGCAGCCAGTAGGTAGAATTTGTCGATCCATAGGAAAAACTAAAGAGTTGGTATATTTTTTTTATCCCAGCTTGTATGGACCTGTAGCTTTGGTCAAAATCTCAGGTTTTTGAAACAACTGATTGTGATGTTAACGCTGACAACCCCTTTTTTAAAAACTCCAGCACAAAGACTGGAGCAAGCTGATAACATGGCGTTTAGTTATGCCGCTGTTCCCAGCCTGGGAAAACATCAATTAGAGACCTTCTCATTTTCCTTCAATAGTACACCGAACCTTGGATTTGCCAACATGGCCGTAGGGATTGACTATCAAAACACAGATTACCTTTATTTTGATGTATCCGGAATTACCCGATTAGAGAGTTTTGAAAAACTTCACTTACTATCCACCCATATCGGGATTTCCAAACCATTAAAGAACGAATGGAAATTGCAGGCATACGCAACACCTGTAATTTCATCAAACTTATCAAATGGATTAACTCAGGAAGATATAATTCTTGGGTATGGGTTTCAAATAGTCAAACGCTGGAAGCGTAACGATTCTTTCACAGAACTGGGGATAGGATTTGAATACGGTACAACCGTATTGGGGTCTCCCAGCCTGTTTCCTGTGGTAACCTATCAAAAAAAACTGAGTGAACATCTTTCCTTCCTTTTAGGTTATCCGCAAAGCGGTGTTACCTATACGGCTTCCTCCAGGCATACAATACGCCTGAGCGGATCTTTACAGGGATTTTACTATAACAATTCCGATGCGGTAGTGTTCAATAACAGTGCGCCAATAACCAATACAAAATTGGTTTTTAGCGGTTTGGATTTTGGGCTGGCTCATTTGTATAGAATTCAACCAAGAATAACCACTACAGTAAAGATTGGTTATTTAACCTCCAATAATTTGGAGATAGAAACAGCAGATGGCACATCGCTGTATGATTTTTCCCCCAACGACTCAATTTATTTTTCAATGGGAATTATGTATAATTTAAAGATGGATTTTGATGAATGAAAAAAATGATATTTCCTTAAGTAAAGGATTTTTATCCTTTGTTGCTCTGGTAATGATTTTGATGCTATGCTACGCTTGTTCTAACGATGACGGCGACGATGACAATATAGGTAACTGGGTAGATCGGTCAGTTTTTAATGGCACTCCCAGAAGTGGCCCCTTTGCTTTTACCGTTGGGAATATGGGCTATATGGGAACAGGTTTTGACGGAGATGACCGACTTTCTGATGTATGGGTCTATGATATGGAAGGTAATTTTTGGGCGCAATTGGCGGACTTTCCGGGAACACCCAGGAGTTCGGCGGTTGCCTTTACCATTAATAATAATGGATATGTGGGCTTAGGATACGACGGAGATGATGAATTAGGAGATTTTTACCGCTATAATATAACCACAAACACCTGGGATAGTATTTCCCCATTTGGAGGTTCTGCAAGAAGAGGGGCTGTGGCTTTTAATTCCGCAACATTGGGCTATGTAGGAACAGGGTTTGATGGGGATAATGACAAAAAAGATTTTTGGCGGTACGAACCGGATAGTGATACGTGGCTTGAATTAGTGGGTTTTGGTGGAAATAAAAGAAGGGATGCGGCAACATTTACCATTGAAAATAATGTATATCTGGGTACAGGAGTGTCCAATGGATTGAACCAGACTGATTTTTGGGTTTTTGACCTGGAAACGGAACAATGGAGATCGCTATTGGATTTGGATGACGATGACGATTATTTTATCCTTCGTAACAATGGGGTTGGGTTTAGTATTGGTAACAGAGGTTACTTTGCCACAGGCGATTCCGGTTTTGGAGCATCCGTAGATGTTTGGGAATACAACCCTTCTACGGATCTGTGGGAAGAAAAAACCGAATACGAAGGAACTACAAGGCAAGGTGCAATTGCCTTTTACAACGGTACTCGTGCCTTTTTGGCCCTGGGGAGGAGTGGAAATCTTTATCTTGATGATAACAGGGAGTTCTTTCCGAACGAAGAAGAAGATGAGGACGATTAAGATAATCCTAACGAAATGTTGAATTTGTTCAGTTATTTTTTAAGCGGTCAAACCAGTTTCATCTTGAGGAGCTGGTTTTGATTTTCAACATGAGGGCAAAAGCATCACTTTCGTTGATTATTTTAGCTACGGTTAGTGGCGGTATCCTTATTTTGCTGGGGCTTAGCATGAAAGAAGGTTCTTCAAAGAAGAGTGATCCTTCCGACGTCTATAGGTTGGAGATTAAAAAAAATGAAGAAAACGGGTATTGGTGGTATGAGATATATCAATACAATACTCTGATGATCAAACAGGAATTTGTTCCGGGAATGTCCCGGAAAACACCTTTTACAAAAAAAGAGCAGGCAAAAATAATAGGAGAGTTGGTGGTTACCCGCCTAAACAACAATGAACCCCCGATAGTTACCCAAAGGGACTTGGAAAAGCACCTGGGTAAAAAATAGATCGAACATATTTTGGAAAGAAGAAAGCTAGTACGAGAAACTTGGATACATATTATTGTTTGGATATGCTTAATACTTTTTCCAACCGCGCTTACCATAAACCAATTTGGCAGTTTCCAAACAGGATTCTTACCCAGATTATTGTTGAATCCCGCCCTGGTTTATATTAATTATCTTCTTCTTGTCCCTAAATTTTTGTTGAAAAGAAAGATTTTGCAATACATAGTGATCTCAATAGTCGTACTGGGACTCTTCAACTTTGTAATTAATACGGCATTTCTACCGGTTCCGCTTCGCAGACTTCAGGACTTCGCGGCCCTGGAACAAGTAAAAGCCTTTAAATACGCCCCTTACGCCATGACATTTATTGTTTCGCTGTCATTTTTCCTGCTAGGAGGGGTATTGGCGCTTACAAAAGACTTTTACCGCCGGGATAGAATAACACAAGCAATTAGGGCCCAACGCAATGAAACGGAACTCCAGTTTCTGAGAGCACAATTGAATCCGCATTTTCTTTTTAATTCTCTGAATAGTATTTACTCTATGGTCAGAAATAAATCTAATGAAGCCCCCGAAGCCATCATCGCATTGTCAGAATTAATGCGATATATGTTATACGAGGCTAAAGAAGATTTGGTGCCGATAACTAAAGAGATTGATTATATTAAAAATTATGTTGAACTTCAATTGTTCCGCCTGTCAGACACTGAAAATGTTAAACTCAGGGTCTCCGGAGAGTATGAGGATAAAAAGATCCCTCCCCTTTTGTTAATACCATTTGTGGAGAACGCCTTTAAGTATGGCACGGACTTCAAGGGGAAAACCGAGGTTTCCATAACGTTGCAAATTCTTAGCAACAGTTTGTTTTTTGAGGTGGTCAACAAAATAAACACCTACCGTAAGGACAAAATAAACTCGGGTATTGGCCTGGAAAACATAAAAACGCGATTGGCACTGTTATATCCTAACACTCATGTTCTTAGAATTGACAAAAAGGATAAGAGATTTGTAGTACACCTGGAATTAAATCTTAACGAATGAAATGTGTAATAATTGATGACGAACCGTTGGCGCTGGGCATCATTAAATCCTACTGCGATGATATGGGTGGAATGCATGTACTAGGTGCATTTAACAATCCCTTGGAAGCAATTGATATTATCCAGAAGCAGGATGTGGATCTCATCTTCTTGGATATTGAAATGCCGCAGATTACCGGATTAGATTTCATAAACGCTATCGATAAAAAGCCGCTTTTTATTTTAACTACAGCTTATCCACAATACGCTATTGAAGGATTTGAATTAAATGCTGTGGACTATTTGGTGAAGCCCATTCCTTTTCCAAGGTTTATCAAGGCGGTTAACAGAGCCAAAGAACTGATCAAGTTAAAACAAAGCGCTAAAAGCCATGAAAATGTTTCGTCTGCTGCCGGAACGGTGGTTAGCGAACACGAATTTATCTTTGTCAAGGCTGATTATGGTAATGTAAAAATCAGGTTAGAGGATATCATTTACATCCAGGGACTTAAAGATTATCTTAAAATTTATGTTTCCGATAAAAAACCAATACTTACCTTAATGAACTTCAGGGATATACAGGCCAAACTGGCAAGCGACTATTTTTTTAGGGTACATCGCTCTTTTATTGTGAATATTCATAGAATTGAATCCATACAACGCAGTAAAATAATAATTAATGCGATGCGGATCCCTATTGGCGAAAGCTATAAAGAAAGCTTTATGAAAAGAGTAGGACTATAGCCTAAGGCATCTACCTGGTAGTAGGGTATTGCGCCAGCTAAGCCTTTAACGCCTCCATAAGATCATCATAAGTATAGGTCTTCTCGGAAGTTTCATCCGTTTTGTATAAAATCTCCGCGCGTATTGCTTTTAATCCCGTTACCCCTTGTAAACCCTCCAGTTCTACAATCTCAATATTGTTGGTAAAGTAGCCTTTGTGTTTAAGGAAATGCACATAACGCAGATACTCCCGCTCATCTTTTTTCTGGGAATACACTATGGAGAGTTTGCCTTTTTGGGTGAGTCTTTCCCGGGTTCCTTTGATAAGTGATTTATCAATACGCTTTTTGATGATCTCGTACCGGGCGTTATACGTACCATCTACATCAAACCGTTTTTCATCCATTCGAAACCGTATAGCCAAAGGTGTACTGTACACTAACAAAAGGGAAGCCACATCCAAGGGTACGGGCAGTTTAGGTTTTAGAACATAATGCCTGTTTTCCATTTCGACCATCACTTGCAACTGCCATAACCTAAGATTGTTCAGGTAGAGTTCGTCAAAAGTACGGTGGTTTGCAATGGAACTTCCAATATAGAGATTGTGTTCCACCCCATCGGTTTTATAGCGTTCAAAGTAGTGTGGAAACATTTCCTGGGCTTCCAGTTGTCGCTGGTCCAATAAAGCTGCCAACTGCATATTGATCTCCCGCACGCTTTCATCGTAATTCCGTCGATGGTCGTAATATGATTCGGTATTCTCATCTATTTGGGACTCGTATTTTTCGATCAACCTTCGGATAGCGGCATCTTCACGTTTCAGATGATGAAAAGCCGGTGTAATTTCCTCCTGAACAAAATCAAAGACGGACTGCTCCGTGTTGGTATACAAGACCTCTGTCACCTCTTCCAGATGCGTATTCACCCTGAACATAAGCTCTTCGTATATCGGAAGTTTCAAGGTATCCAGCGCCTGCTGCAAAATATCCCGGATCTCAGAGAGTTGTATCATCAGATCCCGCTGGATAGCCAGGTTTCTCTCTCTGGAAGATTCTTTAATATCAATCTGGCCGTACAAAGGATGTACTTCCTTAAAAACAATTTCTTGAAAAGCAGGTTGTTTTCCTTGCAATTCCTCTGCCATAAAGCGCTTGGCTTCCTCTTGAAATTTCCAGTATACCGAAGAATGTACGGTAGTGCATTCGTGCTGTATGATGGCATCAATAAGGTTGTGCTCTTCCTCAATAGATCTCAGCACGGCAGAAACGATAAATGGCATTACATCCACCAGTTTTGTGGCATTTACACTATTCAATTCATTTACCTTATCTGAAACCAATTCCAGGACTCCTAATAAATTGCCGTCATCCGCAATTGGAGCCAGGATAGCGCTTTTTATCCCTTGCTCGTGCAAACTTTTGTAGGGTTGTTGGCCTCCGGATTTTTCAAAGTATTTCTCTACATTACTAACTGCTACAAAATCACTCTCATCCAATAGCCTGCTATACGAATGATCACACAACATGGCATCACAGGACTCCCCCTCTTTTCCCTGTAAGATATAGCTTTCAATTCCCTTTCCATGAATCTTAAGAAACCTGTTGGTACTGGGATCGTAACCTGCAAAACCCACATTAATGGTATTAAGGCCAAAAAGGGATCGGAATGTTTCCTGGAAATTATCCATAAAACTATCACTGGTCCGCTTATTTCCACCAATCAATGCAGATTTGATCTCAGAGATAGAGTGTTCAGCTGTAACATCAAACATATTGGAAATAACAAAGCCTTTGGCAATAAAGCTGTTAGGTGGTATTTTGTCTTTCCAAAGCTCTACATCATCAAAGTTTTCCAATAACTCATCAATGTCATTCTGGGTCAATTCCTTTGCTTTTTCCGTAGGATCGATCTCCATAAAATCAGCATTATATAAAATGCGATAATGCCGCATTACTCCATTTGCATCCGGAATATCATAAAACAATGGCCGCTTGAAATCCATCTTGTAACCGTAGTAAAAGTTCAGGATTACGGTACACTGCAAAATATATTGTAACCTGTCCGGCAAATTCCGTATCTCCAGTTGAAAATCTTCCCCGGCATTTTCTAAAATCTTTTTGAACCGTTCCGAGGAGTTAAAAACGAGATTGGCAAAAGGTATGGAAGCCGCTTTGATCTCGTTCTGGGTTAATACAGCGGAAAAGGTATCCATCAAAATAGTGTGGATAACATCTTTTCGTTTCTCAACGATGGACAGGTCATCAAATCCCTCCCGAAGTTCAGGGTAAGGTGCTTGTATCTCCAGAATATGTTTCGCGCGTTGCCGTAGTTGCTCGTTATCGCTCTCCAACATGGCATCGTATTGTTCCAGCAGCTTATTAAAACTTACCAACTGGATTAATGGCGCTTCTCCATTGTAGTGCTGTTCCATACCTGTATTGGTCTTGGTTTAACGGATAAAATTACAAAAAACGGCGGTACACTATTGTTAACGGTTTCTTTATGGAGTATTGGACATTTTTTGGATATTTAAACAAATAAATGCAAATGTCCTCCAACCGAAGATTACAAAGGGCGTATGAAAAGGCAAAAAGGATCCCTTTTAATGACGCCTCAAAGTTCATTTTTTTCAGTGATTGTCACAGGGGGGACAACAGTTTTGCCGATGATTTTGCCAACAACCGCAACATTTATTTTCACGCTTTAAATCACTATTACCGGGAAGGATTTCATTATTGTGAACTTGGGGATGGGGATGAGTTATGGGAAAATGTGCATTTCGAACCCATTTTTGAAGCACACAAAAACGTGTTTCAACTGTTGCGGCAGTTTCATCTGGAAAACAAACTACACATGGTATGGGGGAATCATGATATGGTTTACAGGAATCAAAGCTATGTGGATAAGCATCTTACCCATTATTTTGAGCCAATAGACGGTAAAGACAAAGCACTCTTTGAAGGCATTGTTTACCACGAAGCCTTGCTCCTGCAACACGAGATCTCTGGTCAGGAAATCTTCTGTACCCATGGCCATCAGGCAGATTGGTGGAACTACGTCTGCTGGAGAATAGGACGTTTCCTTGTTCGGGTGCTTTGGAAACCCCTGCAGGTTCTCGGTATAGCAGATCCTACCAGTCCTGCCAAAAATTACAAGGAATTGATCCGCATAGAACGACGAATAAAAAAATGGATCTTAAGGAACAATCTGAAAATAACCATTGCCGGGCATACCCACCGCCCTCGATTCCCTGAACCCGGCCAAATCCCTTTTTTTAATGATGGCAGTTGTGTGCATCCTCGCAGTATAACCGGTATTGAGTTAGAAGAAGGTATTATTTCCCTGGTAAAATGGCATATTGATACCAAACCCGATGGAACTTTACAAATCGTAAGATTAGTATTGGAGGGGCCGGAAAAACTGACAGACTATCTGAATCCTGATTGATCATACTTTCTTAGCAATGGTTTTCTTAACATCCACAAAACGGGCTAACTCTTCAATAATGGTATAGATGTTAGGGGGGAATTCGACCACCCTGTACATTGGTGTGATCAATGGCTAGTCCGGATATTGAACTGGAGCCGTCAGGAAAGGTGAAGCAAGAGCCACCTGCCCAAAAAGTTTTAGAAATTGTCTTTTCTGCATTTTTCTTGTTCTTAGTTGACAATTTTCAATACACGGAAAATGTATCGTAAATTGCCTTTGACCATCAACAATTTACAATTAAATAGGTATTTGGAACAAGTACAACCTATTATAGATCAAATCCCAATACGACATAATCTGGTTTCTCATTTTATGTTCCTGGGTATTGTTCAAGCCTATTTCCTAACACTTGTAATATTCTTACGATCCCGTTCCGGTTCTCCTATTCGAATGTTTGGTTGGTCATTGCTATTTCAGGCTATCGTATGTACGGATACATATCTCTGTTATACCGGACTAATGAAATATTCGTTACACTGGAACGACTCCACAGAATTTCTGGTATTGCTCATTGCCCCAAGTATATACTTTTTTACCTACGCCCTTTTGAAGCGAAAACCCATTACCTTAAAGAAACATTGGATCCATTTTTTGGTGCCTCTAGCATATCCGATAACGCAAATCGGATATTTCTCAAATCCGCTGTCGGTAAAACTCAATGCTTACCTGGATGCCTATCACCCTTCCATTCCCATGGTGGAGGTTCCGGAAACAGTACGCTTTGAATATCAGGTGATCAAGGATGAATTTCGATGGTTGGTCCTTTTTAGCTTTATGACCTATAGTATCCTATCTATCCGATTAGTGTTGAAAAGCAGAAAAAACAGAAAACTACCCAGTAAAAATGTCCGAATAGACAAATATGCCTTTACCCGTAACACACTAATTTTTCTTGTCTTACTACTGACATTGGTTTTCATCGTATATCTAAATTATGATGATGATGGTGGAGATCATTACATCGTGTTGTCCATGACGGCAATTACCTATATCAGTAGCTTTTTTGTACTTTCCGAATCGCGGTTTTTCGAAAATTCCTGGATTGCGGATAAGTACGAAACGCTCTCTACACCGGAAATACCTTTTGAAGCCATAGAAAAGGCCTGCGCAGATCAAAACTATTTTCTTTCAACCGAAGCCAGCTTAAAAGGATTAGCGAACAGAGTAGGCATAAATGCCAATACGGTATCCCAGGTGATCAATACGGAAAAACGTATGAATTTTAACGACTTTCTCAACCAAAAACGAATACGAGTAGCTCAGCAAAGGCTTTTAGACACTTCTTTCAAACATCTTACTATTGAAGGGGTAGGACAATCAGTAGGGTTTCGGTCTAAATCTGCTTTTTACAGTGCCTTTAAAAAACATACCGGGGTCTCCCCTTCGATGTTTATCCAGAAAAACAAGACTTAAAAACACTCCTTCTTCTCCGGAATTGTAATTCCGCACGCCTTATGGCCCTCAAAATTAGGCCATTCCATAAGGGCAAAGAATATTTGTGGCAAATAACAGAATTATGGGGGAAAAAATTCGGCGCTACGATTTGGACTGGCTGCGAGTATTGGTTTTTGCCTTGCTCATTTTTTATCATGTAGGGATGTTCTTTGTGCCCTGGGGATGGCATATTAAAAATAACGTTATTTATGATTGGTTACGTTGGCCAATGTTATTCTTAAACCAATGGCGCCTTCCCATCCTGTTTGTCATCTCGGGAATGGGGACCTATTATGCACTTTCCAAAAGGAATTTAAAGCAGTTTATCTGGGAAAGGTATCTAAGATTGGGAATTCCATTAGTGGTAGGCATGTTGCTTATCGTTCCTCCGCAAATCTATATTGAACGCCTGGTAAACGGGCAGTTTGAGGGAACATACCTGGAGTATTACCAGACAATGGCCTTCAGAAATGGTACTTATCCTGAAGGAGATATTAGTTGGCATCACCTTTGGTTTTTGCCATACTTGCTTCTTTTTTCCTGGACGCTTTCACCTATCTTCATTCTGCTAAAACAGCGACCTACACGATTTATCGCCTGGATAAAAAAGATCCTTCAGAAACCCTATGGGTTCTATGTGTTTATAATTCCCCTGTTTCTTCTTGAAGCTTTTATGGAGCCCTTTTTTGATATTACCCATGCCTTAATTGATGACTGGTTTACTATTTGTTTTTCAATTACTTTTTTCTTCTACGGGTTTTTGTTTGTTGCTGCAGGAGAGGTGTTTTGGGAGAGTCTACATAAAATAAAGAAGAAGGCCCTGATCATTGGGATAATTGCATTTGCGCTTTTGGTGGGTAGGTGGCTGTTTATTGAAGCAGATGATTGGCCCCAACACCTTACTGAAGCCTTTTTAAAGATAGTTAATCTTTGGTCCTGGATTCTTGTACTTTTTGGTTATGCCGCAAAGTATTTAAACAAACCTAGCAAACAATTGACCTATTCTAACAGAGCAGTATATCCCTTCTATATCTTACATCAGACGATAACCATTTTGATTGGTTATTATCTTATTGATTTGGATTGGTCCTTTTTTGCCAAAGCTGCAATTCTTGTGATCGGGACTTTCGGGATCAGTTGGTTGATTTACGATCTTATTATCCTTAGAATTCCCATCCTGCACCCGCTGTTTGGATTAAAAAAAGCCCGCTGATACCAGCGGGCTTTTCCCATATTCCATCAGAAATAATACGATAGTCCAAAGAAAACATTGGCAGGATTCAGCTCAAAATCGAATCGTCTGGAATCGTTTTCCGAAGTCCCACCATCACTGTTTTCTTCACTATTGGAAGTGGAATACCCCAAAGCTCCCAAATTGGCTTCCAGCGCAAAGCTTTTGGAGACAAAATAGGTTAACCCGGGCCGAATGCCAAAAAACCAGGATTCGGAATCCGAATCGGAATTGAAGGTGGTTGTCTCATCAAGAATTCGGGTTACCTCGTTGGAACCATTAGTATATCTAGCCTCCCCCTGGACAAAAAAGGCAAAATTCTTACTCACACCAAAAAATTTCCTTGCGTAAGGAAAAATGCTATACCCGCTTCCTTCCGATTCAAATTCGTTAATTAAACCATCATTATCCACATTATTCGATTCACCGGAAGATGTCCCGTAGCCCAGTCCAAGCCCAACCACGAAATTGTTGTTCAATGCATATCCAAATGACGGACTAAAGGAAAACGAGTTGAAATCGCCGGAACCTGAAAGGGATGCACTCTCAGAATCATTTGATCCAAATGAAAGGGATAAGCTGCCGGTTGCATTCCAGGTGCCTTTTTCAATGGTTAATCGATCTGTTTGGTCGGTTTGAGCTAGCGTGACTCCTAAAGTCAGGAGCGCAGAAGCAAGTAAAATTTTCTTCATTTTTTGGATGTTTTAGGGTTAAAACCAGAGGCCAACAATGATCATTCCATACCACCTCGTAAAATCACCGACTCTTTGACTTTAACCGAACTTTATGAAAAACATCGAATTTAACAGCACTTTATTAGAGGCTTGGCCCGGTAATTGTTAACTTTAATTAAGTTTTTCGACCAAATTGCTATGAAATCTTATCTCCTTTTTATCCTTTTATGCGGTTTTGGACTTGCTGTATCCGCGCAGGGGGATTTACCCACTACCAAACCCCTGGAGATCGGGAGAAAAAATAATCTGGATGCCCTACCCAGCAATCAGGGGACGGTACTTCGTATGCCCTCAGTCCTTGATAAGGATCTGGTTTCCAAAGAACGTACCATAAAAATGCTTCCTGACCGCCAATTGCTTCAAGCCGGCCATGATCTTAAAATAGACCCTAAAGTTGGGGAACGCGAGAAAAAAGGCAGCACTCAATTTTTTGGCGACCAATACCTTGGTGATTTTAAGACCAACGCCAAGTTTGTAGGGATTGTATGCCGGGATCATGAATATGTAGATGGTGATCGGGTGAAGATTTATGTGAATGGCGAAGTAGTGGAATACAATTTATTGCTTTCAGGCTCCTTTAAAGGGGTAAATGTGGATTTGGCAGAGGGGTTTAACCGTTTGGATTTTGAAGCCCTTAACCAGGGCTCTTCCGGGCCAAATACAGCCCAAATTGTAGTAACAGATGAAGCCGGGAAAGTGTTGCATAATAATCGATGGAACCTTTCCACCGGTTCCAAAGCCAGCCTTATCGTGGTAAAAGAACCTGAAGCAGAAGACTAAGCGTCTAGAAATCAAACAGGTTGAACGCTGAACCCAGCGTTAAGCATATTCTTTTTTCCTTATTACTCCCTTTTCCCAGGTTGATACGTTTCTTTGGCTCTTTTTAGGACATCCTCTTTGTAATACGCTGCATCTTTCCATACAACATCGGCATACCTTTGTATTTGGTCCTTAAAATGGGGGGAAGCTGGGTTCCCGCTTTGCCCTCCGGCTAAAATGGTTTTTGCTTTAACTTTATCTCCAAACTCTACCACCGCTACAAAACTATTGCCCCGTGTGCCATAGATCTTTTTGGTAGTATTGCCGTAACGCGCCCCATAAGCGGCCAGGGCGCCCCAATGCCCGCTGGCAAAACCGATGGGAATACTGGGTTGGGCATCATCAAAAGCCTGACGAATATCCCCGTTTAACCGTTGATACCGATTTACCTCTCCCCAGGGGATGTCCCAACGGCCAAAGTCGTTTTGCAATTGTGAAACTGTCTCTTTAAACAGGTCCAGTTTTTCAGAATCCGGGGAATCACTACCCCAATACTCAATAAGTTGCATGGCATATAATCCATCTGGCCTTTCCGCTTTTTGATAACATAATGTTCCATAATAATGGGACAAAGTCATAGCAACTGATTCCTTCGAAGTTTTGTAATCCCAATTACGCAATTCCTCAATCGGTTCCCTCAATACCGATTTATCATGATCACTGGCATCATACGCCTTTATAAGACCGGGAACCAAGGCTTCAAAGGCAGGTAAATAGGGGTCATGCGCCAGTTGTATCACACTATCCAGGGTGTATCCGCTCCGGTCTTTCAATAATTCAATGGCGTGCACCCCCCTGAAATTCTCCTGATCCCGAGACATATATTTTGGGTAACCTTCTCTTTTGGGGCTGTAGTTCAAAGCTGCAGTATAAGGTGTTGAGTTGCAGTTTTGTATCCACCCGTTTTCAGGATTTAAAATGAGAATATTTTCATCTACGGTGTGCAGGCCCTGCCAATCCGTTCCGGGATCGCTTCCATCTACGGGTTGGGTATAGTCAAAAAGGGGATCCCTTTTTGGAATAAAATTCCCATGGAAATAGGCAATATTCCCCTCCGCATCCGCATACACCGTGTTGTTTGAAGAATTTGTTCGAATATCCATCATCTGCCGAAAACCATCATATCCTTCCTGCTTTGTTCGTATATATGATTGCTCCAGGGCTTTTGCCGGCTCCCACATCATAGCGCTTGCGGTCCATTGGCTGTCAACGGTATGGGTAACAGGGCCGTGATGGGTGCGGTATATCGGAAAAACCTTTTCAGCCATGCCTTCCTTGGTTGTATACTTCAAACTGATGTTCAGGGAATCTACAGGGCGTAATTCCTCCCCATATTGATAGTACATTTTTCCATTATTCTTTACAATGGTTTCTTTAAATTCATCCATAACATCGGTATAGGTGCTGGTGTGCATCCACCCGGTTTTTTCATTAAAACCCTGATACACAAAAAACTGCCCCCAGGTTACTGCTCCATACGCATTTAGGCCTTCTTCACTTACTACATGCACCTCTCCCCTGAAATAAAATGAGGTATGCGGATTGATCAGTAACATCGTCTTCCCGGATTGTGTCAATTTTCCGGAAATGGCAATCCCATTGGAGCCCTGCGGTTCTGACACTTCTTTTTCCTTTTCCATTTCCAGCAGTTGCATTTCAGGAAGTTCCAGACCTGCTTCATAAAAAGCCCTGATCTTACTGGTAGAAATACGCTCAATATCACCCCCAATACTCCCCTCGCTAAAATACATAGGCATCCAGGGTTCAAAACGCGTTAATAATCTGGGTTGCACTTCCGGGTGGGTGTGTAGATAGTAGTTAATCCCATCCGCAAAGGCATCGCAAAGCGCTTTAAGCCAATCCGGAGCGCTTTCATATGCAGATTTGGCTTCTTCTTCCGTCATAAACATATTGGCACGAAGATCACTGTAAATAGCGTCTTTTCCTTCAACCTCAGCTAACCGTCCGGTAGCCCAAATATAGTTTTGTTCTACCCTGTTAAAATCATCCTCACACTGCGCATACAGCAATCCAAAAACAGCATCCGCATCCGTTTTTCCATAAATATGGGGTACACCAAAATCATCCCGAATAATGGTCACATTTTCGGCCTGTTGTTTCCAATTCTCTGTTTCGGTAGCATTATCAGCAATTCCACAGGAAGTAATGAGTAGAAAGATGATCCAAAGGTATTTCATGATCGTAAGGATTATGGGGTCATAAAGCGTTAAACTACCCTAAAATTGGTATAGTCACTTCTCTAAGTTTAATTCAAAATCTCAATTTAGATTAAATTGCAGGCTTATGCAAAAAATAGCTGATGGCGGATAAGAAAGTAAGCATCCTCAAAGCATTCAAGACCATTATCTGGCCAAAACGGAATTTGGTCATTATTGGATTGATCTTGATTGTGATCAGTAAGGGCGCCAGTTTTGTAGCGCCCATGTCCTTAAAATACCTGATGGACGACATTATTCCCAATAAAGACCTGGAATTTCTGAAACTGCTGGTAGCCGTGGTCATTTTTGCTATTTTAATTCAGGCCGTAACTTCCTTTCTATTGACACGCATCTTAAGTGTGCAAGCACAGTTTTTGATTTCCGAGCTCAGGGCTCAAGTACAAAAACAAGTGCTTTCTCTGCCTATCCGTTTTTTTGACAACACCAAATCCGGGGAATTGGTATCCCGGATCATGACCGATGTTCAAGGCGTTCGAAATCTTATCGGCACCGGCCTTGTCCAACTGGTTGGAGGAACGGTGACCGCGGTAGTTGCTTTGGTGTTGTTACTGCGGATAAGTGTTTCAATGACCTTATTTACCCTAATCCCCCTGGGTATTTTTGCCATCATTGCCTTAAAGGCCTTTAAAATTATACGCCCTATTTTTCGAAATCGCGGGAAGATCAACGCCGAAGTTACAGGAAGGCTAACCGAAACATTAGGTGGCGTGAGGGTAATAAAAGGTTTTAATGCTGAGGCACAGGAAGCCAAAGTATTTGAACAAGGGGTACTGAAAATTTATCAAAACGTGAAAAAGAGCTTAACCGCCACCGCCTTTATGACCAGTTCCTCTACTTTTCTGCTGGGAGTAGCCACTACGGGGATTATGGGGATAGGTGGTTATAAAATAATGATAGATGAACTAACCGTAGGGGAGTTTCTAACGTTTACTTTCCTTTTGGGACTGATGATCGCTCCCATTGTGCAAATGAGCAATATTGGCAGCCAGTTAACCGAAGCACTGGCGGGGCTGGACCGTACCGAAGAGTTAATGAACAAAACCGCCGAAGCCTATGAAAGCCATAGAACCATCAAGCTTCAGGATGTACACGGGGAAATCCTGTTTCAAGATGTGCGTTTTGCCTACCAAGAAGATAAAGAAGTGTTGCATGGGATTACATTTGAAGTACGGTCCGGAGAAGTAATAGCACTGGTAGGAAGCTCAGGTTCCGGAAAATCTACTATTGCCGGCCTGGCAGCAAGCTTTCTAACCCCGGACTCCGGTACCATCTTAATTGATGGGCACGATTTGTCCAAAGTAGATCTGGAGAGTTATCGTCAATTCCTTGGGGTAGTCCTTCAAGACGATTTTTTGTTTGAAGGCAGTATTCGGGAAAATATCCTGTTTCCCAGACCTAACGCTTCGGAGGAAGAATTACAGCATGCTGTTAAAACGGCGTATGTGGATGAGTTTACCAATCGGTTTGACGATGGCCTGGAGACATTGATTGGGGAGCGGGGCATAAAACTCTCCGGGGGCCAACGCCAACGGATAGCCATAGCCCGGGCGGTTTTGGCCGACCCAAAAATCCTGATCCTGGACGAGGCTACTTCCAACCTGGATATGGAAAGCGAGGCCTTGATACAGAAAAGTTTAGCACAACTTACTCAGGGCAGGACTACTTTTGTGATTGCTCATAGGTTAAGCACCATACGCAAAGCGGATCAAATACTGGTCATTGAAAAAGGAAAAATTGCGGAAAAAGGTACGCATGACCAACTTATAGCGGCCCAGGGAAGATACCACCATTTATTTACTTATCAGGCAAGGATCTAAGGTTCCTCGGGCGCCAACTCCACTTCTACACCGTCCAGATCCTCTGTGATCCGGATTTGACATCCCAGCCGACTGTTGTCCCGTACAAAAAACGCCTCAGATAGCATGGCTTCTTCGTCATCCGATTTTTCCGGGAGGGGATGCCCGGAGTTCACATAGCACTGGCAGGAAGCACACATTGCCATACCACCGCAAATACCGATAGTCCCTTCCGGGGCCAGCTCATAGGAACGGACCACCTCCATGAGGTTCATATTCATATCCGTAGGGGCGTCTACTTCGTGGAGTACTCCCTCTCGATCGGTTATTTTTATTTTGATGTCGCTCATTGTAAAATCCAGAATAACCCTCCCTCCTAAAAAGGAGGGATTAAGGGAGGTGTAAACCCGTTTTCCTCAAATTGAACAATATAGTCCTCAATTACTAAAAGTACGTTTTCCATATGGTTCAAAACTTCATAATCAGAAAAACGCAACACGTTTATATTCATCTATGGGTTTTTGTCTGTGAAAATCGTAGCCATACATTTGACTAAGCTTCAACTTTTGCCATAATCGAATTTCCGATTTGGTAGCATTGTTTCGAAGTTGCCTTGCTAATTCTTTACGTTTTGGATTGTACTTTACTATCATTTTAACACACCCCTCAATCCCCTCTTTCTAGAGGGGAGGTTAGTTAATTGCTTTAATAACGGCTTTGGGCGCTTCTTTTTTACTCCCGTCAAACCCTTCCACACCTCCTACGGTAGTATACTTCATTATATATTTTTTATCCGGGTGTATCCGCTGGTAAGCGCTTTGGCACATTAAGGTGGCCTCGTGGAAACCGCATAGAATCAACTTTAATTTCCCGGGATAGGTATTTACGTCACCAATGGCATAAATTCCGGGAATATTGGTTTGATAATCCAGGGTATTATCTACTTTAATCGCGTTCTTTTCTATTTCCAAGCCCCAATCCGCAATAGGGCCCAACTTTGGAGAAAGCCCAAAGAGCGGAATAAAAGTATCCACTTCAATGCTGAGATGCTCTTCATCATTGCCGTTTTTACGCACCAAAACGGCCTCTAATTTAGACTCCCCTTCCAACGCTACCACTTCTGCAGGGGTGATCAGCCGAATCTTTCCCAAATTCTTCAACTCTTGTACCTTTTCCACGGAATCCAGGGCGCCACGAAATTCATTCCTGCGATGGACCAAGGTAACCTCCTCTGCCACATCTGCTAAAAAAATGGTCCAATCCAGGGCAGAATCCCCGCCCCCGGCAATGAGCACTTTTTTTCCACGATACACCTCAGGATCACGAATGATATAGGTCACACCATTCTCCTCATATTTTTTAAGATTTTCCAGAATAGGCTTCCGGGGCTCAAAACTTCCCAACCCCCCTGCAATAGCAACTACCGGGGCATGGTGTTTCGTACCTTTGTTAGTGGTTACTACAAAAGAGCCATCCGCTAACTTTTCAATAGTATCTGCTCTTTCTCCCAAGGTAAATCCCGGCTGAAACGGCTGTATCTGCTCCATTAAATTGTCTACCAATTCCCCGGCAAGTATTTCCGGAAAACCTGGGATATCGTAAATGGGCTTTTTAGGATAAATCTCCGCACACTGTCCGCCAGGTTGGGGCAGCGCATCGATCAAATGACATTTTAACTTTAGAAGTCCCGCCTCAAAAACTGCAAAAAGCCCAGTAGGGCCCGCACCAATAATCAAAATATCGGTAGTAATCATAATTTTCCGAAAAATATGGGCAAATCTATGGTTTTGAAAGTGTGGCTTTACAACAAAAATCAGGCTTTACTCAGATTAACCACTTCTTCAATCTGAGGGGCATATTTTTTTATGGTCATTTCCACCCCGCTCTTTAATGTCATCTGATTTACCGTACACCCTATGCAATTACCTTCCAGGCGCACTTTCACCGAGGTTCCATTGTCTATAGACACTAAAGAAATGTCGCCTCCATCGCTTTGCAGAAAGGGACGGATCTCATCCAACGCCTTTTCTACATTTAATTTTGTCTCCTCCTTTGTCATCTCTATTTCTTTTTAATGGCAGCACATCCTGCCATGGTAGTAATTTTAATAGCTTCCGTAGGCGGGAGATCCTGATTTCTCTTTACCAATTCCCGTACTACGTTTTTGGTCAATGTTTCAAAAGCTTCTTCACTTGGCGTAGCGGTTTGTAAGGCGGCAGGCCTCCCCACATCTCCCGCTTCTCTAATACTCTGTACCAGTGGTATCTCTCCAAGGAACGGCACATTTAAATCCTCAGCGAGGTTTTTAGCACCGTCTTTACCAAAGATATGATATTTGTTGTTTGGTAGCTCCTCCGGAGTGAAATAGGCCATGTTTTCCACGATACCCAAAACCGGCACGCTAATGGCTTCCTGCTGGAACATAGCTACCCCTTTTCGTGCATCGGCCAATGCAATTTCCTGAGGAGTACTCACAACAACAGCCCCGGTGACCGGTAGGGACTGCATGATACTCAAATGAATATCCCCGGTTCCCGGTGGTAAATCCAACAACAAAAAATCCAATTCTCCCCAATGCGCATCAAATATCATCTGATTTAAGGCCTTACTGGCCATAGGGCCTCTCCATATAACCGCCTGATTGGGCTGGGTGAAAAACCCGATAGACAACATTTTTACGCCGTAGTTCTCAACAGGTTTCATTTTGTTTTTCCCATTAACGTTAATGGAAAGAGGCTTCTCCAAAGCTACATCAAACATAATAGGCATAGAAGGGCCGTAAATATCAGTATCCAGTAAGCCTACCTTAAATCCCATTTTGGCTAAAGTAACTGCAATATTAGCAGTGACCGTGGACTTTCCTACCCCACCTTTGCCGGAAGCGACAGCAATAATATTTTGAATCCCCGGGATGGGTTTGCCTTTAATTTGATTGACCTTAGGTTTAGTAGGGGCATCTACTTTAAGGTTTATCTTGATCTTGGCTTTTTGATATACTTTTTCATGGATAATCTTCAATATCTCTACTTCCGTCTTTTTTCTGGCTTGAAGACTCGGGTTTTTAATCGTAATATCCACCACTACCTCGTCTCCAAATACCTGCACATTGGTTACTGCTCCGCTTTCCACCATGTTCTGCCCTTCACCCGGTACTGTAATGAGCTCCAACGCCGCCAAGACCTCTTTTTTAGTAAACTTCATCTGATATATTTGAATACTATTCGTTTATATTGATTCCAAACCTGCCCGACTCTGTCGTTCAGGGGGTCTACAAAGATAGCCCAAGCCAGGGAGATTTTATCGTAACAACATTGAAAATAAAGATGATAAGATAACCAGGTATTATACGATGGTCCACCTTACCTTTTAAAATCGAATAGAATTATATATCCGGATGAAGTTCCTTTGCCGGGTCCCAAAAGTGTTTTTGGAAATCCACAATTTGATTGTCAACCACTTTTATCCCCTCATTTTCCAACAACTGTTGCATCATATGGGTCCCCCCAAAATGGTGCTTCCCGGTTAACACCCCTACACGATTTACTACCCTGTGTGCAGGCACCTCTTCCATTGCAAATGCCCCATTCATAGCCCAGCCTACCATTCGTGCACTACGTGCTGCCCCCAGATATTTGGCAATAGCCCCGTAGGAGGTCACCCTACCATAGGGGATTTGTTTGGCTACTTCATAAACCTTTTCAAAGAAATTGGGTTCTTCCATTTAATTGTAAAAAATTCGGATCAAGGTGATCATTAATAGTATGAGCATTAAGGCACTCAAAATATAATTGGAATTCTTGGAAAATCTATTGGTTTTTGTCTCCAGCTTATTGAAATAAAAAACGTATAAATACAATACCGTAAATGTTCCTAGTGCTGCCGCCACCACAAAAACGGTAATATCCTTTGCTTCAAATTGTATCCACCCCGCCTCATTCCACATGGCATTAAGGCTGCTGTAGTACGGGATGGTCAGAAGATTAAGGGCGGCCAAAAGCGCTCCTTTTAAAAAACTATTCCTTTTGGTCACCGTAATCTGTTGCGGCTTGCGTTTCACTTTTCGTTTGGCAGAAACAAAAAAGTAAATAGCAAAGAAAGCAAAGACTACTATTGCCGTTTTCAATAACCAATCAATTACTGTAGGATTATTGTATAAAAACTTGGAAATGTTCACGGCAATATAGGCTTGCAACATGATCATTGAAGATACGCCCATGCTGAAGATCACCCCATTAAGTTTTCCTTTTTCCACACTGGTTTTAGCGGCATTCATGTTTAACAAGCCAGGAGGGACAGTCGCCATAAAAGCGGCAGAATACGTAGCAAAAAAAAGAATGAGCAAATGTTCCATTAAAGGTTAGGCCTGAATTGGATGTAGGTTATTGGTTTTCCTTCTTCAAGATACTGATTTTCATAAAATGTCTGGATTTCCAACACCTCCCCGGGACTACCTTCATTCCTGTATACATCGTGGTTGGCATAGATGACCTCACCCCCCAAACCATGTAAAAGCCCCAGGGTATACCCATGTAAAAACTCACTATCTGTTTTTAGGTGAAGCACTCCCGACGGGTAGAGTATCTGAGCATATTTTTGCAGAAAGCTGGCGTTGGTCATTCGGTGTTTCGTGCGCTTGTACTTTATCTGCGGGTCCGGGAAAGTGATCCAGATCTCAGCGACCTCCCCAGTATCGAAAAGCAGGTCAATCAATTCTATCTGGGTGCGCAGGAAAGCTACATTTTCCAGTCCTTCCTCCAAAGCGGTTTTTGCACCTCGCCAAAACCGCGCTCCTTTAATGTCTATACCGATATAATTTTTATCCGGATTCCGACGTGCCAGCTCAAGGGTATACTCCCCTTTTCCACAACCCAGTTCCAGTAATAGCGGCCCGCTTTTCTTAAAAAAATCGTTCCACTTACCCCGCCATGAAAAACCAGACAACACTTCCTCCCTGGTTGGCTGGATAACATTTGGAAAAGCCGCATTTTCGGCAAACCGTTTTAACTTATTCTTGCTACCCAAAATAAAATAGTATCTGGGCAAAACTAATGATTTCCACCAAAGCCGGGGTTTTTGTTTCTTTGTAACCATGCAGTCTTCAAAACGGATTTTAGTGGCTCCTCTGAACTGGGGTTTAGGACATGCTACACGATGTATTCCCATCATCAAGGCCTTGCTACAACACAGCTGTGAAGTGTATTTGGCGTCCGATGGGGTAGCCCTGTCATTGCTACAAAAAGAATTTCCGGACCTGACGGCATTTGAATTGTCTTCGTATAAGATCAAATATGCCGAAAAAGGGAAAAATTTTAAAATAAAAATGCTCTGGGACTCGCCAAAGGTGCTCAAGGCCATGGCAAATGAGAAAAGGCAGATCAAGCAGTTGGTAAAAACGCATCAACTTGATGGCATCATTTCGGATAACCGACTGGGGGTATATCATAAAAAAATCCCTTGTGTGTTTATCACGCATCAGCTTAACGTCCTATCCGGGAACACTACCTGGTTCAGTTCTAAAATGCACCAGGGGATCATCAAAAAGTTTAAAGAATGCTGGGTTCCCGATGTAGCTGGGAAACCCAACCTAACGGGTAAACTGGGGCATCTGAAGAAATCCAAACGCAACATTAAGTATTTAGGGCCTTTGAGCCGATTTGAAAAGCAGGACCTCATTCCGGTGTATGATATAATGATCCTGCTTTCCGGTCCCGAACCGCAACGTACGCTGTTAGAAGAAAAACTATTGGAAGAGTTAAAGCAATATCGTGGGAAAGTCCTGTTTGTAAAAGGCAAAATAGAATCTGCCCAACACAGGGAAACCACAACTATAGGCAATGCTTCCGTAACTGTAGTTAACTTTATGCAGTCTGGGGAACTGGAAGAGGCCATTAATAAAAGTCGTTTAGTGGTTTCCCGTTCCGGATACACCACCGTAATGGATCTGGCCAAACTGGAAAAAAAGGCTTTTTTTATCCCTACTCCGGGGCAGTACGAACAAGAATATCTGGCCAAACGCCTGGAAAAACAAGGGCTGGTCCCTTATGCCACACAAGATAACTTCTCCATCTCCGATGTAGGGCGGGTAGCCGGTTTTAAGGGATTAACCCAGTTTGATACTACCATGGATTATGCTTCATTGTTTTCTGCCTTCTCCAATGTGAAGGAGAACTCGGAGCCTACATCTTCTTCACTTTCCACATAGATTTTTTCGCCATGCGCCTCAATAATATGTTTTACTATGGCCAGGCCCAGACCGGAACCCCCTTCTTTCCGACTGCCACTTTGGTCTACCCGATAGAAGCGTTCAAACAGGCGGGGAATATGTTGTTTGGGGATACCTTCCCCATTGTCCGTTACTCTAACAATTACCCTGTTCTTTATCAAATTCTCAACACTCACTTCCGTAGTGCCGTTCATATGGCCATATTTTATGGAATTCACCAGCAAATTACTTACTACCTGTTGTATTTTTTCCACATCACCCAATACATAAATAGGTTCCTGGTATTCAATATCAAAGGTGAGGGTAATTTCCTTTTTGGAAGCCCGCATCTCTAACAACTCAAATACATTCTTAATCAAATCTATGATATCAAATTTCTCTTTTACCAAATTCATATCCCCGGATTCCAGTTTGGTGATCATATCCAGGTCCTTGACGATGTAAATCAACCGTTCCACCCCCTTGCTGGCCCGTTTTAAATATTTCTCCCGTACTCTTTTGTCATTGATCGCCCCATCCAACAATGTCAGAATATAGCCCTGTACGGTAAATAAAGGGGTTTTCAATTCGTGTGATACATTCCCCAGAAAGTCCCTCCGGTATTCCTCCCGGATTTTAAGGGTATCAATTTCTATTTTCTTGTCTTTGGCAAACTTCTCTATCTCCTCTGTAAGGGTTTTCATATCAGTGGTGATGGGCTTGGAAGAGAAAGAGGAAGACTCCAGCAAAGACACATCGTCATATATCTTTTTTACCCTGCGATAGATAAAGCGTTCTACCCGGGATTGAATGATAAAAAAAGCAGAGATAAAGGCAGCCAGCGCAAAAATGACAGGGATATACCAAAGGAAACGGTTAAACACAAACAACAACAAGGCCAATGTAGCGGCAAGGGCAAGCGCAATAAAAAGGGAGGAGCGTATCGCAAAGCGATACGACTTTTTAAGGGCTACCGCCATTAGAGTACAAACTTATAGCCGACACCTTTTACCGTTTTAAAGTGATGATCGCCTATTTTCTCACGAAGTTTCCGGATATGCACATCTATGGTACGCCCGCCAACCACTACTTCATTACCCCATACCTTATCCAAGATCACCTCACGCTTAAACACCTTGCTGGGTTTAGAAGTAAGCAGCGCCAACAGTTCAAATTCTTTCCTGGGCAATACAATCTCCTCGCCATTGTTCACTATCTTATATTCCTCACGGTTTATGACGATATTGCCCACTTTTACAATATCTTCAACTTCCGTTTTATCCTCTTTCAATCTTCGCAACAGGGCTTTCACTTTACTTACCAGCACCTTGGGTTTAATGGGTTTGGTAATGTAATCATCCGCCCCGGCATCAAAACCAGCCACCTGGGAATAGTCTTCTCCCCTTGCGGTAAGGAAGGTAATTATGGTATTCTCCAGGCCGGGTGTGCTACGCATAACCTCACAGGCCTCAATCCCGTCCATTTCCGGCATCATGACATCCAGAATAATCAAATGCGGAATCTTCTTTTTTGCTTTGGCTACCCCGTCTACGCCGTTTTTGGCGGTGATCACATCATAGCCCTCAGCGGAAAGGTTATAACTCACAATTTCCAAAATATCAGGCTCATCGTCTACAAGAAGTATCCTAATATCTTTCGTTTTCATGACAGTGAACTTAGTGATTTTGCCCAAATGTAAATATAATACAATAACCCCTGCGCCCCTTAACATTGATTTAATGTCATAACGCTATGGTAATATTTTTGAAATAAACTGTTAACATACACCTAACACGACTTTTACAGCCTCTCTCGTTCTTTGCGGCAAATACCTAGCACTATATTAATGAGAATTTACCTATTGATTATTGCCTTGGCAGCCCCAGTACTGGTAAGCGCACAATCTACCGGAAGTATCGTAGGAAAACTGACCGACCAAGAACTAAATAATGAACCTTTAGCTTTTGCAAATGTATTGATTCAAGGAACCACAATTGGAACCACTTCTGACTTTGATGGACTTTACGAGATATCAGGCGTAGAACCAGGCACCTATACCGTAGTATATAGTTATCTTGGATATGAGACGGTAGAAATACCTAATGTAGTAGTGGAGGCAGGTAAGGTGACCAGTGTAGACGTTCCAATGAGTGCTTCCGAAGGAGTGGCATTAGACGAAGTTGTAGTAGTCACTGTTGCAAGAAAAGATTCTGAAACGGCATTGCTTTTAGATCAAAAACGAGCGGTTGAAATCAAAGAAAGTATTGGTGCTATCGAATTATCAAACCTTGGGGTTAACGATGTTAAATCCGCTGCTACCAGAATTTCTGGTGTTACTGAGAGTGAAGCATCAGGAGATGTATTTGTAAGGGGATTGGGTGATCGTTACCTCACGACAACTTTCAATGGCTTACCCATTCCTTCCGATGACATAGAAAAGAAAAATATTGATCTGGGCTTATTTCCTACAAGGGTCATTCAAAATGTAAGCATCAGCAAAACTTACGCGGCTACCCAGTCCGCAGATCAGGCCTCCGGAAATATCAATATTGCTTCAAGAGAACTCACGGGAACCGATGAGTTATTTGTTGGTGTTCGTGTAGGAGCCAATACCAACGCTATTCAAGATGGTGTTGGGGATAATTTTAAAGTCAGTGCCAACTACGATGATACCACTCTTGGATTCTATGATACGGATGTTGATATTTTGGATCAGGTTTCCCAACAATCCTGGGACGCCTCAACCATAGAAACTCCAATGAACTACGGTTTTAACATTGGTGGAGGAAAATCTTTCTTCGACAATAAGTTTAAAGTGTTCTTTACAGCATCGAATTCCAAATCCCATAGGTACCTATCCCCCGGAGTTTTTAAGGTTAGGGATAGAACTTTTGTAACTGACTCCATTCAGGATTTCACCCAATGGGAAACGCGTCATGTTACCAATGGACTTTTAGATCTCACCTTTCAGAATGAAAAAAATATTATTAAATCCGTAACCTTATTTGTCAATACCCTAAACGATATTGTAGCGGAAGGCGGTAGAGATGGGTTTGCAACACTTCAAGAAGAAACCCAAGGAGAAATATCCGACTTTCTCAGGGATCAAAACACTAAACAAACCAGGCTTTTCGTCACCCAATTGCTCGGGAATCACAAATTATCGGAAAAAAATGAATTGGACTGGGCCGTCAGCTACAATTTGTTAAATGCTGATGAACCCAATAGGATTAGAAATGTAATAAACTTCACACCGGAAACCGGAGATGTATTTCTTTTTGAGGATAGTGCTTTCGAGTCTCGAAAATTACTTCAAAAAATCGAAGATGAGGAATTCAATGGCCTTTTAAAGAATAGGCTTACGATTATAGATGAGGACACCAAAAATTTCTATATCGATTTAGGCGCCACATATAGAAGAAAAACCAGGGATTTTGAATCTACCTTTTATGGTGTGGGTATTAATGAACAACAAGATATCAGACCTACATCCAATTCTCTTGATGAACTGGATCAAATATTCACCTCTCAGAATTTTGCTAACAACGTTTTGGAGATTATTAGTTTTCAGGAGACCGAGGATGGTGAAATCAAGGATATTTATACTGGAACCTACGAATCCATAGCTGCTTTTGCGGCATTCAATGTGGGTTTGAACAAATGGAATATCAATGCAGGGCTCCGTTTTCAACAAGACGATATTCTAGTAGAATATGATGTTATACCCGTTAATGACGGTTCCGTAGAAAGGGATTATTCTAATTTCTATCCTAGTCTAAATGTAAAATATGATATTAACGAGAAGCACGGATTAAGGTTTGCAGCAAGTAGAAGTATTACCCTTCCCGAATTTAAGGAAATAGCCCCTTTTAGATATATTTCCCCTACCGGACAACAAGTTTTCGGTACTGTTGGCGAAGATGCCATTGAAGCTTCCTTCTCCAATAATTTTGATTTAAAGTGGGAGTTTTTTCCAACAAGGGGTCAATTGGTTTCCGCTTCCCTTTTTTATAAATTGATTGAAGACCCTATCAATAAGGTTCGGAACAGGGGTGCTGACGGACAACTATTTACTTTTAGAAATACTGGAGATGAAGCCACCGTATATGGTATAGAACTGGAGTCAAAAATAGATTTAATCAAATCCCGGATTAATGATGAAGATGGCAGCCCGGTTGGGCCCGAATTGAGCCTTGTTCTTAATTTGAGTAGAATGTGGCATGAACAAGATTTACTGGAAGAACGTTCTGAAGCCGACCCAAACAGAATTGCAGAGACCTTCCGATATGGAACCAACAGGGAATCTGGTCTTCAGGGAGCCTCTGATTGGATTGCCAATTCCAGTCTAAACTTTGAGACTTTGGGAAAGAATCCTTTCACGGCAAATGTATCGGCCAGCTTTGCTTCTGACAAGGTTTTTGCCTTAGGCTTTGCCAGAAATCAAGAAGAATGGGATATCAGATATAATGACGCTATTGTTGAACAAGGATTTGTGGTCTTAAACAGTAGAATTAGCAAACAATTTGGAGAAAACTTGGAAATCTCCCTTTTTGGACAAAACCTGTTAAATCCGTTCATAAAACAGACCCAAGAATTTTTGACGCAAGAAAGCATTAATGAGTTGCTGGCATTTTCCGATGATAGAGATGAACGCTTAAGCTCAAGTGCCCCCGCAAGGGAAACCGAAGAAGATGTTGTAAGGTCTTACAAGATCGGAAGAACATTTAGACTTGGAATTACCTATAGTTTCTAATAACACTAATTTTTAAACATTAAATTTTTTAAATCTCGAATTAATTATGAAAACGAAAATCTTTAGATTTCTTATGATTTTTGCCGCTACTTCCGCCCTGTTTCTGGCGAGTTGTAGTGACGATGATAATGGTGGGGACGGCCCCACGTGTACGGATGGTATCCGAAATGGAGATGAAGAAGGTGTAGACTGTGGCGGTTCATGCCCAGACACTTGTGACACCTCCACTTGTGATGACGGTATCCAGAACGGAGATGAAGAAGGTGTAGACTGTGGCGGCTCTTGTCCCAATACCTGCGAAACTTCTGTTGACCTCACAGGTTCCATAACGGAAGATACCACTTTGGATCCCAGTTTAACCTATACGCTTAATGGAGAAGTAAGTGTGGAAAGCGGGTTCACCTTGACTATTCCTGCAGGAACAACCATTACGGCCACTGCCGACAGGGGGGACGCCACAGAGACGTATATTGTTATTCAAAAGGGAGCTTCCATTGACATACAAGGTACTGCTGCAAATCCAGTAATCATGACATCCTCCGGTGAGGAGCCTGGAGATTGGGGTGGTCTTGTCATAGCTGGTGATGCCACTACAACAGAAGGTGAAAATGCAACCGCAGAAGTGGGTAATATTGCGTATGGCGGTGCTAATGATACTGACAATTCAGGTAATATCGATTATCTGATCATTAACTATGCTGGTGCACAGATTGATTCAGAATCCCAATACAATGGGCTTTCCCTTTATGCCGTGGGATCTGAAACGACCATTGACAACGTTGCCATTTTGAATGGCTCTGATGATGGAATTGAGTTTTTCGGGGGAACAGCTTCCGCCAGCAACCTATACCTTGAAAACAATCAAGATGACGCTATAGATTGGACAGAGGGCTGGAACGGAACTGTTACAAATGCTTATGTTTATCACACTGCTGGTTTCTCTACCGCTGTTGAAGCTGACGGACAAGATGGTAGCCCTACATTGGCGAACATTACTGCTGTTTCTACTGTTGGTGGAACTGCCCTACAATTCAAAGCGGATTCCGGAGCGACTATCACAGGGCTTTCCCTGAGTGGTTATGATACTTCCGTAGATTTCCCGGTCGTTGGTCGAGATATCACAAATGTTACTGTTGACGGTGCTACTATAGACCCAAGTCTCTCTTACGTCGGTCCGGCCACGGTAGATATTGCCTTATTTGATTGGGCCGATGCAACTGGAGGTGAAAGCAATGTTTTAACAGGAAGTATTGCCGCCGATTTAACATTGGATGCCACTGTGGACTACTTTTTACAAGGAAATTTAAGCATAGAATCCGGTGCCACATTGACCATCCCTGCGGGAACCAGAATTGTTGCTGATGTGGAAGAAGGAGATGAAACGGAAACATATATTGTCATTCAAAAAGGTGCATCCATTGACATCCAGGGAACAGCTGCGAACCCTGTTGTGATGACTTCTTCCGACGAAACTCCCGGTGATTGGGGTGGTCTTGTCATAGCTGGTGATGCCACTACAACAGAAGGTGAAAATGCAATAGCCGAAGTTGGAAATATTCCTTATGGTGGCACCAATGACACAGATAACTCCGGTAATATCGACTATTTAATCATCAACTATGCCGGTGCACAGATTGACTCAGAATCCCAGTATAACGGGCTTTCCCTCTATGCAGTAGGTTCTCAAACTACAATAGATAACGTAGCTATTTTGAATGGTTCCGATGACGGAATTGAGTTTTTTGGGGGAACTGCTTCCGCCAGCAACCTATACCTTGAAAACAACCAGGATGATGCCATTGACTGGACCGAAGGATGGAACGGAAACGTAACCAATGCCTATGTGTTGCATACGGCAGGCTTCTCAACAGCTGTTGAAGCTGATGGACAAGACGGTGAGCCTACATTGGACAATATTACTGCGGTTTCTACCGTTGGTGGAACTGCCTTACAGTTCAAGGCTGATTCGGGAGCTATCATTACCGGACTTTCCTTAAGCGGTTATGACACTACTGTAGACTTCCCGGTTGTTGGCCGAGACATCACAAATGTTACTGTTGACGGTGCTACTATAGATCCGGCAGAACCCTACGGCGTGCCCCCAACTGTTGATGTTACTTCATTTGCATGGGCCACCGGAAACGAAGAAGCACAGTCCGTTACCCTAACAGGATCAACTAGTTCGGACATCACATTGGATCCATCTGTAACATACTTCTTACAGAATTCGTTCAGTGTAGAAGATGGGACTACCTTAACTATTCCAGCAGGTACCGTAATCGTTGCTGATGTGGAAGAAGGTAATGAAACAGAAACCTACATCGTAGTTCAAAAAGGTGGTCAAATTGACATCCAGGGCACAGCAGCGAACCCTGTTGTGATGACTTCTTCCGAAGAAACTCCCGGTGATTGGGGTGGTCTTGTCATAGCTGGTGATGCCACTACAACAGAAGGAGAAAATGCTCAAGCTGAAGTAGGGAACATTATTTATGGAGGTGTAAATGATTCGGATAACTCCGGTAATATTGACTATTTAATCATCAACTATGCCGGTGCACAAATCGATTCTGAATCTCAGTATAATGGATTAACATTGTACGCTGTTGGTTCAGACACCACAATTGATAATGTGGCTATTTTGAATGGTACTGATGATGGAATCGAATTTTTTGGAGGAACGGTTTCCGCTACCAACTTGTACCTTGAAAACAACCAGGACGATGCTATAGATTGGACCGAAGGATGGAGTGGCACTGTAACCAACGCTTATGTGCTGCATACGGGAGACTTCTCCACTGCTGTTGAAGCTGATGGGCAAGATGGTGAGCCTACACTTACCAACATCACAGCTGTTTCTACCGTTGGTGGAACTGCCCTGCAATTCAAAGCAGATTCGGGAGCAACTATCACGGGGCTTTCCCTGAGTGGCTATGACACGACAGTGGATTTCCCAGTGATGGGTCGCGACATCACCAATGTTACCGTAGACGGTGCTACCATAGATCCGGCAGAAGCCTATGATAATGCCCCTACTGTAAATGTAGCTGATTTTGCCTGGGCTACCGGAATCTAAAAATTAGAATAAACACATATCCTATTTTAAAGCCCCGCTAACGCGGGGTTTTTTAGTCTCCAAATGTAATTGCGTTGACATGATCCTATTCCTTTCTATAAATTATTGCGAAGAAAACGGTTAAGGTTAAGAAATCATTATGTTTGAAGTTGCCTCTGCCATGGGTAGAATTGAACGTTAAAAGAAAGTAAAGTTTTGCTCCTGGCCATATCAAAGGAGGTTTACTTCACGGGGTATTCCCCTGGTTATCAATACCCTCTATTCTTCCGATACAAAGGTGTACTTTTTTGGAAGAAAGCACTTCTCACCAATGATTTTTATCATGAGTGTTTGTAGGTTTTTTCTTGAATTTTAAGAAGTAAAATCTTAAATATTCACATCATGAAAAAAATTCTATTGTTCTTGCTACTACTATTAGTACAACAAGGTTTTTCGCAACTTCCGGATGTCCGGAACTTTGTTGTTACTGCCGATCCAAACGTTAGTTATACGCACGGTGATCGATTTGATATCGAATTCGATATCCGAGGGAATTACGGAACCCGGGAAATTCAGTTATGGCTATACACAGGACGAAAAACCTCGAAACCTTCCAACAATAATGATTTGGTTTGGTTAATACGATGGAACCGGGAAGGCGACGATGTCTTAAATTTTCCGAATTATTTCACCAAAGCCACATGGAACCTATGGTTTCCTTCTGGAAGGGGCGCTGATCCATTACCAACCATAAAGAATCAAACGTTCACTTTATTGGTCCAATATCAAGGTTCGAGTAGATTTCTATATTATACCGTACCAGGTGCCGACGCTGATAATGACGGCGTACCTGATAGTCAAGATCAGTGTCCCAACGACCCAGGACCCCCTTCAAATAATGGCTGCCCCAGTAAACCGGAACTCTCAATAGACCTTTTTGGCTCCTCCATAACCAGTGATTGCTTCAGCTGCGACAGTGGCTTTAGCTTTATCGGTTCCGATAGGCATTTCATTAATTCTCCTACCGGTATTGCCAGCATAAATGTATTGGTTCGAAATTCAGGAAATACTACCTCCAGTTCAAGCAGTGTGGGTATATATATTTCTAACAACTCTACGTTCGAAAGCGGTTCCGACATACGCATAAAGGGATTTTCCCTAGGCACAATTAGTCCGGGAAACGTTAGATTTTCTTCCGGAGCACTTTTTATTCCTGATTTTAACCCTAGTGGTTTTAGAGGTAATACCTGGCTCATCATACGCGTAGATGATGCTGAAAACAATGATGAAACCAACGAAAACAATAATGTATTTGCCTTACGTTTCAGAGTAAATTAAAATTGCACATTCAAAATATATAATTCACAGATCATGAAAGCAAAAAAATTAATATACAGTCTTACATTACTTATCAGCCTATTGTTTATTGCCTGTTCAACGGATAATGAACCCGTAGAATTGGATACTCCATCGATAGAAACCGTGAATGATGATGCTCTATTGTTTCAATTCGGACAGCGGACCTTTACGGACTCCACAAATCTCGATCTTACTATCCCCGGATATGTCGGTGATATGGAGACATGGGAGCCTCGCATAACTTTAATCTTTTATAGTCCTGCTGAAGCGGATGCAACTACCTGGTTTTCCATTCCCAATGTCAACCCGGAAAAAGACTATAAGATCTATTACACCTATCTGCTAAACTCGAGCGAATCCGAGGATATTATTGTGAAGCTCCTAACTGAAAAAACAGGTAGTACGGAGTTATTGGGTACTCCCCTGAGCTTTAGGGATATCCACCTTGTTGCTATCAAGTTATCCGTATTCCAAGAGCTTACTTTAGAAGATTTGGATCTCAGAGATTATAACGAAGTAATCGAATACTTTAACTTGGCACAAGACTAGAAAAGGTTATATCAAAACCATTGTATAGCATAAACCCCTGCCAACGCGGGGGTTTTTTTATACCGTTCATCGAAAAGTGTGGGGATTTTCCTTAGCCCTCCTTAGGACAAGCAGTCAATTTGCTATATTTGTGGCATAGCCTTTGTTACCAGTACTTTATGAAACAACTTTACTTTGGTTTCTTTCTTTTTGTTTGTCTTTTGGGTACCGCACAGGAATCCCAAACCTCCACTGGTGATATAGAAGGCTTTAAACTCTATCCCAACCCCACGCTTAACGGAAAGGTGTTTATTGAAACCACCCTGAAAGCCCCAAAGAAAATCCTCGTTTTTGATGTATTGGGTACCCCGGTACTTCAAACTACCTTATTGGGAAATGAACTTAATGTTTCCCATCTGAACAAAGGGGTATATATCCTACGGGTGTTTGAGAAGGACAAGGTGGCTACCAGAAAGCTGGTGATCAAGTAGTATTTTTCTGATTTATGCTAATCCACAGTGCTTTGGCCCTGCGGTGGCTTACGCTTACCTACAAACTTTTGCGTTTCACAACATTTTCTGGGGCTCCGTAAAGGCTTTCACTACCTTTATGTTGCCTAAATCCCAAATCGGTATGTATGAAGAAAATCTACTTAATTCTATTTATGGCACCCCTGTTTTCATTCGGACAAGAATTGGTTAGTGTCAATGATACACAAGTAAAGGCGGTAGGGGGATTTAAAATGTACCCTAATCCGGTCTACGGAGAAGAAATTTACATTACTACCGAGACCAATGGTACCAAAGCCATTCAAATATTTGATGTCTTTGGAGAGGTAGTATTGACAGACAAAATAACAACGAACACCTTAAATATTGCAAGACTGGTCCCCGGAGTGTACGTACTTCAGGTGACCGAAAACAAACATACCATGACCCGTAAATTAGTGGTCAAATAACTAGCTGAACTTAACCCCAGATCCAGCCCTGGCAACAATGCCAGGGCTTTTTATTTTGGCTACTTTTGCTGCTATGGCAGCCTTTGATACCAACTGGATATTCCACATAAAAAACGAAGAGGAATTTCGCCATGGCGCTCTTCAGATTTTTAATCACCAGGCAAAACATAACCCTGTGTACAGCGCCTTTTGCCACCACCTGGAAACCGATTTGCAAAACATACAGGCTATTGAAGACATTCCTTTTCTCCCTATCCAGTTCTTTAGGTCACATAAAGTGATTACCGGGAAACAAGAACACTCTGTGGTTTTTAGCAGCAGCGGCACCACCGGTACTACTCCAAGCCAACACCTTGTATCGGATATTACTATTTACGAACAAAGCTATTCCCGCTGTTTTGAAAACTTCTACGGCTCCCCATCCGAATATTGCATTTTGGCATTATTACCCTCTTACCTGGAGCGGGAGGGTTCCTCACTTATTTATATGGTAAGGGATCTTATTGACCGGTCAGGACATCCGGACAGCGGTTTTTATCTTAAAGATTTGAACGCCTTAAAGAAAAAACTAAGCGCTTTGGAACAACAACAGGTAAAAACACTGTTGATTGGAGTATCCTTTGCGCTGTTAGATCTGGTTGTCGGTTTCCCATTTCAACTCAAGCATACCGTAGTTATGGAAACCGGCGGCATGAAAGGGAGAAGAAAAGAAATGGTCCGTAAAGAATTGCACCAAATACTAGAACAGTCTCTTGGGGTTACTGCAATTCATTCGGAATACGGGATGACAGAACTGCTCTCTCAGGCCTACTCCAAAGGAAAAGGGAGATTTTGGTGCCCCCCCTGGATGAAGGTGTTGTCCCGGGAGCCGGAAGACCCCTTATCCTTACAAAAACCAGGAAGAACCGGAGGCTTGAATGTCATTGATCTGGCCAATATACATTCCTGTTCTTTTATCGCTACTCAAGATTTAGGAAAAGTGTATGATGACGGGTCTTTTGAAGTGCTGGGCCGCTTTGACCATGCTGAGATCCGGGGTTGTAACTTGATGGTCATCTGAATTACCGAAATGAAAGTATGAAGTAATTTCTCCTTCCCTTCTGGAGTAAAACAAAGCGATTATTAATCAGATCCTCCCGGGTAATCACATAGTCCTCGGTTACTTTATCCTTGTTTACAGCAATGGAATTCTGTTTTAACTCCCGTCGGGCTTCTCCGTTGGAACTAAGGAATCGCGTTTTGGCCGCTAATGCTGCGATCATGTCCAACCCCTGCTCTAACTCAGCTATTGGAAGTTCTGCCTGTGGGACACCTTCAAACACCTCTAAAAAAGTGGTCTCATTCAACTGTTTCAGGTCTTCCCCCGTTGATTTTCCAAACAATATGGTACTCGCCTTTTGGGCATTTTCTAAGTCCGTTTTTGAATGAACCGTAAGTGTTACTTCTTCCGCCAATGTACGTTGCAATTCCCTGCTATGTGGGGCTTCTTTATGCCTTTCTACCAGAGCGTCGATTTCAGGTTTAGACAAAAAAGTAAAGATCTTGATATACTTTTCAGCATCTTCATCTGAAGTGTTTAACCAATACTGATAGAATTTGTAGGGAGAGGTGCGTTCGGGATCCAGCCAAATATTACCACTTTCCGTCTTTCCAAATTTTGTGCCGTCTGCCTTGGTTATCAGGGGGCACGTTAGCGCGTAACCTTTACCTCCGTCTATCCTTCTTATCAGTTCCGTACCTGTAGTAATATTACCCCACTGGTCGCTTCCTCCCATTTGGAGGGTACACCCAAATTCACGAAATAAGTGAAGAAAATCATACCCCTGTACCAACTGGTAGGTAAACTCTGTAAAAGACATGCCTTCTTTGGCATCTGCAGACAACCTCTTTTTTACCGAATCTTTCGCCATCATATAATTGACGGTGATATGTTTGCCTATATCCCGGATGAAATCCAAAAAAGTAACGTCTTTCATCCAGTTGTAATTATTTACCAGAACAGCCGCATTGGAGTCTTTGCTGGTGAAGTCCAAAAATTTAGAAAGTTGTCCTTTGATGGCGTTCTCATTGTGTCTTAGGGTATCCTCATTCAAAAGATTGCGTTCGGAGGATTTTCCCGAGGGGTCCCCTATCATCCCTGTAGCACCACCCACCAAAGCCAGTGGCTTATGCCCGGCAAGTTGAAAATGCCTAAGCATCATTACACCTACCAAATGTCCTATGTGAAGAGAATCTGCCGTAGGATCAATTCCCACATAAGCGGCTTGCATCCCTGTTAAAAGATGTTCTTCCGTTCCGGGCATTACATCGTGTAGCATACCCCTCCACGCTAATTCAGCAACAAAATTTTTGGCCATGGTGTTTTCTAGAAAATCCCTGCAAATATAGAATCTTACGCCGTCCCGGCTAAGAAATATAGCCTTAAATCGGTACATTTGAATATGATTTTGGTTACCGGTGGTACAGGCTTGCTGGGGGCACACCTGCTTTTTAAATTGGCAACGGCCGGATATGCTGTCAGAGCCACTTATCGCAATTCAGAAAAGATCACAGTGACAGAAAAAGTCTTTTCCTACTACTCCAAAACCCCTGAAATACTAATGGATCAAATTGAATGGCACGAGGCCGACATCAATGATCTACCGGCTTTGGAGACTGCTTTTCACGGAATCACTGAGGTGTACCATTGTGCTGCCCTGGTTTCGTTTGACCCGAAAGATGATAAAGCACTGCTAAAAACAAACGTTCAGGGGACAGAAAATATCGTCAATCTCAGCATAGCCAATACAATTGAAAAGCTTTGCTTTGCCAGTTCCATCGCTGCAATTGGCCCCGGTATCCATGGAGAGATGATTAATGAGGAAAACGAATGGTCAGATGTTCCAACTACTACCTATGCCCTTTCTAAGTATCTGGCGGAAATGAAGGTGTGGCGCGCTTCTCAGGAAGGGATCCCGGTGATTATAGTAAATCCCGGAATAATTATAGGTCCCGGATTTTGGCGCAAGGGTAGCGGGAGTTTCTTCACTTTTGCGGCAAAGGCACCAAAATATTTCTTGCCGGGGGGGACTGGTTTTGTGAGTGTAGAAGATGTAGTGAATTCCATGTATCAGCTAATGCAAAGCTCCGTCCAAAACCAGCGTTTTATTCTGGTGAGTAAGAACCTGAGTTTTAAAAAATTCAGTGCGATCCTGGCAAAAGGATTGGGAAAAATGCCTCCATTGTTTGAACTCAAAAAATGGATGATCTCCTTGTTTTGGCGGTGGGATTGGTTACGCTCCAAGATTCTGGGGAAAAGGCGCAGGCTTTCCAAAACGGTGGCACGGAGGCTCCATCTTATGGAGAAATATGAGAATTCTAAACTTCCTAACCAATTGGATTTTAACTACGGGGATTTGGAGCACACCATTTTGCAGTGCTGTACTATTTACCTAAAGGACTCCTAACCGGAACAGGTTACGTTTTTTTTCTTAGACTATCCCTTACCTTATCCGTTCTCTGCTTGATACTATCATTTTTTTGCTTTCTGGCTTCCTCCATTGCCCTTACTTGCTCATCCAGCCTTTTCTCGACCTCTTGATACAGGGATTGGTATATTTCGGGAACAGAAGCATAATATTGATCGCTAAGCACAAACTGAAGACTGTCTACCTCATGTTTGTCATAAATGTAAGGCATTGTCTCTATTTTATACTCTTCAATTACGGCAGGATTCGTGGATTGAATACCATTTAACACCGCCAGATCATACAAGATCTCGATCATTTTATCCTCAGGGATAAGATCGTCAGGAGGTTCAATGAGTTTCTTTTTACATGAAACAGTGAGTACTACTGACAGCCCCAATCCTATAAGCAAAGCTCTCATAGGGCGATTATCTATTAAAAGTTAAGCGCATGGCATGACGTTCTTCGGAGAATGATCCCCGGTAGTACGCCAAATGCCCATTAACAAGGGTCCGTTGTACCCTGGCGCCAAAAGCATGCCCTTCAAAAGGCGACCACTGACATTTATAGAGAAGATTGTCCTTTGTTACCTCCCAGGGCGAATCCAGGTTTACCTGTGTTAAGTCCGCATAGTACCCTTCCCGTACAAACCCCCTTTTCTCAATTTCGAACAATATGGCCGGATTATGACACATTTTTTGCACGATCTGTTCCAAACGTATCGCTCCTGTTTTGTGCTTCTCCAACATAGCCACCAAAGCATGTTGTACCAAGGGTCCCCCGGAAGGGGCCTTGGTATATACGTTTTCTTTTTCTTCCAGGGTGTGCGGGGCATGATCTGTCGCAATTACATCTATTCGGTCGTCCAGAAGGGCCTTCCATAAGGCTTCCCTGTCTTGAACGGTTTTTACTGCTGGATTCCACTTGATCAATGTCCCCTTATCTTCATAATCCTCATCTGAAAACCAGAGATGATGAATACAGACTTCCGCGGTGATCTTCTTTTGATGTAACGGCAGGGTATTATCAAAAAGTGCCATTTCCCTGGCGGTAGAAAGATGGAATACGTGCAATCTTGCGCCTGTTTTTTTTGCCAATGCTATGGCCTTTGATGAGGAAAGGTAACAGGCCTCCTCACTTCTGATTTTAGGGTGGAAGGCAATGGGAATATCATCTCCATATTGCTGGCGGTAGTGTTCCAGGTTTTTTCTAATCGTCCCTTCGTCTTCACAATGGACTGAAATGACCATTTCTGTATTGGAAAAGATCTGCTCCAAAACTGCCTCATTATCTACTAACATGTTACCGGTTGAGGATCCTAAAAACAACTTAACCCCGGAACACTGTTGCTTATCCAAACGTTTTAGCTCTTCCAGATTATCATTGGTACCTCCAAACAGAAAGGAATAATTGGCCCAGGAGCTTTCTGCTGCTATTTGAAATTTTTCTTCTAGTTTTTTAAGGGTAGTGCTTTGCGGGATAGTATTGGGTTGCTCCATATAGGTAGTAATACCTCCGGCTATTGCGGCCCTGCTTTCTGTATAAATACTTCCTTTGTGCGTTAGTCCGGGTTCCCGGAAATGTACCTGGTCATCTATAATTCCAGGAAGTAAATAGTCCCCTTCAAGATCTATGGTTCTTGCATTACTATCCGTAATAGCGACATCTATCCGCTCTATAAACTTTCCTTTAAGCAAAACATCAGCTTCAACAATCTGACCCTCATTGACGACCCTTGCATTTTTAAGTAATATGCGATTCATTATCCGAACGAATTTTTAAAAAAAATACTCCTGAACTTCATTATTATCACGCCAAAAACAGCTTCCCAGATAATCTTAGTACTCATTTTGGATTTTCCATTAATGCGATCCGTAAAAATTATGGAAACTTCTTCCATCTTGAACTTTTTTAGGTAAGCTCTAAACTTCATCTCTATCTGAAAAGCATACCCTATAAAACGAATAGAGTCCAAATCTATCGCTTCCAGCACCTTTCGTCTATAACAAACAAATCCGGCAGTAGGGTCATGAACGGGCATTCCCGTAATCAGTTTTACATAAAAGGATGCCCCGTAGGATAACAAGATACGGCTCAACGGCCAATTTACCACATTTACTCCTTTTTTATACCGTGATCCGATGGCCACATCGGCCCCATTGAGACAGGCGCGATGCAATCGCAAAAGATCGCTGGGTTTATGGGAAAAATCAGCATCCATCTCAAAAATATATTCATAACCCCTTTCCAAAGCCCACTTAAAGCCATGTATATATGCCGTTCCCAAACCGGATTTCTGCGTTCTGACTTCTAAAAATAAGTGTTCTGGAAATTGCTGTTGCAACTGTTCCACATTTTGGGCGGTGCCATCCGGGGAGTTATCATCCACCACCAGGACATGAAAATCCTTCCTCAGGTCAAAGACCGTTTTGATTATCGCTTCAATGTTTTCAATTTCATTGAAGGTAGGTATGATTACCAATCCCTCAGCCACAGCTTCAAATTTAAAACACCAAAAATAGTGTATTGTGGACTTTTCCGGGTACCGTTCTGTAAACCTGTTTAGAATACTTTACCATAATGCTTAACTTTAAGGGCTGAAATACTGCTTTGATGGGAAACCTGTTTTCCAAATCCTTTTTTGTCTTTTTAGGAGTCCTGCTACTTATCAATTTAGTTCAGGCACATTTTACACCGCTTATTTATGACGAAACCTACTATTGGTATTATGCCCAGAACATGGCCTGGGGGTATTTTGACCACCCTCCCATGGTGGCCCTTCTGGTCAAGTTGAGCCTGTTTTTTTTTGAAGGAGAACTCGGTGTACGTTTTTTTAGCTGCCTATTCGGGTCCGGCACAGTAATGATAATTTGGTTATTAATTGACCGGGATGCGAAAGAAAAGTATATCCCTCACTTTTTTGTGCTCCTTTTTGCCATGGTGCTCTTTAACGCTTACGGTTTTCTAATACTTCCGGATACACCTCTACTTTTCTTTACGGCATTGTTTTTACTACTATACAAAAGGTTCTTGGAAAAGGGTGGTTTGCCGTTGGCTATCTTGTTGGGGTTAGCCATGGCAGCGTTGCTGTATAGCAAATATCATGCGGTGCTGGTTATTTTCTTTGTATTGCTTTCCAATTTGGCCCTGCTCCGCAATAAATTGGCCTGGGTAGCCGTATTGGTGGCGGTCTTGGCGTACCTCCCGCATTTAAATTGGTTATATCAAAACGATTTTATTTCCGTGAAATATCATCTTTTTGAACGACCTAATCAACCCTATGATTTCGCCGAGTTTACCCTGGGCTATTTTTTGAATCTTATCGTGAACTTTGGTTTACTTTTTCCCTGGTTCTATTGGGCCCTTATCACCACAAAACCGAAGGATCTTTTTACCAGGTCTTTGACCTATGTAAGCTATGGGATCATTTTTTTCTTCTTCCTGTCAAGTTTTCACAGAAGGGCCCAGGCACAATGGGTTATCGCCATTAGTGTCCCTATGATGGTACTTGCTTTTCAATATTTGATAGACCATCGGAAAAGCAGAAAATGGATGTACCGTTTGGGTATAGTAAGTGTTGTCCTGTTGTTTTATACAAGGGCATGGTTAGTGTATCAACCTTTACTGCCATTTATGGGGTACGAAACACACGGCCCCAAAGAATGGGTAAAAACATTAAAAGACATTGTTGGAGACACTCCGGTAGTATTTGAAAACAGTTACCGAAGAGCTCCTATGTATTCTTTTTACTCCGGAAATACTTCTTTTTCCCTAAATAACATCTACTACAGGCAAAACCAATACAGCATAGACAGTGCTGAGGCAGCTGTCCAACACCGACGGGTTGCTTACGTAACCCCGTTTGCCAATTCCGGGGAATTTACTTACGTCCCATTTAGAAGCAACCGGTATTACGGTTGGTATATTGACAATTTTGAGTCGTATAGAAAACTCCGTTGTTTTCTGGAGGATCCTGAATTGGATTTGAGTAAAGGAATACAGCTGGTACAGATATATAATCCTTATTCAGATACCATACCTTTGGACAAAATCAAGATAAACATTGCCTATTTAGATCGTTATAAAGATATTTTGGAGCTACTTCCGGTGGAAATGAAATCTCCGGAAGCTCGTTTTTTATTTCCCAAAGACACCACTATGATTAACTGCCAACTGCCCACTCCAACAAAGGAACATCCTGCCTATATTAAGTTCAGCATATCGGAAAATGAATTGCGCTCAGGCATTAACAGCGCCAGCATAAAAGTAAAACAATGAACCTTATCCCACGTGATATGCCCAATTGGGATTGGATCACTTTGATTCTATTCTCTAGTTTGGTCATTATTACCGTGGGCAAGTATTTTTTTAAAAATTCCTTTTTCGTCTTCCTGATGTTACCCTTTAACAACAAGTATCTTACTTTAAACAAGAAAAAAGGGAAACTCGTTAACGGTTTTCATATCCTACTAACCATTTCGCAAGTCATTAACATATCCTTATTCATTTTTCTGTCCCGCAACCGTTTATTGGAACGGGATCCAGGAGCCAATATCACTGAATTCTGGATAGTTACAGGTTTGGTTTTAGGATTTATCCTTGTGAAAATTATCCTGCAACTGGGGAACGGATTTTTTTTTGAAAACCACACTTTAATGCTGGATTTGATCTTTGAAAAACTTACCTATTTCAATTATGCCGGGCTCATTGCCTTTGTTGCGAACATCTTCCTCATGTATATTGCAAAAGGTAATATTCCCGCGGTTTACGTGATTTTTATACTCCTGGTAATAGTAAATCTCGTTGGGCTGGGAAATATGTTTAGACATCATCAAAAATTGATTGTCCCTAACTTATTCTATTTTATTTTGTACCTTTGCACTCTCGAAATTGCACCCTTGGTAATTCTGATCAGCTTTTTAAACGGTTGAAAAATATGAAAGTAAAGACGATTTTGGTTTCCCAGCCAGAACCGAAAATGGAAAACTCCCCGTATTCCAAATTAATTGAAAAATCCAAAGTAAAGGTAGATTTCAGACCTTTTATTCATGTGGAGGGAGAGACAGCAAAAAGTGTTCGTCAACAAAAAATAGATCTCAATGAATACACCGCAATTATCCTAACCAGTAGAAATGCGGTGGATCATTTTTTTAGAATAGCTGAGGAAATGCGTTTTAAGGTGCCAGACACCATGAAGTACTTTTGCCAGTCTGAAGCAGTAGCCTATTATCTTCAAAAGTATGTGGTGTACCGAAAGCGTAAGATCTATGTGGGACAACGGATGTTTAATGACCTGATCCCCATGTTTAAGAAATATAAAGATGAAAAGTTCCTTCTGCCTTCTTCCGACACCTTGAAATCCGACATCCCAAAAGTACTTGACGATTTGAAACTGAACTGGAAACGCGGTATTTTTTACAAAACCGTAATTAGTGACCTGTCGGATCTAAGGGACGTATATTATGATATCTTGGTGTTCTTTAGCCCTTCCGGTATTGAATCCTTGTTGCAAAATTTTCCGGACTTCAAACAAAACGATACCCGTATTGCGGTTTTCGGTAACAGTACGGTAAAGGCCGCTACAGATGCCGGGTTGCGGATAGACATTAAAGCGCCAACACCGGAAACACCTTCCATGACTATGGCTCTGCAAAAGTACATTGCAGATGCCAATAAAGGATAAAGAATTGAGACTTAACTACAAAAGCCCCTGATAACAGGGGCTTTTTTCTTTAAAAGGCGTATCGTTGTGGGCCTCCTCGCCGGATTTCTTCATTGGCATAGGCCTCAAACTTTTTAAAATTCTCCCGAAAAGCATTGGATAGTTTAAACGCTGTGTTATAGTAGGCCTCATCGTTATTCCAGGTAGCACGGGGACTTAATACTTCCGTAGGGACCCCAGGGCACTTTCTGGGTTGGGCTACACCAAAAACCGAGTGAATATGGTAGGTATCATAGTTGTACAGCCCTAGTTTCCCGCTCATGGCAGCGCTGATCATAGCACGGGTATATTTTAACTTCATCCGAGTTCCCACACCATAGGGCCCGCCGGTCCAACCCGTATTAATTAACCAAACATCAACCCCAGATTCCTTCATTTTCTTACTTAGCATTTCGGCATAAACGGTGGGATGCAACGGCATGAATGGCGCTCCAAAACAGGCGGAGAAAGAAGGTTGGGGCTCAATGACCCCTGCCTCGGTTCCTGCCACTTTTGCGGTATATCCGGAGATAAAATGGTATGCCGCCTGCGCAGGGGTTAACTTGGAAATAGGCGGTAAAACTCCAAAAGCATCGGCGGTCAGAAAGAAAATATGCTTCACATTCTCTCCAATTGAAGGCTGCTGAATATTTTCAATATGGTATATGGGATAACTCACCCTGGTATTTTGGGTAATAGAGGCATCCTCAAAGGCAACATCCCCGTTTTCACGCATCACTACATTTTCCAGGATAGCCCCCTTTTTAATAGCCCCATAGATTTCCGGCTCGCTTTCCCTGGAAAGGTTAATGACCTTTGCATAGCAACCGCCTTCAAAGTTGAATACAGAATTTTCGGGAGTCCATCCGTGTTCGTCATCACCAATCAATTTCCTGTCAGGATCCGTGGAGAGCGTAGTTTTCCCGGTACCGGACAATCCGAAAAACAAAGCGGTGTCACCTTCTTCCCCCAAATTAGCAGAGCAATGCATAGGAAGAACATCCTTATCTACCGGTAGAATGAAATTCAAAGCGGAAAAAATCCCTTTCTTAATTTCCCCGGTATATCCGGTACCTCCAACGAGTGCTATTTTTTTCGTGAAATTCAAGATGGCAAAGTTGTGTTGCCGTGTGCCATCTATGGCTGCATCGGCCATAAAACCCGGCGCATTCAATACGGTCCATTCCGGTTCAAAATTGTGAAGCTCTTCCTCCGTAGGTCGTAAAAACATATTATAAGCGAACATATTGGACCAGGGGTACTCATTTACTATTCTTAGGTTCATTGTGTATGCAGGATCAGAACAGATAAAGGCATCCCTTACATAAAGTTCCTTTTCATTGAGATACGCTACTACTTTGTCATAAAGCGCATCAAACCGCTCCGGTGTAAAAGGAACATTGATACTGCCCCACCACACCTTGTCTTCCGTAATACTATCCTTCACAATAAACCGATCCAGAGGAGATCTTCCGGTAAATTCACCTGTACTTACGGCAATGGCCCCCAGGGAGGTTTCTTGTCCCATACCTCTTTCTATCGTGATCTTGTGCAATTGATCCGGGGAGAGTTGGTAATGGAAATTGTTGTGGTGAATGCCATATGAGGCAAGCGAAATCGTTTTCGGCCCTAAGGTGGGATCAGTCATATGATAGTTTTTTAATGCGTACAAAACTAAAAAATTATAACCCCGGCACCGTATTAAAACTGAGGATTCTCCCCTATTTTTTAAACAGCAGGGAAAAAAGCAGATATCCCCAACCCAGAATGAGCAAAGTTCCTCCTATCGGGGTGATAAAACCTATCTTTCTAAAGTCAACGCCGGTGAGTTTATTGGTTGCGAGAAGATAAATAGAGAAGGAAAATAGGATCATTCCAATTACAATGAGGTAAAAAACCACTTTCTTCGTGTTTTCAGGGACAATCGTAATAACGCTAAGCACCAGTAGAAACAGGGCATGATACATTTGATACTTTACCCCGGTCTCAAAGGTGTTTAACGCTTCGGGAGTAAGGGCCTTTTTCAGGGCGTGCGCACCAAAGGCCCCCAAAACTACGGCCAACATTCCAAACAGTAGCCCGGTGGCCAAAATTGTTTTGTTCATAACTTAAGGGTCTTATTTTCTTAAAAATATCACGATTTGATACTTTCGTATGGTTATGTCACAAAGGTAATTTAATCCTATGGTTCGTAAAATTTTGGTGCTTGGCGCAGGAAAATCTACTTCATTTTTACTGAATTATTTAGTACAAAAATCTGCTTCGGAAGCCTTACATTTAACTATTGGCGACATCAATCCAAAGGCTTTCCCAGCGGCAATTACCTCCCATGAAAATTGCAGTGTAATTCCCTTGAACGTTCTGGAAGAAAAGTCCAGAAAAACGGCCATATCCGCTGCAGATATCGTAGTTTCCATGCTGCCTCCCAAGCTACATACCCTGGTGGCAAGGGACTGTGTCCACTATCAAAAACATCTGGTAACCGCTTCCTATATCAACAATGAGATTCGGGAATTGGATCCCGATACGAAGAAAAGTGGTTTGGTTTTCTTAAATGAAATTGGCCTGGATCCTGGTATTGACCATATGAGTGCTATGGAGGTTATTGATCGTATACGGGACAAAGGGGGAAAAATGCTGCTTTTCGAATCTTTCACGGGAGGATTGGTAGCCCCCGAAAGCGATACCAACCTTTGGAACTACAAATTCACCTGGAATCCCGGAAATGTAGTGGTAGCCGGCCAGGGCGGTGCTGCTAAGTTTATTCAGGAAGGCACCTATAAATATATCCCCTACCATAAGTTATTCAGGAGAACTGAATTTTTGGATATTGAGGGTTATGGGAAATTTGAGGCCTACGCCAACCGCGATTCCCTTTGGTATCGGGAAGCCTATGGTTTGGAGAAAGTACTGACCTTATACCGTGGCACCATGCGCAGAGTAGGTTTCTCCCGTGCCTGGAACATATTTGTGCAACTGGGAATGACAGACGACAGCTATCATCTTGAAAACTCTAAAGGAATGTCTTTCAGGGAATTTGTTAACCTGTTTCTACCCTATTCCCCAACAGATTCGGTTGAGTTAAAGCTCAGGCACTATTTAAAGATTGATCAGGATGATATTATGTGGGAGAAACTGGAGGAATTGGATCTATTCAATCCTCACAAGAAAATTCCATTCCCCAATGCCACCCCTGCTCAGGCGTTGCAACATATTCTGGAAAACAGTTGGACACTTGGAGAAGATGAAAAAGACATGATAGTCATGTATCATAAGTTTGGCTATGAACTCGATGGAAGAAAAAAACAGCTGGATGCCAATATGGTAGTGCTGGGTGAAGATAGGACCTATACGGCTATGGCAAAGACAGTAGGGCTACCCGTGGCTATGGCTACCATCAACATTTTGAATGGGAAGATCACTACACCAGGAGTACAGATCCCGATCACCAAAGAAATCTATGGTCCCATTCTATCGGAACTAAAAGCACAGGGCATTCAATTCAAAGAATACGAGACTCCCTATTTGGGGTATAATCCGGATTCTGTTGCCGGTTAATAGATGTAACCATTTGTTATATTTGAATTTCAAAGTATCGCTTTAAAATGAAAAATGGCAGCAATTTGTTTGATCTAGACGGAATTGACAAAAAAATATTAAGGCATCTTATGGAAGATGCCCGTATCCCTATTCTGGAAATTGCCCGGAAAATCGGTATTTCAGGAGCGGCTATCCATCAGCGACTACGAAAATTAGAGGCGTCCCAGGTAATCTCCGGCTCCAAATTCATCATCAACCCAAAAGTATTGGGCTATACCACCATGGCCTATATTGGTATCTATTTGGACAGGGCAATGAGCAATCCCAGAGCGGTTGCAGCATTGGAAAAAATTCCCGAAGTCCTGGAGTGTCATTACACTACAGGTAATTGGTCCATTTTAATCAAGGTCCTCTGCAAAGACAATGAGCACCTAATGCAGGTGTTAAATAAAAAAATCCAACAAATAGAAGGTGTTTCCCGAACCGAAACCTTTATCTCTCTGAACCAGCAGATCAATCGTCAGATCACGATTTGAATACCGTGTTTTCAGCGGTTTTAGTATGGTGATCCAAATCGGCCTGAACGCTGTCCAATTTCATCTGTATGGTCGTTAAAGGCACTTTGCCCAGTGGTAACCGCAGTGTGGTATTCTCCGAATGTACCATATCCAGTATGGCCTTAGCTGCTTTTTTAGGATCTCCTTCCTGTTTTCCATGTACCCCCTTTAGTTTGGAACGAAACGCTCCGGCGGTATCCGCATAATCATAGATCACCTTTTGTGCTTCAGGTAGCCCCTTTGCGGCGAATTCTGTCCGAAACGGGCCTGGTTCTACAATAATGGTTCGGATACCCAAAGGTCCTATTTCTTGTGCCATGGCCTCACTAAATCCTTCCAGGGCAAACTTGCTGGCGTTGTATATCCCAAATCCGGCAAAGGCTTTGATCCCCCCGTGAGAGGAAATTTGTACAATATGACCCTTTCTCTTAGCCCTCATCTTAGGCAAGACTTCCTGGGTCATTTTCAATGTGCCAAAGAAATTTGCTTCGAAAACGCTTCGGGTCTCAGCGATACTGGTCTCTTCTATAGCGCCAACAAAACCTATTCCAGCGTTGTTGACTAAAACATCTATTTCCGGAATAGCGGCAATAACTTTTTCAGTGGCCTTGTGATCTGTAATATCCAGAAGCACAGCATGTGCCTTTCCGGAGTACTTTGTGTTAAAATTGTTTACCTGGCTTTGTTTCCGTAGGGTACCTATAACGTAATCCCCGTGCTCCAGTACACTTTCCGCCAATGTCTTTCCCAATCCACTGGAAATTCCGGTGATCAACCAAACGTTTTTTTTCATAATTATCGGATTAAAATGTAAAATTTTTAGGACTATTCCCGGGAACAAAGTTGCGACCCTCATAAAGAATGAGAAATGAAATAGATTAGGAAAAACGGTTGAACCAGTTTAAGATACTGAAGTCAGTTTTTTACGGATCTTGCTTAAAAACTCCGGGGTCATCCCCAAATAGGAAGCAATGACCTTTTGAGGTACACGCTGAATCATAGAAGGATATAAACGTTGCAATTCCAGGAAACGTTCTTCGGCTGTTTTACTTAATCCCGATAACGCGCGATTGCGCGAAAAGGCGAAGGCCCTTTCAGTGGAAACCCTAAAATATTCGCTCAACGCATGAAGTTCGCGGCACAAGGGTTCAATAGCATCATAGTCCATTTGAAGGATATGGGAGTCCTCCAACGCTTCTACGAAAAGTGTAGCCGGTGTTTGGGTAATATAGCTGTAAAAGTCACTTACAAACCAGTCGTCCAAAGCAATTTGCACCGTGTGCTCCTTACCTTCCGAATCCAGAAAAAAAGAGCGGAAGGCTCCTTTTACAATATAGTTGCGGTATTTGCTGATAAAACCAGGTTGGTCAATAAACTGACGGCGCTTAATGGTTTTCAAGCTTGTTATTGCACTGATCTTATCTTTTTCTGCTTCGGTCAGAGCAACATAACGTTCAATATTCTGAAATAAAGACTGCAGCGCTTTCATAAGGCTAAAAATAAAAAAACCTGCCTTTGCGGCAGGTTTTTGCTTTTGCATATATCAGTATTGGTAGAAGATGGTTTAGTCCCTTCCTCCAAAAACTTGTAAACCCCAATACACCAAAGTGGCCAAAGAACCAATGGCGGCAACCAGATAGGTGCGGGCTGCCCATTTCAAAGCATCCTCGGAGCCGCTATATTCTTGTTGGGTGACCATATTTTTTTGTTTTAACCAGACCAAAGCCCTTTTACTGGCATCATATTCCACCGGAAGGGTGATAAAACTGAACAAAGTGGCCATAGCCATCATTACTAATCCGGCAACCGCAATCCAGTAACCCAGCCCCACTCCGGCCGCAGCACCAAGCACCAAGCCTCCAAAAACCACCCAGGTTGACATTCCTGAGGTCACACTTACTACGGGGACCAATTTGGAACGCATGGTTAACCATTCATACGCCTGGGCATGTTGTACAGCGTGCCCTACTTCATGTGCCGCAACTGCTGCAGCCGCAGCGTTGCGTTGACTATAGACCCCTTCACTAAGATTTACCGTTTTATTCCTTGGGTTATAGTGATCTGTTAACATCCCGGGGGTGGAGATCACTTTCACATCCCGGATACCGTGATCATCCAACATTTTCTGGGCAATTTCTGCCCCGCTCATTCCATTCCGGAGATGCACTTTTGAATAATGTTTAAACTTACTTTTTAAACGTGCACTTACCAACCAGCTTACCAAAGCAATTGCACCTATCAATATATAATATCCCATCATGACCTTTTCGTTTTTAAATTTTACTAAATATACCCACAAAACAACAAAAACCCCGCCATTTTATGACGAGGTTCACGTACTGACAAAATGTACGTTTTATACGAGTACCGGGGTATCCCAGTCAAAAGCTTCTATGATTTCCTTGTACACTACCTTCCCTTCAACAATGTTCACTCCTTTTTCCAGGGAAGCATCATTGCGGCAAGCGCTTTCCCAACCCTGGTTGGCCAATTTCAACACATACGGTAAGGTTACATTGGTCAAGGCTATGGTTGAGGTATAGGGTACGGCTCCGGGCATATTAGCCACACAATAGTGCACCACATCATCAATGATATAAACAGGATTCTCGTGCGTTGTGGGTTTTGAAGTCTCTACGCATCCGCCCTGATCTACCGCCACATCCACAATAACGGTACCGGGATGCATATCTTTTAGCATATCCCTTGTGATCAAATTGGGAGCTTTTGCGCCTTTCAGTAATACGGCTCCAACGATCAAATCGTGGGTTTTAATGTGCTTTCTTACCCTGAACTCATTGGAATAATCGGTTACCACATGATTGGGCATCACATCATTTACATAACGTAATCGCTTCATATTGACGTCCATGATGGTGACATGAGCTCCCAGGCCTGCTGCCATTTTTGCAGCCTGTATCCCCACCGTACCAGCACCCAAAATCAACACTTTTCCCGGAGCAACACCAGGAACACCTCCTAAAAGGACTCCTTTCCCTTTTACCGGTTTTTCCAGGTATTTAGCACCCTGTTGGATAGCCATACGGCCGGCAACCTCAGACATTGGTGTTAGCAGCGGAAGTGTGCCATCATCGTCCTCCACAGTTTCATAGGCTATACAAACCGATTTACTGGCGATCATTGCCTTGGTTAGGGGTTCACTGGAGGCAAAATGAAAATAGGTGAACACAATTTGCCCTTCTCTTACAAGACCGTACTCCTGGGCAATAGGTTCTTTTACCTTTACGATCATATCTGATTTGGCGTAAACCTCCTCAATAGTTGGCAAAATCTGAGCTCCGGCACTGATGTAGTCTTCATCAAAAAATCCACTGCCTTCTCCGGCCCTGGATTGCACATACACGGTATGCTTGTTCTTTACCAATTCGAAGACGCCTGAAGGGGTCATCCCTACGCGACTTTCGTTGTTTTTAATTTCTTTAGGTACCCCTACGATCATGATTATTGTAATTATTTGAATTAATACTTCAAAAATGTGGGAATTACCCCTATCGTGGAAATAAAATCGATGAAATGCAGGGGTATATCAGACGAATAACTACTTTTTTTCGATCATACCCCCTCTTTTATAGGGGGTAATGATTAAAAAATACTGTTTTTAGCCTGTGCCTTGCCGTTTTCCTTGTCGTTATTTGTGTTTTATTTTCAAAAAAAGCATGATTACCACCAATACTCCCGTGACCGTGTTGGCTAAAATGATCGCCAGACTATGATGGTAAATTCCATAGACTAACCAAAGTAGGAGTCCCACCATCAATACCAAATACATGGTAAGCGAGATATCCGCCGTGGACTTATGCTTTATGGCCTTGTACACCTGAGGGACAAAAGCGACAGTAGTGCAGGTAGCCGCAATAAGGCCGATAATTTCTATAGTGGGCATAAATCGCGAGTAAAACGAAGCAATCTAATTTTTAAAGCAGATTACTGGGCGTTGTTCGCAATTTACCCCACAATATTGACAATTTTCCCGGGCACCACAATTACTTTTTTAGGGGTACGACCTTCAAGGTATTTAGCCGTCCGATCATGGGCTAAAACAGCGGCCTCTATACCGGCCTTGTCCATATCCAGAGGTAATTCCAGGGTAAAACGCATTTTTCCGTTGAACGATATAGGATACTCCTTGGTGCTTTCCACCAGGTACTGCTCCTCAAATTGAGGGAAAGGCTCATAGGCGATAGACTCCGTATGTCCCAAACCTTCCCAAAGTGCTTCAGCTATATGCGGGGCATAGGGCGATACCAGAATAGCCAGGGGTTCCAAAACCGCTTTGCTGGTACATTTTTGTGCCGTTAGCTCGTTGACACAGATCATAAAGGTGGAGACCGAAGTGTTAAAACTAAAATTTTCGATGTCCTCTTCCACCTTTTTGATGGTTTTGTGCAGCGTCTTCAGATGCTCCGGTGTTGGAGTACTGTCGTCAACACTACGGTATAACTTCCACAACTTTTTTAAGAAACTATGCACTCCTGTGATCCCGGCAGTGTTCCAGGGTTTGGACTGCTCCAGGGGCCCCAGGAACATTTCATACAAGCGCAGGGAATCTGCCCCATAGTCCTCACAGATCTGATCCGGGTTGACCACGTTGTATTTGGATTTGGACATTTTTTCAATTTCACGCCCAACGACGTATTTCCCCTCCTCAAGGACAAATTCCGCATCCTGGAATTCCGGTCGAAAGGTTTTGAAACCTGCTATGTCCAATTCGTCTGATGAATTAACTAAAGTTACATCCGCATGTAGAGGTATCACTTCTTTTCCAACAGTTAAACTCTTTGAGTATAACACATTTTTATCCTGGTCTTTATAAACAAAAGCACTCATCCCGGTGATCATCCCCTGGTTGATCAGCTTTTTGGCATATTCCTTTTTAGGTGCCCAGCCCCGGTCATACATAAACTTCTGCCAGAAACGGGAATACAATAAGTGTCCGGTAGCGTGCTCGCTCCCGCCGATATAAAGATCCACGTCTTGCCAGTAATTGATCGCTTCGGGGGAAAAAATGGCCGCTTCATTACCGGGATCCATATAGCGGTTAAAATACTGGGAACTGCCCGCCCAGCCCGGCATGGTGTTTAATTCCAGGGGAAAGACCGTTGCATAATCTACCGAGGTATTGGCCACCACTTCAAAGGTTTCGGTATTCCAGGCCCAGTGCGAGGCATTCCCCAAAGGAGGTTCTCCGGTCTCCGTAGGCAGGTATTTCTCTACTTCCGGTAATTCCAGGGGCAAACAAGCTTCCGGCAGCATCTGCGGCATACCCTGGCTGTCGTAATAGACCGGAAAGGGCTCTCCCCAATACCGCTGTCTGCTAAACACCGCATCCCGCAACCGATAATTGATCTTGCCTTTCCCCTGGCCTATTTCTTCCAGGGCCGCAATGACTTTGCGGGTGGCTTGCGGGTAATCCAGACCGTTCAGAAAATCGGAATTGGCTATAATCGTATTCCCTTTATCCGCAAAAGCTTCCTCGGAAATATCCACCCCCTCAAAAATATTGGGAATAGGAATATTGAAGTGTTTTGCAAAGTCATAATCGCGTTGATCCCCACAGGGAACAGACATTACCGCACCGGTACCATAACCGGCCAGTACATAGTCCCCTATCCAAACGGGGATACGCGCCTTGGTAAAAGGATGTTCGGCATAAGCTCCGGTAAACACCCCGGAGATGGTCTTTACATCGGCAAGCCGGTCTCTTTCCGAACGTTTAGTAGTAGCCTCCACATAGGCTTCTACCGCAGCTTTTTGTTCCGGAGCAGTGATCTTATCTACCAGCTCGTGCTCCGGTGCCAGGGTCATAAAGGAAGCGCCAAAAATGGTATCCGGCCGGGTAGTAAAGACTTCTATTTTATGGGACACTGAGGTTCTCGAAGTAGCTACATCACCGGTCGCTTCGAGGGCCTCAACGTCCTTACTCGGAATTACATTAAATGTTACAGAAGCGCCTTCGGAACGTCCAATCCAATTGGTCTGGGCATCTTTTAAAGGTTGCGGCCAGTCAATATTATCCAGATCCTCCAACAGGCGTTGGGCATAGGCAGTGATCCGCATCATCCATTGGGTCATTTTCTTCCGGATCACCGGATGCCCTCCCCGTTCCGAAACGCCGTTTACGATTTCGTCATTGGCCAAAACAGTACCTAAAGCAGAACACCAGTTCACTTCCGCATCCGCCAAATAGGTGAGGCGGTATTTGAGTAACAATTGCTGTTGTTCCGATGCCGACAATCCTTTCCATTCTTCGGATGAGAATACAGGAGTATCCTCATCGCAGGCGGCCTGTATATTGATATTGCCCTCTTTTTCAAAAACGGCCATCAAGGACGTTATCGATTCGGCTTTATCGGAACGTTTGTTATACCATGAATTGAACAGTTGAATAAAAATCCACTGGGTCCATTTGTAGTATTTAGGGTCCGAAGTCCGTACCTCACGGCTCCAATCAAATGAGAACCCCAGTTGGTCCAACTGCTCACGATACCTTTTTATGTTTGTAGCCGTAGTAATTGCCGGATGTTGCCCGGTTTGAATGGCGTATTGTTCGGCGGGCAGGCCAAAAGAATCATAGCCCATTGGATGTAATACGTTGAATCCCTTGTGCCGCTTGTATCTGGCATAGATATCACTGGCGATATAGCCCAAAGGATGCCCTACATGTAGCCCGGCCCCGGAGGGATAGGGGAACATATCCAGCACATAATACTTGGGCTTATCTGAAGAATTCTCCGCTTTAAAGGTTTGGTTTTTGGCCCAATAGGTCTGCCACTTTTTCTCAATCTCCCTGAAATTGTACTTCATCGTACTGCTTGTGTTTTCAAAGGGCAAAAATAGGAGTAATCCCGGTAAAACCGATTTACTTTTCTATTTTTGAGCATTCGATTTGTACTATGGGTCAATACATTGAGCGGTTACAAAAAAGGCGTTTGATCTCTTCCTACTTTTCCGTGGTGTTAAGTATTGCTTTGGTGCTTTTTTTATTGGGCACTTTAGGGCTATTGGTGTTGAATACGAAGAAACTGGCCGACCATTTTAAGGAGCAAATCACCATTTCCGTATTCCTCAAGGATTCTGCCAAACCGGTCGAAGTGACCCAACTACAAAAAAGTTTGGCCATGGCAGAATATACCAAATCTGCCGTATATGTCTCAAAAGAAGATGCGGCAGAACAGTATAGTGAGGATATTGGAGAGAATTTTCAGGAATTTTTAGGCTATAACCCGTTGAAAAACTCTTTTGATGTGCATTTAAAGGCCGATTTTGTTTCCCCGGAACAGGTAGCGGAAATTGCCAATACGCTTTCCGGTAAAGCTTTTGTAGACGAAGTAAGTTATGATCAACCGCTAATCGCATTATTAAGCGATAATGTAAAAAAGATAAGCTGGTGGATTTTGATAGCCAGCGTCGTCTTTACGGCTATCGCAGTGCTCCTGATCAATAGCTCCATCCGCCTGTCCATCTATTCCAAAAGATTTATTATTAAAACCATGCAGATGGTTGGGGCAACTAAAACGTTTATCCGGAAACCTTTTATTATTACCAATGTAAAGCTGGGGATCTACGGCGCCGTAATTGCTGTTTTGGCCTTAGCCGTGGTATTGTATTACATCCATACTGCCTTTCCGGAGTTAAACCTGCTTGATGATATTACACTGTTGGCCCTATTGTTTGTTGGCGTATTGGTTTTAGGGATCATTATCTCCTACGTCAGCACGTATTTTGCCACACAACGATTTTTGAACCTGCGCACCAATGACCTGTACTACTAAACAAGTTATGAATACCCTACATTAAAATATTTATCAGCGGAAATGGTTAGAATGGTTAACTTGCGTTCCTAATCCTAAACAAATGGGTAAGAAGAAGATCACAAATCAAAAGAAAGGGCCACAATTCATTTTTCAACGTAAAAACTACGTATTCCTATTTATAGGGATTGCCTGTATTGCGCTGGGTTTTATTTTGATGAGTGGGGGGGGCAGCGACGATCCCAATGTTTTTAACCCGGAAATCTACAACTTCAGAAGAATCCGGTTGGCACCCTTCCTTGTGCTTGTTGGTTTAGGTATCCAGATTTATGCGATTTTATTAGATCCCAGCAAAAAAAAGAGCTAATTGGATATCCTTGACGCCATTATCCTGGGAATTATTCAGGGATTAACCGAGTTTTTGCCGGTATCCTCCAGCGGACATCTGGAATTGGGAAAAGCAATTTTAGGAGACACCTCTATCCCGGAGGAAAGCCTGCTGTTCACGGTAATATTACATTTTGCTACCGCCTTGAGTACTATCGTTGTATTTCGAAAGGATGTTTGGGAGATTCTTAGGGGAATATTTCAATTTCAATGGAATGAGGAGATGCAGTTTACCCTGAAAATCATTATTTCCATGATCCCGGCTGCCCTGGTGGGTTTCTTACTGGAAGATTTTATGGAAGTCTTTTTTGATGGCGCCATTATCATAGTGGGTATTATGTTGATTATTACCGCAGTATTGCTGTATTTGGCGGACATGGCCAAAACTACGGACAAAGGGGTTTCGTATCGCAGTGCATTTGTAATAGGTCTGGCACAAATGGTGGCCATGTTGCCCGGTATTTCCCGAAGTGGCGCTACGATTTCTACTGCCGTACTATTGGGAATTGACAAAACGAAGTCCGCACGATTCTCTTTTCTTATGGTAGTTCCGCTGATCTTGGGAAAAGTAGCTAAGGACATCCTTAGCGGGGAGATCAATTTTGAAAGTGGGCAAATCGGAGCTATGGGCGCTGGTTTTGTAGCTGCTTTTCTAGCGGGATTAGTAGCCTGTACCTGGATGATACAACTTGTGCGGCAAAGCAAATTAACGTATTTTGCTGTTTACTGCTTTATTATAGGGTTGCTGGCTATTGCCTGGAGTATTTGGGGATAGCCCTATATAAGTTGGGATCCATGTATGCTGAAGGCTTTACGAAACACGATTTTCTGGAAGGTAAGATCCTTTTGATAGACAAACCACTGGAGTGGAGCTCTTTCCAGGCGGTGAATGCTTTGAAATGGGCGATCCGAAAAAAATTTAACCTTAGCAAAATCAAAATTGGCCATGCTGGAACATTGGATCCGTTGGCCACAGGGCTATTGCTGATCTGCACCGGAAAGGCCACTAAAAAAATTCCTCTTTTACAGGGACAGGTTAAAGAGTATACAGGGACATTTACCCTGGGAAAAACCACCCCCTCTTACGACCTGGAGACCGAGGTAAATGCGGCATATCCAACGGAACATATCACATTGGAAAGCATACAAGAGGCCATCCCTCAATTTTTAGGAAAGATCGAACAAATCCCCCCTGTTTTTTCCGCTATTAAAAAAGACGGGAAAAGGTTGTATGAATTTGCCAGGAAAGGGGAAAAGGTAGCGGTAAAATCCCGGACGGTGGAAATCCTGGAGTTTGAAATTACTGATATCCGAATGCCCCAAATAGATTTCAGGGTAGTTTGTAGTAAAGGAACGTATATTCGTTCCCTGGCCCATGATTTTGGGAAAGCACTAGGTTCAGGTGCTTATCTTTCTCGTTTACGAAGAACCAAAATAGGGGATTATCACGTAAATACAGCCCACACCCCACAGAGTTTCAAAGAGCAGCTCAGTATCCTGTAAACCGCAAACTAAGGGGTGAATGAAATATTTTTGACGAATTTTGGTTATTACAAAACCATGAACCTGAACCGCCAACAGCTTTCTTTAATCATAACCGTCTTTACGATGGCTATCATTGTATTGCTTGCGTACAACGTTCACCTGGTGAACAGGGAAGAAGATGAATATGTTATTGAAATGGCCCTTTTGGATGAAGAGATAGAGCAATTACTTGAGGAAAAGGAAAAACTGGAAGAATTATCACAGCATGACCCTATTAAAAGTCACAGGGCATTTAATGAAACGGCAAAACCCAGTGTAGGCACTCCCGAACCTTTAAAAACATTGGAGGAATTGATAGAAGAACGGGAACAGGGCAGTGGTCCCAACGAATTTTTAAATAACGATAGCGGTTTTGCGGCAAATTTAAAGGACTTAGCCAAAAAACGTCAGGAACGAAAAGAACAGTTAGGGGAACGTGATTCGGATAAAAAAGAGTTTACCAACAATTTAAAGGACAAACGAACCTCTATTTCCTTCTCCCTGATAGACCGCAATGCTTATTACCTTCCTCCCCCTATCTATACCTGTATAAAGGGGGGTAAAGTGGTGATCAACATAAAAGTAGATAGGGATGGCTATGTGCAAGAAGCTACTTTTAATGAAAAAAGTTCAGGAACTAATGACTATTGCCTTATTGACAATGCCATTGCCTACGCCCTGAAAGCCAGGTTCAGCGCTTCCAGCCGTTCCGGTCAAATTGGAACTATTACCTACTTATTCCAAAGTAAGTAGAGCCACAAGATCATTCAAAATATCCTGCCCTTTATCTTTATTGTACCACAGTTGCAACTCCTCTTTGAATTCCGGACTAAGTTTTTCGTGTTTTGCTTTGAATTCCTCAACCATTTGAGTTGCCCGTGTAGAACGTGGTCCCCATTCCCCCAAAACAGTGTTGTCCGTAGCGTTTAAAGCAATCACCTTGGGAATAGACCGGGTGCCATTTGTCAGAAACAAATCCATTAATTCAGGATGTTCATCTCGTAAAACAATTTTAAGCTCCAAATTGGGAGATAGCGTCGCCAATTTGTTCATTACAGGTAGGCTGGGAGAGGCATCTCCACACCAACTTTCCGTAAGCACCAGCCAGGTAATTTTTTGGTTAAGTGTCGCAATCTTTTCTACTACTTCTTCAGGAATTCGCAAGGTCTTATCCCAACGCGCCATACGCTTGTCATTCAACTGCGTATAGTTCACCAGTGCCGCTGCTTTTTCCGGCCCGGTTGTGGATTGGGATACCACCAGCGCTCTTACCATTTCTCTATACTCTTCATAGGATATGGCACTATCAAGTGCCTCCTGGATAATTACTTTTGTGGATCTCACCGGATTTTCTACTAGGGTATTCATTTAAAAAACTTTGTTGCAAAAGTACAGTCGGGGTAAACATAAAAAACTGACATTTCTCATGGTGTCAAATGATATGCTAAAAAGGCCACCAATTCAGGCAGCCTTTTACATGGAAGCAAAGGCTTCTTAATCTAATAATTCAAATAGTATAAATTGATTTAACTGGGGGCCAAAAGCGCTAAAGTTATTGTCCGCAACCAAAATCAAAGACCTGTTTCCATTGGGAAAACTGGGGCCAAATGAAATACCTTCAATATTATCCACAACACCATCCGTCAATTGATCCCGAATTTCTTCAAAATCAAAGAGCAACGTCTTTTTGGCCGGTTGATATGGTACGTCAGCTAAACTGTTTATTTCACTAATGTCGGTAGCATTCCCAGCATCTACATCATAAATCTTCACGTTGTTTCCTCCATCAGCATAGCCTGTGGAAAAGGAGCGCTCCAGGAACAGGAATTTGTTTTCCGCGTATTCCAGAAGCTCCACCACCCCATTGAGTTCAAAAGTGGTCCCGTTAGTTGCAGGCCGCACCACAGGATCCAGTTCATAAGCAAATTCCTTTCCAAATTGCCCGGTAGTTCTGTTGATAAAAGCAATGCGTATTGGAGAATCCGTATCTTGAAGTGTCGGAGCGGGGCCGTCTTCCTGCAATGGTAATTCCATATTAACCCAAAAGCCTTTCCCGTCAGCACTTAATGTCATTCCTTCGAAAGTTCCATTTTGTCTGGGCCCTTTTCCCTCTTCGGCAGAAACGCTATACCTACTGGGAAGTGGTGCTTCATTTATAAAATTTCCGGTTAAGGTAGCTCTTCTAATGAAGGGATTAATGCCATTATTGATGTTTCCTTCACTGGTCCACACGACATTCCCTCCAAAAACCCTTAACGCCTCCGGATCTACCGTTCCTGTAGCAAAAGTTTGTCCATCCTGCTCTTTGAGTTCAACTACTGATTCAATATGAACAGAAGAAAATCCCGCAGTATCATACTCCAATACCGCAGTATAAAATCTTGGGGTATCGGGGTCATCACTAATGGTATACCAAATCCCATCTGCATAATCAATCCCGGAAAGCCCCCCAACTATGGTGTTTTCAAATTGGAAACCATCCGGAAGTACGAATTCGTCAATATATCTTAGGCTTTTTTCGTCATTGCCGCCATTTCCCAGGAAATCGTCCAGATTGTCGCAGGAATTAAAAGAGAGCAAAATGCAAACAAAGGCTACTTTGTGTATTTGATTTTTCATCTTGATGGTGATTAGGTTAGAAGCATACTAAAGTTGTATTATTTTCTTCAAACACACCTTAGCTCTGGATTATATGAACATTAAATGTTTGTTCTTAACTACTTAAAAACGCCAGAATTAACCTTGTCATCAAACTATCATAATACAAAGAAAGCCCTGGATGTTTCCAGGGCTTTTTAGTAACGCGTTTTTGGATCCAATACAAGGTTTCTTTTGTTCAGAACCGGAAAATTGCTTTTTCAGTTTGCTGTTTTTTCTACAATCACTTCACGATTTTTTAAAGCCGGGGAGGGGTCCACAAACAACCGATTCTTGTCCTCAAAAAACACGGTATCTCCTTCACTTTCGATAACCGCAAAACGATTACCTCCTTCCAGGTTGATCATACCGGTTACCTTAGCCGTAGCACCTTTCAAATCCAACATTGTGGCAAGGTCGTTCAGTTTATGGTTCAAAAAATCAAGGGAAACATGGATGTATTGATAATAACGGTTAGAGGGACTGCCAATACGAATGACAGTCCCAATGTCTATATCGGACATTTCATAGACTTCTGTCCCGTTTTCGGTAGGAAAAAGAACTACAGGGGCATCCTTCTTTTTCATGCTTTTTTTTCCCATTACGAATTTTAAGATAAAGATAGCCCTTTGCTATTTATTTTGAAAGTAAAGCACTTTTAATCAAAAGTTAAACTTAGTTAAATTGATAGTATTACTTTTATTTAAAATTGCGTTTTTTGATCATCCCTCCCCTTGTATCGCTTATACTGTTCATTATTACAAATGCTTTGGGATCAATTTTTTCTAACTCAACGGTGAGTTTTCTTATTTCTAATCGGGTTATCACGGTATAAATCACCTCGTAGTTGTTGCGTTCTTCCTTTTTCCCATAGCCTCCGCTAGCTTCATATATAGTGAGCCCTCTACCTAATTTTTCCGTAATCATCTCCCGTATGTCCTCGCTTTTTAAGGATATTATGGTAACTCCTGTATATTCTTCAATCCCATCCACTACAAAATCCAAAGTCTTGGATGCCGCCAAATAGGTAAGCATGGAATACAAAGCGGCCTCAACGGAAAGCAGATAGGCAGCTGCCAGAAAGATGAATACATTAATTCCGATAATGATATCGCCAATCTTTACACCCAATTTCCTACTAAGATGAATGGCCAGCACCTCTGTCCCATCCAGGACACTTCCCCCCCGGATAGACATTCCTATTCCCGCCCCCAGAAAAAACCCGCCAAAAACAGCTACCAAAAGTCGGTCTTGTGTTACTTCGGGAAATTCAATTAAAGCCAGCACCATAGCCAACCCCAAAATTGCCAACAGTGCTTTAATTGCAAATTGCTGGCCGATGGTAGTATAGGCCAGGATTAGAAAGGGAGCATTGACAAAAATGATAAGCAATGCCAAAGGAACCTCCGTCACTTCGGAAACCAGAAGGGAAATACCGGTGGCACCGCCATCAATAAAGCGGTTGGGCAGTAAAAAACTTTCCAAACCAAAGGCTGCCGAAAAAATCCCCAGGAAAATAAAAAGCGTGTCTTTAACCAACGTGTTGGATGCAATTGAACCGTGATTGCCTATTGCCTTTTTTGCTTTCCCGATCTTTTCCTCCTTTTTTGCCATATCATGCTCACAGATTTTCCGGGTTGATGGCTAAACTTTTAAACAGTTTTGCCTTGGTAGTAAAAAACTTGTTCTGTACGTCAATTTGTTTCAATTCCGCATCAATTAAGTTGCTTTCTCTTGAGTTAATCAGGAAAAGAGAGCTTTCTCCAAAACTGAATTTGCGTTCCTCGGCCATTAAAAGCGTGCGTTGATCCGAAACTATTTTGTCTATTAGACGATTCTGGTCGCTAAAAGAATCCAATTCCCGATAGATAGCCAATACCTGATTCTGAATTTCCAACTGGGTATTATCAAGTTCAAACTCTGCGTCTTGCACTTTGAATCTTGCCAGCTTCAAGTCGCCCCGTTCTTTCCTTAAGAAAAGGGGAAAGCGAAACTTTACACCTCCCTTGTATTCCTGTGTTTCAAAGGAATTGATCTGATCCGGGGCATCCGTTAAAAAGTTGTATTCCAGGTCTATTTGTGGTAATAGCTTGTTGGCCTTTAATCGCCGGTCCACATCAAGTCCTTCAATTTTAAAATTGAGCGACCTCAGTTTGGGGTGGTTCTCAACGGTAAAACTGTCCAGGGGTTTTCCAAATATCTCCAGGGTAACATCTATCTCTTCTCGTGGATCCCCATCCGGAATTACATTGGGTTGAAGTTCCACGGGAACATCATTGATCCATAAAAAATTGGAAAGCTCCAGGGTTTTCTGAATCAGTTTAACACGGGCCTGCACCAGACTTAATTCCCGGTTTTGTACAGCAATCTTAGCTTCTACAGTATCAATTATGGCAATATCCCCGGCCAACGCACTTTGTCGTATCCCCTCAAAACGTTGGGAGGCATTCCCAAGAAAGTTCCTAAAAACCTCCGCCTCATTGTAAGCCATAAGCCATTCAAAATAGGCCAGGGAGGCGTTATACAATATTTCGTTCACCAACAAATCCTGATCCGCCTTGGTCTGCTCCCTGAAAAACTTGGCCTTACGCAGCGTAGCCATACGTTCATTGATCCACGATCCCCTGGCCAAAGACACCGAAACTCCGGCACTGTACAGCCCGTCCGTGGGAAAGTTCTCATCAGGATTAATAAAGTCTCCCTCTGCCTGCTCAAACTGCCCTTTCAATTCAATCCCATAATATGTGGGGATTTTGAATGTGCCGTTAAGCCTGTCCCAATAATCGTCGCCTGAAAAGCGTTTTCTTTCATAATCCACCTCTATTTTGGGATCGAAACCTCCCCTCGCCTTCATTAAATTCGCTTGTCCGATGGGAATGGTAAGCTTCGCTTGCTTGGCTACGGGATGGTATTTCTTCACATACCCCAGATACTCGTTAAACCCAAGAACAAGCGTGTCCTGCTGGGCATTTGAGAAGGTAAGGATCAAAAATGCCAAATACACAAGATAGTGCCTCATTACTATTTGTTTTTGGCCGAAGCCATCTCGCTTTCGGGTTGATAATAATTCGGGGGGAAACCATTGAGTTGCCGCCAGAGTTCAAACCAAATAGGTACGTCATCCAGAAGGGCAATGGTATATGCTCCGGATCCCGCTCTTAAATCCGTGGGCCACGTGTGGTCCTCAGGGTCGGGCGCCAATAAAATACGATATTTGCCATTATCACTAATAAATGTTTCTATAGCAACTACCACACCACCGTAGGTCCCGTAGGAGAGGTTAGGCCAACCACTGAACACAATTGCGGGCCAGCCATCAAACTGAATTCGCACTTTTTCGCCTATATGCATTAGCGGGAGGTCCAAAGGGTCTACAAAAGTTTCCACGGCCATATTGATGTTAGCAGGCATAATGCCCACAAGCCGGTCCCCTTCCTTAAAAGTCTCTCCTAATCCTCCCTGAATAGCACGGTTAATAAATCCGTCCTGCGGGGCGCGTATATAGTACAAATCGTTTCTCATGGCGTAGTTCGTGAACTCATTTTCCAGTTTGGTCACCTGTGCCTCGGTATCAAACTGACTGGATTGTGCAGTAAACATGTCACTACGCGCTTTGGCAATCTTATCCGCATACTCCGCCTGTACCCTGCTGATCTCTACCTGGGCATTGATCACATCATTTTTGCTCGTGTACAATGTATTTTCCTGGGAAATGAGTTTAGCCTGTGTCTCTTGTAGCTTCAGTCGTCTTCCCTCCACATCCGTGACCGCCTTTAATCCTTCGGATTCCAGTTGCACTACACGGTCATATTGCCTTTCGGCAATTGAAATATTGGTTTTAGCGGCCTCCAGATCTATGCTATCGCTCTGTACTTTCAATTTGGACTGGTACAATTTATTTCTAGCCTGTTCCAGTTTTAGCCCCCGTTCCTTCTCTAAAGCACCGATCTGGGTTTCCAGGGCTTTTACCTTTTCCTGATACGAAGTCACCGCCATCTCTTTGGCGCGTATCTGCTGTCCGGTACGCTCCACTAATTGTGGGTCGAAATATTCATTTTTGACTTCCGAAATATGCAGGATAGTATCCCCTTTTTGTACATAGTCCCCCTCCCGAACATACCATCGTTCTATTTGTCCCGGTATGGGAGATTGTATGGTTTGCGGCCGTTGATCAGGGGTCAATGTTGTAAGAAAGCCTTCGCCGGTGACATTCTGCGTCCAGGGCAGAAACAACACAACCAGAAAAATGATCGCGAAGGATAACAAAAACCGATTAAAGTGTTTGTAATGCTTCCTGTGAAATACTTTCTGAGGGGCATTAAAAGCAGTAAGCTTTACCTTTTGATTCAATTTTGTAGGTGAAATGTTCAGCATTATGCCTGTGTTTCGTTTATAAGTTTGCCATTCTCCATGGTAATGATTCTACCACATCTTTTAGTCCATCTTTTGTTTTCACTTGCTACTACCAGGGCCCAACCGTTTGCGGGATCGGTTAAGAAGTCCATTACCTCATCTGCCTCCTGTTCATTGAACTGGTCCAGAGGATCTTTCAAAATCAACAACTTGGGTTTTCTGACGATACTTCTCGCAAGCACTATCTTCTTGGATACGGTGTAAGGGATTTGTTTTCCTTCAGGATACAGCATGGTTTTCAATCCGTAAGGTTGCTCCTTAACAAATTGGGTTAGCTTTATTTTGTCCAAAGCCCAATATACTTCTTCCGTGGTAACATTTGGATCGCCAAAACTAATGTTGTCCATTAGGGTCCCCTCAAAAGGGGATTCTTCCGTTAGAGATTGACCCAGATGTGCCCTGTAATAGTTTAAATTGATCCCCTGTAAGGCTACATTATTGACATAAATACTTCCACTATTTGGCTCCAAAATACCGGCTATTAATCGCAACAAGGTAGTCTTTCCGGAGCCACTTGGACCCTGTAAAAGAATACTGCAGCTTGGAGAGATGGTAAGGGAAACATTATCAATGATCTTCTTATCTCTATCCGGCACAAAATAATCTACTTTATCCAGTTCTACAGTAAACCCTTCATTTTCCTTAAAAGGTTTCTCTCCATCCTGAGGTTCTAAATCTTTATCTACTACCTGCCCTAGTTTTTCTAATGAAGTGAGCAGATCGTAAAAGGTCTCCAATCCAAGTATCAGTTTTTCTACAGAGCTGATGATCAAAAGGATGATAAGCTCTGCGGCCACAAACTGTCCGATATTCATTTCCTGGTTGAGCACCAAAAGCCCTCCAATTAATAAAAGCCCAGCGGTTACCAATACCTTGAACCCGATCATTTGAATAAACTGGAGCACCAAAACTCTAAAGTGACTTTCCCGTGCATCCAAATATCCAACAACCAGTGCATCGTTTTTTTGCATAGCAAGACGGGTCTTCCCGGATAATTTGAAACTAACAATGGAACGTGCCACTTCCTGAATCCAATGTGCTACTTTATACTTGTTTTTAGACTCTGCAAGACTTGTTTCCAAACCTCGATACCCCGTATACTTAAAAACAATATAAATAAGCAGCAAAAGCAAAATTCCATAAATGATGAAAAAAGGGTGGTAGAAGGACAAAAGCAATAGTCCAAAGACAATTTGTAAAAGCGCTGCCGGGAAATCAATAAGGATCTTTGCCAGGCTCTTTTGTACCGTCAAGGTATCAAAAAACCGATTGGCCAGTTCCGGTGGATAATAATTACTTAACGCACTCATCCTGATCTTAGGAAAGCGATAAGCAAATTCAAAAGATGCCCGGGTAAATATCTTTTGTTGTATATTTTCTGTAATGCGTATTTGCATTAATTGAAGCACTCCAACAAATGCCACACCTAAGGTAACCAGGATTACTAAAATAATCCAGGAAGTACTCACTTGTGCCCCTTGAATTAAATTTATAATCGCCTGAATACCCAGAGGCAAGGATAAATTAAGAAGCCCCGCAAATATGGCATAATAGAATACCTGCAATATATCTTTTCGATCAATCTGCAACAGCCCTATCAGACGCTGCCAGGAAGTCATTACATTTTTTGACATAGGTTTACGCCTTTACTATTTTGAAGACTAGATCTGCAACAAACTCCCCCGGAGAATGCGTGGTATCGCAATTGGTAAGGGTAGGAAAATGATCTTGCAGAAAATGTTGATGCAATGTGCTGTCCAAAACTGTACTTGCCAGGCTGGTGGGATACGCGTAGGAAGGGTCAACTGCCCGTATCATTTCCTCAAGGCGGTTTACCATCCTTTTATATATCACAAAATAACCGTCTTTGTTCTCCTGATCCACTTCTTTGGTCAGGAAGGATTTTGAGGACTCGTTGACCACAATTTTATTAAGTAAAACTTCATTAACATGGGTAAAGGTTTGGTCTTCGACAGTATTTCTGGTTACAATAGCAATAGCCCTGGCCAGCTTCTCCTTGGGATCTGCTATGCTATTGGTGGCAAAAACAAGTTGATACTCCAACCATCCCCAATACCAGGAGGTAAGATATACCAATAATTTGTGTTTATTCTCGAAATAACGATAGATGGAACTTTCATTGGAACCAATCATATCCCCCAATTTTTTAAAGGTAAACGCCTCAAAACCAATTTTATCAATTAGCAGAATACTGTTTTCCACAATTCTTTTTCCCAAATCAGAGGATTCAGGGTCCTTCAAAAAGACTTTTTCATTTATGGCAATTTTTACCGATTGTAATAAACGCTCCATTCTAGATTAAAATTTTAAAAAGCAAATATAATAGTAATGCTTTTAAATTATAATAGTTTAACTTTTTTTAACGCCAGTGTTGCTGTCCAATCGTTTGAGAAAACTTATATTTACTTAAACAATTGCCTATGAAGCAGATTTTTACTCTATTTTTTTTAATGGTTGTGATACTTCCCTGCGCTAAGGCTCAGGAAACTGAATTTGTAAAAAGCTATAAGCATTTTAACGAGAGCAGAGGGAATTTTGAAAGTGGGCAAATTATGACCTTACCATATGAAGAAACGGTCCAATTGTTTAATTCCCTGAATTCGAAATCAGGCTTGAGTCCAACCTTTAATTATTACGGAACAGTTGTAGTGGTGGATCAAATGGATGTACTGCCCAATGGAGAGATGCAACTTATTCTTAGGCGGGAAGACGGTCGCAATTTTTATGGTTACCGACCTACCATTAAAGCGATCTTATCCAGGAATGCGGATCAAGAGCGGGAAATAGCAACGATCGAATAAAGAATATACGAATCAAAAAATTAATACTATCACTAATACGTAGACCTTTTCCCGTTAAATACTATCCGCTTTGTATCAGTGGCCCGTAAGTATTAAGAATCTACAAGAACCAAGCCCCAACAAACAATGTATTACATAAGGATAAAGGTGAAATAAAATATGCAAGCTAAATAAATTTGTTCTCTGCCAAGCATCTGCCCGCCGTCATGTTCAAAATTAAATTCCGGCGGGTAGATTTTATGTAAAAACCAACTAACAAACAGCTTTTTTTATGATTTCCAACTTGGGCAAATGGTTAAAAGGGACCAAACACGATTCTGAGGAAAAACACTGTATTTTGGAAGAAATTCAGCTTATTGAAGGAACTTTCTCCCCAATTGAAGCCGCCGACGTGCTGCTTTCTTTAATTAACTATAAGATAAAATTTCATACCGTTCAGTTGCTCAACGTTACGGAGAAAGATGAACTATCCCATATCATATCTGAAAGGAGAATTGCCGAACTTAAAGCCGCCAAAAACAGGGTAACCCAGCTGATATTAGAGGCCAGAGATAAAGGTGAACCTGTAAGAATAAGAGGGAATATCCAGATTTTTCCACCGGAAACTCATAACGAATCCTTAGGATAGTCTTTAAACCACTTAAACTGGCTTTCTATAATTGCGGTCTTTTTGGTCTCAAGATAGTGTAGAAAGGCCATTGCCACCGGAGAGAATTTTTTAGAGGGCATCCAAATCAAATTCCAATTGGTTATTATGGGCAACCCCCGAATTGGGAATATTTTCAAGTCTTCATTTTTTAGTTCATTTTTTATTCCGATAAGGGGCATTATGGAATACCCCAGACCCGCTACCACCGCTTGTTTTACCGCTTCATTGGAGGTGAGTTCTATTTTTTTTGTTGCTCCGATACTTTTACTGAACAAATAATTCTCCATGGCCATTCGGGTCGCAGAACCATTTTCACGAAAAATCAAGGGCTCCTGTTTCAACTTCTTTAAAGAAGGTAGACTCTTATCTGCACTTCCTACAAGATATAAACGGTTTTCCATGAGCTCTATTTTTTTTACCGTGAAGTGTTTAGGCAAAACAGAAACCAAGGCAAAATCCACCTCATTTTTTTCCAAATTACTTATTACCGTAGCTTTATTCGTAACATCCATGACTAAGTCCACCCCAGGGTGTTCCTCCATAAATCCCGACAAAAAGTACGGCATCACATACTTGCCGGTCGAGACCACTGCCACTTTCAGGCGTCCCGCTAAATTACCTGCAAACTCCATGGTTTTGTAATTAATGGAATTCACCTCATTCAAAATACGCTCGGCCGCTGTGGCAATCTCTTCCCCAAAATCTGTCAAAAACAATTGTCTTCCCACTACTTCTGTAAGTGCCATTGGAAATTGATCCTGAAAGTTTTTTAACTGTATGGATACCGCAGGTTGCGTCAAATGAAGATCCTCCGAAGCCTTGGTAATACTAAGATGCTGGGCCACTTTCTGGAACACTCGCAGTTGATGTAATGTATAATTCATTAATTATTTTTATGTTTTATATAATAAATATAAATAAAATTTAATGGGTTGATTGTTGCACCTTTGTATAAAACTAAAAGTATGTCTAATAGACTAACAGCAAAATCCGCGACATCATCCCGGCAACGGCGCCTGGCAAAGACAGATTTTCAACCCTTGGGTTATGCTTTGGTAGGAATTCTATTTGGTGGGATGCTAATACTATCTGCATTAAACGACTTCCTCTTTTTCGGATGGCTTTCTATCTCCTCTGCCATAATTTTTGGTCTTTTGACCATTCATTCCGTAGGGGAGCAACAAACAAAGAAATACAAGAATGTAAAGGAGTAGGTTAAATGGAGTCTTTGACAAAAACAAAACAGAAAATACAGCTGGTAGACGGAACGTTTACCGCGTCTGAGACGGCGGATGTGGTTCTGGCACTTATAAATGAGAAGATAAACTTTCACAAGCTACAACGTATATCATGGTGTGAAGGGAGCGCGGATGCTGATACAAAGTACCCTGACGAAAGAATAGCAGAATTGGAAAAAGAAAAAGAGATTACCAAAGAATTTGTCGCACAAATACGCCATTTGGGGAAAAAATTGCGCATTAACGGAGTGCTAGAGATTTCCGTGGAAGAATAAGCCTTAATGGATTTAGATTTACTCCTCTCCAACCTTACCAATCCCGCTCTGCTATTTTTCTTTTTAGGGATTATTGCAGTACAATTAAAAAGTGATCTGGAAATCCCCCAGAACTCCTCTAAATTCATATCCCTTTATCTTCTCTTTGCCATTGGATTTAAAGGGGGATTGGAACTTTCCCATAGCGATCTGAATATGGAGATTATTTGGTCGCTTTTATTTGGCATCCTACTCGCCATTGTGGTTCCGCTGTACGCCTATTTTATCCTTAGAAGGAGATTTTCAGTGGCCAATTCGGGTGCCATCGCAGCAGCTTACGGTTCGGTAAGTGCGGTAACTTTTGTTACAGCCATTTCCTTTTTGGAAATAGAACAAATTCATTTTGGGGGGCATATGGTGGCTGTAATGGCCCTAATGGAAGCCCCTTCTATAATTGTTGGAGTACTGTTAATGGCACTTTTTAGCAAGGAAAAACCAAGAAATGGCGACTTAAAAAAGATACTACATCATTCCTTTACCAATGGCAGTGTCTTGCTTATCCTTGGTAGTCTGGCCATTGGCTTTTTGGCCAACGAGCAACAAGCAGAAGGCATAAAACCTTTTACAACAGACATTTTCAAGGGCTTTTTAGCTGTTTTTTTATTGGATATGGGCATTACCAGTGGCCGAAAACTCAATGATTTTGTTAAAAAGGGATGGTTTGCTTTGCTCTTTGCGATCATCCTCCCGGTAATCAATGGTATTCTTGTGGCCTGGTTTACGCAGTATATTACTGCTGATGTAGGGAACCGCTTTCTATTTGCAATACTAGCGGCTAGCGCCTCTTATATCGCCGTCCCGGCGGCAATGCGCATCGCTGCTCCTCAGGCTAATCCCAGTCTCTATCTGCCTATGGCATTAGCCATAACCTTTCCTTTTAACATTACCCTGGGCATGCCACTTTATCTGTATATTGTACAAAACTTTTGACCGGATACAATGGACAAACATCGCTGTGGGTGGTGCATAGGCGATCCCCTGTACGAAGCCTATCACGACAATGAGTGGGGCGTTCCTGTAAAGGATGATCACACTTTATTCGAGTTTTTAGTCTTAGAAACCTTTCAGGCAGGCTTAAGTTGGATCACTATACTGAGAAAACGGGAAAATTTCAGAAAGGCATTTGATTTTTTTGACTATCAAAAAATCGCACAATACGGACAGGATAAAATTGATTCTCTCCTTGGCGATTCCGGGATCGTGCGAAACAAACTGAAAATAAACGCCACCGTATCCAACGCACAGGCATTCCTTAGGGTGCAGGAAGAATTTGGGAGTTTTAGCCACTACATCTGGAAGTTCGTAGACGGAAAACCCATTAAAAATAGCTTCAAGAATTACAAAGATGCCCCTGCAAAAACAGCACTTTCCGATAGTATCAGTAAAGATCTTAAAAAGCGTGGGTTCAAATTTGTTGGCAGCACAGTAGTATACGCCCATATGCAGGCTACAGGAATGGTGAATGATCATGAAGTAAACTGCTTTAGATATCACGAAGTGGATTTGCCTTTGTAGGGGTTTCATTTTCCTTAGAGCCTGCCGCAGCATAATGGAAAAGTGATCATCTTTTCTTTATTTTAGCTGATAACCAACTACCTTAAATTATCTTCATGGGAACCCTTACACTTGTATCTTTTCTTGGATTTACTCTTTTTGTAGCGGTCGTTGCCTGGTATGCTACCCGAAAAACGGACGAAAGAACTGCAGATGGTTACTACCTGGGGGGACGTAGTTTAGGCGCTATTACCATAGCAGGATCACTCTTGTTAACCAATTTATCCGCAGAACAAATTGTCGGGCTCAACGGACAGGCATTTGACGAAGGTTTAATGGTAATGGCCTGGGAAACCCTGGCTGCCATTGCCATGGTATTCACCGCAATTTATTTGCTTCCCAAATATATGACCCAGGGAATCACTACCATACCGGAGTTCATAGAGAAACGATTTGACAAACAGACCAAAGCGTTGCTTTCCATACTCTTCCTCTTCGCATATGGCGTGGTACTTTTGCCTACCATCCTGTACTCCGGCTCGTTAGCTTTTAGTACAATGTTTGATTTACCCAGTGTGCTGGGTATGGACCAATGGACGGTAATATGGCTTTGCGTGTGGACTATAGGAATCATAGGAATGATCTATGCTATTTTTGGTGGACTGAAAGCTGTAGCTGTTTCTGACCTGATCAATGCTATCGGATTACTTATTGGGGGTTTGCTCATTCCCGTTTTTGGATTGCTATTAATTGGAGAAGGTAGTTTTGGCAGAGGCCTTGATGCCCTTTGGGAGGCCAATCCTGAAAAGTTTGTAATGAAAGGTGCCGTGGATTCTTCCATTCCTTTTGGCACCATTTTTACCGGCATGATGTTAGCCCAGGTCTACTATTGGGGTACCAACCAATCCATATTGCAGAGGGTTTTTGGAGCGAAAAGCGTAAAAGAAGGGCAAAAAGGAATGCTACTTGCCGCTTTTGTAAAATTCATAATCCCCATTATTGTGGTAGTTCCCGGTATTATTTCCTGGCACGTATTTGAAGGGCAATTGGAAAATGCGGATCAGGCCTACCCTGCCCTTGTTGCCAAGGTTCTTCCTGCGGGATTAACCGGTTTTTTTGCTGCAGTGCTGTTTGGAGCAGTTCTGAGTTCCTTTAATAGTCTGCTGAATAGTAGCGCCACTTTATTCGGGTTTGATCTGTTCAAGTTCTATTTCAATCCCAATGCCTCAGATATTCAGACGGTACGGGCAGGAAAAATCTTTGGGTCCATACTGGGGATCATTTCCATGTCCATAGCACCGTTTATCATATTTGCCCCTGATGGATTGTTCACTTATATCCAACAGTCCCTGGGCAGCTTAAGTGTTCCTATCCTGGCCGTAGTATTAACCGGGATCCTTACCAAAAAAGTACCTGCATTAGGCGCTAAAGTAGTGATGATTGCCGGTGTGCTCTTGTACCTGATCAGCCTGATTTTCGTGGAACCGTATTTCAGGGAAGGCGCTGTTGCTGTTGCTCAGGCACAAGGTATTACCGACCCGGCACAATTGAGTGTTATCAAGGCAGAAGCCTACCCCCACTACCTGCATGTAATGGGTATATTATTTGTATTCAATATCCTGATAATGTTGCTCTTTGGAAAATTAAGGCCTAAAAAAGAAATTGCAGAACCAGAAGACACCGATGTTATTGATATCACGCCATGGAAATATGCTTTTGCCACGGGCGGTTTTATTACCCTGTTGGTGGTAAGCACATATTTCATTTTCTCTTAGGCTAAAAACGTTTTGTTGGAAACCTGACCTCCCTGTCCATCCCTACAACGAATGTGTTTAGGGTGTATCTTTTTCCTTTTTCAAAATCCTGATAAACCTTTCCCTGGAAATTTCTTCGGCGCCAAGACTTTTTAAATGGGCATTGTACACCTGGCAATCAATGACCCTATACCCTTTTGATCGGAGTTCCTCTACCATTTTTATAAAGGCAAATTTCGAAGCATTCGAAACTTTGCTGAACATACTTTCTCCACAGAAAACATGTCCCAAATCTACCCCGTACAATCCTCCAACCAGCTCGTTCTCCTGCCATACCTCGTAGGATTTCGCGAACCCTTTTCGATGGAGTTTCTTGTACGCCGCCTTCATGTTCTCCGTTATCCAGGTTCCTTCCTGGTTTTTTCTTTTTTGAAGGGCACATTCCGTAATTACCTCATCAAATGCCTTGTTTCTTGTGAGTTGAAATTGATTCCCGGACAGCACTTTGCGCATGCTTTTAGATACTTTTACTTTGTTGGGAAACAACACCATTCTCGGGTCCGGGCACCACCAAAGAATAAGGGAATCATCATTGAACCATGGAAAAATACCGCTTTGGTACGCCAACAGCAGGCGTTCCGGGGATAAGTCTCCACCTACAGCCAGCAGCCCTTCTGCATTGGTATGATCAACGGATGGAAATACCAGTCGATCATCCAAGAAAAACAAGGGCATATTTTTACCTTGATTTTCCACGATTTGCAATTTTTTTTACAAAAATATTGGAAATAAGATTAAATAGCCACTAATCCCAAAAAGTAAATTAATCCTCCCACCCCCATAAAAAGTAATGTGTAGGGTAGAATTTCCTTGGCCTTTAGCTTCGTTATTCCTAATAAGGGAAGTGCCCAAAAAGGTTGTAACATATTCGTCAGTTGGTCCCCGTAAGCAAGTGCCATCACAATTTTTGGCAAAGGAACCCCTAAACTCAAAGCGGATTCCAACACCAAGGGGCCTTGAACGGCCCATTGTCCCCCGCCACTGGGCACAAAAATATTCACTACTGCCGCACTGAAAAAGGTAAACAAAGGTAAGGTGGTAGTGCTGCTGATAGAAACAAAAAAATCCGAGATCTGATCGATCATTCCGCTACCCCCCATTATTCCCATAATGCCAAAATACAAAGGAAACTGAATTAAAATTCCGGAGACATCACCGATAGCCGCCTCAACGGCATTCAAAAAGCTTTTGAAACTGCCGTGAAGGCTTATAGCCAAACCAAGCATAAAAAAGTTGAGGAGGTTAGGTGTAATATCCAACGCGCGGACAGCGGGTAAATACTGCAATAGAAAAGCACAAAAAATGATCCCTCCAAAAAGTAGTGACAACCCCCTTGAATGTTCCATTCTTTCAGCCCCTCTTAACTTTACCTTTTTCACATGGTTAAATGCGTACAACGGCAGCATCATCTTTGTTGACGCTGTTTTTTTTCCTAAATAATGCGCCAATAAGGAAACGCAAAGGACAACGATCCCAAAAACCAACAGGTTTCCCCAGTTGAAAATGGTTAGGGAAGTAGGAATAGACTCCGGCAGGCCAAAGGCCAGATCAATATTTCCGGCAGAGTGGCATAGTTCCTGTAGGTGTCCTTTTTCGGCCACCTTTATTGGAGCGGAACCGCTTATTCCCCCATGCCAAATCATAAGGCCGCTGTATCCGCAGGCCCCGATCAATGGATAGTTAAGGGGAATGTTCCGCTCTTGTGCATATTCCCCCACTTTTCTGGCCAATAACGCCCCAAAGATCAACCCCAATCCCCAGTTAAAAAAAGAAACCAACATAGTGGAAAAGGCTACCAAAACAGCTGCCTGGGGTGTAGTCCTTACCAATTGGGTAAGTCGCAGGATCAATCGTTCCAAAGGCGGACTAAGGACCAGAACATGCCCCAGGACCAGAATTAGCATCATTTGGTAGGCGAACACCAACAAGCCGTTGTCCCAAAGACCTTTCTCCCACAACCTTAGAATTTGCGACAGGTTGGAACCATTAGGAGTACTTTTGCCAAAAATAAGCGCCAACACCATGGTGAACAAGGTGAGTAGTATGGCAATAGTAAACGGGGAGGGCAAGTATTTCCCAAAAAGTTTTTCTATCCCCCTGGTAAGGCCCATTAGCTAGAAGGGCAGATCGTCATGATCCTCGTCTGAAAAATCATCAGCAGGCTCGAACGCTTCCATAGGCGGTACAGGTGGGATATTTTCCGGATGGGTTTGTACTTCCATATTTTCTATTCGCCATCCCTGAATGGAGTTAAAATATTTGGTTTCTCCCTGAGGATTTACCCATTCCCTTCCTCTTAAGTTAATGCTTATTTTCACTAATTGCCCAACCTGGTAGTTATTCAACAGGTCTGTTTTATCCTGCACAAATTCAACCAAAATATGTTGGGGATATTGTTCCTCGGTAGTTACTACAACCTCCCGTTTCCTAAACCCGTTGCTGCCATAGGTTTTGGTCTCATCAATCATCTTTATCCTTCCTTGAATTTCCATAGGTTCTCGTTTTTGCTGTGTTCAAAAATACACAAAAGAAGGGCTTTGAGGCCTGACAGAAGGGTAGGTTTTTCAACAATCATTTTGTTTTGACGTATCTTTATCACAATCTGCCCCGGTATGAAATTTGACCCAAAGCAACGGACTTCCAATGTCATTTTACTCATTTCTGCCTTCGTTATCGTCAGCCTTATATTGTGGAATACGAATAGTTTTTTTGAGAAATTTAAACAGGAAGAGCGGAATAAGATGGAGATCTGGGCAGCAGCGGAGTCTGAGTTGCTTCAATCCCCTATTGATCAGGAATTGGGAAACTTACCGCTTATTGTTATGGGTAACAACACCTCAACCCCAATGATCCTGGTTAATGAAGAAGGCTCCATAAAAACACATAATATCCCGGAAGCGGTCTCTAACGACTCCTTAAAAATCCTTGCTCTGATCAAAAAATTTAAGAGCGAAAACGAGCCCATACAAATAATTCAGGATGGGGATTTACTCCAGACGCTATATTATGGCAACTCCGAAGTGCTAAACAAACTAAAATACTACCCTATCGCCTTGCTGCTGATCATTTTTTTGTTTGGAGCAGTCATTTTTTTCTTTTTCAAAACAAATAAAGCCTCGGAACAAAATAAGCTATGGGCAGGAATGGCCAAAGAAACTGCCCATCAAATCGGGACTCCCCTTACCTCACTGCTGGGTTGGAACGAACTATTAAAAGACGAAAAGATCAACCCTGAGATTCCGGGGGAAATTGAAAAGGATATTTCACGATTACAAACCATAACAGAGCGGTTTTCAAAAATAGGTTCTATTCCCGACCTCGAGGCACACGATATTGTAAGCGAAACCAAAAAAGCCTATGAGTATCTCAGAAAACGAAGTTCTAAATTGATACATTTCTCCTTCATCACTAAAATTGATGAATTGATAGTATGTATGGATCCTCCCTTATACAATTGGAGTATTGAAAATTTAGTGAAGAACGGTATTGATGCTATGAAGGGAAGGGGAAACATTGCTATTCAAATTGAACCGGCGGGGAGCTTTGTAAATGTGTTAGTTTCCGATACCGGCCATGGTATTCCAAAAAGTGATTTTCAAAACATTTTTAACCCCGGAGTTACTACCAAAAAAAGAGGCTGGGGTTTAGGACTATCCCTGGTAAAAAGAATTATAGAGGAGTACCATAAAGGAAAAATTAAAGTACTTTCGTCAAGTAAAGAGGGAACAATCATGCAAATCTCTCTTAGAATACGTTAGCATGGGTAAAGAAAAGTGGATTGCCATAAAAGAAGCGCCTATAACCAATAACTGCCCCGAATGTTATAGTCAGGAATTGGTTCTTACCTTTTATCAAAAGCATACTTACAACGCCTTTTATCAAAAAACCACAAAGACAGTCAGGTACGAAATCACCTGCAAAAAATGCGGTTCGATCATCTATCCCGTTAACTGGTCCCAGGACATAGAACGGGTGGTTGACTATTACAACAAACTGGTACGGCCGGACCGGCCTTCAGTTCGGTTTACTCTGCTGTTTTACGGGGTACTAATTTTTATACTCCTCCTGATAGCCGGAGGGATTTATCTGTATCTGGAAAATCCGATTTAGAGTTTTTGACGGATCTTTTGTGCCGTTTCCTCGAACATTGCAGGCGTCATCCTCTCTTTATATTGAAAAGTGGCATTCTCCATGCTCTTGAGGGGTATTAAATGCACATGTACATGGGGAACCTCCAAACCAATAACCGTTAGTCCTACCCGATCACAAGGAATGGCGGCCTCTATGGCTTTGCCCACTTTTCTTGAGAACGCCATAAGGCCCATAAAAGTAGGCTCATCCAAATCCAATAATTTATCTACCTCCTTTTTGGGAACACAAAGGGTATGCCCCTTGGCATTGGGGTTAATATCCAAAAAAGCAAAGAAATTGTCATCTTCGGCAATCTTGTAACAGGGAATTTCTCCTGCAATGATTTTTGTAAAAATGCTAGGCATGGTATAACATGTTTAAGGAAACCCTTTTAAACCCCTCCTTTAAGAGGCCTTAATCTCGTGAGATCTCTAATATTTTAAACTTCAATGTCCCATTGGGCACTTGTATTTCGGCAATATCACCCACTGATTTTCCCAAAAGCCCCTTTCCGATGGGTGAGGTAACTGAGATCTTACCGGATTTTAAATCTGCCTCGCTTTCTGCTACAAGGGTGTATTTCATTTCCATGCTGTTTGCCTGATTCTTGATTTTTACCGTTGATAAAACCAACACTTTTGACGTATCCAGTTGTGATTCATCAATAATTCTGGCATTGGACACCGTTTCTTCCAGTTTGGCAATTTTCATTTCCAACAATCCCTGGGCCTCCTTGGCAGCATCGTATTCTGCATTTTCGGACAAATCCCCCTTATCCCTGGCTTCTGCAATTGCCTGCGATGCTCTTGGCCTTTCCACATCTCTAAGGTGGTCCAACTCTTCCTTCAGCTTTTTCAATCCCTCTTCCGTATAATATGAAACCTTTGTCATCCTCCTAAAAATTTAATGCAAAAGAACACCGGAGAAAATGAAGATTTTCCCAATGTCTGCGCTTTCTTAATTGAAAAATCCTCCACTTTACACCATGGGTGATGGCTTTTAGCGAGGATTTAACGCAAATATACACTTTTTTTGGGCATTTTTACCTAAAATAGGTCCAATGAAATACCTTTCTTGCCTGATTCTCATGCTTTTATTGCTTTCCTGTGAAAATGACGGCCCCGATAGAAATCCTTTTCTTCCAGAAGTCAATTTTAGGTTTGATCTCAATCTCAACCTCCCTGAATACAATAGACTCAATAATGTTGGAAACCCCATTTACGTTGATAACAACGGTGTGGGTATAAGAGGGGTATTTGTTATGAGAACCGGCCCTGAAAATCAATTTGTGGCATGGGAGGCTAACTGTCCCAACCATGCACCTAATGATTGTTCTACAATGCTATTAGACGGTCAAAATGTGCGCTGCCCCTGTGATGATTTTGAGTACAATCTTTTCTTTGGGCAATTGCTCAATCCTCCTGACGATGGGAGTCGGTTTTTTAATCTGAAGCCTTACCGGGCAGTTTTAGCAGGCAACTCTGTTATTATTTCAAATTAAAAGACACCCAAAATTTTATCCATCACCCAACTGGTGTGTACCCCCGAGTCCCCCAACGAAGGATGTAACACTTCACCAAACAGGTGTTTTCGCATATTATCCACATGATAGTGGTGCAAATGCTTTGGATGTTCTACAAACACAGATTCACGGCCTTTTCCAGTGACCATCTCCAACGGGGCTTCGTCCAATACCGAAAAGCGAATCTCGCCTTCTGAACCATAAATGGTTACCACATCTTCCGGACGGTAACTCCCAAAATTCCAACTTCCCGTACCCGTTATCCCGTTTTCATGGATCCAACTTCCGCTTACGGTGTCAAAAGCAGAATATAATCCTTGCTGGTTGGTTGCAAAACCACCAGCGTCTTGTATGTTTCCCAGGAGATATGTAAAAAGATCAAGGCCATGGCTTGCCAGGTCATCAAAATACCCTGCCGGTGCTACGGAAGCATCCGTACGCCAATTATAGGCACCACTGACATCCAAAGGACTTGGCGTTCGGGTTTTTATCCAATGGATATGTCGAACCACACCAATACGTTCTTGATCCAACCATTCTTTAATGGTATTAAATCGGGGTAGTGATCTTCGATAATAAGCTATGAAAAGGGGTACACCTTTTGCCTCAAAAGCGGTATAGATCTCAAGACTATCTCCATAAGAGGGCGCCATGGGTTTCTCTATGCAACAAGGTTTGCCAACCTCAGCCACCTGCAATCCGTAATGCTTATGGGTGTCCGGGGGGGTGGCAATATATACCGCATCAATTTCCGGGTTTTCTATAATTTCCCCTGCATCCGAAGTAAACCCGGGAACACCATGCCGTACTGCATAGTCCTTTGCTTTCTCCAGGTCTCGTCGCATCACCATGGCCAGTTCAAAATCCCGGATCAATCGGTAAGGAGGGCCGCTTTTCACCTCGGTGACATTTCCGCAACCAATGATACCCCATCGAACAGGTTTATGATTGAAAAAGGGCGTAAAATTCATGTCTCGGGTTTATCCCAAAAATAAAAAGAAACCCGGGTTATAAACGCTTTGGATCAGCAGAAACTACATGAGCTCCTGAAAAGGCTTGAGTGCTTTACGCTACCCTAAAAATCAAGTCCTTGATACACCAATTCCTCAGCATCCAAAGATGTCTTTTCCAGCCCCCTTGTTTTAAGCCAGCTCAAAAATCGGTCCACACGATATTGTTCCATTTTCCCCCAATCTATATCTTTCCCATAGGAGGCTACCGTAATCTTTTGACTTTTAAGCAGGTCAATATCCCTGTCCTGTTCAGCAACCAAAGGCGTTAAAATCTTTACGGCCTCCTCCGGATTTTGTTTGGCATAAAGAAACCCTCTTTTTGTAGCCTGTAAAAAGGCCGAGTAGGACGATTGATCCTTCTCTACACGATTTTCGGATGCCAAAATGATAGGCGAATATCCATAGGGAATATCATAATCTGCCAGTCTAAACGTCCGTAAATCCAATCCTCTTGCTTCTGCTTGTACACCTTCCCAATTAAGAAAGATCCAGGTAGCGTCATATTGCTTGGATTGCAAGGTCTCCCAAATACCTAATTTGTTGGGATAGGCCAGCTCAATTTGACCTGTTCCTCCGTCGTTTTTTATCATTTGCCGTACAATTTCGTCTTCATATCTGGCTTTATAAGAAGCATACGACCTGCCGTCCAAATCTCTTGGCCGATGTACATTACTATCCTCCAGAACAACAATTGCACTTAAGTCTTCCTGGAATAAAGTAGCCAATGCCACCGCATCAAAAGAATTTTTTTTACTGCGATAACTAATTACACTTTCCAGCGGGCAAAGCGCCATATCCGCAGTGCCCGTTTCCACTTTCTTAGCAGGAGTAACGGCATAGTTGTCCTCGGAAGGATCTAATAGTTTTACCTCTAACCCTACTTTCTCATAGTACTTTAAGGCCTTTGCAACAAAAAACCCCAAATGATTGATATTAGGAGTCCAATCTAAGGCTAACTTCAGCAGTTTCATTTTTAAAAGTTTACTATTGCTCCAAGAAGAAAGTTAATACCGGCTTGCGGGTAGAAAAAGGATTCTCCCGCAAATACGTAACCGTTATTCTCGTATTCCACGTCAAAAATATTGTTGACCTGTCCGGTCATTACAATAGATTGTAAGATTGCGCCGCCCTGAATGGTATACTGCAAATTAATATCATTCACAAAATAACTGTCCAAAGAGTTGGTGTCCTCATTGGTCATAAACTGTTCTCCGACAAACTTGGAGAACAAACTTGCACTAAACACCTTTGAAGCTTGAAAAGTAAGTACGTTCCCGGCAATCAATTCAGGAGAAAAGGAAATATTTGTATCCCCTAAATTGGTAAAACCGCCAGCTCCGTCTTCTACCAGAAAATCCCTGTTTTTGTTGGTACTTATCGCAATATTTGGGCGTATTCTCCACTTTTCCAGCTGAATATTCGCATCTACTTCCAGACCGAGGCGATAACTTTGTCCGCTATTGGTCCTGATTGGAAATCCCACATCGTCCAGTTGGCCCGTGAGCACCAGTTGGTTCTCAAAATCAAGATAGTATACATTAGCGTTGAACTGAAAGTTAGGGGAAACATACCGCCACCCCAATTCAAAATCGTTTAGGCTTTCGGCCTCGGGCGTCCCTGTTTCAAAGTCCACCCGGGCAGGCTCCCGGTTGGCCCTTGCATACGAAAAATAAATGCTGTTCTTGTTGTTGGGCCGATACGTGACTCCGGCCTTTGGATTAAAAAAAGTATAGTTTTCGTCTACGGCAAAAGGAACCGTTGGATCAAACAAATCCCCGTTGGCCTCATAGCGTATCGTTCTCAACTGAAGGTCTCCGAATAATGAGAATTGCTTATTGATTTCCAAGGTGGCTTTGGCGTAGAGATTAAAATCCCTTTTGTCCGTGACATTGTCATAAAACCGAAAAGGAATATCCGGCAATTGTGCAAATTCAGCAGCTGTTACTTCACCAAACTGCTCGCCGTCATACCTGTTCCAGGCGCCTCCAATAACAGCATTCAATTGGTCCTTATCGTATAGAAAACTAAATACAGTTCCGTAGAAATCACTGTTTAAGTGCCTCCTTGTGGTTAGGTCCGAACGATCTACGGTTTCACCATTCGCCTCAAAAGAGGGCAATCCGTAAAATGCCAGATCCGGGTTAAAAAACCCTGGGTCGGACTCAACATATTGTTCGAAGAATCCTCTGCTGTTAGTGTAATGCAAGGACACATTTCCGGTCCAATAGTCGCTCAATTTTTGGGTAATATGTAATTGAAAATGGTCTTGCTTATAGTTATCCGTCTGCCGGTCGTAAAACTGTCTGTTCCCATCCGCATCCAGGAACACCCCATCATTATTAAAGGTACGGTCTTCTTCCAGGCCGGCAGCATTAAGGCCCGCAAAGGATAACCCGGTAATCTCTTCACCTCCAAAAACAACAGCTTTTATTAAAGTGTTGTCGTCCTTATACACCCCGTCTAAAAAGTAGGATCGTAAATCCGAGAAAGCCCTGTCAATATAGCCATCAGAATCAATCTTGGAAAGCCTGGCCGAAAAGGCAAAATGGTCTCCCAGTAAACCGGTTCCGAAGCGTACAGTATTTTTAAGTGCTCCAAAACTCCCCACACTGCTGGAAACCTGTCCAAATGCCTGTTCCGAAACATTATCCGTCAGTACATTTATGCTTGCCCCAAAAGCGCCAGCCCCGTTGGTAGACGTTCCTACCCCGCGTTGTATCTGTATATTCTCGATTGAAGAGGCGAAGTCTTGCAAATTCACAAAAAAAGTGGTTTGGCTGTCTGCATCGTTATACGGAATACCATTTATGGTGACGTTGATTCGCGAATTGTCAGCCCCTCGAATCCGGAAGTCTGTTGGTCCTATCCCTGTGCCATCAAATGTGGTAGCGACCACAGAAGGTAGATAATTGAGTAAGACAGGGATATCCTGACCGAGATTTATCCTTTGAATTTCTCCTTTCTCCAGTTCGGAATAGGTAACCGGGATCTTGTCATTGGCACGGGAAGCAGAAACTACTACCTCGTCCAGTTCAATTTGCTTGTTTTGTGTTGAATCTTGCTGTTGTTTCTGTGCGTTTATCGACAAGGAAAGGCCGCACAGTGCCAGGATTGTGAACATAGATATTTTCATCCGTAAAAATTTTACGAATAAAAGGGGCTATTATTCTGGTTATACTTGATTTTTGCGAAACGGTTGAAAAGTTGGCCAGCGTTCCGTCCCGCGCTTCTCCCCAAAGGTCTGGTAGACCTTTGATGCTCGGCCGTCCCTTAGCAGCATTACCCGCTCAGGTTCAATGGGTATAATCTCAGCCTCCTAAAAAGTCAGAAAGCACCCCTTTGAGATGGGTGCAAAAGTAGGACGGAAATCTGAAAAAACAAAAAACCTCTATTTACGATTGTGGAAGTATTTTGAAAGGGTTTATTTTTTAGTTATCCATCTGCCATAGGCATCAATGTAGATGGTTCTCTTAGTACCACTTTTCAAAATCATGATCAATTTATACTTCCCCTGTTTGTTTTTAAAGGCCTGACTTAACCTCGAGGTTGGATATTCTTTAATGAGTGCCTGAACCACTGCCGGCGGTAATTCTGCCGGATCTATTTTCTTGAATTCGTCCGCTTTGACGATTAGAAGCGTTGATTTAGATAGTGTTTTGGCCTGCGTGGTTTGTAAAGCCGCCATTCCCAGTAAAGCCGCAAGAGCTATTTTTTTCATGTATCCCAATAGTTTAATTACTAAAGCTGTTCTATTTACGAAGAGAAACCCCAAAAAGATGCAGTTTATCACTGAACTCATTTAAACTTTTTTGATTGAAGCGAAAACCGGTCATTTTTTGCCCGGTTGAAGGCTTTTTTGAGTTGCATAGCAGAGCTACGGAAGGAAAAAAAGACAAAAAGCGGGTGAAAAAGAATGGTTTTTTAGCCAATTGAAAAAAGTTTAAATGAGTTCACTTATAAAAAAAAGAGGCCGCCTTTTCAGACAGCCTCCTTTAACATCTGATTTCATAAATACGGGGAACTTCCGGCACCATCTTTCTTCAGATGTCATTGGGAAAACATGGTTAGTGTTAGCCGGGCACTAGCCCTTTATACCTTTTCCCTCGTCCTTTCTTTTCATTTTGGCATTTCTTGTAGGTCCTTGAATGATCAAAAGCACTGCCGCCAAAAAAACCAGGAGGCCTACCGCAACCATAATGTAATGCAATGTGTTTTCCATGTTGTTAAATAAAAGGGCCGCCCAGAATGGACGTGCCCTTCCAACCAAATCAACCAACCAAAATTTATCTGTCCGCTAGTTATTTCGGACCGTTATCTTTACTCTCCGGACTGGAAACCCCAACTGTGATTTTTTTATTAATCGGTTTCTCTTCCAGTTCACTATTTACTATTTTCTCATTCACCACTACCGATGCTACTATGGCCATTATTCCGTAGAGTGCTGCCAGTACTCCAGAAGTGAGAAGTTTATTCATTTGTTTTCCTGTTTCATTTAATAAGACACCGATTTTTCAAAAAAGTCACCCTATTGAAACAATTAACATTTTGTTTATATCACCACCATGCTTTTAGCCGTAGATAACATAAAGGGTTTCAAATGAAAAACAGACCCCAAAAGAAGATTACCCTAAAAATTGTAATAGGCTATTTAAGCATGGCCTTACTGGTACTCATTATCGGTGTGTTTATTAAAACAGAATTGAAATCCTATTTATCGATGGATAGGGCTACGGAAAACGACAAGATCCTGTTATCGGTAAATGAATTTCTTGCCGCGATTTATCAGGGAGAGCAGCTTTCAAAAATGGCACTCAGCGACCAAACCAGAAGAAGTTTCAGGGCTTATGCAGCAAAGGTTGATACACTAACCACTCAGATTGATAAGCTAAAACCTCTGGTTAAAACCGTAGCACAGCGTAAAATGTTTGACAGTGTTCAAGTCCTGTTGCACAAAAAATTGGAGAATACCCGGCTCCTTCATCAACTGCAAATACAAAATGAGAAGAACACTTCCATAGATTCGGTCATGGAGGAATTTAACCGGGTGGAACTTTCACTGGGGCGCATTATCCCGGAGAAATTAGTGACCAATTTTGATGAGCTATCCATAAAAACCCAAAATACCATAAAGGAATACGCCTCCTTATTGAATCAGAACATCCCGGAGAACAACAAAACACAAAGAACAAACCAAAAGATCGATTCTGTAATCGTGGCTTTACGGGAAATTCTAAAACAAGCCAAGGAGACACAGCTGGAAAGCAAACGCTCTCTACTACAGCGGGAAATAAGGATTGCCCGTAACGACCTCAAGCTTTCCGGGCAATTACAACAATTAGTCTCCACCATTGAGCAAGAAGTCTACAAGGATACTCAGGAATCTAATCAGCAAAGACAAGCATTACTACAGCGAAGTGCTAAATGGATAGGCCTTTTAGCCTTGATCAGTCTTGGAATTGTGGTGTTATTTACTTTTTTGATTTCCCGGGACTTTTGGAAAGTACAACGGTATAGAAAAGCCCTTGAGCAGGAAAAGCAATATTCGGAATCACTTCTTAAAAGCCGGGAGCAACTTATTACCACAGTGAGTCATGACCTTAGGACGCCCCTAAATACAATCATGGGCTACACAGAACTTTGCAAACAGGCGGCTTCTGGTGCAGTACAAAGTCAACATTTAGCACATATTAGCGCCGCCTCAGATTATGTGGCATCATTAGTCAATGACCTGTTGGATTTTTCCAGGTTAGAAGCAGGGCAGATCAAAATCAATAAAAAGCCTTTTGTACTGGCGGAATTAATCAAATTAACCGCCGCGGAACATCAAAAAAAATACTCCAGTAAACCTATTGAATTAGCTATCGAAATACACCGGGATCTGGCTACCCCCATCTTTGGAGATCCTCTGCGCATTAAACAGGTACTCAATAATCTGATCAGCAACGCCTTTAAATTTACAGAGAGGGGTTTTGTAAAAGTTGCTGCGATACCATGTTCTGAAAATAAAAAGAAACCGCTTCTGGAAATTAAGGTAAGCGACAGCGGTATTGGCATTAAAAAAGAGGAACAAGAGCGTATATTTCAGGAGTTTGTACAATCTGCCGAAGAGACGGAAAAAAAATATATTGGTTACGGTTTAGGCCTTGCCATTTCACGTAGATTGGCTACTCTTTTGAATGGCGACCTCCTTATTGAAAGCGAAGAAGGCCTGGGGAGCCACTTTACCCTGGTTCTTCCCCTGGAATTTGCAAAAGAAAAGTGGTCTTTACCTAAAAAAACAACGGCAACACGACTGCAAGGAACCACGATATTGATTTTTGATGATGACCCGGCCCATCTTGAATTGTTGACTGTATTTTGCCGGCGCCTTAGCATACAGGTGATTGCCCTGCAACATTTTGAAGCATTACACCCACATGATACTTTTACATATGATGTCGTACTTACGGACATTCAAATGCCAAAAAAAGACGGTTTCCAGGTACTTAAGGCATTACAAAAAGGCAGCTACGCTCATTATACTTCCCAACCGATTATAGCCATGACCGGACGGCAGGATATCTCCAAAGCAGTGTATCTCAAAGCGGGATTCTCCTCCGTTTTGAGAAAACCCTTTTCCTTTGAAGAACTGATCCTGGTATTGGAGCAGGCTTTGATGCATCCGCATAATACAGCTCACAAAGTCGCTTTAAAAGCCTCTACAAAAATACCTTCCAACGAGTGCCTTTTTGATCTTTCCTACTTTTCCTCCTTTCTAGGGGATGAACAGGAAGGAGTTGGCCATGTGCTGAAGACTTTTTTGAAAGAAACCTCAATCAATATTCAGCGGATTAATACCTATATAGTTTCCGGGGCAATAGACAAAGTTTCGTTCACCGCACATCGTATGCTCCCTATGTTTTATCATTTGAAGGCTGTACGGCTTATTCCAATCCTTGAAGAACTTGAGCACTTGGAGCAGGGCATAACAATGGAAGAACTTCAGATAAAAGCCGAATCGCTGGAACAGGAATTCAAACTAATGGAAAAAGCAGTAGTAAAGGTGTTAGCTAAACATCCATATTGTATTGACTAATCTTGTTGTACAATGTCTTGCGAGTGATCTTCAGGAGTTTGGCCGCCTCGGTTTTGTTAAAATTAGTGTGTTGAAGCACTCGTAGGATGTGTTCTTTTTCATATTCCACCTTGGAAAAGACAGTATCCGTTTTGTTTTCATCCCACACTGTATCGGAAACCAAGGGGGTGGGTAATACTTCTTTTTCAATTCTTGCCCCCCGGGTAAGCAACACTGCCCTTTTGATTATGTTTTGCAACTCTCTTAAATTCCCGGGCCATCCGTACTTTTTGAATGCTTTTTCTACCTCCGGAGAAAATCCCTGTACCCGTCGTTGTAGTTGCCGGTTGGCCTTTTCAAGAAAATGATGGTAAAAAAGGGGTAAATCATCTGCTCTGTCTCGCAAACTAGGCATCTCAATGGAAAACTCGTTAAGTCGGTGATACAGGTCTTCCCTGAATTTACCCTGACTTACAAGCTTTTGCAGGTCTTCGTTGGTCGCCGCAATTATCCTAACATCAACCCTAATCTCCCGCGTACTCCCAAGGCGTTTTATCTTACGTTCCTGTAACACCCGAAGCAGTTGAATTTGGTTCTCATACGAAAGATTTCCGATCTCATCAAGGAACAATGTTCCTGTATTAGCCGCTTCAAAATGTCCTGCTTTAGCTTCAGTAGCTCCGGTAAAACTCCCTTTGGTATGACCAAAAAATTCACTGGTTGCCAATTCTTTGGGTATAGCCCCACAATCTACAGCTGCAAATATCGCAGCGGCCCTTTTGCTCTGTTGGTGGATTTGTCTCGCAATCACTTCTTTTCCGGTACCACTTTCTCCGGAAATCAATACGGATAAATTGGTGGGGGCCACCAGTTGCACGTATTCCTGAAGTTGTTTCGAAGCTTCACTGATCCCATGGATCCCCACTTCAACACCCCCTCGAAAAGACCCACTACTTTGGTGGGAGTCCAGGGCGCTCCCAATTACAAGTAGCATTTCTTCGGGAGTAAAAGGTTTTGCTATATAATCAAATGCCCCCTTTTTCATTGCGGTAACCGCTGAGTTTACTTCAGCATGTACAGTCATCAGCACTACAGGAACAGTAGGATGCATTTTTTTAATGTTTTCTAAAAGCACTATTCCGCTTAGGTCCGGCAATTTTAGATCCGTAATAATGAGGGAAAAGCTTGTTTTATTAAGCTTATCAGTGGCCTCCTTTGCAGAATACGCTGTAGTAACGGTAAAGCCATGCCGTTGTAAGAACCGTTCCAATAGCTGACAAAAAGGGATATCATCCTCAATGATTAAGACTTCAGGCATTTTAGTGATCTAGGGTACTACTAAATATACGATGATCTCTACCCGGAAACATTCTAAAAAATTCATAAAAAAAAGCAGGGTGTGTTAAACACCCTGCCGGTACGATGAACTAAAATTAAGGTTTAAGAAAGCTTAAATAGTGATCCAATTCCCTTCAGCATCGGCATACAAAGCCCCCGTTGAACCGTCTTCCAGCGATACTTCCAATTTGTATTGACCTGCATCATTAACATAGGCCTTATTGATGGTTCCCCCAGCGTAATCCTTGGTAAACGCTTCCGTAACGGCATCTGGTAAATCGGAAACACTAATTTCTTTGAAATCCTGGTCCACCTCAATTTTCGCAATTTCATCATTGGAAAGTGGTGTTGTGGCAGCAACCGTTAACACCCCACAAACTGTCAAAATCATTGCAACAAATAATTTTTTCATTTCTATTGAATTTTAGATTAAACATTTCCCTTGTGGAAGAAAAATGGTGCCATAAGCCGAAGTCATTCCCAAAAAAATAGTAATGCCCTTTTTTTCAATACATTACGACCTTCAAGACTTTGAAAATGTTTGTGTAAAAATGTATACCTCTTGTAAAGCATGTGTAAAAATTACACAGGTATTGTATTCGGGTATTCGGGTTACCGGCTAGGCCTGATGAGAAGATTTTAGCAGATCATTAACCGTTTTTACAGGATTAAAAGTAACCAGAGGAACTTCAACAAAGATGGTGTTCCAGAAAGCCATTGCCCCATTCCATAGTCCCGGAAGTTCCAGGGCCTTTAGGGTTTTCCCTTCTTTTGTCTTTTCCGTAATGAATCCTTGTTTGGTATCTACGAAATTGAGCAGGTTGTATTTTTCTCCTCTATGGTTCTTTACGCCACAAACAATATCTACAGGGTTAAAGTGTGTTGCTCCTTTAAAAATAGCAACCTGATGCTCATTTCCCATATCAACTTGAGCCGATTCAATGATCTGAAGCGAAATAGTACCATTTTTATCTTCAATCCAGAATGGGCCTCCACCCGGCTCACCTTCATTCTTGACCATTCCACAGATTCGGATAGGTCTGTTAATTTTGTCCTTTAACACGGCCATCTGGTCATTTGCACTAAGTGAGTCATAATTGGTAAGGAAACGGACGTTCAGTTCATGCTCTAAAAACGTTTTGGCCGTCTGAAGCAGCTCTGGTGTAATATCCTCCCCTTCTAACGCTCTGGCATATTCAAAGGCTTTCGTTTGCACCTGTAAAAGGACCCCTGCTAACATTTTCTTATTTCGAGCCACTTCTTCCAGGTCTTTATCTACTACCACATTGTCAATGTTCTTGATAAAAATGATATCTGCTTCCTGGTCATCTAAATTTTCTATTAGCGCGCCATGACCCCCGGGGCGAAATAATAATGTCCCATCCGAGTTCCTGAAAGGCCTGTTTTCCATAGTAACCGCCAGGGTATCTGTGGATGGTTTTTGATTGGAGTAGGATACCTGAAATTGTGTACTCGTTGTCTTTGAAATTTTTGGGGACGCCTGGGCTTCTTCTTCTTTAAACATCGTATCATGTTGTACGGAAATAGTAAAATGCAGCTGGGCCTTCCCATTCGTTTTGGTGTATAACGCTGCCTCTTTCAAATGTTCCTCGAAAGGTGTGGCGGAACCCTCGGTATAGTTGTGGAAAGGTAGCAGGCCTTTAGGATAAAAGCCATAGTTGAGCCCTGTCTCCGAAAGCATTGTTTCTACAAAAAGAAAGGCTTTTTCGCCTTCCGAATTGTATTTTCCCGTAATTCTGCTGTGGATCTCAGCATAAAAGGGAAATCGTTTCATGCCTTTCACAAATTGCTCTGCTGCCGTGTCCCCTGTTCTTTCCAGATAAGCTGCCAAAGACTCTTCCGAAGGATTATAGGAATCCACAAAATTGAACATCGCCTTGAACATCCTTGACGCTGCTCCGGATGCCGGTACAAATTTCAATAAAGACAATTCCGCTTTATTGCCCTCAAAAAAGGCAATACGTTCATTTTGCTCTTCCAATGTGAATTTCGATATCCCATTTCCGGTCGTGGCAGTTTCTTTAAGATGTATAAAAGGGATCCCTTCTTTAAAAGTTTCAATTTGGCTGGCCATTTTTTCTTTGGAAATTCCTTTTCCCTCAAGCTGTTTCAGATCTGCTTCGGTAATGTCAATCATGTTCCCAGTAGTTTGTTAATGTGTTGGATTGCAGTTTTAAGGCGTGTTTCTTTATCCCCCTTTAAAATAACAAAATTCCTTCCATACTTTTCCAGTGTTTTTTTAAAATAAGCGAACATATATTTTCGCTCATCGGGCTTATCTCTCAAATCATCCTTTTTCCAGGGTACATCAATAAAGGTGAGGAAATAAAGATCGTATTTATTGCGTAGTGCATACTTTTCTAAAATGGGGTCACAGTACCCTACGTAATAGGCCTCGGAATACACTTTGGTTTCCAGTAAGTCCGTATCACATATCAATACTTTATTAGCCTTTTGGGCCAGTTCATTTTCCAACCGCATTTGACCATAAGCTATGGGAAGCAAGTCTTGAGGTTCACACACTTTTTGTTCTTCATCCCACTTTTTTTGTAAGTATTCCCGAGCATATTCAGGTACCCAGACCGTAGCAAAATGTTCGGCCAATTCCTGGGCCAATGTGGTCTTCCCGGTAGATTCCGGTCCAAAAAGGACTATTTTAATAAGGTCTGTGGGCTCTTGCCCAAGCTTCTCTTCCATGCCCTATATCCGTAAATCGCTATTATAGTAAACAAAAAGTACTGCAACGAGGAAAACACCAATCCTTTGTAAAGATAAAGTGGGACCGAAATAACATCCCCAACGATCCAAAAAATCCAGTTTTCTAATTTCTTTTTAGCCATCAGCCACATACCTACAAAAAAGATAGCTGTGGTTAGTGTATCTACATAAGCGGTCCAACTATTGAATTTATCAAACAGTAGGTACACCAGTACTACAAAAACTAAGGTGGCCACAAACAATAGGAGCCCCCATCCTCTTTCCTGCCGTGAGGTGTTGGTAATAGGGATAAAATGGGTAGCATCCACTTTCCGGGTCCAAACATACCAACCAAAAACGCTCATGACAAAGTAGTAGGCATTGATCAACATATCACCTAAAAGTCCCCAAAACAAGAGGATATAAGTGGCTATTCCAGTAGCTACAATTCCGGTGGGATATACTAAAATATTTTCCCTTTTCGAATACCAGACACTGAGCAGGGCAAAGACAACGCTTATTAATTCCAACACCACAATATGAAAGGGAATACCTTTATATTGGGAGAAGAGCCAATCAATAATCAGGTTCATGTTCGCTGCGATCAGTCTTCACAATCTTCATTTGAAGCAAGACATGGTCCAAATCATTAAAAGCCTCACGGATTTCCTTCTGCAATAATGACATTACGGTATCATACTCTCCGTATACCTGCGTACTTAAAGGATTCTCCAAAACGGTAAGTCCTGAGGTACGTAATTTTTTGATAAAGGCAATAATAGGCGGTTCAAAATCGTCCTGTAAAGGAGTAAGTGTGAGTTCAACGGATATTTTCATGATCTAAATTGCAATACGGCGTAAAACTACTGAAAAGTATTAATTGGAACGAAGGGCATAGGTACAGACGAAGCCTTCAAATTCCATGAAGAAAACGTCATACCGGGAAATATGGCCTCTATAGTTAATGACAGCAGTGGTTTCCTCACTTTCCATGGAAAAGTCATTCACATCAATATGCTTTAAAAAGCTCAGCCCGGGCTGGGCATATATTTTATACAAGGATTCTTTTGCCCCCCAGACAATGGTTAATTTTTGTATGAGGGCAGAAGTGTTTGCCAGCGTTCTGTATTCTTCAAGAGGGGTAAACTTATGGGCAATCCGCAGTATTTTATCACGCTGCATTTCTATGTCTATGCCTACCTCATGTGAAGTACTAATAATGATCCCAGTAAAATTATGGGAATGCGTAATGGAAATGTGGTTGCCATCAACCAAATGAGGTTTGCCAAATTCATCATAAAAAAGATGTTTATCTTCGTAGCCCGCAAGTGCTAATAAGTGCCTTATACTCAAAAAAGCCCGTCGATGTAGCTCAGATTTCATCCCCTCCATCCTTCTTTGGCAATGCGCAGTGAGGCGGATGTCGTTAGCTAAAAAAGCTTCGGTTTCTTGCACTTTCCACAGGTAAACGGTAGTGGTATTTGAAACTGTTATGGTTTTGTAAAGCGGCACGGTTATTCCCTAGGCGATTTCGTATCTTTGCACCCTAAATTGCTATAAAGTAAATTAAAAAAATAAATATGAGCACCAAAACCATTCCTTATGTCCCTTTTAAAGTAAAAGACATTGCTTTGGCAGATTGGGGACGGAAAGAAATTGAATTAGCGGAAGCCGAGATGCCGGGATTGATGGCGCTACGGGAAGAGTATAAAGACCAGCAACCCTTAAAAGGGGCTCGAATTGCAGGATGTTTGCATATGACCATACAAACTGCGGTGTTGATTGAGACCTTAATTGCCTTAGGAGCCGAAGTCACCTGGAGTTCCTGTAATATTTTCTCTACCCAGGATCATGCTGCGGCCGCAATAGCGGCGGCAGGCATACCAGTCTATGCCTGGAAAGGAATGACCGAGGAAGAATTTGATTGGTGCATAGAACAGACCTTGTTTTTTGGAGAAGAACGTCAACCCCTAAATATGATCCTGGACGACGGTGGGGATCTGACCAATATGGTTTTGGATAACTATCCGGAATTGACCGCGGGTATTCGGGGCCTTTCCGAAGAAACCACAACCGGGGTACACCGCTTATACGAGCGGTTCAAAAATGGTTCCCTTCCCATGCCTGCGATCAACGTAAATGACTCTGTAACCAAGTCTAAATTTGATAATAAATACGGTTGTAAAGAGAGCGCCGTAGATGCGATACGAAGAGCTACGGATACTATGTTGGCAGGAAAACGCGTAGTAGTCGCCGGTTACGGCGATGTGGGTAAAGGGACCGCTGCCTCTTTTAGGGGAGCCGGCGCTATTGTTACCGTTACGGAAATTGATCCTATATGTGCTCTGCAAGCTTGTATGGATGGCTATGAGGTGAAAAAACTGGAAAGTGTTGTTCCTAACGCCGATGTTGTTATTACAGCAACAGGAAATAAAGACATTATCCGTGAAGAACACTTCAGAGCTTTAAAAGACAAAGCCATTGTCTGCAACATCGGGCACTTTGACAATGAAATAGATATGGCCTGGCTAAATACCCATTACGGGGAAACCAAGGACGAAATTAAACCCCAGGTGGACAAATACACGGTTGAGGGTAAGGACATCATTATCCTTGCAGAAGGAAGATTGGTCAATCTGGGCTGTGCTACCGGTCACCCCAGTTTTGTGATGAGTAACTCTTTTACCAATCAGACCCTGGCACAAATTGAGTTGTGGAACAACAGTGGTAAATACGGTAATGAGGTATATACCCTTCCCAAGCATTTGGATGAAAAAGTTGCCAAATTACACCTGGCCAGATTGGGTGCCGAACTCACGGAACTCAAGGAAGACCAAGCAAAATATATTGGCGTAAAAGTAGAAGGGCCGTATAAGCCGGAGTATTACAGATACTAGAAATTAGAGCGTTTCGCTTTTAGAAGAAAGACAAAAGACCCTTGTAGTAATACAGGGGTTTTTTACATATCCAACCACCGCTTAAATCTGGTTGTACGTTCGCGGGAAACGATCACTTGCTCTTCTTCCTTTGGGAGTATCTTCAGCAGCAATCGGCTATTAAAATAACTGTGGATTTCCACAACGGCTCTTACCGAAACCATAAACTTTCGGTTGATCCGGAAAAAGTGAATCGGATTAAGGATGTTCTCCAATTGGTCAATCGTATATTCAATAGGATAGGTCTGACCGGAATGGGTGTACAGACAAATCATCCCTTCATGAGACTTAAAATAAGCAATATCTTCGACATTAAAAGATTTAAACATATTGCCCACTTTTACCATAAACCGATGTTTGTATTCCTTATGAAAAAGTTGCTTTAGTTGTTCCAGGTTCTCTTTGCCCTTCTGACCATTTCGGGTAATGTTCTTCTTAAACTTTTCCAGGGCTTTTTTTAGGTCCTCCTTCACAATAGGCTTTAACAAATAATCCAATCCGTTGTACTTAAAACCCCGGATAGCAAATTCATTGTAGGCCGTGGTGAAGATGACCGGAGGATGATCTTCCAGGCCGTCCAGAATATCAAAGCCGTAACCATCATTCAACTGGATATCTAAAAAAATAAGGTCGGGGAGCGTATTTTCAGTAAACCAGGCTGTGCCGCTTTCAACAGAACTGAGTGTGGCTTCCAAATTAATCTCCGGAGCCAGCTCCGCCACCATTTGTCCCAGGCGTTTGGCGGCAAATTCCTCATCTTCTACAATAACCGCTTTCATCAGGAAATCGCTTTTAAATCTGTTTTAGTAATGTTCTTACCCAATAAGGGAATGATCACTTCAAAGAAGTCAACTTCCTCCCGTACCAAAACCTGTTTATTAGTATAAAACGCATAACGCTTTTTAATGTTCTTAATACCCAAACAAGTGGTCGCTTCTTTCAGTTCTCTTTTTTGCAAATTGTTTTTGATCGCCAAAGCATCATTTTGAATGGTAGAAATGATAATACTTAAGGGTTTTTCCTTACTGAATACATTGTGTTTCATCGCATTTTCTACCAACATCTGAAGCGAAAGGGTAGGGATCAAATATTGGTCAAGATCCAGGTCGACATTCAATTCAATTTGTACGGCCTGTTTATGACGCACCTTCATCATAAAAATGAAGGTGTCCAGAAAACCCAACTCTTTTTGAAGACTTACCAAATCTTGCTCCCGATTATCCAAAATATAACGGTAACTACTGGCTAAACGGGTGACAAAATCCGATGCCAAGTCCCGGTCTTCATACATCAAAGAGGTAAGCGTGTTTAAACTATTAAACAAAAAATGCGGGCTTATCTGGTTCTTCAAAGAGGTATACTGGGAGGCCAACATGTCTTTTTTTAAGTCCTCCAATTGTTTTTGGAGCGTGTCCTGGTAGGTTACGGTATAATAAAACATATTGAAAAAGATCACTGTACAGCCTAGCAAAATGGCCCTGGAAAAGTCCACTCTAAATTGTAATTCCGGATCTTCGCAAACAATACCAAGGGTCTCTTTTAATGGAAAAAGGGCCAAATAATAAATCCCGGCTGAAACAGGTAACATAATCCCCAGGTTAATCCCAACAATCTTTAGACTGCGTGTTAAGTTTAGTTTGGAGTGCTTTTTGTTCCGTTTAAGCAAATAGTCATTGATTTCCCAGGTGGCCATAAACAAGAAAAAGGCGCTGAAATAGTAAAAAAGACTGGTAGGACTAAAAAAACCTTCCAAATCTTTTTCATCATGTTCCATGGTTAGCTTTACCGTGAAAAAGACCACGTTGACTACCATCCAACGGAAGAAAAACTTGCGGAAGCCCTTATTTGAGAAAATCCTTTTCATTTCAACTTTAAAGATACACAAGTGTTCTTTGTGGTGTCCTGGCGAAAAACTCACATGTCAATATTCAAGTTAAATCGGCATATCTTCCGGTGAGCCGTACTTACTTCTTCCGAAAGGCAACTTTCTCCTCCAGCTTAAATTTTACCCGTTCAGGCTAAAAAGCCACAATTGAATTAAATGCATTCGGGCTGGCCTCTTTACAATCTTCAAATTGGGAGAAATTCTAAAAAACCCGTTATGAAAAAAACAATTGCTATCCTAACGCTTCTTCTGGCACAGTTAGGCTTTTCCCAAACCGGTACCATCAAGGGGATCGTCATAGACAAACAATCCGAGAATCCCCTCGAAGGAGCAACCGTTGAACTCCTGGACATGGAAGTGGCTACAGGAGTAATTACAGACTTCAATGGCCGATTTACCCTTACCGATGTTCCTATTGGTCGACAATCCATACAAGTAAGTTTTATTGGTTATGAGAGCACCACCATTCCCAATGTTGTAGTGACCACAGGGAAAGACGTAAGTCTTACCATAGGCCTTTTGGAGTCTTTTAATCAGTTGGACGAAATTGTCCTGACCACCGATACCACCAAGGATCGTCCTCTAAACAAAGCCGCCACAGTCTCTGCCCGGCAATTCGGAATTGAGGAAGTAACCCGTTTTTCCGGGGGAAGAAGTGATGTTGGCCGTTTGGCAGCAAATTTTGCCGGGGTATCTACTCCGGACGACAGCCGAAACGACATTGTAGTTCGCGGAAACTCACCCATAGGATTACTTTGGCGGGTTGAAGGTATTCCCATCCCCAACCCCAACCACTTTGCCGCTTTTGGTACAACAGGCGGACCGGTTTCTGCCATAAACCCCAACATGCTCAAAAATTCCGATTTCATTACGTCGGCATTTCCTGCAGAATATGGCAATGCCCTGGGCGGTGTTTTTGACCTTGGATTCCGGAATGGCAACGTTGATGATTACGAATTCACCGCCCAGGCGGGGGCGTTTACCGGGCTCGAGGCCACCGCAGAAGGCCCCATGGGAAATAATAATGGTTCCTTTTTACTGGCAGCTCGATATTCCCTTGTAGGCCTTGTTGGAGGTGGTGCCGGAGGAGCCTCCACAGCAGTTCCCAACTATGCTGACCTTTCCTTTAACCTTAACTTTGGCAAGGGGAAACTGGGTACTTTTTCCCTGTTTGGCATATTGGCTACCTCAGATATAGAATTTCTTGGCGATGAAATTGATGAAAATGATCTGTTTGCGGCCGAGGATGAAGACCTGTTCGTAGAATCCCGTTTTGGGGTGCTGGGTCTCAAACACCAAATTAATATTGGTGAAAACTCCTATTTGCGCACTATCGTTGGAGGATCATTGGCCCAAAGCCAGATCAATGCGGATCGCTATATCAACAAAGACACCCCGGAAGAACGGATTATTCCCTTCTTTGATACCGATGATCTGGAAAGCAGGCTTACTTTCTCCACACTTTTTAACAGTAAGATAAGCAACCGGGTAACCTTTAGGGCCGGGGTCCTGGTAGAGAATTTTGGGTTGGAATCCCTGCTTAGAGATCGTGAAGAGCAACCGGATAATGACGGAGACGGGGATCCGGACCTGACTACTTTCCGGGATGTAGACGAATCCTTTGTTACCGCTCAGCCCTATGTACAAGGGCGAATCCGGTTAACCGAAAAATTAACCCTCAACGCCGGAATACACAGCCTTTACAGCGGCCTTAACGAACAATTTGTTTTTGAACCCCGGGGTGGCCTTAAATACAACATTTCCCGCTCCCAAAGCCTTAGTTTAGGGTATGGTCTGCATCATCAACCCGTTCCGCTTCCCCTGCTTTTTATTAGCGAAAACGTCAATGGAGAAGCTGTCCAAACCAACCGTGAACTGGATTTTGTTCGCAGCGCACATTATGTGCTGGGGTATGACGTAAAACTCGCCCCAAGTTGGCGTGGCAAAGTGGAAGTGTACTACCAGGATATTGATAATGCCGCTGTAGAATCCTTTCCCTCCAGCTATTCCTCACTTACAGAAGGCGCGGATTTTGTCTTTGACAACGACAGGGTTGCTTTGGTAAATGAGGGAACGGGATTTAACCGTGGTATCGAATTCACCCTGGAAAAATTCTTTAGCAAGGGGTATTACGGCCTTTTGACGGGTTCTTTTTTTGAAAGCCGGTATGAAGGCAGTGATGGTATAGAACGTAATACTCCTTTCAATAACGGGTATGTTCTTAATTTTCTGACGGGCAGGGAATTCAAAATTGGAAAGTCCCGCCGTAATGTGCTCTTTGTAGATACCCGCGTAGCCACCTCCGGGGGGCAATACTTCACGCCCATAGACCTGGAAGCCTCGCAACAAGCCGGTTTTGAAGTGCAACGGGAAGATCTCGCGTTCAGTGAACGTTTTGATGATTATTTCCGGTGGGACCTGAAATTTGGTATCCGACTGAACAGCAAAGAGAAAAAAAGGTCGCACCAATTCTACGTTGATCTACAAAACGTTACGAACAATGAAAATGTGTTTGTAAGGCGTTATAACCGCCTCACCAACCAGGTGGACCAGGTAGACCAGATCGGTTTCTTCCCGGACTTCGGATACAAATTTCAATTTTAAAAGCACAGACATGGCATCTTCACAAAACTTCAAAAACACGTTCAAAGCAAAGTACGGCCCCTGGGCACTGGTTACCGGGGCCTCCTCCGGTATTGGCAAAGCCTTGTGCAAACAATTAGCGGCAAAAGGTATGGACATTATCCTATCGGGAAGAAATACGGCTACCCTGCTTCCTCTCAGTGACAGCCTGGAAGAAGAATACGATATTACCACCGAAGAAGTGGTTGCCGATGTTTCCTCTATTCCTGAAGTGTATCAACTGGTAGAAACGATACGGGATATTCCTATTGGGCTATTTGTGGCTTCCGCCGGTTTTGGTACTTCAGGGCTGTTCAAGGACGCTGATCTGGAGAACGAGATCAAAATGTTAAAGGTCAATTCCTTAGCATTGATGATGCTTACCCATTTCTTTGCCCGAAAGTTTGCGGAACAAAAACGAGGTGGAATTATTTTAATGAGCTCCATTGTCGGATTTCAGGGCACTCCCAATGCTGCGCATTATGGCGCTACCAAAGCCTATGTGCAATCTTTGGGGGAAGGATTGTATCATGAATTAAAACCTTACGGTGTAGACGTGATCGCTGCCGCCCCGGGACCGGTAAACACAGGATTCGCAAAAGTGGCTAATATGAAAATGGGGAACGCTTTATCCCCTGAAGAAGTGGCTCCCGCTATTGTTAAAGCACTGGGGAAAAGGGCCACGGTATTTCCCGGAAAACTCACTAAACTCTTGGTGTTTGGATTGCGAACCGTACCACGTTGGGGAAAGGTCCGTATCATGAAAATGGTGATGAAAGGGATGACCAAACATCAAAATGCACAGGCGTAACAGACAAAAAATGAAATTACTTTTAATCTCCTGTAGTTTTTTTGCCCTGTTTTTCATTTTGTTCCTGGTGCCGCCGTCTACCTCGGATAGGGAGGCTATTGAAAATGCACTTGATGAATTGGAAAGCTATATCCCACTACGGGACAGTATACATCCCGAAGTTTCCAAAGTAGCTGTGGGCTGGCATTTGGACCATAGTTTGCGCACCATCAATGAGATTTACAAAGCGCTCAACGCTTCGGACCCTGAGCTGTATAAAGGCGACCTTAATATAGGCCGCTCCTTTCTGTTACTCATCAACAAAATACCAAGAGGTCGGGCTGAAGCTCCTAAAATTGTCATCCCGCCGGATACGATCTATTCGGATAGCCTTTACGGGCAGCTTGCTACCGCCAGAGATCATATTCAAGCGTACGAGGCACTCCCTAAAAAAGCATTTTTCACCCACCCTTATCTGGGTAGGTTAAAGAAAAAGAAGGCTTTGCGCTTTATAGCGATACATACCGAGCATCATTTAAAGATTATTAGAGACATTCTAAAAAAATAATACGTTATGAAAAAGAACAGTGTATTACTTGCACTTGCCATTTGCCTGGTTTCCTGCGTGTCAACAAAAAAGAAAGTGGAGGCTGGGCAGCCGTATACAGATCAAATCAATTGGCCGGAAGCTTACCAGCCTGAAGAGGCGGGCTTTTTTGTCCATAATCAAATAGACATCGGGGCATCTCCGGAGACAGTTTGGAACATTCTGATCCAGGCCAAAACCTGGCCCGATTGGTATGAAGGTGCTAAAAATGTGGCCATAATACGCCCTGATGACACCAATATCCTTTTAAACAACTCCGTATTCACATGGAAGACCATGGGCCTGAACTTTGAATCGGTGATCAAGGAATACGAGCCGTATTCAAGACTAAGTTGGGAGTCCAAAAAGAACAGTATTAAAGGGTATCATGCATGGCTGATCGTTCCAACTGCCAACGGTTGCAAATTGATTACCCAGGAATCACAGACCGGTTTTTTAACCTTTATGCAAAAGGTATTTCAACCTAAAAAACTGGAAAATCTGCACCAAATATGGTTGGAGGAAATTATGCAGAAGGCCGAGCAGGAAGAATTATGATAAATTTAGGTTACATATTTCCATTTCAAGCGTCCAACTGTCATCAATCAAAAACAACGTACAATCATGAAAAAAGGCAAAAGAGAACATCGGGAAAAAGAGAAGAAATTAAAGCCAACATCCTTTACTTTGGAAAAAAGAAAAGCAACTCACCCAAGGTTTATTTGGTGGGGCTGGAAAACGGTATAAGCATTGAAAAAAGTTTCCTGGATTTTGGCACTGGCAATTGTTGCCATTACGGTTATTTCGGTAATTAACAACAGGGTTAGCCATCCCGATTTCCTGGTGGAAGAATTAACTGTAATTGAACATTATTTATCCCAAAAGGAGGTTGCCAATGAAGCTGTCTCCCAGGCGGATGTAGCCTGGCATTTGGATCATATGCTAAAAACCATCAATGAAATATCAACGGATCTGATCAATTCTGACCCGGATGGTTTTACCCCGCGATTCAACGTACAACGTGTTGTGATCCATACTACCGGAATTATCCCACGAGGCACGGCCCAATCCCCACCCGGCACCGTTCCCCCTGATGTGGTCCTGCCGGATAGCCTTAGGGTACAACTTGCCCGGGCCCGTGAAAATCTGAAAAGCATCTCCGCTTTGGAGGAAAGGGCCTACTTTGCGCATCCTGTTTTTGACCATTTGGATCGGGATCAAGCCAGAAGGTTTATCCAAATCCATACCCGCCACCATCTAAAAATCATTCGGGAAATTTTGGGGGAATAAGGAAATAAAGCATCAAGAATTACAATCAGCATGATGGAAATCCTGTAAACGATTTATGAGCGAGAATACTAAAAAAGAGTAAGAATAGGACTTCCCGTAAAATGAAAACTAAATTTGCTTTTTTGTCTACTGCAAAGGTTCATTACTTCATAAAGTGTAATAAAACAAAAGCACTAGTTGAATGAAATAACTAATTGGTTCTTGAAAAAAGTTTGATACTATTATTTTATATAATTGATATATCAATTATATTTATGTCAAATTCATAAAAATGAACTTGAAGCCGCCAACGGACATTGTCATTTATTCTATTGAAAATGCCATTACATCGTACAGAAAATTTGCCGGGAACAACATCAAAAAAGTGGAAAGTAATATAACAGTAGATCAGGCATTGAAGGGACCGAGCAAATCCGAACTAAAGCTGTTGGATTCCCTGTAAAAAATAAATAACTGTAAGTGATAGAAAAATGAAAAACTATTATCTGGTACTACTTGTCATTCTACTATTGGCAAGCTGCAAAAAGGAGATTAAGAAAAATTCACTTTCCCTTGAAGAGAACAAAATTGAAAAAATAAGGGCCTTTTTAAATAAAAGAGCTTCAAAGGATAGTTTGCATGGTGTGGTATTAATTGGAAAAAACGACAAAATCCTCTTACATGAGGCTCATGGTTATATTGATTTGGATTCAATGGATAAGCATACGCTAAACACCCCAATGGGTCAGGCGTCCTTGGGAAAAATGTTTACCGCAATTTCCATTATGCAACTGGAATCAGAAGGAAAAATTGATTTAGAGGATTTGGCAAGCCACTATTTGGATGACATTGAAAACCCAACGATAAGGGACAGCGTAAAAATCAAACATTTATTATCCCATACCAGTGGGATGGGGAGCTATTGGAAAGAGTTGCGTGCAAGCGATGAAATTAAAGGGGACAAGTTGGATTTTATTTATTCACTGGTCAAAAACGATTCTTTACTATCTCCGGTAGGAAAGGGGTTTGGGTACAGCAATTCAGGATTTATTCTTCTTGGTAAAATTATTGAGGCAGTAAGTGGAACGAAATATACCGATTATGTAAATAGAAATATCTTCAATAAAAGCGAAATGAAAGACTCCGAAATCAAGGTGTCCGCCGGTGGTGGTAAAGGCACGGCCGAAGATCTATGGAGATTTGGTCAAGCCCTTAAAAAAGGAAAGCTTTTAGCCGAAAGCAAACTGGAAATAATGACCCAAAAACAGTCGGATGTTGGCTATGGCTATGGCTTTATGTTGAATGAAAGCAATGGCATAACGTCTTTTGGACATAATGGTGGATTTTGGAATGGTGAGAAGTTAGGGATTGCGGCCTACTTCTTCATTCTCGATAATGGATATACCATCATTTCTTTGTCCAATCGAAACCCTGACTTAGGAGGAATTGGAGCACAATTGACTGAAATTCTTGTTTCAAGAGAGGGTCAATGAGCTTGAAGAAATAAATATTCAAAAATAAGGGCCCATAAAAACATCAATAGATTCCCATCTTTAAGGAGGTCAGCGCTTTCGAGGATCAAGATCCTTTTACAATTATTAGTATTCCGAAGCGCTTTCATCCGGAGACACTATCAAAATATTGAAAACCGTTCGGAAAATTTTCGGGGAATACGAAAATAAGAAGTACAACTAACATGAATTCCCATCAAACTGGACATTCCGCAAAAGGTCTGTGAGCGAGAATACTAAAAAAGCCCAGGAACGGGAAACATCAAGTAGTTCAAAACTGACCCATTATATTACCGCATTAAACGGCCGATGTAAGAAACCCGATCATCGTGCTTACTGAATGGTACATTTTACACTTAATTTTGGTATACGACCATTATGAAGCACGAAATTTGTAAACATGACCGCATCAAAAAGAGAAAATCTATCCGATAAGGAATTGGCTTATGTCAATTCCATAGTTGAAAAGTATTTGAACCTCAATACCATCCATTTTGGCAAAACTCCAAGGAAGGTAATGCGATATGATAAACGTCCTCAAATGTATGGGGAAAAGGGGTTGTGTATTTGCTGCAAATGTTTGCCGAAGGAGAACTGGTCAACAACCGAATAGGGGCTTACATGATATTGCCAACATCCAATGATTCGATAGGTTTTCATACCCATGGCTCAAGAAAAGAACAAGAGTTATATATTGTTCTCGAGGGACAGGGACAGTACCTTGAAAAAGATGATTGGGAAAGTCCGGAAAAACTGTACCCTGTGGAAAGAGGAAGCATTACTACCATGAGAGGTAAAGGTTTTCACGGAATCAAAAACATTGGAAATTCACCTCTGATAGTTTTTGTGATTACCACCAACGAGAGAAAAGCTGAGCAATAGGAGTTTAGCAAAACCGGAGATATTTGGGTATTCCCTGGCACCGAAAACAAAGACGATCATAATACAAGAACAAAGGTATTCTTTCGATTACCATCAATTTCAATTGGACCGTACTGTTAGGGAATATGTCCGCTATTGCTGGTTGATGATCTGTGAGGAAAAGTCAGTTGACAAACCGGTTGATATCCAAATTATTTCGGAATCCTATATCGTGGGGTTGCAGACCCATTTACAGCTCGCGAGGAAACCGGGTGCCTCTAAACTTTTGGGAATAAAACCGACTGCTATCGGTTTCCAAAAAATCTGCGGTGGTATGGTAAAGGGATCCGGAAACAAAAATATCCCGTTTAAAGATTCCGGCCGGCAGTGACCTATTGAGTTGGACCGTCAATGACAATATCCCTTCGGGCACGCAAAAGCACGCACGCAGTGCGCCCCCTTTTGCTCATCGCCATCGATGGGCTTTGTACATCACCTCATACCCTACAGAAGTTTTTCCTAAATTTAAAAGGCCTTGGGGCAAAAGGTACAACCATCGACTACACTTATAACGAATGAGGCGTAATGATGGCTCCCGTGAGACACCTCACACGCTATAAACAAAGTCCATTGCCCACAATACGCATAGCCAAATCCGAAATTGAAAATGAATGACCCCAAATTTGACTGAATACATAAGAAGATATGTAACTATTTCGGAAAAGGAAATCGATATTTTTCAATCTTACCTAAAACCAAAAGGATTAAAGAAAAAAGAGTTTCTACTCAAAGCAGGTCAGTTTTGCAAATCAAGGTATTTCATTACAAAAGGCTGTGTTCGTCTATTTTACATAGATAGTAAAGGAAACGAACAGATTATACATTTC